>JBFIES010000002.1:0-606668 GCA_041603235.1 Panacagrimonas sp. | reverse complement strand
GCTGAGGGGTTGGTACTTTTCATTGGAGAGGCATAGTGAAAAGCGGAAAAACCGTTCGTGGCTATCGTCCAACACGTCGTTCAAGGCGACATCTTTGCCTACGCGATGCTTCGGCAAAGCCGCGCCTTAACTCCAAGCGTTGGGCATTCAAGGAGGGCATGTGAGCGATTGGGATTTTCTTCACGATATGCACAACGAGGGCTATAGCCCCGAGCAAATAGCAGATGCTGCTGCCTGTGGATACAACCCCTGGGAGTGGCAGCCTGCATTTGACAAAGAGTTACCACAAACCGGCTTCCCTGTTGATCCCGAGCTAGTCATGATCTTCGAGAGCTTGGTTGATAACGCCATGTCTTATCACGAGCTTACAGGGCGCTATCTGCAAATATGGGGTGAGCTGGGGGAGTTATACGCTGAAATAAATTACGGTATTAAGCGCCATAAACCGCATACAAGCGGCTCAGATGGAAGGCTGGGTAATGACTTCATTGAGATAAAGACCATCTCCCCAGAAAAAGCCGGAGAGCAGGTTCAAGTGAAGCGTGCTGGTAACTTTAATAAGCTACTGATAGTAAAAATCAGCAAAGAGTTTGAGTTTGAGGCTCGATTGATCGAACGCACAAAGCTGTCAAAGGGCGAAGGCACACATGCAAAGGTGTTGTGGTCTAATCTTGCAGCAACAGAGAAATAGGTCATGGCAGGCACGCACAATCAGGCACTCCACCCGCCGTCTCTGCCGCCGATTCGTGTCGACAGGCCCGCGGCTGAACTTAGGCGGTAGGCCCGATTGGCAGTTATCGGAGATTCGCAGGTGAATTCAGAGCAACATTGCGTCCAATCTCAACGATCCATGTTTGTTACGGTGGTGGCTTGGATCTTTATCGCAATTTCTGCGTTCTGCTCGCTTACATCTACCCTGCAGAACATCATGCTTCATACGATGCTTTCCGAGCAGGGCGTGGACGCTGCCGTTCTCGCAGCTAATCAGTCAGAGGGCGCACCCTTCTTCGCTACATTTATGGTCACCCATATGGCATGGTTTGCTGGGATTGTTCTCGTTGTTTCGCTCACCTTGCTTTCCTCATCTGTGGGGCTGCTCAAGCGGAAGAACTGGGCCCGATGGGTGTTCGTTGGCGTGATGGCACTTGGTATAGCGTGGAATATCGTCGGCTTCGTAATGCAGATTGTGTTGTTCAGCTCGTTTCCTGGCGTTCCATCTAATGCCCCAGCGGAGTTCCAAGAGCAGTTCAGAACAATGTCAATTGTTATGGGCGTCTTTGGCCAAGTCATGGCACTTGGACTAACCGTCTTATTTGGCTGGATCATCAAGCGGCTACTGTCAAAACCTGTCGCGTTAGAGTTTGGAGCACGAGCCTAAGCAGTCATTCAAGGCGTTAGGTGCCATGAAGCTCGCATCACTAAGAGCCAAGGCCCAGCAGCTCAAGCTGCACACTCTCACGGTGTATTTCGCAGCGCGTGATCCATGCACTCCTTTGCTGGTTCGTGCTCTTGCCATCATCATTGCGGCATACGCTCTCAGTCCAATTGACCTCATCCCAGATTTCATTCCGGTCATCGGCTACCTAGATGACCTTGTGTTGGTCCCGCTCGGTTTGGCTTTGGTCGTTCGTCTCACCCCATCAGCGGTTCTGGAGTCGGCGCGGGCCCAAGCACAACAAGCTGTAAGCAAGCCCGTAAGCTACACAGCTGCGGCATTCATCATTTCGGTGTGGCTTATTTTGTTCTGGCTTTTTTTGCATTGGGCTCTCAATGTGTGAGCAACCCGGGACATAGGTAACCCCGACCTATGCCTCCAAATCCTTCTCCAATTTCTTTGGTTCCGCGATGTGCTGCCCACGCAACTCCCGCTTCCACTCGCCGCCTACCTCTGCTCCCCCGAGCACTGATCAAACTGAATCTCATGGCTTTCGCCGTCTTTGAGAAACACTTTGATGGTCATGGATTTCAGGCATCCCCAGCCCCGATACGAGACGCTGTAGCCGTTTGAGGCTTCTGTGCTTTCCCGGGTTTTGTTGAGCATGGTGGGGTGATCAAAGACGTACTGCACTTGCTTGATCTTGTCTTTGAGCAACACCGGTACTTGCAGCCAGATTGAGAAGTCATAGACCTGGCGGCCGCTGGGGTCCTTGATGCCGTTGAGTTCCACGGCCTTGGTTTGCGCGGTGATGGCCTGGGGCGATGAGGCCCATTCGTACTGTTTGATCTGGGCCTTCTGATGCTCAATCTTTTCTTTGAGCTGGCTTTCTTCAGCCGCCAGTTCGGCCACGCGTTCTTCCATTTTCCTGATTTCAAAATAGGAGAAGATCAGTGCGCTGATCACCACCACCACGCCGAGCAAGGTCAGGATGGCACTGATGTTTGAGGCCCTCTGCAGCTGCTTGTATTGAATGTCTTCCATTGCAGATCACTCCGACTCGGAAGAAGGAATCAAACGCTTCAGGGCTTCGTTCCACATGAAGAGCAGGCGTCCTGCGGTATAGGTGATCAGGCCAGAGGAACCAAACAGCAAAGACAGTTCTGCGCTGCCTGCTTTGCCTTTGTAGATTAGCGAGGCGCCGCTGATCAGCAACATGATCAGCGATATGACGGTCACGCTCAGGTAGACCATCCGCTCAAACTTGAAAAGCCCGGTCAGCCTTTCAACAACCCCCATCCTTTGTTCAATACTGTCAGGCATTGCTCGTGGTCCCCGTCTGCTGGCGTACCGCTAGCAGCGAGTCTAGACCAATTGCCCCCTGAAACCCGGGCATTGGCCGGGCCGGGTTTCGCGGATCAGCTTATTACTGAGAGCTGGAACACAGTAAGCGCGATGTTTGAATCTGCCAGACCATCAGGGCTTGCTGGCAGGCTCAGTTGAGCGCCAGCAGGGTGACCACGGCGGCATTGCCTTCCATGCCGGCCGCGCCGCCGCCCATGGTCTCCACCATTCCCAATTTGGCATTGGCCACCTGATGCGCCCCGGCCTGATTACGCAGTTGCCAGACGATCTCTGCAATCTGGGCGGTTCCGGTTGCACCCAGAGGGTGGCCGCGTGACAGCAGGCCGCCGCTGGGGTTGACCGGCTGAGCGCCGTCGCGGCCGGTGTGCCCGCTGGGCGCCAGTGACGCGCCCTCACCCGGCTTGCAAAGGCCCAGCGCTTCCAGGGTCAGGATTTCACCAATGGTGAAAGAGTCATGCACTTCCAGCACATCAATCTCGGAAGCTCGGACACCGCACTGTGCATACGCGGCTTGTGCTGCGCGGCGCACGGGGCCTTCGCCCCAGTACTCACTTGAACGGTGATCCCACAGCAGGCCGGATGACATTGCAGAGGCCAGTACACGCACCTCGCCCTTGCCACCTTTGCTGCGCCCAACCACCAGAGCAGCAGAGCCGTCACTTACCGGACAGCACTGCAGAAAGGTCAGCGGCTCGGCAATCATCTTGGCGGACATGACCTCATCCAGCGTCGGCGTACTGCCTTTCAATTGCGCGCGCGGGTTGTGTGCGCCGTTGCCCTTGTTCTTCACCGCCACCTCGGCGAACTGCTCTGCCGTTGCGCCAAACTCGGCCATGTAGCGCTGCGCCTGCAAGGCATACAGACCCGGCAAGGGAAGACCGGCGCGGCCTTCGCCATCAGAGGCCTCCGGCACGATGGCACCGCGGGTGAAGAGTGAAGACAGGTGCTCAATGCCAAACACCAGCACATTGTTATAGCGGCCACTGGCCACGGCCTCGCATGCCTCGTGATAAGCCGCGGTGCCGCTGGCGCAGGCGGCTTCTATGGTGACAACCGGAACACCGCCAATACCGATGCCGCGCAGCGTGCGCGTTGCCACTCCCGGCGGGCCAAAAACACTGCCAACAAAAACGGCGTCGATCTCCCCTGCTTCAGCGCCGGCATCCTGCATGGCCTCAATGATGGCTTCCCATGCCAGGGACTCCACTCTGCGCTCCGGGAAGCGTCCGTAGTGCGAACTCCCCACGCCGCGAATAACGACCGGGTGGCGTTGATCCGTCATGAGGTCCGCTCCTCTAGTGCCACCCAGAGGTCGCCGTCTTCGCCGTGGCTGATGCGCACGCGGGTACCCGGCTTTTCAATCTGCGGATGCTGCAGGTGCGCAATCACGCGGGGGCCGTCATCCAGATCCACATAAGCCATGGCGTAAGGCGGCGTCCACTTGCCTACCGGAATATGCACCAGGGTCGATGCCCAGACCGTGCCGCCCGGGCCAAACTCTGCCTCGGTCTGCTCACGGCTCTGGCATGCCGGGCACCAGGGTGCCGCCGGTGCGCTAGGGTAATTGCAGGCACTGCAGCGCACGCCCTGAACCTTGTCGCCCTTCACTGCGGGACGCGGATCAGCAATGAAGGCTCCGCCCATCACTTCACCTGCACGGCGTTTGTTGGGGCTGGCGCTCATGAGGTCTTGCGCCCCAGCTGCAGCGAGAAGTCACCGTTCTGATACTGGATATGCATGCCCTTGGTGCGGTTCATCAGGCCTTCTATGAGCGACACCGCTGCGCTGCTCTTGCCGCGAATCTCGTACTCGCGCTTGGAAGGCCCAGCGGCGCGCATGGCCTCAATTTCTTTTTCCGGCACCAGCAGCCGCAGGATCAGTTCATCGTCAGACACATCGCCGAATGACTTGCGCAGTTCTTCCAGCCCCGGCTGCGGCGGCGTCCAGTTCTTGAACTCCCTGGCACGCGGTGTAGCGAGAATGCGATCACGCACGTTGTCATCAATAGGCCCAACCGGCTTGCCGTAGTGACCCAGCACATAGGTGATGATTTCGTCCGGCGCGTACTTGTAGCGTTCTCCCGGCGTCATCAGGTTCATGACCGCCTGCGTGCCAACCAATTGCGAGAATGGCGTTGCCATGACGGGATAACCCAGTTCGTGACGGATCTTGGCAATCTCTTCAAGAATCTCCGGCATGCTGGTTTCAATACCGCGATCCTTGAGCTGGTTCTTCAGGGTTCCGGTCATGCCGCCGGGCAACTGATGCTCGTAGTGGAACAGGTCGTACTCCGCAGGCTGGCCGATGGGCAGGCCTTCCTGCTCGGCAATGGCACGCAGTTTTTCAGACACCTGCTCAATGGCAGACAAATCCACCCTTGAGTTCCAGCCCTTGCACTGGATATTGCGCAGCATGGCTTCGGTAGACGGATGCGCCACGCCATTTGCGAGCGGCCGGCAAATGGTGTGAATGGTGTCGGCGCCCTGCTCCAGACCTTCAATGTAATTCAGAGGCGCCAGGCCGGTGTTGTTGTGAAAGTGCAGCTCCAGGCGCTTGTCACCAATGGCCTGCTTGACCACCTTGCACAGGCTGCGCGTGCGTTCCGGGGTGAGCACGCCACTGGCATCTTCAATCTCAATGCCATCTACATCCAGCGCTGCCAGTTCGGCGGCGCGCGCCGCGTAATATTCATCCGTGTGATAGGGGCTGGATGAAAACAGCATGGTGGGTACCGCTTCACAGCCTTCGGCTTTTGCCACCTTGGCCAGACGGCTGATCTTGTCCACGTTGAACAAGCCATCGTAGATCCAGAACGAGCGAATGCCATTTGCGGCGAGGCGACGAATCCACAAATCCATCACCGAGTCCGGTGTCAGATTGAAGGTCACCATGCCGTTGGAACGCGTGCCGGCACGCAGCTTGGTGCGCGGCATTGCCGCCGACAGCAAACGCAGATTTTCCCAGGGGTCTTCGCGACAGTGACGCACCTGAATTTCAAACAGCGACGAGCCAGTGATGTCCAGCTCGTCGTATCCGGCGCGGTCAAGATCACCAGACAAGGCCATGGAAATGGCAAACGGCATGCGCATGCCCCACCAGCTTTGCTGGCCGTCGCGCAGGGTTTGATCAACAAATCGGATCGTGCGGCTCATGAAACGCTCCGTCGGGATTCTAGATAGGCATTCATTCCGCCGGACTCGATCCAGCGGGTCGAGACTTTCATGTCGCGGAAATCAGGATGGTTCAGTACAAACTGATGGAACGGGCGGTTGGTGTGTACGCCCTCGATCTGCATCTGGCCAAGGCATTGCAGGCTGCGTTCAATGGCCTCCCCGCGGTCCTTGCCACTGCAGATCAGTTTTGCCAGCAGGGAATCGTAATAAGGCGGCACCAGATATCCGGCACTGGCATGCGTATCGATGCGCACATGCTCGCCTTGCGGCATATCCCAGATATTCAGGCGCCCGGGGCTGGGCATGAAGTCACGGTCCGGGTCTTCAACATTGATGCGGCATTCAATTGCATGACCCTTGACGCTGATCTGCTCCTGCGTCACGGAGATTGGATCACCCTGCGCAATGCGAATCTGCTCGGTCACCAAATCAACGCCGGTGATGGCTTCGGTCACCGGATGCTCCACCTGGATGCGCGTGTTCATTTCCAGAAAATAGAAGCCCTGCGACTGCGCGTCATACAAGAATTCCACGGTACCCGCGCTGGTGTAGCCAATGCTTCGAGCAAAGCGCAGCGCAGCATCCAGCAAGCCCTCGCGTACGGCCTGCGGAAGATCGGGGGCCGGCGCTTCTTCAATGATCTTCTGGTGGCGTCGCTGCACCGTGCAGTCACGCTCGTACAGATGCACGATGTTGCCATGCGTGTCACCCAGCACCTGCACTTCAATGTGCCGCGCGCGCTCTACAAATCGTTCGAGAAAAAGGCGGCCGTCGCCGAAGGCTTCCAGTGCTTCCTGCGAGGCCTGTTCAAACATCTGACCCAGCACCTGCGCATCACGGGCCACGCGCATGCCGCGTCCGCCACCTCCCGCCGAGGCCTTCAACAGAACCGGATAGCCAACGCTGTCTGCAATTTCCCGCGCCTGCGCCAGGGTTTCAATCTCCGGTGAACCCGCAGCGAGCGGTACGCCAATCTCCTGCGCGCGCCGGCGTGCTTCAATTTTGTCGCCTGCTGCTCGCATGGCCGCAGCGGTGGGGCCGATGAAGATGATGTCGTTTTCTACACAGGCTTCTGCCAGCTCCGGCCGCTCGGATAAAAAACCGTAGCCTGGGTGAATAGCATCGCAGCCGGTACCGCGCGCCGCCGTGATGATGATGGGTATTTTCAGATAGCTGTCGCGCGACATGGCAGGGCCAATGCAGACCGTGCGATCTGCCATGCGTGCAGCCAGGGTATCGCGGTCTGCAGCGGACACGCCCAGCACGGCCTCGATGCCCAGCGCATGACAGGCGCGCACCACGCGAACCGCGATCTCTCCGCGATTGGCAATGAAGACACGGCGGATTTTCTTTTGCTCTGCGCTCATCAGTCTTGATCGCTGCCGGGATTGATGTACATCAGCACCTGATCAAACTCGACCAGATCCCCGTTAGCGACGTCGATGCGGGCGATCTTTCCACTGGCACCCGCCTTGACGTGATTCATCAGCTTCATCACTTCCAGAATGGCGATGGTGTCGTCGGCGGTCACGTCTTGGCCCACGGATACAAAGGCCGGCGCGCCCGGCTTGGGCGCCGCATAGAAATGACCCAGCAAAGGTGCCTTCACCGGAATCCAGTTTGGATCGGCGGGCGGCACCGTTGCGGGCTGGGCCGCACTGACGGCTGGGGCCGCTGCGACAGGTTTGGAGACCGGCGGCGCTGCAGCGGGCGCACTCGTCGATTGCTGCATTGTGCCGGTGTGACTCGGTAAAGGGCCGTCCTTGGAGATGGCCAGTTTTACGTCGCCACTTTGCAACTGCATTTCACTCCAGTTGGAGCGTTCAAACATCTCCAGAATGTGCAGGATTTCTTTTTCATTGAGAGACATGAATACGCCCTCCGAGGACGCGAACTTATATGTATCGAGCCGAATCAGGACCGAGAGCGGATCATGATTGAGAAGTACCGGCCAGTGCGTCGCGAAGCGGCACGCCGCCCGTCCATTGCGCCAGTCTTGAGAGCCAGGGGTGATCGGATTCATCCGGAACCTGGGTATCCACAACACCCTCATAGATCACGCCGCGCTCGCCATCCACGGTAACCACTTTGCCAAGCAGCGCGCTGACGGTACCTGTGCCGCAACCCACCACACAGGGCTTGCCCAGCTGACGTCCAACCACAGCGGCATGCGATGTCGAACCGCCTTGCTCAGTCACCACGGCGCAGGAAGCGATCATGCCATGTACATCTTCCGGGCTGGTGGTCACCCGGCACAGCACACCGGGCTGATCAGCCTGCTGCATGGTTTCAGCTTCATCGCAATCATCCGTGACCTTGCCGCTGGCGATGCCGGGGCTGGCAGGCTCGCCGCGTGCCAGCACCGTTGCCGCCTGTGCCTGCGCCTCAACGACTTTGGGTTTCAGCACGCTGGCCATCTGTTCTGCCGTAACCCGCGACAAAGCCGTCTCCGGCGAGATCACGCCTTCGTCTGCAAACTCCACGGCGCATCGAATCGCCGCCTCGGGCGAGCGCTTGGCCGCACGCGACTGAAGGAAGTACAGCTTTCCGCGTTCGATGGTGAACTCAATATCCTGCATGTCGCCTTCTTCACGCTCAAGGCTCATGGCGCCGTCGATCAGTTGCGCATACAGCTCCGGCGTGCGCTGCTCCAAAGTTTTCAACGGCTCGGGCGTACAGGTACCGGACACCACATCCTCTCCCTGCGCGCGCACCAGGTATTCGCCATAGGGCAGCCGCTCCCCGCTCAACGGATTGCGCGAGAACATCACGCCGGTTCCAGATTGCTCATCCAGATTGCCAAACACCATGGCCTGTATGGTGACCGCAGTGGGCAGATCGCGCGGCAAGCCCTGATGCTTGCGATAGTTCAGCGCACGCCGCGAACGGCTTGAATCAAAAACCGCGCGGATGGCGCACTGCAGCTGCTCCATCGGATCTTCCGGAATCGGTTCGCCCAGCTGGGTCTGCACGCTCTGGCGAATCTCTTGCGCAGACTGGCCTTCGTCCAGCGTGGCCTTGAGCACGATGCGCGCATAAAGCTCGCAAAAGCGGCGATGCGTATCAGCAGCAAAGCCGGCATCGCCTGATTCAGCTGCAAGCGCCTGCTCACACGCCGGGTTCATCCCGAGGTTGAGCACGGTATCCATCATGCCCGGCATGCTGATCGCCGCACCGGAGCGCACCGACACCAGCAGACGACGATCACCATCGCCCAGCTTGCGACCACTCTGCGCTTCGAGGAATGCAACGGCCTGCGAGAGTTCGTCCAGCAGATCCTGCGGCAGGCTGCGATCTTGCTCGAAGTAATGACGACAGGCCTCGGTGCTGATCACGAATGCAGGCGGCACCTGCAACCCCAGGCTGCGCATGCGCGCCAGACTCCAGGCCTTGCCACCAATGCGTTCACGGTCGGGTGTCTCGGTGCCATCAATCAGATGTATCCAGCGCATCGCCATCAATTTTCAACCTGCGTTTGGTTCACATGTGGATTCATTCTACTCATCGACCTGCGCCGTCCATGACCCGCTCACGCGCAGCGCGGCGCAGAATCTTTCCGACCGCGCTCTTGGGCAATTCCTCCAGCACGGAGACGCCGCGCGGACGTTTGTATCCAGCCAGGCGCTCCGCGCAGAAAGCGAGCAGCTCTGCCTCTTCCACGGGCTCGCGCAGCGACACCACGGCATGAACGCGATCACCCCAGCGCTCATCCGGCAGACCGACGACCGCTGCCTCAGCAACCTGCGGATGTGCCAGCAAGACATCTTCCACTTCTCGTGGATAGACGTTGAAACCGCCGCTGATGATCAGGTCATTCTTGCGGTCAACCAGATACAGGAATCCATCCGCATCGAGATAACCCATGTCACCGCTGCGCAGCCAGCCATCGGCGGTGAATTTCTCTGCCGTGGCTTCCGGCCGGTTCCAGTACTGGCGCATGACATGTGCTCCGCGCGCGAGCACCTCACCGGTCTCACCGACGGCCAGCTCCCGGCCTTGCTCATCACCAATCTTGACGCCGACCAGCGAGTACGCCCGCCCGGCTGAACCCAGTCGGTCATGATCTTCGGGCTGCAGACAGGTGATGCACATCGGCGCTTCCGCCTGACCATAGATCTGCACGAACACCGGCCCCAAGGCATCGATGCCCTTCTGCAAGACAGTCGGGGCGATAGGTGCGGCGCCGTACACCAGCCGCCGCAGGGCGAGCTTCCTGGTTCTCAGGCTCGGCTGATCCAGCAGCATCGAGATCATGGTGGGCACCAGAAATGTTGCGGTGGCCTGCTCGCGCTCAAGTGCTTCGATGAACCGCTCGGGATCGAAGCGCGGCAGAATCACGTTACGCGCGCCGCGCATCAGATGTGGCAGCAGGAAGCCGCCACTGCCGTGGGTCACCGGCGCGCCGTGAAGCATGGTGTCGCCGCGCTTGAGGTCGGGCAGCACATCAATCAGGAAATTGGAGATTTCCGCCAGCTCGATGCCGGTGGTCAGCATCACGCCCTTGGGCTTTCCGGTGGTGCCGCCGGTATAGGCCAGACGATAAAGATCATCCAGTCCACGGCCAGAGCGACACGGCGTGCTGTGCGCCGTGGCCTCCATGCGCTGCAGATCCTGCAGGGAGATCACTTGCTCAGCCTCTGGTGCAAGGTCCAGATCGCTCAGGACCGCAACGGCTCCGGAATCCTGAATCTTGTAGGCGTGATCATCCTGCGTTTCACGGGTGTTGAGCGGCACCCGAACCAGGCCGGCCTTGGCCAATGCGTAGTAGGCCACAACCGAATCAATGCTCTGCTTCAGGATCACCGCCACGCGATCTCCGGCCCGCAGGCCGCGCTGGAGCAAGCCGTGGCCAACGCGGTCGGTGGCCACGTCCAGCTCTCGGAAACTCATCTGGCGCTGTTCATCGACCAGGGCGATGTCGTCGCCGTATGCCAGCGCGGCACGATGTATCAGGTCACCTATTTCCATGTGTCTAAATAATTTGAGCTCTGTTGCAGGCTTGTGATGCGCGTGAATGCTTCGGGCGGTCGTGATGTGTATTGATCAGTCACGCTCCGCGGCAATTTTCTCGCCGCGCGCCAACCAGGCCGAATACTGGATCGGCAGGATCTGCTCGCATTGCTTGTGTTGCAGCTCCGCTGCCGCGTGATACGGCCAGTACGGATCTCGCAGTTCCGGCCGCGCAAGAAAAATGATGTCTGCTGATGCTTCGCGGATCACGGTTTCTGCCTCTTTGGCGCTTTCAATCATCCAGCCCACGCCCACCGGCAGCTGTACTGCGTCTCGCACGCGCTTTGCACTAGGCACCATAAATGACGGCCCCCAGGGCACATTCGACACATCAGGGCTGTTCACCCCGATGCTGACATCCACCATGTCCAGACCGCGCGCCTTGAGCCTGCGCACCACTTCGATGCCTTCTTCCAGCGGCAAGCCCGCGTCTTCGTAATCTTGTATTCCGATGCGCACGGCCAGCGGATACCGTTGCGGCCAGACCTTGCGCACCGCATCGAGTACCTGCTCTGCGAGGCGGCTGCGATTCTCAAGACTGCCGCCATAGGCATCATTGCGATGATTGGCGATGGGCGAGAGAAAGCTGTTGACCAGATAGCCGTGTGCAAAGTGAAGCTCCAGCCAGCGAAAGCCCGCGTCGAGTGCGCGCTGAGCCGCCTGAGCAAACTGCACGCACAGCTGATCAATGTCATCAGTGCTCAGTTCACGCGGTGTCACTGGCAGATTGCCGCCAAAGGCGAGCGCAGATGGGCCCACAGGTTGCCACGCAGACGGACTGTCGGGCGCAAGATGATCGTCACCTTCCCAGGGACGATTAGCACTGGCTTTGCGCCCCGCATGAGCCAGCTGGATGCCGGGAACCGCGCCCTGGGATTCCACAAAGCGGGCCACACGGCTCCAGGCTTGTGCCTGTTCATCGTTCCAAAGTCCCGCGCAACCCTGCGTGATGCGACCTTCCGGAGAAACAGCGGTGGCTTCGGCGATCACCAGCCCTGCTCCGCCCACGGCCCGCGAACCCAGATTAACCAGATGCCAATCTCCAACAACCCCGTCCACAGCGGAGTACTGGCACATCGGCGATACCGCAATGCGGTTGCGCAGACGGACATCCTTGATTGAATAGGCATCAAACAGTGCGGGCATGAGCGAGTCTTCTAGAGTTTCAGTGTTGTGATTGGGCAACCACGATGCGCGCACCCTTGAGTGCGTCGCTCACGCGAACCTGGCAGGTCAGCCGGCTGCCGGCCCTGGGCTCGGCAAGACATTCGATCATCGACTGTTCTATTTCGTCTGGCGCCGGCACCTGTCCGAGCACGGCTTCGTCCAGATAGCAGTGGCAGGTCGCGCAGATGCAGTTGCCACCGCAGGAAGCTTCGATGCCGGGCACGAGATGCTCGCTTGCAGCCTGCATGAGGCTCTGCCCTTCTTCAGCTTCTACAACATGCTCCTGGCCCGCGGGATCAATGAATACGAGTGTGGTCATGTTGATCCCTCAGTCTCTGGCAGCGTGACGAAGCCAGGCATCGACACCGGCAGCGCGGGTGGAGAGCCGGCGCGGGCCGGGTTCAAAGATGATTGGCACCCGGGACCAGCCCTGCACCTGCCCCTTGGTCCAGTGTCGCGGCGCATCCGGGTCCAGACGATATTCCGGAATGCGCGAAAGGAATTCGCTGAGCACTACGCGCGCTTCCATGCGAATCAGATGTTGCCCGAGGCAAACATGGGGTCCGGCTCCGAGCGCGATATGCGTGTTGCGCTCGCGATTCATGTTGAACACGTCCGGGTCTGCAAACTTGCGCGGATCGCGGTTGGCCACCGGCAGGTTGATCATGACCTGCTGCCCGGGCTTCAGGGTGCGGCCGCCCAGGGTGATCTCCTTGCGCACGGTACGGCCGATCGGCGCCGGCGTGTAGTAGCGCAGGAACTCGTCAACGGCCGTGGTCATTTTCTCGGGGGCATGGACCAGACGCCGACGCAGTTCCACATCCCAGCCCAAGCGCCACAGTGCCGTACCGATGAGCTTGGCCGAGTTCTCAATACCACCAATCAGCAGCACCGTGGAAAAACCCAGCAGTTCCTTGTGACTCAGGCGTTCGCCATCGACTTCAGAATTGATGACCTGCGACAGAATGTCGTCGCCCGGGTCCTTGCGTCGGCGCTCGATGTTGGCTTCGAAATACGCATACATCTGCTCGATCTTGGGAATCGCGGCTTCACGATCATTGATGAATTCATGCGTCAAAGCTGTTGTCCAGCTATCAAACAAAGGACCATCTTCGGGCGGGAATCCGAGCATCACTGCCGTCAGGATGGCCGGCACCGGGTCCGCAAGAATGCGTCCCACGTCGGCGCGCCCCTCCTCGATGAAACCATCCATCAATTCATGCACCGCGGTGTGAATGGATTCGCTCAGGCCGGTGACGCCGCGCGGCATGAAGGCCAGGTTGACCAGACGCCGCGAGCGCATGTGCTCCGGCTCGTCCTGTTCGGCCAGCATCAGCGGTTCGGTCACGGCGTACTTTGGAAAAATGATGCCGTCGTTGGAGAAGGTTTCGGTGTCACGGTCCACGCGGTCACACTCGGCGAAACTGTTGATCACCCAGAAACCGCCGTGGCGCTCGCTCCAGCCCACGGGCTGATCCGCAGCCAGGGTGGCGTCTCGAAAGGCCTCGTAATAGGCGAACGGCGTGCCGTCTGGTCCTAGCGGCGGGTCCAGATGGTCATAGTTTGCGTAGAAGGATTCTGCATCCCTGGCCAGATTCGGGCTGGGTCCATTCATGTTGGTGATCTCCCTGCTTACTGCATCTCGGAACGGGCCTGAGCCAGGCTCAGGTACAGCGGAATCACATCGCCCCAGGCAGCGAAGCGCGGGTCACTGGCGCGCCCGGTGCGTGCCAGATGAAAACCCAGGGCAATGATCGCCGTGACCTTGGCAATCGCCAGGGTCTCGTAGCGACGGATATCACGCGCGGTGCGCCCGGTAGCGGCCTCCCAGTGCGCAATGACCTGCTCGCGCGACCACCATCCATCCAACTCAAAACCGGCATTGGCAAACGCAACTTCGCCCTGATCGTAGAACTGCAGCAGGTAACCCAGATCGGTCAGCGGCTCCCCCACCCCAGCCATTTCCCAGTCCAGCAAGGCCTGCAGCTCGGCCTTGCGCCACAGGCAATTGCCCTGCTTGGGATCGCCATGCACCGGCGTCATCTCGCCAGAGCTTGCAGGCGGACTGGCCCGCAAATCAGTGAGCAGATCAATCAGTGCCTGATCCGCTTCAGCGTCCATCGCCACCTGCAACCAGTGCGCTATCTCCTGGTCCACATCGCGTGAGCCCGGCGGCATCAGACTGGCAGGTAAGCCATGCAGCGCCGTGACCGCGCCCACGAACTGCTTGCACACGGCCGAAACCGTGTTGGCCGGCGCATCGCGCATCCAGTCCGGTGCAAGGTGATCAAAGGCCTCACCTTCCAGCCTTTGCATCAGAAAGAAGGGATCACCGATGACGGCGGCATCGGTGCACAGCTCGAACATCAAGGGCACTGGCGGGCCGTTGTGCGCCTTGCCAACCGCATCGAGAATCGCGTGCTGCCGCGCCATGTCGTATGGCGGCAGCAGACCTTCCTCTGATGGCGGCATGCGCAGGATTCGGTCCAGGCCTTCAACAAGATAGGTTTCGTTGGAATGGCCCGTCGACAGCGCAACGATGCCAGTGATTTGCCCGCCCTGCGGCAGGTAGGCCTGCAAACCACGAGTCATCTGATCCAGATCGCGCGGCATGGCGTGGGCCTAGATAAAGGAGTTTTCGGAGGTCAGGCCATATTCTGGCCACGGACCAATGAGCACGGACTCGAAGATGCCGTAACCCACCGCATCGCCTTCACGAATCCGGATCGGGCAATCACGAAGCTGATGAATGCGGCGAAGGGTTTCCAGATCCTTGGTGTTGTCGATCTTCTCGCCATCGACAAACAGTTCACCGCGATACATGCCGTGCTTGTTGCCCTCGAATCCAAGATACAAGGCGGTGCCCAGATGAAAGCCGGACTCACCGGGAACCTCTACTTCCACCGCATGGTTCTCGCCATTGAGCATGTCGAACTCGATGGTGCCGCCGAGCATGCGCCGCGTGACATCGTCGTAGCGCAGGTTCGGACGAATGCGTGCAATGCGTTCCTGCGTGCCATCCGACAGATTCCGATAGCCGGAAAAATAGAAAGGCTTGTGATCACGCATCTGCAGGTAGTAGTGATACTCGAAACGCTCTCCGTTGGGGCGCTCCATGAACATCGGCGACCACTGCAGCAGGAAGGCTGCTTCGGCCAGTTTCTTGTCACCCCAATCGCGCGCTGGCTTCAGATCAACTGGCGATGCACCGACATCCAGACGCACGCCCCAAGAATGATCACGGAACGCAATCCAGTCGTCGGTCTTGATGTCTTCCCGCTTACCCTCCACGGACACCCAGCCTTTCACGGAACCGGCCTGGTGATAGCGCACGATATCGGACACCGCGCGGTAGCCGCCTTCGTCGCGTTGCAGATGGCGGTCTTCGCAGAACGGGGGATTGAGTGCTTCAAACTCGATCTCGAATGAGATCGGCTGCACTTCATTCTCCTGTAGCCGCGCACGCAGGATTTTCAAAGGCTCAACCACCTCGTACTCGATAGGGCCAACCGATGTCGCCACCGGATCGCTGGCCAGCACGCGACTGCCGCGCACGGTCCATTGCTCGCAGTTGCGTGAAATGCCGGCAAAGCCATCCATGATGTTGCGGTTCTGATACCGCCCAAGGCCAAAATCGATCTGCAGGCTGCCGTCCTTCTTGGGAATGGAGAACCAGATTTTTTCGGTCCAGCCCAGATCGGATTCAGACACGCGACCCATCAGGTCGGCGGTCTGGTGATGCAGCATTTCATCTGCAGGCAGCGGACTCCCAAGATTCGGTGTCATGGCGCGGCTCCTCCTGTTGGATTTTTAGAATCATCAGGCTGCCCCGCTTCTGAACCGCGCCGTCTGCTGCGCATCCTTCAAATGCTTTGGATACGCGGGTCTTTCCTCAAAATGCTGCACTCGCACATTGATCCAGACCGGGTTCAGATCAGGGCTTAGCCTAAGTGACATGATTGAAACGCTGCGCAAGACTGGGCGTCTTTCAGAAACGTTCGCTTTTTTGCAGGAAGTTTCTGTCTTGCCCGAATTGACCTTGCGGTCCAGAATCGAGGAATCAGGCCCGACCGGCGCTCCGGCGTCGGCGTCACACTAGAGGCCGCAGGATGGATGGAGATATGCAGACTGCTTCAGATTCAGACATGCAGGCGAGTCCCGCCCACCCCTTCGCGCGGTCGGGACAGTCCATCGGCTGCGCCATCGGTTTCCAGCCCGCCCTGAGCAGCGCCGACACCCATTGGAACAACCTTGCAATGTTTGCCTGGCAGGGCCAATGCGAGGAGGCCCAGTTTGACCCCTTTGACGAAACGGTTATCGTCTATCACGTGGGCGGTGCGCCATCGGTCCCGGTGCGTATTGGTGGCCGCTGGAACCAGGAAACCCATCCGGGCCTGATCACCATCATTCCACCGGCTACGGCGGTCGGCTGGAGCGTTCGCGGAGAGGTGCATTCACGCTCATTGCATCTGGGCTCGCGCTTCTTTGACAGCGACGATTCCAATTGCGGTGGCTCGAAGCCGGAGCTTCGATTTCAATGCGGCATCCAGGACCCACTGGTCTCAGCGATCATGGAAAGCTTGGAGCACGAGATTCGCCACCCCTCGCAAAGCGGCAGTCTTTATGCGGACAGTGTTGCTGACAGCCTCGCGCTGCACCTGCTGAATCGCCACGTGGCCGAACCCCGGCAAGCCGGGCTTCGCCAGAAACTGCCAGCGCAAACGCTCAAGCGCAGCATCGAACGCATTGAGGCGAGCATCAGCCAAGGCGTATCGCTGGAAGAACTTGCCCGGGAAGCCCGGCTCAGCCGCAGCTATTTTGCTGACGCGTTCAGAAAAACCACCGGCATGGCGCCCCACCAGTACCTCACGCGAAGAAGGCTCGAAAAAGCCAGAGAGCTGCTGAACAGCAGCAGGCTTGCACTGACCGACATCGCGCTGCAGTGCGGCTTCTCAAGCCAGTCTCATTTGAGTTCGATGTTCCGCAAAGCTTTCGGCACATCGCCGCGCCGATATCGCAACAGCGCGGACTGAACGCCGCCCGAGCCAGCCTCTACACGCTCAGGAGATCGGTCCAAGCTCAACATTGCGATTCTGTATAGATTGCGAAATGCCGTTGCAATCTGGCGCTCGATACAGTGGTTGTGCGTTATCCAACCACCCTGTTCCAGAGAGGTACCAACATGAACAAATCGACCCTAAAAGTTGCCGCCGCAATTCTGACTGCGGGCTGCGTCGTATCAGCAGGCAGCGCACTCGCTGACAAGGACGAGGCGCAAGCCATGTCCAAGGCCAAGATTAGCCTTGTTGAGGCCATCCAATCAGCCGAGCAGTCTCAGGGCGGCGTTGCCCTGGAAGCCGGTATCGACGACGACAGCTTCAAGCCCGAGTACGAGGTCACCATCCTGCGTGAGGACCGTCAATACGACGTGAGGGTGGATGCAGTATCGGGTGCCATAATTGATTCACGCGAAGATATCGACGACTAGCAGAACGACGCCGTCGCGTCCGACATCTCGCCTTTTCATCCAGATTTCGGAGGTCAGGTGCGACTGCTTTTGCTCGAAGATGATGAGGAAACCGCCAATTACGTGAGGCAGGGCTTCCTGCAGGACGGTGACACCGTTGACCATGCGGCGCGAGGAAGTGACGCGCTCATGCTGGCAGCTGAGGGCGGCTACGTCGCTTATATTTTCGACCGCATGGTCGCGCCGCCTGACGGCTTCAAGGTACTGACCATGTTGCGCGCTGGCGGCGACCAGACGCCGGCCATCTTCCTGACGGCAATCGATCAAGTCTCCGAAAGGGTCGAAGGTCTGGGCATCGCTGATGATTATCTGGTGAAGCCGTTCTCCTTCTCGGAGCTTCGAGCACGTGTGACGGCCATAGTGCGACGCCCGCAACGCAATGACGCACCAACGGAACTCCGCGCCGGCGACCTGAGCATGGACCTGATCAGACGGCGCGTTTACCGCGCCGGTGCTGAGATCACCGTACTTCCCACGGAGTTTCGGCTCCTGGAGTACCTGATCCGCAACAAGGGTCGTGTCGTGACGCGGACCATGCTCCTGGAAAACGTCTGGGATTTTCACTTTGATCCAACGACCAATATCGTTGAGACGCACATCAGCCGGCTGCGTTCAAAAGTTGATCGCGATTTTTCACAGAAGCTCATCCACACCGTTCGCGGCGCCGGGTACATGCTCGATGAGAATCACTAGATTCTTTCGCACCGCAGGATTTCGGTATGCGGCCCTGACTGCAATTCTTTTTGCGCTTGGGTCCGCGATGCTGAGCACCGTGATCTATTTCGGCACCCGACACACCATGGAGCTTCAACTGCAGAGCTACGTGATCTCAGAAACCACGCAGCTGATGGGAGACTATCGCGAGCACGGCTTGAAAGAATTGCAGCATGACATCCGAGAGCGACTCGAACGTGCGCCCAACCCGCGCCTGCGTTATGCGCTCGCGAGCCCAGATGGGGTGGTGGTCTTTGACCGCCTGATCATTGGCAGTTCAGAGGGCTGGCTGCGTGAACGGCGCGAGGGCCTCCCAGATCTACTGATTCTCACAACAGAACTCGAGGACGGCTATCGCCTTGCGGTAGCCGCCGAGGCACATAGTGTTGTCGAGTTTGGCCGTGCCATCCGCAAGACGCTTTCTCTGGCGGTGTTTGCGCTATTGGTCATCAGTGTGCTGGTCGGCATCTACATCAGTCGCCGGTTTATGGTGCAACTCGGAAAGTTCAAGAACGTTGCCGATGCGGTGGGCGATGGCGAACTCTCAGCGCGCATTCCTGTACACGGTATCGGTGATGATTTCGAGCAGCTGGCCACGACGATCAACCGCATGCTCGAACGCATCGAGTTGCTGGTCAACGAAATCCGGCATGTATCGGTCAGCATCGCCCATGATCTGCGAACCCCGCTCGGACGCCTGCACCAGAGACTGGAAAAGCTTGAGACGCTACAACGTGAAGAACAAGCCCAGAAGCTCGCCCACAGCACCATTGAACTGCTGGACGAGACGCTGGGCAGCTTCACTTCCCTGCTGCGGCTGGGCGAGCTGCAGTCAGGGCGCAAACGCCTGGCTTTCGCTGACGTGGATCTTCAAGCCCTGACCGCCGGCATCGCGGAGACGTATGCGCCGGTCGCGGAAGAAAATGATCAGAAACTCACGTTTCGTCGGGGACCCGCTGCCCTTATTTCTGCGGATTCCCAGCTACTGTCGCAATTGATTGTGAATCTGGTGGAGAACGCCATCAAGCATAACGGCCCGGGCACCCGGATCAATCTCGAAATTGAGGCTCTGCCTGATGACAGCATGCGGCTGCGCATCAGTGATGACGGCATCGGCGTTGATCCGACGCTCTGGAAAGAGCTGTTTCGGCCCTTTTTCAAGGTCGACAAGAGCCGCGCAGGCACCGGATCCGGACTTGGGATGAGCATAGCGGCCGCAATCGCGGATCGACATGGCGCGAGCCTCTCGTTAGAAAACAACCATCCCGGTTTGGCGGTCGTTGTCACTTTTCCGCCAACGGCTCCGAATCAATAAGCGGACCGTGCTGCAGAAGGTCTGAAGGCAGCACCGCTGTGCAAGCTTCTCGCTCGATCACCTCAGCGCAGACAGAGCCACGCCTACGCCAAATTTTTCACTGGGTTGCGGACAGCAACTCCGGATCACATTTGCCCATCGCGGCGCGGTAAGCCGGTCGCTGCGAGACGCGCTGCACATAGGCACTCAGATGCGGTCTTGTCGACAAGTCCTGCTCGACAAAATGATTCATGGTGGTCAACTGAAAGAACATCATGATGTCGGCAGAGGTGAATTTCTCTCCAGCCAGATACGGCAGCTTGGCAAGCTGTGCTTCCATCATGTCCAGGCCGCGATCCACGCGGCCCAGCACGGTATTCAGCACCGGGTTGTCACCCGTATAACCCGCGATATTGGCAATCATCTGCCCCATGAGGTGCGGCTGGTGTGAGCCGTTGGCGTAATGAAACCAGAACAGGTAGTCGGCGTACCGGGCTTCGTCCGGCGCCACGACGAGCTCACCCTTGCCGTAGCGGGTATTGATGTATTCCATGATGGCGCCCGTCTCCGCCAGCACAAGGTCGCCATCGCTGATGACCGGCGAAGTCCCTGCGGGATGCAGTGCGCGATATTCGGGCGGGGCGAGACGTGTCTGCGGATCGCGCTGATAGCGCTTGAGTTCATAAGGAATCTGCAGCTCTTCGCACTGCCAGACAATGCGTTCGGATTGTGAAACGCCCAGATGGTGAATGGTGATCATGATGTCTCTCCTCGATTTTTAACCTTCCGATGCTCGGCAATACATAGCGGATCAGGCAGCACGTACTCCACCCGCTGGTTGCCGCATCGCCGGAAAAGCTGATCTTCTTACATCCGAAAAATGCCATAGCCGGGTTCTGCAATCGGCGTGTTCAGCGCTGCTGACAGCGAGATGCCCAGGGCATTGCGCGTATCGACCGGGTCGAGCATACCGTCGTCCCAGATCTCCGAAGTGGTGAAGTAGGCGCTTTGCTTGCGCTTGAAGTCGGCAAGGACCGGATCACGTATGGCATCGATATCAGCCTGACTGAGTTGCTTGCCCTGCCGCTGCAGCTGACGGACCTTGATGTCCGCAAGGGTGTTTGCCGCCTGCTCCGCACCCATGACGCTGGTTTGCGACTGCGGCCAGGAGAACAGGAAGCGGCTGTCGAAGGCGCGCCCGCTCATGCCGTAATTGCCGGCACCGAAAGAGCCGTGGCACATCACCGTGAACTTGGGCACTTCACTGCAGGACACGGCCATGATCATCTTGGCACCATCTTTGGTGATGCCCTGACGCTCGTACTCTCGCCCCACCATGAAGCCGGTGATGTTCTGCAGAAACAGGATCGGGGTGCGGTTCTGATTGCACAGCGTAATGAAGTGCGCGCCCTTGAGACTGCTGTCATTAAACAGCACGCCATTGTTGGCAACGATGCCGATCTTCCAGCCCCACAAATGCGCATAGCCGCAGATCAGGGTCTTCCCGTAGTTGGGTTGATACTCGTGAAAACGAGAGCCATCGACGAGGCGCGCGATGACTTCCTTCATGTCGAACTGCGCCTTGATGTCCTGCGGAAGAATGCCGTACAGCTCGCTGGGATCGTAGAAGGGATCTTCAGGCGGCTGCCACAGGACGTTCGCCTTCTGCGGCTTCTTGAACTGGGCGACGATGTCGCGCGCAATGGCGATGCCTTCTTCTTCCGAGGACGCCGGGTAATCCGCGGTTCCGGAGACGCTGGTGTGCATATCGCAGCCCCCCAGTTCTTCAACGCTGACATCCTCTCCGGTTGCCGCCTTGACCAGAGGCGGTCCGGCCAGAAAGATCGCGCCGGTCCCGCGCACGATCACGTTGTAGTCCGAAAGCCCCGGCACGTAAGCACCGCCGGCCGTGCAGTGACCGAGCACCACGGAGACCTGCTGGACGCCCATTTTTGAGAGCTGACACTGGTTTCTGAAGATGCGTCCGGCCATGTGCTTGTCTGCAAACAGATCGGCTTGCAGGGGCAGAAAGCCACCGGCCGAATCACAGAGATGCACCACGGGGAGGCGATTCTCAATGGCGATTTCCAGCGCCCGGACGATCTTCTTTACCGTCAGCGGATACCAGGCCCCGCCTTTGACCGAAGGATCACCGGCGTTGATGACCACTTCCCTGCCGGACACGATGCCGATGCCGGTCACGCAGGCCGCCGAAGGAACCTCGCCGTCGTAGGCCTCATTGGCGGCCAGCGACGAGAACTCCAGAAAAGGCGTACCGGGATCGAGCAGTAATTTCAGACGCTCGCGGACCAGCAGCTTGTCTTGCCTGCGGACGCGATCAATATCGCGCTGAGGTCGCTTCTCGCGCGCCGCCTGCTGCTTTTCGCGAAACGCTTCGGCGAGTTTCCGGTTGTGTGCAGCATTGGCCTGAAATTCCGCAGAGCCGGTATTGAGTCGGGATTCAATTCGCTTCATGAGGATGGCTCCATGGGCGCAAGGCTCAGCAGTGCGGCGTCGCGGTCAAAACTCTGACCCATCTCAAAATGCACGGCAGCAATGATTGCATCGCGAGATGCGTTGATGGTGGTCTCCATCTTCATGCTTTCCATGACCAGCAGCTTCTGACCCTTGCTGACGGCGTCTCCTGCCTTTACCGCAAGGCTGATGATGCTGCCCGGCATGGGCGCCAGAACCCGATCTTCTGCCGCACCGCCCGCTTCTGCCGCCAGACGGTCCAGCGGATGCTGATAGCGAAGCTCATAGGTCTCGCCGCCAAGGTGGATAAAGACATCATCACCGTGCGTGGCGATCGTGACTTCAAACTGTTGCTCGCCAAGGCTCAGCCAGGTCCGGCCATCCGACGCAGTCTCGAGATTGATCTCATGCGTGCCATTGTCCGAATGCAGGCGGTAGGCCTGCGCAGAACGCGACAAAGCGACGTTGTGTACGTCATCGACAAGTCTGAATGCGTGATGCATCAGTTGCTCCATTCGCCGATGGCGGCATGCATGTCGGGAACGGCGTCCGCCACATCGCGCATCGGTCGCGTACTCAGGCTCGCTGCAGCCAGCAGGGCAGTCAGTGTCTGAGGGCTCAATTCTGCTTCGGCTGCGATCTGTGGGTTGGCGTCAAGAAAGCCGGTATGCACATCGCCGCTGACAAACGCCGGGTGTGCGATGAGGCGGCGTAGAAAGGCGGCGTTGGTTTTGCACCCCAGCAGGACCGTGTCCTGTAGCGCCTGATCTGCTTTTTTGATGGCCTCGGAGCGCGTAGGCGCGTGCACAATGAGTTTGGCCAGCATGGGATCAAACGCGGATGTGACTTCACCACCCTGCAAAATGCCGCTGTCCCAACGCACCCCCTCGCCACGTGGCGGTTTCAGCGTGAGGATGGGCCCGGTAGTGGGCGTGTAGCCGCGCGCGGCATCTTCTGCGTACAGGCGCAATTCAATGGCATGACCTCGCGCCTTGATATCCGCCTGCTCCATTTCCAGACGCTCCCCGGCGGCCACCCGAAGCTGCTGCAACACCAGATCGATACCCGTGATTTCTTCGGTGACCGGATGCTCGACCTGAAGCCGGGTATTCATCTCCAGGAAATAGTATTCACCGCCGGGACCGTAGATAAATTCCACCGTGCCCGCGTTGCGATAGTCGATGGAGCGCGCAATGCCCGCGGCCGTCTCACAGATGGCGTGTCGCTGTTCTGCGCTCAACGCCGGCGAAGGCGTTTCTTCAACAATCTTCTGAAAACGACGCTGCACCGAGCATTCTCTTTCCAGAACATGGACAACCCCGCCCTGCCCGTCACCGAGTACCTGGACCTCGATATGGCGCGGATTCTCGATGTATCGCTCGCAATACAATCGGCCGTCACCAAAATAGCGCAGCCCTTCAGAACGACCACTCTCGATTTCCTGCTCCAGACGCGACAGGTCCCTGACAATGCGCATGCCCTTGCCGCCACCGCCAGCACTGGGCTTGATCAGCAAAGGCGTTCCAAGACTTCTTGAGCGCTCGAGAAAGCTGTCCGGCGCATCGTCTTCGATGGCACTTGGGGCGACCGGAAAGCCGGCCTGCTCCACAAAATTGCGCGCCCGCACCTTGTCGCCCATCAAATCAATCTGCGCGGCGGTTGGTCCGACAAAGCAAATACCCTGAGCCTCAACCGCCTCACAAAACCCCTTGTTTTCCGACAGAAAGCCGTAACCGGGATGGATGGCACCTGCACCTGACTTCATGGCAGCTGCAATGATCTGCTCCGCATCAAGATAAGCCGCCACCGGGCTTGCCCCGGTGATCTCGATGGCCTGATCAGCCATCTTCACCGCAGCAGTTGCTTTGTCTGCGGCGTGGTAGACCACAAGCCCTCTGAGACCCAGCGACTGCACGGTTCGCAGGATGCGCACTGCAATCTCGCCGCGATTGGCGACCAGCACTGAGGAGAATGGCCATTTCGATACGTCTGTGTCTGTCTGTCTCACGATGGCCTCCGTTTTTTCTGGGTCATACGATCTACTTCCTTCTGCAGATTGGCAGCGATTCCGGAGAGCCGACGGACTTGCGCCTGATCGCTCGCCGGAGCCGCGGACTCGATTCCGGCGCAGATTGCGCTAGTCAATTGATGGGTCACAGCTTCGACGTCGAGGCTTCCCTTTCCAAAGAGATAGCTCCACGCGTGGTGCTCCATGCCACCGAACACCATGTCCCGAATCAGCTCTACTGAAATGTCATCTCGAAAGACCCCTTCTGAGACGCCATCGCGAATCACCTGCATGAACAGGCCCGTATAACGCTGATTCATACGAAACAGGACAGATTTCTCGTAGCCCGGCTGCATGCGCACGTCCGATAGCATGAGGCGGCACATCTGCGGGTCGCCATGCAGGGTATTCAGGTGCCGCCAGATCAGGAAGCGGGCCCGCTCCCTTGCGCCGCTGACAAAAGCCAGTTCCTTTGAATAGTCCCGGAACAGCTCCGAGTACCAGGACTCAATCACGCTGTTGAGCAAATCAAGCTTGCTGGGAAAGTATTTGAAGACGGTTGCTTCGGAGACCCCGGCGCCTTTAGCAATATCCGAGACCACAGCCGCCTGAAAGCCATGACGCGCGAAATGCTGTCGGGCTTCGGCCAGGATGTGGATCATGCGCTCGTCCCGCCCCATCCGAGGAGCTCGCGCCGATCTGACGCCCCGCGCCTGCTGCGTGTGCTTGCTCGCCTCCAAGTTCCAGTATCCCTCGCATTCAATTTAGTGAGTTGTACTCACTATTATATATTTCGGACGCTAAGAACAGCCCTTCATACAACGTTCCTTATTGAGCCCGCATCACTTATGGTGCGATATGGGCTCCGGACACAGATTCACGGGCACCCGAGACTGGAGAGAGAACAGCATGACAATTGACGTTGAAAAGGTCTTTGCTCGGCGCGCTGACAACCGCTGGGAACGCATCAGCGTGGGCGACCTGTTTGAACGCATGATCTGGAGCCAGCCGGACAAGGAAGCCCTCATTGCCACGCCTTGCGCCGCCCGCGATCCAGAATTTGTCCGAGTGACTTATCGCCAAGCGGATCGCATCGTGAATCAGATTGCCCACGCACTGCTAGGCATGGGCTATGCCCGGGGCGATCGCATTGCCTTGTTCTGTGACAACTCAAACGAGGCATTCCTGGTCAAGATTGCCATCGCCAAGGCTGGTCTCGTAGCAGTGCCCATCAACACCATGATGGCGCCGGACATGATTGTTCACTCGCTCAAACATACCGGCACTCGTGCTGCCATTGCTGATGCCGACCTGCTGGGCAAAGCCCAGGAAAATTTTGCGACTGCTGGCGTTGCCCTTGTAGCGGTCATTCCCGACGCCAGTGGTGAATGCCATGGATTCCCCGGCCTGCGTGATCTGATGCAAGGCCAGCCCATCACAGAACCAGATGTACGCATCCACGGCGATGACATCTGGGAAATCCTGATGACATCCGGAACCACGTCCATGCCCAAGGCCGTGATGATTTCGCACACCTACACCTATATGGCGGGCCTCAATCAGGCGCTGAGTTTTTCCAGAGGTCTGCAGTTTGAATCAGACTTTCGTGTCTGCACCTACCTGCCCGTCATCTTTCATGTGAGCGACCAGATTTTTGCTGCCGCCGCGCTGCTGACCGGCGGCAGCCTGATGATGGGGCGTGTTCCGAGCCCCGCAGCCATGATCCGGGATATCACGACAGAAAAGCCCAGCGCGCTGTTCGGTGGATCGCCGCAATTTCTGGCTGAGCTGGCGCGCGTCGCGCAAGCCGCGGACGCCTCATCTGATCTGAGCAGCCTGCAGGTGATTGTCTATGGATGGGGCGCACTGCATCCCGAGACCACCGAGCGCCTTCGCCAGCTTTGCCAGGGCGTGAACCTGATCGGCATTTTCGGGCAGACCGAATGCATTGCGCTGCACCGCTTTCCCATTGATCGCTGGCCAGAGGTCTACCATCAGACGGCGCCCGCGACCAATATAGTTGGCGTCCCCTCGCCGCTTCTGGCTTCTACCGTGATGGATTCAGAAGGGAACTCCCTGCACAAGCAACCGGGCGTTCCCGGCGAAGCTGTTTATCGCTCCCCTATCGTCACCGCGGGCTATTTCAGGGATGAGGAGGCGACCCGCGAAGCTTTTCAACACGGCTGGTTTCACAGCGGCGATGTCTGCGAGTTCCGGGACGACGGCCTTCGCGTCATGGTGGACCGCTACAAGGACGTCATTAAATCTGGCGGCGAGAATGTGTCGAGCCTGCGCGTCGAGTCCGTCGTGGCCGCTTTCCCCGGCGTATCACGCGTTGCCGTAGTCGGCCTGCCAGATCAGAAATGGGGAGAGGCCGTGACAGCCGTCGTCATCCCGCAGGAAAACTGCACGATCGACGAAGCAGAACTCATCAGTTTCTGCCGCCACAGGCTGGCGGGCTACGAGTCGCCCAAGCGGGTCGTGATTGTCGACGAACTACCCGTCACCGTCGGTGGAAAGGTTCTCAAATACAAATTGCGGCAGCGCCTTTCCACCGAAGCGGGATCAGGATGATGGCCAGCGCAATGAGACTGCCGCTGCCCAAGGACCTACGAGTCGAACTCGACGAAAATCTGCCCCTGTTCCGCGGCCTGGGTCGCAAGGATCTGCGCCCGCTCACCGAACTGCGCTTCAATCACATCTCGCTTGATCTTGAGTGTCGGGGTCATCGCACCATTCTCAATGGTCCAGGGAGCGCTTGAAATCACGACAGCACCGATGCGCGCATGCTTCTCAACGCTTGCGTTCACCGCCGCCACCGTCTCCCGAAGGCTCGCTTCAATCTGCGCCCTGTCCTTCTGTTGGGCGAGCGCCGAAGGCACGCAAACCATGACGGTCTTGGAATAGCCGCGCCCCAACAGGCAAAGCTGTTCTACGTTCTCGTTGGCAGCAAAGCTGTCTTCGATCGGCACCGGCGCCACGAACTTGCCGTGAATGGTCTTGAAGTAGTCCTTCACGCGACCCGTGATGTAGATATAACCGTCATCGTCAATGCGTGCCTTGTCTCCGGTATGGACCCATCCGTCCACAAAGGTCTCCGCCGTCTTCTCCGGCTGTTTGTAATAGCCAGGTGAACACGCGTCCGTCTTGCAAAGCAATTCACCGACATCCGAGATCTGCACCTCGACACCTTCAATAGGCTTGCCCACCGAACCGATTCGGCGATCCTCTCGGGTATTGAGAATCAGCGCCATCGCCTCGGTTTGGCCGAAGCCCTCTAGCAACTGGATGCCCAGTCGCTCATACCAATGGATCATCGACGCAGGGGTCGGCGCTGCCGCGGTCAGAAGATAGTCGTAATCCGTCATGCCAAGCAGGGTACGAATCTTGAGCCCCATGCCTTCCGGATCATCGGCATATGCTTTGTCGAAAGCTTCGGGTGAACCGAATTTGGCAATCACACCCTGGCGCAGCATTTCCCAGACGCGGGGCGCGCCGAAGAAAAAATTGGGGCGTGTTTCGCCCATATCCCGGACCAGTGTCGTCAGATTCTCATTGAAGCTGACTTCTCCACACAGATTGAGGCTGGTCATTACCACCAACTGTCGCTCGGCGATGTGAGACAGGGGCAGGTAAGACAGAAAGCGGGAATGCTTGCGCATGTGAGCGGGTTTCTCAATGCGCTTCATCGGCACCAGCATGGAGTCATGCGACTGCAGAACGCCTTTGGGATTACCGGTTGTGCCTGAGGTGAATACGATCGTCAGCAGATCTTCCGGCTGACATTCGTGCTTGGGCTGCTGGCCCGCATGTGCTGCAAGGATGTCTTCCCAACGCGTAGAACCCTCGGGGCCCTGAACACCTGGCAGGCACAGAATACGCACGTGATCGGGCACGACATCACGGACTTTCTCCCAGTTATCCGATTCTCCCAGAACCAGCAGCTGCACCTCGGAAAAATTGAGAATGTAGTCAACCGTGTTAGGTGTCAGAGTCGTAAACAGAGGAACAGAGACGTTTCCGGAAGCGGCAATCGCCAAATCAGCGAGAAACCAGTGCGCGCGATTCCTGGACAAGATGCCAACTCGCATCCCCTGACTCCCAAACTCTGACTCGAGCCAGGCTGCAATGGCGAGCGACTCGGCGCGCGCAGACTTCCAGCTCCATTCAAAGTGCTCATCACCCGAGCGCTCCTTCAGCCAGATGCGATCAGGACATTCTTGAGCCCACTGTTGGACCAGGCCGGTGGTTGTTCGCTGACGATTATCCATTTGTTTGATTCTTGTATTTCAGTACAGTGTGGAGTGTGGACGACCGTAATCCCAAGCAGATAAGTCATCACCTATCAGGATATCCGCAAGGCATAAGCCCTGCTGATTCTTGTCCCTCATGTTATCGCCAAGGGCGCAGGACTCACTATACTTTCTGCAGGTGTGGTGCGGCCGCAGCAAATGCAAAACCTCAAGCAGTGCAGTGACAATGCATTCAGAGCAACTCCCTGCAAAAGAAGGACGCATGCGGAGAACTCAGGTGCGCAATAGCGAATCAACGGTCACCGAGATCATCGAAACCAAGATTCGCCCGCCACAGATCCTGAAGAAGCGGCTGACTCGCAAGGAGTTTGACCAAAAGCTGGTTGAAGCGGCGCGGGAAACGGGTCTGGTCAGCATTGTCGCACCAGCGGGTTCCGGCAAATCAACCACTCTGGTAGATCTGTACGAATCCCTGAAAGCGGAAGGAACCCGCTGCTTCTGGCTCAGTCTGGATGCCGGCGACGACAGCCCGTCTGTTTTCGCTCGTTATCTGACTGCAGCCCTGTACCAGCTCGACGTGTCCAATGCCGAGAGAGCTCAGGCTTTTCTGAGAGCACAGGGATCTGAGAATCTGAATGGGTTCTTCGACGCGCTGATCAGACTGATTGCCTCCAACCAGACAAGATTCGCGTTCTTCGTGGATGACTTTCAGGTCCTGAGCCACCCGGACATCATTCGCTTCTGGGATCGACTGCTCAGCTACGCCCCGCACGGCATGTGCGCAGTGCTCGCGTCCCGCACACCCCTCCCGCTGGATCTGAGTCGAAGGCGAGTCTCCGGCACCCTGTCGGAACTGGATCACCGTGATCTCAACCTCACGCCCGCGCAGATCACGAGCTTCATGAAAGACCTGCACGCGATTGACCTACCAGCTGCGACTGCCCAGTTGCTTCATGACAAGACCGAAGGCTGGATCGTGGGCCTGAAACTTGCCGGGATGGCCATCAACAACGCAAAGGACTGCCCCTCTGAGCTCTTGGAGGCATTCTCGGCCCGAGACAAGGATCTGAAGGAATACCTGTTCCAGGCGGTGTACAAATTCCTTCCAGATGAGATCAAAGACTTCCTGCTGCAGACATCGCTCCTAGCGCAGATGTCTGTGCCGCTATGCAATGCCATCACAAAAAGTAATGACAGTGCCCGGCTCATGGAGCTGATCGAGTCGAGCAATCTGTTCTTGATTCCGCTGGATCGCGAGCAGAAATGGTATCGCTACCATCATCTGTTCTCAGACTTCCTGCGCAACGAGCTGCACCGTGACAGCAGGTTCGAGCAGAAAGACATCTGCATGCAGGCAGCAGACTGGTGCATCGCACAGGGCCACCTGAATGAAGCGGTTCAGTACTGTCTCGATGCGTCCAGATATGACAAGGCAGCGGATCTGATTGCCGAACGTGCGCTGTCAGTGATCGCCGAGCTGGGCGACCATGCGATGATTTTCGACTGGATGCGCAGATTGCCGCGCGAGTATCACCATCAACGGCCTGAAATTCTGCTGTACCACGCCTGGTCCCTCGCGTTCACGAGAGACAGTACGGCAACCGCCATCGCATTATCCGAGGAGGTTGAGAGACTTCTGCGGGAAACCGTGAATCCCTGTTGGATATTGAGCGACAGGGAGCGCGAGGAACACATCGCCCTGACCAAGGCCATTCGCTTGGTTGCCATGGCCTGTTCTGAGCAGGCCGCCGCAGGCGCCGAATACGGCGACCAACTGTTGCATGAGCTCGCCGGGCATGCGCCCATCTTGAAGGCTTCCACGGCCGGGGCGACCAGTTACAGCAATTACCTTTTGAATAATTTCTCCGCAGCAGCTCGCGGCGCAAACGAGATTTACGCCTACGGAAATCAGGCGGAGTCCACGTATTCCATCGTCTGGGCCGATGCCCTTGCAACGATGGTCAATGTAGAACTCGGCCACATTGCGGCCGCCGAAGCCAACGCCACCCGTGCGCAGCGAAACGCAGGCGCTAGCTCACTTAGACACGGCCAACCTACCGCCATTGCAGCCCTGATCAGGACCGAAGTCGCGGTGCAACGTTGTGACTTCGAGATGGCCCATCGTCAGTTTGTGGATGGGCGGGTACTGGCATCCATTTCTAATCCCCCGGAGTTCCTGTTAATGGCGCTGCGCAACGAGGCACGCCTGATGGTCTGGCACGGGGCACTGGACAATGCTCGCAGGTCGCTGCACCAGGGACAGGAAACCGCCCAGAGAACAAACCAGCCGCGTCTCTATTACGCCCTGGTTGCGGAGGAGATCAATTTGCTCTTGCACGCTGATCGTTTTGACAGCGCAAAAGACACCCTGCGTCGCACCGACATCCTGAGCACTGAAAACCCGTTGATCAATGCAGATAATCGCAACAGCATCGTGGAGTACACCCGACTGACCGAGGCCCAGATGCATCTGGCCGAAAACAAGCATGCAGCGGCATTACAAGTACTGACTCTGGCCCGAAGATCGGCTCAAAGTCAGGGGCGCATCATGCTGCTGCAAAAAATTGGGGCACTCAGGTCAATCGCATTGTGGAATATGGGCAAGCAGAAACAGGCTGCATGGGAACTGGACAAAGTGATCAGCATTGCTGCGCCTGAGAATCACGCCTACCCGCTCTTCAGTGCGGGACGTGTCTTGCTGGATATTTTGGAATACATCCAGGACAAGCGAGCCACACATGTGCTGGATGACAGGCAAAGACACAAGCATGAATTCGAAAACAGGATCGTGTTGTTGCTCAATGGTTCCGCTGCCGGAGAAAGCGTCAACAAGCCATTACTGAATACACAAGCCAACGGCTCAGACCTGATCAATCCTCTGACAAATCGGGAACTCGAAATTCTGCGCCTGATTGCTGCTGGCCTGGGCAACAAGCAGCTGGCTGACGAGCTGCTGATCACCCTGTCCACCGCTAAATGGCATGTTCACAAGATCTTCGAAAAGCTCGGCGTGCGTAGTCGCACCGCAGCCGTCGCTTATGCCCGCAAGTACCATCTGGTCTGAGCGTTTGACCGATCAGTGGAGCTTGCAGTTCAAGCCCTACTCAGCGGCCTTGCTCCCAAAAGGCTGGACACCGGACTCACCAACGGTCATGAGCCCGCCCGGCCAGCGCACGGCGCTATTGATTGTGTCAGTGCTGGCATGGCTGGAATCGGTCGCAGCGTGCTCGACTGAACCATCAGCCTGAACGGTCATGACGGTCGCGTCAGCGCCCACCAGAATGACGGCTCCGTCGTCCTTTGCCCATGCGCCATATATGGAGCTCACAGTATCCAGTTCAACCTTGCGCCACTGGGCTTCGCTCACATCGTCCGTCACATAGACATTTCCACGCATGCCGTAGACCAACGCACCTTTCTCGCCACGCGGTACCACGCCAAAGAAACTGCCCTCATAGGGCGACTCCAGACGCTCCCAGCTCACGCCATCAGTTGAGTAACCGAGCAGGCCCGCCTCTCCGACGAGAAGCAGTTCCCCGTTCTTGAGTTGTGCCATGCCATTGAGATGAAAGCCCTCTTCAAGCACCGTCGGCGCATGCACTTCCATCCAGCTCTTGCCGCCGTCACTGGTCTGCCAGAACAAGCCAAACGAGCCGAATGCATAGCCGCGTGATTGATCCAGAAACAGAACATTGTGCAGCGGCTGCTCCAGCTCCGGGTTGAACGCCTGAACACTCCAACTGGCGCCGCCGTCACGGGTGTGAATGATCGTGGCATCGTGCCCGACGACCCAGCCGTGCTGGGCATCTACGAATGAAACAGCGGTCAGGGTTGCACGAACCGGTACTTCCAGCTGTGTCCATTGAGCGCCATCTTTGGAAACAATGATGTTGCCCCGCTCACCTACCGCAATCAGCTGTTCTCCGGTGTAGTCGATATCCAGTAACAATCCACGCACAGCATAAGACGACATTTCTGCCGGCTTGGGCTGCTTGTCTGACCGCACAGGTGCTGCGACCGGTTCCGGCGGCGGCGCCTCGACCAACGCTTCGCCCTCCTCGTCCACCGATGCAGGCTCAGCAGTGGACTCCTGTGCATACGCGCTGATCATCGGAAAAGATAGAAAAATCGCAAGCAGAATTGCAGCAAGCCGCGATGAAGCGCGCGACGCCCTAGCTGGGAGCTGCAACGGGTCTTCACAAGCCAGCAGGCTCTTGGACTGCCCAGTCATATGAATGTGCAAACTCATGAGTGTGCCTCCTGTGAGTTTCCGGGAAGCGTGCTTTGCTGGGGAGGCTTGCCGTCCTTGGATGGCTTGAACAGGAAGGTAGCGAAGGAAGGAAGCAAGACCATCGCCGCGCCAGCATTGGCGGTAAACATGATTGCCAGCAAGAGTCCCATGTTGATCTGGAACTGCAGATCGGAAAGTACCCATGTGGCAACACTGGCGGTCAGCGCCGCAGCGGTCACCGCCACCGCTTTGCCCGTCTTGCGAAGGGTATCGAGGTAAGCCTCTCGCAGCGCCATGCCTTTGTCTTTGACGTTTTCCTCGAACACGCTGTAGATGTAAATGCCGTAGTCCACGCCGATACCTGCCGCGAAAGCAGCGACCGGCAATGTGGCCACCGTCACGCCAATCTCCAGAAACACCATGAGTGCGTAGGTGAAGATCGAGACCATGATCAGCGGCAGCACGATCGACGGCACCGAAACCCACCCAGTGAAGGAGATGAGCACAACAATGGAGATCGCGATGAACAGCGTGATCAGCACATAGCGATCTGCCTCTCGCACGGTGTCGTTGGTGGCGGCCATGACACCGACATTGCCTGTCGCCAACTGGATGGTCACCGGAGAATCTTCAGGCAACTCGGCGATGAACTCCTTGGCAGCGGCAACAATGACGTCGATGGTTGCAGCCTTGTGGTCGACAGTAAACACCAGCACCGGTACGGCGCTGCAGTCCTTGTTCAGCAAACCGGTGGACGTTGGGAACGGCTGACCGGCGAGCACCAGGCCGTCAGAGCCGCGCGGCAGATTCCAGTACTTGGGATTACCTTCGTTGAAGGCCTGGAACACGCTCTTCTGAGCCTGAGCCAGTGACAATGTCGATTGCACGCCCGGTGTTCCGCGCATGCGCCACTCAAAGCGATCCACCTCGGAAATGATGTCGTAATCGATACAACCGTTGGCCTTGCCTTCGACAACAAACTTGATGACATCAACGCCAATGGCGAAGTTATCCACGATGGCCTGTGAATCAAGGTTATAGCGGGTATCTGGCCTGAGCTCCGGCACGCCAGCCTTGAGATCTCCGTACTGCAGATACTTGTGCTCGAAGTAATAGGCGGCAACAAAAACACCCGCACTCGCGATCAGGATCGCAGCGGCATATTTTTTCTGCGTGGTGATCTGGGCGATCATCCGCCAGATCGGGTCCAGCATCTTGTCGCGAGATTTCTGACTGGCCCTCCATTTCTCAGGATTGCGCAGGCTTGCGTAGGTCAGTAACAGCGGCAGTAATACTTTCTTGCAGAGAATCACCGCAAGCAAACCGAACATGGCATTGACTGCCATCTCACGGATGATCGGCACCGGAATCAGCAGGATAGTGCCAAATCCGATCACATTAGCGAGCACCGCCGTGAGGCCTGGGATGACCAGACGCTTGTAGGTGTTGCGCGAAGCATTGAACGCGTCAGTACCTTTCTCTGCGACTTCGTTGAGCCAGAAGCTCGTGATCTGGATGCCGTGACTGACACTGATGGCAAGGACCAGGAAAGGCACGAGAATGGCGAAAGGATCCAATCCATACCCCGCCATGCGCAGGATGCCCAGTTCCCATACCACTGCAAGCAAACCGCAGCTGAGCGGCAACAATGCAATCCATGGCGAACTGCAGTACCACCACAGGATGATCCAGGTCAGGAAGATGGTGAGGGCAAAAAATGCAACGACGCCGAGTACTGCATCTGCAATATCGCCAACCACCTTGGCAAACCCGACGATCTTGATATCAATATCCGGGTTGTAATCAGGGTTAGTGACTTCTTCAACCGTGAGATTGCTACCGGAGATATCGTGCCAGATGCTGGCACCCTCCTCGTCACGAAATTCCGCCTTGATGGTTTCAAATCGGAACATCGTTCCGCGCTTGTCGGAATACCCGCGGTGGACAACTTCGCCTGCCTTGAAAGGCCCCTGATCCACAGTGATGGTGTACTCGTACATCTTCGGATTGATGAAACGCTGACGCACTTCTTCAACCCGATTAGCGATCTCGAAGTAGTCCGTGTCTTCACCCGTGGTCGGGTTACGTTCCAGCATCTCGCTGAAGACCATCGCGCCGGTCTGGTCATTGGCGACAAACCGCCCCACCGCCTTGGCCTTGGCTACATGACTGCGGATGCGCTCCATCATTTCAGGGGTCGGCGCGTACTCCGCGGGTATGACGTTGCCACCACGAAAACCACCTTCGATGGTCTCCAGATAGCGCACGTCTGGCGTGAAAAGCGAACTTACGCGCGGCCGGTCGATACCGGGGGTAAAGAAGACTGCCTGCGTCAGCTTCTTCAGCGTGCCAAGAAACTCCGGCTGATAGATATCGCCCTTGCCTTCCTTCTGCATGAGCGCGAACAGGATCGTATTGGCGCCACCAAAATCCTTCTGATACTTGTGAAAGATTTCAATATACGGATGCCCGACCGGCAGGCCCTTCTCATACCCCGCGTCTAGCTTGAGATGCGAGGCATGCCAGGCCATGAATACCGTGATGACGGCGAGTACACCCAGCGTCAGCCTGCGGTTGCCGAAGACGATTGGCAGCGTGACTTTCAGAAACAGTTGGGCAAATTTGCCGTGCGACTCGCCGTGAGCCATGAGATCACCTGTAGGTCAGGGTGCAGCGCGCTCGCGCTGACACTGGTAGGAATGTGAATGTCGTGTTTTCGGCGCGCTGTCCGCAATCAGAACGCGTACTTCAGGAATACGCGCGCTTCATCGCGGTCCCCCAGGTTGTTGGCCACACCACCACCCGCCACCGCGCGATAACCAAAGTTGAATGACGCGGCGTTTCCATAACGCACTTCAATACCGGTATCCCAGATGATGCGGCCGTCTATGTAGTTCGACGCCAGACCTGGCGTGGTGTTGTAGAAGTCATGCTTGAAGATGATTTGTGGCGCGATGCTGATTTTGGGCAGCACCGATTCGTAACGAATCAGCACCACCAGCGAGTATCCGAGCGACAAGTCATCGGGATACATCTCGCGGTCCTGCTGGTGCGGATTAAACCGCAGGCCATCCGGGCCAATATTGCAGGCGGCGTTGGTAGAACAGGCCTGGCGCGAACCATCTGCGCCAGACCCATCAGCGCCGGCACTGGCGTGGTATTCGATACCCGGCGCTTCGAGCTGCAGACGATCCAGTGAGGGCATGTCGGGCAGCCACACGCCACCAAATTCTGCCAGCCAGATAATCTGATCCGCTCCCAGCAATCGTGCGCCGAAGTCGGTGTTGCCCTCAACGTAGGTCAGGCCAATATCGAAGGTATAGGTTTCAAACTCCTCCCAGCCACGGATATAGGCGTTGCCGGGATTGTCTCCAATCACGCCACCCCGGTAGGGAATGACGAAGCTGGGGAAGGAACGACCCGAGCCCGGCAGCGCACCGACAACCGCATCGATGGTGTCAGCAAACCTCGCGCCATTGAGTCCGATGAAGTCGCTCGAGCCGTAAACGCCGACACTTCCATCCGGCTGAATGCCCAGTCCGCCCTGACTGCCCTGGCAGCCACCCAAGTGGCAATTGGTCAGAGTCGGCCCGTAGGCTGCAAATGTCAGATCCACCAGTGCGACCTGCATGGGTTGCTTGGGCCGGTAGGCGATCTCGGCTTGGGCGGAAACAAGTCCGAAAGAAGTGTTGGCCGAGATACCGTACATCTGGATATTCTCGGGATACTCCAGAACCGCCGCGATGCTATCGAGCGACAGCGCATCACCGGTTGCGTCGGGCGCAGCGCCAGCCGGGTCGTTCGGGCTGGTGAGCGCATGGAATAGTGGCCAGTTCGGACAATCTAAGACCAGGTCTGTTGCAAGCCGTGAATCCTTGGCACAGGAGCGGCTTGCCGAATAGAAACTCGCAATGGGCAGTCGCGAGTGATAATTCGCGAAGTACAGGCCAATATCGGTGCCGTTGTTGAAGTTCTCGGCGTAATACTTGAACTGAATACCAAACTGATTCTCCCAATCCGGCTCGCGGTCTTTCAGGCGAACAATGCGGCTGGTCGTGTTGGTAATGGCGGTGAGCGGACTGTCCAGCTGATGACCGATTCCCTCGGGGTCCTGCGCCAACTGGCCAAAACCGGTCGTCAGGTAGTTCGGGCCATCGTTGTTGGTCCCGATATTGACGGGCGAATAGAAAGTACCTGCTGCTGGGACACCCAGTGGAAGGAACTCAAGCTGGTAGAAGCCCGAAATGGAGGCGTTTTCAAACAAGGAAGTTGAAAAGCTCAGCATGTTGACCGGCTGGTAGAAGTCGTCCAGCCCGTTTCCACCAAGGCGAAACAGATTGTGCAGGTCCGCGGGGTTGGCGATGTTGAGCGAGTCAAAAAACTCGATGGTGGACTCACCCCAGTTGACCTGCTGGCGGCCCAGTTTCAGCAACAATTCGCGGTCACCCGGAATGTCGAAGGAGCCGAAAATATTCAGATCCTGGAGAATGAAACCCAGACCCGCGATGCGCTTGGTCTGTGGGTCATTGCGATTCAAACGCACGGTTCCGCCCGGGCCATAGACCAAACCGCAGGGTCCGCCAGTTGGGTTGCGCGATGCAGGACAAGGTCGCGAATCGTTCCTCACGCCCAAGACCGGAACTGCGGTGGGGTTTAACAACAGTTGCTGGACAACCGTTGGCGGCAGCCCGAGTCCATTGACCGCCGGGCCCAGCGCACTCAGGTCAACGCCGGCGCGAACCAGTTCATCGCCGGGCATCGAGGCATAGCCCACGTCATCAACGTTGCCTGAATAGATATAGCTGGGGTGATACTCATCGAAATCGTGATTGAAGGGATCATAAAACGCGATGCCCTTGAAGAAGAATCCGAAATCGCCCCAGGTCAGCAACACATCCTGGTTGATGCGGATGCCGCCCTGGGTGATATCACCCCGGTCATAGTTGAGATTGCCCTGATCAAAGTTTCCTGAGGCATAGCCGGGCGCGCCAACGATGCGCTCCGCTGTGAAAGTCTGGTCCTTGAAGATGCCTTGGCAGGACTGGTAGTAGAGAAGGCCATCAGGCCCGCGGCCACAGACATCCGGATCAAGATGGCCTTTGCCGATCATCCGTGTCTCTTGAGATTCGGTGCGCACACCCACCCCGGCAATCAGAGTGGTATTGGAAACACCATCTACGCTGATGCCTCCGAGACTGAAATCGAAGGTTCTTGCATGGCTAACGGTACTCGCCGCAGCCGACATCAGAAGAACCAATGCGAGCGCCGGTCGCACGAGCGCGCTCTGTGGAATCTTAGCGTTCCTGAAATTCATGCCTTCCCCCTCTCCTTTTTCAGTCTTCAACCACAGGATCATATTGAATGAAAGTTCCTGTGGTTCAGCCCGCGATTAACTCTGCAATGACCGGTGTGTATTGAACCTGTCATCCCTGCAAATCTTTTGCCTGCAAGTCGGAATCGCGCCACTGGCACGCTCACCCCAGCGTGTTCTGCGTGGATCTCTCGATTGTCTCTGCTGGCACGCGACTTCGCCAAAGCCCCGGGAGCCTGAATGGAGGCTCCCGGGTTTTGACTCTACAAGCGGCTCGCCTTACTTCGAGGCGCGCTTCTGAACAGCATTTGCGTTGAAGAAGTTATCTTTGTAATCCACTGAATAGTCGTTGGGCTTGCCTTCAGCGGTGAGCGCGGTCAGGAAGTAGCGCCCAGAATCAAAGTGGTAGATCACTTCAGGCACGGTGAATACGGTCTGCACGTTGTACTGCGGGGCCAGATGACCTTCCTGGAAGCGGAACAGGCCGCCGCGCGCATCAAAGCAGTCGACCATCACGATGTTCCAGCTGTCTTCGTCGACGTAGAACACACGCTTGGCGAAGGTGTGCGAGGTCCCCTCGCGCAGCGTGGCTTCAACCACCCAGACCCGGTGCAACTCATATCGCGGCAGGTCGGTATTCAGATGCTTGGGCTTGGCCAGTTCGTCGTACTTAGCACGACCAATCTTGAACGAACTGGACGGAATGATCATTTCCTTCTTGCCAACGATCTTCCAGGTGTAGCGCTCCAACACGCCGTTGAACATGTCGACCTGATCGTAGAACTGATTGCCGTCGGTACCTTCATACGGGTTGTCACAGCACACCGCCGGTGCACGACGAATGCGCTTGAGTGCAGGCGAATACAACCAAGCCGCTCGTCCTTTCTCGCCAGTACCGCCACTTTCGTGGACCAGAATCATGGTGCCGGCGGTGCGCGGCGGAGAAGTAATGGTCGAGAAATACTTGAGAAATTTGCCGGAATCCTTGGTCAGGGGAATCGGATTGTTCTCATTGGCGTAATCGAACTTCACATCTTCGGTGAGCTGCGCCAGCGAGTAGGTTCCGTCAGGCTGGACGATCATCTGGTCGTTGTTGCGCTTGACCGAGTTACCGCGCCATTTCAGGCGATGGTTCCAGATGACTTCTGCGCCCGTCTTAGGAATCGGATACGGAAAGCCCAGTGAGCAATTGTCCGGCTCGTCAGTGCCGATGAGTTCGCATTTGACCGCGTTTTCTGCCGTTGCTTTGTAGATGAAATCCGGAAAGGCGGCTTCGCGATGGCTCTTGTACACGTTCATCTTGTACGTGTCGTGCGTCTTGAGCAGATATTTGTGCCCGCCGCTGAGCTTGTCGCCATACTCGCCGGCGTTGGCCTGTGTGATGGTGTAAAGCGGCTTTTCAGCCTCAATCTGTGGGTTGGACACGTACTCGCCGCTCAGCGCGCCCTTCTGCTTGGCCGGAGTCCACTCCGGGATGCTGCCGTCGGCGTTGCCGGCCTTTTCGGCACCGACTGGGGTTAATGATTGACCCAGCTTGGCGGCTTCGTCCGGGCTGACTTTGGCTATCGCATTACCAGCACCGAGTGCGAGCGCGATGCCAAGAGATGCGGCACCCGTGGCTCTCCAAATGGAATATTTCACGATATTGTCCTCCTCAATTATGCGGCTGAAATTTTTTGGGGCCGGTTGGTAATTGATTTGAGCTTCTGATCCGGGCACCAGACTGTATATCTTGAGACAGTCGTCTATTCGGTAAACGTTAAGGTCGAAGTCTATTCGGCGCACCCATCGAAAGATAGTGTTCACGAATCGACAAAGCTGTTTTGCTCTTCAGAGCCGAGTTGCACCGATGTCGGGTCGGAAGTCCGCTTATCGAAGTACAGACATTGCAACCGACCTGGGTTTCCTAGCACGCTGAATTCAGCAGGAACGTCCACCGGTGGGAAGTCGCGGTCGTACAGGCCGCATACATTGGAGAGCCCCAAAGCAGAGCAATGCATCCAGTGCTCCCTGCCCTGGTTGTGGAACAGAGAAGCAATACTCAGGAGCAGCTTTCTGAGCCGACAATAGCTGCCTGGTGAGCCCGCCCCGCTGCCAGCATCAAGAATTCTTTGACAGCATCACAACTTCAATGAGCTTGAACGACCGAAGTGCGGTGCGTCTCAACCCATACTGTCTGAGTAATGAGCGTCGGGCTGTTCACGCGAGGCGCCCTGCCTAAGCGCGGCCTGAACCGCGAAAGGCTCCGCATCTAAAGAATCTGATAATGCGGAATTGAGCTGGCGATGAAGCCCGCCCCGATCAACTCACCACGACGCGACCCTGCCTCGAATACTTCGAGGTGAGCGCGCGCTCAAACGTTCTGCGAGTTATCTCGAGACTCGCGCCGCGCTGAGTTGTACGACTAAAAATTGGCGGAGAGAGCGGGATTCGAACCCGCGAAGAGGTTTGACCCCCTTACACACTTTCCAGGCGTGCTCCTTCAACCACTCGGACACCTCTCCAATTTGAACGATTATATCCGGGCTGAGCCCTCAAGACTTGCTTGATTTCTCATCCGGTGTTGCCAGCCGCGGTGGCTTGTCCAGGCAGACGCCTGTCCCATCTTCGGATTCAACACCAAAAGGCTCTGAGTTTTCAGGCGCTTCGGGAAGCCTCAGGGCCGAACCAGTGGTGGGCAATGACAACCCTTTGACGGACTTCATTTCCGGCGCGATCTGCGCGCGTTGGTAGTCCTGATCCGCGAGGCAATAGGAGTTAATGCTGCAAGCACTCAGGCTGCAGCAGGCAACAACGAAGAAACTTCTGAGCAACATTCTCAAATAACTCCAACCGTTTGCAGGGCTTCGCGTACGAGGGTGTGGTAGCGGCTATCCAGCGGGACCAGTGGCAATCGAATGCCAGGCCCCATCTTTCCCATCTGCTCAAGTGCCCACTTGACGGGAATGGGGTTGGCCTCGCAGAACAGCTGGCTGTGCAGGATCGCAATCTTAGCGTCAATTTCCGCGGCGAGTTCAGCGTTTCCAGCGCTCGCGGCGCGGCACATCTCAGCCATCTGGCGCGGCACGACATTGGCCGTTACCGATATGTCTCCGTGAAACCCGAGCAAGATGGACTCGCGGGCAGTGGCGTCGTCCCCGGAAAGCAGGGCAAAGCTCTTTGGCAGATCCAGCGCGAGCAGTGCGCGCACGCGATCAAGATCACCCTTGGCCTCCTTGAGACCAACAATGCCGGGCACTTTAGCCAGCCGGGCCACTGTTTCAGGCAGCATGTCTACCGCCGTGCGTCCAGGCACGTTGTAGACAATCTGTGGGATATCAACCGCTTCAGCAATGGCCTTGAAATGCTGATAAAGGCCTTCCTGCGGCGGCTTGTTGTAATAAGGCGTCACCAGCAAAGCGGCATTGGCACCGACCTTTCGGGCCGCTTCGGTCAATTCAATGGCTTCGCTGGTGGAATTCGCGCCGGTTCCGGCAATAACTGGCACCCGGCCCGCGGCGCGAGCAACGACCTGCTGGATGACCGCAATGTGTTCTTCAACTTCCAGCGTCGCAGATTCACCGGTGGTTCCGACAGCCACGATGGCATTGGTACCTTCCTCAATATGCCAGTCCACAAGGCGATCAAGCGCTTCCACATCAACACGACCGTCATCGTGCATGGGCGTAGCAATGGCGACAATACTGCCGTGAATCATGAGGGGCTCGGCTTGGCGGCTGCGAAGGGGCGCAAATTATACGCGTTGATGACGATACCGGCTGCTCAAGTTCAGCAGCCCGGCGAGGAGGGTCGCTTATGACCATGATCCGACGGCAAAGTGCCCGCCCTGATTGGTCATTTGCCTCATGCGTCCATAAACTCGCCTTTTGATTCGAAGATCGCTATGCCCGGCGCCAAAGACACCGAATTGCCAATGACCTCTCAAGACAGCCTGCTGTCCATATCGGTCCTCGCCAGGACCAAGGCCAATGTGCCGCTTGAGATGTTTCGGGCCATACGCGAAAGGGGCTGCGAGGTCGAAGACTGTCGTATCGCACCCATCGGCGATCGCCTTGCCGCAAATCTGGTGGTATCAGGCAACTGGAGCGCGCTGGGTCGCCTGGAAACGGCCCTGCCCGGTATCGCCACCAAGCTTGACCTCCAGGTGCGCTTCGAGCGTTGCGGTCCGCGCGCCCAGAGCCCGGAGTTCCGGCCCTATGCCGCTGACGTGATCGCGCCCCAGCAGCCTGACCTGCTGGTTCATATGCTGGAATTCTTTGGTGGGCAGGACGTGGAAGTCGCCGAGATCTCGACACAAAAATATGCGAGCACCTATACCGGAGCCGAAATGTGCAGCGTCCAGATGGTGCTGCATGTGCCGGTCAATCAGCATCCGCAGGCACTACGCGAATCCTTCATGGATCTTTGCGATGATCTCAATGCAGATGGTGTACTCGACCCGATCAAGAGTTGACCTGCCCTGACCGGTCATATCCAGTTCAAGAAAGCATCTCACTACAGGACGCCCGAATGGCATTGAGTATTGGCGACAAGATTCCCAACCTGACGCTTCCCGCCAGTGGCGGAAAAGACATTTCACTGGCCAAGGACTTCAAGGGCAAAGCGCTGGTGGTGTATTTCTACCCCAAGGACAACACGCCGGGCTGCACACAGGAAGGCCAGGATTTTCGCGATCTGCACGCCAAGTTCAAACGCGCCGGCGCCGAAATTCTGGGCATCTCCAAGGACAGCGTGAAGTCCCACGACAACTTTGTTGCCAAGTACGAGTTTCCCTTCAAGTTGCTGGCCGACACTGAAGGTGCGGCGTGCGAGGCGTTCGATGCCATCGTGGAAAAGAGCATGTACGGCCGCAAGTACATGGGCATCGACCGATGCACCTGGCTGTTCAATGACAAGGGCAAGCTTGCGCAGGTCTGGCGCAAGGTCAAGGTCAAAGGGCATGCCGAAGAAGTCCTGGCTGCGGTAAAAGCACTCTGATTGTTCCCTGCCCCGCGCATCCTGATCGAGCCTTCCTCAGGCCCGGCGCGCCTTACCTGGTGAATCCATGGCGGAATCCGTAAAGAACAAAATCTTCGTCCTCGATACGAACGTGCTGATGCACGATCCCACCTGCGTCTTCCGCTTCGAGGAAAACGACCTCTACATTCCCATGGTCGTGCTCGAAGAACTTGACGGACTCAAGAAGGGCACCAGCGAAGCAGCACGCACCGCGCGGCAGGTCAGCCGGCTGCTGGATGAACTGGTCGCAGAGCAGGACCACTCGCAGATTGAACAGGGATTGCAGATTCCTTCCGGCATCGGCCGCCGCGACAATGTCAGCGGCTCTGGCCGCAAGAAGGCGGCGGAAACCGGGCGGCTCTTCTTCCAGACCACGCCCAGTGAGACTGAACTGCCCGGCATCCTGCCCGGCAACAAGGCAGACAACGCCATCCTGCTCAGCGCCCTATCACTGACCAAACGTCACCCGGACTGGCGCGTCACGCTGGTTTCCAAGGACATCAATCTGCGGATCAAGTCGACGATTGTCGGCATTCGCACAGAAGACTATTACAGCGATCAGGTCCTGGATGATGCAGACCTGCTGCCCACCGGTTACGCCGAGTTACCAGAAACTTTCTGGGATTCCCACGGCGACAAGATGGAAAGCTGGCAGGACGAGCGCGGACGCGCGCTCTATCGGGTCCATGGCCCGAGTGTTAAAGATGCTTACATCAACCAGTTCCTGTACCTGCCCGATGACGATCGCGAGCGCGGCCTCGAACTCATGGTTCAGGACATGGATGAGGACAACGCCACGCTGCGCGTGATCCGCGACTACCGCGCTAACAAGGCACCGGTCTGGGGCATCCACGCAAAGAATCGCGAACAGAACTTTGCCTTGAACCTGCTGCTGGATCCGGAGATTGATTTCGTCACGCTTCTGGGTACCGCCGGTACCGGCAAGACCTTACTGACGCTGGCAGCCGGACTTGCGCAGGTGCTGGATGAGCCGCGATATCGCGAAATCATCATGACCCGCGTCACGGTCCCGGTTGGCGATGACATCGGCTTCTTGCCCGGCACCGAAGAAGAAAAGATGACCCCATGGATGGGCGCGCTGATGGACAACCTGGAAGTGCTCACGCAAAACAGCGAGGGCGGCGACTGGGAGCGGCAGGCTACCAATGATCTGCTCGCCAAGCGCATCAAGATTCGATCGCTCAACTTCATGCGCGGCCGTACCTTCCTGAACCGTTACATCATTCTGGACGAAGCACAGAACCTCACCGCCAAGCAGATGAAGACCTTGATCACGCGTTGCGGGCCGGGGTCCAAGATCGTCTGTCTCGGCAACCTGGGCCAGATTGATACGCCTTATCTTTCCGAAACGACGTCCGGCCTGACCTACGTGGTCGACCGCTTCCGGGGATGGCCGCACGGCGGACATGTGACGCTGGCGCGCGGCGAGCGTTCACGCTTGGCGGCGTATGCTTCAGACATCCTGTAAAAAACCAGAACAAGCATGTTTGGAAAGATTGCCAGAGGAATGAAGGACGGCGCGCTCGGCATTGCCATCAAGGCGTACGTTAATGATCGCCTGAGCGAGTTTGGCGAGGTCACTGAATGCAGTGTGGACACCAAGCGTTCGCGTATTGAGGTCCGCGCCCTGCTCAAGGGTGAAAAGCAGATCATCAACGCTGCCGTTGAACATTACGAGCTGAGTTGGGAAGGCGATCACGTCTACGCCACCCTGAAGTCTTTCTCCAGTTCACGTCCCTGGCTGACCTTGCTCCTGAGCAAGCTCTTCACAAACAAGCGCTACAAGCTTCCATCTGCCGTTGGCACTCTTCTCTGACATCAATCGTGAGCAGAAACTTGAAATGTGGATTGATCCAGCACGCTAATAGTGCTGATCGCGACAGCAATCTCGCCGCCTCGGAAAGCGGAATTCGAGAGGCTGCCAGCAAGGGAGCTCAGCTGATCCTGCTGCAGGAGCTGCACACCTCCTTGTATTTCTGCCAGCACGAATCGACGGATCTGTTTGATCTGGCTGAGGACATTCCTGGGCCGTCAACAAAATTTCTCAGCAAGCTGGCGGCAGAACTGAACGTGGTGATTGTCGGTTCGCTGTTTGAGCGACGAGCAGCCGGGCTTTATCACAACACGGCAGTGGTCCTGGATAGCGATGGCAGCCTCGCAGGCACCTATCGCAAGATGCATATCCCGGATGATCCGGGCTACTACGAAAAATTTTATTTCACCCCCGGGGATACCGGCTTTACCCCGATCCAGACCCGTATTGGCAAACTAGGCGTGCTGGTGTGCTGGGATCAGTGGTATCCCGAGGCCGCGCGGCTGATGGCGCTGGCCGGTGCGGATATCCTGCTCTACCCCACGGCCATCGGCTGGAATCCCGAAGACGACGCGGCGGAGCAGACACGCCAGCGCGAGGCCTGGATCACCATTCAGCGCTCGCATGCGGTCGCCAACGGCTTGCCCGTGCTGGTCAGCAATCGCGTCGGATTCGAATCAGACCCGAGCGGCCAAACGAAAGGTTCCCAATTCTGGGGACACAGTTTTGCCGCTGGCCCGCAAGGAGAGGTTCTGGCCAAGGCAGAAGAGCAAGCCTGCGTGCTGATGGTGGAACTGGACATGACGCGCAGCGAGAATGTCCGTCGCTGGTGGCCCTTCCTGCGTGATCGGCGCATCGATGCTTACGCCGATCTCAGCAAACGCTACCGGGATTGAGCCGCTCGCCCCCATGATGCCTTCCACACGGGTGCCCCCCGCAGGCTCCACAGGAGCACTGATTGCCGCAATCGGCCTTGGCATTGCCATCTGGTTTGGCTGGGACTGGTATCACCTGCCCCGCTGGTCCGAGCAGGAAATCGCGCAATCCGTGGAACTCAACCTCGCCTTGGATTTGAGCCGCCAGCCGGAAGTCAGCGTCAGCCAGACAGAACAGGAGCGCATGCGCGAAGCGATCCGTGAGGATGTGCTCGACGCCATCAGCAAGGAAGCAGAGCTGCCACGCGGCTTCACCATGGCGGGTCTTCTGATGGCCGCCTTTGGTATCGCGCAGATGCTCATCAGAAGCTGGCTGGCGAAGAAACCCGGAGCCGGCTCTCGGCCCGAGACCTGAGCGACCCGCCACTCCAGCAAGGGGCGCGTCTTTTACGCGTCAGGAGCCGGCGGTGAAAACCATTTCAGTCGATCACGAAGTTTCACCACTTCGCCCACGATGACCAGACTGGCGCCATCAATGTCGTCGCGATTGGCGACGAGTTCGGGGAGGCTGGTCAGCGTTCCGGCAATGACCTGCTGCGACCGCGTGGTGCCCTGCCCGATCATCGCAGCGGGCCAGTCTGCAGGCAGACCATGAGCGATCATCTGCGTGCAGAGTTCCGGCAAGGCAGTGCGGCCCATGTAGATCACAACCGTCTGGCTTGGACGCGCAAGTGCATCCCAGTGCAGATCCAGAACACCATCCTTGCTGCGGTGCCCGGTCACGAAGATGCAGCTTTGTGAGTAGTCTCGATGGGTCAGTGGAATGCCCGAATAGGCCGCGCATCCATTGGCGGCGGTCACCCCAGGCACAACCTGAAAGTTAATGCCGGCTGCGGCCAGTTCGTCAATCTCTTCGCCGCCGCGTCCAAAAATAAAGGGATCACCCCCCTTCAGACGCAGGACGCGCTTGCCCTGCTGTGCGTAACGCACCAATTCCGAATTGATTTCTTCCTGCGGCAGCGTGTGCTTGGCACGGCGCTTGCCGACGTAGACTCTCTCAGCATCGCGTCGGACCAGATTGAGAATCTCCGGAGAGATCAGCGCGTCGTACAAGACCACATCGCATTGCTGCATCAGGCGCAGCGCTCGAAAGGTCAGCAAATCCGGATCGCCCGGACCTGCTCCCACCAGGTAAACCTCGCCGCTGGGTTTGGCGCCTTGGAGCAGGCTTTCAATCTCGAAAACCGCCGCCACTTCGTCACCAGCGAGCAGGCGCTCAGGACCGGTACCGTCCAGAAAGTCTTCCCACAACTGGCGGCGTGCATCGACCGGCAGCTGCTTGACCCGCTCGCGATGACGCTCCATGAATGCCGCAACTCGACCATAGGCCGCCGGCAGCAGGGTTTCGATGCGTTCCCGCAGACGGCGTGCAAGCACAGGCGCTGCGCCGCCGGTAGAAATGGCAACCGTGATCGGCGGACGCGTCACCATGGATGGCGTGATAAAGCGACTGGCCTGCGCGTCGTCCACGACATTGCAGAACAATCTTTCTCGCTCGGAACACTCCGCCACATGCTGATTGAGTACAGCGTCATCACTCGCGGCGATGACCAACCTGCACTGCGCCAACTGGGATTCTGCGAACGCGCTACCAATATGCTCAGCGCGCCCTTCATTAACCAGGGATTGCAGTTCTTCGTTGATCTCGCGTGCAACGATGCGCGGCACAGCGCCCGCGTCCAGCAGCAACCGGATTTTCCGTGCTGCAACTTCGCCGCCACCCACGATCAGCACGGGCAGGCCGCTCAAATCGGTGAACAGCGGGTAGTAGAGCTTTGCGCTGCTCATCGTTCTGTCATATCTGAAAACACCTGTATCACCACTACCCCGGAAATGATCAGACCAATGCCCAGCATCGCTGCCATATCCAGCGCCTGTTTGAACACGATCCAGCCGATCAAGGCGATGAGCACGATGCCGACACCGGCCCACACGCCGTAAGCGATTCCCACTGGAATTGTTTTAAGACACTGCCCCAGAAACCAGAAGGCCGTGGCGTACCCCACCACCACAATGCTCGCCGGCAACCATCGGCTCATGCCATTGGACATATTGAGCGCAGACGTCGCAATCACTTCCGCAACAATGGCAATACTCAGCGCCAGCCAACCGTTCACGCTGCGCAGACCTTGCGCATTCAGATGCCGAGGTTCAGACCGGGCGGCAGGTTCATTCCGCCCGTCACTGTCGCCATTTTTTCCTGCGTGGCCTTCTCGACCTTCTGGACCGCATCGTTGATTGCCGCTGCAATCAGATCCTCGAGAAATTCCTTGTCCTCACCCATTGCCGCCGGATTGATCTCAACCTTGCGGGCCTGGTGGCGTCCGTCCAGCGTGACCTTGACCATGCCTGCGCCGGATTCGCCCTGCACCTGCATGACCGCGATCTCTTCCTGCGCTGCCTTGAGTTTTTCCTGCATTTTTTGGGCCTGCTGCATCATCTGGCCAAGTCCGCCTTTCATGCCTTGTCTCTCTTCTATTGTGTTGAGTGGATTGATGTGAAATGTGTCTAGTGCGTCTTCGGCTGAATCGATCCGGGCCGCACACTGGCGCCGAACTGTTCGCGAAACGCACTGACGACCGGATCGTTCGTGACGCTGTCGATCAGCTCCGCCTGCGCCCTTCTAGCCTCTGCCTCAGCGGCCTGCGCAGGCGTCATCTCTTCTTCAGCGGTCCGGTCCAGCTCAATCTTCAATTGCACTGAAGCCCCGAACTGGGCCTGCAAACCGGCTTCAATCTGGTCCTGACGAGTCTTGTTCAGCAAAAAACGAGCGGACTCAGCGAGACGCAACTTGATGTGATTACCCTGATGCCCGTCCCAGACACACTGCCGCGCAAGCTGGCGCGTGCCCGCGTCGAGACCGAGTGTGTCAATGCGCTCGGACCATGGCAGATCTGCTGGCGGTGCTGCGGGAGGCTCGGCGGCGGCGGGTGGTTCCGGCGGCTGTGTCCTGGCTTCCACTGTGGGGCGTTGGGCCGCTTTAGCGCTAGAGGCTGGCTTCGCTGCGCTCGATTCTGATGCACCGCTCCTGGCTTGTCCGCTCGATACCGACCCTGACCCGCTCCGGGCAGGGCCCGAACCGCCATCATCTGGCCGAAACAGGAGCATGCGCAGCAGTGTCATTTCAAAACCGCTGCGTGGGTCCGGAGCCCACGGCAGGTCGCGACGGCCGCTGACCGCAATCTGGTAGTAGAGCTGCGCATCTTCGGCGCTGATGTGTTCTGTCAGCGCAAGCAGCTCTTCGTCGTCGTCTTCACTTCGCGCGCCGGGCAGTGCGAGCAGCACCGCAATTCTCTGCACATAAGCGGCAAGGTCATTAAGCAGCGCGAAATAATCGGGCGCACGGGTTTCCAGCTGGGAAATACCTTCGAGCAGCGCCTCTCCATCACCGGAGGACACCGCGCCCAACAGGGTGTATAGAACCTGGCGGCCAGAAGTACCGAGCATGTCCTCGATCGGGCCGCGCTCCAGTCTGGCACCGCCGGCAAAGGCGATGGCCTGATCCACCAGCGATAATCCGTCGCGCATCGAGCCATCTGCAGCACGGGCAATCTCGTTGACCGCGCCGGGCTCAAAGTCGATGCCTTCCTGTTCGAGCACGCGCGAGAGCTGATCGCGGATCACGCTGACCGGCAGCCGCTTCAAATTGAATTGAAGGCAGCGGCTGAGCACCGTGATTGGCAGCTTTTGTGGATCGGTGGTTGCGAGAATGAATTTCACATGCGGCGGCGGCTCTTCCAACGTCTTCAACAAGGCGTTGAAGGCGCTTTTGGAAAGCATGTGAACTTCGTCAATCAGGTAGATCTTGTAGCGTCCACGGGCTGGCGAGTACTGACTGTTGTCAATCAGCTCACGTACGTTGTCAACGCCGGTATTACTGGCGGCGTCGATTTCAAGCAAGTCCACGAATCGACCGTCATTGACTTCCTGACAGGCGCTGCAGGTGCCGCAAGGCTGCGCAGATACCCCGGTTTCGCAGTTCAGCCCCTTGGAAACGATGCGAGCCAGGGTGGTTTTGCCGACACCGCGGGTGCCAGTGAGCAGGATCGCCGGATGCAGCTTGTCGCCATCCAGAGCGTGGCTGAGGGCCTTGACCACATGATCCTGCCCCATGACATCGGCAAAGGTACGCGGCCGCCACTTGCGGGCCAGGGCGAGATAGCTCATTGGTTTGGCGAGAGGCTCAGCATGAGCCGACAATTGTCACCCACTGGGCGGCGCGCGACCAGCTTTGCGATGGCTGCGGCTCGCCAACGTTATTGCAACGCGGCCCGAAACCCGATCTGCCGCCCACGTTGCGGTTTCACCGTCACTTCCTGGCGCAACATGCGCAGCAGTTCCATCGGATCAGCGTCGGTTCCGAGCAGGCGTGCGCGATTCTTGACCACGGCATAGTCTCCGGGGGTCAGGGTTTCCAGTTCGCTCACACCTGCCGGCGGCGCCAAGCCAAAATAATGCTCGAACGCCTGATCGCGCTGCGCGGGCTTGAGAAAATCAAAGCGTACCTTGAAAGAGAAACGGCGCAGTGCAGCTTCGTCCAGATGTCCCATGAGGTTGGTGATGCAGGCAAACGGCAGTTCATGGGACTCCATCCAGGTCAGCATTTCATTGACCTGACTGATCTCCCAGCCCTGCTGCGCATTGCGCCGGTCACCGAGCAAGGAATCGGCCTCATCAAAGATCAGGAAAGCTCCGCTGTCACGGGCTTCGGCAAACGCCTGGGCAATGTTGCGCTCGTTCTCGCCCACCCATTTTGAAAGCAGGTCTGAGGCTCGCTTCTGGATCACTTCCAGTCCCAGCTCATGCGCCAGCCATCGCACATAAGCGGACTTGCCCGTACCCGGAGGACCATACAGGCACATGGAAAATGCCCGGGTATCAATGCCCAGCAAACGGTCGCGCAGCTGTGCCAGATCGTGATCGGCGTGAATCAGAGCGGGCTCATAACGCACGCTTGGCGCTGATTTTGGCGGCGCTTCGCTTCCACGCATGACCTTGTCGATGGAATGCACGGCGCGCCGGATGTCGTTAAACCCGCCACTGGTCAGCCGCGCGGAGCGCACGGCGCCGGCTGCCACGGCCGGTGCGGTGTCAAAATCCTCAGCCAGACGGCGAACTTCTTCCGCGGGAATCTGCACTTGTTCCCTGTCCAGAAGCCGCTGCCAGACCCGTTCGCGCACGCGCGCCGGCGGCACCTTCATTTCGATCGCGTAGGTCATGCGCCGAAGCACGGAAGGTCCGAGGGCACCGGGGTCGTTGACGGTCCACAAGGTCGGCACCGGGGTCTGCTCGAACAGGCGGTGCATGAAAACGCGTGATCCGTATCCACCGCGATCGCCATCGCCCAGCACATCCATCTCGCTGTGCAGCATGTCCTCGGCCTCGTCGAACAACAACAGGGCGTCGTTCTGGCTTTCCAATAATTTCTGCGACAGTCGAAAAGCCCCCATGCGCTGATCACGCGAAGGTTCTTCGCCATGGTCGTCAGACTGCCCGACCCCGTAAATCTTCAGGCCGAGCCTGGCAGCGAGCGTCTTGCAGAATTCGGTCTTGCCGGTGCCTGGCGGCCCGTAGAGCAAAACATGGATGCCGTTGGCGCGCTCGCTCACGGCGCGCTGCAGCAAGGTCGCCGCCAGCTCACGGTCCGCGCGCAGATGATCGTAGTCCTCCCAATCCAGATGATGCGTCAGCGACTCACCCAGAAGCGCGGCGCGTACATCCTTCACCGGCGCACCCTGCGACTGAAGGAAGCCAGTCAGCGCCGCCAGAGGCTCGCAGTCTGATCGATAGTCGGTGGTAAACAGACCGCTGGAAATCAGTCTGCCGCGTCGCGAAATGGCATTGACCACTTCACTTCGAGACAGGCCGAGCATGGTGGACAACAGGGTGATGACGCCGCTGTCGCCGATACGGAGCTCGTCCAGTTCCAGGGTTTCAAAGAGATCTTCAACCTGAGGCGTGACACGGGCGCGGACCAGCATGCCCATGACTTTCTTTTCCGCCGTGTTGAGCTTGAGCAGGCGTGCAACAGCCTGCAGGTTGAGTTCCAGCGTGCCCGCCCGGGCGTTGGTGAGCATGCCCAGGCGCTTCTTCAGAATGCGAAGCAACTCATCGGCCTTGAGCTTGGCGGGCTTCTCGCCCAGGTTGATCTTGAGTTGTCCGGCCTCGTCTTCCAGAAAACGAAGTAGGCCTTCCTGCGCCCAGCGATGGCGCTCCAGCCGGGTTGCCAGGTGGGCGGCCCAGGTCAGGACGATGCGCTGTTCAAACGGTTCCATCATTGCGGTAGTCGGATTCAAGCCACGAGTGGCAGTGGCGGGCCAAGATTGGGCCTAGTGGCGCAAGCTGCCAAGAATTCCAATTGGCGCTCGGGCCAAGGGGTTTTCAATCAGCAGCTTGGCTCGTCTGGCCGACCGCCCGGTCGATATGGCCGCGAGGCCAAGGCCTGTGAGCGTCTTTGCGCATTGCCTGTGGACAACACTTACAAGCTTCTGATTCTTCAAGCTTAATGCCAGAAATAGTGGAAAGCCGAATCAGAAGCTGATAGCGGGTGCCAAGAGCGACATCCATGATGTTTGGCCTGCTCGTCTCACCTTTCCGGCAATTTGCCGATCAGAAAAATGTTGCTTTGGGAGAACGAGAAGGCCCGCGTCAGCTGACCCCGGCACCCGGGCTACCGCTGCCGTTGCTCCCTTCCGGGCCTGGCGGGGTTCACGGTTTTCCGTCGCGGGAAGCCGACGCGGACCAGCGGCGATTATCCTCGATTTGCCGCTCAGGTTTCAGCAAGCCGCTGGCACAGCGACTCGCGATCACAGCGTAAACGCTGCCCAGACATTCGTTCGCGGCTGCGATAAAACCCTTAAAACTAAGCGCGAAATGCCTGCCATGGATCCGGCGTGATTCTAGGAAGTTTTTTTGCGTGCCAACTGCTCAATCAGGGTCAGCGCCACCTTGTTGCGCAAATACACCGGTGCCAGCTCGTCGGAGCGCAGCGTGTCTCCTGTTTCAAAAGCCGGGGCCGCCAGCTTGAGCGCGTTTGAGGCACGCGGCAGGGCTTCGGGTTGAACATCAACCACCTCAAGGCCCAGGCGACTGCAAATTTGCGCGCGATACCGGCCCCAGCCCGTTCCTGCGCCTTGCCAGATGCCTTCAGGCAGGTTCGGCAGACTCAGATTCTCGGGTGCCACCACCTGAGCATCCGAGACGCTGCGTGCAAGTCCGGCGGCGTCGCGCTCGTACGCGCCGATATAGATTTCCTCCATCCGCGCGTCGATTGCGGCCAGCACCTTGTCCGCGCCCTGCTCGATGCTGCCCTGCGCCAGCATCGCCAGTGAACTGACTGCAACCACCGGCTTATCCAGCGCCAGCGCCAGCCCCTTGATGAAACCCGTGCCGATTCTCACGCCGGCAAAGCTGCCGGGCCCCACACCACAGACCAGCCCATCGAGGTCAGAAAAGGCCACACCGGCGTCGCGCATCAGTCCATGGACCATCGGCAGCATCATGGCTGTATGTCCTCGGCCCGTGACTTCGAAGCGCTCGGTCACCTGACCGTCGCACAGCAGGGCCGCAGAACAGGCTTCAGTGGCGGTATCCAGACTCAGAAGGCGCATGGGGATCAGTATCGAACTTGGAAATTAATAGCGAGCGACCAACAGTGTCCTACAGCTCCGCCAACCATTGCAGGGCCTGTGGCTTATCGAGGCGGGTCATCTCGGGCAGCGCGCCCAGCATCTTCTTTCCATAGCCCTTGCTGCGCAGACGAGGATCACACAACACCAGAAGGCCCTGATCGGCTTCGTCGCGAATGAGCCTGCCAGCGCCCTGACGCAGGCTGACAATGGCCTCGGGCAATTGCACATCAACAAAGGGATTCCCGCCCTGCCGGCGAAGGGCGTTCTGCCGCGCATCGTTGACCGGATCGCCCGGCGCTGAAAACGGCAGCTTGTCGATGATCACAAGACGCAAGGCTCGCCCTTTCACGTCCACGCCCTCCCAGAAACTATGCGTCCCCACCAGTACCGCGTTGCCATCAGCGGCAAACCGCTCGACCAGCCGGCTTCGATCTTCCTCTCCCTGCACCAGGACAGGCATGCTCAGGCGCGCACGCAGCACATCGGCAATCAGGCGCAAGGCGCGGTGGCTGGTACACAGAACAAAGGCGCCGCCGCCGCTGGCCTGGATCAGCTCGGCACTGAGTTCGGCCACCTTCTGCGAGTAGTCCGGGGCCGAAGGCTCTGGCAATTTGTCCGGCAGCAGCAGCCGCATTTGCGCGCGGTAATCAAACGGGCTTTCTAGCGCCAGTGCCGGTGCATGCTCCGCCCCGATGTTGCGCCGGAAATGAGCGAAGTCACCTGCCGCGGACAAGGTCGCAGACGTCAGCACCCAGGCGCCAGGATGGGCCGAAAACACGCGGGAAAACCCCTGCCCGAGGTCCAATGGCGTGGCATGAAAGCTCCCGCCTCGACCTTGCGGCTCTACCCAGCGTACGTGGTCCTGATCTTCTCCTGCCATCGTGCACAGGGCCAGTCGCGAGTACACCAGATTGGCGCGTCCAGCCAGGGCATCCAATGCCACGCTGCGTTCGCGACAGGCTTCCAGTTCCTGGATCAGATCGTCTAGCGCGTTGCGCACGGCGTCCACCGGCTCGCTGCCCTGATGCCGGTCGAGAAATCTTTCGCATTCCATGCGGCCAGGCAGCGCGGCCAGGCTCGACTCCAGGCGGATTACCGGATTGGCCATGGCCAGCGCCACCTTGTGCAGGTCGGGAACATCGCCCTGCTCCGCTGACAGCTTGAGCGCATCGTCAGCCAGATCGCGCAACTGGCGTGTTGAAACCCGGGTTCCGAAGAACTGGCCCGCAAGCTCGGGTAACTGGTGGGCTTCATCAACAATAACCGCATCCGCGCCGGGCAGGATTTCGCCGAAGCCTTCTTCCTTGAGCAGCACGTCAGACAGCAACACATGGTGATTGGCCACCACCAGATCGGCGCCCATGGCCTGCCGCCGGCTTTTCACCACGAAGCAGTCCTGAAAATCCGAACACTTGGAACCCAGGCAATTGTCGGCCGTCGAAGTGATGTTGCTGCGAAAACGGGCGTCTTCAATGACATGGCCCAGTTCGGTGACTTCGCCGCGGTCCGTCATGCGCGACCAGCGCTCAACATCAGACAATCTTGTATCCGCCGCTCCGGCGCTGCTCTGCTGAGCGCGCTTCATTCGGTACAGACACAGATAATTGTTGCGGCCCTTGAGCATGGCCGTGCGTGCCGGGACACGCAGCACCTCCAGCAGGCGCGGCAGATCGCGCTCAAACAATTGGTCCTGCAGGTTTTTGGTGCCGGTGGAGACGATCACCCTGCACCCGGCCATCAGCACCGGAACCAGATAGGCGAAGGTCTTGCCGGTACCCGTACCGGCCTCGATCAGGCGAAGCTCAGACTGCTCTAAGGCCGCGCTGACTTCCTCGGCCATGCGCGCCTGCACTTCGCGCGGTCTGAATCCGGGTATGCCGCGCGCCAGCGGGCCATCTGGGCCGAAGATGTCGCGCACGCATCAGCTACCGGCCGACACGTTCCAATTCTTCTATCTTGGCTTCCGCCTGCAAGGCACCGAGCGAGTCACCACTGCTTCGCCGTGCGCTGGCGATGGTCTTGTAGTTTTCGAGTTCAACGTAGATGTTGCCGCGCGCCAGACTGTTGGACTTGCCGGCCACGGAAATCGCCTGCGCGTATTGCTCCTGCTTGAGGTAGACCTTGGCCATCGCCGACCACACGAAATAATTGCGTGGCTCGATGCGCTGCGCGCGTTCGAGTTGCGAGGCGGCCAGATCGTACTGGCCCTTGGCACTGGCCTCGTTGGCCATCTGCATCAGGGACACCACGGCCTGACCACTGACCTCACCCGCGGTTTTTGGATAGGACGGCGGTGCAATCGGCTCCGCTTCCAGGGGTTGCGGGACCCGCGTGGGCGGCACGTAGGCGATTTCGGTTTCGCCCTGCCCATATTGGTCTTCTTCCGGAATGGTCGAGACCGGCGGCGGATACTGGGTGGAACTTTCGCGTCTGCCGGTAGCGGACGGCGTCGTGCACGCGTGCAGCAGCAGGGACGTCAGCAACACCGCAATCAAGCGAAACTTCATTCAAACATCTCCCGCAACCAATCCAGTGTCGTCGGTGCCGCCGCGTTCGCGCAGGGCGCGTAGTTTTGCGGCGCTCTGCCGCGCAGATAGGGTATCAGGATGGCGTCGGCACAACCTTCATCGGCCTTGAGCCCGGTGAAGGTATCGGTCAGCTGCATTTCGACATCAGATGGAGGAATCATGTCCAGGCCGCGAACCTTCAGGTCCTTCATGAGCTGTGTCCACAGGCGCAGCGAGCCGGAGGAGCCGGTAAAGCCCATCGACTTGTAATCGTCACGTCCCATCCAGATCACGGACACCAAGTCGGCGCCGAAGCCGGCAAACCAGGAGTCACGCAAATCATCAGTGGTGCCGGTCTTGCCGGCCAGTTCGGCGCCCGCAGGGACAGCAGACAGCGCATGGCGCGAGGTTCCAATCCGGATCACCTGAGTCAGCGCCCAATTGATCAGATAGGTCTGACCTTCCGGCAGGGTCTGGCGCACCTTGATGGGGTAACGATTCAGCGGCGTTCCTTCTTTGGTGGTCACGCTGCGAATGGCAGAAAGCTGACTCTGGAAACCCCCTGCCGCCAGCGTGCCGTACATCTGGGCGACTTCGATCGGTGAGATATCAATCGCCCCCAGCAGCACACTTGGCAGAGGCTGGGCGTCACCGGAATAGCCGCTGGCCTTGAGCGCCTTGATGACATTGTCCACACCGGCATCCATGCCGATACGCACCGTCGGCAGGTTGTAGGACTTGGCCAGCGCACGATACAGGGGCTGCGGACCATGCAGACGCTTGTCGTAATTCTTGGGCCGCCAGACTTTCCGGTTGGCGAGCGGCACCTCAATCGGCGCATCTTCAAGAACGGTCTGAAGCTGATAACGATCCGGGAACTGGGTCAGGGCGGAAAGATACACAAAGGGTTTGACCAGAGAGCCAATACTGCGCTTCGAATCCAACGCACGATTGAACCCGGCATACCGGAAATTGCGCCCGCCCACGACTGCAAGGACCTCGCCTCCGTTGACGCTGGTGATCACGCCGGCGGTTTGCAGGCTGTTGGCTTCCTTCTTGTGGTCCTTCTCCAGCTTGTCGACCCCTTCCGAAAGGTTCTTTTCCAGAAGTTCCTGGGTATGCGGCTCCAGCGTGGTGAAGATACGCAGACCTTCGTTGACGATGTCCTCTTCCTTGTACTGGCCGGTGAGCTGGCGTTTGACCAGATCCACGAATGCCGGATAACGCTCGACCGTGCCCTTGGTACCGCCGGCCACGCCCAGAGGCTGGGCCAGAGCTTCCTCGTACTGTTCCTCGGTGATCAGTCCGCGCTTCTTCAGGACACCCAGGACCACGGCTCGGCGCGCAGTGGCATTTTTAGGGTTGCGCCGCGGGTTGTAGTGCGACGAGCCTTTCACTACGCCGATCAACAGGGCAATCTCGTGGACGCGCAGCTCGCTAACCGGTTTGTTGAAGTAGAAGCGGCTCCCCAGACCGAAGCCATGTACGGCGCGATTACCGTCCTGCCCGAGGTGGACCTCATTGAAGTAGGCCTCGAGAATTTCGTCCTTGCTGTAATGCGCCTCCAGCAGTAACGCCATCAGCGCTTCCTTGGCCTTGCGCTGCATGTCGCGCCGGCTGCTCAGGAAGAAATTCTTGACCAACTGCTGGGTAATTGTGGATGCGCCCTGAACCACCCGGCCTGCCTTGACGTTAGCCACCGCAGCCCGCGCGATTCCGCGCAAACTGATTCCAAAATGGTCGTAAAAGCCGGCATCTTCCACCGCCAGCAAGCCATCGCGCAGCAGTGGCGGGATTTCTTCGAGGCGCAGAAGCACCCGGTCTTCGCCCTGTCGAGTGGGATAAATACTGCCGATGAGCATCGGGTCGAGGCGGACAATATCCCGTGCCTCATCGGCTTCCAGATCGCGAATCGCCGCAATTCCGAAACTGGAAAACTTCACCCCAATCTTGGCTTCCGGCTGCGGCCCATCCCAGAACTGAAAGGCGCGCACATGGGCCGTGAGGTCCTTGCCATTGGCGGAGAAAGTACCCGGCCCCGCCAGCTTATCGGTGGGCCGATAGCCGAGCCGCTTGAGTTCACGCTGCAGGGCATCACTGGAGATGTCCCGGCCCGGGTAAAGGTCTAGCGGCGCGGAAAATACCTGGGCCGGCAATGCCCAGCGGGTTCCGGCAAAGCGGGCGCGGATTTCGTCGTCGAGCTTGATCAGATATCCGGACAGGAGCAGTCCGCCCACGCAGATCGCGAGGATGGTGACGGTCAGCAAAAAGAGCAGAATGCGCCTGAATATCGAGCGCTTACCGCGCCCGCGCGACGCTTTCCTTGAGTTGGTTCTGGCCATTTAAGCCGCGCATGATACCGGCTGATGGCTGGCCGCGCGCTGAAATTGCCACGTCAATGCTGTGCAATTGCTGTGCTCCTGATGGCACCCCACCGATCCGGCCGCGATGTTCAGGAGTCGCGCATAACCTCTCGCTCCACTTCGTCGATGGGGGTGTGTCGAACATCCTTCCCTTTGACAAAGTAGATGATGTATTCGCCGATATTCTTGGCGTGGTCGCCGATGCGTTCAAGTGAGCGCACACACCACATCAGGTCAATGACTCGCCGGATCGTACGTGGCTCTTCCATCATGTAGGTGATGCACTGGCGCATCAGCGCTTCGTACTCGCGATCAATGATCTGGTCACTTCGCACAACGGCCAGCGCCGCTTCGGCATCCATGCGGGCAAACGCATCCAGAACGTCTCGCACCATCTGTGACACCAGGCGGGAGAGATTGTGCGTCTCGACCAGATGCTGGCCCAGCTTTTCCTCTTTTGCCAGATGACGAGCCATTTTTGCAATCTTGTGCCCCTCATCACCGATGCGCTCAAGATCGGTAATGGTCTTGATGACTGCATAGACCAAGCGTAGGTCTGATGCGGTTGGCTGGCGCCGGGCCAGAATCTTGGAGCACTCTTCATCAATGGTGACTTCCAGATAATCCACCTTGTCGTCATTGCTGATGACCTTGGAGGCCAGGTCCTTGTCGAGGTCGATCAGTGCGCGCATGCCGTCAACCAGCTGCTGCTCCACCAAGCCCCCCATGGCCAGGACCCGCTGACGCACGTCCTCAAGTTCGGCGTTGAATTGGCTGGAAATATGAGATTTGTATCCTGGAATGCTCATCGGCTTATCCGTAGCGTCCGGTAATGTAATCCTCGGTCTGCTTCTTCGAGGGCGTGGTGAAAACCTTGTCCGTGCTGCCGTACTCGACCAGATCACCGACGTACATGAAGGCGGTGTAATCGCTGACCCGCGCGGCCTGCTGCATGTTGTGGGTGACGATGACGATGGTGTAATCCCGCTTTAGTTCGTTGATCAGTTCCTCGACTTTGAGCGTGGAAATGGGGTCGAGCGCCGAACAAGGCTCGTCCAGCAGGATCACGTCAGGCTGTACAGCGATGGCCCGTGCAATGACCAGGCGTTGTTGCTGACCGCCGGAGAGGCCCAGAGCTGAGTCATCCAGCCGATCCTTGACCTCATCCCACAGCGCGCCGCCCTTGAGCGCCCATTCGACGGTCTCATCGAGTACGCGCTTCTTGTTGATTCCGGCCAGCCGCAGACCGTAGGCCACGTTCTCGTAGATGGATTTCGGGAAAGGGTTGGGCTTCTGGAACACCATGCCGATGCGTCGACGCAGGAGTGCCACGTCTACGTCACGATCAAAAATGTTCTTGTCGCCAAGACGAATCTGTCCAGTGATATTGCAGCCATCAACCAGATCATTCATGCGATTGAAGCAACGCAGCAGCGTTGACTTTCCACAACCCGAAGGCCCGATGAAAGCGGTGACCTTGTTGTGTGGAATCTTGAGATTGATCCCCTTGAGCGCCTGCTTCTCGCCATAGAACAGGTTGAGGTTATCCACTTCGAGCGAAATGGTTTCGTTGGCCAGATCTGTTTCGGCGCGATCCCGGTTCATGGATTCGATATCGATGCCCTGCGAGATGGGCGTCTTGCCTTGATGGCTCGTCATATTGCTTGGTTCCATATCTGAACGGCTCTGATTCGTCTAACTATTGCTGTAGGTAATTGCGCATCAGCCTTCGAGCGCACGATAGCGTTCACGCAGCCTGTTGCGAATGGTGATGGCGCTGATGTTGAGCAGGATAATGACCAGAACCAGGAGGAATGAAGTGGCGTACACCAGCGGACGCGCCGCTTCAACATTGGGCGACTGGAAGCCCACGTCATAAATGTGAAAGCCCAGATGCATGAACTTGCGATCCAGATGCAAGAAGGGAGAGTTTCCATCCAGCGCCAGCGAGGGGGCCAGCTTGACCACGCCCACGAGCATCAGCGGTGCCACTTCGCCCGCCGCACGGGCAATGGCCAGAATCAGGCCGGTCATCATGGCTGGGGACGCCATCGGCAGCACCACTTTCCACAAGGTTTCCGCCTTGGTTGCGCCCAGCGCAAGACTGGCTTCGCGAACAGACCGGGGAATACGGGCCAGACCTTCTTCCGTGGCAACAATCACCACCGGCAAGGTCAGCAAGGCCAGGGTCAGTGACGACCACAGGATGCCGGGCGTTCCGAACACCGGCGCCGGCGCGGCCTCGGGGTAGAACAGACGATCCAGATTCCCACCCAAGAAATAGACGAAGAAACCCAGCCCGAACATGCCGTAGACAATGGAAGGTACGCCGGCCAGATTGTTGACGGCAATCCGGATCGCACGGGTGACCGTCCCCTGCTTGGCGTACTCCCGTAGATAAAGTGCGGCCAGAATGCCGAATGGCGTCACGAACACCGACATCAGGAGCACCATCATCACGGTGCCGAAGATGGCCGGAAATATCCCGCCTTCCGTGTTGGCTTCCCGAGGGTCTTCGGAAATGAATTCCCAGAGCTTTCCGCACCAGTGCAGCAGCTTCTGGAAGATGTTCATCGCGTTGGGTCGGTAGCCGGTGACCAACTCGGCAAACTCAAGATGCACCTCCTGACCGCTGACCGTCCGCGCCGTCAGGCTGTCTCTTGCCAGCTGCTTGTAGAGTCCGGCGCGTTCTTCGCTCAGCTCTTCATACTCTGCGTCCAACTTCAGCCGCTTGGCATCAAGCGCAGCAAATGCCTCGGAATGCTCGGAGCGGTTCTTTCCGTCCAGTTCCAGCCGGCGCTCATCCAGACGAAGCTGCTCGATCTGGTAATTGATGCTGCCGATTTCCTTCTTCTCGATTCGGTCAATCTGCTTGCGCAAATCGTTGGCGCGATCCTGCGCTGCCTGGTAAGCGGCCCAGGCCTTATCGCCTGTCACAACCTGCCCATCGGCCTGCACAGATTCAAGGAACCCGTGAAGATTGCCCCATTCCAGCCGCTCCCAGACCGTGGCATCTTCAGGCGTAGACCGGTTCACCAGCCAGTCCGAGAGCACGTAACGGAAGTCCACGCCGCCGATATCACGATTTCCGATCTTGAGCAGCAGGCGATCGTAGAAATCCTGTGATTCGTCGACCGACAAACCTGCACTTTTCAGGCGCGCGCTGGTGACTTCTTCACTTGAGCGAATCTCGGCCAGCAAAGGCTGAGCAGCAACCCCGGGAGCCTCGTAGCTGCCCTGCACCAGATCCGCAGGCCAGAAATGTGCGACGCCACGCACCATGGTCAGCATCAACAGGGCTACGGTCACGATGATGCTCGTGGCGATCGCGCCCGCGGTCATCCAGACATAAGGCTGACCGGATTTAACATAGGCCCGGACACTGCGAGTGTCCTGGGTGGTCAGGTCTGCTGCGATTTCAGAAGAAGACATATCCCGGGTACTCACAGGCTTGCGTACTTGCGTCGCAGGCGCTGGCGTACAACTTCGGCCAGCGTATTGAACGCAAACGTGAACATGAACAGAACCAGGCCAGCCAGAAACAGCAGCCTGAAGTGGGTACTACCAACTTCTGATTCGGGCACCTCAACGGCAATATTGGCCGACAAGGTACGCAGACCTTCAAACATGCTGGGGTCCATGACCGCAGTATTGCCGGTGGCCATGAGCACGATCATGGTTTCACCTACTGCGCGCCCCATGCCAATCATCACCGCCGAGAAAATGCCGGGACTGGCAGTGGGCAGCACAACGCCAATCAAGGTCTGCCACGCCGTAGCGCCCAGCGCCAGCGAGCCCAGGCTCAAATGCTTGGGAACACTGAAGATTGCGTCTTCGGTGATCGAGTAGATGGTGGGAATGACCGCGATGCCCATCGCAATACCTACGACCAGAGCGTTGCGTTGGTCATAACTAATGCCCAGGGTCTGATCCATCCAAGCTTGCATGTTGCCGCTGAAAAACACCGCTTCCATCGGCTTGGCCACAAAGAAACAGAACCAGACCACAAAGGCGATGACAGGAATGATCATCGCCGCTTCCCAGCCCGGCGGAACTGCCAGCCGAATGCCGCGCGGCATGCGCAACCACAGGAAGCCAAACAGTGGCAGCGATAGAGGCAGCAACCCGAGCGTCAGGAATACGCCGAGAAGATTGGTCTCCACGAACGGGGCCAGCCAGAGCCCTGCGAGAAAGCCCAGGATCACCGTGGGCAGTGCCTCCATCAGCTCCACCGTTGGCTTGACTGCCTGACGCATGGTCGGAGACATGAAATTAGCGGTGAAAATCGCCCCCAGAATCGCCAGAGGCACCGCAAAGATCATGGCGTAAAAAGCCGCCTTGAGCGTGCCGAAGGAAAGCGGCATCAGGCTGAACTTGGGTTCAAAATCTGCCGATGCGGATGACGACTGCCAGATGAAATCCGGCTTGTCATAACTCTCGTACCAGACTTTGCTCCACAGGGCGCTCATCGACACTTCAGGGTGTTCGTTGTGCACATCACTCACCCGAAGCTTGCCATCAGCGGACAAGGCCATTCGCACCTGGGCACGTGAGTTGAAGGTCAGCCGTTCAACTGCGGTATCAAAAATCTTCTCTTTGTGCGTGCGCGAGCCAGAGGTTGCGTAGAACATCGTCACCGAGCCAGACGCGTCGCCGACCGCAAAGCCTCTTCGGCGCAGTTCGGGGCCGATAGCAGTGGCGGCCGCATCTCCAGGCAGACGGAAGTCGCGGACGTGCGCCAGATACCACTCACCCTCTTCCGTTCGAGCGGGGAACCATTGGGAAACGCGGCCGTTCTCTTGGGCCGCAATCACGGATATGCCACCTGCCAGGTAGCTGGCATCGTGCACCACTGCACCAGCTTCCTGCACGTCGATCAGCTCCGGAGGGGCCTCGCCCTTGAGCCGATACAGGGCGAGCTTTCCCGCGTCCTTGTCAATGACATACAGCCACTGCAACAGCGGATTCAGCAGAAGGATATCCGGCGACACCTTTGGTGCCAGAAGCTGCAGATCCGATTCAGTCAAAGTGCTGTCGCCGAACAGCGAAGTTTCCTGCACATAACGCTTGATCTGAATCGCACCCTGCGCATCCGAACCGACCATCATCAGGGTCTCGCCATTGTCGCGAGCCGCAAAACCCTGAACCGGGACGGAAGTGAAATTCAGGCTTTTCTCACCACGGGGATAGGAAAGTTCCGCCGTGATGACGCGTTGATCGTTGGGATAGGTCTGTCGGTACTGGTGCCTGAAGATCAGGACGGTTCCATCGTCAAGCGATGCCGCAAGCAGACCCTGGTCGCTGTCCACCGAGAATACTGATTTGATCTGGCGCCCTTCGGTCGGCAGCTGAATCTCCTGCCGAGGCTTTCCGGTGAAAAGATCGAAGAAGATGGCTTGCCCGGTGCTGGACACCCGCAGACCCACTTCACCCTGCTCCTCCGAGGCCAAGAACAAGGTTTGGCCCTGATCTCCAGGGAGCGCGAAAGTTTCGCGCGCCTTGACGTCGGCAGCGCCGAACAAGGGCGCAACTTCCGACGCAAGGTAAACAAATATCAGCAAGAGCGCGCCAATGACCCCGAGGCCGCCAGTCCAGACGACCAGCTTGGCAGCGCGATCCTTGATGTGGCGCGGCTCGATCGAACCGCGGCTGGAGACAATGGATCGACCAGGGCTCTGCCCGGTACTGGAGGCTGCTTCATTCATGAATTGGAATCCATCTCCCGCTGATCGCCGTGATGTTGCTTAATCTGAGCCAAGCCGTGTCCGGCAAGTGCAATCAACTTGTAAGGGGTTAATGATGACTCTGCCGGCCCTGGAGAAACGATCCGGGGCCGGCAGAGTCATGAAGTCCTGCTTAGAAATGAATCTGAACCCGACCCGTGATGGCAGATGGATCATCCGTCTTCATTGATGCCAGATTGTTTTCAATCTCGGCGTCGATGTAGTTCAGCATGAACCGAACGTTAGGATTCGGGTACCAGTTCACCCCAACCGTCAACGCGGTGGCGTCGATGTCGCGGGTAAGACCGGCGTTCAAGGGATTCTCCTCGCCAGTGGCGGAGTCAAACCGGATCGCAATTTCCAGTGCACCGGATTTGCTCTTGGGCTTGATCTGACCAAAACGACCCTTCTTGGCGTCGTACGGGCGGGATTCGCCTGTCACGAAGTAGCTGGCAAAAACGTTGTAGCTCGACAGTTCAGCTTCTTCGGTGTTGTCTTCAAAGTCGCCCATGCCGTACTCGGCCTGGAGAGAGAACGGACCAAACACAGCGGCTGCTTCGAGGCCGTACTTGATGGTTTCAACACGCTCGCCGTTGTTGAGGTCAATCAAGGTCGGACGCGAGGCATCGGACATGTGGCCGGCAACACGGACCCGAGAACGGACGCGTTCGTTATCGGCAGTATCCGGCGTATTCGAAACGCCAACGCTCTCACGCGCCGCCGCGGCACCCAAATGCAGGGTCCGGCCATCTTCGTTGATCGGAGCAAAAGTCAGGCGGCCGCCAAAGCCGATGCTCTCGTTGTACTCAGCGTCATTCGTGTCGATGTTGTAGACGCTGACACCGTAGGTCACGGCGTTTGCATTGCCCTGGAAGCCGATACCCACCTGGTGGCTGGTGGACAGGCTCTGGGTCAGGAACGAGCGCTCCTGGAAAGTGATGTAGCGCGAAGAAGTGAGTTCTTCGATGCTGAAGAACTGCTTGAACTGTCCCAGATAGAGCTTGCCCGGACCCACTTTGGTTGCGATGTACAGGTCCTTGAAGGAGACGCCATCGTCAGCGAAGTCCGGCTCGAGCTTGTACTCCCATCCGAACAGTTTTCCGGAAACACCGAATCGTACGCGGCGGAACTCAGTGCCTCCAACATTCTCGCCAGCGCCTGCGATGTCACTGTTATCGAACGCGGCGAAGTCCAGCATGATGCGGCCTTCGACACTCGATTCAAATCGACCATCTTCTGTACGGACCGTGATGCCGCCCTTGCTCTCAGCAATGTCAGCTGCAGCGGTTCCCATCCCAGCCAGAAGCATTGCGGAAGCAATGCCGGTTTTTGTCATCTTTTTCACTATGTAGCTCCCAGTTCAATCTACTCGGAAAATCCGTGATTTATATTTGCCCCGCCTTCACCGTGGATATGGCGAAAGCGGGGTCATTTCAGAAAACGCTTACTTGATGCCCAGCTGCGTCAGGAACTTCGACGCGACGGCAGCGGGAAGCGGGACGTATCCGTCTTTCTCCACAACTTCCTGGCCCTGCTTGGAAAGCACCATCTTGAAAAACTCGCGCTCCATCGGGGACAGATCCTTGTTCGGCGCCTTGTTCACGTAGACATAGAGCACACGTGACAGCGGATACTTGCCATTGGTCGCGTTCTCCGGAGTGGCTTCCACCAGTTCGCCACCTTCTGACTTGGCCAGCGGCAGAGCGCGAACGCCCGACGTGGTGTAACCAATACCGGAGTAACCAACGGCGTTGAGTCCGGTCGACACGGACTGCACCACGGAAGCAGAGCCCGGCTGTTCGTTCACATTGGCCTTGAAATCACCTTTGCAAAGAGCAACGTCCTTGAAGTAGCCGTAGGTTCCTGAAACCGAATTGCGACCGTAGAGCTGAATCGGCTTGTTCGCCCAATCACCGCTCATGCCGATGTCACCCCAGCGCGTTGCATCCTTTGCACCGCCACAGGTCCGGGTTGCCGAGAAAATGGCATCAACCTGCGGAATCGACAGGCCCTTGATGGGGTTGTCCTTGTTCACGAAAACAGCCAGCGCGTCGATCGACACACCCACGCCGGTTGGCTTGTAGCCATGCTTCTGTTCGAAAGCCTGGATTTCCTGATCCTTCATCTGGCGCGACATCGGGCCAAAGTTGGCCGTGCCTTCCGTCAGCGCCGGCGGAGCCGTGGACGAACCCGCGCCCTGGATCTGAATATTGACGTTGGGGTAGAACTTCTTGAACTGCTCAGCCCACAAGGTCATGAGGTTGTTGAGGGTGTCGGAACCGACACTGCTGAAATTGCCGGATACGCCTGAGGCCGGTTTGTACTCAGGCAGTGCGGGATCGACGGCAGCCTGCGCACACATGGAGGAGAGTCCGGCAGCCGCGATAGCGGCGATGCTGAGCTTCTTGAAATTCATTGCGATAAAGCCTCTTCATACGGAAATGGATTCGATGCGGTGCGCATCCTCGTCAGAGCACACGACGAACGTATGAAGAATTGATGACAGCTTTGTTACAGCCCTTTCAGGACGGGCTTTTGTCAGAGTCCGGCAACGGCTTTTGCCGCCATGGAACAGCCAATTAGGACCAGTAACGCGGAAATCGCGCGTTTCATGGATTTATCGTTGAGCCTGAATGCAATTCGGGTCCCCAACCAGATGCCTGGAAGGGCACCCATCAGGAGGTAACCGAGCATTGCATAGTCAACAGTTCCGAGGCTCGCATGGCCAATACCGGCAATGGCAGTGATCAGCACCGCATGAGCCAGATCGCTGCCAACCAACCTGATCGGGGACACCTGCGGGTACAGCACCAGCAACAGCATCATGCCGATCACCCCCGCCCCAACCGATGAAATGGTGACCAGCGCTCCAATCAGCACACCACAGGCCACGCTCAGACCGAACTGATGTCGGCGGATAAAACCATCCTCGCCTTGAGGCGCACGCGGCATCAATTTAAGTAAGCGGTCCTGAAGCAGGGTGAAGGTTGCCGTCACGATAATGGCGACTGCCAAGGTGAGTTTGATGATCTGCTCCAGCGCTGCCGTCGACTCCAGACTGCGAAGCAGCATCAGCGCCGCGAGGCTCGCCGGGACACTGCCCAGCGACATGCGCCCCACCAGACGCCAGTCCACCGACCCGTGACGGCCGTGCAGCGTCACCGCAAAACTCTTGCTGATGGCGGCGTAGAGCAGATCAGTTCCAACCGCCACAGCGGGTGACACCCCGTGAAACAAAATAAGGATGGGCGTCATCAGGGAGCCGCCGCCCACCCCTGTGGCGCCCACGGCAGTCCCGACGACACATCCGGCTACTGCAAAGCCCAGCCAATCCATTAATTTTTATTCGATACTGATCTAAGTCGGCGCGACGTTATCAACTGGCACACCGTTTCAGAAGCACTTTTAGGGCATAGCCTTATTCCAGTTTCGCTCGGAATATTTTTGTCATGGTTTAGTTATAAGTGCCGAGAAAATTTTACCCTTTCGGAATAAGATCACGGCTAGAGTCCGGAGCCGACCATGAAAATCCGCCAGCTTCACTACATACAGGAGGTCGCCCGCCGCGGCCTCAACGTCACTGCCGCCGCTGAAGCCCTGTTCACATCCCAACCCGGGGTCAGCAAGCAGATCCGCATGCTTGAAGAAGAACTGGGCGTGAGCATCTTTGTGCGCAATGGCAAACACCTCGCCGAGATCACGCCGGCCGGGGAGCGGATTCTCGAGTACACCAGCCGGCTCTTGCTGGAAGTCGACAACATCAAGAATATTGCCGAGGAGTTTCGGCAATCGGACTCGGGTGATCTGTCGATCGCCACCACGCACACGCAAGCCCGGTACGCGCTGCCTCCGATCATCCAGCGATTTCGCGCCCGCTTTCCGCGCGTCACCCTGCACCTCCATCAAGGCTCGCCCCCTCAGATCGCCAAGATGGCCTCAGATGGTCAGGTTGATTTCGCGATCGCAACCGAGGCGCTGGAACTATTTGACGACCTGGTCATGTTGCCCTGCTATCACTGGAACCGCGTCGTTCTGGTCCGCCCGGACCACCCCCTCGCGCGCAGCCCGCGCATGAGTCTCAAAGAGCTGGCGGAACACCCCATCATTACCTACACCTTTGGGTTCACCGGCCGCTCCAAGCTGGACCAGGCCTTTGCTGCTCACGGTTTGCGACCAGACGTGGTGCTCACGGCGGTCGATGCCGATGTCATCAAGACCTATGTGCGCCTCGGACTTGGCGCCGGAATTGTGGCCGGCCTGGCCTACGACCCGGCGCAGGACTCTGATCTGGTTGCCTTGCGCGCCGATCACCTGTTTGAGCGCAGCACCACCCATATCGGGTTCAGGCGCAGCATTTTCCTGCGCGGCTATATGTATGAGTTCATCAGCACATTCGCCCCTCACCTCAAACGCGAAATTATCGATGAGATGGCATCCATCGCCGACCCTGGACAACGAAGTCAGCGCACCGGGCAGCTGGTCGAGATCCTTCCCGACGGATGATCATGCCATTTTGATCTTTGAATATAGCTGTCAATATCTACTTTGCTGACCGACGCGCTGATAGCCTGCGCGTCCTTGGTGCCTTTGCGCACCTGCATGCCATAGAAATTCCGAGATGTACCAATACGATCAATATGACCAGACACTGGTCGACGAACGCGTCGCCCAGTATCGAGACCAAACCCAGCGATATCTGGCCGGCGACATTCCGGAAGAAGAATTTCGAGCGCTGAGGCTGCGCAACGGACTCTACATTCAGCGATTCGCGCCGATGCTTCGCGTCGCCATTCCTTACGGTCTGCTGGCCAGCAAGCAGCTACGCATGCTCGCGCACATCGCCCGCAAGTACGACAAGGATTACGGCCACTTCACCACCCGGCAGAACATCCAGTACAACTGGCCCGCACTTGAGCGTGTTCCGGACATTCTCGCGGACCTCGCTTCGGTACAGATGCACGCGATCCAGACGTCCGGAAACTGCATTCGCAATGTCACTTCTGATCATCTGGCAGGTGTCGCCCGGGACGAACTGATCGACCCCCGCCCCTACTGCGAACTGACCCGGCAGTGGTCCTCTTTCCACCCCGAGTTCAACTGGCTGCCGCGCAAATTCAAGATCGCGTTTTCAGGCTCTGACTCGGATCGGGCAGCAATTCGCGTCCACGACATCGGCGTCCAGATTGTGCGCAACGATGCCGGCGAACTGGGCTATCGAATCTACGTCGGCGGCGGCTTGGGCAGGATGCCCATCATTGGCGTCAAGATGGCTGACTTCGTACCCGAGCGGGACTTGCTGTCCTATCTGGAGGCAGTCCTCCGGGTCTACAACCTGTTGGGCCGGCGTGACAACATCCATCGTGCCCGCATCAAGATCCTGGTGAAGGAAAGTGGCCCGGACAAGTTCCGCGAACTGGTCGAAAAGGAATGGGCCCGGATTCGCGGAGGCGACCTGACGCTGAAATCCGGCGAACTGGACGACATCCGCAAACGATTTACTCTGCCCAGTTACAAGGACCTCCCTGCGGTCTGCTCGGAACACGAGAAGCGACTGCTGGACAACCCTGCCTTCGCGTCCTGGGTCCGCTGCAATGTGCAAGCGCACCGACGCAGCGGCTATGCCATCGTTTTCGCCTCACTCAAGGCAAACGGAGTAGCACCTGGGGATGCAACTTCTGCGCAGATGGAAGCAGTTGCAGATATGGCCGACGAGTATTCGCAGGGCGAACTTCGCGTAACCCACGATCAGAATCTGGTCCTGGCCGACGTCGAGATCAGCAAGCTATTCGATGTGTGGCAGTCACTGGACCGTCAGAACCTGGCCACGCCCAATATCGGCCTGCTGACCGATATGATCTGCTGCCCTGGCTTGGATTTCTGCTCTCTGGCCAACGCCGGGTCTATCGGCGTTGCACAGGACATATTTGACCGATTCGAAAACCTCGACGATCAGCATGATGTCGGCCCAATCAAACTGAAAATGTCGGGATGCATGAATGGCTGCGGGCACCACACCGTCGGCCATATCGGCATCCTTGGAGTCGATAAAAAGGGCGAAGAGTGGTACCAAGTGACGCTCGGCGGCTCTGCAGAGAACGATGCCAGTCTTGGCGACCGCACAGGTCCGTCATTTGCGCGCGACAAGATTGCTGAAGCGGTGCAGAAGATTATCGAGGTCTATCTGGAGCATCGGCACAGCGAAGATGAAACATTCTTGGAAACTTACAGAAGAATCCAGATGCCCCCTTTCAAAGCGGCGCTGTATCCGGAAAAGGTGCGCGCATGAAAATGACAATTGACGCCTCCGGAAGCACTTTGGAAGCAGAGCTGACTTTCGTTGCTGACGACGCACCTTTGCCGGATGGCGGCGACATCTGCATCTCACTGGCGCGCTGGCAAAAGGAAGTGGAGTCGCTTCAATCGCGGCCGGGGCTTGTGGCTGTCAAATTGGCGAATACTGAGGACGTCATGGCATTGACTGACGATGTCCTGTCCAGACCGCTGCTTTTGCTGGACTTTCCATCTTTTGCAGATGGTCGGGCTTACTCCCAGGCGAGGCTGCTTCGAGATGCGCGGAATTATGGTGGCGACATTCGAGCCACGGGGGAAGCCGTTGTCCGCGACCAGGTAGCTGGCATGCTGCGTTCAGGCATCAGCTCTTTTGAACTGCGCCATGATCAGTCTGCAGAAGTCCTCATCAGGGCTGTAAAGGACTTTTCGATTCCCTATCAGGCAGGCGCAAATTACGACCGGGCTCAGGCAAGTACGGTTCGCCAGATCAGACTGGATTCGACCTCAAACTGAGCCAGACCTGAATAGCTCCACCCCCGAATTGCGATTCACTCGCATTAAGAAGCAAGCGTCAGAATCCAAGGCTTGTCATATACCTACGCTTGCGATTAAATTGCCGGGGATGCGGCACAACATAATGTGCCGATAACCCAAAAACACTCAGGTATTTCAGGGAATAAAAGACATGAAGCTCCAGGTCGTTGCGGCAACTCTCGTACTGAACGCGTTCGCAGTGGCAGCTGCCACAGCCCACGCTCAAAGCGGCGGAAACATTGCGGTTCCGTCAGCCGCACCCAACTCTTACGCGGGTGCCTCATTCGGATCCCCGATCGCTTTCGGCGCAAGCTGGGGTTCGGTCGGCATCGGCGTCTATGGCCAGACTCTGCCGGATTCGTTCAATGGGCAGCAGTTCCCTGAACTCGACGGCGAAGTCGATGGCAGCGCCGCGCTGATCTTCGGACTCGGTGACGCTGACAAGTACGTTGGCTTCGAAACTGCGGTGATCACAACTTCACTGACCGGCGAGAACAACAAGTACTCCGGCGCTGGCGATGACGACGATTTCGGCGAGTCCGGCGGCCTGTCATTCAAACTGCACACCAATCTTCCTGGTGGCGCAGCCGCGGCCGTTGGCGTCATCGGTACTTCGCGCTGGGGCAATGCTGAAGACCAGAACGAATCAAGCGTCTACGCAAACGTTTCCAAGGTGTTCTCCATTGACACCGGAACCCGTCGCCACGCATTGGTTACCACCGTCGGTGTTGGCGATGGCGCGTTCACCAACGACTTTGACGACGACGGCGTGAACGTCTTTGGATCGCTGGCCTTTTACTTCACACGTCAGTACTCACTGATCGTGGACCACGGCGGTCGATTCACCAATGTCGGTCTGTCGGCTGCTCCCATTACCGGCATTCCTTTGACCGTGACTCTTGGCGCCATCAATGTTGGCGAGCGCTTTGATTCAGACGTGCAGTTCGGCGGCACATTGGGCTACACCTTCAGCTTCTGAAACACTTGATTCAGCAGCTGTTTGTCACATTTCAAATTTGATCGTCACGATCGGAGATTCAACATGACTTCACGTATTTTCAAGGCTTTGGCCACGTTTGCACTGGTGTTCAGTGCTTCCAGCTTTGCTCAGGGCATCAGCGGCGGCGGCATTTCCGGCGGCGGCATTTCCGGCGTTTCCGGCATTTCCGGCGGTTTGGGCATCGACTTCGCAGCGGCGCAGGCCGGCGGAGCCGACAGCCAGAAGCCGGGCGGCCTGACCAACGCGATTGATGCCGCGTTTGGCGATTCGTCTTCCGAGGGCGACGACGAGTAAAAAGGCTTTAGATCGGGGTTACCGCTACCCTCAAACTTTGAGGGTAGCGTCTCCGATATAGCGGTGAAGGGCCGCAGGAACTGCAACAGACCCATCCGCTTGCTGGTAGTTCTCGATAATGGCTACCAGGGTGCGACCCACCGCGAGGCCCGAACCGTTCAGCGTATGAATGAGTTCGGGCTTTTTTGTGCCCGGCTTTCTGTAACGCGCCAGCATCCGACGCGCCTGGAAGTCACCGAAGTTGGAGCACGAACTGATTTCCCTGTATCGCCCTTCCGAAGGCAGCCACACTTCGATGTCGTAGGTCCTGGCTGCTGAAAACCCCATATCGCCAGCACATAGGGCCATGGTTCGGTAGGGCAGCTCCAGCTTGCGCAGGATCGCCTCCGCATGTGCGGTGAGCTGTTCCAGAGCCTGAGCTGATTCCTCAGGTGCCACCGCCTGCACCAGTTCCACCTTTTCAAACTGATGCTGACGAATCATGCCGCGGGTGTCCCGCCCGGCTGAACCCGCTTCGGCCCGAAAGCACGGCGTGTGACAAACCCATTTGCGCGGCAAGTCCGCTGCTTCAATGATCTCATCGCGCAGCAGATTGGTCATCGGGACTTCAGCTGTCGGAATTAAGTACCAGTCCTGCTCTCCACCGATGGAAAACAGGTCCTCACCAAACTTGGGCAACTGACCGGTTCCGCGCAGGGAGTCACTGTTAACCATGTAAGGCAGGTATAGCTCCTCATACCCGTGTTCCTGAGTATGAACATCAAGCATGAACTGCGTCAGTGCACGATGCATTCTGGCCAGACCGCCCTTGAGCACGGTGAACCTGGCTCCGGTGAGCTTGGCAGCTGCAGCGAAATCCATCTGTCCCAGCCCCTCGCCGATATCAACATGATCTCGCAGACCGGCTTCAGTACGTGGTGCTCCCCAGCGGCGCAGCTCGACGTTGGCCGTCTCATCTAGGCCGTCCGGAACATCATCGAACGGCAGATTGGGCATATCCATCGCGAAAGCGTCGAATTCACTCTGCAGCTCTGCGAGCGCCGCTTCATTTGAAGCCAGTTTTGCCTTGAGCCGATCCATCTCAGCCAGAACAGGGGCGACATCTTCACCTTTGGCCTTAGCCTGACCGATTTTCTTGGAACCGGAATTGCGCTCGGCCTGTAGGGACTCGGTTTCGGTCTGCAATGCCTTGCGCCGGCTTTCCAGACGGGAAAATCGATCTTGATCCAACTGGTAACCGCGCCGGGCAAGTATCCGTGCAACAACTTCTGGTTCGGCGCGCAAGCGCTTGGGATCAAGCATTGAATCATCCTGTGTGGAAGGCAAGCTGCGAATTATCGCGGTTGTCGCCCTCGCCTGTCATGGAAGACATCAGAATCAGGACGCATTTGCGCTGACATTTGGGTCAGCAAGGGAGCGCGCAGCTCAGGCCAGCATCATTCGCGTGGCCATGACGCCCAGCAGACAGGCCAGAAGACCGCCCAGCACGCTGAGAAGGATATAGATCATTGCCGGCATCGCGCTGCCAACACGAAACATCTCCAGCGCGTCCAGAGAGAACGCAGAAAACGTCGTGAACCCGCCAAGCAGGCCGGTGATGAGACCAAGGCGCAACCATTCCGGTGCCGGTTTGAGCAGGAACACGGCGAACAGGACGCCTATGAGCGCGCTGCCGACGATATTGACCAGCAAGGTCCCCCACGGAAATCCCGAGCCTGCCGGGAACCAACCGCGAACCAGGCTGCCCGCGCCGTAGCGCATCAATGAGCCCACTGCGCCGCCGAAGGCGACCGCGGCCAGTACCGCGCTGCTCACGCAGTCTTTCCTTTCGCTGCCAACTTCTCGAGACGCTCTGCGATGCGACCTTCTATGCCGCGTCGTGTCGGCTCGTAGAACACCGAGCCTTGAAGTGCTTCTGGCAAATACTGCTGGCCACCGGCATGCGCACCGGCCTCGTTGTGGTCGTATCGGTAACCGACACCGTAATCAAGGTCTTTCATCAATCGGGTGGGCGCATTGCGCAGGTGCATGGGAACATCCAATGTCCCATGGGCCTCAACAGCCTGTCCAGCACGCTGATAGGCAACATAAGCCGCATTGCTCTTTGGCACACCCGCCAGATAGATCACGGCCTGCGCAAGTGCAAGCTCGCCTTCCGGGCTGCCGAGTCGCTCGTAGGCGTCCCAAGCGTCCAGACACAAACGAATGGCGCCCGGTTCGGCCAGCCCGACATCTTCATAAGCCATGCGCGTCACGCGTCTTGCGATGTAACGCGGATCGCAGCCACCATCGATCATGCGAGTGAACCAGTAAACCGCCGCATCAGGATCGCTTCCGCGTACCGACTTATGCAGTGCAGATATCTGGTCGTAGAAGTTCTCCCCCTGTTTGTCGAAACGACGCATGCCTTTGCCGATCAGCTTGTCGAGAAGAACGTCACTGCGATCAGAATCTGCGCGAGCCAGTTCCACGGCGGTATCGAGCAAGGTCAGTGCCTTGCGGGCGTCACCGTCAGCCGCTTCGGCAATACGCTCCAGCCAGTGGGCCGGGAAAGTGTCTTCGGCGCGGCCAAGCCCGGCATCCTCATCCGTCAGGGCTCGCAACAGCAAAGCCTCAAGGGCAGCAGGACTGATGGCGCGCAGCACGAACACCCTCAAGCGCGACAACAATGCGCCATTGAGCTCGAAGCTTGGATTCTCGGTGGTGGCGCCAACCAGCACCAGCGTGCCGTCTTCAACATAGGGCAGCAGCGCGTCCTGCTGGCTCTTGTTGAAACGATGAATCTCGTCGATGAACAACACCGTCGGCCGCGCAGTGATGCTTTGAGCTTCAGCCTGGGCCCTGGAAACGGCCTCGCGAATGTCCTTGACCCCTGCCAGCACTGCCGACAAGGTCAGGAACTGCGCGTCTACATGGTCGGCGATCAGACGAGCCAGAGTGGTCTTGCCAACACCTGGCGGCCCCCAGAACACCATCGAGGGGATGCTGCCTCCTTCGAGTAGCATGCGTAGCGGGCCATCTGAATCGAGCAGATGCTCTTGCCCTAGAACCTGCTCCAATCGCTGAGGCCGCATGCGCTCCGCTAATGGCGCACGAACTTTCACTGAGAGTCGGCAGCCTCGATCACCTCGGTGCCTTTGGGTACCTGAAACTCGAAGTGCGCGCCCGGTATCTCCTGATTGACCACCATATCCAGCAGCTGAACCTCCGTCACACCGCCGAGTGGATCCGAAAACCGAAGCCGACGGGGAACACCATCGGCCAGCCATAACTCGATGGACTTGAAATCACTTTGCGCTGCGCGCGGTTCCAGCAGGACGCCGTCCAGTCCATTCTTCTGCCCAAGATTCTTCACGCGAAAATTAGCACCAAGCTGTGCGTTGTTCGACAACAGTTCCGCCGGTGTTCCAACCAGGGCCTCGCCGGCGGGTCGGACAGTCACCTGCGCCAGATCGGGGTCATAGGCCCATATTTTCTTCCCGTCACAGACCATCAACTGCTCGTAAGGTTTGACGTATGTCCAGCGAAAGCGTCCTGGACGGGCGATGGCAACCTTTCCTTCACCAGCCGAAAGTACCTCTCCATGTTCATCGGTCTGCGTCTGGATAAAACGCCCGCTGAGGGTATTCACCTCGCTGACAAATTTCTGCAGGGCCGCGGACGCCTCATGCTCGGCGGGCGCAGCGGTCAGGCCGCTGTTCCAGCCCAGGCCCAATGCCGCCAGAGTAACGGCCAGGCGCGGAAGAATTCTCATGAAAACGTTCATCAGTTTGGTCTTGATCAAATGGGACCACCGGTCCGAAGCGCGCATTACAGCGCCTGTGGATGATCGGGCGCTGAAGCAAGCTGCAGTATCAGTTCCCGTCGCACATTATCGCGCAGGCGCCAGACTCTATTCAGAATCCTGGTATCGAGCGCCAATTTTCTGGAATTCCGGCACGAGCTTAAGCATCAACTTGACCAGGCGCGGATCGAAGTGCTTGCCGCTTTCCTGCTTGAACAGATCGACGATCTTCTCGACGGGCCAGGGTTCTTTGTAGGGTCGCCGGGAAGCCAAGGCGTCATACACATCGGCCATGGCGCAGATTCGCCCAACCAGCGGAATATCTTCACCCGCCAGGCCTCTTGGGTAGCCACTACCATCCCATTTTTCGTGATGGGTATGCGCAATTTCGCGCGCCAGCTGAAGTAGCTCGGACTTTTTTGAACCCAGAATATCGACGCCATAGTCGACATGCTTTTTCATCAGGGCCCATTCCTCGGCATCCAGTTTTCCAGGCTTCTTGAGAATGCGGTCGGGGATTCCGATCTTGCCGACGTCATGCATGGGCGCGGCGTTCATCAGCAGGTCGGCGTCGGCATCGGTCATGCCACATGCGATACCGAGCAGTCGGGCATATTGGCTCATGCGAATCACATGATGTCCGGTCTGGTCGTCCTTGAATTCGGATGCCCTGCCGAGACAGCGGATGACTTCGAGGCGGGTCTCAAGCACTTCGGCATTCTTCTCTGCCACTCTCTTCTCGAGTGCGCGCTCAGTTTGATAGAGCGCCAGATGCGTCTCCACGCGCGCCAACACAAGAGCGGGCTTGACCGGCTTGGTAATGTAATCGACGCCGCCAACGGCAAATCCCTGACGTTCGTCATCTTCTTCGCCCATCGCAGTGCAGAAAATGACGGGGACACGACGAGTTGCGAGATTGGCCTTGAGCTGCCTGCACACGTCATACCCAGACATTCCGGGCATCATGATATCGAGCAGAATCAGGTCTGGCTGCGACTCTCCGTTTGCGATAGCCAGGGCCCGCTCTCCGTTGATGGCAACCTTGACCCGATAATGAGGGCGCAAGATTCCACCAAGTACATCGATGTTTTCTGGCGTGTCGTCGACGATCAGAATCGTCTGGCGTTCCTGGTTCATGAGTTACGCTGATGTCGTTTCAATTTGAGAACGGAGTTGAGTCAGACTCTCGCGAGCAGCATCAAAGTCGTAAGCACTGACGGACTTGTGGAGAGACCGCACGAGAGTTTGCGAATTTCCAGGCAGACCGAGATCCGCAATCCTGTCTACAACATCGGTGGCTGCAATGTCATCGTCTTCCAGTAGTTGATCAAGTTCGGCTAGCAGCTTATCGAGCTGCGGTGCATTGAATCTGTCTGCAGGCGCTTTTCTGGCATCGCGCGCGGTCGTCGTCGCATCAAGCTTGCCAATAGAGTCAAGCACTCTTTGCAACTCCAGTTTCATTGCAGGCAATTGCTCAGCAACATTCAGATTCCGCTTGAGATCGGATTCAATCCTCTGCGCTGCCCTTTGCAGGTCCGCAGCACCGATATTCCCCGCTACAGCTTTGAGGGTGTGAGCAATGCGAATAGCGGTCTCGCTGTCCTCGCTGGCTAGGGCGTCGCGCAGTCGTTCAATTGCACCGGCATGTGTTTCCCTAAATTTAATCAGCAACTTTCTCACAAGCGCGCGATTTCCAACCATGTTCTTCAATGCGACGTCCAGATCAAGGCCGTCCATGACACTCGGCAGATGCCCGCTCCGTGCTGGCAGCATGATGGTTCGTGTTTCGTGATCGTCGTGGCCTTCACCTGATCCGACGATCCACATTTCCAGCTTGCTGAGCATTTCCTCAACATCTATGGGCTTTGCGACATGATCATTCATGCCCGCATCGAAGCAGCGCTGAATATCCTCATCGAGCACGTTCGCCGTCATTGCCAGAATCGGCAGTGATTCCAGTTGTGGATCACGGCGAATCTCGCGCGACGCGGAAATACCGTCCATGACCGGCATCTGCATGTCCATGAGCACGATGTCGAACGCGTTTTCACGGACGCGTTCAACGGCTTGCTGACCATTGTCTGCCAGCATCACATCCAGACCTGCCTGACGCAGCACTTCGAGCGCGATCTCCTGATTGATCTCGTTATCTTCAACCAGCAAGACGCGTTTCCCCTTGAGCGCTGCATGGCTGCTCACTGTCGGTGCCGGAATCGCACGCGCGACGGGCGCAGTCAGTCCCAGAGCATTCTGAATCGCGTTACGTAGAAGCGCGGCGCTAACGGGCTTTACCAGCGCGCCATCCACATTCAAATCCTCAATCTCGTTCAGCAGATCTTCGGGATTGTTGCCCGTGATCATGATAATGGCTGGCTGCTTGGCCAAATTGAGGTCGGAGCGAATTGCACGCGCTGTCTGCACACCGTCAAACCCGGGCATGTTCCAGTCAAGCAGAACAAGGTCATAAGCGGTCGCGCTTTCTGCCTTCTTCAGCAGGTCCATAGCCTCCTGTCCCGAGCTGCAACGCGTCGTTTGCATGCTCTGAGCACGGCAAATGATGTCCAGCACTTCCTGTGCGGTGGCGTTGTCATCCACGATAAGGACACGTCGGCCTGCAGCACCAATCGCAAGCTGGCTGTCAGTGTCGAGCGTCTCAGGCTGCGCCTTCAGTCGTACAGTGAACCAGAAAGTACTGCCTTTGCCGACTTCGCTTTCAACGCCGACCTTGCCACCCATCATCTCGGCGAGACTACTCGCAATAGCCAGGCCGAGGCCGGTTCCACCGAAACGCCGCGTAGTCGATGAGTCTGCCTGTTCGAAGGCCTTGAACAATCGTGCTCTTGCCTGCGGATCGATGCCGATGCCGGTATCCCGGACCTCAAAGCGCAGGTATAGCTCGTCTCCGCGGCGCTCTTCTATCTCCGCCGAAACAACGATCTCTCCGGATTCGGTGAACTTGGCAGCATTGCTCGAGAAGTTTGTCAGTATCTGACCCAGACGCAATGGATCTCCGATAAGGGCATCGGGAATGTCCGGACTGATGCGGAACAGCAATTCCAGTCCCTTGTCCTGAATCATTTGCCCCACCAGCATGGCCAGATTGTCGAGCAGATCGGACAACTTGAAGTTGGCTAACTCCATCTTGAGTTTGCCCGCCTCGATCTTCGAGACATCCAGAACATCGTTCACGATGCCCAAAAGGGAGCGTGAAGCGCTGTCGATCTTGCTCAGATAATTCAGTTGTTTTGAATCAAGCTCGGTCTGCAACGCAAGATGACACATACCAATGATCGCGTTCATCGGCGTACGAATTTCGTGGCTCATGTTGGCCAGAAAATTGGCACGACTCGCTGCAGCACTTTCAGCCGAGTCACGCTGCTGCTCGAGTCGTTCTTCGACAACCTTGATCGAAGTGATATCCACCAACACGCCTCTCATCACCCGCACCCCGTCGTCTCGGACGCGGCTCATCGAATCTGAAAGAAGCCACCGCAACTCACCGGACTCGTGGTGATGAATCCGATAGCTCAGAAACTGCTGCGCCGTGAGGTTCCCGATTGCATCCAGCACTCGTGGCAGATCATCTTCGTGGATCAGATCCAGAAAGCGGGAATAGGCCTGCCCTACAAAATATTCTGGCGGGCGCCCCAGAACACTGCTTGCTGCGTGGTTCATGTAAACAATGCGCCGCCCCTGATCCGGCGCAATCTCTGTTTCCACCAATGTGGCTGGGATACCCCGCGCCAGTTCGCTCAGCGGTGCTGATTCAGAAGTGGCTACTGATTCCGGCTCAAGCTTGATGGAGTGTCGCTGGGCGCCACGAGACTCGACCCGTTCCTTGATTCTCCTGATCCTGACCCGCAGCCAGATTTCACGCAGCCACCAGATCAGGAGTAGCGGCACGAGGCCAGCCGCAATCCAGGCAGGAATCTGGGCTTCCGTAATGGCGCCCATGACGGACGAAATCCCGGATGCTGCGCCACTGTCTTCCCGCTGAGCCTGCGCACTCAGCGCAAACAGCATCAACATTGCGCCAGTCAGGTTTCTCATTCGCCCCCCAATTCTGAAGGCCATAATCCTAACCTGACCGACCCGTCAGAGCAGTCTGACGCTCGCCTAATCCTGACCGCCCGGCACCAGAATGTCCCGATTGCCGCCCGGCCCGCTTGGCCCCACCAGTCCGGTAGCCTCCATCTGCTCGACAATTCTCGCGGCCCGGTTGTAGCCAATCTTCAGACGACGCTGCACCCAGGAAACCGAAGCCTTGCGCGACTCGATGACAAGCTGCACGGCCTGGTCATAGAGCGGGTCCGACTCAGTGTCTGCACCATTATCCATAGGGCCTGACGGTGCTTCTTCTGCGCAGATATCGTCGATGTAGTTGGGCGGCGCAACCTGCTTGAGATAGTCCACCACGCGATGAACTTCATGATCGTCAACAAACGCGCCATGAACACGCGCGACGGTAGATGCACCAATCGGGCGATAGAGCATATCGCCATGACCCAGCAGCGTTTCCGCGCCCTGTTGATCGAGAATGGTCCGGCTGTCGATACGTGACGCCACCTGAAACGCGATACGCGACGGAATATTCGCTTTGATCAGGCCCGTAATGACATCGACACTCGGGCGCTGCGTAGCCACGATCAAATGTATGCCGGCGGCGCGGGCTTTCTGTGCCAGTCGTGCGATGAGTTCTTCCACCTTCTTGCCGACCACCATCATCATGTCTGCCAGCTCGTCGATCACCACGACGATACTGGGCAAGGGCTCCATGTCTTCGGCCTCAAACGCGCCATCACTGTCGTCGAACAGTTCCGGAGCCACGGCCAGCGGATCCTTGATCGGCTCACCGGCCTCGGCGGCTTCGACAATCTTCTTGTTCATCCCGGCCAGATTTCGCACACCCAGCTTGGTCATCAGGCGGTAACGGCGCTCCATCTCTGCCACACACCAGCGCAATGCATTGGCCGCGTCTTTCATGTCCGTAACAACCGGCGTCAGCAGATGCGGAATATCCGCATACACCGACAGCTCCAACATCTTCGGATCGATGAAGATAAAACGAACCTGATCGTGCGTCGCCTTGTACAACATCGACAGGATCATCACGTTGATCGCGACGGATTTACCGGCACCGGTGGTACCGGCGACCAGCAGATGCGGCATCTTGCCCAGATCAACGGATACCGGCTTGCCGGCAAAATCCTTGCCCAGCGCCATTGATAGCGCCGAAGTCGAGTTTCGATAGTTCGATGATTCCAGAATTTCCCGCAGCGCCACCATTTCGCGCTTCTGATTGGGAATCTCGAGGCCGACATACGGCTTGCCCTCGATCACCTCAATCACACGCACCCGCGACACCGACAGCGAGCGCGCAAGGTCATTCGACAAATTGGTGATCTGTGCGCCTTTGACCCCGGGCGCAGGCTGAAGCTCGAAACGCGTGATCACCGGACCGGGCGTTGCTGCAACAACCTCCGTCTTGATACCGAAGTCGGCCAGATGGCGTTCCACATCCCGCGACAATTGCTCGAGTTCACCGGGCGAATAGCGGCTACCCGATGTCGGCGCATCATCCAGCAGGGTCACCGGCGGCAATGGCTTGCCGCGAAATGCCGGAACCGCAGAACCGAGCAGTCGCTTGCGCTTGACTGGCTTGGGCGCTGGTTCGGGCGCAGGGCTCCCTTCGAGATTGATATCCGGCGTCGCTGAACCCAGTCGAACGGCGCGCAGGATGGGCGGAACACTATTGGCCGAGACGTCCTCACTATGCTCAGCGGCTTGCGGTTGATCTTCAATGCCCTGCATCAGGGGATCGCCCATTTCAGGGCGTTGGCGTACAAAGGGCTGCGCAGCGCCGCGCATCAAGGTTTGGGTCCGATCCCTGAGCACACTGAGCATGCCAGGACCGGAATCGGAATCTTCTTCTCGATCATCAGGTCTGAGTCGAAGCACCCACTCGCCGATTTTCTCGATCACGTGAATCCATGAAAACATCAGCGCAAGCGGCGTGGCAGCGAGAAACAGAGTCAGCAGGCACAGGCTCGCTCCCAGAGGCTTGACCCACCGCACGACGCCAGAACCGATGATTTGCCCGATGATTCCACCACCGCCCTGCGGGGGATAATCTGGCCATACCGTTGCATGGAGCGCGCAAAGACCGGAGAGCGCCACCAGCATGACCACCCACGCCATGCTGCGGACCACTGCTGGAACTGGTGACGATCGCGTAGCGCCGCGATAAAGCCGCAGCCCGACCAGGCAAACCGCAACTGGCAGGAACAGGGCAACATAGCCCAGCATGCTGAGCAGGAAGTCCGCCGTCCACGCGCCCACCTGACCAACAAGATTCTGGACCGGCGCACCGCTACCAGACGAACTCCAGCCCGGATCACCCGGATCAAAGCTGATCAGAGCGGCCAGCAGAAACAAGGTCAGTCCAATGCTGGCGAGCAGCCCCGTTTCACGTGGGAGTCGTTCAAGCCAGCCGGGTTCGGTAGATTTCGCCAAGATTCTCTGCAAAGGTTGGGGAATAAGGAAGACAGGACCTGAAGGCGTGGGGCGTTCCGTCTAGGAACCGATTTTTTTCAAGTTCTTCAACAAGATGTCAGCAGCTACCGATTGTCGGTTCGCCCAGACCATCGACGGAAGTATAGCAATGGCACCCTTGAATTCTGCCGATAAGCTCGCATACATATTGCATCTCGAAGATCAAAGCTTCTTCTCACCGGAGACCTGAACATGCAGATCAGACACTTCGTACTGACCCCTGATGGGGGAATTCAGGAGTTCGCGGCTGAACTCGCAGCCGGCGTCGCGTCCGGCGCGCGGAAAATGCCCGAATTCGCGGACAGCCGGGTCCGTTACCTGCAAGTCACCGTGGACGACGAGAACCGATCGGAACTGAAGATCCAGACGGCCGGTGCCAGCATCGAATTCGACAGTGACGGCTTGATTGCCCAGGCCCGAGAGCCCGGCAAGGAAGAACAGATCAGCGGCTTTGAACATGATGCTGTCGTACAGTGGGCCATCCGTGACATCCCCAGCGCGGGCCCTGTCTTTCACTAACGGTTTCACCGGAACTGGTCCCGACACTCTCATTTGAATTTGCGTTTCCGCCATGCAGGCAGGCTCAGGGACGTCCCGCCTGAAGACTGGGACCGCGTCTTCGAGTCGGCCTATCCTTTCACCCGTCACGCCTGGCTCTCCAAGCTCGAAGAGCACGGCTGCGTCTGCGAGCAGACGGGCTGGGAGCCGCGTCATCTGCTTGCAGAAGATGCCGATGGCCAGCTGGTGGGAGCCGCCCCGCTCTATCTAAAGCATCACTCCTATGGCGAATTCGTGTTCGACTTCGCCTGGGCAGATGCCAGTCATCGCATCGGGCAGCGCTACTATCCCAAGCTGCTCAACGCCATCCCGTATGTGCCATCTATCGGCCCGCGTCTGGCCGGCAGCACCGATCAGGTTCGCGCCGCCATGGCTCAGGCTTTGGCGCAATCGGCGCAGTCTGGAGAGACTTCATCGCTGCATTGTCTGTTCGCAAATGACCAGTCTGCTGGAGAGCTGCGAGGCCAGGGCCTGCTGGAACGAAATGACATCCAGTTTCGCTGGACAAATCAGGCTTACGACAGCTTTCAGGCGTTTGCCGCCCAGCTAAGCAGCAGCAAGCGCAAGAAAATGCTGCGAGATCGACGCCGGGTCAGCGAGGCCGGTATCGGATTTGAAGTGGCCCGTGGCACCGAGCTGACGGACAGCGACTGGGATCAGGTCTACCAGCTCTACACCCAAACCTACTATGAGCGCGGGCAGGCGCCCTATTTCACACGCGATTTTCTGGCCGATGCGGGAAACTGCGCCTCCTTGGACCTTCACCTGATCTTTGCCGTACACGAGGGTCGGCGGGTTGCTGTCGCCATTACACTGGTGGGCGGCGACACGCTGTATGGGCGGCACTGGGGCGCAGAGGCTCACTACCACTCGCTTCATTTTGAATGCTGCTACTACCAGGGCATTGAACTGTGCATTGCCAAGGGCCTCAATCATTTCGATGCCGGAACCCAGGGTGCGCACAAGCATGGCCGCGGCTTTCTGCCTGAATTGACCCGCTCTTTCCATGTACTCGAAGACGCGCGACTCCATCAGGCCGTGGCCGATTACCTGACACGAGAACGTGCGGCTGTTGCGGCGAGATTCACTGATTTGGTGCAACATAGTCCCTACCGCACCGCCACGCAGGCGGGCCACGAGTAAGGGTTCAGGGCGATGGACAATCCGATCCGCCTCCACTGGCTGGATCCTCGCGATCCGGAACAGGCGTTTCCGCCCGCGCATCAGGCGATGCGCGATCCAAACGGGCTACTCGCCATTGGTGGCGACCTGTCTGTTGGGCGTTTGATCCGCGCCTATTCCCAAGGCATTTTCCCCTGGTACAACCCGGACGAGCCGATCCTCTGGTGGAGCCCGAACCCTCGTGCCGTCCTGATGCCCGAGGAAATGCGGGTGTCGCGATCACTGAGCAAATCCATTCGCAGGGCGGACTACGCTGTCAGTCTTGATCAGGCCTTTGGTGAGGTGGTCAGTCATTGCAGCGGGCCTCGCACGCGCAGCCGCGGCACCTGGCTGGGCTCGGAAATGCGTGAGGCCTACATGCAATTGCATTTGAAGGGTTATGCGCACTCCGTAGAGGTCTGGCGTGCCGGACAATTGGTGGGCGGCCTGTACGGCGTTGCCTTGGGGCGCGTCTTCTTTGGCGAATCCATGTTCAGCCTCGCCACCGACGCCTCCAAGATTGCCCTGCACTGGCTGTGTCAGCAGCTAATGAGCTGGGGGTTCGGCCTGATTGATTGCCAGGTCGGTTCTGCGCATCTGAGCAGCCTGGGTGCCAGAGAAGTATCCCGCGAACGTTTTCTCAATCTTCTTCGCGAGGCGATCAAGGCGCCGCCTCGAACCGGACAATGGTGCTTCGACCTGCCCCTGCCCTGTGCCCGAGCGCACATGAGCGCCTGATCGAATGAGTCATCACGTCCGACTATTTCTATCGACTGAGCATGCCTGCGGCTATCTTCCCGCGCGCTCGGCACGCAGCCTGTTCGTCGACCCGGACTACGCATTGGATGAGCATCGCTACCAGGGTTTGCTCGAGCAGGGATTTCGACGTGGCGGCAACCACGTCTATCGACCGCGCTGCGAGAGCTGCCGTGCCTGCATTCCGGCTCGTGTGAAAGTCGACGCGTTCAAACCCTCACGGCCACAGCGCCGTTGCCTGAGTCGCAATGCCGACCTGGAACTGAACATTCGCCACGACATCACAGACCAGCAGTTCATGCTCTACCAGCGCTATCTGCGTGCAAGGCACGACGGCGGCGGCATGAATCCGGAAGACAAATCCGGCTTTCATAATTTTCTGAACTGCGGCTGGGGCGCGACCGAATTCTGGGAGTTCCGCGCCGATGGTGAAATGCTGGCCTGTGCGGTGGTCGACCGGCTGCCGGATGCACTTTCCGCGGTCTATACCTTTTTTGAGCCCGATGCCTCGGCCCGCAGCCTTGGCACCTATGCCGTGCTCAGGCAGATCGAGGAAGCCGCGACAGAAGGACTGCCGTACGTTTATCTGGGATATTGGGTGCCGCAAAGCCCCAAAATGGATTACAAGAAGAAATTCAGGCCGCTGGAAGTGCTGGGTGTGCGTGGCTGGACAACACTAGACGACATTTCCTGAGATTTCGAAAACATCGCCTGCCCCTGAAAAACAAGCCTATTACTGCATGCCGCGCAGGCACGGAGCCCGCATTTCCAGTGGTATCAGCTTGCCGACGTGTGCCTCAGCCCGGATAATGCCCGCCCTTTGCAACCCGCAGCAGGCAGTATGGCTAAAGAAGACCACATCGAGATGCCCGGCATCGTGGCAGAAACCTTACCTAACACCACGTTTCGCGTGAAGTTGGAAAACGGGCACGTTGTGACCGCTCATATCTCAGGCCGGATGCGCAAGCACTACATCCGAATTCTCACCGGTGACAAGGTGACAGTTCAGCTTACGCCCTACGATCTGAGCAAAGGTCGCATCACCTTCCGCGACAAGTAAGCAATAGCGCCTCAGGCGCTAACGCCAGCGAAGCGTCGTCATCCACGACGCTTCGCCAGAGCCATATCTACCGCCGGTTTCAGGCGGTTTCGAGAGACGCCGATTTTTCGCGCGTATCGAATTCCAGCACGATCTTGTCGTCCTTGACCGTGACGCGAACCTTGCCGCCGCCGGACAACTTGCCAAACAGCAGTTCCTCGGCAAGCGGGCGCTTCAGGTTGTCCTGAATAACACGCTCCATCGGTCGTGCCCCCATCTTGACGTCATAGCCGCGCTCGCCCAGCCAGTCGCGTGTGTCGTCATCAATCTCGAGCGACACACCCTTCGCGCCCAGCTGCTCTTCCAGCTGCAGCAGGAACTTATCCACCACCCGCGAAATTTCGGCCTTGCCGAGCGCCGCAAACGGAACAATCGCATCCAGACGATTGCGGAATTCTGGCGTGAACATCTTGCGAATAACCTCAAGCGCGTCAATCGCGTGATTCTGTTCTGAAAAGCCCATGCTGCGGCGTGATGATTCTTCTGCGCCGGCATTGGTGGTCATGATCAGGATCACATTACGGAAATCTGCCTTGCGCCCGTTGTTGTCCGTGAGCGTGCCGTGGTCCATGACCTGCAGCAGCAGATTGAAAACATCCGGGTGCGCTTTCTCGATCTCGTCGAGCAACACGATGCAGTGCGGGTGCTTGATCACACCTTCAGTCAGCAGACCGCCCTGGTCAAAGCCGACATATCCCGGAGGCGCGCCAATGAGCCGCGAAACGGTATGGCGCTCCATGTACTCGGACATGTCGAAGCGGATCAGTTCAATCCCCAGCAACTGGCTGAGCTGACGGGTTACCTCGGTCTTGCCCACACCTGTAGGTCCGGCGAGCAGGAAATTGCCAATCGGCTTATCGGGATTGCCGAGTCCGGAACGGGCCAGCTTAATGCTGGAAGTCAACTGGTCAACGGCATTGTCCTGACCAAAGATCACCAACTTGAGATCGCGATCCAGCGTTTCCAGCCGATCTCGATCATTGCTCGACACCGCACGTGGCGGGATGCGCGCAATCTTGGCAACGGTTTCTTCGATGTCTCGGGTCTGTACCGTCTTGCGCCGCTTGGACTCTGGCAACAAGCGCAGGCGCGCGGCCGCCTCGTCAATCACGTCGATCGCCTTGTCAGGCAACAATCGATCTGTAATGTGACGTGCTGACAACTCCACCGCTGAGCGCAGCGAGCCGCGGGTGAACTGCACGGCATGGTGCTCTTCAAAGCGGGAGCGCAAACCTTCCAGAATCTTGACCGTGTCCTCAACGCTGGGCTCGGTAACATCAATTTTCTGGAACCGGCGTGCCAGCGCGCGATCTTTCTCGAACACGCTGCGATATTCCTGATAAGTGGTTGATCCCAGGCAGCGCAGAGTGCCGTTGGCAAGCAAAGGTTTGAGCAGATTGGAGGCGTCCATGACACCGCCACTGGCAGCGCCGGCGCCGATGATCATGTGAATCTCGTCGATAAACACGATGGCACCGGGCTGCTGCGCCAATTCCTGCATGACCGACTTGAATCGTTTCTCGAAATCACCGCGGTATTTGGTACCCGCAATCAGGCTGCCGAGGTCCAGCGAGTAGACGACAGCATCGGTGATCAGATCAGGCACCTTGCCTTCCACAATCAACCACGCGAGACCCTCGGCAATTGCCGTTTTGCCGACACCGGCTTCGCCAACCAGCAATGGATTGTTCTTGCGTCGACGGCAAAGGGTCTGCATCACCCGTTCGATCTCGTGCTCGCGGCCGATCAATGGGTCGATCTGGCCTTGAGCGGCCCGCTCGTTCAGGTTGACGGCAAACTGCTCCAGAGCCGTCTTGCCCTGAGCTTTGGCGTCGTCTTTTTCCTCGCTATCCACGGCGCCTTCAGGGGCCTGCGTATCGGATTCGCCATTCTTGGAAATGCCGTGCGAGATGAAATTGACGACATCTAGGCGGCTGACGCCCTGTTCGCCCAGGAGGTACACCGAATGGGTGTCCTTTTCCGCAAACATGGCTACCAGCACGTTGAGCGTGGTGACCTGCTTCTTGCCGGCCGCCTGCACGTGATAGATCGCGCGCTGCAAGACGCGCTGGAATGACAGGGTGGGCTGAACTTCAGTCTGTTCGCCACCCGGCGTTGCGTGAATGTTATTGGCAATGTAGTCGCGCAGGAGTTGCTCCAGCTTCTCCAGATCCGCGCCACTGGCGTTCAGGACTTCGGAAACATTGGCGTCGGACAACAGCGCCAGCAACAGGTGTTCTACGGTCAGCAGCTCGTGTCCCTCGCCGCGCGCAGCGAGGAAGGCGGCGTCCAGCGCTTTCTGCAGTTCGTCAGACAACATGGTTGGCTCCGGTAAGTTCCAGGCAATGGTGCATCAGGTCTTTTCCAACACGGTCAACAAAGGATGCTGATTCTCCCGGGCAAAGGCATTGGCCTGTGCCGTCTTGGTTTCCGCAATCTCTGCGGGGTAGATTCCAGCCACGCCGCGGCCCTTGGTATGCACATGCAACATGATCTGCACCGCCGATTCCCGGGTGTGGTGAAAAAACTGTTGCAAGACCTGGACCACGAATTCCATGGGCGTAAAGTCGTCATTGACAACAACCACCTTGTACAGCGGCGGCTGCTTTGTCTTGGGCTTGTCCGCCTCGACCACCTGGTCGTTCTGCGAACCGCCTCGAATTCGATAATCAGAATCTTCGCTCATGGGTATCAGTCTAGCGCGGGCCGGAAACCTCCGGGAGCCCTCAGATGTTGAGCCATCATGATGCGCCTGATTGCGCTCAATTCAAGTCCGGTGGCACCAGTGCCGGCAATCAGCTGACGAACGCTTCATGATCCAGACAGCTGCGCACAGACAGACTGTTCTACCTTGATTCATTCGGCTTGAATGCCAATTCGCCTCGCTATCCACACGGCGCACCGTGTACTGCTGATCGGGTTCAGGACTGTGACCGCCAGCGCGTGCAACGGTTCCGTGGACGTCAGGCAAGCATGGGTCGCGCAAGCTGAACAACCGGGCCTTGAGCCATGAATTTTCTGTTGCGATTTTTGTTGATTGCACTGGCCAGCCTGGCCCTGCTGACCGGCATCCAGGTGCCGGCATTCGTGGACCAGTACACCAAACGGGTTGATGCACATCTGATCGAGGCGCGACACAACCTGCGCCCCTTTCAGCAAATCGCTGATCAGTATCACGAGGGCTCTATCGACAAACTGATCGAGCGACACCAGCTCAGCAACGATGACACTTTCCGCGCCGAAGCCAGCGCCATTCAACAGATGCGTGATCGCGTTCGCCACCTGCAGCGTCAGGCCCTCGAACTGGATACCGATCTCGCCCACAGGCTTGTTTGGCTTGCTACGGGCGCCGACCGCGAAATTCTGGATGAAACCCGCCGAAGTTACAGCTACGGCATCGTACTGGACCGATCAACCGTGATCTTCGGCGTTTTCTGCATGGTGCTTGTAGTCCTGCTGATGGAAGGTCTTGGCGGCTTGCTCCGAGCCCTCAGGCCGAGCCAGAAACAATTGTTCAGGTAGACGCTCCCAAGGGCGGCCAGCTTGTCAGATCTTTGTCGCGAGATTCTGCGCCGCCCGCTCGACCACCGACTCGGAAAATTCTGCCGCCATCGCCTCGCGGGCAGCGGCGAGTGTCGCTGCGTCCGCAAGCTCTGGACGACCGGTCTTGAACGGCGGCTCCGGCGCATACTCGACAATCAGTTCGATCAGCCGGCCCGCGCCGTCGCCGCCCCATTGCGCGGCCATGCTCAGCGCGAAATCCATACCGGCTGTCACGCCGCCTCCGGTGGCGCGGCTTCGATCAATCACGACGCGATCATCAGATGGACTTGCGCCAAACTTGCTGAGCCATTCGCGCGGATACCAATGGCAGGCGGCCTTGTAGCCCTGCAGGAGTCCGGCCGCGCCCAGGAGCAGGGAGCCGGTACAGACGCTGCTGACCCAGTTCGCGTTCTGACTCAAGCGCGCAATCGTTTCCAGCAAAGCTTCGTCTGAAAGTGCATCGAAGGTCGGTTTGCCGCCGCCAGGAACAAACACCACGTCTGGATTCGGCGAAGCCTCTGCGTAGGTGTGAGAGGCATTGAAGCTCAGCCCGATATCCGTATCAATCGGGCCTTTCTCAGCGGCGATGAACTCGAATTCCACGCCGGGCACGAACTGCCAGACGGTGATCGGATTAATCAAATCGGCCGATGTGAATTTTGGATAGAGGATGCAGGCGATCTTCATAGGTTTCTCCTTGTCGAAGATGGCAGTCTGAAGCAGGCCAAGCCCGATCAATGGACGAATTTCCAACGATTTCGGCCAGAAGCCACACGTCTGGATTGTCTTTAACTAGGCTTCGGCCACTCCTCCAAAAAGGCATTGACGATGATGCATCGCGCTGCATTGACGCTCGGCTTCTTCATCACACCGAAGTTCACGCTGCTGGACCTGAGCGGCGCCCTGGAACCCTTTCATCTGGCGAACTGGCTGGGCGGTGAGCGCTACCGGATTCGCGTGTTCTCAGTCTCAGGAGGCGAGGTACGCAGTGCTGAAGGTGTCACGGTCGGCAGTGAAGTGGCTGACATGGAAGGGCTGGACACCTTGTTCGTGATTGGCGGCGAGTACACCGCTGAAGAACCGATCCGCGCCGCGGACACTGCGTTTGTACGTGCCTCATTCAAGGCGGGCGTGCGTCGGGTGGCCAGCGCTTGCGTTGGGGCATTCATTCTCGCGGAGGCCGGTCTACTCGACGGGCGCCGCGCAACAACCCACTGGATGTACGCACCTGAGCTGCAGAAGCGCTATCCACGCATACACGTCGATGGTGATCGAATCTTCACCCAGGACGACCGGATCTGGACCTCCGCCGGCATCACCGCCGGAATCGACCTTGCGCTGAGCCTGATCGAGGAAGATCTCGGCAAAACCGTTGCGCGTGCGGTGGCCCGACAGCTGGTTGTCTACCACCGGCGCGCGGGCGGGCAAATGCAGTTTTCCTCTTTGCTACGCCTGGACCCAGACTCGGATCGCATCCGCGGCGTGATGTCGTTTATCCGCGACAACCTCTCATCATCACTGCCGCTGGAACGTCTCGCTGATATCGCCAATCTGAGCATCCGGCAGTTCAGTCGCGCCTTCTTCAAGGCCACCGGTAGCACACCCGCAAAACTGGTTGAGCGATTGCGCGTCGAAACAGCCAAGCCCCGGGTAGAGGAAAACCGTGAATCTCTGAGCGCGATTGCACGCTCGGTGGGATTCACCGACGCGGATCGGATGCGGCAAGCGTTTCTTCGCGTGCTCGGAAAGACCCCGCGGACGATCCGAAAAAGCGCCCCCGCTCAGCAGTCTCGTCCCGTAAGCAACGGGGCCTCGCCACCTGCCTCGCAAACTCACAATGACACCAGACGCGAGCGCGGGGCTAGTTGACCTGACTGCCAGAAGACGCCAACGCGAGCTGTTCTGGGCATTTGCCCGTCAAGCCTTGATCGTGCGCCCAGAGCTTGAGTCAGAGTTGCGATATGCCGCCGTCGACCACCAACTCGGCGCCGACGACATATCTGGACTCGTCGCTGGCTAGAAACAGCGCCGCAGCGGCAATCTCATCGGGCTCGCCCATGCGGCCTAAGGGAACCAGCGTTGCCGCTGCCGCCTGTTGGGTACGCACCTCTTCGGGGCTCATGCCCATTCGCGACATGATCGGCGTTTTGATAAAGCCAGGGGACACTGCGTTGACGCGAATCTTGCGCGGCAGAAGCTCTTGCGACCAGGTCCGCGCCAGCGAGCGTACCGCCGCCTTGGACGCCGCCGTGAGTGACAGGCCGATCCGGCCCACCTGGTTAGTAAAACTGGTGTTGAGGATGACCGAGCCGCCCTCTCGCAGCAGCGGGGCAACAGCCTGCATTGAAAAGAACAGCCCTTTGACATTGGTGTCCATCAGCTCGTCGTAGAGTGCTTCGTCGGTTGTGTCGAGTGGAGAGTCGAGGGCACGGCCCGCATTACCAAAGTAGATGTCCAGACCACCAAAGTGCTCCTTGATCTGCCCACTCATCTTTTTCATGTCCGCTTGCGAACGAACCTCAGCTTTAATGATCAGGGTGCTATCGCCCAGAATCTTTGCGACGTCCTCAAACTTGGATTCGTCGCGGCCCGTCACGGCCACCTTGGCGCCTTCCTGAACAAATCTTCTGGCCGTGGCCAGGCCAATGCCACTGGTGCCACCCGTAATGAGCGCCGTTTTTCCTGAAAGTCTCATCGTGTCTCCGCAGTAGTGCTGTTGAGATAACCGTTCGCCCCGACGGGTTTTGTCGAGACTCGATGAGCAATAGTCTGGGCACCTTTCTGGTGAGACGATGGACAATTCGCCGACGAAAAACGTCACGCGGCGATGCGGGGCAGATTCGGGGGAACGGCGCAGGCCTGCCCTGCGAACTTCATCAGGCGCAAGCTATCATGGGCGATGGCCTCTTCCAGCATCGCCCTGCCCCCGGTCCTGACCCGCGCATACGAGCGCTACGGCAGACTGATTCCCCGCCTCGCGGAGATTGTCCTGGTGATCCTGATCGGCAGCGCGCTGGCCCGCCTTGCCTGGCAGTTTGTTCCCGCGCCCGAAGCTGAAGCCTTGCCGACGAGCGGCCTGCAAACCTCGGGGGCCACGCCCGCCAGTGCTGACGCTGGCAATCGTCAGGCCATTGCGCGCATCGTGGCGGCCAACCTGTTCGGCAAATTCGAGGCGCCCAAGGTGGAAGCGCCGCAGGACATCGAAGACGCACCCGATACCCGTCTCAATCTGACCTTGTTCGGCATCCTTGCCGCGACTGCCGAGCGAGGCTCACGAGCGCTGATCTCCTCGCCCCAGACCGACGGCAAGCCCTACGCCATCGGCGATGACGTGGACAAGGGTGTCCGACTGCAGGCCATTTTCCCGGATCGCGTGATTCTGGCCCGCGCCGGCCAGCTTGAAACCCTGCGCATGCAGAAGCTCGAAGGCGCTGCAACTGCGCGGTCCGCCAGCCCAGGTCAGCAACGCTCAGTAGCCAATAATCGGAATGATGCCGTCTCCGTCAGCGCAGATACTGCTGCGATGCTCAGCGATATTCGTGAAAAATTGCTGGCTGATCCGGGCCAGGCGGCCAACTATGTACGCGTCCAGCCTGCGTCGCGCGGCGGGCAGTTGCGCGGTTATCGCCTGTATCCGGGCCGCGAAAGAGCGGCCTTCACGGCGGCCGGGCTGCGTCCCGGCGACTTGGTCACGCAGGTCAATGGCATACAATTGAACGATGCCAACACGGCCCTGCAGATGCTCGGCCAGCTCAGCCAGGCCACCAGCCTCACTATCGTGGTCGAACGCGGTGGTCGCGAGCAGACCATGAACGTCACTTTCAATTGAAGTCTTGATGAAAAATTTATCGAGGATCGGCATCGCCCTGTGCCTGCTGGGCCTGAGTTTTGCGCCACGCGCCGAAGTCACCCTGAATCTCAAGGATGCGGATATCGGCACCCTGATCCAGACGGTCAGCGAGGTCACGGGTCGCAATTTCATCGTCGATCCACGGGTCAAGGGCAAAGTCACGGTCATTTCATCCAGCCCGATGGATGACCGCGCGCTCTACCAGACCTTTCTCGCGGTATTGCAGGTACAGGGTTTTGCGGCCATCCCGGCGGGTTCTACCACCAAGATCGTGCCGGAAACCAATGCCCGCCAGGACGGCAGCGGCAATGATTCCATCCGGTCCGGCGGCGCAGACGACGAAGTTGTGACGCACGTTTACGTCATCGAGAACGTCTCCGCCGCGCAGCTGGTACCGATCCTGCGCCCGCTGGTCCCGCAATGGGGGCATCTGGCCGCCTACGCGCCCAGCAACATGTTGATCATCTCGGACCGGGCGGCCAACGTGACCCGACTGGGCCGCCTGATCCGCCAGATTGACCAATCCACTGACCGCGGCATTGATCTGGTTCGCCTGGAGCACGCCTCGGCCGCCGAAGTGGTGCGCGTACTCAGCACCCTGAATCAGGGTGACAAGAAACAGCAGGACCCCTCTGCACAGCCCATCGCCATCATTGCCGATGAGCGATCCAATTCCGTGCTGATCGCCGGCGATCGCTCAGAGCGCCAGAAACTGCTCGAAATTCTCGAAAAACTGGATGTCCCCGTCGGCGAAGACGGCGCAACCCAAGTGGTCTATCTGCGCTACGCGAGCGCTGAAAACCTGGCGCCGATTCTCGAAGGCTACGCCGAGCAGGTCGGCACGCCGACCCCGGGCGGCTCAGACCAGCCCGGCGGACGACGCGGTGGCGGCAGCGGCGAAATCCGCGTGCTTGCCGAACCCGATACCAACTCGATCATCATCACCGCACCGCCCAAGCCGATGCGCCAGATTCGGGATGTCATTGCCAAGCTCGATATCCGGCGCGCGCAGATCCTGGTCGAGGGCATCATCGCCGAGGTCAACGATTCCAAATCCGGATCACTGGGTATCGACTGGGCTGTATTCAATCGCGGCAGCATTGCGGCCGCCGGCTTGCTCGACCCCGCTACCGCGGCGGCGATTTCCGGTGCCGGTGCAGCGCTCGGTGGAAGCGGCAGTACCGATCTGGCAGCACTGGGCTTGCTCAGCAATGGCATCAACATCGCGGGTGGCCGCGATGGCGGTGACAACGGCACCAGCCTTGCCCTTCTGCTCAAGGCGATCAAGGGAAACGGCGATTCCAACGTTCTTTCCACCCCCACCTTGGTGACATTGGATAACGAGGAAGCGGAAATCTCCGTGGGTCAGGAAGTGCCGTTTCTGACGGGTTCGTTCAGCAACACCGGCGCAACTGGCGGGTCGAGCATCAACCCCTTCCAGACCATTGAGCGCAAGGACGTGGGCCTGACGCTGGGCATCACACCGCAGATCAATGAAGGCAACAACATCAAGCTCAAGCTCAAGCTTGAGATTTCCAGCCTGGCCAGTGGCTCGACCGGTGGCGCGGTTGATCTGGTCACCAACAAGCGCACGCTGACCAACACCGTCAGTGTGGAAGATGGTCAGGTACTGGTGATCGGCGGTTTGATTGATGACAACATCAACGACACCAAGCGCAGCGTTCCGATCCTTGGCGATATTCCCTTGATCGGCAGCTTGTTCCGCTTCCGCTCCATCTCCAAAGGCAAGCGCAATCTGATGATCTTCATCAAGCCTGCCATCCTGCGCAAACAAAGCGAAGGCGACTACTACTCGCGCCAGAAGTACGACTCGCTGCGCGAACTGCAATTGCAGAATGCCGAGGCGGGTCCTGTTCCGCTGGTCGGTGGCAATCGCATCCTGCTGGAACCCTACGATGCATACGCTGCACGTGGGGAAGAGATTCGCGCTGCGGCTGAAGCAGAGCGCGCTGCCGCGCAGGCCGAGGATGTCGCCGAGCAGGCCCCGGGCGAAGCAGTCGAGACAGAAGCCGGCGCTGCCATCCTCTACGCACCTGCTGCGCCGGGCAATCTGATTGCCCCGGAGACTGTGCCGGTACCCGTCATTCCGTCACAGGCCACCGAAGCAGCGCCTTGAGCGCGGCGCCTGTCATGGACGTTTTGCGGCGCCCGTCATTCGCCTTCTCCAAACGCCACGGTCTGGTGGTCAGCGAGGATCACGGCGATTACGTCATTGTCTGCGCGCGCCCTGGCACCAGCCTCGAAGCCCTGCAGGAAACACGCCGGTATGTAGGCCGGCCGGTACGCCTGCAGACGGTGGATGCCGATAAGTTTGACGCGCTGCTGGCTCGCACCTATGAAGGCCAGACCGGTGCGGCCGCCAGCCTCATGGACGGCCTGGATGCAGACGATGCCGATCTTGATGCGCTAGCCCAGGCCCTGTCGGAAAACCAGGACCTGCTCGAATCCAGTGACGATGCCCCGGTCATCAAGTTCATCAACGGCTTGCTGGTAGAGGCGATCAAGGAAAACGCTTCAGATATCCATATCGAAAGTTTTGAATCGCGACTGCAGGTGCGCTTTCGAGTTGATGGCGTGCTGCGCGAAGTCATGCAACCGCCTCGCGCGCTGGCACCGCGGCTGGTTTCGCGCATCAAGGTGATGGCAAAGCTCGATATTGCAGAAAAGCGGCTTCCGCAGGACGGTCGCATCTCACGCGCTTTCGGCGGGCGCAAGGTGGATGTTCGTGTGTCGACCATTCCGACCGGGCAGAACAAGGAGCGCGTGGTCATGCGTATTCTTGATCGTCAGGCAGAGCGGCTCGACCTCGAACAGCTCGGAGTTGATGAAGCCCAGGTTGAAGTGCTCAAGCGCATCATCTTTCGCCCCTACGGCATTCTCCTGGTCACCGGCCCCACCGGATCCGGCAAGACCACCACGCTGTATTCAGCGCTGTCGGTCCTCAATGATCGTTCGCGCAACATCATGACCGTGGAAGACCCCATCGAGTACTACATCGATGGCGTGGGCCAGACGCAGGTCAATACCAAGGTTGAGATGACCTTTGCGCGCGGTCTGCGCGCCATCCTCCGTCAAGATCCAGACGTCGTGATGGTTGGCGAAATTCGAGACCTGGATACCGCCCAGATTGCGGTGCAGGCATCGCAGACCGGCCATTTGGTGTTATCAACGCTGCATACCAATACCGCAGTTGGCGCTGTCACCCGACTTCGCGACATGGGCGTGGAGCCTTACCAACTGTCCTCGTCACTGGTCGGGCTGATGGCGCAGCGTCTGGTGCGCACCCTGTGCCATCACTGCAAGGAAGCCTACGATCCGAACTTGGTTGAGGTTGAACAACTCGGTCTGCCCGCGGAGCGTCTGGGCAGCTTCCAGCTGTGTCGGCCCAAGGGCTGCCCGCAATGCCGGCACACCGGTTTTCTGGGACGCAGTGGAATTCAGGAAATCATCGAGATCGATCGCCAGATCGAAACCATGATTCACGACGGCGCGAGCGAACAGAAGCTTGAAGCCTATGCGCGATCTCGCGGACCGGGCATCGTCCAGTCGGGCCGTAACAAAGTGATCCGCGGCGAGACGACACTCCCCGAGGTCATGCGTGTGACCATCGAAGAATGAGCGTGATCACGCAGCGTATCAGCGGCCAGGGGATGTGCATTAGCCGTCAGGAATCCGCTTCGCATGTCCGCGTTTGAGTACACCGCACTCAATGCCTCGGGTGCGCAGGAACGCGGCCTGATCGAAGGCGACACCCCGCGCCACGCGCGCAGCCAGCTTCGCGACCGCGGATTGATGCCGCTGGAAATTCGCGAAGTCAAAGAGAAGAACACAGCCGCAAGCGGCGCCCTGTTCAGTCGTGGTGGCAGCATCAGCACCACCGAACTGACCTTGTTTACGCGACAGCTTTCAACGCTGGTGCGCTCGGGTCTGCCGCTGGACGAGTCACTGACGGCGGTGTCGCAGCAAAGTGAGTCGCGTCGCGTGAGTCGCATCGCCCTGGGGGTTCGCTCCGCCGTGCTCGAAGGCTCCAGCTTGGCCAGCGCGCTCAACGAATTTCCCAATGCCTTCCCGCAGATGTTTCGCGCCACTATTGAAGCGGGTGAGCAGTCCGGGCGTCTCGACATGATTCTTGATCGCCTTGCCCAATACGTAGAGCGGCGTCAGGCCATGCGCCAGAAAGTTCTGCTCGCAACGTTCTACCCGGCCATTCTGACTCTGGTAGCTGTGGGCGTGGTCATCCTGCTGCTCACCTATGTCGTGCCACAAGTGGTCGGCGTCTATGCCGATATTGATCAAGACCTGCCGCGTCTGACCCAGATCATGATCGCCTTCAGCGATTTTCTGCGCGACTATGGTCTGTATCTCACTGTGGCCCTGGTCGTAGCGTTTTTTGCATTCAACCGCATGATGCGGGTTGAAGATTTTCAACGGAAAGTCCATCGCTTCCAACTTCGCCTGCCGATGATCGGGCGTCTCACGCGCAGCGGAAATACCGGGCGCTTCACCCGCACGCTTGGCATTTTGTTTGGCAGTGGCGTACCCATTCTCGACGCCATGCGCATCGGGACACAGGTGGTGTCCAATGTCCCCATGCGCGATGCCATTGAAGTGGCCACCACCAAGGTTCGTGAGGGCGCGCCGCTCGCGCGCTCACTGGGCGAGAGCAAACTGTTTCCGCCCATTGCCCTGCACCTGATCGCCAGCGGAGAGTCATCAGGTCGGCTCGATGAAATGCTCGATCGCGCCGCAGAGAATCAGGAAAGCGAGGTTGAAACCCGCGTGGGCGCACTGATGGCGGTGTTTGAACCCATTCTGATTCTGACCATGGGGGCGGTGGTGCTGTTGATCGTGCTGGCAATCCTGCTGCCCATCTTCGATCTGAATCAGTTGGTGAAGTAAGCAGCAGCGCAGACACTGCCGGCGCGTGGGTATTGCGCCGAATCAGGCTGCCTTGATCGCCGCGACTTCCGGATTGACCGCTTCGTCCATCAAATGACTGATGAGCTTGGGCACATCCTGCTTGACCTCACGCACGCCAACTCGGATGGCGTTGGCAAAACCGATGGCATCGGCACTGCCATGTGACTTGACCACGGTGCCGTTCAGACCCAGAAAGGTCGCCCCGTTGTAATACCGAGGATCAATGCGCTTGGCCAGTGACTTCAAGGCTGGCATCGCGGCCAGAGCCGCCATCTTGTGCAGAAAATTGGATGTGAATTCTTCCTTGACGAACTGGCGGATCATCTTGGCAACGCCCTCGCCCGTCTTGAGCGCCACATTGCCGACAAAGCCATCGCAGACCACCAGATCAACATCGGAAAGAAAGACCCCATCGCCTTCCACGAAGCCGATGTAGTTCAGGCTCGACGCCTGCAACATGGCAGCGGTGGTGCGAATGGTTTCGTTGCCCTTGATCTCCTCGGAGCCAATATTGAGCAATGCCACCTTGGGCCTGGTATTGCCATGCATTGCTGTAATCAAGGCAGAGCCCATCACGGCAAACTGGAACAGCTGATCAGATGTGCATTCGGCGTTGGCACCCAGATCCAGCATGTGCACGTAGCCGTTGACTGAAGGAATGGCGGAAACAATCGCCGGACGATCAATACCCGGGAGAGTCTTCAGCACGAATTTGGCGGTGGCCATTAGCGCGCCGGTATTGCCGGCGGAGACCACGGCATCCACCTGGTCTGAATGCACAAGGTTGATCGCCACGCGCATGGAAGAATCCTTCTTGCTGCGCAGCGCGCGCGATGGCAATTCGTCCATCGCGACCACTTCCGAAGCGTGGACGATACTCAGGCGCTGATCAGTGCTCGCCTTGTTCTTGTCCAACTCAGCAATGATGGCCGGCTCATCGCCCACCAGCACGACTTGCAGTTCAGGGTCTTCTTTCAGGCACGACAAAGCGGCGACCACAGTCACTGGCAGACCGTGGTCACCGCTCATTGCGTCTACTGCTATACGGACGGGCATATCGCTCACGTCCGGCAATCCGGGACTACTCGGCCTCGGAAGCTTCCGCCGGAGCCGTATCGATCACCTTCTTGCCGCGGTAGTAACCGTCAGCGGTGACGTGGTGGCGCAGATGGGTCTCACCGGAAGTCGGGTCTACCGACAGCGCAGGCGTGCTCAGAGCGTCATGCGAACGGCGCATGCCACGGGTTGAGCGGGATTTTCTGGATTTCTGGACTGCCATTTAATTCACTTCCTTCGGGCGCTTATTTGCCCTTCAAACTCAAATTCTTCAGTGATGCCAGGGGCCGATGAGTCTCATCGGACACGGCATCAACGTCTTCGGCCGCATTTTGGCGGCGCGTATTGTCGCACGTTGGGCATCGCCTGAGCAGCGGCAGTGCCAGCAACACCTCGTCTTCGACCATCTGATGCATCATCAGGCGATCATCTTCTACCATTACCGGGTCACTATCGGCCAGCACGCGCGCCTCTTCGTCCTCGCTTTCAACAATCACCAGCGAAATCGGCGCATCCAGCTGCCAGTCGTAGGACTGCAGACAAACCTGGCATTCCAGGCTCAACTGGCCTTTGACCCGCCCTTCCACGCGTTTGAATCTGGCCGCATCGAAACGAAAAGATAGTTCCGCTTCAATATCTTGCGGAGAAAAATCCGCCAAACGATCAAGCCTGACCGAGTCGATTCGACCGACATACTGTTCTTCTCGGGCTAAGGCACGGGAAGCGCTGATATGGGCTGGAATCGACATGGCATTCGCGAAAAAGGGCGCGAATGGTAGATTCGCAGGCCCACGCTGTCAAAATTCTGATTTCAGGACAATTCTTCAAGAATGTCTCCACTGATTCTCGCATCCACGTCGCCCTATCGGGCCGAGCTGCTGCAGCGGCTCAGAATTCCCTTCGAGCAGATCGATCCCAAGGTTCGCGAGACGCCGGAGCCCGACGAGAGCGCCGAAAAGCTGGCGCCGCGATTAGCCAGAGCCAAGGCCGAAGCTGTCAGCCGGCACCACGCCGGAGCCTGGTCGCTGGGATCTGATCAGGTGGCGGCCTGCCTCGGTCGCGTGCTCGGCAAGCCGGGTGACCGCGCCACCGCCTGCGAACAACTCTCCCTGATGTCCGGGCGCTCAGTGGCCTTTGTGACTGCACTGGCCCTGATCAATTCTGATATGCCGCGTCCGCTGACAGATATGGATGTGACTGTGGTCAAGCTGCGCCGCCTGAAGCCCGAAGAAATTGAACGCTATGTCGATGCAGAGCCCGCATTCGACTGCGCCGGCAGCTTCAAGATGGAAGGCTTGGGAATCACGCTATTTGAGGAGATCCAATCTCGCGATCCGACGGGCCTTCAGGGCTTGCCGCTCATCGCCACTGCCAGGCTATTGCGCAAGGCCGGATACCTGTTGCCCTGATGCTTGGCTGAACCCGAGACTCTAGCGCGCGACAGCCTTCTTCCAGGCCCGAACTTCTGGGATATCGGTAGCACGCCGATCCTTGGGCACAGATTCAGCCTTGTTTTTCTGGTTCTCCCGGACCCAGGCCAGCTGATCCAGACGATCGATCTCGCGCTGGTAATCGTCCGGATTCAGAGATGAGACGAAATCTTCACTCACCATGCGGACCTGCGGGCCTGCACTGCTCATTTCCAGGCGGATGGCGCTGGCGCGAACAAGAGAATCCAGGGCGTGGGCAAGATCACTGCGGCGCAGATGCGTGGTTTCCCATGCTTGCTGCAAAGCCCGCATCGGGATGCTTCCACCGGCGGCGACCTGCGCCTGAATCAAGCATCGATGCAGGGCAATCCAGATCGTTCGAGTCGAAATTTGCATGGGTGGCCTCTGCAGCTTGGTGAACTGCAAAAACCGATCAAGAGTCATGCCGATCAATTTGGCCCAGCTGAGCCGGCCCGCGAGCCGATTACAGAAGGAGCAACACTGACCAAAGCTGTCGCATGTCGACCACATCGCGCACCCGACTTGACGATAATGGCACTCCAGCAGCCTGTAACAGGCCTCACCCAATTGACTCACTATCCTGCGTCCTCCATCCGAGGGCTGACAATCAGATGAAGAAAACTTCGAGAAAAGAGGCGGTTGGCGCCTATCTGGACCTGTTCTACCCCATTCACTACATGGTCGGGATCAAGATTGAGGACACGCTGCGCAGCCAGAAATTGTCGCGCCACCAGACCTGCATTCTCTGGATGATTCGCATGAAGGGCGGTGAGAAGAAGATGATGCGCCGCAAGGAGATCGAGAAAGATCTGATTGGCTGGTTCGAAATATCCAGCTCCACAGTCTCCAAGGCTTTGCAGTCACTTTCAAAGGTTTACGGATTTGTGAAGATCACAGAGGACCCGGTGTCGGCGCGCGAGAAGTTGGTGCGACTGACGCCCAAGGGCGAGCGCTTTCTGGAGGAAATGATCCGCAACGGCCGCTGTCTCATGCAATGGATGATTGACCGCCTGGACGATGATGAAGTGCCGAACGGGGTTCATTTCCTCTCACGCGTAACCGATATCTTTGAAACCTTTCCCGGCCTGGAGCAGGCCCAGGCCGAGATGGGCAAGAACGGGACTTCCTGAGACGACGCTGGGCGGCCTCAGGGATTGGTACTCAACCAGCTGGGAAGTTCGCTCACAGACTCAATCAAGTCCATTGCGCCAGCGGAGCGAATCCGTTCCGCCGCGTGGACACCGCAAGTGACGCCGAGCATCGGCATGCCAATAGCCCGTGCCATGGCTGCGTCATATTCGGTATCGCCGATCATGAGCGCGCGTTCGGCCGGCACATCGAGCAGCGCCAGAATTTCCCTGAGCATCAAAGGGTCAGGCTTGTTGGCTGACTCATCCGCTGTGCGGCTGGCATGCAGCAGACTGCCAATCTGCGGGAAACCACGCAGCGATCGGTCCAGACCCGCGCGCGACTTGCCCGTCGCAACCGCGAGCCTGAAGCCGGCACCAGATAACTGGCGCATCGCGCTCTCCACGCCTTCGAACAAGGGCGGCTCCTTGGGCTTCTCGCCCACGTAGCTTTTCCGATACTGCCCCAGCCAGGCGAGTAGTTGGTCCGTCTTGATCTCCGGATAGAGCAACTGCATGCCCTCAGACAGCCCCAGGCCAATGAGCTGCGAGATATCCGCGTCCTCCCGCGGTGGCAGGTTCAGATCACGGATCGCCTGCTGCATGCTGTCAACGATCATCGAGGCCGAGTCACAGAGCGTTCCGTCCCAATCAAAGATCAGCAATTCAAACCGGCCCGGATTCATGGTCCTGACACCAGCAAATAGACACCTGTCATCAGCGCACTCCGGGCAGGCGATCGAGCACGTCGCGCAATTCGGATGGCATCGGCGCACTGAGAATCAGCTTGGGCAGATCCCCTTCCGCGATCAGCTTCAAAAAATGCGAATGCAGGAACATGCGTTTCAGGCCCTGATCACGAATCTTCTTGTCCACCCCTTTTTCGCCGTACTTGCGATCGCCAGCCACCGGATGCCCCAGCGCCATGGCGTGCACGCGAATCTGATGCGTCCTTCCTGAAAAAATCTGCACCTCGCACAAGGTGGCATCTCGATATCGCGCCTTGGGTGAAAAACGTGAGCGCGACGGCTTGCCATCCTCCTCATCGATATCCATGAACCGCTCGCCAGATTCCAGCGTCGCCCGCACCAGGGCCGCATCGACCTCGCGATCCTCTCCCTTCCAGCGCCCGACCACGAGCGCGAAGTAGCGCTTCTCTGTGGTGCCGTGCTTGAGCGCTCGCTGGGCCCGTAACAGGGCGGGCCGGCTCTTGGCCATGAGCAAGACGCCGCTGGTATCACGATCGAGCCGATGGCAAAGCTCGATCATCGGGTATTTGTCCCAGGCGCGGACCGCTTCAATAACCCCAAATGGCAGGCCGGTGCCGCCGTGCGAGGCATAGCCAGCGGGCTTGTCGATGGCCAGATAATGCTCATCTTCGTGGATGATGGCGTCTCTCAAGCGCTTGAGAACTTCATCCGGCGGGCGCACGGTTTGGCCCTTCTCGGCCATGCGAACCGGCGGGATTCGCACCTCCTCACCCTCGGCCAGCTTCCGCTCCGGCTTCACGCGGCCACCGTTCACTCTCACCTGCCCCGAGCGTAAGAGTCTGTAAATGTGAGACTTTGGCACGCCCGGCAACTCGCGCAACAAGAAATTATCGATGCGCTGGCCGGCTTCCCGCGGGCCCGTTTTGACCAGGCGCACACTCGTAGCAGTCTGTGGCAAAATGTTTGAACTCCAAGGCTTAATTAAATCTGCTCATGGAGTTTGTCACCCGGCGGTCGCGTCCGCGACTCGCCGCATGTGATTTTGGAACAAAAGAACAATGGCTTTCAGCCTCCCGCTATCTCTATTGAGCTTCACTGTCATGAGCCGGCGTCGACAAGACGCATGCCTGCCCCTGTTGTGGGCGGTGTGCGCGAGCCATCACTACCAGAAACCTGGGCTCCTGCCAGGCTTCGGGCCACAAGCAAAACGCGCGATGCACGCGCCTGAATTTGTATCCCCTGCCCGGCGGTTGAGCTTCAACCGAGACCGTACCCCCAAAAATGAAACGCATTCTTATCAACGCAACGCAGCCCGAAGAGCTGCGTGTGGCCATCGTGGATGGCCAGAAACTTCATGACCTCGATATAGAACTCGCCTCGCGCGAGCAGAAAAAAGGCAATCTTTACAAGGGCAGGATCACGCGGGTCGAGCACTCGCTGGAAGCCTGTTTCGTTGAATACGGCGGCGACCGCCACGGCTTCCTGCCGATCAAGGAAATCGCACGCAGCTGCGTCAACGGCAGCGGCCCTATCAAGGAACAGGTGCGTGAAGGCCTGGAACTGATTGTTCAGGTCGAAAAAGAAGAGCGCGGTAACAAGGGCGCAGCCCTGACCTCCTATGTCTCGCTGGCTGGGCGCTATCTGGTCCTGATGCCGAATAACCCCAAAGCTGGCGGTGTTTCGCGCCGCGCCGAGGGCGATGAACGTCAGGAAGCCAAGGCAGCACTCGACGCATTGCAGTTGCCGGAAGGCATGGGCGTGATTGTGCGCTCCAACGGCGTGGGCCGCAGTGCTGAAGAACTGCAGTGGGACGCTGACTACCTCATCGAGATCTGGACCGCGATCGAGAATGCTGCGGAAGATAAGCGCGCACCGTTTCTCATCTACCAGGAAAACAACATCATCCTGCGCGCGCTGCGCGACTATCTGCGTCCGGACATCGGCGAGGTGATGATCGACAACGAAGAGATCTACGAGACTGCACGAGCGCATCTGACCAGCGTGATGCCGCAGCATCTCAACCGGCTCAAGCTGTACAAGGAAGAAACCCCGCTGTTCTCGCGATTCCAGATTGAGTCGCAGATTGAACTGGCGCATGAGCGCACGATCCGCCTGCCCTCGGGCGGCTCTATCGTGATTGATCGCACCGAGGCGCTGACTTCGGTGGATATCAACTCCGCGCGCGCCACCGGCGGCGGCGGCATTGAAGAAACCGCGCTCAACACCAACCTCGAAGCTGCAGACGAAGTGGCCCGACAGTTGCGCCTGCGCGATCTCGGCGGCCTGGTCGTGATCGATTTCATCGACATGAACAGCTCGCGCAACCAGAAAGAAGTAGAGAAGCGCCTCGAAGCTGCCTGCGAGACCGACCGGGCCCGCATCCAGTTCGGCCGCCTGTCACGCTTTGGCCTGATGGAAATGTCGCGCCAGCGCCTGCGCCCGAGTCTTGGCGAGCATACGCAGATCGCTTGCCCGCGCTGTGAAGGCAGCGGTCAGATCCGTTCGGTCGAGTCCATGGCCCTGTCCGTGCTGCGCCTGATCGAAGAAGAAGCGATGAAAGATCGCACCGGGCGCGTCATTGTCCAGGTGCCCGTTGATGCAGGCACCTTCCTGCTCAATGAGAAGCGCGCGCAGGTGCGTGAGATCGAAGCGCGCAATCGGGTCGGTATCACCATTGTTCCCAATCACACACTGCAGACACCGGCCTATGAAATTCGCCGGGTTCGCGGCGATCATCTGACGCAGGACAACAACGACGCGGTCAGCCATCTGCTGGCGCAGGACTTCGAAGCCAGCGCGCAGGAAGAACTGGCCGAAGGACCGGCACCTGCCAAGACGCCCGAAAAGGCAGCGGTCGAACAAATTGTGCCCAGCACCCCGGCTCCGGTCGTGGCGGTGGCCCCGGCGGCGCTGACTTCGACGCTCGTGATGCAGCAAGTCGCCCCGCGCGGTTTCTGGTCACGTCTGATGTGGCTGTTTGGCTTCATGGCACGTCCCAAGGAGCAGGAGGACGAAGAAGCTAGCGACAAGGAAAAGCAGAAGCCAAAGAAAAAGGTCAACAAATATCAGAACAGCGACCGCAACTCAGGTCGCAAAGATGGCCGTCGCGACAAGAAGCCAGATCGCAAGAACAAGGAAAGCTCGGACGAGCGTTCAGCAGAATCGACACGCGACAATGGCGGTCGCGGCGGAAAGTCCGGTGGAGGGAAATCGCGGCGCGACGGGCGCTCCAGAGATCGCAACGCCGATACGGCGAACGATCAAAACACCTCACCCAAGGCCAAGTCCAGCGACACAGGTTCTGGCGAACAGGGCGCAGCGAAGGCAGAAAACAACACGCAGCGGCCAAGTCAGGACAATTCCAGCCAGGAAGGGCGCGAGAATTCGGGCGGCGGGCGTTCCGGTCGGGGCCGTCGCGGCCGTCGTGGTCGTGGTCGCTCCCAGAATTCGGATAACAACAACGATCAGAATCAGGCTTCTTCGAGCAAGCCTGGTGAACTGCCAGCAGATCTTGCTGCAGCACTGGGTCGAGGCGTAACAGCAGCGGCGCCTGCAGCGGTTGCAGTGAGCGCCGCGGTGCGCGGTGCAGAAGGCGCTGAAGCGCCCGCGGCACAATCACAAGCGAGTGAGTCAGCGTCAGCGCCTGCTGACAACAACCCTGCGCCGGCGGTGGCGGCAACACAGCCCGAAGCGCCTGACGCAACCCAGACCACTGCTCCTCTCAGCGAGACGGCTGTAGAAAAGCCGGCTCAGGAAACGCAGGTCAGCGCTCAGACTCCCGAGGTCGCTGTCACCGAGTCCGAGCCTGAAGTACAGACTGCGGTGGACGCTTCATCCGGAGCCGAAGCCTTTGGCCAAACGCCTGAAGCCGCACCGGTCTCTGAGCCTGAGCCACCGGCCAAGGAAGAAGTGCCCGAAAATGCATTTGCGGCACGCTTCGAGCAGGTGGAAACCCGCTTTCCGCCACCTCCCGGCGGCCCCGCAGCCGCTCCGGTAGAGCCTCCTCTGGAAACGCCAGCCGACACGACTGAAGCAGCTTCACCCGAAGGACTGGATCAGGCCGCAGAGATCGACGAAGAGGAACAAGCCTCCCCAGAAACAGCGGCTGACACCAGTGCCACGCCTTCAGAGGATTCGGCCCCAGAGCAGAAGCCCAAGTTCGAACAGGTAGAGACGCAGCGGTAAGAGTCCCTTCAGAGTCCATTGCAGGAAGCACGATGGCGGGGAGAACCAAGTTCTCCCCGCCACTTTTTTTGGGTCAGGTCGTCAGCAGATGCTGAGGCACTGACTTAAAGCACTCTTTGAGCACTCATTTCGAGGGTCGACGCTAACGTCGTCTCCCGCGAAAATATCGCAGCCTGATCTTGTTGCCACAGCCTTCCTCGACATGGACGCCGCAGCTGCGGTAGCGGAAATCCTGATCCAGGCAGATGCGCACTTCTTCCAGATCAGATCGATGACAGGCTAGGCGGATCGCATCATGCGTCATGCCCGGGTTGGCCTCCATGAAAGCCTGCCGGACCTCTGATTTAGGCAACGTGATGCTCTCGAGCACTTCAGCAAACCTGGCGGGAATCGTCACGCGTCGGCCAGCGCGATCCATCTGAAGAAAATACTCGTCGAAGCCCATGCCACTGCAGGCACCGTGCTCCTTCCAAATTTTCTTCAGCGTGACGCGATTGGGCAGCACATGCATCAGCTGACCGAACTTCTCATCGGTGATGCCCTCGCCCTGTTCGCACTGAGTGGGCTCTCCACCGGCAAAATCAGGCCGCAGGCCATGTACGGCCCAATAATGCGTATCCAGGCACTGCGGCTCCCAGGACCCGGAATGCCGTTTGCAGAATTGCGGGGTCCAGCCCAGCGCCAGCACCCAAGCCTGCGGCACTTGCTGCGCAGCAAGATTTGTCGTGCAGCCCAGACCAATCATCCAGGCCAGTACAGCGATCATCTGCCTCATTCGCGCGCCCCCTGCTTGCAACGAGTCCGCACAGTATCACCACCACCCATAGCGCCTTTGCGCTCGACCCGACAAGCGACCACCACGTTCTTTCAATATGTGGCAGCCGATTATTGAGCCGGGGCAAATGACTCCGCCGTGGACATATCCCAGAAAGCGGCGAGTTCCGGGTGTGCGCTGCGACGGTGATCAAGCAATTCTCCGGGCTTGATGAAGGTCATCAGCGTGGAGACCAGGCGAACTTCGGTGGTGGAAATCCTGCGCACCACATGCTGCGGACCCAATCTTGAAGGATGCGTCAGCCCAGCAGCACCCGTGAGTTCTGCCAGCGTCTCCAAAGTGTTGCGATGAAAGTTTGCGACACGTTGCGCCTTGTCTTCCGGCACCAGGGCGCGCTGCCGCACCTTATCTTGGGTCGTGACACCGGTCGGACAATGTCCGGTATGACAGGCCTGCGCCTGCAAGCATCCCAGTGAGAACATGAATCCGCGGGCACTGTTGCACCAATCCGCACCCAGGGCGAGCGTGCGCGCCACGTCAAAGGCGCTGATGATCTTTCCGCCTGCGCCAACTTTCACAACATCGCGAAGATTCAGTCCGACCAGGGTGTTGTGAACCAGCAGAAGCCCTTCTTGCAGCGGTGTGCCGACGTGATCGCTGAATTCCAGGGGCGCAGCGCCCGTGCCGCCTTCAGCACCATCTACGACAACAAAGTCCGGCGTGATGCCTGTCTTGATCATCGCCTTGCACATCGCGAAAAATTCCCACGGATGCCCCACGCACAGCTTGAAGCCGACGGGCTTTCCGCCCGACAGATCCCTGAGCTTGCCGATGAACTGCATCATCTCGATAGGCGTAGAAAATGCTGAGTGCCTCGCTGGCGACAGGCAGTCCTTTCCAACCGGGATGCCGCGAGCTTCTGCAATTTCAGGCGTGACCTTTGCGCCCGGCAGCATCCCGCCATGGCCCGGTTTCGCGCCTTGTGAAATCTTCAGCTCAATCATCTTGACCTGAGACTGGCGCGCACATTCAGAAAACTTCTCTGCATTGAAACTGCCATCTTCATTGCGACAGCCAAAGTACCCTGAGCCAATCTCCCAGATCAGATCGCCGCCATGCTCGCGGTGATATTTGCTTAGCGAGCCTTCGCCCGTGTCGTGTGCGAATCCGCCGATCTTTGCGCCCTTGTTCAGCGCCAGAATTGCGTTGGCTGACAATGACCCGAAACTCATCGCCGAAATGTTGAACAGCGATATGTCATACGGTGCAGAACAATTCCGCTCTCCGACTCGCACGCGAAAATCCCACTCGCCAATATGCGCCGGGTGCGTCGAATGGTTAATCCATTCGTAGTCGTCCTTGTAGACATCGAGTTGCGTCCCAAAGGGGCGGCTGTCCACCACGTCCTTGGACCGCTGGTACACGAGCGCGCGTTGAGCGCGCGAAAAAGGAATCCGTTCCTGATCGGACTCCAGAAAGTACTGCCGAATCTCGGGGCGAATCAGCTCCAGCAGAAAGCGAATGTGCGCAATGATCGGGTAATTGCGCCGAATCGATTGACGCGTCTGGATCAGATCCCAGACACCCAGAGCGGTGAGGAACCCGGAGACCAATGTAACAAGCCCCACCGTGGCAGCCGCCCAGGGCATGAGCAGAGGCAATACCAGGATTGAGACCAGAAAAACCGTGATCGCCAGAATCAGGGGGATATAGCGCGTCTGCAGTAGGGCGTGCATGCTTGATCTCTCAAATATCCATGAGTGTCGGCGCCCGGAACGGGGCCAATCTGAGGCCTTCGCACCCGGCGCAGGTATCATGCGCAAACCTCCTACGGGCAGCCTATTCTACGAACTCATGTCAGCCATTGAACCCTCACCCATTCGTCTGGGCGTGAACGTCGATCACGTGGCCACATTGCGTCAGGCGCGCGGCACCACCTATCCCGACCCGGTTGAAGCCGCCCTGCTATGCGCAGACGCCGGCGCCGACAGCATCACTATCCACCTGCGCGAGGACCGCCGACACATTCAGGATCACGACCTTACCCGCCTGATCTCCGTCAGCCCGGTTCCGGTCAATCTGGAACTGGCGGCAACTGATGAAATGCTGGCCATTGCGAGCCGCGCCGCACCGCGCTTTGCCTGCCTGGTCCCCGAACGTCGCGAGGAGTTGACCACCGAAGGGGGCCTGGATGTGGCGGCTAATCTGCAAAGCATTCGCGATGCCTGCGCGGAGCTGGCTGACGCTGGTATCGCGGTATCACTTTTTATAGATGCCGATGAGCGTCAGCTCGACGCCAGCCTGAAGGCCGGGACCCGTAACATCGAAATCCATACCGGTCACTTCTGCAGCCTTCAGGGCGAAGCCCAGCAACAGGAATTGAACCGGATCAGGAGCTTCGCGCACTCAGCCAGTGCTGCCGGACTCGGGGTTCACGCCGGGCACGGGCTGACGCACACCAACCTGCTCCCCATTGCAGCAATCGAAGAGATTACGGAACTCAATATCGGCCATGCATTGATTGCCCGCGCAGTCTTCATTGGCTTGCCAGCGGCCATCAGCGATTTTCGTCACGCGATGCTGCAGGCACGCGCGCCGGTGTCTGAGGACTGAGACATGATTTATGGCATTGGCACAGACCTGATGCGCATCAGCCGCATCAGCGACACGCTTGCGCGCCACCCCACCCGCTTTCCCAGACGCTTGCTGCATCCTGAGGAATTTTCCCAGTACCAGAAATCCCGTCGCCCGCACAATTTTCTGACCAAATCCTGGGCCGTCAAGGAGGCGTTCGGGAAAGCCCTTGGCACCGGGGTGCGTGGCTACAACAACCCCGATATCGGTGTTGTGCGAGGCGAGCTGGGCCGCCCGGTCCTGGTGTATTCCGATGCCATGCGCGCGCGCATGAAGCGCCTGTGCATTGCACGCGGCCATGTCTCCATCAGCGATGAGGACGGCCTGGTTATTGCCCACGTCATTCTCGAATCGGCGGGCCCAGAAAACAGCGTCTAGCCGCTGCGCAGGTCGATGGTCGGAATCTGCTCCTCTGGCCGATTCTGATACAAGGCCCTCAGATATTCGACCCGTTCACGATTCACGCCGAAATCACGATAGCCAAAACGCGAAATGGATCGGACCTGGATAACACCATCTGGCTCCAGCAACAGTTCCAGATCGTCGTGATACTGCATCTTATGCGTCACAAACACGGCATGGATATAGCCAGATTGCTCTGGCGAAACACGCGCACCCATTTCCTTCAGGATCATGTGCAGCCGGGCATTCGCCCGAGCCGAATCGCCACTATATGAAAGCGGCTCAACATGATGCTCGGCATCGTTGGCAACTGAAGACACACAACTCGGGCGATCCGGGCAGGCAGCAAAAGTGCCGGTCTTGAAATACAGGTGATCGGGAACAGTCTTTGTCTTGTAGATGCCCACGACTACAACGAGCATGAAAACAAGCGCAATACTGTAAAGCACGGTTCTCACTTTTTACGTTCCCCTTTCTGTGCCGGGTTGGCTTCAATGAACAGAGATGGATCAAGTCGCACGTCAAACCAGTTCGCGCGCCAACACAGGTGCGGGCCTGTTGCACGGCCGGTATGCCCCACTCGTCCGATGACCTGACCTGCGACGACTTTGTCGCCTACGGCAACATCAAGTCGGGACATATGCAGATAACTGCTTGTGACTCCAAAACCGTGATCAATGATCACGGTGCCGCCCGTGTAATAGAGATCCTTGTGCGCCATCCGCACGATCCCGCCAACCGGGGTGCGCATCGGCGTGCCTTCAGCCGCAGCAAGATCAATACCAAAATGCGGCTGCCGAGGCTGCCCATTGAGAATTCGCTTGGCACCAAACACACCCGTCACCCGAGCGGCCAGTGGCCATTTCCAGGTGTCAAATACATCGGCGTGCTCGGAGTCGAATTCCCGAGCTGCTCTGACCAGAGCCGCATCATCCTGAATGCGTGCCAGTAGTTTGGCGGGCGGCGTCACCATCGCGGACGGCAAGCCGCCGATTTTCTGCACGTCGTAATCACGGGCGCTGACGCTGTACTCGTAACGCTGTTTGGCGCCGCTGGCTGACAAAACCTCCAGTGCCAGCGCGGGTACCGAATCGAAGGCCACGCCGATCACGAATTTGCCGCTCGGACTCACGCGGACTTCCCGACCATCCAGAAATAGTCTGGAACCGGGCGCCAGCTTTCCGAACACCGGCGCACCCTGCCGCCACTGACTGAATATTTCCGGTGCCATATCTGCCGTCGCTGCGGCGCTAGCCAGCAACAGAGTTACAGCGATGCACAGGCGGCTCAAACCTCGGCCCAGATCAGGCATCCTGCGCAGGCTCTGTCGTCAGGCGTGTGACGGCATCCGCGAGTGACACGGTGTGTTGTCGTTCTTCGCCGCGGAAGCGCAAGGTGACCGTGCCTTCTTCGGCCTCCTTGCGACCCACGACCGCGATCACAGGAATCTTCTGGGTCGCGTGTTCACGAATCTTGTAGTTGATCTTCTCGTTGCGCAGATCAGATTCGCAGCGCAGGCGCGCAGAGCGAAATGCCGCACAGACTTTCTCTGCGTACTCGTTGGCATCGGAAACGATCGGCGCCACCACCACTTGCACCGGCGCAAGCCACATCGGGAATGCGCCCGCGTGCTGTTCGATCAGGATGCCCAGGAATCGCTCGAAGCTGCCAAGCACGGCGCGATGCAACATGACCGGTCGCTGGCGGGAACCATCTTCTGCAATGTACTCGGCATCAAGGCGTTCCGGCAGGACAAAATCAACCTGCAGTGTTCCGCATTGCCAGTCACGACCAATGGCGTCGCGCAGCACGAACTCGAGCTTCGGACCGTAGAACGCGCCCTCTCCCGGATTGATGGTGTACGGCAGGCCGGTCTGATCCACTGCCTGCCTGAGCGCGCCTTCCGCGCGATCCCAGATGGCATCGTCGCCAGCGCGATTCTCGGGGCGATCCGAAAATTTCACGCTGACATCGACAAACCCAAGGTCCTTGTAGATGCGCTTGAGCAGATCGCAGAAGGCAATGGTCTCGGAGCTGATCTGGTCTTCGGTGCAGAAGATGTGCGCATCGTCCTGCACAAACCCGCGCACCCGCATCAGGCCGTGCAGCGCGCCAGATGGCTCGTAGCGGTGGCAGGCGCCAAACTCGGCCATGCGCAGCGGAAGATCACGATAGCTGCGAATACCCTGCCGGAATATCTGCACATGGCAGGGGCAGTTCATGGGTTTGACGGCAAGCGTGGACTTGCGCGACTGGCCCTCGACCTCGCCTTCATCGACTTCAGCGATAAACATGTTCTGCCGATAGTTGGCCCAGTGACCGGAGGCTTCCCACAGCTTGCGATCCACCAGCATCGGCGTCTTGACCTCAACGTAGCCGGCGGCATCGAGTTGCTCGCGAATATATTTTTCCAGCGTCAGGTACAGCGACCAGCCTTTGGGATGCCAGAACACCTGACCAATGGCCTCGTCCTGGATATGAAACAGGTCCAGCGCCCTGCCAAGTTTGCGGTGATCGCGCTTCTCGGCTTCCTCCAGCATGTGAAGATGTGCCTTGAGCGCATCGTCGCTGGCAAAAGCCAGTCCATAGATGCGCTGCAACTGCGCCTTGCTCGCATCACCACGCCAGTAAGCACCGGAAACCTTGGTCAGCTTGAATGCGGTGCCCAGCTTGCCGGTTGAAGGCATATGCGGGCCCAGACACATGTCCAGCCAGGCATCGCCCTGACGATAGATCGTCAGGTCTTCGTCTGCACTGATGCCATCGCGAATCCATTCGGCCTTGAAGGTTTCGCCGGTCTTTTCGAAATGCTTGACCGCGTCTTCGTGCGACCAGACTTCACGGGTGATCGGCAGATTGCGCTTGACGATCTCGCGCATCTTCTTCTCGATCTTTTCCAGATCAGCTTCGGTAAAGGGCTCGGCACGTGCGAAGTCGTAATAAAAGCCGTACTCAGTCGAAGGACCGAAGGTGATCTGCGTCCCCGGATACAACTCCTGCACCGCCTGCGCCATGACATGGGCGGCGTCATGACGAATCACCTCAAGGGCTTCAGGCTTGTCCCGCGTGATGATGCTGATCTTTGCATCCTGCTCAATCGGACGCGTCAGGTCCCACAACTCGCCGTTGACCTCCACCAGCGCCGCCTTTTTGGCCAAGCCCGGCGAAATGCCTTGCGCAATCTCAAGCCCCGTGACCGGGCCTTCAAATGACTTCTGGTTACCGTCTGGAAAGCTGATATTTACGGACATGGAATCTTGCAAAAAAATAGGTCTTGGGGAGGCCTGAGCGTCTATTGTCTCTTTCGTGGCCCTGAATGTCGCGTCGCGGCCTTTCGATCAGGGAGACATCAACCTGACCAGAACAAGACGCGACGTTCAGGCTGTGCCGTTCTCGGAAAATTCAGCGGCTGTCTGCAGGCGGGCAAGGCTTCGTTCGCGACCAAGCAGGGCCAGCGTCTGATCAATGGGCGGCGAGACCGCTACACCTGCCACAGCCACGCGGATCGGCTGGGCGACCGCGCCCAGTTTCACTTCCAGCTTCTCGGCGACCTTGTGAATAACCGCGTGAAGTGGCTCCGGTGACCAATCTGAAACCGCAGTCAGTTCTTCAATGAGGCTGCGCAGGATCGGCACAGCTTTCTCGCCCAGATGCTTCTTGGCGTCCTTCTCATTGAAGCCATCAATATCAACAAACAGGAAGCGGGACTTCTCAACCATTTCAACCAGGGTGCGACTGCGCTCGCGAAGCTGCTCAATGACCGGCTCCAGTGCTGGGCCATCGGCAGGCTCGATCCCGGCGCGGTGCAGGTGCCAGGCGAATTCGGGGGCGATGACGGCTGGATCCGAATTTTTCAGATACTGATGATTGACCCAGTAGGCCTTTTCCATATCAAAGCGTGCCGGGCTGGCCGAAACATGCTCCAGATCAAATTTTTCGATCAGTTCCTGACGTGTGAACAGCTCCTGGTCGCCATGACTCCAACCCAGGCGAACCAGATAGTTGATGAGCGCTTCCGGCATAAAGCCCATGCCGCGGTACTCCGTCACCGACAACGCGCCATGGCGCTTCGACAACTTGGCTCCGTCGGCGCCATGAATCATGGAGACATGGGCATAGGCTGGCGGCTTGGCACCCAGCGCCTTGAAAATATTGATCTGGCGCGGCGTGTTGTTGACGTGGTCGTCACCTCGGACGATATGCGTAATCGCCATGTCCAGGTCATCTACCACCACACAGAAATTGTAGGTAGGCGTGCCGTCTGCTCGCGCAATGATCAGATCGTCGAGCTGGTCGTTTTCAAAGACGATCGGGCCCTTGATCAGATCATCCAGCACCACCTGCCCGGTTTGCGGATTCCTGAAACGCACGACAGGCGAAACACCTTCGGGCGGTGCCGGCAACTGCTTGCCCGGCTCTGGGCGCCAGCGCCCGTCATAGCGAGGATTTTCCTTGCGCGCCTGCTGCTGTTTGCGCAGCTCGTCGAGTTCTTCCTTGCTGGCGTAGCAGTGATAGGCGTGACCGTCGGCCAGCAGCTGATCCAGCACAACCGCATAACGTTCGCTGCGCCGGGTCTGATAGACCGGCTCAAAATCCGACTTCAGCCCCAGCCAGTCCATGCCCTCAAAAATGGCATCCACCGCTTCCTGCGTGCTGCGCTGACGATCCGTGTCTTCGATCCTGAGCAGGAATTTTCCGCCGCTGCGCTTTGCATAAAGCCATGAGAACAGAGCGGTACGCGCGCCCCCGATGTGCAGGTATCCGGTGGGGCTGGGCGCAAATCGGGTAACGGTCATGACGTCTCGGTACACAGAAATTTGAGTCCGTCGCAGGTGGCGGACGGGCGCGCATCTTAAACTACGTGCTGCATTTCCCATTAGCCCGCGCATGAACAGCCTGTTTGTCGAACACCTGACCGTTATTGATTGCGCCTATCTGGATGCCGCTCGCGGCCTGGTAGGCGAAAGCTGGATCGTGGATGTCGAGTTGCTGGGCGACCTGGACTCGCAGTCCATGGTGCTCGATTTTGGTGAGGTCAAGCGACGGCTCAAGCGCGATATCGACGCCGGCCTGGACCACACGCTTCTGGTCCCCGGCCGCGCCAGCGAGCTGACCCAGGCCAGTTACGACGGCATCAGCGAAATCCTGTTCCGGTCTGAGCTCGGTGATATCGAGCACCGCGGTCCCGAATGCTCGGTCTCAACCCTGCCCATGCTGGAAATCACCGAAGCGCAGGTCGCTGATTACCTTGAGCAAAATCTGACTCAGGACATGCCTCCCAATGTGGCGCGTCTGCGCATCCGGCTGCGCACGGAAGACATCGATGGCCCCTACTACCACTACGTGCATGGCCTGAAGAAGCATCAGGGGCAGTGCCAGCGCATTGCACACGGGCACCGATCACGGCTGGAAATCCGGGTGGATGGCGCGCGCGATGCCGCGCTTGAACAGAAGATTGCTCTGGCATGGACGGATATCTATCTGGGCACGCAGGAGGACGAGATTGCCCGCAGCAACGGTCGCGTGCGTTTCGCCTACAACGCCCCCGAAGGCCGCTTTGAGCTGCAACTGCCTGAAAATCAGGTTGATATGCTCGATTCCGACACCACTGTTGAACGCATTGCCGAGGATCTGGTTCGCCGCGTACAGCGCAAGCGCCCCGGTCAGGCCGTGGAAGTTCGGGCCTACGAGGGTGTGCGCAAGGGCTCGGTTGCCCGCAGCGGCCCCTGAATCGGCCTCGCACCCTATAATTCGCCCCCGTTTTTTTGATTGCCGAGTTGCAGCCATGTCTGACCAGAAACCCTCAAATGAGCCGTCAAGCGTCGAATTCTCCCAGCGCGTCAGCATCGAGCAGGTTGAAGAAGGTCACGAACTCGCGCCCAAGTTTGATGAAAAAGGCCTGATTGCCTGCGTAACCACGGCAGCTGGCAGCGGCGAAGTGCTCATGCTCGGCTACATGAATGAAGAAGCTCTGCGCCTGAGCATCCAGACCGGCGAAGCGCACTACTTCAGCCGCTCACGTCAGCAACTCTGGCACAAGGGCGCCACCTCCGGCCTGGTGCAGAAGATCGTTGAAATGCGCATTGATGATGATCAGGACGCGGTCTGGCTGCGGGTCGAGATTCCCGGGGATGCGAGCTGCCACGTTGGGTACCGATCCTGCTTCTATCGCTCGGTCCCGACCGGCGAAGGCGATGCCAAGCGCGATTTGAAGTTTGAAGAAGACGAGAAAAGCTTCGACCCCAAGAAGGTCTACGGCGACGCGCCGAACCCCACGATTCTCTGATTCTGCATGGCAGCGCCCTGCTCGTTCAGGGCTCGGCCGGGGCGCTCCAGAAGCGGCTGTGCTCACGCCGCCATGAGCTGGTCCTGACCTCGCCCTGAGGGTCGCGCCAAACGCGCACCGCTCCTTCCACCCCGGTGACCAGCGAGCGAGCGCCAATTGCCTCGTAACGGGCAACGACTTCCGGCCGGGGATGACCAAAGTGGCTACGCCATCCTGCGCCGAAGACCACCACCTGCGGCGCCACCGCCTGCACGAACGCCAGAGTGGATGAAGTCTTGCTGCCGTGATGCGGCGCGATGAGGACATCTGCTTTGAGCCGGTCTGCATGGTCGCCCAGCAGACGCGCCTCGGCGCCCCGCTCGATATCACCGGCCAGCAGGGCTGAGAAACCCTCAGCCTGAATTCGCAGTACGCAACTCCGGTTATTGTCTGACCAGCTCTGCTCATCCGGATGCAAGATCTCGAACTGAACACCGTCCCACGTCCAGCCCTGACCATCAGCGCATGGCGTATGAGCATCGGTGCCGATCTCCTGCGTCACCGGCAGCCATTCCCGCACCGCGTTAACGCCGCCGGCATGATCGCGATCGCCGTGCGACAGCAGCAGCCGGTCCAGGCCTCGCTCGCCCTGCGACAACACGAACGGCACGACCACGGCCTCGCCCGCATCGAATCCGCCTGGAAAAGCCGGGCCTGCGTCATACAGAAGCACATGATTCTGCGTGCGCACCAGCACGGCCAGACCCTGCCCCACATCCAGCACGTTCAGATCGAACGGCGCCTGCACTGACGCGCGCGGCGAGAACATCAGCGGCAGAAAACACAGAAAGCCGAGGCCCCTCAATGGCACACCGCGCGGGGCAAACAACAGCAGGGCGCCGAACAAGGCCAGCAGCAATGCCGAACGCGGTGGACTCGCTGGAAACCACGCCAGGGGCGCATGGGCAGCAATCCATGCCAGCCCCGACTGCAGGGCCTGCATCACATCCGCCACCCACCCCAGCAGGGCAATACCCGGCTCCGGCACGATGGCAGCCAGTGCGCTGGCTCCCACCACCAGCGGCGTGAGCACAGTCATCACCGGAACCGCAATCAGATTTACCGGCATGCCAAGCCAGGCGGCGCCCTGGAAGAAGTACAGCGTCAGCGGCGCCAGCAAAATGCTGAGCATGATCTGGATTCGTATTCCAGAGCGCCACGCTGAAGGCGCTTCCAGCCTGTGCGTAGTGGCGTAGAAAATGGCGGCCACGGCGCCAAAAGAAAGCCACAGGCCAGGGCTCAGCACTGAGGACGGATCCATGCACAGCATCAGTATCAGCGCTGCCGCCAGTGCGCTTGAAAGCTGCGGCTGGCGATCCGGCAAGGCCGCCATCAGCAGCAGGGCCAGCATGATGGCCGCTCGCTGCGCGGGAGAATCCCAGCCGGCCAACAGGCCGTAGGCCAGCCCCGCAATAGCCGCTGCCACCATCCCGGCTTTCTGGGCAGGAAAGCGCAGCGCGAGATTACCCATTGCGGGCCAGCTCCATCGCACGATCAGGAACGCCAGCCCGGCCAGAATCGCGACATTGAATCCGGAAATGGCGACCAGATGGCTGGTCCCTGTTTGCCGGAAATGATCCCAGTCTTCCTTGCTGAAGCCAGAGTCGTCGCCGATGGTCAGCGCGGCGATCATCGCCTTGCCGGGGTGATCGCCAAGCGCATCATCCAGATGCTGCTTGATCCACTGACGCGCATTCAGGACCGGAAAGCTGCGAGAGATGTCGCAGCGCTCACCGGAGCGCACGCTGGCAACCCCGCCCACACCGCGTCGGTAAAGCCAAGCCTCGTAGTCAAAAGCGCCGGGATTGAGCGAGCCATGCGGCGTGCGCATCTTGAGTCTGAATTTCCAGCACTCGCCTGCGCGCGGATGCAGATCTGCCTCGTACCAGGAAATGCGCAGATGATCCGGCAGATCCTCAGATTGATGCGGCGCAAACTCGAATCGAAAGTTGCGGCCCTGCTTTGCGCTGAAGCCTGCGGTGCGTTCCACCAGACTGCTGACGTGACCGATCACCTCGACTTCCTGTGCATGCCTTTCGGCCGGCCAGCGATGCTCCAGACGATGACTTGCCTGCAGCACCACCAGCAGCACGCCCAACTGCGCCGCTGACCATAGCAGGCGACCGCGCCACGGGATCAGCGCAGGAATGCACAGCAGGATCAAAAGCCCCAGCGACGGCAGGTCTGCGCCCGCATGAACGGCCAGAACACCGGCGCCAAAGGCCAGTGCGATCAGGCGGGTATCAGGTCGCGCCCGCATGCTGCGCCGGCGACGCCAGACAAACACCTGTAATTCGCGAAGCTGTTCCTGATAAAGCCAACGTGAACATTTCGCGTCGCGATCAGTCCGCTATGGGCGCGGGCTTGGTCGTTGGTACCTTCCGGCCTTGATCACGGACGCAACAGCCCGAAAGGCTTCACGCCGAAACCGGCTTGGAGTCAACGCGCACCAGACGCCCTGACTCCAAGGTCCAAATCTTGTCCATGCGCGAGGCCAGCTCAAGATCATGCGTCACCACGATCAGGCTGGTCCCCAATTCGCGGTTGAGCTCCAGCATCAACTCAAAAACGCGGGCAGCGGTCTTGGCATCCAGATTGCCGGTGGGTTCATCGGCCAGCACACAGGCTGGACGCGTCACCAGCGCACGTGCCACGGCAGCGCGCTGGCGCTCGCCTCCCGAAAGCTCGCCGGGCTTGTGCGACAGACGCTCGGAGAGACCGACCCGCCCCAGCAGTTCGGATGCCAGCCGATTCGCCGTCTCCACGTTCTCGCGGCGAATCAGCAAGGGCATCGCCACGTTTTCCAGAGCACTGAACTCCGGCAGCAAGTGGTGAAACTGGTAAATGAAGCCGAGCGTCTTGTTGCGCAAATCGCCGCGGGCCGCATCTGACAGCGCCGACATCTTGCTGCCCTTCACCCAGACCTCGCCCCGGGTCGGGGAATCCAGCCCTCCCAGAAGATGCAACAGCGTCGATTTGCCACTGCCACTGGCGCCGACGATGGCGATACATTCGCCCTTGGCAACTTCCAGATTCACATCTTCGAAGACGGTCAGGTTGAGACGGCCGTCATCGAATGTCTTGTTGAGGCCGGAAGCCTTGATAGTGAGTTCAGTCATTGATTGGGCTTGATGGTTCGCACTCATGGCTTACCCAAGGCAGCAGCTACCTTGAGACGAATGTTCGTGCGTATCGGCGCGCATGGTTCGACGAACTCACCATGAACGACTTGTTGTGGCATGGCGTGACGGTGCATTGGCGTCGCTCGCGCGACGGGATACCTGGCAGGTGACTGCGCCCGCGTAAAACGGGCTCGATCACTGCCTCGCGTCGGACGCGCTTGCTTCGCATCCCTGTGCTGATCGCACAGGGGCGCTGCTCTGTAGCGCGCCGTCGTGGCGCAACCAACAACCTCGCTCAAACACTCCAGCACGTCGGACGCGCTTGCCTCCCATCCCTGCGCTGATCGCGCAGGGGCCCTGGTCAGTAGCGCGCCTCCTTTACTCATACCTCAATGCCTCTGCGGGTTGGAGGCGGGAGGCTCGCCATGCGGGGTAGAGCGTGGAGAGCAGGCCCAGAACCAGCGACAGCAGGCTGATCTTGATGACGTCTGAACTCTTGAGCTGGGACGGCAGGTCGCTGATGTAATAGACCTCGCCAGGCAGGAAGCTCACGCCAAACAGGCCCTCCATCCAGTGGATGATTTCCGGCAGGAAGTAGGCCAGCAGGCAGCCGAGCACGACGCCGATCAAGGTGCCGAAGACGCCGATAATGGAGCCTTGCACCATGAAAATGGCCATGATCGATCTGGGCCTTGCGCCGAGCGTCCTGAGGATGGCGATGTCTGCCTGTTTGTCCTGGACCACCATGACAAGCGTGGACACGATGTTGAAAGCCGCCACCGCCACGATCAGCGACAGGATGATGAACATCACGATCTTTTCCGTCGCCACCGCGCGAAAGAAGTTGGCGTGGCTGCGGGTCCAGTTATTGACGTAATAGACCCCATCCAGACTGGCGGCGAGTTCCTTGGAAACCGCGGGTGCGCGGAACATGTCGTGCAGCTTGAGGCGCACGCCAGTCACGCCCTCGTTCATTCGATAGAGGGCCTGCGCATCTGCCATGTGGATCAGGACCAGCCCGCGATCAAATTCATACATCCCCACCCTGAACACGCCGGTCACGGTGAACCGCCTGAAGCGAGGCAGGATTCCCGCTGGAGTGACGCTGGCCACCGGAATCATGAGGTCGATCTTGGAACCGGGCGTCACGCCCATGGCCTGCGCCAGCTCCCAACCGAGCACGATGTTGTACTCACCGGCCTTGAGCGACTCCAGCGTTCCCGCTTCGATGTGGCTCCCGATATCGGACACCGTCTGCTCGTCAGTCGGCAGGATGCCGCGCAACAGGGTTCCGGACAGCTCCTGCCCGACGCGAAGCATGCCCTCGCCCTCGATGTACGGGGCCACGGCCTCGATTTCCTTGTTCTGCTGCGCGGCCTGGGCCACGCTCTCCCAATCTTCGAGCTGGCCACGAAATGCGGAGATGGTGGCGTGACTGGCCATTCCCAGAATCCGCGTACGCAGCTCGCGTTCGAAGCCGTTCATTACGGACAGCACCGTGATCAGGGCCATGACGCCGATCGCGATGCCGATCATCGAGGCCGCGGAGATAAAGGAAATGAAGTGATTGCGCCGCTTGGCACGCGTATACCGCAGGCCAGCGAACAGTTCGAAAGGGTTGCGCATCAAGCTAGTTTAGACGGTGCGCCCGCAGCGCGGCATCTTGATGTTCAGCCCTGCTCCTGATCTGGTCGGGCCGATTCCTCCAGCATTCGTGAAAACAGGCTTCCGCATCTATCCAGCACCTCGGGCACGGAGCGTGCAGCCTGATCGAAATTACCGTGATGAAAGCCGTGTTCAATGGACTCCAATGCCATGCCCAGGCCAGAAGCGCCGAGCAGGCGCGAGGCTGATTTGAGGTTGTGGATGATGCGCCCGGCATCAGCGCCATCACCACGCTCAATGCTCTGCGTCAGCGCCCGACGTTGTGCCGGAAAGTCCTCGTTCATCAACTTGATCAGTGCACTGGCGCCTCTGGGCTCATGCAGACTGATCAGCTGGTTGAGCATCCCGGGCTCGTAATCCACGGCCTGCTGATCAGCCGGATCATCGTTGGGATCGACCGGTTCAGCATGCGCAAAGTCTTCTTTGGCTCTGGCAACTGCCTTGTTAAGGGCCTCTGCCAGAGCCCGCAATTCAATGGGCTTACGTAGATAGTCGTTCATGCCGGCCAGAAGACAGCGCTGCTCGTCCTCGACCATGGCATTGGCAGTCACCGCGATGATCTGCGGCCCCGGACCGGGTCGCGCACGAATCTCGCGTGTCGCCTCCACGCCATCCATCTCCGGCATCTGCACGTCCATCAGAACCACGTCATAGCGCTGGAGGGTCAGCGCATCCAGAACCTCGTAGCCGTTGGATGCTACATCGGCGCGATAACCCAGCCGATCGAGAAATTGCACCAGAACCCGCTGATTCACAGCGTTGTCTTCGGCAACGAGAATCTTCAGCGGCGTCGCGCCCAAGGTCTCGGGAGCGCGCGAATCCGTGCGCCGCCGCGCGCCGTGGTCCGAGAACAATAGCGAGAGCTGTTCAAGCAAGGCCGATTCCCGCACCGGCTTGAGCATGCGCGATACAAACAGTGCATTGACGTCTTCGCTCAATGCAGCGGTGATCGAACTCAGAAGAATCATCGGCATAGCCTGATTGCCCTGATCCAGGCGCAGGCTGCGCGCGAGGTCAATGCCGGTTTTGCCCGGCATCTGAAAATCCAGAAGCGCCACGTCAAACTTGCGTCGTCGAGCCAGCTGCCGCGCCAGAATGGCGTCCTCGGCCTCATCCACGGAGATGCCGAGCGATTCAAGCATCAGTCGCAGCACCCGCCGATTGGTGGCGTTGTCGTCTACCAGCAACACACGCCGGCCCTGAAACTGCTTGCGGTCTGCCGCGGGCACGTCCGAACGGCCAAACTGGCACTCAAAGACAAACGTCGACCCCTCGCCGACCACACTGGTCGCCCAGATCTGTCCTCCCATGCATTCCACAATGCGCCGCGAAATCGCCAGCCCCAGACCACTGCCGCCATACAACCGCGTATGTGAAGAATCAGCCTGTTCAAATGCATTGAACAGCGACGGGATCGCCGCCTCGGGAATGCCGATGCCATCGTCCTTCACCTCAAAGCGGATCATCTGCTTGTCCTGATCGCAAACGGCCGCTACTGGATGAACGCGGATCAGGATTTCGCCCTGCTCGGAGAACTTGATCGCGTTTGACAGCAAATTAACCACGATCTGTCGCAAGCGTCCGGCGTCGCCCTGAACGTGCCTTGGCACGTCGGCGGCGATATCCAGAATTAACTCCAAGGACTTGCGACTGGCTTCCAGAGCCACAAGGTCGAGCGCCTCCTCGATGCAGCCGCGCAGAGGGAAGCTGTAATGTTCCAGCTCCAGCTTGCCTGCTTCAGCCTTGGAGAAATCGAGAACATCATTGATCAGGGTCAGCAGATGCTGACCGCTGGCACGAATCGTCCCGACATATTCCTTCTGCTCAGGACTGAGTGGCGTGTTTTCCATGAGACTGGTCATGCCAATCACGCCATTCATGGGCGTGCGAATTTCGTGGCTCATGTTGGCCAAAAACATGCTCTTGGCGTGATTGGCTGCCTCCGCCTGTGCCTGCGCGCGATGCATGTCCTCAACGTCTGTAGTTGCGCCGTACCAACGCTGGATATCGCCACGTTCATCGCGCGCCGGCATGGCGCGACTCACATGCCAGCGAAACTCACCATCATGGCGCCGGCACCTGAACTGCACATCCAGAGACGTCCCTTCTGCCAGTGTGCGTCGCCAGTCAGCCAGAACGCGTTCCGCTTCCTCAGGGTGTAAAGCGCTGCGCCATTGAGCATTGAGCTCTGCCACGTCGCGGACACCCAGATACTCAACACCACTGGCGCTGATGAAGTCGATGACGCCGTCTGCATCGGCAGTCCACATGATCTGCGGAGCAGCGGCAGCCATCGCCCGAAAGTGGGCCTCGCTACGCGCCAGAGCCGCATGAACTTGTTCGCTCTCGGTGACGTCGATTCCGGTAATGCAGATGTTGAAAACCTTGCCGTGCTTATCAAAGACCGGGGAGCCAATGAAATCGCCACGACGACGCTCGGGGCCATGATCTGTGTTGACGTAAAAGTCGTAACGCTCTCGATGGGCGTTGCCACTGAGAACCGTCTCGACCGCGCTGAGTGCGAACTGCCGGGTATCTTCTGCGTGATGCCACCAAGGGCCGTCCCAGAACGGTTTGTTCATTCCCGCTTCGCGCGGCCACCTGCATTGCGTGAAAGCCAGATCATTGCATTCGATCAATACGCCCTCCAGATCCAGCAAACCCATGAACAAGGGCGATTGCTGGAACATGACGCTGAGTCGGGCCTGGCTGAGCGCAAGGGCCTCCTGCGCCAGTGCTTGTTCGCTGAGCTCATGAAATATCGCGATGGCTCCAAGCTGCCGGCCATGTTCGTCTCGCAACGGACGGGCGCTCACTTCTATCACCCGCTCGGTGCCGTCCTCGCCCTTGAGAATCAAGGACTGTTGATTCAATTCCTCGCCTTGAAGCGCCCGTATCAAGGGAATTTCGACTCTCTCGAGTGGGCGGCCATCGAGATTGCAGATACCGCCAGGCGGAGCCCAAGCTTCGGGATTGGAGGGAAATATCTCGCTGTTTACGCCGACGATCGCCTGAGCCTGAGCATTATTCATGATCAGCTTGCCATCCATATCCAGCGCAATGACTGCTCCAGGCATGCTGGCCAGCAGTGCCTGCAACTGTCCCACTCTGGCCGCGATACCAGTAGCCGACTGGGCAGGCATTCCCTTGTTATTCCTGCTTGCCCCCATTCCGGGCGATCCCCTTTTGATTATGTTGCGGACCGCGAAACTGACAGCAGCACAATCTGCAGAATGCGGATGCCGATACATATGACACATACGACAACATTGCGCCCAGCTCTAATCGGCAAAATCGCGGGTTCAGCCGCCGAAAGGTGGTCTCGTGCACGCAGACGGGCTGGCTCGCCCGCTATGTCCTGGAGCGCTCACCTCCGATCAACGTCCTGAACTATCGGCATGCAACTGCGCAAAGAGCTTCTCGCAACGTTCCATGCAGGCATCCGCCTGAGACTTGGCAGCATCAAACTCAGAATTCAGAAACGCCTTCTCAGCTTGCTGCAGACTGCTTGCCAGAGACTCCGCATTCACGGTTCGGACAATTGACTTGAGGCTGTGCATGACTCTGCTCGCACTCTTGGTATCAAAGGCGGCACACGCCTCGCGGAGCATCTCCGTCTGCCGGGGAAAATCGCTGTACATCGACCGGATAAGTTCAAGTGCGCCTTCTTTCTCGTACAGGGCGGCCAGATCGTCGAACATCGATTCCTGATAGTCCTCGGACATTTCCACGGCCTCCTTGACCTGTTCACTACGTTGCCTTGCTGCAATGGCCATTCCTGCCTTGAGGATGACCGTTTCAAGCTGCTTGGGAAGAATAGGCTTGCCGATGTAATCATCCATGCCAGCGTCAATACAACGTTGCTCATCACCCGGCAGCGCATTTGCCGTGACCGCAATGATCCACGGTCCCGGTTGATATCGCTGGCGAATCTGCGCAGTGGCCTGAAAACCATCCATGACAGGCATCTGCACGTCCATCAACACCAGATCGACCGGCGCTCGATGCAGCGCCTGCAGAACCTCCGCGCCATTGGCGGCAAGCTCGGCTTCATACCCAAGCTGCGCCAAAAGCCTGACACAAACTTTCTGATTAACGACATTGTCTTCGGCAACCAGCACCCGCATTGGAAAACGCTGGGCAATATTTCCAAGCTTGGGCCGGCTGCGAATTCGACGTTCGGGCTGAGTCGAAAACAGTGATGACAGCTGATCAAACAAGGTGGATTGCCGCACAGGTTTGAGCATTCGCGCGTAGAACAGGTCTGCGTTGCGCTTGGCTGCGGCCCCAGTAATCGAGCCGAGCAACAACAAAGGCAAGGTTTTGCAGGCGGGCAGAGAACGTAGCGCGTGTGCCAGCGCAACCCCTGTCATCTTCGGCATCTGATAATCCAGAAGAGCCGCGTCGAAATTCTGATTGCGCGCCACCTCCATGGCCTTGGATGGCCCGTCCGCAAGCGTCACCTGCATACCCCAGCTTTCGAGCATCAAACGCAGAACTCTGCGGTTGGTGGCATTGTCATCCACCACCAGTATCCGCTTGCTGCCCAGCGACCGCGGCTCTGCACGACTTTCATGCGTTGAGCGATCAAGCTCCACTTCAAACTGAAACGTGGACCCGGACCCGATCTCGCTGTTGACCCATATCCTGCCGTCCATGGCATCTACCAGCTTCTTGCAGATTGCCAGGCCCAAACCGCTGCCGCCATAGACCCTGGTATGCGATTCATCCACTTGACTGAAGACCTCGAACAGACGATCCATTCGATCAGCGGGAATGCCCACACCCGAGTCCTCGATTGAAAAATTCAATCGCCAGCGATTGTCTGTGTTCGCCTGTGTCACAACCCGCACAGTCACCAGGACATCACCTCGGTCAGAAAACTTGATTGCATTCGAAATCAAGTTGACCAGCACCTGCCGCAGACGCCCAGCATCACCCATGACCTGGTCGGGCAAGTCTGGCGCCGGGTCAAATATCAGTTCGATCTGCTTCGCGGATGCGCTGCTGGCCAGCAACTCCATGGCCTCTTCAACACAGGTCCTGACACGGAACGAATATCGTTCGAGCTGAATCTTTCCAGCATCGGCCTTGGAGAAATCCAGAATGTCATTGATAACCGCCAGCAGATGCTCTCCACTGCTGCGGATGGTGCTGACGAACTCAAGTTGCTCCTCGTTCAGAGGCGTACTGGACAGAAGGCTGGTCATTCCAATGACGCCGTTCATCGGCGTGCGAATCTCATGACTCATATTGGCCAGAAACTGGCTTTTTGATCTGGCAGCGTCTTCAGCTGCTGCCTGCGCCTGCCGAAGATCTTCAATTTCAGTGTTCGTGCCGTACCAGCAGATGGGTCGCCCATCGGGACCCAAGTGCGCTACTCCGCGAACCAGATGCCATCGATACTCGCCATCATGACGGCGCAGGCGAAACTGCGTATCGACAGGAGAGCCGTCTTCCAGCGATTTCTGCCAAACGCTCTTGACGCGTTCAACATCATCCGGATGCACGGCGTCGTACCATGCCTGCCCCCGCAAATCTGCGCTGTCGAGCCCCAAATACTCAACGCCGCCTCGATTGGCAAACTCAATTCCACCATTTGCGTCTGCCGACCACATGATCAGCGGCACGGTATCGGTCATCATCCGAAACCGCGCTTCGCTCCTCTCGAGTTCGAGTTTGATCTGTTCTTCCCGGGTGACATCCAGCGCCGCCACGTAGATGTTGATCACTTCGCCCGTCGTGTCACGCACCGGCGAAGCAAGGAAGTTTGCGCGTCTTTGCTTGATACCAGAGGTGCCTCGAACGTAATAATTACAGGCTTCGCTGAAGTTGTGACCCGCAGCGGCCTGCAGAACTGCGCGCTGCGCAAACCGCGCCGCTTCAATATCGCCAGACCACCAGGGTGACTCCCAGAACGGTCTGTCGATGCAATCTGCTTTGAGCCAGCCACAGGGCTCGCAGCCTACGTCATTGCAATCCAGCAGCACGCCATCCGTCGAAAGCAGACCATTGAACATCGGAGACTGATGAAAAACACTTTGGAAACGGGCCTGAGAGGCCTTTGCCTGGGCCGCCGCGCGATTGCGTTCCGTCACGTCAATGAGTACGCCTTCATACCAGCGGCGATCTACAACGTGTGCTCTTCCTTCAATCTCAACAATCGATCCGTCGCGATGGATAATGCGGTACTCGATAGATGACGCCTCCGGACTTTCGAACTGCTCGGCCAGTTCAGCCGTCACACGTTCGACGTCGTCCGGATGCATGATTTCGCCCCAGGCCTTTTCCCCCGTTGTGAAAGCACTGGAGGGATAGCCGCTGATCTTCTCGACCGCATCACTCATGAACTGCATGGCCCAACCATCAGCAATGTCCGAGCGAAACACGATGCCGGGCGAATTCGACATCAATGTGCGGTAGCGGCCCTGACTTTCCTCAAGTGCAAGTCTTGCCGACTCACGCTCGGTGGCATCCTGTCCGGTAATGTAGATATTGATGACATTGCCGTCTGCATCGAAGACCGGAGAGGCAAGAAATTCCAGCCGCCGCTCGATGATTCCCGCGTCCGTCCGGGCAAAATAGGAGCATGAATCACTGAAGCTTTCGCCCGCAGCAGCCTGCGACACCGCATCGCGAATATACGCTTGCATGTCATTCGAGTGACGCCACCACGGCCCCTTCCAGAAAGGCATGCCCATCCCATCTTCGCGGCGCCAGCCTGTTGCCTCGAATGCAAAATCGTTCGCTTCGATCAGCACGCCTTCAACGGACAGAAGACCGTTAAAAAATGGTGACTGCTCGAAAACCGCAGCCAAACGCGCGCGCGTCTGTTCGGCAGCCGCGGTCGCTGCTTTTCGCGCGGTAATATCCGCGAAGACAACGACAGCACCCACGGGTTGTCCTGCATCATTGGTTAAAGGCCGCGCACGCGCCTCCACAATCACGATCTCACCATTGACCTGATTGCGAATGCGCATTTCATGACCGGTAACCACCTCTCCCATCAGTGCGCGGACCAGGGGAATCTCAGTGGCATCCAGAGGCTTGCCGTCTGTACCCAGCATCCCGTAGAAATCACTCCACTGCTCCGATGCTGACGGGACTTCGTCCGCGTGCCGACCCGTGATCTCGACCGCACGCGCATTACAGACCAGCACCCGGCCTTGCATATCCACGCTGATCACCGCATCTGGCATGCATTGCAACAAGGCCGTCAGTTCTGCCGTGCGTAACTGCACACGCCACTCAAGATCTTCGGCCGCTAATGACTGGTCGTGGACATCCGTCACGCTGCCGACGTGGCCCAAGTACTCGCCGCCCTCGTCGAATCGAGGAGAACCCGAATCGAGGTGCCATCTGTAGAGTCCCTGAGCATTGCGCAGCCGATATGAGGACCGGTACAAAACGCCCTTCTCATGTGCGACACCCGCTTCCTTCCGCGCCTGATCCGCGTCAGCCGGATGGACCGCCTTGAGCCAAGCATGTCCAAGCTGCGAATCCTGATCCAGACCCACGTAGTCACACCAGCGATGGTTGCTGAACACACGCGCACCGCTGGCATCGCTCATCCACATCTTGACCGGAGCGTCTTGCGCCATTCTTCTGAATCGCGCATCACTTTCCTGGAGCTGGTCGCAAGTCTGAAGCAATTGCGCCCGCTGGCGCCTGGCGCGCAGCAGTTCCCCTGCGGTACGAGCCAGCGCCCGCAGGGAATCTCGCTGCTCTGGGCTCAGGCTGCGCGACTGTCGGTCAATGACGCAAAGCGTGCCAAGCGCAAAGCCTTCGGAACTGAGAACGGGCACACCGGCGTAGAAGGCGATCCTAGGATCCCCGGTAACCAATGGGTTGGATGCAAACCGGGGATCAGCTTGCGCATCCGGCACTTCCATGAGCTTCTCGGGCGCTTGGATGGCATGCGCGCAGAACGCCAGTTCGCGCGGGGTCTGGTCTACATCCAGGCCGACCTTGGACTTGAACCACTGCCGTTCACCGTCTACCAGGCTCAGCAGGGCGATCGGCGTGCCGCAGATACGACTAGCCAGTTGCGTGAGGTCATCGAAGGCCTGCTCGGACGCGGTGTCCATCACCAAAGTCTCGCGCAGCGCCAACAGTCTTGCTGCCTCATCACGCTGAGGCGCGTTATCACCAGATTGGCGGGATTCAGTCATTGTCCCGAGAAATTAAACGCAGCCAGAGTATTGGACGGATTCGCGAGCTCATTCTACTCAGATCAGGCTTTGTCAGCCTGAATAGCAAGACACATTGCTGCCTACCATGACAGGCCGCACCAGCAGCGTCCGCATCAGAGCTTGGAATGAACCGGCTGGGGCACGAATCCGCAGGTCGGGCCGCCCGATGCAAGACTAACCCTGAGACCTTTCCCGACAAGGCAAGCCGAATCCGTTGGCCAGTGACACATCACCCATGTCTCTGAACTCGGCAACATCCGCCTGAGACGGCATCCGGTAGCCGAGATGGGCAAGAATCTCCCTGTAACGAGACTCAAACATGCTCTGCTCCTCTGCTGTCACGGTATCGATCCACGAGCTCATCTTTCCAATGCTCAGCGCCTTCATTTCGGACGCATACAATGGATTATCAGTCGGTCTCTTTTCACCCTCCGAATTAGGCGTGATGCACAGGAAATCTGCCAGATCAAGGACACATCTGTCGTAGTGAAGAACCTTGTCCTCGTATCGCTGAATGATGTACTCCGGGCGATCAGCGCAGTAATCGAGGAACCTGTTGGTATAGGAAAGATAGTCTCGTGGACCGCTCAACTCTCCATTGATTATTCTTTCAAGACTGATATCTGATCCCCGAACCGCCCGCAGGAATCGTTTGTAGCTTGCGAGTGCAGCAAGGGGATGGCGGACCAGGAACAGGACTTTCTCATTTGGAAAATTTTTGTTGATAACCGGGGCATGCGTCTTCACAAAAAAAAGCCGCGGATCATCATCGATTTTTCGTCGGTAGCGGCTGTCTCGCAATGCGCGGTGCGCTTCCTTCAGAATGAAAACTTCCGCAGCATTCGGCGCAAGCAGGCTGTAGGCAACGTCGTCTTCTCCAGTTCGGCGAAACGATGCGTGGGTCACCAGATCGTCGGCATAGGCTCCGGCATCCCAGTTCGGCGGAGACTTTGCAACAGGACGATAGAATTTTTGTTCGAGCGTCTGCCGAGTCCAGGCCGATCCTGAGCGGGGATAACTACAAATCCAGCAAATCAATGGTCACCCCAATTTCTCTGCCGCAAGCTTGGTGGGCCGCCTGTCGCTCTGTCCGGAATCTTCCACGCCCCATATTAAAAAAGGCCCAAAGAGTTGATCTGGGCAACAGTACGCACACCCACAATGGCACGCAAGCACACAGGCCTGAGCGATCAGAATCGGAAAAGGATATTGGTGACCGCCATGGAATGGCGCAGCCAAAACGCTCAGGCTGATCTACCGACCGGAGCCGCCTGCTCGATGTGCCTGATACCAGACAAATCCATCCCGCTCTTTCAGCAAGCGATTCCTGTTATCGGCCAACCAGCGGATAAAGTTCAGGGAATGTCTTTTTATTAATGGCACAGTAAGACTAAACTCACTTGATGCTACGCCACCTGCACACCCGACCACCGATATCGTACGTACTCATGCTGTGCGTCATGATTCTCGTGGCTCGTCTGGGCGGCGCGCACATTCACCTTTGCCTTGACGGAGAAGAACCAGCTGCCAGCCTTCATCTGTCCGATAGCGGGCTGCACTCCGACGACCATGCAGGGCACGGTACCGGCGGAGAAAATCACGCGCACGCTGGAACCGACATCCTGCTGTTCGATGACCTGCTGGGCAAGCCTTTCAAGATCAGTCTCGAAGTATTTGGCCTGATCTTCGCCGGAATCCTGCTCGCGTTCCTGCGCCGTCCCACTCAGCAATTTACGCGCGGTCCTGATGCCGATCGCGCTCGAAATTCTCTGCTGTTGCTGCGACCGCCTTTGCGCGGCCCGCCCCGGGGCGCTCACTAAGTAGCGCAAATTTGCGCCGCACCTGTGCGCGCGCTCCCCTGTCGATCGCAATTGCGGTCACTGTGAAATTCCCTGGCGGGAGACATCATGTTTCGTGTTTCTTTATCTGGTCGCGCTTTCTGCGTGGCCGCGATCCTTATGGGCATGGCCTGCCCACCAGCCCTGCAAGCGGCGGCTGATCAGAGCAGTTCATCCGATTCACCTCGCCCCCTTAGTCTGCAGCAGGCACTGCAACTGGCGGTGCAACAGCACCCGGCTTTTGCATCATGGAATGCGCGAAGGCTGGAAGCAGAGGCTGCGCGTTCTACAGCCGCCTTGAAGCCCGCACCGGAGCTCAACTTTGAAGTTGAGAACGTGCTTGGAACGGGCCAGCTCGAGGGTGTATCAGGCGCCACATCTACACTGGGCTTGTCTCAGCTGATCGAGCGCGGAGATCTTCGGCAGCGACGGATGGATTCCGCCGACTCCGCAGTGAGCTTGATAGACACTCGCGCAAGAATGGCCCGCCTTGACGTACACGCTGAAGTAGCGCGCCGATTTGTGCACCTGTTATCCGATCAGGCGCGTCTGAGTCTCACCCGTGAAGCCTCTGAACTGGCTGCGGACACCCTCCGAGAAGTTCGCCGCAGGGTCAAGGCCGCCCGCACGCCACTGGCTGAGCAGGCGCGCGCCGAGGTCTCCGTCGAGCGAGCCCTGCTGGCCGAAGAGCATGCGGAACACGAGCTCAAAGCCTCGCGCCGTCAACTGGCAGCCGCCATGGGCAGAGAACAGCTGGGATTCAGCCATGCAGTAGGAGAGCTGACAGACTTGCCGGAGGTTGCTGAATTCGAGGTACTTGCAGCTCAACTGGAGGAATCGCCGGATGCGCTGCAGTTCGCGGCGCTCAGCCGCTTGCGCGAATCGGAACTTCGAATGTCACAAGCTCGGCGCTCCCCCGGGCTGCGCCTCGGCGCGGGATTGCGCCGCAACGAAACGACCGACGACGTCGGCCTCGTATTCTCTGCAAGCCTGCCTCTGTTTGGACGCGACCAGGCTGCGCCGGGTATCGATCAGGCCCTGGCTCGGCTGGATCGCGTGGACTCGGATCGCGACCAGGCCATGCTGCGCCTCAAGGCTCAGCTGTATACGGTCTATCAGGAGTTGCAACACGCCCTGATAGAATTTGAAGCGCAGCGCGACCGCGTCGTCCCCAAGGTCAACCAGGCGCTGCAACAGACCCAATACGCGTACGACCGAGGTCGATATTCCCTGCTGGAACTTCGCGATGCACAGGCTGAGTGGCTCGAACAGCGCACCCGGCTCATCGAAGTTGCCGCGGAGTACCAGACTCACCTGATTGAAATTCAGCGCCTGACGGGCACCAACATCCCCGTGCGCAATGTCGAGGCACAGCCATGAAATTTTTGATTCTCTCCGTCTTACTGATTCTGTCATCAGGATTATTCCTCAGCGCTTGCGGCGAGCCTTCCGGCCAGGCACACAAGACTGGGCATGCGCATGGTCACGGCAGCGACCACGATGAGCATGATGAGCCTGCCAAAGGCCCCAATAATGGTCGCCTGCTGCAGGATGGCGATTTCGAGATCGAGCTCGCAATAGTAGAGAGCGGGCGTCCGCCTCAGTTTCATGCTTGGGCACGGCAACAAGGAAAGGCCGTGGCACCAGAACAGGTCAAACTACAGGTTGAGCTCGAGCGACTGGGCGGACGAACCGATTACTTCGACTTCGCGCCAGAAGGTCGTTTCTTGCGAGCAGCAGGCGTCGTTGGCGAACCCCACTCATTCGTCGTTCACGTCCGCGCCCAGCACGATGGCCGGGAATACGAGTGGCACTACGACAGCTTTGAAGGACGCGTCGAAATTCCGGCGCAGAGCGCAAGGGAAGCCGGCATCGAGTCTGGCGTAGCGGGAGAGCAGACTATCCATGAGGTGCTTCCTCTGTACGGGCGCATCACAGCGGACCCCGATGCCGTACGGGATGTAGGCGCGAGATTCCCCGGCGCGATTCGAAGTGTAAGCAAAACCCTGGGTGACACCGTCAAGGCGGGCCAAACGCTTGCGCGCGTCGAGTCCAATGATTCCTTGCAGGTCTATTCCGTCACCGCCCCCATGAGCGGCACCATCACCGCACGAATGGCTAATCCCGGGGAGCAGGCAGGAACGGCTCCCCTGTTCACCATCACGGACCTGAGCAAGGTCTGGGCTGAGCTATCAGTATTTCCACGTGATCTTTCACGCATTCGCCTGGGCCAGAATGTCCGACTCAGCAGCGTCGACAAAACTCGCAGCGCAATGGGAAAGATCGTGCGCATTGCGCCCAGCAATGAAGGAACCGGTCAGGCACTCAAGGTGTGGGCGAGTATCGAACCGTCTTCTGACAGTGCCTGGACTCCGGGCCTGTACCTGCAGGCCGAGGTCCTGACTGGCGGCGCCGAGGTGCCTGTTGCCGTCAGCACATCTGCCCTGCAGACGTTTCGAGATTTCGACGTCGTCTTTGCCCGGGTCGGAGATATTTTCGAAGTTCGCATGCTCGAACTGGGCCGCAGCGACGGTCAGTTTGTCGAGGTCCTATCCGGGCTTGAACCGGGCACTGAATACGTGGTGCGCAACAGTTATCTGATCAAGGCCGACATCGAGAAATCCGGAGCCAGCCATGATCATTGATGCATTGCTGCGATTCGCAATTCAGAGACGCGGCCTGATGCTGGTCATCGTGGCCGCGCTGGCTGCGATCGGTGGCTGGAGCTGGACGCAGCTGAGCATCGACGCGGTGCCGGACATCACCAATGTGCAGGTGCAGATCAACACCGAAGCCCCTGGCTATACACCGCTCGAAACCGAGCAAAGAGTGAGCTTCGCGGTAGAGACGGCCATGGCCGGCCTGCCAAAGCTCGACTACACCAGATCGCTGTCGCGTTATGGTTTGTCGCAGGTCACTGTCGTGTTTGAAGACGGCACGGATATCTATTTCGCACGGCAACTGATCAGCGAACGACTGCAGTCGCTAAAGTCCGAGCTTCCCGCCGGTCTGGAGCCACGGCTCGGCCCTATTGCCACGGGTTTGGGCGAGATCTTCATGTACACCGTCGACGCGCTCCCGGATGCGCGCAAAGCAGATGGCTCACCCATCACAACCACTGATCTTCGCCAGGCTCAGGATTGGATTCTGCGTCCCATCCTGATGCAGGTACCCGGCGTTGTAGAAGTCAACAGTATCGGCGGGCACGCCCGCCAGTTTCATGTTCTTCCCGATCCAGCGAAGCTTCTGGCCTACGAGCTAAGCTTCGAAGACCTGGTTCACGCCATCCAGGCCAACAATGCGAACCAGGGCGCGGGCTATGTGGAGCGCAACGGTCAGCAACAACTCATTCGCCTGCCGGGCCAGGCCAGAGATCTGAACGATCTTTCGCAGATTGTCGTCGCACATCGTGAAGGCGTGCCCGTGCATGTTGGCGATGTCGCGAGCCTCAAGATCGGTTCCGAACTGCGGACCGGGGCAGCCACTCAGAACGGTTCCGAGGTTGTGCTCGGAACCGTTTTCATGCTGATTGGCGAGAACAGCCGCACGGTGGCCCGCGCTGTGGCCAGCAAACTCGAAGAGGCGCAGCGCAGCCTGCCCCCGGGCATGAAGGCGACGACGGTCTATGACCGCACGAGCCTGGTGAACAAGACGCTGGCGACCGTTCAGAAAAACCTGATCGAGGGGGCGCTTCTGGTCATCGTCGTGCTGTTTCTGCTGCTCGGAAACATTCGGGCTGCGCTACTGACGGCGATGGTCATCCCTCTGTCTATGCTGCTCACCTTCAGCGGCATGGTGCGTAGCGAGACGTCGGCGAATCTGATGAGTCTTGGCGCATTGGATTTTGGCCTGATCGTGGACGGCACCGTCATCATCGTCGAGAACTGCATGCGCCGGCTCGGACTCGCGGCAGCGGGTGGTCGCAAGCTGAGCGAGCAGCAGCGACTGGAAGAAGTATTCCAGGCCAGCCGAGAAGTCATTCGCCCTGCCCTGTTCGGCATTGGCATCATCACTGCCGTCTATCTTCCGATCTTCGCGCTAACAGGTGTCGAAGGAAAAATGTTCCACCCCATGGCGATCACGGTGGTGATGGCGCTGAGCAGTGCCATGTTGCTATCGCTGACCTTTATTCCGGCATCCATCGCGCTGATCTTCAAACAGCCCCCCAAACATCGGGACAACGTCCTGATGCGCGGCGCGCGGCATTTGTATGCCCCAATGCTCTCGGCGGCCCTGAAACACGGCGCATTGCTGTTGGTGCTGACGGTCGCGCTGGTCATCGCCTGTACATGGCAAATGACACGCCTTGGCTCTGAATTTATTCCGAGCCTGGACGAAGGGGATGTAGCGCTTCACGCGCTTCGCATTCCCGGCACCAGCCTGAGCCAGGCCGTGCAGATGCAATCGCAACTGGAAGCCACGCTGATGAAAGCGCCGGAGGTAGACCGTGCTTTCGCCAAACTCGGGACCGCTGAGATCGCAAACGATGCCATGCCACCGAGTGTTGCTGATACGTTTGTCATGCTCAAGGACAGAAAACACTGGCCGGATCCAAACAAAACCAAGGCCGAGGTGGTCAGTGATCTGGAAGCGCTCGCGGTGACTGTACCGGGTAACAATTACGAATTTACCCAGCCTATCCAGATGCGATTCAACGAACTGATTTCAGGCGTACGCGCGGACGTCGCGGTGAAAGTATTTGGCGATGATCTGGATACTCTTAACGAGGTTGCGGCAGACATTGAAGAACTGATGGGTGCGATTCCCGGTGCCGCCGATGTCAAGACTGAACAGTCCACCGGGCTTCCGATTCTCACGGTGACTCCCAAGCGGGCGCTGCTCGCGCGATATGGCCTGAACATCGCTGACTTGCAGAACCTGATCGCCGCGGCCTACGGAGGCCGGCAAGCCGGACTGATCTACGAAGGTGATCGTCGCAGTGACATCGTCGTGCGTTTGCCCGAGGCGCTGCGCTCCAATATCCAGGCCATGGAACGTCTGCCTGTGATGCTGCCCGGGGAGGGATATGTGCCGCTCGGGGAAGTTGCCAGCATCGAACTGGGTCTGGGACCCAATGCCATCAATCGAGAGCAAGGAAAGCGCCGGGTCGTGGTCACGGCCAATGTTCGCGGTCGCGATCTGGGTTCGTTCATTGCCCAGGTACAGGACCAGATGAAAAATCGTCTTGCATTGCCACCCGGCTACTGGCTGGACTATGGCGGCACATTCGAGCAATTGCAGTCAGCCAGCCGTCGCCTCTCGATCATGGTCCCTGCAACCCTCCTCCTAATTCTGGGTTTGCTGTGGCTGGTCTTCAATTCCATGCGCGACGCGCTGATCATTTTCAGCGGCGTGCCGCTGGCCCTGACAGGGGGCGTCCTCGCGCTGAGCTTGCGCGGCATTCCGTTCTCCATCTCGGCCGGCGTTGGATTCATTGCGCTATCAGGCATCGCGGTGCTCAACGGTCTGGTCATGGTGAGTTTCATTCGATCACTGCGTGAGCAGGGCATGGATATCAATCAGGCGATTCGAGAAGGTGCCCTCACCCGCCTGCGGCCGGTTCTCATGACAGCACTGGTTGCGGCACTGGGGTTTGTCCCAATGGCTTTCAATACCGGTATTGGCTCTGAAGTGCAGCGCCCGCTGGCAACGGTGGTCATTGGGGGCATCGTCTCTTCGACCCTGCTGACCCTGCTGGTACTGCCAGCGCTGTATCGAATGTTCGGCGGAGCGATAAGAAAGGGGCCGGAGCCCGTGCAGACATAAAACCTGGGCAGAAGGATCTGCCTGAGGAAGCAATAGTGGTATCGTCAGGACGCGGCACTTGCGGAGGCGGTGATGACCACATCAGAACCATCTGCGGAAACCGTCGTTGCCTCATTCGAGGTTCGGCGCACCTGCTTTGTGGACGCAGATGGACGTCTGCTTGCAGAGCTGCCAGCGTTCGCACGCGATGCTGAACAGCTGCAACGCATGTACCGGGTTATGTGCGAAGCCCGAGCCATCGACAAAAAAGCCGTGTCGCTGCAACGCACCGGAAAGCTGGGCACGTATGCCTCGGGCCTCGGACAGGAAGCCATTGGTACGGCGCTGGGCCTGGCCATGGCAGACGAAGATGTCTTGATCCCGGCGTACCGCGACTACGCAGCACAGTTTCTGCGCGGCGTACCGCCAGAGTCCGCGCTGCAGTACTGGGCGGGAGACGAGCGCTCGATGAACTTCCCGCAGGGCACGCCATCGCATCATGATTTTCCGTTCTCGGTGCCCATCGCCACGCACATTCCACATGCCATCGGTGTGGCCTACGCGATCAAACTGAAGAAGCAGCAGCGGGTTGTCGTGGCTGCCTGCGGTGATGGCGCAACCTCCAAGGGCGATTTCTACGAAGCCCTGAGCAGTGCCAAGGTCTGGAATCTGCCTGTGGTGTTTCTGGTGAGCAACAATCAGTGGGCAATCTCCATGCCGCGAGAAAACCAGACTGGCGCGCAGACCATCGCGCAGAAGGCTGCGGCCGGCGGCATCCCGGGTGAGCAGGTCGATGGCAATGACGTCATTGCCACACGCTTCGTTCTGGAACGTGCGCTAAAGGCAGCCCGCGATGGAGAAGGCCCTCGCTTGGTGGAAGCCCTGACCTATCGCCTGCACGATCACACCACGGCAGACGACGCACGTCGGTATCGCTCCGAAGAGGAGGTGAACCAAGCGTGGAAGCGGTGCCCGATCAAGCGCCTTCAGGCCTGCATGCGTGCGATTGATTGCTGGGATGATGAAAAGGAAACAGCCTTGATAGCGCAGTGCCAGAAGAATGCGGAGTCCGTCGCAGAAGCCTATCTCGCCATAGCACCGGACAAGCCCGTCGCCATGTTTGATTCACTCTATGAGACGCTGCCGGAGTCCATGCAGTGGCAGCGCAATGAAGTCTGCGAACGCGGTGATGGCGACTAGATCATGGCCACCTTCAATACCATCGAGGCCATTAATCTTGCCCTGCATTTTGAAATGCGACGCGACGAAGCGATGGTGGTTCTCGGAGAAGACATTGGCCGCAATGGCGGCGTCTTTCGCGCGACGGTAGGTCTGCTCGACAGCTTCGGCGCCGAACGCGTCATTGACACGCCTCTGGCTGAGAACCTGATCGCCGCGATGGCCATCGGACTTTCTACGCAGGGGATTCGCGCGGTTGCTGAAATTCAGTTCAGCGGTTTCATGTACCCCTGTCTGGACCAGATCACCAACCATGCTGCTCGCTACCGGAATCGCACGCGTGGACGCATCACCTGCCCGCTGGTCATTCGCGCCCCCAATGGCGGCGGCATTCATGCACCGGAACATCATTCGGAATCTCTGGAAACCACCTTTGCACAGATTCCGGGGCTGCGCGTGCTTGCTCCATCAAATCCTTCGCGTGCCTATGGGCTGCTACTCGCAGCCATTCGCGATCCCGATCCAGTCATTTTTCTCGAACCTACCCGCTGTTACCGGCTATTCAAGCAAGAGTTCGAAGATGACGGACAGGCCCTGCCACTGGATAGCGCATTCATTGATCGCGACGGCGACCATGTGACGCTGGTGAGCTGGGGCGCGATGATGCACGAGACGCGCTTTGCTGCAGATCAGTTGGCGGAGGAAGGGATCAGCTGTGAGCTGGTTGATGTGGCTAGCCTGAAGCCGCTGGACATGGACACGATACTTGCCAGCGTTGCCAAGACTGGGCGCTGCGTCATAGTTCAGGAGGCGCCGCGCGCATACGGACCGGCCAGTGAGATTGCCGCAGGACTTGCGGAACACGGCTTGCTGAATCTTTTCGCCCCGGTGTTGCGCGTGTCCGGTTATGACACGGTCATGCCATTGGCGCGCCTGGAGCAACATTTCATTCCCGACGTTGAGCGGATCTGCAAAGCGGTGCGGTCCGTCATAGAGCAGGCTCCGATCGGAAACTGAAGCGCATCGCCGGAGGCCGCGACATCCGGAAACGCCTGATCGGCGCATTCTGTTCATTGCCTTTCTGATGTTGCACATGAACCCCAAATTAAGTTCCTTTTGGGTTCAGGCGATACATGGATAGTGATCTCCAGACCCCGTGCCGCTCAAGCCGAATTTGGCAACGCACACGGGGCGCATATCAAGGAGAGAACCATCATGCTTCATTACTCACTCGTGTTTCTGGTTGTGGCGATCATTGCCGGCGTACTTGGTTTCGGCGGCATTGCAGGCAACGCGGCGTGGATCGCAAAAATCCTGTTCCTGGTCTTTCTCGTTGCCTGGGTCATTTCCCTTCTGACGGGCAGAAGAACCCCCAGCTAGCATTCCGCTGAGCAACACCTCTTGCAGCGAAGGCAAAGCAGGTGCAGCCTTGTGGCAACAAACAATGGGCCACAAAGCTGTTTCCTGTGCTGCGGGAGGTGATGCCTTATGAGCATTTTCAAGCTGCCGGATCTGGGCGAGGGTTTGCAGAATGCCGAGATCCTTGAATGGAAAGTGGCAGTAGGTGATTCGGTTTGCGCCGACGAAACGCTGGCCAGCATCGAGACTGATAAGGCGGTGGTGGATGTGCCCAGCCCTCAGGCTGGCGTGATCAAGACGCTGCATGCCAAGGTTGGCGAAACCGTTTGCGTCGGCGCCGCGTTGGTCACCTTCGAGGCACCACAGACGCCAGCGTCGAAAAGCACTGCCTCAGCCTCAACAACGAGTCCTGCCGAAAACGCCGATCAGGAAAACAAGGCCATCCGGGACACTGGCGTCGTGGTCGGCGCCATGACTCAGACCGACAATGTGCAGCGTGAACAGACAGCCCGCATCGCCGGAGCGTCAGGCCTCAAGGTGGCACCAGCAGTACGCGCACTGGCCCGCCGCCTCAATGTAGACCTGACTATCATTACGCCAACTGGCCCCGACGGCCTGATTACCGCCGCGGATGTGCAGCGCGTTCACAAAATTTTGAGTGAAGTCGGTCCCATCGAAAAGCTGAAGGGCCCGCGTAAGGCCATGGCCAACAGCATGAGTCAGTCGCGGGACGAGGTCATGCCCACAACGCTGATGGACGATGCCCGGCTGCATGCCTGGCCCGGCAAGCAGGACGTCAGTTGCCGCCTGATCCGTGCGATCACGGCGGGCGTGAAAGAAGAACCTGCATTGAATGCCTGGTTCGACCACGTGGAAGTGGGCCGCAGATTGCTCGACAAGATTCATCTGGGAGTTGCCGTGGACACCCCGGACGGATTGTTCGTCTGCGTACTGCAGGACGTTGCAGCACGCGATCCGAAGTCACTGCGGCTGGGTTTGGACAAGATGAAAGCCGATGCCCGCGAGCGGCGGGTTCCCCTGGAAGAGCTGCGTGGCTACACGCTGACGCTTTCCAATTTCGGTCGCTTTGGTGGGCGCTATGCGACACCGGTCATCATTCCGCCCACCGTCGCCATCGTCGCCGCCGGTGGCGTTCGGGACGACGTGGTCGTGATCGATGGCCGTTCCGCGGTTTCCGCCGTCCTGCCGGTTTCACTGACATTTGATCATCGCGCGGTCACCGGGGCCGAAGCCGGGCGATTTCTCGCGGCCCTGATCAACGACCTGGAGAAGGGCGAATGAGGCACGATTCTGATAGCTGCGCCGCACCTGCCGCCGGTGTTATTCTGCGAACTGATCCATAGAGGTACCCTGCCATGCGCCTGATCAAAACTCTCGCTACAGCTCTTGTTCTCAGCCCCATGTTTGTCGCGGCTCAGGATCAGGAAGTGGTCGTGATCACTCAGGCTTCCGGCCCTGCCACCAGCCAGATTGGCGATGCGGGCAGCATCTCCATGCCCGCCAAGGGAATGAACAAGGCCAGTGTCTCGCGCGCCTTCGGGACGCCTCAGGTTCGCCATCCCGCAGTTGGCGGCGGATCGCGCCAGCAACCACCAATCACCCGCTGGGATTACCCTGGGTTCTCGGTCTTCTTTGAATACGACCATGTCGTTGACGCCGTGCAAGCGGATAACCCAGCACCGATCGCCGTGCGGGACGGCTTGGCCGGCGGGCCGCGCTGACCCAAGTACGGGTACTCCTTTCTGGCCCTGGGAACGTATTCGTTTCCAGGGCCTTTTTATTGAGCTTATCGAAATGAATTTTCTTCCCCCCGAATGGGCACCCCAGGCCGCAGTCATGCTGACCTGGCCCAGACAAGACGGTGATTTTGCAAAGCACTTCGACCAGGTAGAAGCCTGCTTCCTGAATATTGCCACGCAGATATCGCGTTTCGAGGCCGTCTGGATCAACTGCGCTGAGGGGTCAGAAAGTCTTCTGGCGAAGCTGGAAGCTGCTGGCGCCGATACCGGGCGCATCCGTATTCACTCCGTGGCGTCCGACGACGTCTGGGTTCGCGATCATGGCCCCATCACTGTGCTTCGCGATGAACAACCCGTGCATCTGGATTTTCAGTTCAATGCCTGGGGCGGCAAGTTCGAATTTCAGAACGACAACCTCATCACTCGCAAACTCAAGCTCATGGGTGCGCTTTCTGCGCCTGTGGAGTCGGTGGATTTCGTTCTGGAAGGTGGCGGGATTGAGGTAGATGGTTGCGGCGCTCTGCTGACCACCGAACGTTGCCTGCTGGCACCCACCCGAAATCCGCAGTTGCAACGTGCCGACATTGAGCAGGTGTTAAATCAGCAACTGGGCGTCGAACGCATCCTTTGGCTCAAACATGGAGACTTGTTGGGCGACGACACGGACGGACATATCGATACCCTTGCGCGCTTTTGCGATGAACGAACCATCGCCTACCAGGCCTGCTCCGACAAGAACGATCCGCACTTCGAAGATCTCGCGAACATGGAACAGGAACTGCAAGCGCTGCGTCGAGCCGATGGCACGCCTTACCGTCTTTTTCCGCTGCCATTGCCCTCTGCCATTCATGATGAGGATGGCAAGCGTCTACCGGCAGGTTATGCCAATTTTCTTATCATCAACGGTGCTGTCCTGGTGCCGGTATATGGCGAGGCCGAGGACACGCAGGCGCTGGATTGCCTGCGTCCCTGTTTCCCGGACCGCGAAATCATTGGCGTGAATTGTCGCGCCCTGATCCTGCAATACGGCAGCCTTCACTGCGTGAGCATGCAGATACCGGCTGCCGCTGCCTAAGAGGTTCCTGCTGAAACTAGTCGCCGATCTTCACGACATAGCGGCCCTGGACACTGGCGGCCATCAGCTCTTCGCAGGCCGCAGGAACTTCATCAAGGCTGATCGTGCGCCGCACGATGTCCTGCAGGTTCTTCGGCTTCCAGTCGCCGGCCAGCTTGTCCCAGATATCCAGACGCCAGGCGCGCGGCACTTCTACAGAATGAATGCCGAGCAAGGAAACGCCACGAAGAATGAACGGCATGACGGTGGTCTTGAGCTCAAAGCCCTGCGCAAGACCAATGCTGCCGATGTTGCCCCAGGGCTTTACGACGCGGGTCAGACCGGCCAGGGTTTCGCCGCCGAGATTGTCGACCGCGCCGCCAAAACGAGCGGCTTCCATGGGCTTGCTGCCCATGTCCAATTCGTGCCGGTCCAGGACTTCATCGGCGCCCAACATTTTCAGATACGCCTCTGCTTCGGATTTCTTTCCAGTCAGGGCCGACACCTCAAATCCAGCGCGCTTGAACAATTGGATTGCCACCGAACCCACGCCACCGGTCGGGCCTGTGACCACGATAGGCCCCATTTCCGGCGACTGATGATTCTCCAGCATGCGGCGCAGGGCCATGGCGGCGGTGAATCCGGCTGTGCCCAGTGCCATGGCTTCCATCAGACTCAGACCCTTGGGAAGCGGAACCACCGCAGAAGCCGGAACGCGTGCCATCTGCGACAAGCCTCCGTCCAGCAGTTCGCCCGCATTGCAGCCTGTGACCAGAACTTCGTCGCCCGGCTTGTAGGCAGGGTCACTGCTCGATTCCACAACCCCGGAAAAATCGATGCCCGCGACGAGCGGCATCTTGCGCATGATGCGACTCTTGCCCGTGACCGCCAGCGCATCCTTGAAATTGAGGCAGGAGTAAGCGACGCGAACGACGACATCCCCAGGGGTCAGGTCGTCAAGAGTGAGGGATTCGATCTTGTGCTCTAGGCGCTTCTCAATTTGGTGTACGCGAATTGCTCTGAATTTTTCCATGTTCTATTGGTTGATTGTGTGAATGGTGGATTGACCGATCACGCGGCTGGTCACCACCCTAGAGCATCAGCTTTTCAGCGTACTCCGCACGGATGGCTTCGAATTGCGGCAGGACTTCGTCCAGCTTGTCGACCAGCGCGGGATCAAAGTGCTTTCCGCGCTCGCTGTGAATCAGATCAAGTGTTTTTTCTACGCTCCAGGCTTTCTTGTAGGGCCTTTCACTGGTCAGGGCATCAAACACGTCTGCCAGTGCTGTGATCCGACCCACCAGCGGAATATCTTCGCCCGCGGTCCCCAAAGGATAGCCGCTGCCATCCCATTTTTCATGGTGCGTCATGGCAATGGTCTTGGCCATGACCAGCAGCTCCGAATCCTGTTCACCCAGAATCTGCCCACCGAATTCGACATGGCGCATCATCATCTGCCATTCGTCCGCGTCCAGTTTCCCGGGTTTGCGCAAGATGTGATCCGGCACGCCGATCTTGCCAATGTCATGCATCGGCGAAGCGAGCATGAGCATCTGCGCTTCGGATTCGCTCATGCCGATGGCGCGGCCTAGCGTGTAGGAGTACTGACTCATGCGTATGACATGCAGCCCGGTATTGTCGTCCTTGAACTCCGAGGCTTTGCCCAGACAACGAATCACGGCCAGACGCGTGCGTTCAACCTCAGCGGTGCGCTCACGCACTTTGCGTTCCAGTTCCAGGTTCTGGTCGTGCAGGGCCAGATGGGTCTTTACCCTGGCCAAGACCAATGGCGGGCTGACCGGCTTGGACAGGTAATCAACGCAGCCTGCGGCAAAGCCTTCGGTTTCGTCATCGATCTCACTCATGGCAGTGACAAAGATGACCGGAATATCGCGCGTCCGCGGATGCGCCTTCAATCGGCGGCACACTTCCAGACCATTCATGTCCGGCATCATGACGTCGAGCAGAATCAGCTCCGGCGCCGGATCGCCCATGGCAATTTCGAGCGCTCTTGCGCCACTGGTTGCAGCGCGGACCCGGTATTTGGAACGCAGAATACCGGCCAGCACTTCGATGTTCTGCGCAATATCGTCAACGACGAGTATTCCACCACCGGAACCCGCCACCACTTCATCCTGGCCATCTAGATTTGCCGCCATTGCTAAGGCTTCTCCTGAGTATTTTCCGCCGCGCTTCTTATTGCTAATAGGGCGTCCATCGCGCCCGCAAAATCATACGCTTGAATCGCTCGTCGCAGCCCGGGCACCTGCCCCCGGCCCGGGTGATCCGACATGGCGAGCGATACCTGTTCGATTGTATCTGCCGCGGCTGTGTCATCCGCTGCCAGTTGCTGCTCTAGCACTTGGAGCAGCTCGGGCAGCTTGTCTTCGTCAGATGAGACAGATTTTGGTTCCGCGCCGGCTACCGGTTTGTGCCCTTCCGCACTGCTCTGCAACCAGGCGGCCAGCGGCACACAAACTTCATCGATTGTCTTGCGAAACACATCCAGGGACTCCGCATCAGACCGTTCCTGACGAATGCGTTGCTCCATGTCCGCAGCACATTTGGCAAGCTCATCCGCGCCCACCATGGCCGCCACCCCCTTGAGGGAGTGCGCATGACGCACCGCTGCTTCGGCTTCCCCCGCCCGCAAGCTGTTCTCGATTCTTTCGACAGCATCCTGTTCACTGCTGACGAACATCTCGAGCAGTCTTCTGTAACGCGAGAAGTCGTTCTGGGCACGGCGCAAACCGGTTCTGGAATCAAGATTTCTGATGCGGGGAAGATCAATCTTCTCGCTACTCCTGGCCGGCCACTTGGGCGTCTCCGCGCGTTGAGTTTCCGTCACGCCATCATCCGTCGTTCGGCCGCTCAGTTCCCGGATGGTGGAGAACAGCTCGAATACGTTGATGGGCTTGGCGACGTGCGCGTTCATGCCAGCCTCATGTGTGCTCTTGCGGTCCTGATCCATTGCGTTGGCGGTCATGGCAATGATCGGCAGAGAGGCAAAGCGATCAATCTCGCGAATTTTCCGCGTGGCTTCGAGCCCGTCCATGATCGGCATCTGGACATCCATCAGGACCAGGTCGTAGCTGGCCACCTGAACCCTGCGCAACCCTTCAGCGCCATTGCCCGCCATGTCCACGATGATGCCGGCACCTTCCAGAACCTCTCGTGCAATCTGCTGGTTCATCGGATGATCTTCGACCACCAGCACTTTCAATCCGGCCAATCCACGCGCTGCATCTGCTTCAGCCTGCCCCGGCCTACCCGGTTCCGTTGCGGCCTTGAGTCCGAATGCAACCAGAATGCCCTCGAACAACATGGAGGGATTCACAGGTTTCACCAGATAGGCATCGATCTTCTGCCCGTTGAGCAGCCTGCCCAATTCCTCTCGTGAATATGAGGACACCATGATGATGCGCGGGTCTCCGTGCGGAAACTCCATGCTGCGCACTTCTGTCGAACAGCGTACGCCGTCCATGTCCGGCATCTTCCAGTCCATCAGAACCAGATCAAAATTCTTCTCAGGGGAGCGCGCCGCATCTCGAAGAACGGACAAAGCCTCCTCTCCGGTTCCCGCCATATCAGTCTGGAATCCAAATGCTTCCAGGTAGCGTGAACTGACCTGGCGAACGGTACGGCTGTCGTCCACGACTAGCACGCGCAGACCCTGTAGCGAGGGCGGAACCACTTTTCCGGTGCTACGGCGCTCCTGAAGAATCTTCAAAGGCACGGTGAACCAGAATGTGCTGCCCTGGCCGAGGACGCTCTCAACGCCGATTTCTCCGCCCATCAGCTCGACCAACTGCTTGCAGATGGCAAGACCCAATCCAGTGCCGCCATGACGTCGCGTCGTGGACGCGTCAGCCTGTTCAAACGACTGGAACAATCTTGATATCTGTTCGGCATTCAGTCCGATGCCGGTATCGCGAACGCGCGCGCGCAGAAGCACACGATCGCCGCTACGCGGTTCCAGCTCGATCTGAACATGCACCTCGCCCTTGTCGGTAAATTTGACGGCATTGTTGGCCAGGTTGATCAGGACCTGACCAAGCCGCAGAGGGTCGCCGACCAAGCGAGGAGATTGATGCGGTCGCTCGATGAGGAATTCCAGAAATTTTTCGTGTGCTCGCTGGCCAACGATGGTTGCGAGATTGTCGAGCACTGGATTCAGATCAAACTCCGCTTCTTCAATAGCCAGCTTGCCAGCCTCGATCTTGGAGAAATCCAGAATGTCGTTGATCAGGCCAAGCAGGGATTGCCCGGCAGTATTGATTTTGCCCAGATAGTCATGCTGCCGACTCGGGTCTTCGCTCTTGAGTCCAAGATGCGAGAGGCCAATGATCGCGTTCATCGGCGTGCGAATTTCGTGGCTCATCCGGGCCAGAAATTCGCCCTTTGCACTGGCGGCTGATTCCGCCACTTCACGCGCAGTTGCCAGCTCATCCAGTGTGGCCTTGAGTTCGCGCGTACGGCTATCAACGCGAAGTTCGAGGTTGGCATTCAGGCGCTGGAGTTCATCTTGCAGGCGCATCTGCTCGGTGATGTCCAGACCAATGCCTCCAATGGCAATGATCTGGTGATCACTGATCAGGGGGAATTTCACCATCAGGACATGGCGCGCACCGCCCGCCTGCTTCATCACCTCGACCGAACTGGTACTGCGGCGCGTTTCCAGAACTTTCTGATCGCTGGCCTGAAATGATTCCAGCAAAGCCTCACTGAAAAATTCCTCTACCTTGTGCCCCGTGATGTCTTTGGCACCCAACTCGAATACGCGGCGAAACGCATCATTGGCCAGCAGATACACGCCGTCACGATTACAGGCCCAGATCGCGCCGGGTGAATTCTCAAGCACACCCCGCAACTGCATGGAGGTCGCCGACAGTGCACGCTGCATTTCCTCGCGCATGTCCTCAAGGGCCCGCTCTGCGGCCCTGCTTTGCGTGACATCCACGCTGTAGCCCGTGGCAACCACGACGCCATCTGCCTCCCGGCGAGGCACGAGGTCGGTTCGCACCCACATGTCCCGACCATCCGGCGTATCGACCTTGTACACGCCCTCCCAGTGTTCAAGCGTCTGCAAGCTGCTGAGCACCGCACGTTCAATCTGCGGTCTGGATTCCGGATCGAAGGTCTTGAAAAACCCGGCATCCATTGTCCCGGTGATACTGCCGGATTCCAGACCAAGTTCATGCAGTAACTGTCCGCTGGCAAATTCAACTTCGGGAGCCTCGCCAGGTGCAGCCCGGATACGAAACACCGCGCCTGTCATGGAATCAGTCATGTCACGCAGACGCTGATTCGCCTTTTCCAGTTCCTGCTGATGTTCCTGCAGGCCGTGTGTGATTTGGCGCGCTTCTGACTCAGCCTGTTTACGCGTGCGAATCTCGCGCTGCATCCTGATGCCCCACCAGACCAGCAAGGCGATGACGAGCGCGACAAGCGCTGCCGCCAACACGGCCTTGCGCACGACCGCGCGCGGATCCAGACCCGGTTCGTATTCCACGTTGAACCAGCGCTGCTGGATACGCATGTGCTCGTCCGCATCAATTGAAGCCAGGGCCTTGTTGAGCAGGTTCCGCAGGACCGGCTGGCTCTTGTGCACCATGAATTGCAGTTTCGCCGGCGGCACGGGGTTGCTTCCGGCAACCTTGAGGTTGCTCAATCCGTGCTTGCTGATCAGCCAGGCCACCACCGGCAGGGGCGCGACTGCGGCATCTGCCTGCCCGCTGGAGACACTTTCCAACGCCTCTAACGTACTGGCCAGAAAAAGAACCTTGGCGCCCGGCATTTGTTCCAGCAACTGGGCGCTGTCAGCATGGCCGGTCAGCAACGCCAGTGTGCGACCCGCCAGGTCATCTGCGGAGAGCACCCCCTTCTCTGACTTGCGGACCACAACGACCGAAGCAATTTCAGCGTAGGCCGGGGTAAACAGGAAATCCTGATCCCGCACCTTGGTCTGGACACCCGAAGCAATGACATCAATGGTGCCGCGCAGCGCCAATGCATAGGTCTCCCGCCAGTTCGCGCCCTTGCGCGGTCGCAGCTCCACGCCCAGGCGATCCGAAATCAGCCCGACATAATCGGCAACCAGGCCGCTGTAGCGGTCAAGGTCGTCAATGAACTCAATCGGCGCATAGTCCGGGTTGATTCCCAGACTCAGGGTCGGATGACGCTCGATCCAGTCACGCTCCTCCTCGCTCAACTCCAGGGCCATCAGGGTCCGTGGCAGGAGCAGCAACAGCAGCAGAATGGCGATGCGCGCGCGCTTCACGTGGGTCGAAAGTCGTTATTCAGATTTGAAGCAATTGTGCCAGCCTTGACGCGCCTTCATGCGCGACGACGCGCCGAACGGCATCAAGCTGGGGCACACTTGTCGTCATGCAAGAAAATCAATCCCCCAATCTGAACGAAACCGAGCTCAATCCGGACCCCATCGCGCAGCTCGAATCCTGGATCAATGCCGCCAAAAGCGCTGGCCAGATCGAGCCCACTGCCATGAACCTGGCAACGATCGGCCCTGACGGCAAACCACGCGCGCGCATGGTGCTGTTCAAGGGCTTTCATGAGCACGGCATCTGTTTTTATACCGACTACGAAGGCGCCAAGGGTCAGGAATTGTCCGCCAATGGCGATGTAGCACTCACCTTCTGGTGGGACCGGCTGGAACGTCAGGTGCGCGTGGAAGGCTCGGCACGCAAGCTCAGTCGCGAGATGTCAGAACAATATTTCCATTCCCGTCCGCGAAAGTCACAACTCGGCGCCATGACCTCGCATCAATCCCGGGTCGTGGATTCCCGCGAAACCCTGGAGGCCCGCTACGCCCGCAATGAGGCCGCGATGGAGGGCAAGGAAATACCGCTGCCAGAACGCTGGGGCGGGTTCGTCGTGGCACCGTGCGTGTTCGAATTCTGGCAGGGTCGCAGGAGCCGCCTGCATGATCGTTTGCGCTACAAGCAGCAGGGCGGCACCTGGGTGATTGACCGGCTGGAACCCTGATGTGTGGGATTGCCGGCATGGTGAGGCGCCACGGTGGCGCCGAAGTCCCGGTGCTTCGCGCCATGGCGCAGACGCTGATCCACCGCGGGCCGGAGGATCAGGGGCACTACGTTTCAGAGACATTCGGCATTGCGCACACCCGCCTGTCCATCATTGATCTGCCGGGCGGTCACCAGCCCCTGCATGACCGCGACAAGCGCTATGCCCTTGTCTGCAATGGCGAGATCTACAACTACGTCGAGCTGCGACAGGAGCTGGAATCGCTGGGCGCGGCGCCGCTGAGCCAATCTGACAGTGAAGTGGCGCTCCATGGATGGGCGCATTGGGGCAAGGCCTCACTGGACCGCCTGCAGGGCATGTACGCGCTAGCCTTGTTCGATCACGAAATGAACGAGCTCTGGCTCGTCCGTGACCGACTCGGGATCAAGCCACTGTATTACGCGAGACTGGACGACCGCATCCTGTTTGCGTCAGAGATCAAGGCCATTCTCGCGGCCATGTCGAAATCGCCCGAGATCAACCCCCAGGCACTCGCACAGTATTTTCAGAACCAGAACTCCAGCGGCCGAGAAACCATATTTCAGGGCATTCACCGGGTGCTGCCGGGCGAAGCCATTCGCATTGATCAACAGCTGGAAATGGCACACCACCGATACTGGTCTGCCCGATCAGTCATGCCGCGCGAAATCGACTATGAGCAGGCCGTAGAGGAATGGGAGCCGCTGTTTGAGGAGGTCATGCGCCAGCACATGCGCTCGGATGTGCCATTTGGTGTTTTCCTGTCTGGTGGCGTGGATTCGGCGGTGCTGCTTGCCCAATTGCGGCAGATGCATTCAAAACCCATCCGCAGCTACTCGATGGGCTGGGAAAACGCCAAGCTCAAGGATGAACTGGACGGCGCCGAACGCATGGCCAAACTATTTGGCTCGGAGCACCAGGCCATTCGCCTGTCGTCACAGCAGGTATTTCGACGACTGCCGCGCTGCGTCTGGGCTGCGGATGACTTGATGCGCGACTACGCCTGCCTGCCGACCCTGGCTCTGGCCGAAGCCGCCAGCCAGGACCTGAAGGTGGTCTTCAGCGGCGAAGGTGGCGATGAGGCATTTGCCGGCTACGGTCGCTATCGTCCCGCCTGGGCCGAGCGCGTGTTCAAGAATTTTCGTTATCCCGGCAGTGGCGGCTTCCGCACCCGCGGGGAGCTTAAGTCCGGCAAGTTGAGCCGCCTGTTCAGGCCCGCTTTGCACGATGCCCTGGATTCGCATCGCGCTCCGTTCATCGAGGCCTGGCGCGAAACACCAGAAGCATGGAGCGAGCTTCAGCGTCGCCAGTACGTGGATTTATCCACCAACCTGCCAGACGATCTTCTGGTCAAGGCAGATCGCATGCTGATGGCTTCGAGCGTGGAAGGACGCGTGCCGTTCGTTGATCATCGCGTCATCGAATTCGGACTGTCGCTGCCGGATGCGCTCAAGACGCGCAAGGATTCTGGCAAGGTCTTTCTCAAACGCTGGGCGGAAAAATTTCTCCCCAGCGACCACGTGTGGCGTCACAAATCCGGCTTCCACGTCCCTGTCGGCGAATGGTTGCAGGGCGATTTCCTGACTGAACTGGCTGCGCGCCTGCCGAAGAACGAGGCCATTCGCCAGTGGTGCGAGCCGCAAGCGGTGCTCGCTCTGCTTGGCCGCCAGGCGGAAAAGCAGGATGTGACCCGTGAAATATGGAGCCTGATGCAGTTCGCCATCTGGCATGGATTGTTCGTGGCCCGCAGCTCGGAGACGCCGGCCACAGAAGAGGACCCCCTACGTTATGTCTGAGACGACAGGCCGAAAACGGCTGGCCGTATTCATTTCGTTTTCTGGCGACGGCGGCGTCGAACGCATGGTCTCCAACCTCTGCGCAGCTGCGGTGAAGCATGTGGACGTCGACCTGCTGGCTCTGAAGCTGCGCGGTGGTCACGCCAGCCTGATCTCGGATGAGGTCAACATCATTCGTCTCGGGGCCAAACATTCGTGGAGCAGCGTGGGCGAAGTCGCGGAGTACCTGAGAAAGTTCAAGCCGGATGCTCTGCTCGCAGCAAAGGATCGGGCTGGGCGTGCGGCAATGGGGGCAGCGGCCAAGGCCGGCACCAACACCCCCGTGTTTATCCGGCTGGGCACCAATCTCTCCGCTGCGCTTGAACGCAAAGATCCGCTCAGTCGCTGGCTGCGGACCACCCCAATGAAGCGCAAATACCCTCGCGCGCAAGGCGTCATTGCGGTTTCGGAAGGGGTGCGTCAGGACACTCTCAAGGTCACCGGCATCGCACCCGAAAAGGTACACGTCATCCGAAACCCGGTGATCACGCCACGTCTGGCCGAACTGGCAAGTCAGGACGCGCCACATCCCTGGCTCACAGACAAGTCGGTCCCTGTGATCCTGGGCATGGGCCGCCTGACCCGGCAGAAGGATTTTCCCAGTCTATTGCGCGCCTTTTCAAAGGTGATCAAGACCAGGGCTGCGCGCCTGATCATTCTCGGTGACGGTCCTGAACCCGGTGATCGTGAGCAACACGAACGACTCGCTTCCGAACTGGGCATCAGCCAGCACCTGCTCCTGCCGGGGTTCCAGAAAAATCCCTATGCCTGGCTGTCACGCGCCGATCAGTTCGTTCTCTCCTCAGCCTGGGAAGGCTCACCCAACGCCCTGACCGAAGCGCTGGCATTGGGCATCCCCAGCGTCTCCACTGATTGTCCCAGTGGGCCTGTAGAGACGCTCGAAGGTGGCCGATACGGCCCGCTGGTCGCGGTTGGTGACCACGAAGCCATGGCAGACGCCATGTTGGCGACCCTGGAAAACCCCTTGCCCGCAGAGACGCTGCGGGAAGCGGTTCGGGAATATCGCGCAGACCTCAGTGCCAATCGCTATCTGCAGTTGATGGGATTGCTCCCCGACGCCTGATGCGCGCAGATCTGCGCAGTCTTCACCTCATCGCCAGCCCGCAAATGGGCGGGGCAGAAACCAGCTTCCTGCGTCACACACATGCGCTGAATAGTTCCGGACATCCGGTCTGCTGTGGCGTCCGAAGCGGGGCCAAACTGGGGACACAGATCGGTGCCGGCATGTCCTGCACTTCATTTGCGATGAGAAATTATCTGGACCTTGGCAGCGTGCTCGACATCCGAAGATGGATCGCGGAGCAGGACGCGCCGATCGTCCAGACCTGGGCCTCACGCGCCACCTGGCTGACACGTCCACCCCGGCGTTTCCTGCACCTGGCCCGTCTTGGCGGCCACTACAAGCCGCGTCACTTTCGCCACGCCCACGGCTGGATCGTGAACACCGAGGGCATGCGCCGGTGGATGATCGATGCAGGTTTTCCGGCTAAGCGCGTGCAACAGATCAACAACTTTGTTCCTGACCGAACGCCCTGCGAAAGCCCACAGCCGACCCGACTCAACCTGCACATCCCCCAACATGCCCTGCTGGTGGTCGGTCTGGGACGCTTCTTCGAGAAGAAGGGATTTCAGGATCTCATCTCAGCTTTCTCGAATCTGCCGGTAGAGATTGGAGGGCGCCCGATGCATCTGCTGTTGATCGGCGATGGCCCGATGCGCCAGCAATTGCAGCGCCAGGCACAGCAAAACGCGGCTCGCATTCATTTCAGTGGTTGGTTGGATCAGCCGCTGAACGCGCTGCAGCTTGCCGACCTGTTTGTCTGCCCCTCACGCATAGAACCCATGGGCAATGTCATTCTCGAAGCCTGGAGTCGAGGCCTGCCAGTGGTCTGTACGCAAACCGATGGCGGGCTTGAATTGCTTGCACATGGACAGACCGGCTTGCTCTGCCCTGTTCAAGACCCTGCATCACTTTCACAAACCCTGCACCGCCTGCTGGGCGAACCTGATCTGCGCCAATCTTTGGCCTTGAGCGGAAAACAGCATTATCAGTCGCACTACAGCGAACAAAAAACGATCGAGTCGCTGACAGACTTCTACCAGCGAATGCTGCGTGATCTTCGCTGATCCGCAATATCAGGAAAACACGTTTAAGCGAGCAGTTCCCGGTAAACCGCGATATTGCCCTGCACCATCTTCTCAACTGAAAACTCTTCCTCGATGCGCTTTTGCCCCTGCGCGCCCAGCTTTTCGCGCAGTGCTGCATCTGTGCAGAGCTTGCTCAAGGCTTGCGCGAGTTCTGCGGCATCACCCGGCGCGACCAGCATTCCGCTCACACCATCGGCGACGGCTTCGGGCATCCCCCCTGCCCGACTGGCGATAATGGGCACCCCGGCTGCACTGGCCTGCAACAGCGAAACACCCAGACCTTCCATCATCGCCGGATGCACCAGGATATCCAGGGCACCGACCCATCTCGGCAAGTCGTCTCGAAACCCGGCAAAACTCACGGTATCGGACAGATCAGCAGCATCCTGCTCCAGTGACTCACGAATCGGTCCTTTGCCAAAGCAGATTACCTTCAAGGAATCACGTTGCGGGATCATCCGGAGCGCTTCAAACAGCACGCGATGTCCCTTGCGCTCGATCAATTGCGCGACCACTCCGATCAGCACGGCATCCATGGGAACGCCGAACTTCGCGCAGAAGGCTTCGCGCGATTCCGCATGCTGCCAAGGGACAGGATCAACGCTGGAGCGCACCGCGCGCAATTTCTCTCGGGCGACGCCGCAGTCTGAAAGCACCGCCGCGATGCCCTGTGAGATGCAGATCACCCGGTCGAACAATCGATACTTGAGCGCAGCCCACCAGCGGTTCTCGGGATTATCGACACGACGCGACAATACGCAGGCGATGCGCTCGCGTTTTGCCGCGATGCCGCCGAGCAGGTCTGCGCCGCGGCGCGAGTGAAGATGAACCAGATCGGGCTGGTGTTGACGCAAGACCTTGCGTAGCCGCGATATGAACATCAGGTCCAGATCGCCGGAACAGGGAACCTCGCAAACCCTGACACCGGAAACACTCGAGAAATGCTGTCCGATCGCAGCACCGGGCGGGCACACCAGAATGTTCTCGATTCCGTGCCGTGCCATCGACTCAAGCAGATACGCCACCTGCTGCGCACCGCCGTACATCGACATCCCGGTTTCAACGTGGAGAATTTTCACGCGCGACCAATAAATTGTCCGGCCACTTTTGCGATCAGGTCCGGCGACAGATCACGCATGCAGGCGAAGGTCCCGCCGCAGGTCGGATTTCGTTTGCAAGGCGCACAGGGCAAGGGATGAAAGACCACACGCAGCGCCGTATCGGCACCTTCGGTGTAGGGGCGCGTGGAACCAAACAGCGCGATGACCGGGCGGCGTACCGCGATACCAATGTGTGTCAGTCCAGTATCGACACCGATGATCAGCCGCGCGCTGTCAATCACTGCGGCAATATCCGGCAGCGGCGTTGCACCCACCAGATCAACCGAACCCCGCGGCATGCCGGCCATGATGCGCTTGGCGGCTTCGCGATCCTGCGGGCCACCGAGCAGCACACAGCGCCCAATGCCGAGATCCATCAATTTGTGAGCCAACGTGCCCCAGTGTTCTTCGCGCCAATGTTTCTGCGGTCGCGTCGTAAACGGGCACAGCGCAATAAAGCCTGCATCGAGACTGGTGTTCTCCAGAATTTTCTGCGCACGTTCGCGTGACATGCGCGAGGGCATCAGGCGCGGCGGACCCGGATCAGGGCCGGTCAGCTCGGCAGCAAGATAGCGATACTCGGAGCTGATCTGCGCCGGATCACCGCCCTTAGCAAACAGGCGGTTCATCAGGAAGGCGCCCGGCTCCTTGGACTCGAATCCGAAATAGCGTGAAGCTTTGACGCAGCGCGCCAGGAACCGCGATTTGAGCAAGCCCTGCGCATCAATCACCCAATCAAATTTCGGCTCCTGTCGGAGCATGGCTCGCGCGGCACGCAGGCCTGACAGGCTCTTCATCGCACCCGATGGCAGGCGGATGATCTCGTTGATGCGAGGGTCTCCTTCCAGAATGCCGCCGAAGTTGGGCTCTACCAGCCAGGCGATATGCGCTGTCGGATAGGTTCGCCGCAAACCCTCCAGCAAGGACGTGCAGAAGACGATGTCTCCCAGCGCGGAAATACGGACGATGAGAATGCGTTTTGGAGGAGAGTGTTCGAGTTTCACCGGCATATAATAAGGCTCGCCCGCCGCTTTGGCGGGCTTTGCATGTGAGCAGGGATAAAAGATGAATTCAATGGCCGACCGCGACGGCTGGATCTGGTTCGATGGCGAGCTGCGCCCCTGGCGCGAATGCCAGGTCCATGTCATGACTTACACCCTGCATTATGGCGTGGGCTGTTTTGAAGGCGTCCGTGCTTATCCCACCGCTGATGGCTCGGCCTTGTTTCGTCTTCAGGACCACACCCGGCGCCTGTTCAATTCAGCAAAGATCCTCGGCATGGATATGCCGTTTTCGCAGGACCAGATCAATCAGGCGCACCTGGATGTGCTGCGAAAGAACGGTTTGAAGGAGGCCTATCTGCGCCCCATGGTGTTCTACAGCTCTGAGGGCATGGGGCTGCGCGCGAGCGGCTTGAAAACCCACGTCATCATCGCCGCCTGGACATGGGACGCTTATCTGGGCGCAGAGAACATGGAGCGCGGCATTCGCGTCAAGACCTCCAGCTTTAGCCGCAACTATGTGAACTCGTCGATGGCGCGTGCCAAGGCCAATGGCAACTACATCAACTCAATGATGGCGCTCAATGAAGTGATGCGCGACGGCTACGACGAGGCCATTACCCTGGACACCAGCGGGCACGTGGCAGAAGGCAGCGTCGAGAATGTATTCCTGGTCCAGGACGGTGCCCTGCACACCCCCGATCTCAATGCCTGTCTCGACGGCATTACCCGACGAACCGTGATGAGCCTGGCGCAAACGCGCAATATCAAAGTGACGGAGCGGCGCATCACGCGCGACGAGCTCTACTGCTGTGACGAAGTATTCTTTACCGGCACCGCTGCGGAAGTAACGCCAGTGCGCGAGGTGGATAATCGCGTCGTCGGCGATGGTCTGCGTGGCCCTGTCACGACGCAGCTGCAGGCAGATTATCTTGCCGCGGTCAAAGGTCAGAGTCCGCAGCATTCGCACTGGCTGACCCGCGTCTGAGGGGCGGCATCAGGCGCTGCCGGGTAGAATCTGCAGAAGCGCGCCGCAAAGCGGCTGCATTCCGGCGCAGGACGCATCCACAAGAGCAGACCCGAACGCAGAGCCTATCGTGATCGCCATCCCCGATTTTTCTCAGGCGCGCCTGCTGGTCGCAGGCGATGTGATGCTGGATCGCTACTGGACCGGCGCCACGAACCGGATCTCACCCGAAGCGCCGGTCCCCGTCGTGCGCGTGGGCATGGACGAAGGCCGTCCCGGCGGCGCTGCCAACGTGGCACTCAACCTTGCCGCTCTGGGCGCGCACGCAGAGCTGCTCGGCGTGGTTGGCCGTGATCAGGCCGCGCAACAACTCACGCAAGGTCTGGACGCGGCTGGCGTGCAGTCGCACTGGATCGAAAGTCCGGATCTGCCAACCATTACCAAACTGCGCGTCATGTCGCGCAACCAGCAGGTCATTCGACTGGATTTCGAGGAGTCGTATGCGCGCGATGGGGCGTTTGATCGAGCCGCACTGATTCAACGCTTCACCGAATGTCTGGCCGCAGCGCAGGTCGCAATTCTGTCGGACTACGCCAAGGGAAGCCTGCGTGATCTGCCGGCCCTGATTGCACAGGCGCGCGCACTCAACAAGCCGGTGCTGATTGACCCCAAGGAACGCGATTACAGCCGCTATCGCGGTGCCACGCTGCTGACGCCGAATGTTCCTGAACTGGAAGCCGTCGTTGGCACCTGTGCGGATGAAGCCACTTTAGTGCGCAAGGGCGAGGCCCTGTGTCGCGAACTGGACCTGCAGGCCCTGCTGGTCACACGCAGCGAAAAAGGCATGAGCCTTCTGCGGCCGGGAAAAGCGGCGGTCCACCTGCCCACCCAGGCGCGGGAGGTCTTTGATGTGACCGGCGCGGGTGACACCGTGATCGCAACACTGGCGGCGGGTCTTGCCGCCAATATGGACATGGCCGATGCCACGCGCATGGCCAATGCCGCAGCTGGACTCGTCGTTGGCAAGCTGGGCACCGCCAGCACGACCCGCAGCGAGATCGAGCAGGCCCTTCAGCAACCCTCGGCGGGCGACGAGCGCTTGCTGGATGAATCCCGTTTGCTCGAAAAAGTGGCGAATGCCCGCGCGCAGGGCAAGCGCGTGGTCATGACCAACGGGGTCTTTGATCTTCTGCATGTGGGTCATGTGCGCTACCTCGAAGCCGCCCGCCAGCTCGGTGACCTGCTGATTGTTGCGGTCAATGAGGATGATTCCGTGCGCCAGTTGAACAAAGGCCCCGACCGCCCTGTGAATCCCTGTGCGGATCGCATGCGCGTACTGGCGGGGCTGCGTTGCGTGGACTATCTGGTGTCCTTCGCCGAGCAGACACCCGCCAGGCTGATTGGAAATGTGTTGCCTGACCTGCTGGTCAAGGGCGGCGACTACAAGCCGGAAGACATCGCGGGATATGAGGCTGTGAAGGCCCATGGCGGGGATGTCATCGTGCTGGACTTTCACGATGGCTACTCCACGACCTCCATGCTGGCGCGCTCGGCGGCCAAGCAGAAGTAACACTGCGCAGCCAAACCGGCCCATGCCGGTGGGGCGATCCTCCTATGGGGCATTTGCAGCTGCGGCGCTAATCTAGATGCCACAAACTGGAGAGAGAGTGTCATGGACGCTAGCGCCGACACGCAGCAGTGGGACAGCCTGATTCACGATGCACTGGTTTTTGACGGCCACGGCGGATCTCCGCGAAAAATGGATGTCGCGGTCAGTCAGGGTCGAATCGCCGCCATCGGCCCGGATTTGCCAAAAGATCAGGCACGCTCATTGATCAACGGTCATGGGCAATGGCTCATGCCGGGGCTGCTCGACATCCACACGCATTTCGATCTTGAAGTGGAGATAGAGCCGCAATTGCCGGAGGCGCTTCGCCACGGCACAACCACCGTGCTCGTGGCGAATTGCTCGCTGGGTCTGGCTTACGGCAATCAGCGGCGCGATGACGCTGACCCCATCGTCGACTGCTTTGCGCGGGTGGAGAACGTACCCAAGCACGTCTTGCGCAAAGTCGCGGACGTGGCCACCTGGAACGATTCCAAGGATTATCTGACGCATCTTTCGCAGCTTCCGCTGGGCCCCAACATCGTTCCGATGATTCCGCATTCGATGCTGCGGATCGAGGTCATGGGCCTGCAGGATTCGGTGTCGCGTGAACCCAGTGACAATGAGCTCGCGCAGATGGGTGCGCTGCTCGAAAAAGGCATGCAGGAAGGCTACGTCGGATTCTCAACCGATGCCCTGCCCTTCCACTATCTGGCTAACCAGCCCAACACGACCAAACAGATTCCCACGCAGTTCGCGCCATTCTCGGAACTCAAGTTTCTGACCAACATCGTGCGCAAATGGGATCGCCTGTGGCAGGCAACACCGCCCAAGGACAGCCCCAAGGATGTGGTTCGTACCTTTGGCCTGACTTCCGGCCGCCTGCACGGGAAGCCTTTGCGACTGGCGGCAGTAGCGGCCCTGGACGTGCACACCAACCGTGGCCTGATTCGGCTGGTTTTGACCCTGACGCGCCTGCTCAATTCCAGACTTTTCAACGGCCGTTTCAGGGTTCAGGCACTGGCAGCGCCTTTCAAGACCTGGAGTGATGGTGCGATCACGCCGTTATCGGAAGAAATTCCCGTACTGAGAAAGCTCAACGAACTTGATCTGGAGGATAGACCCGGCCGCGAAGCACTGATGTCAGACCCGCAATGGACCGCGGAATTCAGGAAAATGTGGTTCAAGGGCAAGACCGGCTTCAATCTCGCGCGCGTAAAAAGATGGCTGCGCATGGACGACAACGTGCTGTCACGCGACCTGCGCGACATGCACTTTGATGGCTGCCCGGTAAGCGAATGGAACGGGCAGAGCTTTCAGGCGGTCTTTGATCGCCTGCTGGCGTGGCAGACGCGCGGCGAAGGCACGCCGCGTGGCCTTGAGGCAGAAACATTTGCTGCAATGCCGCTCGAGCTCGACGAGGCCGATTTTGTCCTGCACCTGCTGCGTCGCTTCGACACCGAGTTGCGCTGGTCAACGGTCACGGCCAATCGCAATCCAGCGTTGACCAAGCGCCTCCTGTTTCATCCCCTGCTACTACCGGGGTTCAATGACAGCGGCGCGCACCTGACCAATATGGCGTTCTACGACGGCAATCTGCGCACCCTGAAAATGGCGCAGGAAGACGGACTGGAAAAAGTAGGCCATGCGGTACAGCGCCTGACGCGCGAACCGGCAGAGTTTCTCGGCATTGACGCCGGACGCCTTGATCAGGGCGCGCAGGCCGATCTGATTCTGGTGAATCCCGAGAAGTTGGAGCAGTGGAATCCAGACCAAACTTACGAGTACATCTGGCGCGACTGTTTTGAGCACAATCAGCTGGTCAATCGCCCGCAAGGCGTGGTGAGCACCGTCATGGTTGCGGGCAAACTGGCCTGGCAGGACGGCAACTTCTGCGACGGTATCGGGCGGCAAAACTTTGGCCGGGTTGTACTGGACAAGCAGCACGAGATGCAGACGCTGCAGGCGGCCTGAGTCTCAGTCCGTCTTCTGCTTTGACGTCTGACCCAGATACCGTTTCAGCCAATCCAGAATTTCACCGTGCCACTCAATTGCGTTGAGCGGACCAGTAATCAGATGTGCCTCGTCCGGATAGCGGACAAACCGTGAATTCACGCCGCGACGCTGCAGGGCGGTGAAAGCGGCCAGGCCCTGCTCGATTGGCACGCGAAAATCCTGCTGGCCATGCGTAATCAGCATGGGGGTCTGCCAGCCCGCGACCCGCGTTACCGGATTGTGCTGATCGAAGAGCGCAGCCTCATCGTGGCCCGGCACGCCAAGTTCAGCATCGACAAACCATTGCTCGTCACTGCTGAAAGCCATCGCACGCAAATCGAAGATTCCGGCGTGATTGACCAGGCATCGAAAGCCGTCAGGCCAGCGGCCGGCAATCCAGTTCACCATGTAGCCGCCATAGCTGCCACCGATGGCGCATGCATTGCCTGCATCCAGCCACGAGAAGGCTTTCATTGCCGCTTTCCAGCCCATTTTCAGGTCTTCCAAAGGCTGGCCGCCCCAGTCCCGCGACACGGCATCGGTAAACGCCTGGCCGTAGCCCGTGGAACCCCGGATATTGATCGCCACCACCGCATAGCCCTGCGCGGTGTAGAGCTGCGGATTCCAGCGTGATCGGAATTGATCGCGAAAAGCGCCCTGCGGACCGCCGTGAATCATGAGTACAACCGGCACTTTGTCGTTATCTGATCGGTTCAGCGGCTCGAACACGAAGCCCTGCACCAGAACATCATCGCTTGCCGCAAATGAAAGCGCGTGTGAGCGCGAAAATTCGATCTGCGCGAACCCGGCGTAGTTGTGAGCACTGAGCAAGCGCGCTTCACCATCACCCGATCGCAGGAACAGTTCCGGCGGCGAGTCGAAACGACTGTGCACGTACACGGTCGATTCTGATGCAGCGGCATAGGCTTCAACACTGCCCGATGCACTGAGTCTCCGGGGCTGTCCGTCGCTGAGCCTGATGGAAAACAACACGCGTTCACCGGCATCGTCAGCAAGTGCGTGGATAAAGCCGGGCACTGCAGACAGCAAAATATTGACGGGAGAGCGATCCCACTGCGCGGCCACTTCGCGTGTCTTGCCGGTGCTCAAGTCGCGCAACATGATCCTGCGCCGGTCTGACTCCCGACCCGGCCGGCTCGCGGCCAGCCAGATCAGATGCCCACCATCTCTACTCAAGAGCGGATGGCTGTCGGCAGCCGGATTCTCCGCCGTCAGGTTTTCGGGCGTCCCGTCGCCAGTACATGATGTTTTCCAGAGGTCAGAGTCGGTATGCCAGGCGCGGTCACGACCCGCCCTACGCGCCGTGAAGACAACCGAGCTGGAATCCGCAGAGAAGGTGAGCTGACGTCCATCCGTCATCGGCTTGTCAGGCAAACGACCCTCTATGCCCCGACTGATCCAGTTGGGAGGCCTCAGGCGCCCGTCCCGCCCGATTTCGGCACAGAACAACTGCGCGCGAGCCCCATCCTCCCAGGTGCGCCAATGCCGCACAAAGAGCTGATCAAAAATTTGACCTGAACCCGCCTTCTCCGATGCTTTTGCGCCGCCTACCAGCGCGCACTGCAGATTCCCGCCACATGCTTCCGGCAATCTGGTCCAGAAAGCCACACGGCGACCGTCAGGCGATATTGCGAAGCTATCCACATCCAGCGATTCAGGCCCAATGCGCCGCAGCGTTCCAGTCTTGCCATCACGACGCCAAAGCTGGTCATGGCCTGCCTTGCGTAACAGAAAGTAGAGGGCGTGATCTGGCGCCCAATGCGGTGCATACGTATCAGCTCGTACCTGCACCCAGGGCAAACTTCGCTGATCATCGAGTCGCATCACCTGGACTGACTTTCGGCGCCGATCCGCTGCCAGGTCAGTGCTACTGAGCGTGTAGGCAAGCAAAGCGCCATCGGCAGACACTGTCACTTCAGAAATCGTCCGCATCTGAGCCAGATCATCTGCCTGCAAGGGACGGCTGCGCGCCTCCGCGGCGGCCAGCGTGCCGAGCAGCATCAGCAAAAAAATCCGGATCATGACGTCCTGCCGCAAATGAATTGGGGCATCCTACCTATCACGCCGGTCACGGCAATCAGGTATAATCTGCATCGTTTGAAGCGGCGCTCCGGTTGCGCCCCTGCTTCGTCTATCGAGCGCAGCAAACCCGTTGGTGCCGTCCGGCACCCGCCAATAGTCATCTGCCTGAACCGGGTCCGCGCCTGGCCGCGGTGTGGCGGTTTCAGGAGTATTCATTGAAGAGTTTTTCAGAGCTCGGCCTCGCGCCCGGGCTGTTGCGCGCCCTCGAATCAGAGGGCTATACGCAGCCAACACCGATTCAGGCACAAGCCATTCCTCTGGTAATTGAGGGACGCGACTTGCTGGCCGCTGCGCAGACCGGCACCGGCAAGACCGCCGCATTCACCCTGCCCCTGCTGCACAAGCTCAGCGGCACCTCACCCCGACCCCTCGCTCGCGTGCTGGTGCTTGTCCCAACCCGCGAACTGGCAGCGCAGGTCGGCGAGTCGGTCAGAAGCTACGGCCGCAACCTGGAGGGGTTTCGCACTTCCATCATTTTCGGCGGCGTAGGGCAGAACCCTCAGATCGCCCAATTCCGTCGCGGCGTGGACATCGTGGTCGCCACCCCGGGCCGCCTGCTGGATCATCTTCAGCAGGGCAACATCAATCTGTCCGGCGTTGAGACGCTGGTTCTGGATGAAGCCGATCGCATGCTCGATATGGGCTTCATCCGCGATATCCGCAAGATTCTCAAGGCTCTGCCGCAGAAGCGTCAGAACCTGCTGTTCTCGGCCACGTTCAACGGCGAGATCCGTGAACTGGCCAAGAGCCTGCTCAACAATCCTGCCAGCGTCGATGTATCGCCGCGCAACACGCCAACCGAACTGGTTGAACAGCGCGCGCATCCGGTGGACAAGTCCCGCAAGAACGCGCTGCTTGCGCACCTGATCAACGCAGGCAACTGGCAGCAGGTTCTGGTGTTCACACGAACCAAGCACGGCGCCAACCGCCTCGCTGATCAACTGGTTCGACAGAGCATTTCTGCCACGGCCATCCACGGCAACAAGTCCCAGAATGCACGCACACGCGCCCTGGCAGACTTCAAGTCCGGCAGCGTTCGTGTGCTGGTTGCAACGGATATTGCGGCACGCGGTATCGATATTGACCAACTGCCACACGTCATCAATTACGAACTTCCCAACGTTCCGGAGGATTACGTCCATCGGATTGGTCGTACGGGTCGCGCCGGATGCGAAGGCGAAGCCGTGTCCCTGGTCAGTCCGGACGAGCGCAGTTATCTGAAGGACATTCAGCGATTGCTCAAACGCGAGATTCCGTCCACGGTTGTCAGCGGTTTTGAGCCTGGCTCTCAGCCGAGCAGCGAAGAAGTGGCCGCACGCGCGGCGCTCCCCGCCGACAGACCGCCGGGCAAGCGACCTCCGGCGCATCGTCGCCAGGGCGGCCAGCCGGGCCGCAAACCGTCTAACTCACGTGGCGGCGGCAATCGTCACGGCGCAGCGGGTCGCAAGGCCCGTAGCGGAGGCGGCGGCGGAAACCGCGGGGCATCGGGTGGTGGCAGTCGCTGATCGCCCTCTTGCCGAATCAAATCCCGTCACCATCTATATCGAAATATTTTACGAGTCACTGTTTTTTCAAGGAGACAAGCATGCGAAGAATTTACGCCGGTAACCTTCCCCCAGACACCACTGAAAAGGAGCTGACCGAGCTGTTTTCTGAGCACGGCACAGTCCGCTCAATGAAACTCATGCACGATGTCTTTACCGGCAAGTGCAAAGGCTTCGGTTTCATCGAGATGGAAGGCCACGAAGCACGTGCGGCCATTGCCGGACTCAACGGTCGCGAGCTGCGCGGCAACCTGATTCGCGTCAATGAAGAGCGCAAGGACGACAAGCGCGGCGGCAGAGGCGGCAAGGGTGGCGGGCGTTACGCCAGCGGCCGACGCTAAATTGGCGTAAGGACGAACCGGAGAAGTTCCGCCGCTGTTCGTCAGATTCTTAAAGCGTTTACGAAGGGCCAGTCCCAATCACGAGTATCGTGATTTGACTGGCCTTTTTTTGTGGGCAAAGGCTGAGCAGAACACGGCCTTCAGTCAGGGCCGTGCAACAGGACGTCCCGCTCGCCTTGGTGGCGAGCAACAAATAGCCCGGAGAAATCTCTTAGGGAGCCTCAGCCAGTGCGCCGTGCGCGGCGCAGCCATCCGGCCAGCAGCATCGCCACCACCAGACCACCACCCAAAGCACCTCCGCCGCCGCCGCTTACAGGAGCCGGGGTTGGCGTTGGCGTCGGAGGTGTTGGAGTCGGGGTCGGTGCAGGAGTGCCGCCACCTGCCGTCTGATTGCGGCCTGCCGAATTGCGAAGACCGCTCGAACCGGGGTCCAGAAACGCGCTGATACCTGCGCTCCAGGCGATCTCAAGACGCCCATAGAAATCAGGCCCCTGCGAGGGTGGATCTAATCCCAGAAGTCCGCCACCACAAGTAGAAGCACCGCCAGAGAGCACGCCAACGATCTTGCGGTTCTGATTCCACAGGCCACTGCCGGAGGAACCCTGTTCAGTCACGCCTGCCGACCAAACAACCCTGAACGTATCAACGGTGACGCCCTGCAGATTGATTCGTTCTTTTGTGGCGGCGGTATTGTAGGTACTGATGCTCTTGCGGTCGGCCGCCGGATGATGAATACCGCGGCCACTTTGCGGCAGGGCGCTGGCATCGGCATCGAAGCCGGCGAAATAGACGCCATACGACAGCGGTGGCGCAGAATTGAGTTCTACCAATGTGTGATCCGACAGCGCCTGAGAGAATCGGTGCGTTGCGCCGGTGACAGCCTGCCCCAGATTGGCATCGTTCGCGCCGCCGCAGAACGATCTCTGGTAGTTGAAATAGGCAGTCATATTGCCCGCATTGGTGGAGCGAATTCCGCAATGATTGGCCGTCAGAATGTATGGCCGATTGTCGTTGGCGGTGCTGTTCACCATCGCGCCGCTGCATCCGGTCGTACCAACCTGCACCAGTACAACGGAGCGAACCTGATCCTGCCAAGCCGTATCGGCTTCGCAGGCCGCATCGATATTGCAGGCACCGGCTGCCTTGGCCTGCACCTGTTCGGCGCGCAGCGGCAGAACACCGTGGCCCACCGCAGTTGCACGCAGATCAACTTTGTCCTGCTCTGCTGAGACTACTCGCAATTCGAGCAACGCCTCTTCGCCAGGAACCATTGGAGACCAGAAGCTGCCGTCGGCGGCACGCTGCGAAGAAGTGAGCGGACCGTGTCGGGTACCACCGTTGATATCGGATATCCAGAAACTGGCGCTCTCAGGCAACTCGAACGTATCCAGTCCGACCATCATCAGCGTTGCACCAGCTGAGTACACGCGCAGACGCCAGACCGCCTGCTCCCCTTCACTGGTCCACACCCCATCGTCCAGATTCAGCGCCATTTCCACCGGAACCGCGAGCTGGATAACGCCGTCGTTGCGCGTCTCAGGCATCGCTGACTGCGCACGTTCTAAGGTCAGACTCGGCACCACGTGCAGGGGAATCTGGTCCAGCGCTCTGGGGCTCAGACTTGCGGCCTGACTGAGGCCGCAATACAGCAGGGCCAGAACAACGGCGCCGACTCTTCTCATTTCATCGCTCTTTTATCGGGACAGAGCGCAGGATAAACCGCGAGGACATTTTGCAGCCTGCCGGTCATCAGCAGCCTCGGGCCGCCGGGCTGGTGCATTCGTCGTGTCGGCGACCAGCAAACTGTCAACTTCGCGCAGATCAGCTTCATCAAGGGTGCCCGCAGCGGCCTTGAGCGCGAGGACCGACAGCAGATAGTCATAACGCGCGCGGGCATAGTCACGCTGGGCACTGAACAGTGCACTCTGCGCATTGAGCACATCAACGGTGGTTCGTGTTCCTACTTCCAGCCCGATTTCACTGGCTTCCAAGGCTGTAGAACTGGACAGCACGGCCTGACGCAGCGCCTTGACCCGCGCCACCCCGCTCATGACCGCCAGAAAGGCATCACGTGTCTGACGCTCTACACCGCGCTCGGCCCCTTCGAGCTGGGCTTCGAGCTGGGCCTTGGTGGCACGCGCCTGATTGACGCGCGAACGCGTCGCAAGACCCGAGAAAATCGGAATCTGAACTTGTATGCCAATCGTCTCGATTTCGCTCTGGCCACTGAAACGACCACCGGAAGCTTCGAGGTCTTCGTACTGTGCCAGCGCGCCGACGGTGGGCAGATGTCCGGCGCGAGCCACGCTGACGCCCTTCTCTGCTGACTTGAGCTGGAGACTGGCGGCAATCAGATCCAGATTGTTGGCATTGGCAGTTTCCAGCCAGGGCTCAACCTGCGCCGGTTGCGCTGGCTGCAAGGGGAATTCCTCAATCAAGGGCACCAGACGCGATTCCACCCGACCGGTGATTTCGTACAGCGCCTCGCGGGCATTGGCCAGTTGTTGCTGTGCCGTGATTTCCTGCGCCACGCCAAGGTCGTATCGCGCCTGCGCTTCCTGAATCTCGGTAATGGCGGCCAGCCCGACTTCGAATCGCGTTCGTCCTTGCTCTAGCTGGCGCTCGAAGGCCTCTTTCTCCGCAACCGAAAAGCGCAGGTTGTCTGAAGCACTCAGTGCGTTGAAATAGGTCTGCGCAGTGCGCAGCAAAAGATCCTGCTCCGCGCGGCGATAACGAGCACGTGCGAGTGCGACTTCGTCATTGGACTGCGCGAGCTGCCGGAACGCAGCCCAGTCAAACAGCACCTGATCCAGCCGTACCGTGATGCCCTTCTGCGTCGATTCGCGATCGACCGGAACATTCGCGCCACCACCAAAGCCCTCAGTGCCGTCTTCTTCTTGCTCCTGGTATCCGTAGCTGCCATTGATCTGCGGTAGCAATACGGATCTCGCCTGCGGGCGTATCTCGATTTGCGCATCACGCGCGTGGCGGGCGGCCTGCAGTTGCATGTCCTGGCTCAGGGCGCGCTCATAGACCTTGAGCAGCTCGTTGGCCTGCGCCGGCGACATCATCAGCGAGGAAAAACCGATGGCAAACACGAATTTCAGTCCTGGATTGAACATGGCTCAGTACCGGGCAACTGTTGAATCAATTTCGAGCGACCACGCATCGATGCCGCCCCCCAAGTGCACGACGTTTTCAAACCCCTGTCCGATCAGGAAGCGCCCTGCCTGCTCACTGCGCACTCCGTGGTGGCAATAAATCGCGACCGCCTTGTTCGGGTCCAGCTGATCAGCTTTTGCCGGCAATTCATGAAGGGGCAGGAGAATCGAATCAGGCAAGCTCGCAATCTGCGATTCCTCCTGCGTGCGCACATCCAGCACCTGCACCTCGGGTGCCTGAATAAAACTTTGAAACTGACCGGGGGTGAGCGTCTTCATGGCATGCAGGTTCGAGGCGAGAGGAATTAGTGTACTGGCTGGTTCTGTAATTTAGCAGGCCTGCCCCGTTTGGCAGGGCGCTTTTCCTATTTATCGGCGCGGGCTTGCACGGCCTTGAAGGGCGCCACATGATGCTGACCACGTCGCAAATCATCGCCTGCCCCGATATCACCGCGACCGCCACAAACATTTGATGCGGTCTACCGACGCCTTCTTGCCTGCAATGAAAGTCGATTTCTACCTTGCCTCCCGATCCAGCCGCCGTGTCAACTTCTTGCGCGCTGCAGGCTATCAATTTGAATGTCGGCCAGCGGATATTTCTGAAATTCCAAGGCCAGCCGAGCCCGCCGATGAATTTGTTCAGCGTATGGCACACGAAAAGGCCGCAGCCGTGCTTGCCCAACTCACGCCTGCATCCGGCGCTCCGGTTCTGGCTGCGGATACTGTTGTCAGCATCGACGGACATATTCTGGGAAAACCCAGCGACCGCGAGGACGCCATTGCCATGCTCCTGCGCCTGTCTGGAAAGTGCCATCAGGTCATGACGGCGGTTTCCATGCAATCGCGGGATGAAAGCAAGGCGCTGATGAGCTGCACCGAGGTTTTATTTGGTCCGATCAGTGAGCGCGAAGCCGCAGACTACTGGGCCACCGGAGAACCACAGGACAAGGCCGGCTCCTATGCCATTCAGGGACATGCAGCCAACTGGGTGCGCGAAGTTCACGGCAGTTACACTGGCGTCGTCGGCCTGCCGATGTTTGAAACGATTTCCCTGTTGAAAACATTCGCGATTCACGCGGCTCCCCGAACCAACGCTACTGACACGATCAAAGACACGCCATGAGCACCGAGATCCTGGTCAACATCGGACAGCAGGAAACCCGCGTCGCACTGGTGGAAGGCGGCGCCGCACAGGAGATTTATATCCAGCGCACCTCGCGCCATGGCCTGGTCGGCAATATCTACAAGGGCGTGGTCCAGCGCGTGCTACCCGGCATGCAGGCGGCATTCATCGAGATCGGCCTGGAGCGGACCGCCTTCCTGCACGTGGCAGACATGATGACCTTTCCGGTCAACGGCCACTGCAAGGACGATGAGGAAGCGCGCAGCCACCCGGACGCTTCCAGAGAACTGCCACCTATTCAAACCCTGCTGCATGACGGACAGGAAGTGCTGGTGCAGGTGCTCAAGGACCCGCTGGGCAGCAAGGGCGCTCGCCTCACCACTCTGCTTTCGGTGCCTTCGCGTTATCTGGTTTTGCTGCCCTATGAGCCGCACTGCGGCGCATCGGCCCGGCTTGAGGACGAAGCCGAACGCACGCGCCTGAAACAGCTGGTCAGCCGCATCGGCGCCGAACTCACGCCCAACTTCGGCATCATTGCGCGCACCGCAGCAGAAGGCATCGATGAAGCGCGGCTGGTCGATGACCTGAAATTTCTCCTGCGCCTGTGGAGTTCCATAAGCGAACGCGCGCAGCAAACCCCGCCCCGCAATCTGGTCCATGGCGACCTGCCGCTGTCCATGCGCATCCTGCGCGATCTGATAGGCGACGACGTGGAGCGTGTCCGCATCGACAACGCGGACGAATTTGCCAGCGTGCAGCAATTTGCCCGGGTCTTCGTGCCACAGGCCGAGTCGCGCATCGAGCTCTATTCCGGCAGCGCGCCGATCTTCGATATCTACGGCGTTGAGGATGACATTGACCGCGCCCTGAGCCGACACGTGGACCTCAAATCCGGCGGGCATCTGGTGATTGACCAGACCGAGGCGATGACCACCATTGATGTGAACACCGGCGCCTTCACCGGGCATCGCACGCTCGAAGAAACCATTCTCAAGACCAATCTTGAAGCTGCCCAGTCCATTGCCCGGCAGCTCCGTCTGCGCAATCTCGGCGGCATCATCGTGCTGGATTTCATCGACATGCGAAATGCCGATCACCGGGCGCAAGTGATGCGCGCACTGGAAAAGGAACTCAAGCGCGATCCGGCCCGGACCCATGTCTACGACTTCTCTCCGCTGGGCCTGATCGAGATGACCCGCAAGCGATCACGGGAATCCCTGGGCCACATCCTGTGCATGCCCTGCCCGACCTGCGATGGTCGCGGCGCCATCAAGACCGCCGACACACTCTGTCACGACATCGTGCGCGAAGTCAGTCGCGCGGCGCGCCAGTTCGAGGCCGAGCAATTTCTGGTGCTGGCGGCGCCGGATGTAGTGCAGAAACTCACCGACGATGCGTCCATGGGGCTGGCAGAGATGGAAGCGACGCTCAACCGGCCTATCCGGCTGCAGGCCGAGCCGGCCTATCACCCGGAAAGCTTCGACGTCGTCCCGCTCTAGCCCTGTCATGGGCCGCTGCACCGGACCAGCCCTCCTTCCAGGGGTCGTGGATCAGACAACTTGGCTGAATTCAGCCCCTGAGCTGCGAGGCCAGCATAAACTTGTCGTCACCATGGACTGCCAACCTGCCCCCATTCTGAGCCTGCGCTCGCACGGAGCATCATGGAGCGTGTGAAACGCCGATGGTGGACCACGACCATTACCCTTGCGGCCATGGTCCTGGTGCTGGGCGCGGTGCTTACCGCCAGCTTCCAGCTGGTCATGCAGGTCGCGCCGGAATATCGCCAGAGACTGTCGGATTACGTTTCCGAGTCGGTCGGCCAGCCCATCGACATCGGCGGCGTCAGCCTCGGCTGGAGCGGGCTGGCACCTCGGCTGGACCTCACCGACATCACACTGTTTGGAGAGGATCAGCGCACGCCGGCATTGTCCGCCAAGAAGCTTCGCGTGGGATTCAGCGCCACCCGACTGTTCCACGGTGACGCCACCCCGAAACACATCGAACTTTCGGGTCTGGAGCTTTTTGCGCGCATCGACGAGAACGGAAAACTGAGCCTGCGCGGCATCGACACCTCAGGCATGCCTGCCCGCGCTACACAGGACTGGCTACGCGAACTCAGCCAGTTCGAGACCGTGCGGCTGCGCCAGTGCGACCTGAAACTGGAAGATGCAAGGCTCTCCAAACCGGTTCCGGATTTTATTCTCACTGACGCCGAAATCGAGTTCCGCGATGGAAAAGGCAGCGCGCAGGCTGAACTGGACCTGCCTGATTCGATTGGCTCCAGCGTTGTTTTTTCTGCACAAATCACCGGCGACTTCCAGAACCCGGACACCTGGAACGGGCGCTGGTCCACGCAATTGAAAAATCTGCGCAGCCTGCCCTGGCTCAATGCCAGCCTCGCCGATAAAGGCGTGGTCTATTTTGGGGGCACCGGGCTGAACCTGGAGGGCACTCTCGAACAGGGCAAGTTCGGAGAGGTTTCGGTGGCGCTGGAAGCCGACCGCATGGAAGGTCACAGCGGCGAACACTTCACCACCCTGCGCGACATCCGCTTCGCGGCCAGCCTGGTTCCGCAGACCCGTGGCTGGATACTTGATGTGACCGAACTGGCGCTCAGTGGCGTCAACGGTCCCTGGCCTGAAAGCCGTGCGCGCGTCCAGCTCTGGCATCAGGATGACGGCACGACTCAGGTTTATGCCCAGACCGACTATTTCCTGCTCGCAGATCTTGCCCCCTGGTTCCCGCTATTGCCGGGCGAGGCAGCCGCTGACGCAGGCGCGCGTCTGGGCAGTCTCAGCGGCGCCGTCAGCGGCCTGACCCTGGACTGGCGCTCTGCGGCCGAGGGCAGCCATGACAAACCCGAGTTCGAGCTCAACGCCGAGATCGAAGACATGGCTCTGGCTGGTAACGAGAGAACACCGGGGTTTAGCTCGGTGTCCGGGACCTTCACCGCGCATCAGCACGGCGGCAGCATCGCACTGGAAGATTCGCCTTTTACGCTTAGCTATCCACGCATCTTCAGGGCGCCGATGAAGTTTGACGCGGTCAGCGGCGAGCTCACCTGGTCGCAGGATCAGGATGGTTGGGAACTGTCCATGCCCAGCTTTGCGTGGCAACTCGATGGCAGTGCTGGCAAAGGGCGCATGGACCTCAAGATTCCGGCGCAGAAATCCAGCTCACCGCAAATTGATCTGGATGCCAATTTCACTGCGAAAGACGTCAGGCCATTCAAGAAATACATCCCGGTCTTCTGGACGGACAGCCTGCGCAAATGGTTGGAACAGGCCATCGTGGCGGGTAGAGCCGATGCCGGACATCTGAAAATTTCTGGCGCGCTTACCGACTTTCCTTTCATCAACAAACCGGGCACTTTCGAACTGGATTTCGATGCCACGCAGGGAGAACTGGCATTCGCGCCCGACTGGCCAGCGGTCAAAAAGCTCGATGCGCATCTCGCCTTTCGAGGCAACAGCCTGACCATCACAGGCAAGTCCGGCTCGGTCAACGGCAATCGCGTGGAAACGGTTCGCGCGGAAATTGCCGACTTCCATGATGCCCTGCTGGCCATTCACGGCGAGGTCCAGGGCGATGCCGGAAACTTCTATGACTTCCTGCGCAATTCGCCGCTCGCCCCCCGGCTCGCGGCCCTACTCACCCGCACCCAGGCTTCAGGCAGTGCCATGGTCAAGGTTGACCTCAGCATTCCACTCAAGGAGGTCAGCAACACGCAGGTGAACGGCATCGCGCAGCTACAGGGCAGTCAGCTCAAAGTGAATGGCCTGCCCGAAACCATCGTCGATATTCGCGGCGACCTGCGTTTCGATAATCGCAGTGTCGCCGCCCAGGATCTCAGGGGACGCATGTTCGGCACCCCAGTCAGCGCGAACCTGCAAAAACAGGACGATGGCCTGCTGTGGCTGCATGGCAATTTCAACTACGTAGCTGATGGCACTGCCAAGGGGCCGGGCCGTCTGCTACCAGGCTTCCTCTATCGCAATCTTTCGGGCAGCAGTCAGTGGCGCGCCGATATCCCCCTGGAAGGCCCCGACAGCGGCACGGTCAACCTGCACAGTGATCTGGCCGGGCTGGACATCCAACTCCCGGAGCCGATGAACAAGCCGGCGGCAACGCCCTGGCCAACCAGCCTGCGGCTACGCAAGGACGGCAATTTCCCGCTGCGACTGACGCTGGAGATCGACAATCGCCTCGGTGTGGACCTGGCCTTTTCTCAGCAGGGCCAGAACGATCTGGAACTCCAGCGTGGCCGGATTCGCACGGGCGGCGGACCAGAACCTCTCGCACTCGACGACGCCATGGTCATCAGCGGTGCGGTCGGCGAGCTGGAGCCCCTGCAATGGGTCCGCATCATTCGCGGCAGCCCCAGCAAAAGTGCTTCGACCGCCGTCACGGCGGAGGACGTGTACGAGCTTCCGCTGCACGCCGATCTGAGTGTCGGACGACTGCTGCTGGCCGGACAGTCGATCGACAGCGTGCGCCTGATCCAGTCCCCGGCCGCGGCTGGCTGGGAGACCCGCCTGTCGGGAGACGGCGCACAGGGAACACTCGGCTTCCAGACGGATTCAGCTGGCGGAACCCTGACCGGGCGCTTTGAGCGGGCGCGAATCAATCATATTCCCAAGGACTCCGACGGCGACAACGCCGATATTGAAATGTCGTCCGACGACACCTCGCCCATTGACCCCGGCGCATTGCCAACCCTGAATCTGGATATCGGGCAATTGGAAGTGGGTGAGGCAAAGCTGGGCAGGCTGGAACTGCTGAGCCGGCGCGTTCCCAATGGCCAGCGCATCGAACGCTTCCGCAGTCTCGGCGGTGCGACCAGTCTGGAGGTCAAGGGTCAGTGGCTCAGGAACAGCGGGCGATCTTCTGGCGATGTGCAGTTTTCGGCGGAAAGCAGCGACATTGACGAGCTGCTGGAAGGCCTGGGTTACGCGCCCAGCATCGGTGCCGAGCGCAGCCGCATTCGTGGCCAGTTCCAGTGGCTGCCCAGCGACGAGTCGGCCGGCCAGGGCATCCTGTGGTCACGGGGCGCAGGCGATCTCGAGATCGAACTCAAGAACGGCATGTTGCGCACCGTCAAACCTGGCGCCGGTCGTGTGCTGGGCCTGATCAATTTCTGGGCGCTGCCGCGCAGGCTGACACTGGATTTTCGTGACGTGGTCTCCGAAGGCCTGGGATTTGACGAGATTACCGGCAACTTCGCCATCGCCGACGGCAAGGCCGAGACCGACAATCTGGATATTGATGCGCCATCCCTGAAGATGAAGGTACGCGGCAACGTGGGGCTGAGCGCGCGTACTTATAACCAGCGCATTACGGTCTATCCGGACGTAAGTTCTGGCGTCACACTCGGCGCTCTTCTGATTGGCGGACCGGCGGCAGCAGCCCTGGCACTGATTGCACAGGAAGTCATGGACCAGCCGCTCGATCAGGTGGGGCAACTCAGCTATCGCCTCACCGGTACCTGGGATGATCCGCAGGTGGTCAAGGAAGACGCCAAGGCGCGAAAGCAGGCACTGACCGACGATCACGCGGAGGCTGAGGCGGTGGCCGCACCCGGGGCATCTGCGGCAGACTCGACGCCATGAATAACACTCCCCGCGTTGCAGCGCTGCAAATGAATTCCGGCACCGACGTCGCTCAGAATCTGGAGACCAGCGGGCGCCTGCTGACCGAGGCTGCCGGTCAGGGCGCGTGCCTGGCAGCCCTGCCAGAAAACTTCGCCTTCATGGGCGCACGCGAACGAGACAAACTGGCGCACGCGGAAAAATTCGGCAGTGGCCCTGTCCAGGACTTCCTGTCACAGACCGCCCGGAAGCTGAACATCTGGATCGTGGCCGGCAGCGTCCCCATCGCCGTTGACGATGATCCCGAACGGGTCTGGGCTGCCTGCCTGGTGTTTGATGGTCAGGGCGACTGCGTCGCGCGCTACGACAAGATTCACCTGTTTGATGTTGAGGTGGATTCTGCAGATGGACCGCTGCAGTACCGCGAGTCAAAGAACATTGCCGCCGCATCGTGGCAGGCCGTCACCGTGGACACACCGGCCGGCAAGCTCGGCCTGTCCGTGTGCTACGACGTTCGCTTCCCGGAGTTGTATCGCGCGCTAGCTGCGCAAGGCGCGGAACTGCTGTGCGTCCCAGCCGCTTTCACCGCCAATACCGGGGCGGCGCACTGGGAGGTCCTGCTGCGTGCAAGAGCCATTGAGAACCAGTGCTTCGTCATCGCGCCGGGTCAGGTCGGCACACAACCCGGCGGCAGAAAAACCTGGGGCCACTCGATGCTGGTGGACGCCTGGGGCAAGGTGCTGGCCTGTGAGGCCGAGGGCGAGTGTACGGTCGTCGCCGCACTGGATCGCCACAAACAGCAGGAGCTGCGCCGAACATTCCCTGTCCTGAATCACCGCAAGGCTTGAAGGCCTGGCCAATCGCGCCGGTCAGGCGCTAAGGCTTCTGGACATGGTGAGCCAGCCCGAAAGCGTCGAGATACTCGTTGGTGGCGGATTCGATCTCGTAACGACGCGCGGCTTCTCGACACTGTTCGGCGGAGCGCGGTGCATCCAGGGTTTTACGAATGGCGGATGCCAGGGCAGAAGCATCACCCACCGGAACCAGTTCGCCATGCCGGCCGCCATCGAGCACTTCAGACGGTCCGCTCGGACAGTCACAAGCCACCACCGGCGTGCCGCTAGCCAGGGCCTCGATGAGCACAAAGCCGAGGCCTTCCCAGCGCGAGGTCATGGCGAAGACCGATGCGTGCGCCATCAAGGCGTAGACGTCGCTTCGATATCCCAGAAAAGCCACATCGTCTGCGACGCCCAGCTCGGCTGCCAGCGCACGCAGGGCTTCGAGTTGCCCCCCCTTGCCAGCGATGGCAAGACGCACCGGACGTTGTTCCCGCAATTGCGCGAAGGCGCGGATCAGTGTTGGAAAATCTTTTCGCGGTCCCAACTCGCCTACCCCGAGAATGACCGGAACGGCGCCGGGCTCGGATGTGGACTGAAACCAGGGGTGGTCGGGCGCCGCAGGGCGAGCCTGCAACAGGCTGCCCGGGATCACCGGGCTGGCCACCGCCTTGATGTGCTTGCGGTCCAGGCCGGTATAGCTGCTCATGTCATCGGCCACGGCTTCGCAGGTCACGATCACCTGATCAGCAAAGCCGTAGAGCCGGCCCATTGAGGTGCGCTGCAACCACCGCTCGAAAGCGCCGCGGTGCTGCAGGTCAATGGAGATGGTGGTGCCCGAACTCAATACCAGGCGCGTGGTCTTGCGTGCACCGGCCAGCCACCGTGCCAGCAAGGCTGTTCGGTTGACCTTGTCCTTGTCCGCCAGAAGAACGGCAGGACGCTCACGGCGCAGATACCGGATCAGCGCCGGAAGCGCTGCGTAAGTGGTGGAGACGCCGGTGTCGATAACGCGCACGCCTTCCGGCGGATTCTCGATCACCGGACCGTGACGGCGAACTTTCAGCAGATCAACCTTGTAACCACGCCCCGCAAGGGCGGGCACAAGATGGCGTACGGCGCGGTCCACGCCGCTGTGTCCCGACGTCGACATGAACAGGGCGATGCGTTGCGGGTCAGCTCTGCCACTCATTCCGGATCGAATCGATAGCCCAGCAGTTCAACATCGCGCTGAAAATACTGACCTACGGCTTCGGCCAGATCATCTGTGTAGTAGCTGCGATAGTCCTTGCCGCGGTCCGTGGCCTGGCGCTTGTGCGGCAACTCCGGCGTCGGCATGTTGAGGTGCGTACAGATGTGATGCCAGTCTTCATGCAGCCTTTCGTAACGCCCGATGAAATTGGTCAGCAAGTTGCCGCGCATGTCAGACAGATAGTCCGTCAGCGGCGTCATCGCGGTATCCAGATGATATTGATAGGGCCGTTCGGGATTGAGCTTCCATCGCGTGAAGGCTTCAAACGACTCATGGCCCTCGAGCAGGTGCGGACGCTCACGTTTCAGATGATGGTAGCTCGATACCTGCAAGTCCCAGGGGTTGCGAACAAACGCAAATTTGTAGAGCCCATCAAAGAATTCCTTGGGCAACATCTCCTGAGCGCAGATGATCTTGGAATGGCGAGGCAACTTGGCTGCAATCCGGTGACCCGTCATTCCTGACAGGCGCGAGCAGATCCATTGGGCAAAATAATAGGGGTCGCGCCACTGCATGGACTTGAGCGCGGCGCGCACGCTGGTACCGCCGGTCTTGGCGATATGCACGTAAAGAAAGTTGTAACGATTGGACAGAATCATGAGCCAGTCTGGTTCAACAAGGTTTGCGCACATTGCGCGGCAATCTGTTCAGCAGCAAATGGGGCCATCACCGCACGACGACGATCATAATTGCCTGCGGTATTGGCCATTGCCGCTGCTCGCCGGAAGCCTTCGGCAACCGCGCCCGGCTCGGTGGTCGTGACACAGACAACCGTGTCCTCACACTGCCGGGCCAGTGCCTCGCCCGGACTTCCGGGCTGGGTCAGCAGCAACAGAGGCCGATCAACCTGCAGGGCCTCAATCACTTTGGTGAGCAGATAGACCGGCGTTCCGGCAAGCCAGTCGACTGCGAGCAGCACAGAGGCTTTCTCCTGCCAGAGACTGACATTGTCGGTATAGGGCTCGACGCGAACCGCTTCCAGAACGCCAAATTGCTCAGCCACCGGCAATATCCGGTTGGGTCGTGTTCCCACACAGTGAATGCGCGCCGCAGGGGCGGTTTTGCGGTACTCGGTAAAACCGGCAACCAGTGCATCCGGTGGCCGTGAGGGGCTGAACGCCCCGATGTAAACGAAGGCATCCGAATGCATGCTTGGACCGAAGCGACGTTCTGGCGGTGCAATATGGCCGATGATTTGCGCACCACCCGCTGGCTGCGCATCAAAGAACTGCATCTGGTAGTCCGCCGCCTGCTGATTGGTAAGCGTCACCCCAGCGGCACGCGCCACCATCTTGCGCAACCAGGGCATGACCAGCGGATCTTCCTGGGTCTGTGGCGGCGGCGGAAACGGATCACTGAAATGCAGCCACAGCGGTTTGTTGTAGCGCCGCGCCAAGGCATCCGCGCCAATCAGACTGCTCGGAGGCCAGGCCCGCCCATAGACCACGTCAGGCACTTCCGACAAATCAAGTTTTGCGACCCGTCGGGTCCACAAATAATGGTGGCCGCCGATATCTCCGCGCAGACGTGCAATCAATCGCCACAACCACTGAGGATGACGCAACCCGATCTTGACCGCGTGCAAGGTGAAACGAGGGTGTTCGAAATCGCATCTGGATTTCTCACGTCCGCAGACCACGGTGACGCGATGACCCGCATCGAGCAATGCGCGTACCAGACGACCGGTATTGATCCCTTCTGGACGGGCGTCGAAATTCAGGCTGCAGATCAGGATGTGGCCGCTACGCGGACCCGCCTCAACCGCCCCCTCACGCACGGGCATTTGCGAGTCCTGTGTCATGAGGCCTCCCGACTGAGCCGCCGTCGCTTGACTGCGTCTGCAAACGCCAGGTGATAGACGAAATCTCCACGCAGTCCGCGTGAGACCAGTCGCCAAACTTCCCAAAGCCCATAGACCAGCCAGCGCCCAAGCCCACCGTCTCTCAATAATGTCCAGGTAAACAGCAAGCGATTGCGGGCGCGGACACGCGATACCTGCTTCTTGCGTTCCGGCGACAACTTTCCGATCGTGGAATTCTCCTGATGAAAAATCTTTGCCTGCTCCACATAGACCAGGCGAAAGCCGCGCTTGAGTACCTGCCAACCCAGTTCCACATCCTCCCAGTAATAGGGGGAATACCGCGCATCAAACCCTCCGATCTGGCGCAGGACATTCGTGCGCGCGACAAAACAGCACCCCAGTTTCGCGATCAGCACTGAGGCGCCGCGATGCTTTTTCTCCTGAGGTTCTGCGCGCGCCATGCCACGGCGCAGGCTGACCCGGGTCTGTGTATCAATGTAATGCGGCTGCGCGGGATCAGTGGAATAGTTATGAATGACCCCTTTGGTGACGTCCGCCTCGCCTGACAGGATGGGCTGCACCGCGTGGACGAAGTACGCTTCATCAAACTGCACGTCCGTATTGACCAGACACAGGAGCGGCGCTCGCGCGGCTTCAATACCCTTGTTACAGGTTTCTGCAAACCCCTTGTTGACGGGCTGCGCCAAGAACCTCAACTGCGGGTAATCAGCTGTCAGCGAGGCAACCACTGCACTGCTGTCATCTGCAGAAGCGTCGTCGATGACCAGCACTTCAGCACTGAATTCTGCTTTTTTCAGCGCTCGAAACAGAATTGGAATATTGTTTCGCAGGAGTTCTGCACCGTTGTAGTTGGGCAGGGCCACGGTGATATCGGGCGCGCCTTCGGGCTGGTTCGCATTTGGCATTGAGATCATGATGTGAACCAGGAAATGGAATCACGAGTTTACCGACACAAATAGTCGGTTCCGATGCAGAATTCTCCACCGGCTCGGCCTATTACGCAAAGCAGCGCGCGTGCCATGGTGCGCCCGCGCCATCTGACCAACAGCCCGATATGATGCAGAACGCTAACATCCACAATTCCTGAAGAGCCTCTCAGCAAAAAATGAATCAGCCTTCTTCCGACTCCGTTCAAGCTGCCAAGCCAGCCGGCTACTTCGGCGAGACCAGAGGTGAGATGCTCGCCTTCTTGCCCGACCAGTACGAGCGCGTACTCGAAGTTGGCTGTGGAGAAGGTCGTTTCGCGCGCCAGCTGCGCCAGGGTTCCGAAATCTGGGGCATCGAACCCGATGCCGGTGCTGCGCAAGAGGCCGCAACGTTCATGAATCGCACGCTCGTCGGGCTGTTTGATGATGTCTGCACGGAGCTGCCAGAAGGCTACTTTGATCTTGTGATCTGCAATGACGTTGTTGAACACATGACCGATCACGACAAATTCTTCCAGGACATTCAGAAGTTTCTACGTCCCGGTGGCGCCCTGGTGGTATCGGTTCCGAATATCCGGCACATCAGCGTCATGAAGGAAATCCTTTTCAAAGCGGACTTCCAGTATCAGGACGAAGGCATCCTTGACCGAACTCATTTCCGGTTCTTCACCTTGCGCAGTCTTCGCCGCAGCGTTGAAGGCGCGGGATTTCAAATCGAAAAATTCCACGGCATCAACCCAATGAAAAAGCCCTGGCGACTGAGCAGCAAGCGGCTCCTGTTCTGGTTGTTTGTCGTGCTCAGCTTCGGACGATGGACCGACATGCGATTCCTGCAGATCGGCTTTCGCGCCAGAACGCCCGGTCGCTGATTTTCAGTCGAACCGCAAAACACTCAGGCAGTGCTTTTCTACCTGCAAGCAATAACCGCGCACCCGGGCATCGGCAAACGCAGCGATTGCGGCGTCCGACAGCGGTTGAACTGAGAAGCGGATCAGATCGGGTTCAAAGACCACCCGCACGTCTAGAAAATCCAGCCAGGTTCGGGTCAATGGGTGGACAAGCTTGTGCACGCACTCTTTTGCGCAAAAAATCATCCGGCCCGCGGCGGGCAAGCGAACCTCTACGGAATTAACCCAGTCGCGTTCCTGTTCGCCAAGGACCAGTTCGCCGGTTTCGCCTGGCAGGGGTAGCGCTGGCTCCACATCGATGCCTATTCCGCGGCAATCTCCGGAACGCGCGAGCGATGCCGCCGCATATCCATCGGTGTGGCTCAGGCTGCCAACGATCCCGTTCGGCCACAGTGGCTCGCCCTCCACTCCACGCGGGATTTCTTCAACCGCGAGATCCATCCCCTGCAGCAGTTCGATTGCCAGATTCCGGGCACCCGCAGATTGATGCTTTCGTCTTGCTGTGGCTTTGGCGCGCGTCAGCCCAACACCCTGCGGATCACCAATAAAGGCCAACCCGATGCGGACATCCGGCCACGGAGAATCTATTGCAATTCGCCGCGCCTGCAGCCTGGCCGCGGCCACGCCTGATCCCTGGGAGAGCACTTTCGCTGCCGCAGCTAGTCGGTAACCGCCCCTTTCGCCGCACTGGACACCACGCGAGCAAACTTGGACAGCACACCGCGCGTGTAGCGCGGAGCAGGTTGTTTCCATGCCGCGCGACGCTTCTCGATCTCGGCATCGTCAACATTGAGCTGGATCAGCAGCTTCCTGGCGTCCACGGTGATGGAGTCGCCCTCCTCGACCAGTGCAATGACGCCGCCATCAAAAGCTTCGGGGGTGACATGCCCAACCACCATTCCCCAGGTGCCGCCGGAGAATCGTCCGTCCGTAATCAGGCCCACGCTTTCACCAAGCCCTTTGCCGATGATGGCGGAGGTCGGCGCCAGCATTTCGCGCATGCCCGGACCGCCACGCGGACCTTCGTAGCGAATCACCAGCACGTCGCCAGCCTTGATCTTGTCGGCAAGAATGGCTTCCATGCACTGCTCTTCTGAATCAAACACGCGCGCCGGGCCGGTGATGACCGGGTTTTTCAGGCCGGTGATCTTGGATACGCAGCCCTCGGGCGACAAGTTGCCCTTCAGAATGGCCAGATGGCCCTGTGCATACATGGGATTGTCCCAGCTGCGGATCACATCCTGGTCCTTGCGCGGCTCAGCCGGCACCGATGCCAGTTCTTCTGCCATGGTGCGCCCGGTGATGGTCAAGGCATCACCGTGCAGCAGACCTTTGTCGAGCAACATGCGCAGGACCTGCGGGACGCCGCCCGCTGCGTGCAGGTCAACCGCAACATACTTGCCGGACGGCTTGAGATCACAGATCACCGGCGTGCGAAGACGAATGGCCTCGATGTCATCGAGCTGGAAATCGACATGCGCGGCGTGTGCAATGGCCAGGAAATGCAGAACGGCGTTGGTTGATCCGCCGGTGGCCATGACCAGCGCAATGGCGTTTTCGATGCTCTTGCGCGTCACGATATCGCGCGGTTTGATGTCCTTGGCAATTGCGTTGTAGAGCACCTGTGCTGACTCCGCCACAGAGTCTGCTTTCTCAGGGTCCGGGCAGGACATCTGCGACGAGCCCAGCAGGCTCATGCCCAGCGCCTCGAAGGCGGAGGACATGGTATTGGCGGTATACATGCCGCCACAGGCGCCGGTCGAGGGACAGGTGTTTTTCTCGATGCCCTCAAAGTCTTCCTTGGACATCTTGCCGTTGCTGTAGGCCCCGACGGCTTCAAACGTCGAAACGATGGTCAGCGGCACCCCCTTCCAGTTGCCCGGCTTGATGGTGCCGGCATAGCAGAACACGCTGGGCACATTGATGCGCAGCATGCCGATCATGGCGCCCGGCATGTTCTTGTCGCAGCCACCGACTGCCAGCACGCCATCCATGCACTGCGAGGAGGCTGCGGTTTCGATGGAATCGGCGATCACCTCACGCGACACCAGCGAATACTTCATGCCTTCGGTGCCCATGGAAATACCATCAGTGACTGTCGGGAAGCCGAAGGTCTGCGGCATGGCACCGGCTTCTCGCAGCGCGGCTTCCGCACGGGCAGCCAGCGGCGCGATACCCGCATTGCAGGGGTTCATTGTGGAATGACCACTGGCAACACCGACGATGGGCTTCTCAAAGTCGCCGTCGCCAAAGCCAACCGCACGCAGCATGGCTCGATTGGGGCTGCGGGCAACGCCAGCGGTGATGGTCTTGGAATGGCGATTCATTGGAGTGGTCATGGCAATCGGACACACGTTTTGGATTTATGGGCCGGCAATTCTACGGTGCCCGAGGCAGACTCACTAGAATCGCGCCATGAATTACCTCGATTTCGTCACCATGCCGCTTCAGGGCAGCGCCATTGTTGCGCTGGCTACGGCCATCGGCATGACCGGGGTCATCATCTCTATCGCCTATTTTCTCGGTGATCCGCGCTCGCCCGCCACCCGAGCACTGGCGTTTTCAGTGGGCATGGTCGGAATTGCCAATGCCTGCTACCCGGTGCAGCACGTTCTGCACCCTTATGGCTTCGGTACCTGGTGGCTGGTGTCATGGCCCGTCCTGGATGCATTGGTGATGATCGGGCTGTTGGTTTGGATGATTCACATCACGCGCGCCGCACAGCCCAGCGCGCGTGCCCAGCGCTGGGTGCACATGCTGGCCTGGTTGTTCGCTGCCGCCACCAGCGTCTACTTGATTCTGGGCGCTTTTTTCCCAGTAGAGCGCATGACCCGATTTCTGTTCTGCCTGGGCCACCAACAGGGCTGTAGCGGAGAGTATTTCTGGATGTTTGCAACGCCGATTGCGCTCATGGCCCTGCTGCTGATGAGCACTGGCATCATCGTCCTCACCCAGAAAATTGATGACGCCGAGCGTGAACGGGTGATCTGGACGGCGATGGCCACCCCTTTTTTCTTCGCCAACTATGTGCTGCCAGCGGGATACAACGTGATGAGCAGTCTTCCCGCCCTGTTCATCTTTATGGTCGGAGGCGTGCGTTATCACATCATTCAGGGCGAACGGGGCAGATTCATGAGCCGCTTTCTGTCGCAGGAAGTGGTCAAGCAGGTCAGCACGCGCGGATTGGCTTACACCATGCAGCCGCAGAAGCTGGAGCTCACAGTGGTCTGCTGCGACCTGCGCGGTTTCACCCGCTTTTCGCAGGCACACGACTCCAACGAGGTAACCAAACTTCTGGGTGAGTACTACGAGGCCGTCGGCGACGTGGTTGGGCGCTATCACGCCACGATCCAGGACTACGCGGGAGACGGGATCATGATTCTCGTCGGCGCGCCGATTGCCATGGAAAGCCACGCGCGCATCGGGCTGGAACTGTCGCGCGATGTGCTCCAGGCCTCCGAAGCCATTGCCGAGCGCTGGTCACGGCCCGAAACGCCGCTGGCTGTGGGCGTCGGCATTGCCAGCGGCATCGTCACCGTGGGCACCATTGGTTCTTCCACCCGAATGGAATACACCGCCATCGGCACCGCCGCCAATCTTGCCTCACGGCTTTGCGATCACGCCGGTGCCGGCGAAATCCTCATTGACATGCGAACCGTTGAACTGGCCGGGGCCGACGGCCTCGATGTGCGCGCGCCGATTCCCATCAAGGGCATGGGCGATGTCGCTCATTACGTCCAGCATGAACGGCGCGCTTAGCAGCACCGTGCGCGCCCATAGATAGCACTAACGAGTCTCGATACTCCAAAGGCTATCAAGCAGCGGACCGAATGGGCCGGACGCTCCGCTCCATACGATGAAGGCCATCACCAGTACATTGACAAGGACCACGAACCAGAAAACCGACTGGAATGCCTCCTTGCTGGACTTGTGGCGCAACAGGCGTTGCGCTGCCAGAGCGCCGGGCCAGCCGCAGGCCAGAGCCATCAAATGCAAAGTCGACTCCTTTGTTCGCCAGCTTCCCCGCCGTGCGGAGGATTTGTCCCATGCGTAGGCGAAGAAAGTAATCAGGCTGGCGGAAAAGTAGGCGGCAACAATCAGCCAGGGGATGCGTGCCATGTAAGCCGCTGCGATCAGCCCGAGCAGGAACATCCAGGTAAACAGGACCGGGAAGCGCGACCTGTTTTGGACCGCATGGGCGGAATGCTTGGGCGTTGGTAGCTGCCCGGCGTAACGGACTTTCTCGGCTCTGGAGCGTCCGCGCGCGTCCTTGCCGACCTCGTAGGAAACGATGTCTCCTACAACCGGGCGCCGCGTCGTGCCGACAAAGGCCTTGATGTGCACGAAGACCGAAGTCCCATCACCATGCCAGGTGATAAAGCCGAAGCCCTTGTCGTCATTCCAGCGTGTGATTTTGCCCTGCAGCCGCATTGGACGCTTAGCCTTCAGCCGCGAGCAAAGCGCTCAACGCGAAGCGACAAGCCCGCCCTGCCGATGCCTGTATTCCTGACATCGCAGGACGGCTGTAACCATGGCCGCGCCCTTACTTGGGCTGCGGCACCACCCGCAGATACGGCTTGATTTCCTTGAACCCTCCCGGGAACAGTTTTTCTGCGTCTGCATTGCTCACGGCCGGCACAATGATCACGTCTTCGCCCTGCACCCAGTTGACCGGGGTGGCCACCTTGAACTTGTCGGTCAGCTGCAGCGAATCAATTACCCGCAGAATCTCGTCAAAGTTGCGTCCGGTGCTGGCCGGATAGGTCAGCGTCATGCGGATTTTCTTGTTGTGGTCGATCACAAAGACGCTGCGCACGGTCAGTGTGTCGCTGGCATTGGGGTGGATCATGCCGTAGAGGTTGGCGACCTTGCGGTCTTCGTCTGCGATCAGCGGGAAGTTCAGCGCAGCGCCCTGCGTCTCCTCAATGTCCTTGCTCCAGCCGTGATGATCTTCGAGTTTGTCCACGGACAGGCCGATGGCCTTGACGCCGCGCCGGTCAAAATCTTCCTTGAGCTTGGCGGTATAGCCCAGCTCCGTGGTGCAAACCGGGGTGTAGTTCTTGGGGTGGCTGAACAGCACGCCCCAGCCATTGCCCAGCCACTCATGAAATTTGATCGGGCCTTCAGTGGTGGGTGCTTCGAAGTCGGGGGCGATGTCGCCAAGTTGCAGTCCCATGCTTGTGCTCCTCTTGCGTCAAATTTCGGGTCCACTATCTTGCGCCAGCAAGGCTTGTTGCGCCAAACCCCGTCCGCGCAAAAGAAATCGTGTGCTCAGGCCGATGGCAGCCAGCCCCAGACCGATAATGAAACCCCACCAGATTCCGGTCGGGCCGATATCCAGCCAGAACGCCAAACCGATGGCGACCGGCAATCCGCCGCACCAATAGGCCAGCAAGGTAATGATCATCGGGACCAGGCTGTCCTTGATACCGCGCAATGCGCCATTTGATGTGGCTTGAACGCAATCAAAAATCTGGAACACCGCCGCGAAGGCGAGGAAAGCCGTCGCCGGTGCTGCAAGTCGCTCGACGTCGGTATAGACCGCAACAATCAGACCCGGCGCGAACGCCATGAAGGCAGCCGAACACAGTGCAAAACAGACGCCGAGCAGGATTCCGGTCCTGCCACGTAATTCGGCGGCGCCGAGATCACCGGCGCCGGAAGCCTGCCCGACCCTGACCGTGGTCGCCATGCCAATGGCCGTAGGCACCATGAAACAGAGCGCGGCAAAGTTGATCGCAATCTGATGGGCTGCGATGGCCTCGGCACCGAACCGTGCCATGAGCAGACTGCCGATGCAGAACAACCAGGCCTCTGCGGTCAACATCGCCGCAATCGGCATTCCGAGGCGCAGAATTTCGAGGTGCTGGCGCTGCAGACGCGGCCATCCGCCCCGGGGCATGTTCAGTGAGCGCAGCACGGGTGAGCGCTGATAGGACAACAGAAAAACGCCGACCATGGCCCAGGCCGCGATGGTGGTGGCCCATCCGCACCCCTCCGGGCCCAGGGCCGGAAACCCCCAGTGCCCATACATCAGCAGCCAATCAAAGCCCGCGTTGACGATCAAGCCCGTGATTCCGGCCGTCAGGGCAACGCGAATCTGACCAAAACCTTCTGCACCGTTGCGCAGAAAGAAGCAAAGACTGAAGGGCAAGCTGGCCCAGGACAGGGCGTGAAGGTAGTCACGGGCCATGGGGAAGGTGCGATCGTCGAGACTCAGCAGATTCAGCAAGGGCTCGGTTGCCCAGCGCATGAGCAAGGTCCAGATCAGACCGAGCGCCACCGCCATGATCAGCGCCCCGCGCAGAAAGTGGCCGATAGTTTCAGGCCCGTGCTTCGCACCGACCCGGTGCGCCACGATGGGCGAGATGGCCATCGCCACGCCCATGAACATGACCAGGACCATGAACCAGGCATTGGCACCCACCGCAACCGCTGCCAGTTCATTGGCGCCGAGGCGCCCGGCAAATATGGCATCCACGGTGCCGGCGCTCACGAAACTGAGCTGTGCCGCGATCAACGGTAGCGCGAGACGCAGGTTGGCACGCGCTTCGATGCGCACATCTGCCAGAACCAGGGACATGGATTATTTTCAGGAGCCAACGCGGGGCGCGCGATTGTACGGGGCTTGGCGGCACAGACAGAAAGAATCAAGCTGTGCGCCCGAAAAAATCTCTTTAGCCAAAAGCCATGCCTTTTCTGCAAATTCGATGCGATTCCGGACACCCTGAATTCGCCGAGGAAATTCTCCTGGCCTGCGGCGCACTGAGCGTCAGTCAGGTGGACGCGGCAGACGAACCCGTGCTCGAACCCGCTCCCGGTGACACCCCGCTATGGCCGCGCACCATCTCTATCGGCCTGTTCCAGCCCGATGCCGACGCCGCAGAAGTGGAATCCCAGCTGAGATCGGTCCTGCCCGATGGCGCTGATCTGAACTTGCAGGTGGAGAACGTTGAGGATCAGGACTGGGTTCGCGTATGGCTGGAAAATTGCCCGCCGATGAAGTTTGGCCAACGCCTGTGGGTCTGCCCGGAGGCCAAGCGCGTTGATGAACCGGGCTGCGCCACGCTCATGCTTGATCCCGGTCTGGCCTTTGGCACTGGTACTCACCCGAGTACCGCGCTTTGTCTGCAGTGGATCGCCCATCAGCCGATAACTGATCTGGAGGTCATCGATTTCGGTTGTGGCAGCGGCATCCTCGGCATCGCCGCGCTCAAGCTAGGCGCGCGCCAGTGCGTCGCATTCGATATTGATCCGCAGGCGATCATCGCAACGCGCGAAAACGCACGCCGCAACGAGGTTTCGTCCGGCATGCAGTTGGTTGAACATGACGCGCCGTTCGAAGCAGAAAAAGCAGACGTCGTCTTTGCCAACATTCTTGCGCGCCCCTTGATTGAGCTTGCACCCTTGTTGTGCAGCAAGCTAAAGCCCGGTGGTGCGATCGTGCTAGCTGGCTTGCTCGACCGGCAGGCGGAGGAAGTACGCCAAGCCTATGCCGAACATCTCGATTTCGAAGCGGATCAATCGCAGGAAGGCTGGACGCGCATCGCTGGGCGCTTACGAATTTAGATCAACAAAATGTTCCAACTGCCTGCGGCCATTGATGGTCTGTGATCTTGGTCAAATTTTTTTGCATTCGACCTTTTTTCAAAGCGGTCATTGGCGCTATGATTGCGCCCCAATTTTATAAGCGCGCGGAATGGAGAGTGTCATATCCGCCGACAGGGCGACCCCAGAATGTCTGCTCAAAAGAATCTAGAGTGCAAACCGTTGAGCCAATCCGTCGCCGAATGTATCGACGCATACTTCGGCAGCCTCAATGGTCATCGGCCTGCTGAGTTGTACACCACCGTTCTCGATCAGGTCGAACCCCCGCTGTTGCGTGCGACCCTGCGCTACTGCGATCACAATCAGTCTCGCGCTGCCGAAATGCTCGGCCTGAATCGCGCAACGCTCCGCAAGAAATTGCGGCAGCACAAGATTAGTTTGAATCCAACCAACTGACGCGCGAACTTCGCGCCCCACCGGATGCCCCCGTCTGATGATTCGTCGTGCTCTGCTTTCAGTCTCCGACAAGACTGGACTGATTGAACTCGCTCGCGCCCTGGCGCAACTGGATGTTGAACTGATTTCCACCGGCGGTACCTACCGCGCGCTGCACGAAGCCGGCCTGAAAGTACGCGAAGTCTCCGAACACACCGGTTTTCCGGAAATGATGGACGGCCGGGTCAAAACCCTGCACCCGAAGATTCATGGCGGACTGCTGGGGCGTCGTGGTACCGACGATGCGCTGATGGAAGAGCATGAGATCGGCGCCATTGACCTGCTGGTGGTCAATCTCTACCCCTTTGAGGCCACGGTGGCAAAGGCAGATTGCACGCTCGAAAACGCCATCGAAAATATTGATATCGGCGGCCCCGCCATGGTCCGATCCGCCGCCAAGAACTGGTTGCATGTGGGCGTACTGACCGACCCTGCGCAGTATCCGGCAGCCATGGAAGAACTCAGCCGAGGCTGCAAGCTGAGCCGCGAAACACGCTTCGCCCTTTCCGTTGCCGCGTTCAATCGTATTGCGCAGTACGACGCGGCCATCAGCGATTACCTTTCCTCCCTGGATTCCGAAGGCCAGCGTCAGGAATTCCCGGAGCAAACCAACAGCAACTACGTCAAGGTGCAGGATCTTCGCTACGGCGAAAACCCGCACCAGGAAGCGGCCTTCTATCGCGACGTGCATCCTCAAGCCGGGACCCTCGCAACTTTCAAGCAGCTGCAGGGCAAGGCGCTGAGCTTTAATAACCTCGCCGATGCGGACACCGCGTGGGAATGCGTTCGCAGCTTCAATGAACCGGCATGCGTGATCGTCAAGCACGCCAACCCTTGCGGCGTTGCGGTGGCAGACAATGCCCTTGGCGCATACGAGCTTGCCTACGCAACGGATCCCACCTCTGCTTTTGGCGGCATTATCGCGTTCAACCGTCCGCTGGACGCTGCAACTGCACGTGCCATTGTCGAGCGTCAGTTCGTTGAAGTGATTCTGGCACCTGACATTGAAGCCGAAGCGCTGGAAGTGACGGCAACCAAGACCAATGTTCGCGTATTGCAGATTCCAGAAGGCGATGGACGCAACCTGCACGACATCAAGCGCATTGGTTCGGGCTTGCTGGTGCAGAGCGGCGATCACCGCATCGTGACACGTGACGACCTCAAGATCGTCAGCAAGCGTGAGCCTAACGCCAAGGAAATCGAGGACCTTCTGTTTGCGTTCCGCGTTGCCAAGTTCGTCAAATCCAATGCCATTGTCTACGCACGGAACCGTCAGACCATCGGCGTTGGTGCAGGGCAGATGAGCCGCGTCTATTCGGCCAAGATTGCCGGGATCAAGGCGGCAGACGAGAAGCTGGAAGTGCGCGGCTCGGTCATGGCATCGGACGCCTTCTTCCCCTTCCGCGATGGCATTGATGCAGCCGCAGCCGCAGGAATTGCAGCCGTGATTCAACCTGGCGGCTCCATGCGCGACGCAGAAGTCATTGCCGCCGCAGACGAAGCCGGCATGGCGATGGTTTTCACCGGTGTTCGCCACTTCCGGCACTGAAGATCGGGTCTAGCGGCAGAAGCATGACCTGTTGTGATCGCTTCGATCAGGCGCTCCAGGTAAAAACTTGCTAGCTTAGGCTGGGTCACCGCGCCGGGGCCTTGAATTGCGGCGGCGCCTGAAAATCAGCCTGAGGGAGCTTCTGCCATGGCACGACCCATCCGCTCAACACGCGTCGCGGCAAAGCTGCCGTCCGCGTTTTACCTCAGCCCCTATGCGGACGCTGCACGCAGTCAGCGTTTGCGCCTTGCCTCATCTCTGAGATCGCTGGGCCTTCTAGCCGGGACACTTTGCGTTGTGCAGGCCTCCCCCGCTGGCGCTGTCGAAATTCCATTTGGCGAATCGAACATTGCTACCAACGCGGACGGCGCAATCAGTGTCCACGCCGCGGACATCGACGGCGATGGTGACGTGGACATCGTCGCCGCATCCATCAATGACAATGTCGTCTCCTGGTTCGAGAACAACGGCCCCGGAAACCTCTCCTTCACACGACGCACCGTCGGAGTCACACGAATCCAGCCCGACTCGGTGCGCGCCGCCGACATGGATGGCGACGGCGACATGGATGTTCTGGTGGGCTCTCTCAACGACAACACACTCGCCTGGTACGAGAACAACGGGGCTGCCAACCCCAGCTTCACGCTCAACACTTTCAGCAGTGGCAGTTACTCGACCCGTGCTGTCTATGCCGCCGATCTCGATGGTGACGGCGACATGGACGCACTTTCTGCTTCGTTGCTGGACGGCGTCGTGGCCTGGCACGAGAACGATGGACTGGCAAACCCGGCGTTCACCCAGCGAACCATCACCTCCTCCGGTGCCAATGCAACGTCGGTCCATGTGGCGGATGTGGACGGCGACGGTGATCTGGACGTGGTCTCCACCGAAGCCTATTACGCAACATTCAGCGCCGTGTACTGGCATGAGAATGACGGCGCTGCGAATCCGACGTTCACCTCGCGCACGATCAGCACTCAATCAGTCTCCATCCAGTCCGCATTTGCCGCCGACATTGACGGAGATGGCGACGTTGACGTGGTTTCTGCCTCGTCCATCGATGACAAGATCGCCTGGTACGAGAACAACGGCGGTGCGACACCTGTTTTCACGCTACGAACGGTCAGCCTAGGTGCCGACGGCGCTACGTCTGTCTACGCCATCGACATGGATGGCGACGGCGACATCGACCTTGCCTCCGCGTCGGCGCTGGACAACAAACTCGCCTGGTACGAGAACGATGGAGCGACACCGCCCAGTTTCACGGCGCGCACGGTCAGCCTGAATGCATCGTATGCACGCGCGGTTTTCGCCATCGACCTGGACAGTGACGGCGACGTCGACCTGCTCTCGGCTTCCAGTGACGACGACAGCATCACCTGGTATCCGAATCAAAGTATTCACGGCAGCGCCGCCTTTCCGCAGAAGCGCACCGTGTCAACGCAGGCGAACGGCGCCATGTCCACGTTTGCTGCCGATTTAGACAATGATGGCGATCTGGATCTGCTTGGCGCTTCAGCTGTAGGCGATGAGATCGCCTGGTACGAGAATGGCGGCCAGCTCAACGCAGCCTTCACCCGGCGCATCATCAGCACGTCTGCTGACCTTGCACGCTCAGTTCACGCGGCGGACCTGGATGCAGACGGCGATCTAGATGTGGTCTCCGCATCCAGCAATGACGACAAGGTCGCATGGTATGAGAATGATGGCACGGCCAATCCGAGCTTCACGCTACGCACGATCTCGCTGCTGATCGACGGCGCGAGTTCCGTCACCACGGCAGACGTGGATGGCGACGGCGATCTGGATGTGCTGGCCAGTGCCGCAGACAGCAACAGCATCTACTGGCTTGAGAACAACGGTGCCGCCGACCCACTCTTTACGCGGCGAACCATCGTTGCAAACGCTGCCATCAGCGCACAATCGGTCGCTTCCGCCGACGTCGATGGCGACGGCGATATCGATGTTCTCTCCGCCTCCCGAAGTGACAACAAGATCGCCTGGTATGAGAACGATGGCGCCGCCAATCCGAGTTTCGTGCTGCGTACCATCAGCACCGCAGAGCCGTACGCCAGCGCCGTTGCCGCTGCGGACATGGATGGTGATGGCGATATCGATGCACTCTCGGCCGCCTATATCGGCGGAAAAATTGCCTGGCATGAAAACAATGGCGCAGCTGACCCAGCATTTGTATCGCGCACAGTCAGCCTTGCGACCGCTGGTGCCAGCGATGTGCGGGCGATGGACCTCGACGCGGATGGCGACATGGACATCCTGGCCGCGGCGGCCTACGACAGCAAAGTGGTCTGGTTCGAGAATGATGGCGCCGCAAATCCGAGCTTCGCACTGCGCACCATCAGCCTGGACACACCCGGTGTGCGGTCTGCCATCGCCGCCGACCTCGATAATGACGGCGACCTGGACGTGGCCGCGGCATCGTTTGCCAATGACCGTATCAATTGGTTTCCAAATCGCGGTGGACAGTTTGGATTGCCCACATTTGATCTTGCGCCAGGAGCTGCCTCTGCCGGCGATCGCGATGTACCGGTCCTTCGCATAGACGCCCATCATCTGGGCCGCGCCGGTGATGCCAGTCTGGAACTGAGCAGCTTTGAAGTGCGCTTTGTCAGCGGCTTCGGTATCGGCCTGGGCAACAGCGCTGCGAACGCGCTGGTGGATCGGCTGTTTGTCTACCGGGATGATGGCGACTCGGCCTTTGACCCTGAGAGCGACACCATCATCAGCACGATTGCCAATCTGGATCTGAACAACGGTGTCCAGGAAGTGAGCTTCCTGAGTGGCGATGCCAACGTCGAGGTGAGTTCAGGCAATACGCAAAGCTATTTTCTGGCGGTGGATATCGCCGATGGCGCTGATCAACAAACGCCGAATAATTTTCGCGTGATTCATACGCCTTTCTCGCTCGATGCCAGCGAGGACACACCACTCAGTAGCGCGCAGGACGCGGTGGCAGGCACGCCACTAAAACTCGAAAGATTCATCAGTGTCAGTTCGGCCACGATCACCGCCGCCCCGGACACCACCCCTGATCCATTCGACTTTTTTGATCGAACCGACCGGCCAACCGCCGCTCGAATCTCATCCAATACCATCACGCTCAGCGGACTCGCTGCAGCCGCGCCGATCAGCGTCGATGCCGTGGGAAGCTCCGAGGAGTATTCGATCAACGGGGGCGCGTTCACCGGGGCGGCTGGCACGGTTGAGAATGGCGATACCGTCCGCATCAGGGTGATTTCTCCCGCCGCACCCAACGTGACCCGTTCGGTGGACGTCAATATCGGCGGCGTCATCGAAACCTGGAACGTCACCACCGGGTCCGTCGACGAGACTCCGGCGTCATTCGATTTCACTGATGTTCCCAACGCATCGCCGCAGGGATTCATCTTGTCCGAGACGCTGACACTGACGAATTTCAATGCGCCGACTTCGATCGTCATTCGTGGCGCCAATTCGGCCCGCTACTCGATCAACAGCGGTCCCTTCACGAACGCTGCAGGTACCGTCAGCCCTGGGGATACGATTCGGCTCCGCATGCTGTCATCAGCGAGCCCCAGTGCAACCCGACGTGCCTACGTGACCATCGGCCGGCTCAGGACTGTGTGGTCAGTGACCACGGCGCCCTAGCAGGGCCAAACCGATCTATCTTTCGGGTACAGGGACGAGACGCGCGCGCAACCCTGGATAGAAGCACATCAGTGCCAGTGCGCGTGCGACCACAAATATGATCATGGCCATCCACAGACCGTGGTTGCCCCAAATGCGTGTCAACACGAACCAGGCAAGCAGGAACGCCAGCAGTGAAATGAACGAGGCATTGCGCATCGCCTGTGTCTGGGTCGCGCCAATAAAAATGCCGTCGAGTTGAAAGGCGGCAAACGCGCACAAGACATAGGCAACGCAATACGGCAGGAAGGCCTCTGCTGCCAGACGAACCTCGGGAATATCTGTCAGCGCCTGAATACCGAAGGAGCCGCCCAATAGAATCACGGCGGACAAAGTGATCGCCGTAAAACCCGCCAGACTCACAGAGCGACGCACCACGGTATCGAACAGCGCCTTGTTACGCGCGCCAACCGCATTCCCCACCAGAGGTTCCGTAGCATTGGCATAGCCATCCAGCAGATAAGCACTGAAGGTGATGAACTGGATCAGCACATGATTGGCAGCGAGCATGACGTTTCCGTACTGCGCCGCCTCGTTGGTAAACCAGGCGAAGCCAAACAGTAGAAACAGCGTGCGCAGGAAAATATCCCGGTTTACCGTAAAGCTCCGACGCAGGGCCTGCTTACGCAGGATGCGCGGCCACTCCAGAAACGATGCCTGATCGGTATGCCGCTGACGGAACAGGCGTACTGCCAGACTCAGCGCCAGGATCAAGGCGCTCCATTCGGCAATGGCCGTCCCCAGTGCAATACCGCTTACGCCCCAGGCAAACACCCCGGCAAACAGCAGGTCCAGCAGAATATTCAGACTGTTCAGGAACAACTGCACCTTGAGCAACAAATCACTGCGCCCCAGACCGATGAACGCGCCCATGACCGCATACATGGCCAAGCTCGCTGGCGCGCCCCAGATGCGAATGCCCAGGTACTGTGCGGCGAGCGACTCCGCCCCGACATCGGCACTCAATACGCCGAGAGAAAACCAAATGATTCCGCTCTGAGCCAGGATGGCAAACAGGCCAAGTCCGGTGGCGATCAGCAGTCCGCGCATCAGGGTGGCGCGAACCTCCGGTTCATCGCCCTCGCCCACCGCCTGCGCAGTAAGACCCGTGGTTCCCATGCGCAGAAACCCACAACCCCAATAGATAAAATTGAAGATCAGCGCACCGAGCGCGATGGCGGCCAGCGCACGTGCATCGCTGGTGTGACCAATGACAGCGGTATCCACCAGACCAAGAATGGGCACGCTGCAATTGGCCAGCATGATCGGCCAGGCCAAAGAGAAAATGCGGCCGTAGCCCGGCGGCTGGCCTTCAGCAGAAATATTCAAATTCGCCGAACCTGCGGCGGTTCCTCCCTGGCGATCAGTCGCGAATCTTCAGCACCCGCTCCTGCGGCGCGCCGTCCCGCAATTCCCAAGCACGCATTTCCAGAACGCCCTTGGTATTGAGCGAAACCAGCAGATGCAGACCGCCTGCAGACAGTTGGCTCGCCTCCGGCACCGCTGGTGCCGTCGGAATCGACCACAGCCGCGCCCACAGCTGCTCACCGCGGGACTGGATCAGTGAGTCATCGTCCCCCAGAGAAAAACTGCAGGGTTCGTCAGCCTTTGCACCCACCAGACCGGTAATGCTTTCGGGCTGCGCGACTTGCGCCTCGTGCATGATGACAATGGCCAGTCGTCGCGGCATCACCAGATCTTGTTTTGTATTCATCGACTCTTCTTCTTTACGGTTTGTTGGCGCAAACAGGACATTCGGGATCACGCGGAATCTGCATGCGCCGCTCACGATCATTCAGGGCATCCCAGACCCATAGCGTACCCGCATCCTGATTCAATCCCAGCAACAGCTTCAAGGCAACGAGCGCCTGACGTACGCCAACCACGCCCACCACCGGCCCCAAAATGCCGGCTTCCTCGCAGCTTTCCTGCTCGGCGCCTGCTGAAGGGTAGAGGCAGGCATAGCAGGCACTGCCATGAGCCGGGTCAAAAAAACCCAGCTGACCTTCGAAGCGAATGGCAGCACCAGAAACCAGCGGACGTCGCGCCGCAACACAGGCCCGGTTGATCGCAAAGCGACTGGAAAAATTGTCGGTACAGTCCAGAACCACATCAACCTGAGCGGCGGCGGCCTGCAGCCCTTCATCATTCAATGGCCCTGCAAGACACTCGATCTCGCATTCTGGATTGAGCATCTGCAATTGCTGACGCGCCGCGTCTAGCTTGCTCTGGCCCAACTGATCATTGCGATACAGGACCTGTCGATGAAGATTGGATGCGCTGACGCGATCAAAGTCGCTCAGGACCAGCTTGGCCAGTCCAGCGCCTGCAAGATACATCGAAGCCGGTGCGCCCAGACCACCGAGTCCTACGATCAATGCGGATGAATCGCGCAGGATCTGCTGGCCATTGACGCCAATTTCGCGCAGCGATACCTGCCTTGCATAACGATCCAGTGCATTCATAAGACCCGCCGTCCCGCAGTGATGCGTTCGCGCTGACCAAAATCCAGACGTGTTTCAATTTCGGCAAACCCGGCGGCTGAGAAAAGCGCGCGTACTGCGCGCCCCTGATCATGGCCATGTTCAAGCAGCAGGTAGGCGCCAGGCTTCAGATAGCGCGCGGCCTGCGAAACAATGTGACGCAAATCATCCAGACCATCGGCACCCGACACGAGCGCAGACATCGGCTCATGTGACAAGGCCTGAAGATGCGGATCGTCCTGGGCGATATAGGGCGGATTGCTGACAATCAAATCGAATGAAATCGGTGCACCCTGACCCAGGGCCTCAAACCACGATCCGCTGGCAAAATTGACGTTGGCGAGCTGCGCGCGCAGTGCATTGCACCGGGCAACTTCCAGGGCCGACTCACTCGCATCGGTGGCCCAGACCTGCGCGTCCGGCCGTTCGCTGGCCAGTGCCAGGGCAATGCTGCCGCTTCCCGTGCCCAGATCCAGAATCTCGAGCGGCTTATCGCCCGGTCCCGCTGTCAGTTCGATGGCCCACGCCACGAGCGCCTCAGTCTCGGGCCGGGGAATCAGAACCTGCGGTGAAACCTGCAGATCGAGCGTCCAGAATCCTTGCGAGCCGATCAGATAAGACACCGGCTCGCCGCCTTCGCGCCTCTGCAGCAGGTGCTCAATCTGCTTGGCGCTTTGATCATCAACGACATCACGATCGCGTGCGAACAGTGCGCCACGCGAAACCTGCAGAACGTGCGAAAGAATCAGCTCGGCGTCGGCGCGCGCGCTGTCACTGCAGCGGGCCAGCCGCTGTCGGGCCTGTTGAAGATGTTCCGCAACGGTCAACTTACTCGCTACCCAACTCAGCCAGAAGCGAGGCCTGATACTCGGCCAGCAAAGGCTGGATCACCGGCTGCAGGTCGCCCTGGATGATCTTGTCGAGCTGATAGAGCGTCAGATTGATCCGGTGATCCGTGACTCTTCCCTGCGGAAAGTTGTAGGTCCGGATGCGTTCGGATCGATCCCCGCTGCCCACGAGCGCCTTGCGCGTTGCGGCCATGTCGCTCTGCTGCCGGTCGCGCTCCGCTGCAAGCAAACGTGACGCCAGCAGGGCCATCGCCTTGGCTCGGTTCTTGTGCTGACTGCGCTCCTCCTGACACTCCACCACCACGCCGCTCGGCAAATGGGTGATGCGGATAGCTGACTCGGTCTTGTTGACGTGCTGACCACCCGCACCGCTGGCACGGTAGGTGTCGACTTTGAGATCAGCAGGATTGATATCGATTTTCTCGGTCTCCGCAATTTCCGGAAGGATGGCCACGGTGGCGGCACTGGTATGAATACGCCCCTGCGCCTCGGTTTCCGGCACGCGCTGCACGCGATGCGCACCCGACTCGAACTTCAATTCGCTGTAAACACCGAAGCCGACGATGCGCGCGATGACTTCCTTGAAGCCGCCATGCTCGCCCTCGTTTTCGGAGAGCAACTCGATTTCCCAGTTTCGAAGTTCCGCATATTTGCAGTACATGCGAAATAGGTCGCCGGCAAAAATGGCGGCTTCGTCTCCGCCCGTTCCCGCGCGTATTTCGAGAAAGACATTGTTCTCGTCCAGCGGATCTCGCGGCACCAGGTAGCCGCGAAGGTTCTGCTCGAGTTCGTCCTTTCTCGCCTGCGCGGCATCAATCTCGCTTTCGGCCATGGCGCGGACTTCGCTGTCAGCGTCGTTGAGCATGAGGCCAAGATCTTCAATCTCGACAACAGCCGCACGCCAGGATTCAAAATTTTCTGCCAAGGGACCGAGCTGCGCGTATTCCTGTGAAAGCCGGCGAAATCGATCGGCATCGCTGGCGACTTCGGCCGAGGACAGTTCGCGCTCGATTTCGAGACGGCGCTCAACCATGCCTTCGAGTTTCTGGATCAGTGATGGGAGCATGAGCGTGATTTTGTAAATTGGGGAAGATCAGAACGCGGGCGCTTCTTACAGAAGGCCGCGCAACGGGCAAGCAGGTTCCGCAAAACGGAACGACACTGTTTGCTCGCTAATGCCCCAGATTCATGATGCGTCGTCGTCAGGCAAGTCAAACAGCCTGCGCGTTGCGTTGATCAACAGCGCCTGCTCGACACTGTCCGAATTGCGCAGACGGTGGCTAGGCGAATGAAGCAACTTGTTGCTCAAGGTATTGGCAACAAAATCCATTACGTCTTCGGCCGAAGCGCCGGACGCCAGTTTTCGGCGCGCCTTTTCCAGCACTTCGTCCCGATGTGTGCGGGCCTGCTCGCGCAGCACGCGAATCACCTGCCCGGCATCGCGGCTTTCAAGCCAGTGGGAGAACTCATCCGCGTAATTCTCGACCAGAACCTCGGCCTGGCGCGCCGCTGCCGCCCGTGCCTCCAGGTTGGTGGCAATGACATTGCGCAGATCATCGAGCGTATACAGATACACGTCTTCGAGATCGGAGATGCGCGGGTCCAGATCGCGCGGTACCGCCAGATCAATCATGAACACCGGTTTGCGTCGCCGCTTCTTCGTTGCCACTTTCATCGCAGCCAGATCAACCACGTGCTCGCGCGCTGCAGTGGATGAAACCACCAGATCGGCATCGCCCAGATAAGCAGGCAGGTCCGACAGGCTGATCGCGTAACCATGGACTTCACGCGATAACTGGGTCGCGCGCTCAATGCTTCTGTTGGCCACCACGATCCGGCCGATGCCCTGCCCGCGCAGGTGTCGCGCAATCAGTTGCATGGTTTCGCCGGCACCAATCAGCAAGGCCGTCTGTTGGCGCAGGTCGGAAAAAATCTGCTTGGACATCTGCACCGCGGCATAGGCCACCGACACCGGATGCGCACCAACCTGTGTACGCGACCGGACCACCTTGGCCACTGCAAAGGCGTGCTGGAACAATCTGGACAGAACCGGCCCGAGCGCTTGCGTCTGATTGGCCAGCGCAAAGCTGTTTTTCATCTGCCCCAGAATCTGCGGTTCCCCGACCACCATGGAGTCCAGGCCGGATGCCACGCGCAGGCTGTGCAGCACGGCCGCCTGATCGCGGTGGGTATATACAAACTGCTCGATCAAACCTTCGGGGACGTTGAGTTCACGTCGCCACCAGTTGATCAGCTCCGGTGCCATTTCCGGCTCGACGACGCTGAGAATTTCAGTTCGGTTGCAGGTCGACAGGATGGCAGCCTCGTCCACACCCGCGAGCGCCCTTAGCCGCGTCAGGGCGGCCGGGAGTTCGGCATCGGTAAAAGCCAGTCGTTCGCGCGCCGAAACCGGCGCACTGTGATGGCTGAGACCCAGAGTGATAAAGGCCATTGCTGTCTCGGTGACACCGCCCGGGTGGCGGCGCCTGCCCCCCATTTTCCGCGATAAGACCCCCATCACTCAAATGTGCCCCGAGTCGAGGCAGGGAACCGCTGTACCATATGCCGGTCCCACGACCGTCCCTTTGCAGGCATTTGCCGTGTTCTCACGCTCCGCAACAATCATTAGTGCCACTCTTCTGTTGAGTTCAGCGCCCGCTTTTGGTGCGCAAGAACCCGCAGAGCCGCTTCCGCCGCCCGCAGCCGATGAACGTGCGGCAGAAGAGACGACACAGGAGAAAGTGCTGACACGCCAGCAGACCATGCAGGCGGAGTTCCATCTCATGGCCGGCGAAATGGCGGCAGGTCGCGGACAGCACGACCTTGCTGCCGAAGCTTTCCTGCGCGCGCTGGAGAACTACCCAGACCCCGATCTCGCCCGTCGTGCGACTCAACTGGCACTGAGCTCAAACAATCCTGATCTGGCACGCCGTACCTCGGCCAAGTGGCTTGAACTGGAGCCCAATGCGCTAGACGCGCGGGAAGTCCTGGCGCGCATGGCGCTGGCACAAGGCGACATCGAGGAAACCTACGCACAGTGCCTGGAAATTATTAATGGTCACCCGGGTGGCCGCGGCGAGGGCTTTCGCCACGCCGCGCTGATCCTGTCGGCAGATCCGTCGGCGAATCCGGCAATGCTCGACATCTTTGACCGTCTCGTGGCCGTCTATCCGGAGGAGAGCGGCGGTCACTACGCGCGCGCGCTGATCGCCCTGCGTCTGCAGGCGTATCCAGAGGCAGAGGCTTCAGTACGCAAGGCCCTGGAGATTGAGCCCAAGTCACAGGACTACCAGTTGTTGCTCGTGGGTGTGCTGGTGCGCGCTGACGACGTAGGCCAGGCCGATTCTGTTGTCCGTAGCCTGCTCAAGCAGACCAAAGGCGATCAGCGTGATGAGGTGCGTCAGGCCTACGCGAGACTGCTGCTCGAGGCCGGACATCGCAATGCCTCGCGCGAACAGTTCCAGCAGGCCTTGAAAGAAAACCCCAAGAACAACGATGCCCGCTATGCGCTCGGCATCATGGCCTTGACCGACAGCGAACTGGACGAAGCACAGGCCATGTTCGAGCCTCTGAGCAAGGACCCGGAACGCGCATCCGATGCCCACTACCAGTTGGGCCGGATTGCTGAATCACGTCGCGAGCACGAAAAAGCGCTGCGCCACTATGAAAAGGTGCACACCGGTGCGCTGGCCATTGAGTCCGCTGTTCGCCAGGCCACGGTCAAGACGCAAATGGGTCGCGTGAATGAAGCGCGCGTAGGCCTTCAGGATTTGCGCCGCCGTTACCCGCCGCTGGGCCCAAGATTGATTCTTGCCGAAGCCGAAATCCTGATGAACGCCAATCTCAACGCAGAGGCGCTAAGCGTCTATGGGGCGGCGTTGGAGGATCGGCCGGGCGACATCGACCTGCTCTACGGACGCTCGCTGGTACACGAACGATCAGGTGACTTTGACTCAGCCGAGGCTGATCTGCGTTCCATCCTCGCGCAGAACGGCGAAGATGCGCGCGCGCTCAATGCCCTAGGCTACATGCTGGTGGTCAACACTGATCGTTACGAAGAAGCGCACAAACTGATCGGTTCGGCGCTGGATTTTGCCCCCGACGACGCAGCGGTGATCGACAGCAAAGGCTGGGTGCTGTTCAAGCTGGGAAGGCCAACCGAGGCCCGAAGCTATCTTGAGAAAGCGCTGGCCAAGACACCTGATCCGGAAATATCAGCGCATCTTGGCGAAGTCCTCTGGACCCTTGGCGAGCACGAGCAGGCTCGCGAGGTCTGGAACAAGGCGCTGATCCGCGACCCTGATCATGCTGGCGTTCTGGAAGCCATTGAACGACTGACACGCTGAGCATGATTCGTCTGATTGCATTGATTGCCGCCATCGCGGTCCTGCAGGGCTGTGCCGTATTGCGCGCGCCGATCACCGACACCAAAGCCCCCAGCAAACAACTGCTTGCACAATGGCAGGCGCGTGTTGCCGAGCTGAGCCCAGTGGAGACCTTCACCGTACGGGGTCGCGTTGCCAGCGGCAGCATCGGCTTCAAGGCAGACCTGCGCTGGAAACAACACGCTGACGGCCGCTTTGAAATGCGCGTTGCCGGCCCCTTCGGCGCGCGCGCCGCAGAACTGGCGGGTGATCAGAATCAGGTCCAGGTACGTACCGGCAAGGACGACGCAACGACAACAACCGAGCCCGAGCTCTGGCTGGAGCAAGCCCTGGGGGTGCGTTTGCCGGTCAGTGGACTTCGCTGGTGGGCCATGGGCCTGCCGGCACCGGACAATCATTTCGACATGCTTCTCGACCCGGAAGGCCGTGCCCTGCGCATCGTTCAGAACGGCTGGGAACTGAACTTCCCCGAGTATCGCGCGCAGCCCGGGCTGCCAGAACTGCCTCGTCGCATCGAAGCGCGCAACGGCGATACCCGGGTTCTGGTTCTGGCGGATGCCTGGTCGAACCTTGGCCCGATTCCAAAAAGCCCTGCCCCAGCCGACAACGCTGCACCTTCAACACCATAATCCGTACAACGATGCTCAAAACGCCTTCCGAGGTGCCGCTGACCCACGAGTTTCCGTGGCCGGCGCCTGCCAAGATCAATTTGTTCCTACACGTCGTGGGGCGCCGCGACGACGGCTATCACGAGTTGCAGACCGTGTTCCAGTTTCTCGACCACGGTGACACTCTGTTCTTCCGTCCGCGCGGTGACGGCGTTTGTCGCCGGGCAAACGACCTCAAGGGAGTGAGCCAGGACCAAGACCTTGCTGTGCGCGCCGCGCAATTACTCAGCCAGGCCAGCGGCTGCGGTCTGGGCGCCGATATCCGCATCGAGAAGCGATTGCCGATGGGTTCCGGACTCGGTGGCGGTTCAAGCAATGCGGCGACCACTTTGATGGCCCTGAACCGCGTCTGGAACCTGGGCTTCACCCGCGACGAACTGGCCAGCCTGGGGCTTCAGATTGGCGCCGACGTACCTGTGTTCATTCACGGGCAGGCGAGCTTCGCTGAAGGCGTTGGCGAACGGCTGAGTTCTCTGACCTTGCCTGAGCCCTGGTACCTGATCGTGACGCCGCCGGTGAACATCAGCACGGCAGAAATCTTTTCTTCCGCCGACCTGCGTCGTGACACGCCCCGCATCACCATGCGCCAGTTCCGCGCCGGCTCGGTTACACGCAATGACTGCGAACCAGTCACGCGCGCAAAGTACCCACTGGTGGATGAAGCCATGAATCGTCTTGGCAAGTTTGCAACCGCGCGAATGTCCGGCACTGGCGCCTCGGTGTTTGCCGCTTTTGCCTCGCGCCCAGAGGCCCTGATGGCGCGTTCAGCCATGCCCAGAGACTGGACCAGCTTCATCGCACGCGGCCTCAATGAGTCGCCACTTTCAAGATTACGCGCAGGATGAGCGCGAGATCATCCTTTCAAAGGTTATAATTTGAAAATGTCGGAAGGGGTGTAGCCAAGTGGTAAGGCAGCGGGTTTTGATCCCGCCATTCCCAGGTTCGAATCCTGGCACCCCTACCATCTGCGTTTTCAACACCTTGGCAGACATTACAGCCCACTGCAGCGCCGGCAATCATTTTTCAGGCCTGCATTCACGGGTTTCTCAGACAATCAGCAACCCTCTCGCCCAAAAAGAAAACTGACCGATGGCCGAATCCACCTTGATGTTGTTTGCCGGCAACGCCAACCCGCAGCTGGCACAGGAAATTGCCAATTACATGCGGATTTCCATGGGCAAGGCGACCGTCGGACGCTTTTCCGATGGTGAGGTGCAGATCGAGATCATGGAAAACGTGCGCGGCAAGGACGTGTTCGTGATCCAGTCCACCTGCGCGCCTACCAACGACAACTTCATGGAACTGCTGATGATGCTGGACGCATTGCGTCGCGCCTCAGCACAGCGCATTACCGCCGTCGTGCCCTACTTTGGCTATGCACGACAGGATCGACGACCGCGTAGTGCGCGCGTACCGATCAGCGCCAAGGTCTGTGCAGACATGATCGGACGCGCCGGAGCAGATCGTGTTCTGACACTGGACCTGCACGCCGACCAGATTCAGGGCTTTTTCAACGTGCCAGTCGACAACGTCTATGCCAGCCCGGTGCTGCTCGGCGATATCTGGCGGCAGAAACACGAGAACCTGATCGTCGTCAGCCCCGATGTCGGCGGCGTTGTGCGCGCCCGCGCGGTGGCCAAACGACTGGATGACGCCGACCTAGCGATCATCGACAAACGCCGCCCGCGGCCCAATGAAGCCAAGGTGATGAACATCATCGGCGACGTGCGCGACAAGACCTGCGTGCTGGTCGATGACCTAGTGGATACAGCGGGTACGCTGGGTCAGGCTGCGGGCGCATTGAAGGATGCTGGCGCGGTCAAAGTTGTGGCCTATGTGACCCATCCGGTGCTGTCCGGCCCGGCGGTCAGCAACATCACCAATTCGCGTCTTGATGAACTAGTCGTTACCGACAGTATTCCTCTGTCTCCAGCTGCGGAGGCCTGCCCCAAGATTCGCCAGCTGTCGATTGGCGGCCTTCTCGCCGAAACCATTCGACGGGTCAGCGCAGAAGAATCCGTGAGTTCGCTCTACATCGATTGAGCGGGTCATCAGGCTTCTATAACTCTTGAGCAGTGGAATGTGCGCGCTGGCGCACGCACCATGTGTTGAGTGCAGCTGATTCGAAAGAGTGACCGGCAAGGGTCGTGTTAGATTGCCGCGCATCACAGCCATCATTGATTTGGGGAGATCAAAGCGATGGGCGCCATCTTTATCAGCTATCGCAGGGAAGATTCCGAAGGCCACGCCGGACGCCTTTTTGAGGATCTGGTCGAACACTTCGGACCGGGTTCGGTTTTCATGGACGTGGTCGGCATCGAGCCGGGCCGTGATTTCAGAAAAGTCATCGATGCCAAAGTGGCAGATTGTTCGGTGCTGCTTGCGGTTATCGGAAAATCCTGGCTGACACTCAAAGACGACACCGGGGGCCGCCGGATTGATCATCCGCACGACTTTGTCCGGCTCGAAACGGCGTCAGCACTGCAAAGAGACATTCCGGTTATTCCCGTGCTGGTACACAACGCCAGCATGCCCACCCAAGAAGACCTGTCACCGGATCTGGCAGATCTGGCATTCCGTAATGGGGTTGAGCTGACGCACGCGCGCTGGGATTCCGATGTGAGCATCCTTATCCGCGCTCTGCAGGCCTACGTCACACCGGAATCGGCAATGACCACCCCTGCTCCGAAGCCATCCGACAAGACCTGGCTGAAAAGCTTGGGCGGAGTCGCGGGGCTCGCGATCGCTCTCGGAATTGGCTACTTCAGCTTCAATGCCGAGCGTACCGAGCAGGAGCCGAAGGCATCCCGGGAGCCTGCAGAGGAAGCGACGGAAGCAGTATCCGAAGCACCAGGCAAGGCGGTTGCTGTAGCAGAGCAAGAAGCAGAAGCCGCAGAGTTGGCGCGAAAGAAAAAGGCCGCGGCTGCAGAACTGGAGCGCCAGAAAAAAGAAGAAGCGATTGCCAGTGCTGAGGCAGCCAGAAAGCAGCAAGCGGAACAGCGAGCGCAAGAGGATCTTCGTCGGCGGAAGGCTGAGGAGGAAGCGGCGCGAGAAAATGCGGCGCGAATCAAGGCAAGCCGGCTTGCAGCAATCTCGACCGATGGTATGGGCGTCAGGCAGATTTCACTCAGTCGCGTCGGCGATCTGTCTGGCAATGTCGCGGGCTACCTCAAACAGATTGACCGTCAGACCTGGCACGAAACCGATGCCAGTTCAAACCGCGCGCAATTCACTTTCCATGAGGAAGGCCGCACTCAGCACGCGGTATTCCTGTTCGATCACGACCGCACCATGCGTCTTCGCATCGACCTGAAGGGCCTTCAAGTCACTAATCAGACCTTGGGCAAGGACGAGTTTTCGCCTATCTACGACATTTCTGCAGCGTCTGGCCAACCGGCGCGACGCAGTGTTTCTGCAGAAGAAGAATTTGCTTTTGGCACCACCGGCTTTCGTGCGGTGACCGCAGCCATTGGAGGGAGAGACGGAGAGATCAGGGGCTACTTCCGCCAAACCAGTGCTTCTACGTGGAAGGAAACGGCCGCCGGTTCACCCGACGCTGTTTTCACCTTCGAACTCGAAGGTCGCGATTTATGGTCGGTCTACCTGCTGGACCGACGTCGCGAGATGCGCATCCAACTGGACCTATTCCATCGCAAAGTTGGAAAGGCTCCAATGGGAAGTGCAGATTTCAGTCCGCTCTACGACATCGTCTCGGCGCGCTAGGCGCCCAATGCCCGTAATTGCGCTGGCTCAGTGCCAGCGATCCAGATTGCGTCTTTTCTTCTTGACCTGACGCGGCGTCAGAACGTTCTTCTTGTCTTTGTACGGGTTGTCACTGGTCTTGAACGCCACCTGCAGTGGCACGCCCTTGAGCTTGAACGCCGCACGAAACTCATTGATCAGATAACGTCGGTAGGCCACCGGTAACTTGTCGGTCTGGTTGCCGTGGATCAGCACCTTTGGCGGATTGCTCCCGGCCTGATGTGCGTAGCGCAACTTGATGCGCCGTCCGAGTACAGCCGGCGGACTGTGACGGTCCACACTGCGTTCAAGAATTCGCGTCAGCTCCGGCGTTGGCATATCCACCGTGGCGCTTTCAAAGGCGTCCTGAACATCCATCATCAGTTCGCCCAGTCCGGAGCCATGTTTGGCGGAGATGAAGTCCACGGGCACGAAATCGAGAAACGGCAGCTTCAGGGTGACTTGATAGCGCACCTCGTCGCGCACTTCCGTCGCCAGGCTGTCCCACTTGTTGATGGCCAGGACCATTGCCCGGCCCCGCTCGGCAACCAGGCCCAGCAAACGCGCATCCTGCTCGCCGATGTCGTTGCGTGCATCGACCACCGCGATCACCACGTGCGCCTGTTCAATCGCCTGCAGCGTCTTGACGATGGAGAATTTCTCGATGACTTCGCTGACTTTCGAACGACGCCGGATACCGGCAGTGTCAATCAGCACAAAGGGCTTGCCTTCATACTCGAAAGGCACGCGAATAGAATCGCGCGTGGTCCCCGGCTGATCAGCGCTGACAACCCGCTCTTCGCCCACCAGCCTGTTGATCAGGGTGGACTTGCCCACGTTTGGCCGGCCGATGACGGCCACACGGACCTCTTCATCGCCCAGCGGCTCGTCCTCGACAACGGGCACATCCTTGAGCAACTCGCGCATCAGAAAACTGATGCCCTCGCCATGCTGAGCCGATACCGCACGCGGCTCGCCCATGCCCAGGGCATAGAAATCGTTGATCGAATCGAGCCGACCCATGCCTTCGGTCTTGTTGACGAGCAACTCCACCGGTTTGCCCGTCTTGCGCAGCAGCTTTGCAATTTCGTGGTCGGAACCGTGCAGACCGGCGCGCGCATCGGCCAGGAACAGAATGGTGTCTGCCTCTGCAAGCGCGATCTGAGCTTGATCCTCGGCCAGCGCCGCCAGCGCGTCACCGGACTCTGGCATCAGGCCGCCGGTGTCGATGACCATGAAATGTCGGCCATCGATATTTCCGTAGCCGTACTGACGGTCTCGCGTCAGGCCGGGAAAATCTGCGACCAGCGCATCGCGCGTGCCCGTCAGTCGATTGAACAGGGTCGACTTGCCGACATTGGGCCGGCCGACGAGGACGATGATGGGCAGGCCAGCGCTCATGGGATGTCTACCGGGTGACCGGATTTGCCTCTATGGCTGCGATGCTTCCCGTCGACCCCATCACGAACAATCTGTCAGTGCCAGCAACAGGCGCCGTCAGGATCGGGTCGGAACCCACGCGGCTACGCGCGACCATCTCGCCAGTGTCCGGGTCAATCCAGTGCAGGTAGCCTTCAAAATCGCCGACCACCACGAATCCGTCGAAGAACGCCGGTGCCGAAAGGCGACGATAGGCCATGTCTTCCTGCTTCCAGGCCGCTGCGCCGGTCGCCAGATCAAGCGCCCAGAGCACGCCAGCGTCGTCGGTGACATAGACCTTGTCAGAAGAAAGTGCCATGGAGGTATAGCTGCGAATGCTGCGGCGCCAGACGATCTCTCCGGAATCCGGCTGAATGCAGGCGACTTCGCCGCCAAAGCTGCCAGCGATAACGCAGTTCGGCGCGGCAACGAGGTCACCATCAATATCAATCAGGCGTTCCAGCTCGGTGCGACCGCTAGGCGTGGCAACCGCCTGCTCCCAGACTGGCTGACCATCGGTGACGCGCAGGCTGACAATACGACCGTTATCCATGCCAATGAAAACTCGCCCGGCGGCCAAGAGCGGCGAGGAACTGCCACGCAGCACCAAGGAAGGCACCAGCCGGTCAAAGCTCCAGATGCGTTCGCCGCCGGAGGTGCTCAGCCCATACACGCGCCCGTCGACGGTGCGTGCGACCACGATGCCGCCTTCAGAAGCGGGTGGCCCCAGCACTTCGCTGGACATCTTCTTGCGCCATTTCTCGCTGCCATCAGCACGCTTGAGCGCAATGACTTCGGCATCAAGCGTGCCGACATAAATAGTGTCGCCTGAAACCGTAGGCCCGGAAATGACACGGGAGTCCGTATCCACGCGCCACAGCCGCTTTCCGCTGTCCTGCGCATAGGCGTAGACATGGCCATCCACGTCCGCGGCATAGAGCGCATCGCTCTCAAGCCGCAGGCGCAAGCCTGAAATCTTTCCGTCACTGCCATCACCTGCGCTGGCGCCCCAGACGCGCTTCGGCTTGATTCGCGGATTTTCGATATCCACCAGTTCTGCGGGTTCCCGGACGCTCTCCTTACCGCCACAGGCAGCGATGCCCAGCGCCGCAGCGAAAAGAAGTCCGAGTTTTATCGAGTTCAGCTTGTTCATGAGGCGGCACCTACCGCGAGATCATCCAGCTTCTGCTGCAACAGGTTGCGGTTGCGCGCATCCACTTCGGCCTGACTCAACGCCTCTTCATAAGCGGTGCGTGCGGCGTCGCGGTCGCCCTTTGCCAGCTGGATGTCGCCGCGAAGCTCGCTGTACAGGCTGGCAAATCCATTGGCGCCAGATTTGAGCAGGCCCAGCGCTTCATCATGCTTTTGCTGGGCAAACAGCAAACGGGCCTTGCGCAGACGGGCCGCTTCAACCATTCCGTCATCGTCGGCGTTGTCGATGACCCACCCCAGGCTGGAGACGGCCTGATCAAGATCAGCAGCTTCAACCTGAGCGCCGGCCAGAGCCAGCGCACCCGCGGCGGCGTAAGGTGTTCCGGAATACTCAGCCTTCAGCGTGGAGACGATGGCTTCGCTCTGCTCCATCTCGCCACTGCGCAGATGGACAGACAGATCGACATACAGCTGCGAAGCCGCCTCAGCGCGCGCGTTCTTCCAGTTCTTGTAGCCTTCCCAGCCACCGATGGCTCCAAAACCGATCACCAGACCACCCACGAGTGCCAGCCAGTTCTCCTTCCACCAGGTCTTGATTTTCTGGAGTTCTTCTTCGTCGTCTAAATGCGTTGCCATGCGTATGCGTTGCCGTGCTGATTACTGCGTAGAAGGGGTATGACCGGCAAAGATGTTCGCCAGTTCCTGCGCAAGTGTGGATGGGTCCAGAACCGTCTGCGGGCGGTCCTGCCTGAGAAATTTTACTTGAACTGTGCCAGCGGTGACTTCGTCGTCGCCAACCACCAGTGCCAACTGGGCACCTGACTTGTCTGCACGCTTGATCTGCGCGCCGGGTTTGCCGCCACCCACATTGAGTGCGACGCGTCGTGTCGGGCCAAGCCAGTCGCGTACTTGTTCGGCCAGAATCTGCGCCCGCCGCCTGCCTGATTCGCCAAATCCGCAGACGTAGACGTCGCAAGCAGCTGAATCCGAGGCCAGCTTCTGTTTCTGCAACAGCAGGATCAAGCGCTCAACACCGCAAGCCCATCCCGCCGCCGGAGTTGGAGAGCCGCCAAGCTGCTCCACCAGCAGATCGTAGCGCCCGCCGGCGCAAATCGTGCCCTGCGCACCCAGATCCTGGGTAATCCACTCGAACACACCACAGGTGTAGTAATCGAGTCCGCGAACCAGGCGCGGGTTGAGCACGTAATCGATATTCAGATCATCCAGGCCCTGCCGCATGCCATCCAGATGGGCCGCAGATTCCGGATCCAGATAATCGATGATGCTCGGCGCATCCTCAACGATGGCCTGGGTCGCTGGAACCTTGGAGTCGAGCACGCGCAGGGGATTGGAGTGCAGACGTCGACGAGAGTCCTCATCGAGCTCGGCTTCATGCTTTTCCAGAAACCCGATCAGGGCCTCGCGATATCGCTGCCGCGTGTCGGGCCCGCCCAGCGAATTGATTTCAAGGCGAAGCCCCTTGAAACCCAGCGCTTTCCACAGCCGTGAGGAAAGCGCGATGAGTTCCACGTCCACATCCGGTCCGGGTACGCCGTAAGCCTCGACATCGAGCTGGTGAAACTGACGATAGCGCCCTGCCTGCGGGCGCTCATACCGAAAAACCGGCCCCGCACTCCAGACGCGCTGCTGCTGGTTGTGGAACAGACCGTTCTGAATTCCTGCCCGCACAATGCCTGCTGTGAACTCCGGCCGCAGCGCGATGGATTCACCACCGCGGTCTTCAAAGGCATACATTTCCTTCTCGACCACGTCCGTCACTTCGCCGACCGCACGCTTGAACAGGGCCGTGGCCTCAACCACCGGCACGCGGATTTCGCGATAAGCGTAGGCCTCGAACATCTGCCGCGCCGTGTCGAACAGGTGCTGCCACAGCGCCGAGTCTGCCGGAAGGATGTCGTTGAAGCCGCGAATGGATTGAATCTTCACGTGGGCTTGCCCGCCGCGAGGCGCTCTCGAACCAGACGCTCAAGGGTGTCGACCAATTGGTCGTTGTGCGCCTTGTGCGCAATCTTGCCGTCTACGTAAATGGAATTGGGATAACCGCCGGCCACGCCGATGGCGGCCTCTCGCGACTCACCCGGGCCATTCACCACGCAACCGATCACGGCGAGATTGATGGGCTGCTCAATGCCGTCAAATCGCGATTCGAGTTCATTGACCACGCCGATCACATCAAAATTCTGCCGCGAGCAACTGGGGCAGGCCACGAGATTCACGCCGCGCGAACGGATGTGGAGCGACTTGAGAATATCCCAGCCAACTTTGACTTCCTCGATCGGATCAGCGGCGAGCGAGATACGGATGGTGTCGCCGATACCGTCGGCCAGCAACATGCCCAGGCCAATCGAGGATTTCACGCTGCCCGCCCGCAAGCCACCGGCCTCGGTGATGCCCAGGTGCAGGGGTTGATCGATCAGCGTTGCGAGCTTTCGGTAAGCGGCCACCGTCATGAAGATTTCGCTGGCCTTGAGAGATACCTTGAAGTCCTCAAAATTGTGCTTCTTCAGAATTTCGATGTGGCGCAGGGCGGAATCCACCAATGCATCGGCATTGGGTTCGCCGTACTTCTTCTGCAGATCGGCTTCCAGCGAACCAGCATTGACGCCGATGCGTATTGGCACGCCGTGATGCCGCGCACAGGCAATAACTTCTGCGACCTTGTGATCGCCGCCGATGTTTCCCGGATTGATACGCAGGCAATCCGCGCCCATCTCTGCGGCCTTGAGCGCGCAACGGTAATTGAAATGAATATCAGCGATCAGCGGAACATAGCCCACCCGCTTCTTGATCTCACCAAATGCTTCTGCTGCAGCGATGGTCGGCGTCGAGACGCGAACCATGTCTGCGCCGGCCTTCATCGCCGCCTGAATCTGCGCAACGGTTGCATCGACATTTTCGGTGTCGGTATTGGTCATGGTCTGCACCGACACCGGCGCATCACCACCCACAGCGACGCGGCCCACCTTGATCTGACGCGACACACGTCGCGTGATCTGATGTTGCGCCTTCATGACCATGCCGTGCTCGCGCTCAGCCCGCTGCCGGCACGCTGAATCGCGCCGTTGAATTTGCTTTTGTATGCGGCGTCACATCAATGTCGATGCCACCGAATTGCACTTTCACTCCCGGCGCATTGCCGAGAAACACGGCATACGGCGGCTTGCCATCGAGCGTGCGCGTCTCACCCGCCGAGATCACGCCAGACAGGAGGTTCTTGCCGCTTGCGTCTTCGATCCGTGCCCAGGAGAGTTCCTTGAACTCGAGTTGCAGCGCGGTGCCGACCGGCGCGGCCTCTACGGCCGGTGGAGGGCTGACCGCAGCCGCGCTGTCGGCAACCGTCTGGTCAATGCTTTCAACGCTCTCTGTCGCTTCCGGCACATCATCAATTGGCGGCATGGCGTCGGAGATGACAACACTCGAATTCTCCGGATCGATCAGGGTGACCGACTGACCCAGACCACTCTGCGTCGGCGCCTGGCGCATCAACCAGAATATTCCGAGCAGGACCGCGGCCAATATGGGCACGATGACAAGAAGCTTGCTGCCCGAACGCGGGCTCGCATTCAGATCGCCACTGGGTGCCAGGCGCAAGCGTGCCGGAACCACTTTGGGCGGCGGCGTGTACAGCGCTTCGTAGGCGTCGATCAAAGGCTCTTCCGGAATTTCCAGAATGCGCGCGCACTTGCGGTAGTAGCCACGCACGTAAACGGGTTCGAGCAATCTTTCGAAGGCGTCCGTCTCCATGGCTTCCAACGTGGGCCGCGCAAGTCTTGTGCGTGAACCCAGTTCGTCTATGGACATTCCGGCACGCTCGCGCGCTTCGCGGATGGCCCTTCCCGGGCTGGAAATCGACGCTTCCGACTGAGGTGCGGGCGGTATGGATTGATCGTCGTTCATGAGGGATATGGGTTGGTGAAACTGAGACTCTCTTTCGAGTCCGGAAACTGGTCACGCAGGCGGCGGGCGTACTGGGCGGCCTGAACCTCATCACCCAATGCAAACTCGACCTTGGCACCGATCCACAAGGTGGCGGGCGTCGGCGGCCCCACTTGCTCGTATCGCTTCAAAAAGGCCCTGGACTGTGCGTAATCCCTGCGCTCCAGGTAAAGGCCCGCCATCTGCTGCAGCGCCTCCGGGAAGCGGGGAGACAGATCCAGCGCCAGCAGGAAAAAACGTTCAGCCTTGTCCAGATCGGGAATGCGCCTGGCGCAGACTCCGGCGTTGACGTAGGCCGTGTGCCGCTGACGATAGTCACGGTTCTCTGCGGCTTTGAGAAAGTGCCGCTCGGCTTCCTCATAGCGTTCCTGGCCGCAGAGGAAAATGCCGTAGTTGCTGCTGGCGGGCGCATTGCGCGGTGACAGCTTGAGCGCACGCCGATAGTGTTCTTCGGCGCGTTGCGGGTCCTTCTGCAGGACATATATATAGGCAATGCCCTGATGCGCTGGCGCATAGGATTCATTCTGACTCAGGGCACGCTTGAATTTGTCGAGCGCCAAATCAAGATTGCCGGCGCGCGCGTAGTTCATGCCCAGTTCCGTATTGATGCGGGCAGCTTCATCAAGGTCAGGCTCTACCCGCTCGCTGGCGGTCACCGCCTGTTGCGAGGAGCTGCTTGAATCGGTCACGCAAGCCGTCATCCAGCTACTGCCCCATACGGTCAGTGCGAGCATCAACAGGTGCCGCTTCACGCCACCCTCACTGGAAAGTCAGAAAGCCTTCTCTTCTGCTTGTTGAGGACTTTGCCAACGAGCTGGCCGCAAGCCGCATCAATATCATCACCACGCGTCTTGCGCGTCGTAGAGAGAATGTTCCTTGATCGCAAGATGCCGGAAAATTTCTCGATGGCTTCGCGTTTCGAGCGCTTGAACCGAGTCTCCGGATACGGATTGAACGGAATCAGATTGACCTTCGCCGGCATGTCCTGGAGCAAGCGAGCGAGGTCGCGTGCCAGCGCGGGCGAGTCATTAACGCCGTCGAGCATCACGTACTCATAAACCAGATGCATCTTGTGGTCACGGCCCGAGGTGTAACGCCGGCAAGCCTCCATCAGCTCCGCCAGCGGATACTTCCGATTGATCGGCACCAACTCATTGCGCAGCTCATCATTTGGCGCATGCAGCGATACTGCCATGGCCGTGTCCGCGTCGGCGCGCAGGCGATCAATGAACGGCACCAGACCCGAAGTGGATACGGTGACGCGGCGCTTGGACAGGCCAAAGCCGTGATCATCCTGCAGGATGTGGATTGCAGGCAGTACCGCGTTGTAATTGGCAAGAGGTTCGCCCATGCCCATAAAGACCACGTTGGAGATCACACGTTCGGTCTGAAAGTTGCCGCCGAGTGTCTTGGCTGCAAACCAGACCTGGGCCACGATTTCAGCGGTGCTCAGATTGCGATTAAGACCCTGCTGCCCGGTTGAGCAAAACGCACAGTCCATTGCGCATCCCACCTGCGAGGATATGCACAAGGTGCCGCGATCCTTCTCCGGGATGAACACCGTTTCTATGGCCTGACCACCGCCCACCTTGAGAATCCACTTGCGCGTTCCGTCGGCAGAAACCTGCTCGCCCAGAAGTTCCGGTGGCTGGACGACGAAGTCGTTGCGAAGTCGCGTCCGGAAATCCTTGGACAGGTTACTCATGCCGTCGAAGTCGTCCACGCCGCGACGGTAAATCCACTGCATGATCTGATCCGCCCGCCAGGGTTTCTGGCCGATGGATTCAAACTCTGATCGCAGCCGTTCGCGATCCATGCCGAACAGATTGATACGTGAACCCGCAGCCGCGCCCGCCCCGGCATCCACCGGTGGCGTCACTTCTGAATCTGGCGGCTGCGAGTTCATCATGCTATCGCCCGCTTATCGCGTGCGAGCACACACCTCGGTCGCGCGGAAGAAATACTTGATCTCGACGGCGGCGTTTTCGGCGCTGTCTGAACCATGCACAGCGTTCTCGTCGATGGAGGCGGCAAAGTCTGCACGGATCGTTCCGGCAGCGGCGTCCTTTGGATTGGTCGCGCCCATGATCTCACGGTGCTTGGCAACCGCATCTTCACCTTCCAGAACCTGGATGATGACCGGGCCGCTGGTCATGAAGCTCACCAGGTCTTTGAAGAACGGACGCTCGCGATGTACTTCGTAGAAGCCACCAGCTTCCGATTCGGTCAGGTGGTGCATGCGCGCGGCAACGATCTTGAGACCGGCTTTTTCGAAGCGTGAATAGATTTGACCGATCACATTCTTGGCAACTGCGTCGGGTTTGATGATTGAAAGCGTGCGTTCTACCGCCATTGGGAATCTTCCTGCTGATTTCAAAGGGAAAAATAGCGAGGTCCGTTCAAACGGCCTCGCACAGCACGCTAGTCTAGCGGGCTATGACGCACTGCGGCAATTAAGCCCGGCCGCTGCACTGCCCCGGAGAAATCGCATATCGACGACGACGCACCAGTGCTTGCCGGCACCGGAAGCTCATTCGACTCAACGTCAGCACGTCATGGTCGGGCGAGATGGGGCGCTCGCTCGGTGAATATCAGGCGGGCTGCTTGCGGTAAGCCAGCGTGATCAGCAGGGCGCCGGTCAGCAACATCGGGATGCACAGCACCTGGCCCATGGTCAGCCAGCCCCAGGCGAGATACCCAATATGCGCATCTGGAACCCGAACAAACTCCACCATGGAGCGGAATACGCCGTACAGCACCAGGAACAGCCCGCAGATGGACATCTGCGGCCGCGGCTTTGAGCTGAACCACCACATGGCTGCCAGCAACACCACGCCTTCCAGAAAGGCCTCGTAGAGCATGCTCGGGTGACGCGGCAACTGCGAAGGGTCATTGGGGAAGACCATGGCCCATGGCAGTGAGGACGGCCCGCCCCAGAGCTCGGCGTTGATGAAATTGCCAATGCGCCCCATCAAAAGGCCAAAGGGCACAGAAATCGCCACAAAATCCATCACATAGAAGAAAGTGAGCTTGCGCGTTCGGGCAAACAGCCAAACCCCGGCAATTACGCCAAGCAAGCCGCCATGGAAGGACATGCCGCCGTTCCAGATCCGGAAAATTTCCACCGGGTCTTCGAGAAATACCGGCAAGTTGTAGAACAGCGTGTAACCCACCCGGCCGCCCAGGATGACGCCCATCGCCACAAAGAACAGCAGATCCGAAACGGCCTGCGCCGTGAACGGCATATGCGGGGCCTTGCCGCGCTGGACGGCAATCCACCAGCAGCCGTAGAAGGCGACGAGGTAACAAAGCCCATACCAGTGAACCTGAAACAGGCCCAGATCGAGGGCAACCGGGTCAAAATTAGGATGTACCAGCATGGGATCAGCTTAATCGGCAGTAAAAGGCCTTCAGGTAGCGGGTTTCCGTGATGGCCGGATGCACCGGATGATCAGGTCCCTGCCCGCCGCGTTCAAGCACCTGCAACTGCCGGTTCTGCGCCCGTGCTTCCCGCAACAGCACGCGCAGCAGATCTTCTTCCGCCAGATGAAACGAGCAGGAACAGCTGATGAGGGTGCCTCCGGGCGACAGCAGCGCCATGGCGGCCCGATTGAGACTGGCGTAGTGCTCGAGACCCGCCTTGTGATCTTTGCGCCGTTTGATCAGCGCAGGCGGATCAACGATCACGACATCAAAAGATCGGGCGTCGGTACGCATCTGCTTGAGCACATCCAGCGCCGAACCACGCACGACCTCCACTTCGACGCCATTGGCCGCAGCATTGGCCTGCGCAGCATCCAGCGCTGGCTGGGAACTGTCCACACACGCGGCTGAAGCTGCACCCGATGCAAGCGAACGCACCGCCCAAGCTCCGGCGTAGCTGAAAACGTCAAGCACGCGCTTGCCGGGAACGTATCGCGCGAACCGATCGCGGTTATCGCGCTGGTCATAGAACCAGCCGGTTTTCTGGCCGCTCTGAATCTCGGCCTGGAAGCGCACGCCTGATTCCATCACCTCGCAGGTCTCACCCGGATCACCAATCACTTCAATGCCCTTGGACAGGGCTTCCATGTCACGCGCACCACTGTCGTTGCGCAGCAACATGCCTCGTGGTTTGAGCAACTGTTGCAGCGCTTCGATGATCACGGGCTTGAGGTTTTCCATCCCCGCAGTGGATATCTGGAGGACCAGCACGTCATCAAATCGATCCACCACCAGTCCGGGCAGGCCATCGGACTCGCCGTATACCAGCCGGTAATGCGGTGTGGGATACAGCGCCTCGCGCAGGCTCAGCGCACGCTGCAGGCGCCGCCCGAACCAGTCTGCATCCGGAACCGCATCCGGCTTGCGACTCAGCAAGCGCGCTGCAATCAGCGAATTGGGGTGGGCGTATGCGGTGCCCACGGCCTTACCGCGAGCATCCACCACATTTGCGAGCTGCCCCGGTGCCATCGCCTTGAGGGCCGTGCGCGCGGTATCAATCTCGTTGCTGTAGATCCAGCTATGGCCAACACGGATGCGGCGTTCGGCGTTGGGTTTGAGGCGAATCTCGCCGAATTCAGTCATTTGCAGCAAGGGGAAGATCAAGAGGGGCCGCATTGTCCCCCATCAATAACGCCGCCGCGTCATTTATTTGGCCGCCACGCCCAACGTCCTCAGCAGAGAATCCCGCGGTTCACGCAATAGACACCAGCTTCTTCCAGGCTTCGGGACCCGCGCTGGACAACATATAAAGATCAACCGGATCCGTGAAGCCCTTGATGTTGAGGGGCTGCTTTCTCTCTACCCGGGCCAGCGGCGCCATCTCGACCGTTCGAGAATCGACGAGAATTTCGCGATGCTGCGCGCGCTCGCATAGCCGGCTGGCCAGGTTAACGGCGGGGCCGACAGCGGTGTACTCCCAGCGGGAAGCTGATCCAATGATGCCTACCGTGACCAGACCGGTGGCCACTCCGATTCCCACGCCCAGGGGATAGGCCTCGGTACTCCAACGCCGGGTCACCTCCACACTGACCTCACGGATTTTTTCCGCCATCTCCAGCCCGCGCGATGCGTGCTCATCAACCGGCAGCGGCGCTCCCACGAGGATCAGAATGCCGTCGCCTGCATAGTCCTTGATGGTGGCGCCATATTCGATCACCACCTGCCCGACCGCGTCGTAGTATTCCCGCAGTGTCTTGATGACACTCGACGATGGATGGGCCTGTGCAAACGCAGTGAAGCCTCTCAGATCACTGCTGACCACGGTGATCTCCAGATTGCGATGTTGCACGGCGTGCTTGAAACCACGCACGCGAACAAGCTTCTCCACCTGCGGAGACATGAAGCGTGCAAGGAACTGTCCGCGCTGACCCTGCACGACCACGTACTGCATGGCCCCAACCAGAAAAATCATAAGACCAATAATGATCAGGACCGTACCAGCATTGGCGGGCACCAGCAGGCCGGACACGATCAGCGGAAACCCGATGATGGCGCCAATGATGCGAATGCGCTCGGATCGATCAGGTCGGGCCAGCAGCAACAGAAAACTGGCAACGGCGCCGGCGAAGATAGCGAACAACAACGGCAGCGCAAAAATCCAGAAACCTGCCTGCAGCACAAAGTGCGTGTTCTCCGCCGCGCCCAGAAACTGGTCGCGCCTGAGCTCCGGGGCGTAGATCCCCGCTGCGCCAAAAAATGCGCCCGCGACCTGCCCGAGTCTCAGCAGCACTTCACTGACGCCGACGTGCAGGTGCTCCACGTCAATCGTGCGCCGCACCCTGAGCACCCATTCAAGCGATGCGATCAGTGCCACGCCATCCGAAATAGCCAGCCAGCGTCCCGCGAGGCTGATCTCGCCCTGGCCTCCGGTGAGGGGATAGCTCAGTCCGATGGCAATGCCGAATGCGACAAATGCCAATGACAAGGCGCGGCTGGTTGGCGAGCTGAAATCCGCCGCAATGAACGCCGCGCCCATGCCCAGACTGACCAGCGCCACCAGCTGGATGGGCAACCACTCGGGCGGAATATCAAACAGCATCATGTACTGGCGGCGAACAGATCAATGGGTTCGGAGAATCCTTTGACCTGCAAGGGCGCACGTGCCTCAAAGCGCTGGTCCGGCAGCATTTCGCGTGTGCATGCATCAATCAGTATCTCGCCGTCACCGGCCTGTTCGCACAGCCGCGATGCCAGATTTACAGCCGAGCCTACCGCGGTGTATTCCAGCGACGTGGACCCGATGACACCCACCGTCACGCTGCCGCTTGCAACGCCCACGCCAATGCCCAGCGTCCATCCCTCGGACTGCCATTTTTTAGATAAGTCCATGCAGACATCGCGTATGCGTTGAGAAAGCAGGACTCCGCGCTGTGCGTGGTCAGTCATCGCAATCGGTGCACCAACCAGAATCAGAATGCCGTCGCCCGCATAGTCCTTGATAGTGCCTCCAACCTCTGCAACCACGACGCCGACCGCATCGTAGTATTCGCGCAGCACGCGCAGAACCTGCGCCGACGGCGCATCTGCCGCGAACGGCGTAAAGCCGCGCAAATCACTGCACACCACCGTGATGGTGATCTGATCTTCCTGCATGGCGCGCGACAATCCGTGCTCGCCCACCAGCCGCGCGACGTCGGGCGACAGAAAGCGCGCCATGAACTGACCGCGCTGACCCTGCTGCATGTAGTAATTGACCGAACCCACGAGCAAGATGATCTCGCCGATGACGCAGCTCAAAGCGCCCAGTTCCAGTGGCAGCACAAATGCAGCCAGGAAAAATGGCACGCCTCCCGCCATGGCCAGAACCCGCATGCGCTCTACCCGATCCGGCTTGCGATTGAGCAGGAGCAGAATGGCAACAAAACCGGCCAGCGCACTGAAGTCGACCGGCACTGCAAATAACCAGAAACGCCAGTCCCGCCAGATCTCAGGGTTGAACCCGGCATGCATGAAATAGTTGATGCGCAGCTCGGGAGCAAGAATGGAGAACAAGGCGTAGGACAGCGCCGCACCCTGCCCGCAGCGCAGCATGCGATCCCCAAAACGGGTATTCATGCCGCTACTGGCTGGAATGGTCTGACGCACGCGAAGCAACCACTCCAGCATGGCGCCCAGCGCAATGGCTTCTGGCAGGGCCAGCCATCCCGACCAGGACGGCGGCGCAGCTGGGTCAATCAAAGAGACATTGAGAAAAATGCCGATGCCGGTGGCGGCCAATGAAACCGACAGGGCCTGCGAGGTACGGGAACGCGCGTCGGGAACCAGAAAGGCCAGAGCCATACCTAAGGCGATCAAGGACACCAGGGTATGGAGTGAGACGTCGAACATTCCGGGATTGTAGAACGAGCCCATCGCCAGCGGTGACCACGTGCGAACCTCGCCGCTGCAACGGCGTCAGCCTCGGCAGAGACTAGATCGAATTCCTGTGGTCGCTGTCATGTTCTGCCTCTGCGCTCTGCTTCTTTTTTTTGCGCGTGCTGGCTTCCTTTTTCGAAGACTCCGAATCAAGCTCGAACAGCCGTTCCAGGTCACGCGCAGCATCGCGAGCCGATTGCACCATCTTGGTCTCGTCGTGATGAATAGCCTGCTGCTGCAAAAGATTTTTCTGATCAAAACGTCGAAACCGGTTGACCACGTCCTTGGCAGTTTCACGGTCTTCGCCAAGTTCTTCGAGCGCCCATCGCGTCATCTCCAGACTGGAAAAATAGGCTCTTCGAATCACCTTGTGCACGCCCAGATCCATCAATTGCATGGCATGTTCACGTGTTCTGGCGACCGCAAACACCCGCACCTTGGGGAAATGCCGGCGAACGGTTTCTGCAATACGCAGGCTCGCTGATTCCGGTTCTGCCACTGACACAATGAACAACTTGGCCTGATGCACATGGGCGGCGCGCAGCACTTCGAGTCGAGTTGCGTCGCTGTAGAACACGGGGTTTCCGAACTGGCGAACGAAGTCCACCTGCTGCCAGTCGCGCTCAAGCACGGTGTAGGGGATTTGCCGCAAGCGCAGCACGCGGCCAATGATCTGACCAAAAGGGCCGAAGCCGGCAATCACGACGGGGGTTTCCGGAACGACGATCTCGTCATAGGGCGGCTGATCTGCCTCCGGCCGCACGCGGCCAATCAAGGCATACAGCGGCGGCGTGAGGATCATGGAAACGGTGACTGCCAGTACCAGCAAACCCTGTATTTCGGCTTCCAGAATGCCCGCGGTATTGGCCACGCCGAACAACACGAAAGCGAATTCGCCGCCCTGGGCAGCGAGGATCGCCAGACGTTTAGCGTAGTCGGTGCGCAGTCCCACGATCTTGCCTACTAGGTACAAGATCACGGCCTTGATCACCAGCAGGCCAATGGCCAGCTCGGCCACCAGAAAGGGCTCGCGCAGTACCAGCGCCGTATCGGCGCTCATGCCCACAGCTATGAAAAACAGCCCGAGCAGAAGCCCCTTGAAAGGCTCGATCTCGGCCTGCAGTTCGTGGCGGTATTCCGAACCCGCAAGCAGCACGCCAGCCAGGAATGCGCCAAGCGACATGGAAAGCCCCACGCTTTCCATCAACAAGGCAGCGCCCACCACAATCAGCAGGGCCGCCGCGGTAAAGACCTCCGGAAGTTCGGCAGCAGCGATGATTCTGAAAAACGGGCGCAGGGCATAACGGCCGCCCACAACGATCAGGCCGATTGCCGCCAGCGCAATTGCAATCGGCTGCCAGCCGCCGCTTGCGCCGGTTGTCGGGTGCACCGCAAGCAGGGGCACCAACGCCAGGAAAGGAATGATGCTGATGTCCTGGAACAGCAGAATTGAAAACGCCGATCGCCCATGAGGCTGCGGCATTTCCTTGCGCTCGTTGAGCATCTGCAAAACCATTGCGGTTGACGACATCGCCAGACCAAAGCCCACCACCAGCGCAGTCACCGGGCTCAGGCCCAAGAAGTAGGCAATACCGCCCAGTACCAGCGTTGTCAGCAGGACCTGCAGGCCACCAGTGCCCAGCACTTGCGCGCGAAGGCGCCAAAGTCTTCTGGGCTGTAATTCCAGGCCGATGATGAACAGCAGCATGACCACGCCCAGCTCTGATACATGCAGCACCTCCTGCACGTCGCCAACCAGACCCAGCCCACCGGGGCCGATCACCAGGCCCGCCGCCAGATAGCCCAGCACTGCGCCCAGTCCGAAGCGCTTGAACAACGGCACGAAAATAACGGCCGCAGCTAGAAACAAGGCAATCGGGGGAAGCATGGCTTAGTTGTTTTCTGTAATTGGGTTGGGTGGCTATCGGCTTAAGCAAAGGATGGGCCCATCGTGCACCGACAGAGGCAGAAGCGCACGACCACTGGCATCGCCGGACCACCCTGATGGCTCAGAAGTGGCCTCAACGCGATCAGATAATAATCTATATTTCATTATTTATTAATCGCTTACAGAATTATCTTGCATCACTTTCTAACTTGTGCTGAAGTCTTTGCACTTCTTTTTATACTTTCACGCTCTTGCACACGCACGCAGACGAGCCGAGCAAATCCGAACGTATTGTCGAGCTGGCTGGCCAGCTTGGCGTTCTACGCCCGAAGGATCTGGCAGCCGAAGGAATTCAGGCCGAATACCTGAGGCGCGCCTGCGACAAGGGCGTGATCAAGAAAATCGGCCGGGGCAGCTATGTGGTCTCCCAGAAGGAGGTCAACCCGCGGCTGGATCTGGCCGTGGTCGGGCGCGCGGTTCCCAACGGGGTCATTTGTCTGCGCTCGGCGCTGGCCTTCCACAAGCTAGGGAATGTTCCCCGTGATGCCGTGGACATTGCCATTGAGCGACGTGCAGCCAAGCCACGTCTGGATTACCCCAAGCTGCGGGTTGCCCGCCTCGGCGGTACGGCGTTCACCGAAGGTGTGGAAATTCACCGGCTCGAAGGCGTTGAGGTACAGATTTACGCGCTGGAAAAAACGCTTACCGACCTGTTCAAGTTTCGCAACAAGATTGGGCCGCACATTGCGGTTGATGCCCTGCGCGCAGCTTTGGCAGCCGGGCGCGTGGACCACAAGAAACTCTGGAAATTTGCTCGCCTGTGCCGAGTTGAGCGCGTAATGAAACCTTATGTCGATGCCCTGGCCTGACCGCCGCTTCCTGATTGGTCTGCTCTTCCTGTGTGTGGGACTTGCACAGGCGGAATCATCCGAAGACACGGCCAAGCTCAAGCTGAGCAAGCAGATCAATCCGGACACCCCGGAAGAAGAACTTGCGCCCCCCACCCTGATGCAGCGCCTTCGCCACTGTAACGATGGCACGGACCGCTCCGACGGCTGGCTGCGCCATCTCACACGCGAAGATCAGGCGCAGACCCCGCGGCGCTTTGGCCAGCCCTGCGACGTGGACTGGCACGAACCGATCTTCATCCTGCCCTACAGCTATTCGCCCGACTACGAGTCCTCGCAGACCGAGGTTGTGTTTGCTGTCAGTGCCAAGCTTCGGCCACTGGGTCCGCCCCTGTATTTTGCCTATTCGCAGCGCTCGTTCTGGTCGCTGTATGACGCGGAGCGCTCCCGGCCGTTCCGCGAAACCGTCTTCAACCCCGAAGTCTTCTACCGCTGGATTCCCAAGTCCGCCACGCAGGAACTGAACTGGGGTTTTGATGGCGGCTATGAGCATGAGTCCAACGGCCAGGACATTCCCGAATCGCGCTCATGGGACCGGCTTTACATCGCCCCCTTTATCGAGCGCGGTGGCACCGCACTTCAGGCCAAGTTCTGGTATCGCCTGCCCGAAGACGACAAGAAGGACGAGAACGATCCGGGCGGTGACGACAACCCGGATATCGATCGCTACCTCGGTTACGGCGAGATCCATCTGTTCAGGCAGATCAACCGAGACCGGCGTCTCAACGCCATGTTTCGCTACAACCCGGCGACGGCCTACGGCGCCTTGCGCATCGAGCACCTCGACCGCCTCGGCGATGGCGACCTGTTCTGGAATGTCTACCTCTGGCATGGCTACGGCGAGAGCCTGACCGACTACAACGATTCGGTCACAAGAATTGGCGTTGGGTTTGCGTTATCGCCGTAAAGTGGCAATGGTATTAGCCGACCGCCCGGTTCGAGACGGCACCTGAGGAGAGCATCACCATGGCCAAGAAACTTTCGATACTCGACGCTGGCTGGCTGACGATGGAAACCCGCCAGACGCCCATGCATGTCGCCGGCCTGCAGTTGTTCGCGATGCCGAAGAATGCACCAGACGATTATCTGGAAAAGCTCTACGCCAGCTTCCTGAATGTCGAGAAAGTCGGTCGGCCTTTCAATCAGAAGCTGCGATCACGACTCCCCGGCAGCCTTGATGCCGCCTGGGTCGAAGACAAGCAACTCGATCTGGAATATCACGTGCGTCACGCAGCGTTGCCCAGACCCGGTCGCGTGCGCGAATTGCTTGCGCTGGTCTCGCGCCTGCATGCACAGCGTCTGGATCGCAGCCGGCCTCTCTGGGAGAGCTACATCATCGAAGGCGTTGAGGGCGATCGCTTTGCCATTTACACCAAGCTGCATCACTCGATGGTGGACGGTGTTGCCGCAACACGCCTGATGGCCTCGCGCACGGCGCGCTCAGCCGACGAGAATATTCCGCCGCCGTGGTCTGCAGAATGGGATGAGCGGATCAGCAAACCACCCAAAGGCCCCAGAATCAAGGCGTCTGCACTGGAGTCCCTGAAGAGCTTCAGCGGTGGCGCCGGACAGCTGCGCAAGATGCTGGCACTCCCCCGCGAGGGCAATGCCAAGACCATCTATCGCGCACCGAAAAGTGTGTTCTCCCGGCGTGTCACCGGCGCACGACGCTTTGCAGCGCAGTCTTGGGAACTCAGCCGCGTGCGCAATGCGGCCAAGAAACAAGGCGGCACCGTCAACGATATTTTTCTGAGCATGTGCGCGGGCGCACTGCGCCAGTATCTTCAGTCTCAGGATGCCCTGCCGGAGCAACCCCTGGTAGCGCAGGTCCCTGTTGCCCTGCGCACCGCGGAACAAGCCGATGAAGGTGGCAATGCCATCACCGCGGTACAGGTGAGTCTGGCAACGCACATCGAAGACCCGATCGAACGTCTTCGCGCGATTCAGGATTCCATGAATGCCGTCAAGACGCGGCTCGGCGGCATGAAGAAGGCAGAGATCAATGTCCTGACCCTGTTGACCAACCTGCCGCTTTCCATCGGCCAGGTTACCGGGCTTTCGGGACGCGTCGGCCCGCTATTCAACCTGGTGATCTCCAACGTGCCCGGACCGCGTGAGACGCTGTTTATCGGCGGCGCGGAAATGCTGGCCAACTATCCGGTATCGCTGGTGTGGCACGGCTATCCGGTGAACATCACCGTGCAGAGTTATCGCGACAATCTGGACATCGGCATCATTGCCTGTCGCGACACCGTGCCGCACGTGCAGCGCATGCTGGATTATTTTGAGGCCGCGCTGGCGGCGCTCGAATAAGCGTTGGCAGCCGGGCTGCTGTTCGACGCAACTTTTGGCTAGTGCGATCAAGGCTCCAGGGCAACACGGCTGCACGCTAGCGCGGCCGCCTGCCCTCAAGCTGCGCTAGACGACATCTGTCTCCAGTTCATCTTTCGGCGGCAGCAGATCTTCGCGGGTAACGCCGAGCACAATCGCCATGCCGGTGGAGATATAAATGGAGGAGTAAGTTGCCACGATCACGCCAATGATCATGGCCACGGCGAAGCTGTGCACGCTCGCACCGCCCAAGAAGAACAGAGCGCAAAGCACCATCAAGGTGGTGAGGTGGGTGATGATGGATCGCAGCAGCATCTGGTTGATTGACAGGTTCACGATGTCTTCGATCGCCTGCTTGCGCTGGTTGAGCAGATTCTCGCGGACCCGGTCATAAATCACGACCGTCTCGTTATTGGAATATCCGATCAGGGCAAGAATGCCGCCCAGTGTCGTTAGATCAAATTCCACCTGGAATATAGACAGAAAGCCCAGTGCCATGAGCACGTCGTGGACCAGTGCAGTGACGCAGCCCACCGAGAATTTCCACTCAAAGCGAAAAGCGATGTAGGCCATGATGCCGAGGAAGGCGAACAGCATGGCCAGGCCGCCCTTCTCCGTGAGTTCCTTGCCGACCTGCGGACCCACGAACTCGACACGTCGCAGATCAATGCCGTCGGCTTCGCTGTTCAGCGCGTCAAGGATCACGGTACTGACCTTGGCCTGATCCTTGTCTTCTGCAGGCGGAAGACGGATCAGGACATCCTGGCTGGTGCCGAAGTACTGCACCACAGCGCGTTCGTACCCGCCTTTACTCAGGGCCTCACGTACATCGTCCAGCTCCACGGTTTCCTGATAGTGCACTTCAACCAGCACACCGCCGGTGAAGTCGATACCGAAATTCAGGCCGCGAAAGATCAGTAGCAGGATCGTGCCGATGGTAAGAAGGGTAGACAACACCAGGCCCGTGCGCCGCTGGGCCATGAAGTTGATGTTGGGAACATTCGAGAAAATTTTCATTGTCCTGTCCTCACCAGATCGGCAGGTCGGTCATGCGGGCACGGCGCGCAAAGACCAGATGCGCTAGGGCGCGGGTGCCGACAATGGCGGTGAACTGCGAGGCCAGGATGCCCAGCGTCAGGGTCACGGCAAAACCTTTCACCGGTCCGGAGCCGAGGGCAAACAACACCACAGTAGCCACCAGAGTGGTGACGTTGGCGTCGGCAATGGTCAGGAAGGCGCGGTCATATCCGGCTTCAATGGCAGCATGGGGTTTCAGCCCTGCCCTTAGTTCTTCACGTATGCGCTCGTAGATCAGCACATTGGCGTCTACTGCAATACCCATGGTGAGCACGATACCGGCAATACCCGGCATGCTCAGCGTGGCCTGCAGCAGCGAGAGCCCGGCGACGAGAATCAACAGATTCAGCGACAGCGCCATGATCGCGAAGATGCCAAAAACGCGGTAATAGAAGGCCATGAAGACCGCGACCAGAGCCAAGCCAAGAACCGCAGCCTGCCAGCCCTGACGAATGTTGTCCGCGCCCAGTGACGGGCCCACGGTACGCTCTTCGATGATGTCTACGGGAGCGACTAGCGCACCTGCTTTGAGCAGCAGTGCAAGATCATGTGCTTCCTTGCTCTCGAGTCCCGTGGTCTGGAAACGCTTACCGAAGACGCCGCGCACGGTGGCTACGGAAATGACTTCCTGCACATCGCGATGCTCGCGAATCGGCTCACCCTTGGCGTTATAGCTGGTGACGTACTGGCGCTCCTTGAACAGCACCGCCATCGGCTTGCCCACGTTCTTCTGCGTGAACTCGAACATGCGTTTGGCACCCGCTCCATCCAGCGTCACGCTGACCGCCGGCATGTTGTTCTCATCCACCGTTGGCGCTGCGTCCACAAGCTGTGAACCGGCAGCAATGATCTCGCGCTTGAGCAGAACTGGACGTCGACCATCGCGGGTATAGAAAAGCTCTGTCCCGACCGGCGCAATGCCCGAGGAGGCGGCGATCTCGGCGTCGTCATCTGCAACAGCGCGATATTCCAGAGTGGCGGTGGCACCCAGCAGATCCTTCACCCGCGTGGTGTCCTGCACACCCGGGAGCTGCACCACGATGCGCTCAGCACCCTGGCGTTGAACCACAGGCTCAGCGACGCCCAGCTGATTGACGCGGTTGCGCAAGGTGATCAGGTTCTGCTGTACCGCAAAGTCCTGGATGCGCTTGGTCTCTTCCTCGGTAATGCTGGCGCGCAGTGTCAGCGCCTGATCCGGGTCCGGATTCACCTGCAGTTCGCGGTACTCGTCGCTGATGGCCTTGCGCGCGGCTTCAAACTTGTCCGCGTCTGCAAAATCGAGGACCACATCACCGCCGTCCTGGCGACGGCCCGTGTAGCGAATATTCTCCTTGCGCAGCAGCGAGGGAATTTCCGTCACATAGTTTTCGATTGCCTTGCTGCGAACCTCGGCCACATCAACCTGCAGCAAAAAATGTACGCCACCACGCAGATCAAGGCCCAGTGCCATGGGCTTGCCGCCGAGGTCACGCAACCATTGCGGCGTACGAGGTGCCAGGTTCAGCGCCACCACGTAGCGGTGACCCAGTTCCTTCTTGAGCACGTCATTGGCCTTGAGCTGATCGTCTTCTGAACCCAGGCGCACAACCCAGCGCCCATCTTCCAGCCCGCCACCGTCACTCTCTATACCTGCTTCCTTCAGGGCATTGCTGACCTGCTCGCCGAATGACTCGGACAAGGGTTCACCGGTATCGCGCTGGACCTGCACCGCAGGCTGCTCGCCAAAAATATTGGGGAGCGCATACAGGGTGCTGAAAACCAGGACCAGCGCAAGGACAACGTACTTCCAGGTAGCGTAGGGACGCATCGCAATCAACTCTTGTTCAATGATCTGTCAGGCGAATGGCCTGACAGAAATGTCACAGCGCCTTGAGCGTGCCCTTGGGCAGGACAGAGCTGACAGAAGACTTCTGGACCTTTATGGCGACACCTTCGGACACTTCAAGCGAAATATAGTTTTCGCTGATGTGGGTGATTTTTCCGGCAATACCACCGCTGGTGACCGCTTCGTCGCCCTTGGCCAGCGCGGAAAGCATCTGGCGCTGCTCTTTGCTGCGCTTCATCTGAGGGCGGATCAGCATGAAGTAGAAGATCACGATCAGAATCACCAGCGGTGCAAACTGAACCAGAGGGCTCGGTGCTGCAGGGGCAGCCTGTGCGTAGGCGGGGCTCAGAAAGAAATCGATCAGGCTCATCAGTTTGCGTCCGGGGGCAATTTTTGGGCGCAAATTATGCCACAGGGCCTGTGCCATCATGTCGGGATGAGCGCTTCCATCTCCCTGTTTGTGACCTGCCCGCGCGGCCTCGAGCCCCTGCTGGCGACCGAATTACTGAATCTTGGCGCCCTGACGGCCAAAGAGCGCAACGGCGGCGTCGCCTGCGAAGGCGAACTCGCCCTGGCCTACCGCGCCTGCCTCTGGTCCCGGCTAGCCAGTCGCGTGCTGCTGCCCCTGACAAACTTCCCGCTGAACAGCGCGGATGATCTCTACGACGGGACCCTGTCAGTCGATTGGACCGACCTGATGAATCCAGGGGCCAGTTTCTCCATCGAGGTGGCGGGCCGCTCACAGGCGGTCAATCACACTCATTACGCCGGTCTCAAGGTCAAGGATGGCGTCGCGGATTGCTTCCGCAACAAGACGGGATCACGGCCCAATGTGGATACGGCGAACCCCGATATCCGCATCCATCTTCATCTGTCACGCGATCAGGCCACCCTGAGCCTGGACCTTTCAGGAGAAAGCCTGCATCGGCGCGGTTATCGCAGCGGCACCGGCGAGGCACCGCTCAAGGAAAACCTCGCCTGCGCCATCCTGCTCCGGGCTGGCTGGCCGGATATCGCAGCCCGCGGTGGTGCGTTGGTAGACCCCATGTGTGGCTCCGGAACGTTCCTGATCGAGGCCGCATGGATGGCAGCCGACATCGCTCCAGGCCTGCTGCGTGAACATTTTTCCTTCAAGGCATGGGCCGGGCATGACCCGCTGCTGTGGCGCGAAATCAGTCGCGACGCACAATCAAGACGCGACAAGGGCCTGGCCAATCTGCCGCGCATGATGGGCCGCGATATTGATGGTCGCGTCCTGAATTTTGCCCGCCGCAGCATGCACAACGCGGGGCTGGGCGATGCCGTCGACTGGCAGCAGGGTGATCTGGTTGATGCCCGTCCGCTGGCCGCCGAAGGCCTGCTGGTCTGCAACCCACCCTACGGTGAACGCATGGCAGCAGAGGGCGAGGTGATCAAGCTTTATTCCCTGCTGGGCACCACACTCAAGACGCACTTTGGCGGATGGCGCGCAGCGATGCTGACTTCGCGCGCCGATCTGGCCCCTCGCGTCGGCCTTCGCGCCGATGCCATGCATTCCTTCTTCAACGGCGACCTGCCCTGCAAACTGCTCCAGTTCGGCATCAATGCGCCTGCTCCTGCACCGACGGCAGCAACCGATGCTCCCAAGGCAGCAGTGGATATCGGAGACGCGGCGCCCTTTGCCAATCGCCTGGCAAAAAACATCAAACATCTCGGCAAATGGGCGCGACGTAGCGGCACCACTTGCTACCGAATCTACGATGCAGATCTGCCTGAATATGCGCTCGCAGCAGATCTCTACCAGACCGTGGACCAGCAGACCCATCTGCATGTGCAGGAGTACGCGGCGCCCAAGACTATCGACCCGATCAAGGCAGAAAAACGCCTGCGTGAAGCCCTCGGTGCTTTGCAACAACGCTTCGAGCTGCCGGCTTCAAATCTGCATTTCAAGTTGCGCGCCGTGCAGCGCGGCAGCTCGCAGTACGAAAAGCAGGGCGAAAACCTCAAGGTGATGGAGGTCGAAGAACACGGCGCGCGCCTGCTGGTCAACCTGGACGACTACCTGGATACCGGCCTGTTTCTGGATCACCGCGCGCTCAGGCTGCGGCTTCAGAAAGCGGCCGCGGGCAAGCGCATGCTCAATCTGTTCTGTTACACCGGCGCCGCGAGCGTGCATGCAGCTGTTGGCGGCGCTGAGCGAACCGTCTCGGTGGATTTGTCTAATACCTACCTGCACTGGGCAGAGCGCAATCTGCGGCTCAACGGCATGGAGGCAGACTTTCAGGCCCGACCAGCGATGGCGCCGAGCGCGAGCAGCAGCCCATGGCGCGGAAAATCAGCCGCCGCAGCCTCCTCGCAGGCTCCGCACCAACTGATTCGGGCCGACTGCATGACCTGGCTGGAACAGGCTGCCGCCGAAGGAACCCGATCTTTCGATCTGATCTTCTGTGATCCCCCCACCTTCTCCAATTCCAAGAAACTGGAAGGGGTCTTTGACATCCAGCGCGACCATCTCGACCTGATACGCAATTGCGCTGCACTGCTTGCACCGGGTGGCGTACTTTATTTCTCCACCAACATGCGCCGGTTCAAGCTCGATCCGGCGGTTTCCGACGGCCTGGAAATCAGCGAAATCACAGCTGCCACGCTGGACGAAGACTTCAAACGAGGCACCCCACCCCATCGTTGCTGGGAGGTTCGTCAGGCAAGCTGAGTGTGGCCGCAACAGCGCCTGATCGCCTCATGTCCGAGGCCAACTCCCATGCGCCGCGACATGTTCTGACATTGCCCCGACACCCCGGCATTACGTAACCTTCGCATCCCTGTGCCCGCCAGATTCGGGGCACACACCTCATTTTTTTGACTGACGCAATTTTCGGAGCAACTCAAATGGCGACTTACAAGGCACCCATCCGCGAGATCAATTTTGTTCTGAGCGACGTTCTCAAGGTGAGCAGCCTGTCTGAAAGCATTCCCGCCTTTGAGGAAGCAACACCGGACATCCTGCTGGGCGCCGTGGATGAAGCGGCGAAACTGATCGAAGACAAGATTGCGCCGCTCAACGCCAGTGGTGATGCGCAGGGCTGCAAGGTCGTCAACGGTGAAGTGCAGGTTCCGGACGGCTTTGCCGAGGCCTACAAGCTGTACTCGGAAGCGGGCTGGATGAGCCTTTGCAATTCACCTGATTACGAAGGACAGGGCCTGCCCTACACGCTGGCCAAGGTCGTCGAAGAGATGCTGTGCTCAGCCAACATCGCCTTTTCCCTGTACTCAGGTCTGACCACCGGCTGCTTTGAGGCCATCAACGCCAACGGCAGCGAAGAGATCAAGAACACCTATCTGCCCAAGCTTTCCACCGGCGAGTGGAGCGGCACCATGTGCATTACCGAGGCACATGCCGGCACGGACATCGGCGCCGCCAAGACCAAGGCCACCGACAACGGCGACGGCAGCTACTCCATTGAAGGCGGAAAAATCTTCATCACCTCCGGCGATCACACGATGGCCGACAACATCATTCACTTTGTTCTGGCACGGCTCGAAGGCTCGCCTCCTGGCGTCAAAGGCCTGTCCACATTTGTTGTGCCCAAGTATCTGGTGAACGCCGATGGCAGCTTGGGCGAGCGCAACAAGTTCAGCATCCCCGCCATTGAGCACAAGATGGGCATCAACGGCTCATGCACCTGCCAGATCCAGTTTGAAGGCGCGAAGGGCTGGCTGGTAGGCGCACCCAACACCGGCGTGCAAAACATGTTCGTCATGATGAACCTGGCGCGCATCATGGTCGGCTATCAGGGCCTGGGCCAGTGCGAACTGGCCACGCAGAACGCCATTGCCTACGCCATTGACCGCAAGCAGGGCAAGGCTTTCAACGGCAAGCCGGAAATCATTGAGCATCCTGATGTGCGGCGCATGCTGCTGACAATGAAGGCCACTACCGAAGGCGCGCGCGTTCTCGCCTACGAGACTGCCATGTACGTGGATATCAGCCATCACCACCCGGATGCGGCTGTGCGCGAAGAAGCCCAGGACTGGGTCGATTTGAACACCCCGCTGGTCAAGGCTTATTGCACGGATTCCGCCGTCGATCTGGCCAGCATGGCGATTCAGACCTACGGCGGTCACGGCTTCATCACTGAGCACGGTGTCGAGCAGATTGCGCGTGACTCCAAGATTCTCTGCCTCTACGAAGGCACCAATGGCATTCAGGCGATGGATCTGGTGCGTCGCAAGTTGATGATGCACGACGGCCGTCTCGCCCAGCGCTTCTTCAGCGCCGTTCGCAGCGAACTCAATGCAGATGCACCGCTGGGTTGGATCACCCACCCTCTGGGCCGCGCGGTGGATGAACTGGAAGCGACGACCAAATTCCTCATCGAGTCGTTCAAGTCCTCACCAGAAGTTGCGGGTTTTGGCGCAGTTGATTTCCAGCGCGCCTTTGCCCTGACCTATCTGGGCTACAACTGGCTGCGCATGGTCAAGGCTTCAGCCGAGCATGCCGATGCCGGGTTCCGGGAGTCCAAGCTGGCCACCGCCGAGTTTTTTGTTTCACGCATGCTGCCGCATGTACACACCTTGCTCGCTACCGTGCAGGCACCGGTGGACAAGCAGATGTCGCTGGACGCAGCAAACTTCTAGGCTTCCCAGAAGCGCGCCGAGCGGAAACACAGAAGCGCCGGGGAATTCCCCGGCGCTTTTTTTGCGCCCGGTTGGCGCGGAATCTGCGGACAGCGCTGACCCCGCTCAGCCTCGCGGATCCGGCGAAATACGGCGAAATACGGCGTACGAAATTACTCTGGGATTCCCAACTCTGGTCGGGTGATCGATGCCGCTCACCGGCTATCGACGGAACAGGAATGTGATCCGAGTCGTGTTTACCGCAGAATGGCGAAAACACCGACCAGCCGGTCAATAACTTCGAGGATTCCAACCATGTGGCATCGCGCGCTCAGTGCAGGCATCGCCCTTCTGCTTGCTTCCTGCTCCCTGACCAACTCCAAGACCGGAGACGGACCCGAGCGCATTGAAAGTCAGACCGAGGTTATCCAATCCGTCGAAGCCGAACTGCCACCGCGCACGGAAACGGCGAGATCAGAAGCGCCTGTCCACCGCATCGACCCTTTTGCTGAGGAGCGTCCTTATATCGGCCAGGACCCGAGGATCAGCGAGAGCAGAACCAGTAGCAAAAAGCCCAAACCCACCTTGTACAAAGAGTACAAGGAGCCAATTGCCCCCATGGCGGGACGGGTTGGCATCATGAGTCTGGTCGGCAATCAGTTGCGCCACGTTCACGCATCGACCTTTGGTGGACATCAGCGCGACTACATCGTGCAGTTCAATCTCAATGGATATATCAACGAAGAACTGCGCAAGGCACTACTGAGCCAGACGCCGTATCAGCCGGTACCCGTTGCTCCGACCGGATTCCTCCGCCAGGCGGCCGATACCTGGCAGGAAACCTGGGATGGCAAGCAGTTTGCCGATCGCTTCCAACGCGAATTTGACGGCATCATCAAACAGAACCGCCTGTCCATGCTCATCATCGTCAGCTATGCGCGCATCGACGACGGACAATTCATCGGAGGCGCCAAACTCAGTGGCTCCGGGCTTTACACCCGTAGCAGCTTCGGCAAGACCAAGTCCGCAGTGTTTTCCACTTTCCAGTTCTATCGCCTGGTGGGCTCACCAGCCGTCCTGGTCGAACCCGTCGAAGCGCCGGGCGTGCGCAGCATCGGAGACCTGCCGGACATCCCGCTGCCGGACGATCTGGAAAACATGCCCGCGCGATATCTGGTGCCGGTGTATGGCCCTTTGCGTCAGATTGTCGGAAACAAGATCAATGGCCTGATATCGTTCCCTCGCAAACTCGGCAAGTAAGGCAGCAGCACGCCGGGATAATCCAGACTTCACAGCAGGGAGAAATCGATGAGCGTGTACGATTTTGAAGCCAGCACTATCGATGGCCAGATGCAGGGCCTTGAGCAGTACAAGGGCAAGACGCTACTGATCGTCAATGTGGCCAGCAAATGCGGGTTTACGCCACAATACAAGGGCCTCGAAGCGCTGTATCGCAAGTACAAGGATCGCGGCTTCGAGATTCTCGGCTTTCCCTGCGATCAGTTTGGCCATCAGGAGCCGGGCGACGAGAAGGAAATCAAGGATTTCTGCTCACTGACCTACGATGTGAGCTTTCCGATGTTCGCCAAGATCAAGGTGAACGGAGAGGGGGCCCATCCGCTGTATACCTACCTGAAAAAGGCACAGGGCGGCATCCTCGGCACCGATTTCATCAAGTGGAACTTCACTAAATTCCTGGTCAACAAGGACGGCGCGGTTGCGCGGCGCTATGCGCCCAAAGATACGCCTGAGTCCATCGGCAAGGATCTGGAAGCGCTGCTCTAAGCCCCCGGAACAAGAAAAAGGCCGGGGAAACCCCGGCCTTTTTGTACTGCCTGAACCGCCTGCAATTACTCGACAGAAGCGTCTGCGTCTACCTTGGCACCGGCTTCAACGGACGTGCCAAAACCCAGCGCGCTCTTGACCTTGCCGAACAGACCCGTGCTGGCCTCAGTGGTGGTTTCAGCGGCGGCCTTGGTTCCGCCCTTCACCGCGCCGCCAACATCAGCACCCACGTCGGCACCTGCGTTAACGCCCGCCTTCGCACCTGCACCGATTTTGGAAGCGGCGCCTGAAGCAGCATCGGAGCCCGCGTCGACACCGGCACCAAGCTTGGCACCGACCGCCGCCTTGGCGTCACCTGCTGCGCCGGCCGCTTTCGTGCCCACATTCGCGCCGGCATCAACACCCGCCTTTGCACCGGTGCTGACGGCGGAGTTCACCCGGCCATTGACGTCTGCGCCGGCTTCAACAGCCGACTTTGCGCCTGATTTGACGTCTGCGCCGACTTTCGCGCCAGCATCAACACCGGCACCAACTTTAGCGCCAGTCGCCGCCTTGGCGTCTTGTGCGGCTTTGGCAGTACCGTCAACCAGCGCACGGCCATCAGCGTCGATACCAACATCGGCACCTAGGCCAATGCTATTGCCACCCACGCCAACATTGCCTGCTACACCGGCGTCGAGACCTGCGGCGAATGCCGAGGAGGCCGCCAGGGACATCAAAGCGGCTGCTGTCAGTGCGAATTTTTTCATAAGTCTTTATTCCCAGGAAAAATGAGGTCGGAAAGCCCGACGCGGACCACTCTACCGCCATGCTCTGAATCGAGACTGAATTCTATAAACATGCGGTACATAAATGCCTTGAGCGGGCGCGCGGGCAAATTCTGCCGTCCGGTACTGACTTAGAACAGGAAGCGGGCACCCACTCGGAAGTCATTGGTGTCCAGGTCACCGCCGTTATCAACATCCAGGAAGCCAAGTCGGTAATCGGCAAAGATGGCGATGTTCTGCGCGACCTGGAAGGTGCCGCCGGCGAGAAACTCGGGTCCGTCAACGTCGTCGAGCAAAAGGTAACCGCCCTGCCCGTAGACACGGAACTCCGGGGAAATCGGGATGCTGTAGCCCACGTGCGCACCCAGACCGTCCTGATCCTCACCATCGTCAAAATCGAAGTCAACATACTCGACCTGACCGTACACACCTTCTCCGCGGCTACCGGCGCCCGGACCAAAGATACCGCCCAGTCGGATCTGATCGAGGTCGGCATTGAAATCGTCAAACTCGACGGTCTGATATTCGGCGGCCAGGAAAGCCTGGTTGGCGACCTGGAAAGCGCCCTTCAGGCCAAAGCCGTTGCCATCATCATCGGGACCGGGATCGAAATCGACCTTGGAAAGTGCAAAGAACCCATCTACGTAACTTTCGCCCTGAGCAAACGCAGGCACTGTCATCGCACAAGCAGCAGCAGCTGCAATCAATTGCTTTTTCATCTGATTTTCTCCGTTCTGTTTAAGTCGACAGACTTCGACTGGGGCGGAGTATGGCGGGAGCTACTGAGCGCAAGCTGAAGAACGCACTAATTTTGTGCGTCGCGTCTCCGTTCTCTGACACTCAGGAAGATGCCAATCAACAACGCTGCAAAACCCATGATCCACAGGGGTTTATCGCGCCAGTGCGAATAGGGTGTGTGTCCGGCTCGGCCGGTGATCTCACCACGCAGGACCTCTGTTGCACCAAAGGGTGACGAGGCCGCTATAGATCCATCTGGCGCAATCAACGCCGATATTCCCGTATTGGCTGCACGAATCAACCAGCGACCATTTTCAAGTGCCCGCATTCGCGCAATGCGCAGGTGCTGTCCGGGTGCCGACGAACCAGCGAACCAGGCGTCGTTGGTGGCATTGACCAGTATTGCCGCCTGCTTCGATTCGCGGGACAGCTCCGCGCCAAAGACATCCTCAAAACAAATAGAAATGCCGATGCGCTGGCCGCGCACTTCAATGGGCGCCAGCGCCGCACCGCCAGAACTGAAATCCGAATACGGCGTCCCCAGTACATCCATGATGGGTCGCAACCAGTCCGGGATCGGGAAGAACTCGCCAAACGGCACCAGATGGCGCTTGTCGTACCTGCCTTCACGAGCGCCCATCGCGATCATGCTGTTGAAAATCGTATTGCCTTCCCCGCGAATGAGCACGCCGCCAAGCAGTGTGGAATCGCGAAACTTCAGGTATTCGTGGATGGGATCGAGGTACCAGCCCATTTGATCCAGCGGCGCATTGGGGACAACTTCAGGCCAGACGATGAGGTCAGCATCTGCCGCCGACAGGGTCATCTGCCGATACCGTGTGAGTACGCGTTCGGACTGCGTCGGGTCCCACTTCTGGTCCTGTGGCACGTTGCCCTGCACTACCGCAATGTTCATTACCTGCTCATTGCTCTGGGTCCAGCGAGTAACCTGCGGCGCCAGCACCCCCGCCAGCGGCAACAAGGCCATGAGCAGTGCAAGAACGCGTTCTTTGCGCCCTGCCCGCGAAATACGAAAGATGGCAAAGGCGCTGATCACATAGACCAGCGACAAACCGTGCATGCCAAGCACCGGAGCGAGCCGCTGCGCCGGCGTATCCAGTGCGATGTAGCCCAAAGACAGCCACGGAAACCCGGTGAAAATCCACCCGCGCAACAATTCGCCCAGCACCCAGAGCGCCGGTACCAGCAGCCAGCCTCGCGAGAATCGAAGGGCCTGAAAACGCACGGACAGGGCGCAAACCAGCGCCGGGTAAACCGCCATGTAGGCAAATAGCACCGCCGCCAGCAGCAGGCCCAGCCACAATGGTGCACCGCCATAGACATGCGTGCTGATCACCACCCAGTAAATGCCGGTGGCGAAGTGCGCAAATCCGAACAGCCAGCCCAGCAAGGCAGCACGTTTCCAGTGCCGGTCTGCACACAGCCACAACAAGCCTGCGATGGCGATGACCGGCGCCGGCCAGAACGAGAACGGGGCAAACCCGAGGGTGGCCAATGCGCCGAGCAGCAGCGCGATCAAGCCATCAAACCTGGCGATCTTAGCGAGCATGGAAGGGCTGTAAGAGTCCTGAGTGGGATTGCCCGAAGACGCAGCGTAAGGCTTAGCCCGGCGCCAGGGTGACCTGCAGCATGTGCACGCGACGGCTGTCGGAGCGCTGCACGATGAAGTTGAATTTATCAATGCGAATGCTTTCGCCGCGCTTAGGCATGTGACCGAAACGCTGCGTGATCAGCCCGCCCACAGTATCGAACTCGTCGGTTGGAAATTCTGCACTGAAATACTCGTTGAATTCTTCAAGCGGCGTGAGACCCGCCACCAGAAAACGCCGCTGATCCTGCTTGAGAATATGCGCGCGCTCGGCCTCGTCGTACTCATCATCAATCTCGCCCACGATCTGCTCAAGCACATCTTCAATAGTGACCAGTCCGGCAACGCCGCCATATTCGTCTGCAACGATGGCCATATGATTACGGCCGCGCTTGAAATCCTTGAGCAGGACATTCACCCGCTTGGATTCGGGAACAAATGCGATGGGACGCAGGCAACTGCGGGTATCAAAATCCTGCCCGTCAGCCGAGCTGAATCTCAGAAGATCCTTGGCCAGCAACACGCCCAGAATCTCGTCACGTGACTCCCCGATGACCGGGAATCGTGAGTGCCCGGATTCCACCACCACACTGATGAGCTTTTCCAGGGGCCAGTCGATCTCGACGACGGTCATCTGCGCGCGCGGGACCATGATGTCGCGCACCTGCTCCTCAGCGGTGGCCAGAATGCCCTGGAACATGAACAGTGCATCGGTGTCCATCAGTTCCAGATTGCGCGCCTCTCGCAGCAGCGAGAGCAGATCTTCACGGTTGCGTGGCCCACCACCGAAACGGCGCATGATTCTTTGCACCCAGCGGCTGGCGTTACTGTCTGATTCCTTGTCGGTGTCGTCGCTCATGTCTGGTCGTTGATATAGGGATCATCAAATCCGAGTTCCGCAAGAATTACTTTCTCGCGTGATTCCATTTCCTCGGCCTGATCGTCCTGCACATGATCGTAACCCAGAACATGCAGGCAGCCGTGAACCACCATGTGCGCCCAATGCGCACGCACGGGCTTGCCCTGCTCTTCCGCCTCGCGTGCGACCACCGGTGCGCAGATCACCAGGTCACCGAGAATCGGCACATTCAGCGTCTCTGCCTCATACGGAAACGACAGCACATTGGTGGGTTTGTCCTGGCCGCGATAGCGACTGTTGAGATCCTGGCTCTCGTGGGCATCGACAATTCGAATGGTGAGATCTCCCACCGCTTTTCCAAGGGCTGCGCGGGCCCAGCTGCGCAGGCTCGAAGCCGCTGGAACGCCTGCTGGTGCGACCTTGCGCTGAACCAGAATCTCGCTGTTCATGACGGCGGGTTATCCGTGTCCCAATTCTCGTAGGCTTCGACGATGGCCTGCACCAGCGGGTGACGCACCACATCTTCTTTCCGGAAATGCGAGAAACCGATGCGCGGCACGCCGTCAAGCACCTTCATCGCATGCTTGAGACCACTGTGCTCGTGCCGCGGAAGATCAATCTGCGTCACATCGCCGGTTACCACTGCAACACTGCCAAACCCGATGCGGGTCAGGAACATCTTCATCTGTTCGCGTGTGGTGTTCTGCGCCTCATCCAGAATGATGAAAGACTCGTTGAGCGTTCGCCCGCGCATGAAGGCCAGAGGCGCCACTTCGATCACCGCGCGTTCAATATGTCGCGCCACGCGCTCGAAGCCGAGCATCTCGTAGAGCGCGTCATAGAGCGGTCGAAGATAGGGATCCACCTTCTGCGTCATGTCACCCGGCAGGAATCCCAGTTTTTCACCCGCTTCAACGGCCGGTCGCGTCAGCACAATTCGGCGCACGCGATCCGTCTCCAGCGCGGCCACCGCGCTGGCCACGGCCAGATAGGTCTTGCCCGTGCCTGCCGGACCAATACCGAAACTCAGATCGTTTCGCCCGATGTCCTTGAGGTACTGCTTCTGCACCGGGCCACGACCGCGAATGACGCCGCGCTTGGTGCGCACCACCACTTCATCATCTCCGTGGGCGGACTGGCGCACTTTTGCAGGCGCCGGCGCCGCGCTGGAATGTTCGCTCAAGCTCAGGTGAACATCTTCCGCGCTGATTACACCGCGCGCCGCCTGTTCAAACAGGGCACGCAGCACGGACTCGCCGGTTGCCGTGTCTGCGGGCTTGCCCACCAGTCGAAACTGATTTCCGCGATTACGCACTTCAATGCCCAGACGCAATTCGATCTGGCGCAGCTGTTCATCAAACGGCCCGCACACATTGGCAATGCGCTCGGAATCATCCGGCTCCAGCACAAGATCAATGTATTCGGACATGTGAGTATTTTTCCAGGGACAGACCGGCAAACGCGCCGGTCACAGAATTCAGGCTGGCGTCGCCGCCGAGGCAGCTGCACTGGCAAGGCGCCCGCGCAGGGTATTGGTTGTGGCCTCCGCAATATGCACGTCCACAAACTGTCCGATGCAGTTTTCCGGGCCAGCAAAGTTCACCACGCGATTGGCAGAGATGCGTCCAGCCATCTGCCCTTGACCCCGCTTTGACGGGCGCTCAACGAGCACGCGCTGCGTCGTACCGACGAAGGACGCCAGGAACGCGACATCAAATTTGCGGATGCTGGCCTGCAGGCGCTGCAGACGCTCATCCTTGACCTCGCGCGGCACGTTGTCGCGCAGATTGGCAGCCGGTGTGCCGGGCCGCGGCGAATAATTGAAGGAGTAGGCGCAGTCGAAACCGATTTCTTCAATCAGACTCAGCGTCTGCTCGAAATCAGCTTCGCTCTCGCCGGGGAAGCCGACGATAAAGTCGGACGACAAGGACAGGCCCGGTCGCGCCGCACGTACGCGAGCAATCTTGCGCACAAAATCCGCGCGGCTATAGCCGCGTTTCATCATGCCCAGAATGCGGTCTGATCCGGATTGCACCGGCAGATGCAGATAAGACGCCAGCTTTGGCTCTTCGGCAAAGGCATCCGCCAGCGCATCGGTGAACTCGGCTGGGTGCGAAGTTGTGAAACGAATGCGCTCAATGCCGGGTATCTGCGCAACATAGTGAATCAGCAGCGCCAGATCGCAGATCTCGCTGCTGTCGCCCATCGCGCCGCGATAGGCATTGACGTTCTGACCCAGCAGCGTCACTTCGCGAACGCCCTGCTCTGCCAGTTGCGCAATTTCGACCAGCACACCGTCCAGCGGGCGGCTGATCTCGGTGCCTCTCGTATAAGGCACGACGCAGAAGCTGCAGTATTTTGAGCAGCCTTCCATGATCGAAACAAACGCCGTGGGGCCTTCGGCGCGCGGTTCCGGCAAGCGATCGAATTTCTCGATCTCGGGAAACGTGACATCGATCGCCGCCTGCTGTGTCTTGCGGCTCTGGTCCAGCAATTGTGGAAGGCGGTGCAGGGTTTGCGGCCCGAAAACCAGATCAACCTGCGGCACCCGGCGGACAATGGCCTCACCTTCCTGGCTGGCCACACAGCCACCGACACCGATGCGGCGTCCCGGCATGGCGTCTTTCCACTCGCGCCACCGGCCCAGCTCGGAAAACACCTTTTCCTGCGCGCGTTCACGAACAGAGCAGGTATTGAGCAACAGAAGATCAGCCTGATCGGCGTCCTGGGTGCGCTCATAGCCATGCGAGGCCGCAAGGACATCGGCCATCTTGACCGAGTCGTACTCGTTCATCTGGCAACCATGCGTGAGCACGTACAGCTTCGGGACAGGCATCAGGACGCTAATAAAAATTCGGGCAGCGATTATACGGGCTCAAAACCGTAGAATTGACGACAAATCACAATAAAGACGGCGCAATCGCCATGCAGGCACCTCGTTGGGGCAACGCCATTTCCCGTGGATTGGCACGATTTATCCTCCGGATTCTGGGTTATCGGCTGCAGATTCGTCTGCCCGACCAGCCCAAGCTGGTCCTCGTTGGGGCCCCCCACACCTCCAACTGGGACGGCGTAATCGGGGTGACGGCGATTGTCGCCCTGGGGGTTCGCATCAACTGGTTTGCCAAGGCCAGCTTGTTTGAATTCCCTTTCAAGTCCCTGTTGATCGGGCTGGGTGGCGTACCGATCCGACGAGACAAGGCGCGCGGCGTGGTGGAACAGACCACCGACATCTTCGCTGAGCGTGAAAAAATTTACATCGTCGTCGCCCCCGAAGGCACTCGCCAACGCGCGCCGAAGTGGAAGAGCGGTTTCTACCAGATCGCGCTGGCCGCCAAAGTGCCGATTCTGCTGACCTTTATTGATTACGAGAAAAAGGTGATTGGCAGTGGCCCGATGATCATGCCCAGCGGGGACTACGCAGCAGATTTGCAGATTATCCAGGACTTTTACCGTGATATTCCGGGAAAAGTGCCAGAAAACTTTGCCGCCGAAGAGTAGCGCCGGACCTCAGGGCCCGTTGAACGGCTCCTGCTGACAACGAAAATTCAGTTCCACGTCATCACCCAGCATGAAATCCGACACACCGGATGACAGGTGGGTCGGCCGCGCATGCTGGCCTTTGTCCACACAGTACTGCTCGGCGGCACTGGCAACCTCGCGCCGCGCGATCTTCTTGCCGTCCTGCGTTTTTTCCGCTCGCAAGGTGAACATGTAGGAGTTTTCACCCAGCTCTGCAAACTTTGGCGTGCGGCTGGCGCAGGCACTGACGACCAGTGCCAGCGATATCAGCGCCGTTGTCCGCAAACTGCTTGTCACGCCATTAGCACCACTTTCCCGGTGACTTTCCGTTCCATCATGTCGCGCAACGCCTGAGCGCCCTGTGCCAATGGATACTCGCGGGTAATCAGCGGCTTGAGCTTGCCCTGCGCGACCCACTCGTAGAGTTGGCGCACATTTGCAGCCTGGGCTTCGGGTTCGCGCTGGGTAAAAGCGCCCCAGAACACCCCCAATGAAGCAGCACCCTTGAGCAGGAGCCGGTTCAGGGCGATCTCCGGAATGGGACCCGACGCGAAACCGATGACCAGATGGCGCCCCTTCCAGTTGATGCAGGAGAAAGCGTCCTGCGCGAACTGTCCACCAACCGGATCGAAGATGACATCTGCGCCCTTTCCGCCGGTGAGCTTCTTGACCGCATCCTTCAATGATTCCTTGCTGTAATCGATGAGCTCATCCGCACCCTGCTCCTTGCACACCGCGAGTTTTTCCGGCGAGCTAGCAGCGGCGATGACGCGCGCGCCCATGATTTTTCCGATCTGGACGGCCCCCAAACCAACGCCTCCCGAAGCACCAAGCACCAGCAAGGTTTCGCCTTGTGCGAGCTGGCCGCGATCCTTCAGCGCATGGATTACCGTGCCGTAGACCAGATGAAAACCGGCCGCAATGGCGCTGCTCATGCTGTCGGGCACGGCCACGCAGGCGGCGGCAGGTGCGTTGCACTCCTGTGCAAATCCGCCTGACATGGTCAGCGCCGCAACACGTTCGCCGACCTTGGGTGAGCTCACCTTGCTGCCTACCTCTATCACCGTTCCGCAGACTTCGCCACCGGGTGCAAATGGCGGCGTGCCCTTGAACTGATACTTGTTCTGGATAATCAGCACGTCGGGAAAATTGACCCCGGCCGCCTCCACCTTGATGCGCACTTGAGTCGGTCCCGGCGCAGGCAGGGCCAGTTCTTCGTAGGAGAGTTTTTCGGGTGGACCAAATTCCTTGCAGACAATCGCTTTCATGATTTTTAGTTTTTGTCCCATGGGTAGAAGGGCGGCATGTCGCCAGCGCTGGACTTGAACTCCGGCGCGCGCTTTTCGAGGAAGGCGCGAACGCCTTCCTTGCCATCACCAATGCTGGTGTAGAACATGGCCAGTGAGTCCACGCGATGTGCTTCCATGGGATGCGCCTGAGCAGAATTGCGGTACATCATCTGCCGCGTCAGCGCGATAGCGACCGGCGACTTTCCATCCACAAACTTGTGGGCCAGCTTCTTCGCCTCATCCAGCAACTGATCTGCCGGATATACCGCCTTCAGCAAACCGCCGGTCTGGGCGGTAGCCGCATCCAGAATCTCTGCCGAGTAGGTCCATTCCAGTGCTGTCTGAAGCCCCACGATGCGTGGCAGAAACCAGGTCGAACAGGCCTCAGGAACAATACCCAGTTTGCCAAACACAAAGCCGATTCGCGCTTTCTCAGATGCAAGACGAAAATCCATGGCCAGCGTCATGGTCGCGCCGATACCCACCGCAGCGCCGTTGATCGCCGCAATGACTGGCTTGGTGCAGTTATAGATGGCCAGGGTCACGCGACCGCCGGTGTCACGGACACCGGCAATCATCTCGGCGTCATCAAGCCTGTCGCGCATGTCCTGCAGACTCGGTTGCAGGGACTCATTGAGGCCGAAGACATTGCCCTCGATGGAAAGATCCATGCCTGCGCAAAACGCCTTTCCGCTTCCGGTGACGATGACAGCGCGAACCTCGTCATCAAGGCTGGCTCGCTTGAAGGCGTCCTCGAGTTCATCTGCCATCTGCACGGTGAAAGCGTTGAGCTGCTCTGGCCGGTTCAGGGTCAAAACCAGGATGCCTTCTTCAGTCTGCCAATCCAGCGTTTGGTAATCCATAAGCTCCGGGTGTTTCCTCTATTTCAGTTTCTGTATTTGTTTCGTTGCCCTGCGGCGATCACTCAGTACTTGATGCTGCAACCGTAGGGACGTGTGTTGGCTTCTGAAACCGGCTTGCCGGCGAGCGCCTCGTCCAGCGCAGCTTTCACATAGTTCTTGGACGAAGCGATATCAGCCGAATCGGCGCTAGGCTTGTCATCAATGCCGCCCATGTAGATCAGCTTGCCTTCGGGGTCGATCACGTACATGTGCGGTGTGGTCTTGGCACCGTAAGCACGGCCCACGTCACCCGATTCGTCCAGCAGCAGCTTGGAGGAATGCGTTTTGAAATCTGCCGCAAACTTCTTTGCACCAGCCTGATCGACGTGCCCTGATTTGCCCGGCGCCGAGGAGAACACCGTCATCCAGACGACACCCTGATCGGTATAGCTTTGCTGCAGACCCTGCATGTTGCCGTCCTTGTAATGCTTTTGAACAAACGGACAGTGCTCGTTGGTCCATTCCAGAACCACATGCTTGCCGCGAAAATCAGACAGCTTGACCGACTCGCCGCTTGCACCCGGCACGGTGAAATCAGGCGCGGCTTGCCCGACTTCCACACTTGCACTCGCACTGCCGATGGCGCCCATTGAGAGCAATGCGGCAAAGGCGCTGACTTGCAGGGTTTTGATGGCGTTCATTTCAATTTCCTCTCTTGATTCAAGATTACTCAAAGGCCCCGATGATGATGTCCGGAGTCAAAATTTGCGGCAGAACCACCGGCTCTGCGCCGTCACGAGACGCCAGATACAGCGGCACGCCACTTCGCCCGTAGCGGTCCAGCACAGCGGTGATGGCAGGGTCTGCGCGGGTCCAGTCGCCCACCAGCGTGACCACGTCATTGCGCCTGAAGGCATCACGAACGGAATCAGCGCGCATGGCGCCCCGCTCGTTGATCTTGCAGGTCAGGCACCAGTCTGCGGTGAAGTCGACGAACACTGATCGGCCTTCGGCGCGAAGGGCATCAAATCGAGCCTGACCGAAGGCCTCCGAGCCGTGCTTGAGCGAGACGATTTTCTCGGACTCCTGCGCGCGCATTGCGGGGTGCAACATCAGGGAAAAAGCTGCGACCAACGCAACAATCGCAAACCCCTGCCCCACGCCGCTGCGTGCGCGTCCAAAGGACCAGACGGCCACCGCGACCAGCACCAGACCGATGAGGGCCAGTGCCATGCCGTCCCGGCTGGTCAGGCCGCCCAGGACCCAAAGCAGCCATACCGCAGTGAGATACAGCGGGAAGGCCATGAGCTGCTTGAAGGTCTCCATCCATGCGCCCGGCTTGGGCAGCATGGATGCCAGGCGGGGCACAAAGCCAATTAGCAGGAATGGCAGGGCCAGACCGAGTCCCAGTGCCGCAAAGATCATCAGGGCGATGGCGGCTGACTGGGTCAGCGCGAACCCCAATGCGGAAGCCATGAATGGCGCCGAGCAGGGCGTGGCGACGACCACCGCCAGTGCTCCGGTGAAGAACGACCCACTGAGGCCGGATCTGGAGGCCAGGCGCTCTCCAGCACCCATCCATCGGCTACCAAAATGAGCGGCGCCGGACAGGGACAAGCCCATGGCAAAAAGCACAACCGTCAAGGCGAAGACAAAGGCCGGCGACTGCAGCTGGAATCCCCAGCCCAGAGCCTGCCCACCTGCGCGCAAGGCGATCAGCAGCCCGGCAACCACCATGAAGCTCAGGATGACGCCCAGTGTGTAGGCCAGGGCATGCGCCTGCCGTCGCGTCGCTGGCTCGGATCGTGCGCTCATGACGGACAGGGCCTTGATCGCCAGCACGGGGAATACGCAGGGCATGAGGTTGAGGATCAAACCGCCAATGACCGCAAAGCCCAGCATGACCAGCAGGGTTGGATCTGCACTCTGCGCAGCTGCCTTGGCTGGCCCTGCAGGCATGGGGCCCACTTGCGCTTGATCCTTGGGAGCCGCAGTACTGGCCGGGACCGGTGTCACCGCGCCCGGCTCGGCCCGGATCTGGAAAGAGCGCACCTTGTCCGTGTCGTGAATGACCAGCACGCCCGTTACGGGTTGCGGCGGCTCTTCAAAATAGGTGGACAGCGCCTGGCTCAGGCGCAGGCCATTGCTGGCATCGACCACGATGCGCTGCTCTGCCGCATGCGAAACCAGATCATTGGCCAGCGGGAAGAACTCGATTCGGGCATCGGCGGGGAACTGTGCGCCTTCCACCATTAGGGAAAAATCGCCGCCCGAAATAGCGTACTGCGCGTCCCAGTCAGGCGCGGCCAGCGGCAACTCTGCGCGAGCCTTGTTGAAAGCCCCAGCCCAGGCAAGGTCTGGCTCCAGCGGGCCGGCCCCAGCAGTGACATCCAGTTGCAGGTCCGCCTGCCCCGGGATGCAGATATCCTTGCAGACCAGCCACTTGGCGGTGCCTTTCAGGGTGTAGGCCCCGGCATCGGCAACCCGGATCGGGATCAGGTGCAGGGTTTCTTCGGAGTAGCCGTAGTTGGTCAGCTCGCCCAGCGCTTCCTGGTGCGGATACGGCCAGAGCATGTCACCGGCGCTGGCGCCCGCAGGCAAATCCCAGTCAATAGAGGTTGGAATGCCGGAATCACCCGGATTCTGCCAATACACATGCCAGCCCGGCTCCGGCCGCAACCGCAGGGCAATCCAGTTGTCGAAGTCACCCGCCCGGAAGCTCTGGTTTTCCGCAATCAGCTCGGCTTCAACCTCATCGGTTTTAACCGGCGCTGCGTAAGAACACAGAGGAAAAACCAGAATCAGCGCGAAGAGGAAGTACCGGAAGTTCATTGAACGTCTATCGTGTGAGCCGCAATATGACCCAGTTTCTCCCGACCAGTTCCTTTCAGTCCATGTTTTATCGTCTCTGCCTTGCGAGCCTGCTGTTGTTCTCGGCCACTTCATGGGCGTCGGATGCGATGCGCTGCGGTTCGCGCATTATTTCGGTGGAAGCGGCTGCGGCGGAGATTCTGGCGGCCTGCGGAGAGCCGGATTTCCGGGACGTGCAGTCTGTTGGGCGCCAGCTTCCCAACGAAATTGCCGAATCCGAGCGCTGGACCTACAACTTTGGCAGCAACAAGCTCTTGCATATTCTGCACTTGCGAAATGGTCGGCTGGTCAACATTGAGACCGATGGCTACGGGTTTCCGGCCAGCCGATCCAACAAATGCTCATCCGGATTCATCGTGGATGGCCTGTCCAAGTACCGCCTGCTGGAGCAATGCGGCGAGCCGCTGACCCGCCGCAATATTGGTTTTGTCACCGCGCTGAAACCAGGGCGTCGTCACAGCTTTGGCGGTTTTTCTTCGTCCAGCGACTACTATCCGGTGGAAGTCTTTCGCGAAGAATGGGTCTACAACTTCGGCAATCGCCGCTTCCTGAAAATTGTCACCATCGAAGATGGTGTGGTGGCCGATGTTGAAAACGGGGACCACGGATTTAATCCGCGATAGAGCACGCCCGGGCTGAGAACGCTGCAAGACCTGAGCCCTTCTTGCATTACAGCGTCTGACTGCAGATCGCGTTGATCAGGCGCGCGAGCCTGGTGAGGCTAGACGGGGCCAGCGACTTGCCGTTGTTGAGGATTGCCACCGAGATATCGCGGTCCGGGTCAGCCCAGCAGACGATGTTGAGCAGACCAATATGACCAAAAGCATTTCGGCTGTTGGTCCCGAACAGGCCCAGGGGCTTGTCTCCCAACATCATTCCAGACGAAAAGCGCACGGGTAGCAGGAGCATGCCGTCAAACTGGCGGCGACCGACCGGCTTGAGCAGCTCTGCAACGGTCTCGGCCTTGAACAGGCGACGCCCCTGATAGACACCTCCGTCGAGCAGCATCTGGAACACTCGGCCCGCCTCGTCGGCGGTGGCAAAAATATTGCCGGCGGGAATGTGGGCGGTCAGGAATTCCGGCTCATTGGATATGCGTACCGCATCCTGAAAGCCAGCGCCCAGCACCCGCTTGGCAACCAGATTGAGCATCCACGGCGGACGCGGGCCGGTGAAGACATTGGGCGCTGCGATATCGCGGTACTCCGGCGCAAGGCCATAGGTCATGTACTTGCAGCCCAGGGGTTCGGCAATCCACTGGCGCAACGCAGCGTCCAGGCTCAGCCCGGAGGTGCGACGAACCAGCTCGCCCAGAATGAATCCGCCCGTGATGGCGTGATAAGCCTGCTTTTCTCCGGTGACCTCGAAGGGCTTGGCTGCGCACAGCATGGCGATGACCGCATCCCAGTCATAGATGACGCGGTAATCCAGATCCTTGATCGGCACGGTCGGGATACCGGCGCGATGCGACAGCAACTGGCGAATGGTGGTGCGTTCCTTGCCGCGCTGTCCGTATTCCGGAATGTGTTGCGAGACACGATCTTCCAGCTGCAATTTGCCGTCCTCTACCAGCTTGTGGACCAGCAGTGCCGTGATCGCCTTTGACGCCGAAAACAGACAGATCGGCGTCTCCGGGGTGGCTGCCAACAACCCGGCGCGCTTGTCATCGCCAGTGCCCGGCTCATTGCCACGCGCATGACCGATGGCACGATTCATCACGACCTTGCCGCGACGACGAATATTGATGGTGATCGCCGGGTGCGTGCCAGTGCGATAGAAACCTTCAGCCGCAGACCAGATGCGGCGAATGGCGTCGCGGCTCAGACCCACTTCCTCGGGCGCGCATTCGGCGGCGGAATCAATGCGCGTTACCGAGGCCAGCTGCGGCGCAATGCTGACGTAGTTTCTTTTTCTGAAAGCCATGAGGATTCAGTCGGGTCCTGAAGGTCGTAAGCGCGCAAGAATATCGCTGCAGGATTCATAATCCTGTGGCCTGAATAACGTCACGGACAGGCGCGCGAGCGTTTGCAGAGACGGGCTTGCTAAGCTTTCAGGTCAAGATCACTGGACGAAGCATTGAAGTGTCGATAGGGTCGCGCCCCATCCTCGCTGTCGATACTTCGCACGCACAAACACCCCGACGCCATGCCAGACAGCGCTGCCGAAAACCCCGTCCGACGCCTGCGTGCTGCGCTCGACAGCGGCCGCTGGGCACCGGTCATGCCCTTGCTGGCATCGCTCAATCCGGCCGAGATTGCCAACCTGCTGTCCTCGCTGCCGGAGCGCGAGCGCAACCTCGTCTGGGAGATGGTCAACCCGGAAAATGACGGCCAGGTGCTGTTGCATCTGCCTGAGGACGTGCGCGAAGGCCTGATCCGGCAGATGGATACGGCAGAGCTGGTCGCGGCCGCCGAAGATCTGGATATCGACGATCTCGCTGACTTCGTCGATGCACTACCTGAGACCGTCACGCGCCAGGTAATGCGCGCCCTGTCTGACGCGGATCGCCAGCGTCTGGAAACGGTTCTCGAATACGACCCGGACACCGCCGGCGGTCTGATGAACACCGACACGGTGACGGTGCGCCCGGACGTGACACTGGAAGTGGTGATGCGCTACATGCGCATGCGCGGCGAACTACCTGCGCACACGGACTCGCTGTTTGTCGTCGATTCTTACGGTCGTTATCTCGGTCGCCTGCCCCTGGACCGCATTCTCACCCAGTCACCTGAATCGACAGTCGGCCAGATCATGGATCGCGAACTGGAAGCCATTCCGGTGGCTATGTCGGCACGCGAGGTCGGTCAGGAATTCCAGACCTCGGATTTGGTGTCGGCGCCAGTGATTGCCGGCGATGACCACAAGCTGGTGGGCCGCATCACCATCGATGACGTGGTGGACGTCATTCGCTCCGACGCCGAGCACAACCTGCTGTCCATGGCCGGCCTCGACGAAGACATCGATCTGTTCGCCCCGGTATATCGCGCGTCCAAGCGTCGTGCGCTGTGGCTAGGCATCAATCTGGCAACTGCGTTCCTGGCTTCCGCCGTTGTGGGCATGTTTGAAGCCACGATTCAGGAAGTCGTCGCGCTGGCGGTCCTGATGCCGATCGTCGCCAGCATGGGCGGCATTGCAGCCAGCCAGATCGTAGCCCTGATGGTGCGCGGCATTGCGCTGGACCAGATCAGTGAGGGAAACATCGGTGCCTTGCTGCGCAAGGAAATCCTCGTCGCGCTGATCAACGGCGTGCTCTGGGGCGTCACCGTGGCCGCCATCGCGCTGTGGTGGTTTGGCTCTCCGATGCTCGGACTCGTCATCGGACTGGCCCTGCTGCTCAATCTCTTGCTCGCCGCAGCTTCCGGACTTCTGGTGCCATTGCTCCTGCGCAAAGTCGGGCAGGACCCAGCGCTGGCGGGCAGCGTTATCGTGACAACCATCACTGACGTGATGGGGTTTTTCCTGTTTCTTGGACTCGGCGCGTTGTTCCTGCTCTGAGCGCTTCGGTCGCATCCTCCACCTGATACCGGCATCATTGCCGGTCAGAACAAGGAGAGCAGATGGACAAGCAGGCGCAGTTTTCGGGTACCGCCGAAGTACGGGAACAACACCGTTTTGACGAATCCAGCCTTTTGAACTGGATGAAGAACAACGTGGACGGGTTCTCGGGTCCGCTGAGCATCGAACAGTTCAAGGGTGGGCAGTCCAACCCTACCTACAAGCTCATCACCCCCGGTCACAGTTACGTCATGCGACGAAAGCCGCCCGGGCAATTGCTCAAATCTGCACACGCGGTCGACCGTGAGTACCGCGTCATCACCGCATTGCATGGTGCCGGTTTTCCGGTCGCCAGAACCTATGGTTTGTGCACAGATGAAAGCGTGATCGGCACCTGGTTCTACGTCATGGATTGCGTCGAGGGACGCGTGATCTGGGACACCAGTTTTCCCGATGTACCCAAGACTGAACGTGCGGCTTACTTTGACGCCATGAACGCTACGCTGGCCCAGTTGCACACCATTGATCACGAGAAGATCGGGCTGGGCGACTACGGCAAGACCGGCAATTATTTCGAACGCCAGATTGGCCGCTGGTCCAAACAATATCTGGCTGACGAGGCCGCCGGTCGCGTGGCCGACATGGACAAACTGGTGGAATGGTTACCGTCACATATCCCGACGGGCGATGAATCCACCATCGTTCACGGCGATTTTCGCTGCGACAACATGATTTTTCATCCCAGCGAGCCGCGCGTGCTGGCGGTGCTGGACTGGGAGCTTTCAACCCTGGGGCATCCGCTCGCAGACTTCACCTATCACCTGATGATGTACCGCATGCCGCCCGGCATCACGGCCGGCCTGGTCGGGACCGATCTGGCTGCGGCAGGTATTCCGTCTGAACAGGAATACGTTGCGCGCTACTGCGAACGAACGGGCCGTGACGGCATCGAGAATCTCAGTTTCTACCTGAGCTTCAACATGTTCCGGCTGGCCGCCATCCTGCATGGCATCAAGGGCAGAGTCGCGCGCGGCACGGCGGCAAGTGCGCACGCAAAACAGATGGCCTCTTTTGTGGAGCCGCTGGCCGAGCTGGCCCTGAAGCAAACGCAGGGCTAAAAAAATGGGGCCGCCTTGGCGGCCCCAACTATTCTGTAGTGGTCGCTGAGATCAGTTGCCAATGGGCTGCACGTTTCCGCAATCAGAACCCAGCCACTTGCCACTGAATTCGGTCTTCATGGTGACCGGCATCCCCTGTGCATTGCCATTGAAGTTGGAAACGCCGGAATAGCTCTCTGCACTCAGCAGTGACATCTGAATGTCGCCAGTGCCCTTGATATCGCCGTTGCACTCGATGGTGCCGCTGACATTGTCACCATCGCGCTTGACGTTCTTGGAACTGCAGCCACTCTGGGGATCGTTGAGGTCGGGCAAGACCTGCTGAGCAACCTGCTCTGCCGTGAGGCAAATGTTGGTGGTCACAGGCTTGGCGAAGGGCAGCTCAACACCTGCCATTTCCATCTGCTCCAGCATGGCCGGGTCAATCTGTGGAAACCCGCCGCCCATGTCGATCTTCACCGTGCTCGCCCACAGACCCGGCTTCTGCTGCGTAGCCGCTTGCGTGGACATTGAGACACACAGACTCAGCGCAGCACCGATGACAAAAAACGATTTCTTCATTTGACCTTTCCTTGATGAAAGCGGGGGAATGCTTTGCAGTATTGAATTCAGTGCCGAGGGATGCAGAGCCTTCAATCTTCGCCGGCAATGGTCATGGCGCCGACCAGCACCGAGCCACAACGCACACCGGATCGTGTATCAACATCACTGGCCAGTCCCTGAATGTCGCCATAGATATCGAGCAGATTGCCGGCAATGGTGACGCCCTCAACAGCATGCTCAATCTCACCGTTGCGCACCCAGAACCCCGAAGCACCACGTGAGTAGTCGCCGGTCAGTCCGTTGACACCCTGGCCCATCAATTCGGTCACGACAAAGCCCTCGCCCATGTCGCGGAGCAGGCCCTGATAGTCCTGCTCGCCGGGCCGAATGACCAGATTGAAAACACCACCAGCATTTCCGGTGGTCTCCAGATCAAGTTTGCGTGCGGCATAACTGCCGAGCAGCCATCCGCGCAGGACCCCATTTTCGACCAGTACCCGGTCGGAGGTGGCGACGCCTTCATGATCGAAAGCGGCACTTGATGAGGCCTGCCGGATGAAAGGCTGCTGTTCGATCTGCACGCGCGAAGAAAAGACCGGCTGATCGAGCTTGTCGAGCAGGAAACTGGCCTTGCGATACAGCGCGCCGCCGGAGATCGCGGCGATCATGTGACCGAAGAGTCCACGCGCGACTTCCGGCGTAAACAACACCGGCGCACGTCGGGTCTTCAGGCCGCGCCCACCGAGCCGGGCAATGGCACGTTCGCCCGCCTTGCGTCCGATGGCTTCAGGAGCATCCATCAGCGCCGGATTGCGTCCGCCATCCCACCAATAGTCCCGCTGCATGCCCTGCCCGTCTGCGGCGACCAGCGCACAGCTCAGGCTGTGCTGGGTTCCGCACCTGACACCGACAAATCCATGCGAATTCACATAGACCGAAATGCCGCGCTGGGTGGAAATGCCAGCGCCCTCACTCTGCTGAATTCTCTTGTCCACTGACAGACCAGCGGCCTCGCAGGCTCGGGCGCGTTCAATTGCCTGCTCCGGCAGCAATTCCCAGGGATGATCGAGTTCGAGATCTGGCTGCTCCGTTCCCGCCATGCGCTCGGCATCGGCCAGACCTGAGCAGGGGTCTTCCTCGGTCACCTTGGCGATGGTGGCTGCGGCTTCCACGCATTCACGCAGGCCCGCTTCGCTGAGGTCCCCGGTGGAGGCATTGCCGCGCTTGTGGCCGAAATACAGCGTCACCCCGAGGCTGCGGTCCCGCTGGAACTCCAGGCTTTCGACTTCACCGCTACGCACGCCGACCGAAAACCCGCGCGAGTAAGACATGCTGGCTTCTGACTGGCTGGCACCGAGATCACGGGCCATCTGAACGACGCGCTGGGCGACGGCGCTCAGCTCGCGAGCTTCAGGCAATGGGGCAGATTGATTTTTTGGAGGACGATTCTGGGATGACGACATTGGCTTCAGGTGACGAGTAAACCCGATCAGGTTATCACCCGCACCCCGGACTGACCCACTTCAGTGCATATCGAACTGCTGGCCCCGGGCACATGGTTGCCCACCCAGTAAGAGGCTGACCGCATTGCAGGCGTTGACGCTCAGAGCGCCATTGCCACCCACTTCTGGTGCCAGCGAACTCAGCAAGATCTGCTCAAGTTCGGCGGGCCGCAGACTGGGATTGTGCTCCTTCAACAGGGCAATCACGCCGCTCACATGCGCTGCCGCCAAGGATGAACCTGAGCTCAGGGCGTAGCTGGCACCTGGCGCCGTGCTCACCACGTCTTCTCCCGGAGCGAACAGCGACTCCCGGACCGTACTGGGCCCCAGCGAACGCACCACGATGACGCCATCCAGCGCCGCCGGAAAGCCGGATGCCTGACCATTCTCCGGCAAGGCGCCGACCACCACGCCCCCCCTACTGACAGCTGTCTGTACCAGCCTCGCCAGCAGCGGGTCCGCCGGACCGGTCAGACTCAGGTTCAGCACGGCCGCGTCCAGCTCAATAGCTGCCGAGAGCGCGCGTGCCAGCGTAAAAGAGTTGCAGCTGGCCAGCGCCGAAGCCTTGCTCTGCGGCCAGCAGGCCTTGAGTGCCAGCAGCTCAGCCTGCGGAGCGACGCCCACAATGCCGGTGGCCGAGGCGCTGGCCGCAATGACGCCGGCCACGGCCGTGCCGTGCTTTTCTGAGGTGAATTGCGCGTCTGGCTGCCCCACAAAATCGAAGTGACGGCTGACCCGCTCCAAGAGCTGCGGATGCTGGTGGTCCACGCCAGTGTCGATGACGGCGATCCGTACTCCGCGCCCCTGCGCCAGCAGATGCGCCTGCTCAAGCTGCATGGCCTCCAGGCTGTACTGCATGTCGCGGCCCGGCATTTTTCGGCCGTCGATGGAAGCCGTGGTGAAGGCGTTCATGGCCTGCACGGTTTCAACGCGTCCATCAGCGGAAAGTTGCTTGATCAGATCGGTGCGATCAGCCGGATCTGAAATCTGGAACACCACGCAGTGCACGCCCAACACACCGATCGGCCAGGCATCCACCTGCTCCAGTGCATAGTCGGCGGACAGATCGCGCACCGCGCCCTGCACCGCGCTGCCAACCTCATAGCGCTTGCTCATCTCCCAGCCGCGCCAGGTGGAGCCCGCACCGCGCATGCCAACGGTGGCCGGATTCACCAGCGTGACCACGATCATCCGGGCCGGATCGGTGTAGGTGGTGCGCGCATGCGGCTCGGGTCGCAGTTGCGGAACACTGCAGCCCAAGCCGGCCAGAGACACCGTCAAGACCAGTATGGCGCGCACCAGAGACATCGGACTGAGCGACAAACTCATTGCGCCAGGCCTCCGGGAACCTGCGCCACGTAACGCACCAGCGGATTCCCCGCCAGCTGCTTCTCTGCGTTCTGCAGGGCCTGCTCAGCGGCTTCTGGCGGCGTGCCAGCGGCCTCGATTTCAATCAGGAAGACACCCGCGCGGGAAGGACCATCCACAATATGCCCACCAATGCTCGACAGCGTGGATCGGATTTGTTCAGCCGTCGAGGTATCGGTGAATACCACCTGCAGCCTGGCATCCAGGGTGGCCGGCGCAGCGCTCAGCGTGCGGTATTCCGCAACCGGCGCAGGGCGTGTGGCGACCCACAGCACCGTCACCGCAATCACTGCCAGCGCGGCGGCCTGCACCGCGAGTGCGGCGGTCATGGAAAAACTTGCGCGCCGCTGCGTACGTCGCTTCAAACCCGGCGGCTCTGATGCAACCGGCTTTTCCTGTGCCTCAGCATCGATGCGCTTCATCATGCGAGCAAGCGAAGCCTGCGGGGCATAATCCACCACCGGTGACACCGCAACGCGGCTGGCCAGCTCGGATTCGAGTTCCAGGTCGCGGTGGCAACTCGCGCAGACGCGCAGATGCGATTGCAGACGTTCGCTGTCGGCCTGCGAGAGCGTGCCGTTCACCTGCCACGGCAGCATGCGTTCTGCCCAGAGATGTTCCTGTTCCAGGTTGGTCGGGGTGTTGCTCATGAGGAAGAATCCAGGTTCTGCGTTCCGGCCGGCTCCCCGAGGCCCGGCAGTACCGCTCGAAGGCGATGACGCGCATGAAACATGCGGGTCTTTACAGTGTTGACCGGCGTATCTGTGATCTGACTGATTTCTTCACAGGAATGCCCCAGAAAATAGGCAAGCTCAATGACCATCCTCTGCTCCAGCGACAATCGCTTCATCCCCTGAGCCAGCCATTGGGTCCGCGTGCTGTCCGAATCCGCGCCAAAAATTTCCAGCCGCTCGATTTGTTCCACTTCGACCGCCTTGGCTTCCGCATTGCGCTGCACCTTGCTGTGTTTGAACGCCTTGAGCGCACGCCGGTAGGCAATGCCGATAATCCAGGTCGATACCTTGGAGCTGCCACGAAAGCTGTCTGCCTTGTCCCACACGACCATCATGGTGTCGTTGATGATTTCTTCCGCCGCCTCGTAGGACTCTGCAAAGCGCATCAGAAATCGAGACAGGCGCCTGTGATACCCGAGATAGAGCTTTTCAAAAGCCGCACGATCCCTCTGGGCGACACGGCGCATCAGCTGCGCGTCGTCCAGCGCCTCCTTGCCCTGATGCGTATTGTCAGCAGCCAGATGCATCGCTGAAAAAACCTGCCCCGGTGAGATTGAACAAGCTTATGTGCCCCGGGATTCTCATCGGGTTCAATCGAAGCTCAGAATCAGGCTTGCCGCAAATCGATCAGCCGCGCGTCCGTCGGCCCACCGCCCCCTGGCTTCGCTGTCAGTTGAATAGTGCGCTAAATCAAGGGTGCAACGGCGCCAATGCAGGCTGGCACCGGCGCTCCAGTAGGTGTACTCGAGGTCGGCGACTTCGCTTGAATCGTTGTAGCCAAACCCTGCGTTCAGAGAAAGCCAGCGCCGCAGTGGCCACTGACCGGCCGCCTCGACAACCGTGCGCGACCCTTCCATGGCCTCCGGGATGGGGTTGCGCGTGTGATCTGTCACCTCGGGTGTCCAGGCCACGCTCAGGCGCAGACGATCACGAAAGGACAGGTCTGCGGAGAATTCGTAGTAGTTGTAGTCCAGATTCCGGCGGTCGCCCGAATAGATATAGCGCCCTGCTGTCAGGTTCCAGGTCCATTGCGAATCCAGCGGGCGGCTCAGGCCCAATAACAGATCCAGTTCAAGCGCATCACCATCACCGAAATCCGGCCCCAGTCGATACAGCTCAAGTGTGGAGACCCAGGCGCTGACGTAGAAACCTTCCGGTCGTCGCAGTGCTGCTCCCGCCTGCAGAGCACCCTGCCCACTGGACTGCGTCACTCCGCGATGCACGTAGTCCGTCGTATAAGCCAGTGAGCCGACCAGTTCAGTCTGCGCCGCCGCAGGGCCCAGAACCAGCAGCAGGATGAGACCGATGCGGCGCGGCCACCGTGCAAATCGCCCGTCGGGCCTGCAGGTTCTGTGATCCGACTTGGGACTGCTATGGGAGTTCAAATGCACCGTACTAGCTTATCGATTTTGACGGTCCGGGAATCGACGTCGGATTCAGGTCTGAGGCCGCCCTCTCGAAAGCTGATCCAGCAGGCGATGGTGCACCCCTCCGAAATCACCGTTACTCATGATCACGATTCGGTCACCTTCGCGCGCCTGCGAAACAATACGTGCGATCAGCGCATCGAGATGCTGATCTACGCTCAATTGCGCGCCAAGGTCCTTCAACGCGGCATGAACATCCCAGTTCAGGTCGGGTCGCACGAACACGAAACTGTGATCTGCCGGGGCCAGAGCCTGCACCAGGTCGCTGGCCTGCGTGCCCATTCGCATGGTGTTGGAGCGCGGCTCCAGTACCGCCAGCACGCGCCCCTGCCCGGCCGATTTCAATGTCTCGATGGTCGCCTTCACCGCCGTTGGGTGGTGGGCAAAATCGTCATAGACGGTGATTCCGGCAGCAACGCCGATCACTTCAAGGCGGCGCTTGACACTCTGGAAGGTCTGCAGCGCCTGGATGGATTGCTCAAGACTCACACCGACGCACTGCGCGGCGGTCATGGCGGCCAGCGCATTTGCATGATTGTGCGCGCCCTGCAGGGGCGACTTGACCCGGCCCAGCGCGTGACCCTGGTCGAGCAGGTCAAATCCATCCGCATGGGTCTGCGCCTGCAGGCCACTGCCATCTGCAAATTTCCGAATACGGCTCCAGGCACCTTTCTGCAGAACGCGCACCAGATTGGCGTCCTGCCCGTTGACCACCAAATCGCCACTGGCCGGCACCGTGCGCACCAGATGATGAAACTGGCGCTCGATGCTGGCCAGATCATCAAAGATATCCGCGTGATCAAACTCCAGATTGTTGAGCACGCAGGTTCGGGGCCGGTAATGGACAAACTTGGATCGCTTGTCGAAAAAGGCGGTGTCGTACTCATCCGCCTCAATGACAAAGTATTTGCCCTTGCCCAGTCGCGCTGAGACACCGAAATCCAGCGGCACACCGCCAATCAGGAAGCCGGGCTCAAGTCCCGCCTGATCCAGCAGCCAGGCCAGCAGGGAGCTGGTGGTGGTTTTTCCATGCGTTCCGGCCACGGCCAGTACGTGGCGCCCCTGCAATACGTTTTCGGCAAGCCATTGCGGCCCAGAGATATAAGGCAACCCCAAATCCAGAGCCTGCTCCATGGCGGGGAAGCGGCTGCCGCGTGTCACCACATTGCCCACCACCACGACATCGGGCGCTGGATCGAGGTGCGCCGGCTCGTAACCCTGCATGACCTCGATGCCCAGACTTTCCAGCTGTGTGGACATGGGCGGCCAAGCATTGGCATCTGACCCTGTCACGCGATGACCCGCTTCACGAGCAAGCGCCGCGATGCCCGCCATGAAGGTGCCGCAAATCCCCAGAATATGCAGGTGCATATCAGCCTGCCGGTGCGGCGCCGGTCCCGAAAAGTGCCGACGCGACCAGGAAAAAGAAGACCGTAAACACGCCGATGCCAATCTCCATCAGCACGGACACGAGGATCGAAACGATCAGGCTCAGCTGCCCGGCCTGCCGGAAAATGCTGGCATTGACCGCAAATTTCCAGAAATTGATCAGATACACGAGCATCGCCACCCACAAGGGTCCGCGCGCCTGCTCACCCTCTGCCACCTGCTCAATCGACTCGATCTGCGGCATCTGCGACAGCGGAATCCACGACAACACGCTGGTCAGCAGGACCACCATCAACAGCGAGTGATAGGTTTGCGAAAAGCGCTCGGGACTCTTGCGCATGCGCAGCAGAATCCGCGTTACATAGGCCATGGCCACCACGGTAGCCAGCGACATCACAGCGGCGATCACTGCCGGGAAGACCTGCGCCACCACCCAGAAATTGACCAGAACAGCGGCCGGAACCAGCACGCCGGTCAGCGGTGGATGATAGGGAAGGTCCTGTGGGCCACCGCGAAACAGCAGCAAATTCAGGGATGCATTGATCAGGGATTGAAACATGTTCGGCCGCGGAATCTGTCGAGCGGCTATTGTAGAGCCTCCAAGCCACAGACCTGACCCGCATCGCACGTGACCCCGATCTTCATTGATACCGCAGAAAAGCTTGACCAGCACATCCAGCGCTGGCGTACGGCCGAGTTTCTCGCCATTGATACTGAGTTTGTCCGCGAACAGACCTACTACCCCAAGCTGTGCCTGATCCAGATCAGCGCCGGCGATCTCAATGCCTGCATCGACCCTCTGGCCATCAAGGACCTGAAGCCGCTGCTTGACCTGTTGTTGCAGCCTTCCAGCATCAGCGTCTTTCACGCAGCGAGTCAGGATCTGGAGATTTTTGTTCGCTTGTGCGGACAATCGCCGCAACCACTTTTTGACACGCAGATTGCAGCGGCACTTCTGGGCTACGGCGATCAACTGGGGTATGCGGGACTGGTCAAGAAAACCATGGGCATCGAGCTCGACAAGAGCCTGTCGAGGACCAACTGGGCCCGACGCCCGCTGAATGAGAAGGAACTGGCCTACGCCGCTGACGACGTGCGCTATCTGGCCGAGCTCTACCCCAGACTGAAGGAAGAATTGAAACAGCGCGGCCGCCTTGAATGGATGCAGCAGGATTGCGAGGCCCTTGCGCAGGCCGATCGCTATCTGGTTCATCCTGAGCGCGAATGGAAACGACTCAAGGGTCTGGCGCGACTCGATGCCAATGCACAGAACATTGCCGCGAATCTGGCCCAGTGGCGCGAAACCGTTGCGGAAAAGAGAGATCGCCCGCGACGCTGGATTCTCGCCGACGATGCGCTCTATACCCTGGCGCAACGTCAGCCCCGCTCACTCGATCAGCTCGCAGATCTGCAGGCGCTGCCGGCGAAGACGCTGGATACGCACGGCGCGGTGCTGATCGGACTCATCGAGCAGACGCTGGAGGAAAATGCCGCGGCGCGGGTCGTCGAGAAAATTCAGGATGACGAGGACAAGAAGCGACTCAAGCGCATGCTCGAGCGCGCACGCGGCATTGCCCAGAAGTTGGAAATTCCGCCTTCGATGTTAGCCACACGTGCGGACATTGAAGCGCTCGTGGAACACGCGGACAAGGCTGACATCGCGCTTCTGCGCGGATGGCGGCGCGAAGTGGCCGGCGAGCAATTACTCGGCGAACTCACATGAGAAACGGCGTCGCCCCGCTCAGGGGTTGATGCTCAGAAGCGCACTTTGCCCTTCTTAATGTCCGCATAAATCTTGTCCGTCAAAGGCTCGTAGCCACGCGCAGCATCAAGCAGGACATAGAGGGGTTCGCTGACCTGCCCCGGATCGAAACCCTGTTTGCGTACCTCGACCTTGCGAAACTTGAAGGTGCCCGTGACTTCCTGCTCCGGTCGCAAGCGGATGAACAACGGTACTGCATAAGCAGGCAATGCCTCGGCGGCCGCCTGGGCAAGCGCTGCACCGTCGAAAGCCTCGCCCTTCCAAGTCAATGAAGCCATGCCGGCGCGGCCATCAGCCCCGGGAACTTCCACACCGTAGACCACGGCCTGCTCCACACTGGGATGATCATTGAGCGCTCCTTCAACCTGCGTGGTGGCCACGTTCTCGCCCTTCCAGCGAAAGGTGTCACCCACGCGATCCACGAACGCGATGTGACGAAAGCCCTGATTGCGGACCAGGTCACCACTGTTGAGCCAGCAGTCACCAGGCGCAAAAACGTCGCGGAACACTTTCTTCTGGCTGGCACTGACGTCGGTGTAACCATCAAACGGCGACTTCTCGCTGATCTCCGTGATGAGCAGTCCCACGCCTCCCTTGCCCAGCTTCTTCATGTATCCATCATCGCCGCGCACAGGGACCTCCTGCTCTGCATCGAATTCCACAATCGCAAAAGGCAGGGGACAAAAACCGGCGGTCTTGGACAGACCAAAGCCGTTAACGAAAGCCGCGTTGGACTCGCTGGCACCATAGAATTCTGCGATTCGCTCAATACCGAAGCGCGCCTGGAACTCATCCCAGATTTCGGGTCGCAATCCGTTTCCGCAGATGACGCGCACCTGATGATCCTTGTCCGCGGCGTCAGCAGGCCGGTTCAGCAGATAGCGGCATATTTCGCCGATGTAACAAAAACCTGTGGCCTGATAGTGACGGATGTCATGCCAGAAGCGGCTTGCACTGAACTTGCGCCCCAATGCCAAGGTGCAACCTGCGCCTAGCGTCGCGCCCCAGGACACTGTCAGCGCATTGTTGTGATAGAGCGGCAGGGCGCAGTAGAAAACGTCGTCGGGCTTGAGGCGCAGGGCCATCTGGCCCAGGCCAGCCATACCCTTGAGCCAGCGATAGTGACTCATGACCGAGGCCTTGGGCATGCCCGTGGTCCCGGAGGTAAAGATGTAGAACGCAGCTCGTTTGGCAGCAATAGCGCTGGTTTCTTCCAGGCTGTGCGACGGTGCGTTAACCAGCTCGGTGCGCAGATTGGCATAGGAAAAAGGAGCACCGCCCGAACCTTCCCAGAAAAATTTCATTTCCGCGCCGCGTTCGCCCTTGGGCGTGAATTCCGTGGAATCCAGCACCTCCACACACTCCGAGCCAACGATGAGCAGACGTGCCTTAGTCAGCTCGATGCTGTGCGCAAGGACATCACCGCGCTGGTTGTGATTGAGCATGCCCGCGATGGCGCCCAACTTCACGACCCCGGCAACGCAGGCCAGCGTCTCCGGTCGGTTTTCCATGAGAATGGCAACCGAGTCTCCCGCCACGACCCCCGCCGCTCGCAGCACATGCGCAATGCGATTGGCCCAAGCATTGAACTCGGCATAGGTCCAGCGACGTTCGTCGAAGCTCAGGGCCACGCGACGCGGATGCTTGCGCGCGAGTTTGTCCAAATGCAGACCGATCGAATTGAAGGTATCCGGCTTCAGGGTTGCAAGCCCCAGCAGACCGCGATTCGCGCTGAGTGCATCCGGCACGGTGCGCATCAGACCGCGCGCCAGATCAAGCAATCCGATGGTATCGGCGGCTCTTGCAGTTTCGGTAGTTTCAGACATGGATTGACGGTTCAATTTTGCAAAGCGGAAACGTCCCGCGCAGGTTTGGCGCAAGACAATCGGTAAGAGAAAAGGAATACGCTGAAATTCATCAGCAAGTCTGCATCGCGACAAGCGGTGGCGACAACCATCGAAAGATCTGTGCATAGACATCGGGATGATTGAGTAGCTGCATGTGGTGCAAGGCTACTCGCAGGCTGCCCTGCGCATTGGCCACCTCAGTGGCCAGGCTGCTCGGCAATGGCACCAGCCCATCACCGATCACACGCGAAAGTGGATGCTCCGGGTCTCGGGTCAAGCAGGTCCCCATGAATCGGTAATTCACACCTGGCAATGCTGCGTACTGCATTCGATCACGGGCCCAGAAAGCATCGGGGTCACGTTGTTTCCACTCACGGTCCTGGGTGTAGCCCCATCGCAGATCCTTGATGCCCAGACTGCGCGAATCCAGCACTTTGGCAATGGGCCGGGTCAGTGCCAGCTTCTGCATGCTATGCGTGGCCAGATGCACCCAGCGTTCGAGCGGTGCCCCCAGATGCGGGGTGCCCAGGCAAATGACGTTTCGCAAAGCGCTCACCCAAGGCGCTCCTGCAGCTGCGCCGGTATCAGCGGCTGAGCGAGCCAGCAGACCGCCCATGCTGTGACCGATCAGAACGATTTCCCTCGCCTGCACCGGCCAATTCTGATGCAGCTTGTTGAGCAGGCGAGACAGACTTCGACCATTGAGCGACACGTGCAGTCCGGTGTTGTAGCGCAAAAATACCGGGGTGTAGCCCAAATCCCGCGCGAGCCGCGCACCATATGACTGGCTTGGAGTTGCGTCCGGCTCCTGGAACAGGTCCCAGACTTTCTCGTTGCCACACAACCCATGCAGAAAGACGGCGATACGCGGCTGGGCGTCCGGAAACCCTGCGCGCAAGCCAAATGCATCAAGCCTGACTCGCTCCGCGTTGCGATAAATTCCCATGCGAATGGCCAAGGGGTTGCGCTTGCGGGCCATGCGATCCCCAACAAATCCGCTGAGAATCGAGGCCAGATTGTCAGCATGTAGCGGCGTCAGCGATGCCGCTGATAACGCGGGCGCCCGTGCGCGTTTGAATTCGATGTTTCGAGCCAGCAAGTCCGCACCAGAAAACAAGGTGCGCGCGCCGGAGCGCAGCAAGGAATACACCCCGTCGGTGATGCCGTCGTGCAGGACGCGCGTTGCCCTGCTACCGAGATTCACGCCGGGAATCAGATTCAACACAGCGAAAGGCATGTCGGAAATTGCACGGTGGAACTCGTGCGTGCGGCCTGACAGTTGATCGATGGCATCCGCTGCGAGCATCAGGGCGCCGCGCGTACTGGCGGTCGATCGAGACCCCATGCGCCGAGCAGGAGGGCGTACGGCTGGCTGGCAAGGGGTCTTGTCGTCGATCATGGTTTCATCCTGAACTCACTGGCCTTGCAGGAACAGTGCCGCCGCGCCACGGCGGCTTGCGCAATCGCCCCAGTACCAGTCCGGACTGCGGCAGATAAATCAGGCGGCCTTGATACGCGGTGCAGCCAACTCCCGGCTCAGACTTCGCGCAGGCACCGGCTCTCCCAGCAGATTGCCAGCACCGTGCCTTGCACCCTGCGTCACCAGCCACTGGCGTCCCTCATCGGAAACGATTCCCTCAGCAAGCACCGGAACGTCCAGACCCTTCGCAGCAAGTATCGCCAGCCTCAGGCGCTCCGTCGCCTGTTCGTCTACCGCTGCTTCGTTGACATCCTCTGGCCCCATGATGACCAGACTCAGACTCAGGCCCTGAATGCGGTTAAGCGCGGCGAAAACGCGGTCTGGAGCGCCGCGCAGCGCAAGGCTCACACCTCGCTCCTGTAATCGACGCAGGGACTTTTCCGGTGCGTCAGCAAGGTTGGAGATACCTTCACTGTCGAGCGCAAATATCAGGCGTCGAGGCGATACCTGATGGCGATCCATCAATTCGAATACCTGCTCGTAGAAATCTGGATCCTTGAACTGCCAGCCGGACACATTCACGACAACCGGAATGGGGGGCGTATCGGTGTCGGCCTCGGCGCCTTCCGGAAACAGGGTGCACGCGCAATAGATCATCCAGAGTTCGAATTCGCTGATCAGACCTGCCCGGCCAGCAGCCGCGGCGACTTCCGGCGCTGCAATACGACCTAGCCGCGGATGCTGCCAGTAAAAATTCAATAGGACTGCGCTTGCACGCCCGGCACCTGGGCCCGGGGCAAGCTCCACCGCAATTTGCGCCTCGACTTCGATCTGTTGCAGCGTCAGCGCTGCACTCAGGTTGCGTTCTATATCCAGGCGACGCCGCTTGTCCGGCGACACCGCAACATTGTGCAGACGATACTGGCCCGGCCCGGATTGCTTGGCCTGGTACATGGCTGCATCCGCGTGACGCAGCAGACCCTCTGCATCGGACTCATCCAGCGGAAACAGAGCGACACCCACACTGGGGGTGACGCGCAGCTTGTGTTCTTCAATTTCGAAGCGCGATTCGAATGTCTCGATCACCTTGCGCGCCAAGGCTTCGGCGTCATCTACGCTACGCAAGCCCTGGGCAACGATGACAAACTCATCTCCACCCAGACGTGCAACAGTATCGGTTTCGCGCACGATCGAAGACAGTCGCTGAGACGCCTCCTGCAGGACTGCATCGCCCATCTCGTGCCCGTGGTTGTCGTTGATCTGCTTGAATCGATCCAGATCAACAAACAGAACACCCACAATCTTGTTGCTCCGACTGGCCGCGATGACGCCCTGGTTGAGGCGATCCATCATCGTCATGCGATTGGGCAGACCCGTCAGCGGATCGTGGTGCGCCAAGCGTCGCAGATCATTCTCGCTGGACTCGCGTTCGCTGATATCCACGGCGATGGCCATGAACATCGGTGGTTCTTCATCACCGGAGAAGTTGAGCCGAACTTCCACCGGGTAGTCGCTACCGTCTTCACGCACGTGGCGGCAGCGATAACTCAAATGTTCGACCTCGCCGCTGCGCAGGCGTGTCAGGAAAGCGTTGAATTGTTCCTCGTCCAGCTCTCGGCTGATCGACAGCGGCGTCATCCTCTGGATCTGCGAACTGGCATATCCGAGATTCCGCCGTGCTCCGCGATTCACTTCGACAAAGTAAAGCGACTGCGCGTCAAAAATATAGACTTCTTCGGCCGCTGAATCGAGCAGGCGACCCAGGCGTTGCGCAAGGTTGTCACTGTGTAGTCTTTCTGTGATGTCGCGGGTAATCACCACTAGGCCTTCCGTGCCTTCAACACTCATCGGCTGAACAACCAGCTCTACCGGGAAGGTGGTAGCGTCATTGCGCCAACCAGCCACCTTGGGAAGGCTGTTGTGATAGCGCGCGCCGATGTAGTCGGTCAGCGTAACGCCTGGCGTATTCAGGAACGGAACCGGCAGCATCTTGGTCACGCTCATGCCCTCAAGGGACTCGCGCGAGTAGCCAAACATGCGCGCCGCACGGGCATTGGCAAACCGGATGACCCCAGACTTATCCGTGGTGAAAACGCCTTCCACAAGATGGTCAATCACGCCGAGAGAAAGACGCGCCTGCCGCTTGAGGTGGTCGATGAGGTTGCGTCGCTCATCAATGACGTGAAAGACCATGGCGGCGCCATTGGCCTGCGCATCGTCTCCATCCATGAGCAATGCCGCCATGACTTCAACTGCATGCACCGTATTGTCGCGCCGGCGCACCCACAGTTCGCTGGGTTCGTACTCACGGCCCTCACGAAGACAGGATTCCGCTGGCGTTACCAGTGGTGCCTGTTGCTCATCCAGCGGATGAAATACCGAGTAGACCAGCCGCCCACGTGCTTCCTGTGCCGGCCAGCCCGTAATCTTGGCGGCAGTCTGATTCATGAAACGAATGCGGGCATCTCGATCAACCACGATCAATGCCCGGTTGAGGGAATCCAGCGCGTGAACACCATGTTCTCGCAGGGCCGAAGTGATCTCAGCCTCCTCGCCAACGTCTGGCATATCTTCTGCTCGTCGCTGAGGCGGGTCCTGGATACTGCGACGAATCAGTTTTGGATCAGCGCGTTCTGGCTTGCGCATGAGCATGTGCCCCATCGCGGCCATTGCAATCAGGCCCACGATCAATCCGATCCAGGCCAGCACTCTCAACTCTCCAAGGGCGCGCTCACGAACATCACGTGCGTAACCCGGCGCCACGGCATAGTCGACTTCGCCGACGACCTGCCCACCCTGCTGCAGGCTCAAGGTGCCGCGCGTGCTGGTGAACTGATACAACCAAGCGCGCAGCTGCTGCTTTGCGAGCGCGCTGATCAGTGGAATGGCCAGTGACTCGAAGCGACCGTCCACCGCCAGGATGGCACCGCTGGCGTCCGATACCGCTACATAAGTCAGACCCAGATCAGCACTCCGAACCAGCTGACGTACCTGCTCGACCAGAAATGGCCCGCCGCCGGATGCTACGAGTGGCGCGAGAGTCTGGCTGGCGGTACTTAGAGCGTTGCCTGTGTTCAGATCGTTCTGCAGCTCACTGCCACGGAAAAGAGCGCGCCCCGAGAGCGCACCGAGAACAACAGCAGCAACCAGTCCGGTCACCGCCACGTAATGTCTCGATCTGAATTTAGGTATTTTGAGCTGCACCGGTCAGGATTCCGGAACACGCTGAAGTGGCGTGAACGCCTTGATTTTAGGCAGAGATGAACCTGATGTCCCCTTTTGTCATGGCAATGACAATCTTTTTGTCGCAGATCACCAAAAAAAGGTCGAATTTTCGAGCGCGCCAGCAAGCAGGAAATCGGTTCGGTTGTCGTGCCGCACAGCGCGTCCGTCGGCCCTTGAAGCTGACACTTTGCTGCACATCGCATAATGCGCCACCACTCAAGCATGCTCCGGAGCTGCACATGATCTCTAGTCGACGGCGATCCTTTCCCCGTGCGCAGCGCGGCGCCGTTGTCGTGTACGTGGTTATCGCCATCAGCGCACTGCTGACAGGATCATTTGCAGCCTTTGAGGTAGGCAGAATCTATCTGGCAAACCGCCAGATCCAGAAGATGGCTTCACTCGCTGCTCTGGATGCAGTACGCGAGGTCAGTGCCTGCGATCGTTCGCTGGGGATGACGCCCGCCGAAATTCGCAGCCAACTGGAACAGCGCGTCAATGAAAGCCTCATCCGCAACGGTGGCAGCGAACTGGTCAGTACGCTCGATGTGGATATTGATACCGGCACGCTGGAGGCCGCCAGCGTCACACGCAACGGTGCCACTACTCGCCAGCGCAGACTGCTGGAAACAGATACCAGCCAGATTGAATCTGCGGACGCGGTGCGTGTCACCTTGCGCGCGCCCTTTCCCGGTTTTCTGACGGAATTGTTCACCGGAGATGAAGACCGTCGCATGGAGGTATCCGCAACAGCCGAACAACCTCTGGTGGGAACTTTCAGCATCGGAAGCGGGCTGGCAAGTCTGAATGAAGGCGCGCTCAACGCCATTCTCGGAGCTACCCTGGGCGGAAACGTCAATCTTTCTCTGGTGGACTACAACGGCCTGGCAGACGTCAACGTCACCGTTGAAGATCTCGCCCTCGCACTCGGGCTTACAGTTGCCGACCTCTCCGACCCGCTTGCTCTGGCTGTGCAGTCCCCTGTGCTGTCTGACACGCTGGATGCCCTTGCAGACGGCTTGTCCGGAACCATCAGCGCGAGCACAGTCGCCGCCATTCGCGAGCTCGCAGATCTGGCGACCAATACCGACACCACCGCTTTGGACAACCTGATTGCCGGGCTGGGCGGTGTCCCGGGCGACGCAACGGTGGGAAATTTGCTCGACGTCATTAGCGCATTGGCGCAGGCCACCAACGCTGATCCATCCGGGAGCGTCAATCCTATTGCCGTGGATTTGCCGATTAGTGTGGCAGGCCTGTCGGTCAACACATTCCTCAAGATCATCGAGCCACCGGTGCTGGGCGCTGGCAAGCCCGGTTCGCCCGATGCTGTTGCAAGGACAGCGCAGATTCGTCTGATGGTGCGCATTGATGGCGGCACGTTGCTGTCGGGTTTGACCGGCACTCTCAATGGCCTGATCAATACCACCCTTGGGCTGATTGGCAGTCTGACCGGCATCGTGACAACGATAAATGTCGCCACCGAGCTCAAGATCGGCATTGATGTGGAAGTAGCCCGTGCATCGGCATTTCTTGATCGTATTTCTTGCCCACAAAGCGGTGTAAACAACGGCAACCCCATCGCACAACTCAGCGGTGAAACTGGCCTTGCCACTGTTACCGTTGCGAGTTTCAGTGGCAATGCGGCAGATGCACCCGATCTGGACCTCGCAGGCGGAATTCCGGTCGCAGATGTCTCCATTGATGCCCGCAACCTGCGTCTGCTCGGCCTTCCGATTGGCAGTCTGGGTCATGCCTCGCTCAACACATCGCTGGACGCCACCAGCCTCGGAGTAAGTCAGACCGGCCCCAACACCTTGCCCATGGATGTCACCGAGTTCGAGAAGATTCCGGGTCAGGGCAGCAACGCGACACCGTTCTATGAAGCGCTTGGCATTCCGCCGGACGCCCCGGTTGACGGCAACCCGCAAGAAATAGCGTCCAGCACCTCCGTAGATCTCGACCTGGGTCTGAGCACGACAACATCAGGCTCAGGTCTGACTGGTGGCTTGGTCGGTCTTATTGGCTCGCTGGTCAACACCATCGAAGTGGTCGTCCAGCCGCTACTTGATCTTGTCAACGGCTTGGCCAGCAGCCTGATCGATCCTCTGCTGGGGGCGCTCGGTGTGCAAACCGGCACCGGGCAGGTGGTCATGCGATCCATCACGGTAGACCGCCCGATCATCGCAAGCACGCAGCGGATTCAGGACGCGCAATAGAGAATTCGGTGCGGCAAGTGCCGAGCTCGGAACAGGATCAATCTGGCCGATAGCGCGAGCAAAAGGCCGACTTTGTAACAGGCGAGAATCGTAGTGTGTACGTAACCTTGCTGTTGTTGGGTACCGCGCAACGATGCTCAGGTCAGACTCAATGCCGAGTCTCGGCGTTCTTATTCTCCGCCGTCGTCCACGAAGGATTCACGTCCAAGCTTTTCTGGAATGGGCTGCGCGAAGCTGTCGGCATACCGCTGGTAGGTCTTCTGCGCGATATCACCGGGCAGCGGCCTGGCCTCTGGAGAGGCGGCGCTACCGCCGGTCTGCAGGTCAATCCACTCGCGCGTGTCTGCCCCCGGCTCCGCAGCGCTGGCCACGTTGGCGATGGCATACATAGCCGCGCCGAGAATCACGGCCTTGATTTGCGAGCTTGAATTTTCATCGAACATGTTTTGCTCCGGGTTGCGCTAGCTGTTGCCGCGGCCTGCTGAACTACGAGAGATGGACTGTGCCTGTTGGCGCAATTTTTTCAAAGAAGATTCCGACATCGCACTTTCGGCAGCCAGGCGGCGCACTGCGCGCTCATCACCGGTCACCATCATCAATACGATCAGATTGTTTCGCGCTTTGGCGCTACCGCTGCCGGCTTCGAGTTCCACGGCGGTTGCCAACTCTGTGAGGGCTTCCTGGTAGCGCTGCGACAACATCAAGGCATAGCCCAGATCATTGCGCATGTCGGCATCGGCAGGACGACGATTCACGGCCTGCTGCAATTGCCAGGTCGATACGGCCAGGTCAGAGCCTGCACTGATCAGGCCCAGTCCGTAATAGGCCTGAGCGACGTACTCTGGTTCCTTCAACAGTTCGCGATAAATCTGCTGTGCCTGAGCGTCCTGCCCGAGCTTGCGCCTCGCCTCTGCCTCAAAAAGACGCAGTTGCGGCGTGGAGCCGGTGGACGCAACCTGCGCCTCGATGTGTGCAATCGCGGCGTAGTACTGCTTGCCCTCGATCATGCCGCGAATCAGATCGGCATGGACGCTGCGGCGATTTTCAGGCGTATCGGACGGAATCGCCTGTTCGACATTCTTCTCTGCCTGCAGCACGGCGGAGCCTGCACAACCGGTGACCATCCAGACTGCGCCGGCAAGAAGCGCCCAGTGGCCACGATTGATCAACACCCCAGCCATTCAGTTATTTCCGCCGCCCAGGGCGCGAAGGATGGACATAAATGCGGGCCCAGCGACGAAAATCAGCAGCGCCGGAAAAAAGAATCCCACCATGACAATGGTCATGCGGCCAGAAATCAGATTGACCATCTCGCGCATATCCATGGTGCGCCGCTCCTCGAGCACCTCAAGCGTTTCAAGCAAGGGGTCCCGTACTTCGCCACCATAGCGATCGACCTGTCTGAGCAGCGCCAGCACATTGGTCAGGTCATCCAGATCAATGCCCGCCGCCAGGTTCTTGAGCACTTCGTTGGTATCGCCGCCTGCATCGAGCTGGCGTAGCACCAGTTCAAATTCGCGGCCCAGTTCGGGCAAGACGCCACGTCCATCGCGCACCATGCTGCCGAAAGCCTGACGAGTCGAAAGACCGGACTCGAACAGCAACACCAACAGGTGAATCAGCAGCGGCACTTCCGACTTGATGCGACGTACACGCGCCTCGGCTCTGCGTCGCAGGACAACACGCGGCAGCAGCAGGCCCATCATCAATGCCAAGCCGCCAGAAATCAGGATCATTGCCGGCTGCGTGAGCTTGGGCGGACCGGCGTACCAGAACATTGCCGCCAGTCCGAGAAAGACGATTGGCGTCAACGCAGATGCAGCGTAGAACACCACCCTTTCGCGCTGCGTTCGCCACCCCGCCTGTACGAGCAATCGAGAACTTTCCTTGGTGGTATCCACCAGCCCTTCGATTTTCTTGCCCTGATCGGCCAGCGACTGGATAAGCACGCTGGTGGTCGAGCCATCCATCCCGGCAGCATCGGCCGAGCTGGGGTCGAGCCTGCGCTGCACACGCACGCCGGTCATGGTTCGCGAATACAGGTAAACCAGCGAGCCAAGTGCGACCACCGCCGCAACGATGCCGAGCGCAACCAATGCGGCAAAAAGATCCGGCGACATCAGACGTTGTCCTCGGTGGCGCCCATCATTCGATAGATCAGCACAACACCAGTGAGCTGCATGCCAGCGGCAATCAGCAGGGCCGCGCGGCCACCGCTTGTTGCCCACATCTGCGTATAGAACTCGGGGTTCTGCAGAAAGAGAACCGCAGAGATTGCCAGCGGAATGATCGCCAGCACCACAGCGGACAGACGTGTTTCAGCCGTGAGTGCGCGCAATTCTCTGGCGGCCGAATCCCGTGCCCTGATGGCGGCCATGAGGCTTCGGAACAGGCTGCGCAGAGAGCCGCCGTAGCGACGGTTAACTGACGCGGCGAGCGCCATCACCTTGACGTCACGCACGCCATGAATTTCCGCAAGATCGTAGAGCGCTTCGTCCAGCGGCGCGCCATGGCGGACCTGCCGACCTACCGACTGAAACATCTTGCGAATCGGGTCCGGGCTGTCATCCGCCGCAAGCGACAATGATTCTTCCAGGGTGCTGCCCGCTTGCAGCACGCGCAGGCCAGCCTCCAGAAACGCGGGCATCTGGGACACGATCAAGGCCCGGCGCCGCGCTGCGCGTCGCCGCAGCACGCCGTAGCCAAAAGCGAGCACAATCCCGATCAGAAACAGTCCCTTGAAGAATCCGAAGATCAGCAAGGCGATGGGCACCAGCCCCATCAGCACCCACATCACTTTTGCAACGGTGGGCGGGTCTGCCTCCGAGCCAGCACGCCAGAAGATATGGCATGCCCAGCGCAGGATCGGACTCTGCAGGAGCTTCTCGCGCGACACCTGAACCGTATCAACAGGATCGTCACCTGCGCGCAGACGCAGCGCGATGGTGTCGCGGCGTTCGCGTGCGTCCGAGTACATCAGCAACCAGATGGCAAACCCGGCCATCAAGAGTGCCAATCCAAAGATCACGAAAGCAGCCATCAATCCTTCTCGCGCAAATCGATAAGTTGACGGCTCGCGCTGTCATAACGAAAGACGTCCCGCATCAGGATACCGCTGTCGTCCTGACCGGTGATCTCGGCAACCGACATCAGGCGGCGCTCACCCGTTGCAAGGCGTGAGACCTGAACAAACAATTTGATGGCCGCCGCAAGCTGTCCTCGGAAAGTGGCGTCACTGCCCGAGAACCCGGCAAACCCCGCAAGCAGCTCGAGCCGGTGAACGGCGTCGCGCGGGTTGTTGGCGTGCAAGGTCGTCATGGAGCCGTCGTGGCCCGTATTCATGGCCTGGAGCATGTCCATCACCTCATCGCCACGAACCTCACCGACCACGATGCGGTCGGGCCGCATACGCAATGCATTGCGAACCAGGTCGCGCGCCGTCACGGCTCGCTCGCCTTCAAGATTCGGCGGACGTGTTTCAAGGCGCACCACGTGGTGATGATTGAGGCGCAATTCGGCGGCGTCTTCGATGGTGATGATACGTTCGCCTTCCGGGATCCACTGGGACAGCAAATTGAGGAACGTGGTCTTGCCCGAGCCCGTACCGCCGGTGACGATCAGGCTGGTGCGTTGGACCACTTTCTCTTTCAGGTAGTCGATGGCGGCGGCACTTACGCTGCCACTGTTGATCAGATCCTGCGCAGTCAGCGCACTCTTGCGAAATTTACGGATGGAAACGCAAGGTCCATCCAGTGCAATCGGCGGGATGATGGCGTTGACACGCGAACCATCTGAGAGACGTGCATCGACCATCGGCGTAGATTCGTCCACGCGGCGACCAATGGGGGAAAGGATGCGCTGGATCACCCTGATGACATGGGCGTCGTTGACGAATCGCACCGGCGCCGTCGAAAGCAGCCCATTGCGCTCAATGAACACGCGATCAGGGCCATTGACGACGATATCGTTAACGGTGTCGTCATCAACCAGCGACTGTATTGGGCCGTAGCCCATGAGTTCATCGCGTGCGTCCTGCGCCAGGGCTTCGCTCTCACGTGCGTTCACAGGCAGACGTTGCTGCGTTACATACGCACGTACCTGCTCGGTGACAAAGCGTTCGATCTGCTGCGCTTCCCATTTCTCGATCTCGAGATTGCGCTCCTCAATCTGAAGAATCAGATTGCGATGAATTGCACTCTTAAGCTTCTGGTACTGATCCGAGAGCCGGAATCGCGTAATGGGATCGGGACTGTTCATGCACGAATTCGATCACATGCCTACTTGCTGAACAGCCTGCCAAGAAAGCCACCCGATGAAGCGGCTGCAACCCTCTTGGCAGAGCTTCCGAGCAAACTACTGGCAATGCCGCGCACACCGCCGCAATAGGCATCCTTGGGAGAGCACACGAACATTGGCTCGCCCTGGTTCATGGCCTGTATACGATGATCAGCGGTCGTAGACAGCGTCGTCATGACCGGCAACTCCAGCAGTTCCGAAAGATTGTCTGGCTCAAGCCCGACGCGCTTACGATAGTTGTCTACCACAACTTCAACGCGATCCAGCGGACAGTTCTCAAGTCGCAGCGCGCGTACAAGGTACTTGCTGTGACGCGACTTGAGAATGGACTGGTCGGTCAGAAGTAAGGTCTTGTTGCACAACTTGATCAAGCCCTGCTGGAGGTCCATCGACAGGTGCGCGTCGTAGCTGACCACAATGCAGGCAAACAATTTTCGCAGCACGCTCAGCAGTGTCACAAGTTCATCGCCATCGATATGCGGTCTGCCGAGAATGTCTTCGGGGAGACTCAGCACATAAACGCCACTGCTGTGCTTGGCGAACGCGGTATCCACCAGCGTGGCATCGCACCGGCTGCCGTCATTGATGGCATCCAGAACGCCATACGCCTGGTTGATATTCAGAAAGATGTTGGCCGCTCCGGCGGGCAGGGCAACATCTACCAGCAAGGCACGTGCCTCGCTGCCCATCTGCTCCTTGCAGGCAATAGCCAGATGTTCAGCAAGAAACGCGACGCCTTCATAGGGCACAGCGCTCATAACGCCAAACACATGACTCTTCTCTGCGCCAAGCGTACCTGGCGACGGACGCTTGAGTAGGCGCGAAAGCAATGCAGACAGATTGGTCTGGTCCTGATTCAGGACAAAGAAATCACGCGCGCCAGCACGCATCGCCGCAAGCATCTGGTTCGAGTCGCCTTCACGCCCCAGACCTGCAATAGCGATATTGGGAATCCGGTCGGCCAGGCCTTCGATCAGGGAAGCACGTTCACCGGCGGCGACAACATTGAACTCGAAAAACACAGCGTCAACGTGCCCCGCCAATTGAATATGTTCGATCAACTCATCAATTGTGCTGGCCTGGACCTGGGTGATCTCGGCACTCGGTGCCGAGGCTGTCAGCCAGGCATGAAACTCTGGATCGTCAGCAAGCAGAAGAGCCTGAATTTTCACGCCTGAACACCTACCCCGCCATCAAAGCCCGATACATGCACCATTACTCTGAGAATCCAAACAAGTCTGAATCAGCATCAAACTCACCCGTCTCCTCGAACATGATTTTTCCAAACCCGGGCTTGTAGTCATCGTACTTGGAGCCCGGAAGTTCGGGCAGCCGTGCTTCACGTGCCAGAGGGCGCACCAGCTTGGGGGTCACCACCATTATCAGTTCCTTTTCGGTTCGTTCACTGCTTACAGATTTAAAGAACGCACCCAGGATCGGAATGTTTCCCAGCCATGGCACCTTATCCACATTTGAGACCAGGTTGTTGCTGACAAGGCCGGAGATCACGAAGCTCTCACCATCGCCCAGTTCGATGGTTGTTTCGGTTCGGCGAACTGTCAGGGCGGGCACTGCAACCCCGCCTATCTGGATACCGGCGGTAAAGTCCAGATCACTGACCTCAGGAGCAACGCGAAGCGAAATACGCTGCTTGCTCAACACCGTGGGTGTTAGTGCAAGGCGCACACCAAATTCCTTGAACTCCACTGTGATCGCACCACTGCTCCCGCCCGACTGACTCACCGGTACCGGGAATTCGCCACCCGCGAGGAAGCTGGCAGTCTGACCACTCATGGCCGTCAAGCTGGGTTCAGCCAGAACGCGCGCCAAACCCTTGTTCTCAAGCACGCTGAGCACACCCAGAAATCCGCGCGTCGCATCGCCAAAGACCAGGTTAAATGCATCGCTGACCGGCAAAAAACCAGCCGCACTATTCAGCGTAAACGCGCCGGCGCCACTGGCAACGCCATTGAGCACGCCCGGAGGACTGATGCCAGCCGTGGTATTAGGCACGTTCTTGAAGTACTGGGCACCGTAGGTCTGCAGGGTGGTGCGATTGACTTCGGCAATCTTGATGGAGGTCAACACCTGGAAGTCACCTTCCACCACGCTCTGATCGGTCACCGTGTCTGCCGATGGCTGGGCGGACGCCAGCGCGCGGCGATAGGCAAGAAGATTGGGCAGCTTGCCTTCGAGGCTGGAGCCACGTTCGATCACGGCCCCGGAGAGCTCAGGGTAAGGCACGGTAACCTTGCTTGGATCGGTCACACTACCGACCTTGATTCGATACTGTGCGGGTGAAGCACCGCCGTGCGACCAGACCAGCAGACTGGTAATCCCCAGCTTCTTGCCTGTTACCAGCAGCTCACGTGTATTGATCACATTGACGTCGGCAATGCTCGGGTCGCCAACAGCAACGCGCTTTACCGATCGGGTCTCGCGCATAAGCTTGTGCGTCCCGACCTCTACTTCGATGAACTCGTCTGAAGCCGTAGATGGCGCCTGTGCGCTAGTGGTAGTGGCGCCGAACAAGCTGGTCATTGCCAGCAGGCAAGCGGCCGTCGCTGCGCCGAATCGTCCCCGGAACGCGCGACTGATTCCCTTTTGGTACTTCATGGTCGGAATTGATCCGTGAGGTTGGGAGGAATGATGATGGTCCGTCTGCACCCACCCCGTCACGGGCGCACCGTTTCCACAGCGGCGCCACGATAAACAATCACTTTGGGTCTGGGTACGATTTTCTTCTTGACCGCCGGAGGCGGTTCTACGCGCGAAAGCTCCTTCGCCGTAATCGCCATGTCAGGCACTTTCTTTTCAGCCTCTGCTTTCTTGGCCTCTTCGCTCTTGGGGAGCTGGGGAAGGCCCACGATCTCCGAGTCCTTTGCGTCTAGCAGAGCCAGCTCGGAATCCTCCGTGATCGTGCCGTGCAGAGCCAGACGAAGATCTCCCATGCTCGCACCGAGCATCAGGCGGGTGACATCCTTGTCCGGAACAGCCAGTACGGCTGTGCGCTGCCGGCGCCCTGAGCGACTGCGATCCGATGTAGCTTCGTCTTCAACCAGCCCCTCTGGTCGATCCACGATGAGCTCCTGATAAGCGAGCACGCGCAAATCCTTGAGCAGAACGCGTGCCTGGATGGCGTCAACTTCCTTGCCACCTCGCCCCAGGTACATAAGAACGTCGACAACATCTCCAGGTCGGACAAATCCGCCGACTGCGATGATGTCGCTAACTTCTACTGAAATGGCCTTGAAACCCGGCGGAATGGATTTGGCGAGAACATTGCCTTCGGCAAAATATCGGCGCGTCACCGGTGCGCCCTGATCAATATCAACCAGCGGCTGCTTGCCCACTACATCTTCCAGACTGGTGTAGTAGTTCTTGGGAGCCACGGAGACTTCGCCCAGCACAACATCGTCACGACCGATGGGCTTGTAAGCCCCCAGCGGTTTGATGGCGACCACAGCAAGAATGCGAGGCGATTCGTTTTCCTGAGTCACCTGTTGCTGGGTCTGTTGCGCGCTTGCTGCATATTCGCGGCTCACCTTCCAGCCCAGGAATGCCAGGATTAGGGTCAGCACCACAGCCACCAGCGCGATGATCTTGGCTGCATTACTGCTCATTCATGACTCCCTGTTGGTTGCACATCGACGGCTAGGATAAGGGCGCGGCACTACTCGCCGCTACTACTTTGATGCATTTGGCTGATGCTGTTGAACGGTCGTCACTTCGAAACGTCCCTGGGCATCTTGAATCAGGAGGCCTCAGAGGCGAGCGACAGCCTCGGCTGTCAGATTCGGCAGCGGAGGAAAATTAGTCAGATAAGGCAAGCTCAAGGTCGAGAACAAACGATTACCGGAATCTTGAGTCATTCTGAGTCTGACCACGACAGCCGAGTTGCTCGGCGCCGCGGGACACGCAACATCTCCACCGCCATCACTGCAGAACACCAGGTCATCGAGCACGATCAGGTCTCGCGTATCAGTGGGCAGCCAATTGATATTGCTCCTGATCGTGGCATCAATCAGAGCGCGTATATCCTCGCGGTAGTCACCAACGTCAGCACGCGGCTCGACCGCGACCGCCGCTTCCGCGCCTGCCTGGGCAGCGAAGCGCATCGACTGATTGATCATGAACAGGAACGAATAAATGATGATGACGTAGGTCACACCGACCAGCATCGGAAAAATAAATGCGAACTCGACCGCAGAGGCGCCCTGCTGGCCACCGCGTTTGTACGATCGGAGATTCTGCACAGTCCGCATCACATTCAATATTCCGGGTTTGCTGATTGAGGAGATAGTACGTCCATCTTCGCGACGGGCTTCGACCGGTAGTGAACCGGAACCGCCAGCAGTTTATGGCTGACAGCGGCTCCGGTCACCAGGATCATTCGCCGCAATCAGCTATTAGCCGGCACCCGGACGGGTCGGTTCCGACATCTCATCGATGACGTTACCCAGTGCTTCAGTGTAGCCATCACCCAGAAGGAAGAATGCAGCCGCAATGATCAGAGCAAGGACGCCAGCGATCAACGCGTACTCAACCGCGGTAGCGCCTTCCTGACGGTTCTTGAATGACTGAATGGTGGCAACGCTGCGAGCAGAAATTTGGTTAAGCATGGCGAACTCCGTTTTGTTGGTCTGACCAAAATCAGTCAGTGCGGACATGATGCTGATGCGTCGGATAATCGTCAAAGCTCCACAAACGCCAGTTTGGTACCGCTTGTCGGCCTCGCGATGATGAAGCGGTTTTAGGCTCCTGTTGTCTGCCAAAGACTACCGTTTAAACTCGCTTCCATCATGACGACTTACGCGATAGGCGACATCCAAGGTTGCTACGAAGAATTGATCTCGCTGATCGAAGCGATTTCCTTCAACCCCCGCGAGGACCACCTGATAATTGTGGGAGATCTGGTCAATCGCGGACCTAAATCATTGGAGGTCCTTCGCTACATTCGAAGTCTTGAATCCTCTGCCACGATCTTGCTCGGCAATCACGACCTGCACCTGCTGGCCCGGGCGCAAGGCAGCAAGGCCGGGCGGCGTGACACGCTGGAGGAAGTGTTGTCAGCACCCGACCGAGAAGAACTGCTCGACTGGCTATCCCGGCAGAAGCTCGCCTTTCGCCATGCGCCCACTGACACCCTGCTGGTACACGCTGGGGTTGCTCCCCAATGGTCTGTCAGCGACACGCTGGCACTTGCCAATGAAGCAGAAGAATGGATCAGCGGTCCAAAGCGAGCAAACTTTCTCAGCCAGATGTACGGCGACCAGCCGGACCAATGGGACCCTGAACTGCGAGACGTGCCCCGCATCCGTTTCATCATCAATGTGCTCACTCGCTGGCGCTACTGCACACCGGAAGGACAATCCCTTCTCGACTATAAGGGCCCTGTCGCGTCCGCCCCCGCCAATGTCATGCCCTGGTTCCAGGTACCGGGCAGAAAAAGTTTGGAATCGTCGATTGCCTTCGGGCACTGGTCTGCTCTGGGCCAGATTCATTGGCCGCAGGATAAGGTGAGCTGCCTGGACACGGGCTGCATATGGGGAGGCAGTCTGACCGCGATGGACCTTGAGACCCGACAGATTACGCAGGTCGCCAGTGCGGTACCTCGAACACCAGACATTTGAGCCTGACACAAGGGCGCGATAGCACCCTTCTGCCCGCGCCTGGTTTGCAGGCACACAGGCATTAAAAAGGCCCGGCAATGCCGGGCCTTTTCTTAGCTCAGGTTTGCGTTAGTGACGCGACTTGAACACCGGCTCCTCGCCCGGCGCCAGCTTCTTCTCCTTGAGCAGGAAGGAAGCCAGTGCCGGCAGAATCAGAATGGCACCGAACATGTTTCCGGTGAACATGAAGACCAGAAGCGCGCCCATGTCCCGCTGGAACTGCAAGCCAGACCATAGCCAGGTCGCAACACCAAAGCCCAGGGTGACGCCGGTAAAGACCACCGCCTTGCCCGTCATCTTGAGCGTCTTGAAATAGGCCTCGCGCATCTTGAAGCCGCCGTTGAGTGCGTCTGACATCGTGGCGTAGACATATATCCCGTAGTCGACGCCGATGCCGACCGCCAGCGCCACTACTGGCAAGGTCGCGACCTTCATGCCAATTCCCAGTATCGCCATGACCGCATAGGCCATCCAGGAAATCAGCGACAGCGGCAGCATGATGCAGAAGATCGCCTGCCATTCGAAGAAGGACAGGTACACCGCGATGATGATCGCGATATAGACGTAGATGAGGATCTGCTTTTCGAGGCGATGAACCTCTTCATTGGTGGCCGCCATGACGCCGACATTCGCAGTCGCCAGAGCAAAGTTGACCGGACAGAGCTTGTCGAACTCGGCGTGCTTGGCAGTTGCCTCGTTGACTCTATCGGTCGCCGCTACAACCACTTCCTGGGCTGCAATCTCGCCTTCCGGTACGTCCGGGTTCTTCTTCTTGAACTTGTCGATGACTTTCTGACGCTCGTGCTTGACGTTGCCCACCGCGCGCAGGGCGGCAAGCTTGTCTGCGCAGTAGGCCGCATCAACATTGCTGTGCGTTTCGTAGAAGGCCTCGGCATTGGAGACGTTGAAGTCCTTGGTCTTCTGAACTGCACGCGCAATGGTGGTTGCCTTGTGATCCTTCATGAACACGAAGACCGCCATCGCCGAACAATTGGGATTCAGCAGACCCGATGAAGTGGGGATCGGCGTGATCGCCTGCACCATGGTGTATTGATTGCGCGGCAGGATCTTGAATCGCGGATTGGCCTCGGAGAAAGCTGAGTTCACCGTCTTGGCGACCTGCGGCAAGGACAGCGTCGAACTCACGCCTTCTGTGTTGTCCATGTGCCAGGCATAGCGATCAATCTGCTCCATGACCTCGTACTTCACGCAGGTTTCGGCGTCGGTCTCGGCCACAATCTTGAGAATGTCCAGACCAATGGCAAAGTTGGCCACGACGGCCGCCGTGTCATTGTTGTAACGCGAATCCGGCAGAAGCTCGGGCACGCCCGCCTGACTGTCACCGACCTGCAAGGCCTTGCCCTGCCAGGTGGCCCAACCGAAGAGCAGACCCATGACCAGAATTGCGGTGATCGCCGGCACCGGGTTGACCATCTTGGACAGCAGCCTCCACAGCGGATCAAAGATGCTGTCGCGACGTTCCTGCTTCTCCATGAAGCCCTTGATGTCCTTGATCTCGATCCAGGTCAGGAAGATCGGCATCATGAACTTGTTGGTAATGATGATCGCAGCCATGCCAAGGCAGGCGTTGAGTGCCATCTCGCGGACAATATCAATGGGGATCAGGCCAATGACCGCAAACCCGAACACGTCGGTCATGATGGCCATGGTTCCGTAGATGGCCAGACGACGCCAGGTAAACAGAGAGGCGTCGAAATTGTTGCGACCATTTTCTGCAATTTCTCCTACCCAGGCGTTTACGAACTGCACGCCGTGCGAGACCGAAACAGCGAGAATCAGGAAGGGCACAAGAATCGCAAACGGATCAAGACCGAATCCGAACAGGCGGAGAAGACCAAACTCCCAGATCACTGCCGCAATCGAGCAGATCAGCGGCAGCATGGCCAATTTGAAGTGCCCGACATAGAGCCACAGCAGGATGCCGGTCATCAGCAGGGTCAGCATGAAGAAGCCAACGACTGCAAAAATCTCGTCAATGATGTCGCCCACCACCTTGGCAAAGCCGATGATGTGGACGTCAATGTTGGGGTTGTACTGAGGGTTGTCGACTTCTTCGTACTCGGTATCGCCGCCTGAAATCTGCACCAACTCGGTTGTCCCTTCATCAACCGGATAGTTGTAGTAGAAGGTCTGCAGGTAGAGCTTGGCACCCAGATCAACAAAGCCTTCGCCTACCTCAGTACCGGCGGCAATCGTGACTTCCTTGCCGGAAGCCAGCTCCACCGTCTGATCTTCCTTCAGCTTGTAGACCAGTTTCTTTTCCTTGGTGAAACGGCCACGGAGCTTGTCTTCGAGATCATTCGCCACCCTCCCGTAATCCAGCTTTTCGCCGGTGACGGGATCGATCTCAAGCAGTTCGGAGAAGATCAGCGCACCGGTCTGGTCGGTTGTGGTGTAACGACCGACGTGACCGCCTTTGCTCACATTAGCCTTGACCAAGGCATGCATTGAATCGTTGGGCGCATAGTCAGATGGAATAACGTTGCCGCCCTTGAATCCGCCTTCCACCACCTCGATGTATCGAACGTCAGGGGTAAACAGCGAGGACACGCGCGAACGATCCACGCCCTTGAGGAAAAACACTTCATCGGTGGCCTGTTTCAGGCTCTTGAGAAATTCCTCGGTGTAGATCTCGCCCTTGCCATCTTTCTGCATCAGCGCGACCAGCACGGTGTTGGCGCCACCGAAGTCGGTCATGTACTGCTTGAGCACCTGCATATAGGGGTGCTCCAGCGGCACGGACTTGTCGAAGCCGGCATCTGGCTTGATCTGCACCATCTGGAAGAACAGGAACGCCGTGATGGCAGTCAGGATGGCCATCGTCAGCTTGCGCTTGGCGTAGATCAGGGGCTCGATCGCCGCCAGAATCTTGTGCGCAGTGGATTCCACCTCGTGTTCGCTGTCGCTCATATCTGCTTCCTCAAGAATTTCTTATCGCTTTCGTCGCCTTGGTTAAAGGCCTATCGACAGATGTCAGAGTCCAACCTGACTGACCCCAAGCTCGCCAACGGCCAGCACCCCGCCCTTCCATGGAATGGCGCCAGCCAGGGTTCCCGAACCCGTCACGCCGGCCATGGCCTGAACTTTGGTTCGGCGCACCTTGCCGTCTGGTGACACGATCGCCACCGCGCCCGCCAAGCCAACCATGGCCACCGAGCCTGACGGCAACAGGGTGCCGCCATAAAACGAAGCAACTGTGCCGGTATCAACCTGAGTCCATTCGCCGCTGCTCACGTCCTGGGAAATGTAGGCATTGCCGCGCAAGCCGAAAACCATGGCGCCCTTCTCGCCCAGGGGAACAGCGCCATACAAGGACCCTTCATACGGCGATTCCAGACGCTCCCATTCCGCGCCGTCCCTAGATATCCCCATCATTCCGCTTTCACCCACCAACAGCGTCTCGCCGTTGTTGAGTTTGGTGATGTCGTTGAAATGAAGCTCCTCCTCACGAATCGCTTCTGCCTCAACCTCACTCCAATTCACGCCGCCGTCGCTGGTGCTCATCATCAGGCCATAGGCACCAATCGCCACACCGTTGCTGGCATCTTCAAAGTGAACTTTCAGGAAGGGACGCTGCAATCCGGGCTGGAAATTCTGCAACTGCCAGGTCCTGCCACCATCACGGGTATGCAGGATGACTGCGTCATGACCAACGGCCCAGCCCCGGTTTTCATCCACGAAATCCACCGAGGTCAGCGTTGCACGCACTGGCACCGACACCTGCGCCCAATGCAGTCCATCGTTGGAAGCGACGATGTTTCCGCGGTCACCCACCGCAATCAGATGCTTGCCGGTATTGGTTACATCCAGAAGCAGACTGTGTGCTGCAAGTCCTGCCATTTCAGCAGGCCGGGGCTTCACGACCGGGCCCTCGTCATCGCCCTGAGCGCTAACCCAAGCGGGAACTCCTGCCAGTACGCCAGCCAGAAGCAGACAAACGCTGGTTCGCATATACGTTTTCATGAAATGACGCCCTCGATCGCTAGATGCCCGCATTCTTGTGCGCAGGCGGATTTCGCCGATACCACTACTCAGAAGCCGGCAACACCGGCAAAAACAGGACCCACAACGAGCCGGGCGTGCTGAGCCTCACCTCGCGTCGAATCCTGTATTCATTCCCTCTCCTCACTGCTGGGTCGCGTGGCGACCTCTATTTAGATTACTCGCGGGTCGGGCCCGACTGATTGGGAACTTGTAGCAGAGCAGCTAGGGCAGGCGCAACGCGCTGGCGACAGCAGCACGTGGTTATTCGAGCCAAATCAAACTCACCATGCGTCCGCAGCGACCATCCCTTCTGAATGAGAAAAATGTGTCGGATTCGGTGAACGTGCAGTGCGTTCCGCCGTGAACATCGGACACCCCGAGCTTGCGCAGTACCAGCCGAGCTGCACTGTACATGTCGAGTTCAAATTTTCCGTTGGATGGTCGCCTGAACGCATCATCAGCATCTTCGTGTGCGCTTAGGAATTGCGCCCGGACCTCAGCTCCGACCTCGTATGCGCTGGGTCCGATCGCCGGCCCAAGCCACGCCGTGATCTGCGCGGCAGGAACTGGCAACGAGCGAACCGTCTGCTCCAGAACTCCGGCGGCAAGGCCGCGCCACCCCGCGTGGCTGGCAGCGACATGCCGGCCCGATCGATCGGCAAAAAGCACAGGCAGACAATCCGCACTCATTACGGCGCAGACCAAACCCGACTGGGATGTCCAGGCCGCATCGGCTTCGGGCGGCTGCTCAGCCCTGACATCAGCAAGTTGCACCACGCGGGTTCCGTGCACCTGCTCCAACCAGACCGGTTCTGTTGGCAGTTTCAGCATCTGGCAGAGCCGCTGACGATTGGCATCAACCGCTGCCGGATCATCACCCACATGTGTGGCCACATTCAGACTGTTGAATGCACCCTTGCTGAAGCCACCGTTGCGTGTGCTGACAACGGCGCGCACGCGAGGGTGGCGCGGCCAGTCCGGCTCGATAAACGAAGGCCCGCCCGCCGCCTGGGCAGGCTTATCTACGCCGTCTTCCATGCGAAGACGAGCCCCCGCCGCCGCGCCGCGCCGGACCGCTGCGCGGCTTGCGTGGCGGTGGCCGGGATTCGATAAAGTCGGTGGGCATCCACTCACTTGGGAAATGCTCAGTGGGCAGGCGCTGTCCGATGTATTTCTCGATTTCAGGCAGGGAATAAACCCAGGTCTCGCAGCACAGAGAAATCGCATCGCCTGCCTGCCCCGCTCGCGCGGTTCTGCCAATCCGGTGCACGTAATCTTCCGGGTCCTGCGGCAAGTCGTAATTGATGACGTGGCTGACTGCCGGGATGTGCAAACCGCGCGCCGCCACATCGGTGGCGACCAGGATTGGCAACTTGCCATCCTTGAATGCTTCAAGAAGCCGCATTCGCTTGGTCTGGGGGACATCTCCAGACAGGGTCTTGGCATCGAAATGATTGGCAGCCAGCGCGCTCTCAACAATCTCTGCGCCACGCTTGGTGTTGATGAAGATCAGGGTCCGCAGCGGATCGTGATGCTGCAGGAGTCCGACCAGAACCTTGAGTTTGTCCTCATTGGCCACATGAATCAGTGACTGGCGGACCCGGTCAGCAGTGACCTGTTCAGCTTCAATGGTGACCTGCCTCGGGTCGTTCATATGTTCAAAAGCCAGCTCCAGCACGCGCTGGGACAGGGTGGCCGAGAACAGATAATTGCGGCGCTGAGCGGCTTCCGGCATGCGCCGGAAGAGATAGCGGATGTCAGCAATAAACCCGAGATCGAACATGCGATCTGCTTCGTCCAGCACCACCACCTCAATGTGCTTGAGCGAATAGACGTCCTGCTTGTAGTAGTCGATCAGGCGCCCCGGGGTTCCAATCAGAATATCGACGCCGTCCTGAATTGCCTGACGTTGCGACTCATAACCCGTGCCGCCGTAGCAAACCGCAAGGCGCAAGCCAGTGTCTCCACGCAGTTGCAGTGCATCCTCATGAATCTGCACAGCGAGTTCCCGGGTCGGTGCCAGAATGAAGGCGCGCGGCTGGCCTTCGGGCCCTTTCGCCGGCTCGGTCAGCAGACGATTCATGGTGGCCAGCAAGAAAGCAGCCGTCTTGCCAGTGCCGGTTTGTGCCTGACCCGCAAGATCGTGGCCTTCCAGCGCCAGCGGCAGGGTCTGGGCCTGGATCGGCGTACAGCGATCAAAGCCCAGCTTGGAAATAGCGGCCTGAAGGCCGGAGTCCAGCGATAGGCTGGAGAAGGAAATATCGGATAAATGATCAGCTTGCATCGGAATAAATTTATGGTCAGCTTGCAAGGCCGGGTTGAATCGGCTCAAATAGACGCACTCACGGGAATCGTGGGCACCAAATTATCTGGTTGCTCGGCGCTCCCGCTCTGATCGGTCCCCCCGTAGCAAGCTATCCATCATAACCGCCAAGTACCGCCAATGCGCGGGCCAGTGCAGTTGCTGAACTGGATTCGACTTAACCCCAATTTCCATTTTCGCGCGCCATATTGCCGCGTTCATGACACATGAGGTCATTCCATGAGCGAAAACATTTCCGCCGTTTCCGACGCTTCCTTTGACGAAGACGTTCTCAAGTCAGACGTCCCGGTCCTGGTCGACTTCTGGGCAGAGTGGTGCGGACCGTGCCGCATGATCGCGCCAATCCTCGAGCAAGTTGCTGACGAAAATGTCGGCAAGCTCAAAGTTGTAAAACTCAACGTGGACGAAAACCCGGGCACACCGCCCAAGTTTGGCATCCGCGGCATTCCTACGCTGATCCTGTTCAAGGATGGACAGGCAGCTGCCACCCAGGTGGGCGCGGTTCACAAAGCCCAGCTCACCGCCTTTGTTTCCGAGCATGTCACAACCGCCTAATAAACCCCCTCGCATGATGAAGCACCGTCGCCGGCATGGCGGCGGTCCCCGCAACAATAACAACGGCAATCAGCGCGGCGGCAAACAGTCGCAGGACGGCTTGCCGGTTGATATGACGCTGGAGGAGTTCGAAGCCGAACTCGCCGCGGATATTGCTGCAGACGCCCTGACAGCCAAGGCCGAAAAAGCCGCTGCCAAGGCAGCAAAGGCCGCCGTTGCAACGGAAGGCGACGAGCCAGCCGAGCCACCTCCTCCTATTCCTGCGCGCAGACTCCCTCCAGAGTTCAACCCGCAGAAGCCTCCCGTTGTGGTCCGTATTCCGGACATCAAGAAGCAGAGCGCTTCAGCACTGCTCAAGCTGGCCCAGGAACAGGGTCTGGAGAACATCGCCCGCGCTCGCAAGCAGGATCTGGTCTTCAACCTGCTCAAGGCAGCGGGGCGTCGCGGCGACCACATCATGGCCGACGGCGTGCTGGAGATCATGAACGAAGGCTACGGCTTTCTTCGTGGACCGGACAGCTCCTATCTGGCCGGCCCGGATGATGTCTACATCTCGCAATCCACGATCCGCCGCTTCAGCCTGCGTACGGGCGATACGGTTTCAGGCCGCGTGCGCAGTCCGAAGGACAACGAAAAGCACTTCTCGCTGCTCAACGTTGACACCATCAACTATGAAGCGCCCGAAGTCAGCAAGAAGAAGGTCAACTTCGAGAATCTGACACCGCTGTTTGCCAATGATCAGTTCCGCATGGAGCGGGGAAATGGCACGACAGAGGACATTACCGCCCGTGTCATCGATATCGTGGCGCCGTTTGGCCGTGGACAGCGTGGCCTGATCGTTTCACCGCCTAAAGCCGGCAAGACGATCATGCTGCAGAACATTGCGCAGTCTCTGGCCGCCAATTACCCGGACGTGTATCTCATCGTCCTGCTAATTGATGAGCGCCCTGAAGAAGTCACCGACATGCAGCGCACCGTGCGCGGCGAAGTGGTGGCTTCGACCTTCGATGAAGCCGCTGCCCGCCATGTGCAGGTTGCGGAAATGGTCATCGAAAAGGCGCGCCGACTGGTTGAGCACAAGCGTGATGTGGTCATTCTGCTGGATTCCATTACGCGTCTGGCGCGTGCCTACAACACGGTTGCCCCATCATCGGGCAAGGTCTTGACCGGCGGTGTTGATGCCAATGCATTGCAGAAACCCAAGCGTTTCTTTGGCGCTGCTCGCAACATTGAAGAAGGCGGCTCACTGACCATCATCGCGACAGCCCTGATCGAAACCGGCTCCAAGATGGACGAAGTGATCTTTGAAGAGTTCAAAGGCACGGGCAACATGGAACTGCATCTTGAGCGCCGCATTGCCGAGAAGCGTATTTTCCCGGCCATCAACATCAATCGCTCGGGTACCCGCAAGGAAGAGTTGCTGATGGACGATGCGGATCTGAACAAGATCTGGATTCTCCGCAAGTTGCTTCACCAGATGGACGAACTGGCTGCCATGGAATTGCTGCTTGATCGCATGAAGATCACCAAGACCAATGAGGCCTTCTTCGACTCAATGAAGCGCAACTAAGCCAATATTGCGTCGCTGCAAAAAAAGGCCCTGCCGCGGGTTCGCGGCAGGGCCTTTTTGCTGGCCCGATTGCAGCGCGGACGTTCAGGTCTCGCGCGCAATGGCACGGTAGGCAATGTCTTTTCGGTACTGCGCGCCGTCCCAGGAAATTTTTCCGACGTTTTCATAGGCCGCTGCCTGAGCCTTGCGAATGTCGGCTCCCGTGGCGACCACGCACAGCACTCGCCCTCCGCTGGTCACAACCTCACCTGTCTCATTCAGGCTCGTGCCGGCATGAAATACTTTGGCTGAGGCCTGAACTTCTTCCAGACCGGAAATACGGTCATTCTTTCGTGCTGATGCGGGATAGCCCTGTGCCGCCATGACCACACCAATGGCAGGCTCAGGATTCCAGCGCACTTGCGCTTGTTCAAGCTTTCCATCTACTGCGGCATCGAGCAATGCGAGCAGCTCGGATTCCAGCCGGAACAATATGGGCTGCGTCTCCGGATCGCCCATCCGGGTATTGAACTCCAGGACCTTCAATTCCCCTTCAGGGCTGATCATCAGGCCCGCGTAGAGAAAGCCTTCAAACGGACATCCATCGGCCACCATGCCCTTGAGAGCGGGCTCGATGACCTCGGAGCAGATTCGATCATGAATGACCTGCGTCACCACCGGGGCCGGTGAATAGGCACCCATCCCGCCGGTGTTGGGCCCCTTGTCGCCGTCGAAAATACGTTTGTGATCCTGGCTCGAAGCCAGGGCGACATATTTCTCGCCATCAGCGACCACGATGAAGCTCGCCTCTTCACCTTCCAGAAAATCTTCGATCACCACCCGGGCACCCGCGTCGCCCAGGCTGCTTCCTGACAACATGTCAGTGACCGCTGCGCGTGCTTCGTCCATGCTAGTGGCAACCACCACCCCTTTACCCGCAGCCAAGCCGTCTGCCTTCACCACGATCGGTGCCTGACGCTGATCCAGATACGCCAGCGCTTCGGACTCGTCAGTAAATACGGCGTAAGCGGCAGTCGGAATTTGATGGCGTTCCAGAAACTCCTTGGTGAATGCCTTGGAACTCTCCAGTCGCGCTGCGGCCTGCGTTGGCCCGAAGATGCGCAAGCCCGATTTTCTGAACGCATCGACGACACCCAGTGCAAGTGGCACCTCCGGCCCGACAACGGTGAGCGAAACCTTCTCTTGCAGTGCGAGGGCGAGCAGGCCGGGAATGTCTTCCACGCCAATCTTTACATTGCGGCATTTGGCTTCTTGCGCAGTCCCGGCGTTTCCTGGTGCCACAAGAATCTCAGCAACGGAGGCTGAGCGAGCGAGCGCCCACGCCAGCGCATGTTCACGACCGCCACTACCGATGACCAGAATTGTTTGACCTTGCTTCATTACAGTTTGAATTGAGGAAATATTGAGTTGATCGGGGCTCGCTGTCCGCGCTGACGGCCCTCCGGATTCGGGTCGCCCGTTCAGTCAGGGCGTTGCGTCTTCCGAGGAAAGGGTGGACAGCGTGATGCCGTGAGTCGCCTAGTTTGCCACTGTTGAGGCCGCGATCAACGCCGGCCACTCGCACCTCGCGTCCAGCTGGTACCGACTGCTGCTTGCCAGATTGCGTCCGGCACCGCGACGCGGCCAGCCGTTTATCATGTGCGCCCCTCACCGACCACGGTCGCGCCAGAAAATGAACGATACGCTGCACCAGTCCGACTTGAAGAACTTGCCTCTCGTACACCGGGGGAAGGTTCGCGATATCTACGCAGCCGGTGAACAGCATCTATTGATTGTGACCACGGACCGCCTTTCGGCCTTCGACGTCATTCTGCCCCGACCCATTCCCGGCAAAGGACGAGTGCTGACGGAGTTGACCGAGTTCTGGATGCAGCGCTTTGGTCAGCTCGTGCCCAACCAGATGGCACCGGAGATGTCACTTTCAGACTACCTGGACGAGGCTGAAATTGCCGCATTGGCAGGCCGGGCCGTGATTGTCCGCAAGCTCAAGGCCATTCCGGTGGAGTGCGTGGTTCGCGGATATCTCATCGGATCAGGATGGAAGGACTATCAGCGCTCAGGCAACGTCTGCGGCATCTCTCTCCCGGAAAGCCTGCGCCTGGCCGACAAACTGCCTGAACCCATCTTTACACCGGCGGATAAGGCCCCGGTTGGCAGCCACGACGAGAACATCAGTTTCGAGACCGCGGCGCAGAATATCGGCGCGCCGCTGGCCAATCGGCTGCGTGAGTTGAGCCTGCAGATTTATCAGGAGGCTGCGGAGTACGCGATTAAGCGCGGCATTATTGTGGCTGACACCAAGTTCGAGTTCGGCCTGGACGACGCCGGGAACATCCATCTGATCGACGAAGTGCTGACCCCCGACTCTTCGCGTTTCTGGGCGGCCGAGACGTGGCGGCCCGGCATCAGTCCGCCCAGCTTCGACAAGCAGATCGTGCGCGACTGGCTTGAGGGCCAGACATGGGACAAGAGCCCGCCCGGCCCCTGGTTGCCAGATGAGGTGGCAGAGCAGACATCTGCTCGTTACCGCCAGGTCCAGAGCCTGCTGATGTCGGGAGTGTGAGCAGATCAGGTTGAGTACCTGATTCTCGCTGGCCCGTTTGCGCAACTGAAAACTTTAGCCAACTGAAACGCACCGACATATCGCGCACCAATGTCCGATGGGCTACGCTCGCCAGACCTCCAGACAAGGCCTATCGCATGCAGATCAAGATCGAAATCGACGTCAAACCTGAGGAGCTGCGCCGCTTCCTTGGACTCCCCGATGTGGCAGGACTGCAGGACGACGTCGTACAGTTTCTCAGAGAAAAAGTGGGACAGGTCAACGAGACCTTCAATCCCAGCGATTTTGTAAAGGGCAACTTCGAGAGCATCAAGAAAACACCGGCCTGGAAGAAATTCATGGCACGTGTGGCTGATGCGGAGGTCACCGCGACGGAACCAGAACCCAAGAAGAGTTCTCGAACCAAACGCGCGCCTCGCAAAACTACGCGTGCGAAGAAATCTAGCTAAACAACGAAAAAAGGCCGGAGCTAAGCTCCGGCCTTTTTAGCCCCGCCTGAGCGGGACTGCTCGTTCCTGCCGATTAAGCAGTCGCTTTCTTGGCAGCCTTGCGAACTGTCTTCTTGGCCTTTGTGGCCGTCTTGTTCACGGTGCTCTTGGCTTTCTTCATCTCGCCGGACACCGTCTTGGAGCCGCTGAAATGCGCCACAACGTCATCAAAGCCCTTGCGGACGATGGTCACCAGCTCTTCGCCGGCCTTGGTCACGATGGCGTAGGAATCCTTGTACGCACCGACAAACAGTTCCTTGCCAACCGGAACATACTCAATCGGCTTGGAGGCAACTTGCTTGACGCCATCTGCACGGGCCTTGTCAAAGCTGGACTGCGCAGCAGAGAACAGTTCCTTGCTGACACCCACGTTGGTCTTGAAAAGATCCTGCACGCCGCTTATCACAACACTGTTGGCCTGCTTCACGGTTTCGACTGAAAGCGTCACCACGTCCTGGCTCTTGGCCACGTACGGTTCGACAGCACCCTTAACATCGCTCACGATGGTATCTACGTTCATTGTGAAATCCTGTAATAAGTAAATGAAACGAAAAAGATTCAATTCACCTACCGCCTGATTTGTTGCAATGCAGCAAGTGATGTCGAAATCCTAATGTTGCACTGCAGCATTGTCAATATTGGGGCAGGCGAAACGCACACCGTTCGTCGGTTTGTTTGCCAAGCGCCCTGATATGGAGCACTCCACCACCCCGCCTGCCGAAGCGGCAACAAGACCCGACTTTCCATACACTCGACGCATGCTTCCCACTGACCGATTGAGCCAACTCCGCACGCGACTCTGGCAAGAGCGCGAAGCCCTCCCGCGTTTTCAGGCCACCCTGATCCGGTCTGCGCAATATGCCTTCGCGCTTGCACGCGACCTGTTTGAGGGGCAGCTCTCAATGCGGGCGATGAGTCTGGTCTATACGACGCTGTTGTCTCTGGTGCCGCTTCTGGCCCTGAGCTTTTCGGTACTCAAGGCATTGGGCGTGCAGAATCAACTTGAACCGACTTTGCATCAGTTCCTGGCACCGCTGGGGCCTCAGGGCGCAGAGATCACCGACAAGCTGATTGGCTTCGTGGAAAAAACCCAGGTCGGCGTCCTCGGCTCTCTAGGCGTCGCATTGCTGTTCTATACCGCTGTTTCGATGATCCAAAAAGTGGAATCGAGCTTCAATTTCGTTTGGCGGATTGAGCGTATCCGGCCGATCGGGCAGCGCATCAGTGAGTATCTGAGCGTGTTGATGGTCGGACCGATCGTGGTGTTCTCGGCGCTCGGCATCACCGGTGCCGTGCTCAAGAGCAGTGTCATGGCCGAGGTGGGCGGCATTGCTCCGCTGGGCTTCCTGATCACCGGAGCCGCAAAGCTGGTGCCCTACCTGATGATCATGGGCATGTTCACCTTCCTGTATATCTTCGTGCCCAACACCAAGGTGCGCCTGCGGGCTGCCGCAATTGGCGGAATTGCCGCTGGCATCATGTGGCAGACCGCGAGCCTTGCTTTTGCTTCGTTCGTCGCGGGTGCCACCAACTACAACGCGATCTATTCCAGCTTTGCCATCATCATCTTCCTGCTGATCTGGCTCTATGTGGGATGGCTCATCCTGCTCATCGGCTGTCAGCTGGCCTTTTATGTGCAGCATCCCATGCACATGAAACCCAAGCCCAAGTCGCCGCTGCCCTCGGGCCGGCAGTCCGAGTACATCGCCCTGATGATCATGGGCACAGCCGGCCAGCGCTATGTGGACGGAAAGCCGGGCCTGACCGAGGAAGAGTTCTCCGAGGTGCTGCAGATCGAAACCGAGCAGGTCACCAGAGTCATGCAACTGCTGATTGATCGCCGCTTTCTGGTTGAATCAGGCCCGGATCGCCTACAACTTATTCCTGCGCGCGACCTTCAGTCAGTCAAGGTCAGCGAGCTGTGGCAGGCCATTCGGTCGAGCGACGAGCCTCTGAGTCAGCGCCTTCCCATGGGCCAGCGCACCCTCGCCCTGCTCGATGCAGCGGAAGATCGCTTCATGCGCGAGGTGGGCAATCTGTCAGTGCGCGAGTGGCTTCTAGAAGCCAGCGCACAGGGGCCGAAATAGCGGCGGCGAACAGGTCCAGCGAACTTCAGCGGCGCAGCATTGCGCCGACCGCCGGTTCAGCCCGCCTGTTCCGGTAGCGTGATATTCATTTCCAGCACTTCGAGTCCTGCGTCACGCTGAACGTTCACGTTCACAGCCGAGTCCGGCACCGAAACGTATTTGCGCACGACTGAGAGCAATTCTTCACGCAGAGCCGGAAGATAAGAGGCAGCTCCCGAGGGGCCGCTCCGACGCCCATCCTCGTCCCGCTGGATGGCGACAACCATCATGAGCCGGTCGCGCGCAGTATTGGCAGTGGGTGGCTTTTTTCTGTTCCAGATTTTTAACCAGTCCATGTCAGCCTCCAAAAAGCTTGCCGAACAAGCCCTTTTTCTGCACATCCATGAAACGATGCGGGCGGTCTTCGCCAAGGAACCGTGCTACCAGATCATCATAGGCCTGTCCGGCCTGATTACTCTGGTCCAGGATCACCGGTGCACCTGAATTAGATGAGGTCAGGACAGCCGTCGATTCCGGGATGACTCCCAGCAGCGGCACAGCCAAGATGTCCTTGACGTCATCCACCGACAGCATTTCTCCCTGCTCGACGCGCTGCGGGTTGTAGCGCGTAAGGACGAGATGCTCCTTGACCTTGGCATCACCGCCCTCGCTCCTGCGCGTCTTGCTGGACAGCAGCCCGAGCACGCGGTCCGAATCTCGCACCGAAGAGACTTCCGGGTTGGTCACCACCAGTGCCTCATCGGCGAAATACATCGCCAGGTGTGCGCCACGCTCAATTCCCGCCGGCGAGTCGCAGATGATGTAGTCGAACTCCTTGGCCAGCTCATTGAGCACCCGTTCCACGCCGTCCTGGGTCAGTGCCTCTTTGTCGCGAGTCTGGCTGGCGGCAAGGATGAAGAGATTCTCCATCTGCTTGTCCTTGATTAGCGCCTGGCGCAGATTGGCCTCGCCCTGAATGACGTTGACGAAGTCGAACACAACACGCCGCTCGCAGCCCATGATCAGATCAAGATTGCGCAGGCCGACGTCAAAATCGATGACCACCGTTTTTTTGCCGCGCGTTGCAAGGCCCGTTGCAAAGGACGCGCTGGTCGTGGTCTTGCCAACACCACCCTTGCCCGATGTCACCACGATGATCTTTGCCAATTGATTCCCTCTTTGAAAATGTTCTGCGCCCTGCGTCACTTCACACGGCGCACGTCTAAATATCCAGCTTCTCGATGTTGAGTTTGCCTTCCACCAGCCAAGCCTGCACAGGCTGGCCGCGCAGCGCCCCCCTGACCTGCTCGGAAACCGCGTAAATTCCCGCTACTGCGATCAATTCTGCCTCCATGGTTCGGCAGAAAACGCGTGCAGATTTATCTCCCCGTGCGCCCGCAATGGCGCGTCCGCGCAGCGTCCCGTACACATGCACGCAGCCATCTGCGATCACCTCGGCACCTGGGCTGACGGTGGTCATCACAATCAGGTCAGACCCTTCAGCGTAGACCTGCTGGCCGGAACGGATCGGCGTGCTCACCACACGAGCCGGTTTTCGTTCTACCAGACCAGGCGCTGGCGCTGCTGGCGGTGTGGGTTCGGCTGGCGCCGGAGCCTGCGCGGCGGACCGGAGCTTGATGTCGGACACCAGGTCATTAGGCATCACCGCAAGGCCCAGCGATTTTCCTGCCTGTGCAAGGGCACCGTCGGCAACGGCAAGGGGTTGTATGTCCACGCTGCGCATGAGCGCAAGGATGGGGCCCAGATTCAGCGCCTTGTCAGCGTCGAGCAAGACCGGGAGGCCCGCTGCCGCTTCGCCCAGCGAACGCACGAACGACTGCAGCTGGGTCTCGATGGCCGTCAGATCCGCATCCAGGACGCGGATCCGGGTCAGGGAGAGCATACGGCCCTTGATTTCAAGAGCGGAACTGGATTTGGACATGGTCTGTGCGATGGCGTTTGCCAAGTTTAACCCGATACGTTCTTGCCCTGCCGACGATCAGGCCGGATGAAGAGCGGACAGGTCGAGCGAGATTTATTTCAGCTGGCCTGTGATTTGCAATGCGATATGCGTTAGCGTTGAAGCCACCTGCACTAAAGAGCGCGAGCCTCACACATGGCCATTGATTGGCAACAATACCGCTGCGAGGATTTTTTTGACGAGTTGTTCGAGGAGCCCGGGAAAGCCCGTCCGGCTGCCCAGCGTCTGGCGGACTACCTCGACGACCTCACCGACTCCGAACTGGTCGAGCGCAGGCTCGCTGCTGAACTTGCGACCAAGGTCATGGGCATCAGCTTTACCGTTTATTCGGAAGGCAAGAATGTAGACCGGACCTGGCCGTTTGACCTGATTCCTCGCGTCATTGCCCTGAGAGAGTGGCAAAAGACCGAGGCCGGCCTGGTGCAGCGAGCGGCCGCGCTCAATCACTTCATACAGGATATCTACAACGACCAGAAGATCATCAAGGACAAGATCTTCCCGGCCGAACTGCTCGCCGAGTCCGTCAACTTCCGCAAGCAGTGCGTCGGCATGTCGCCGCCTCATAAGGTCTGGGCGCACATTTGCGGATCCGACCTCGTGCGCGGCAAAGACGGCACGGTGTATGTACTCGAGGACAATCTGCGCGTCCCTTCGGGCGTCAGCTACATGATCGAAAACCGCATGGTCATGAAGCGCGCTTTCCCGGAATTATTTGAGAACAACACGATTCTGCCGGTCGACGACTACCCCTCCCAGCTCTACGACATGCTGGCCGCTATGTCACCGCGTCCGCTGGATCAACCCAACATCGTCCTGCTGACCCCCGGCATCTATAACAGCGCCTATTTCGAGCACGCCTGGCTGGCGCAGCGCATGGGCATCGAACTGGTTGAAGGCCCCGATCTGTTCGTGGCCGATGATGACTGCTGCTACATGCGCACCATCTACGGCCCGGAGCGCGTGGATGTCATCTATCGCCGCATCGATGATCTCTTCCTTGACCCTGAAGTCTTTCTGGAAGACTCCGTACTGGGCACCAAGGGGCTGATGCGCGCCTGGCTCAAGGGCAATCTGGCGCTTGCCAACGCCCCGGGCGCCGGCGCCGCCGATGACAAGGTTGTCTATTCCTACGTGCCAAAGATGATCAAGTACTACCTGGATCAGGACCCAATCCTGCCTAACGTACCCAGCTATCTGTGCATGAATGACAAGGACCGTGGCTACGTTCTCGACAACCTGGACAAGTTGGTGGTCAAGCCAGCCAATGAATCCGGCGGATACGGAATGCTCATCGGTCCGCGCGCCACCAAGAAGGAGCGCGATTCTTTCCGCAAACTGATCCAGGCCAATCCACGTAATTACATGGCGCAGCCGACGCTGGACATTTCCACCGCTCCCATCCTGATGCCGGACGACACCGTCGAGCCGCGTCATCTCGACCTGCGACCCTTCATTCTTTCGAGCGGCGAGTCCACCTACGTCACCACAGGCGGGCTGACGCGCGTCGCCATGGTGCGCGGCTCTTTGGTGGTCAATTCATCGCAGGGTGGCGGCGCCAAAGACACCTGGGTCGTCGATGAAGAAGCCGATGCCGAATCGGATTCCGCGGCGACGCAATCACAAAGCCAGTCACAGGGCAGCGAGGGGGCACAGTAATGCTGTCACGAGTCGCAGATGATCTTTACTGGTTTGGCCGCTACCTACAGCGCGCGGAGAACACCGCTCGACTGATCAACGTCAATGCCAACTTGCTGCTGGATCTGCCCAAAAACACGGTGTTCGGCTGGCAGCCCCTGATCCAGATCGTAGGCGCGGACGAGATCTATCAGGAACATTACTCAGATTTCTCTGAAAGCAATATTCTGAGATTTCTCATGATGGACGAGCGATACAGCGGCTCGATCATGTCGTCGCTTCTGCAGGCTCGGGAGATTCTGCGCACCGTCCGCGACTCCCTGCCAAGAGAGGTCTGGGAAAAACTCAACGACCTGCACTACTTTGTGCAGGGCCGAGGCGAACTCGTGGTTTCGCGTTCCCGGCGGCAGGAGTTTTTACAGCGCGTCATCGACGGCGCGGTGCTGGTGCATGGCACCATCTTCACTAATATGAGCCGCGATGTTGGCTTTCAGTTTCTGAAGATCGGCACCAACATCGAACAGGCGGACATGACCACGCGCATTCTCGACGTACGCTCGACTTCGCTGATCGATACTGGCCAGCGACAAGATCTTGCGCCGTTCTACAACATCCAGTGGATGAGCGTTTTGCAGTCCCTGACGGCCTACCAGATGTACCGTCGCCACTTCCGCACGCGCGTCAATCGCACCGGAGTGCTCAAGTTCCTGTTGCAGGACAGACAGTTTCCCCGCAGCGTGAATTCCTGTCTGATGGCCATCAGCGCAACGACTCAGCATCTGCCACAGAACCGGCAGGTTGAACGCACCTTGTCGCGTGTCCGCAGCGTGATCCAGGACGCAGATATCAGCCATCTCGTCGAAGAGGGCCTGTCTGAATTCATTGATGAAATCCAGATCGGCCTTGGACAGGTTCATGAAGCGCTGGCTGAGGCCTATTTCAAGGTATGAGCTGAACAGGTCATAACCGCCAGCGACCCGCCTCCCCGTGTACGAAGCGTTCATTCGCCCTACATGCGCAGCCTCGACCCAGCTGTGTTACTTTCTATTGAATAATATTTAAAACGAACATTATTAAGACACAGCCGCCTTGAAGCGGTCACATGAAACAGGCAAATTTCGCAAAGTATTCAAGTAAAAGCGCCAGATAGAGAGGACTTCCCACCGAATCACGGACACCATCAGGATCATGATTCCCTCCATCCTCAAGCTTGACGCAGGCGGACAACCGGTCGCCTGGATTCGCTGGCAATCGGCGGTCACTTTGTATGCCCGGGACCGTGTGCGCTGGGAAGCCGGGGAAGAACGGTTCCAGATTCTGGGCGGCATCTGCGCCAAAACCGGCAACCGCTCAAGTTTCGAGATTGGCTCGATCATCGCCGTCGCGGACCGATCACGAAAGTTCGCGACCGGCGCCCCCCTGCTGACCAACCGCACCCTCTTTCAGCGAGATCGCAATCTTTGCCTGTACTGCGGCCAGCAATTTGCCGCGAATCAGTTGACGCGCGACCACATTCTCCCTGCCTCAAGAGGCGGTCTTAGCGTCTGGGAAAACTGCGTAACGGCTTGCGAGCGTTGCAACCACCGCAAGGCGGACCGCACACCGGAAGAGGCACGCATGAAGCTACTGGCAGTGCCCTACATACCCAATCTCGCTGAGTACCTGATCTTGTCCAACCGCAAGATACTGGTCGACCAGATGGAATTTCTGATGCATTTCGCGAAGAAAAAGCGCTGGTGTGACAGCGTAATTAAGAATTGAACCGTGTAATCAAGCGCTGAACTGAGCGGCAATAAAGAGCCGAACCGAGCTGTGCGTAGGTAATTAGGTCTGAGAATGGAAATTCCCTTTGAGAATATGGGAATTGGTTTGCAGTTTGCCCGCTCAGAATTCTTTCGCAAAATTAATGACTGGTGACCTAGGTTCAGGCCCTAGTCGTTTTCGGTCTGCCACCGCGGCGATTGCCGGATCCCCCTCGTGCGCTTTCAGTCAACCTTGAGTGGCCGGATACAGACCGCTCCCACGCTCCAAAGGCAGGGCGTAGCCCTGAGCGGAAATTAGATTTGACGCATTGACCGGAAGAAAGCTGCCTAAACCTTGTGGCCGGTAATCCCGCCATTGCGGCGGAAACCGGAAGGCCGCTTTTGGATAGTGCAATCAACCCGAACGCCCGTGGGTCCGAAGTGTCTCGAAAGACAGCGAAGTGCCAGAAGCGGACGTTCCGAGTCGCTGCATCTTCTTGCTCATTGTTGTGACGCTGAGGTCGAATAAAACTCAACATTTCAACTAGATCAATGCCTCACGACATTTTAGGAGAATGTCGGCTCTTTTCGCCTGAATTGGACGTCTAAGTAGAATAAGGTGGCGGCATGTTCTCTGCGTAGAGAAGCTGCGAATTTATTGGGAGACTTCAGAATGGCCCACGATCCGCGTCAATTTATCGCGAGTTTGAGCGCGAAGTTGGCTTCTCGATCACGACATGTTTGCCTGTTCTTGGGGGCCGGTGTATCTAAAGCTTGCGGGCTCCCAGATGTCGCGGATTTGCAGAAGCGTGTTCTCGAAAACCTGAATGCCGAGCAGAAAAAGCAATTCACTTTTCAACTTTCCAAGGGACACCTAGAGCAAGCGTTGAGTCGATTGAGGCGAATTCGAGCGCTCGTCGACGGATCCGACACAGTGGACTCACTGACGGGAGAGGCGGCAACCGCGTTGGATGTTGCCGTGTGCAAGATAATTGTCGACCAACTCGGTGCTAACGCCTTAGACGACAAACCGATGCGCTACTTAGCGGCTTGGCTACAACGGGCAAATTACCACCTTCCGGCGGAAATCTTCACGGTCAACTACGACCTGTTGTTAGAGCAAGCGCTTGAATCAACGAAAACGCCTTATTTTGATGGTTTTGTTGGAAATATTCGAGGCCGTTTCCAGACTGAGATGGTAGAAGCCGCTCCGGGTCATCACGATTGGCTTCCGGCGTTTTTTGTCCGATTGTGGAAACTGCACGGATCAATAAACTGGCAGTGGGAAGCGCATGATGTCGTTCGACTCGGCATACCTGTTCCTTTAGGCGTCGCTGCTGCAATTTATCCTTCGGATACCAAATATGACGAATCTCGCAGAGTGCCTTTTGTTGTGCTCCTGGACCGTTTCCGCCGCGCTTTGCTTACGCAAGAAAGCTTGTTGATTATTTCGGGATACAAGTTTGGGGACGCGCACTTAAACGAAATTATTTATGACGCAGCTGCAAGGCGCGAGCGCTCTGAAGTTATCGCGTTTTGTCGCTCAGAAATTCCTGAATCGCTATCTCAAAGGGCCGAGTCTACGCCTAACATTCAAGTAGTAACTGGGACGGAGGCAATTATTGGAGGCGAGCGCCAAGATTGGAAAATACCGGAGAGCGAAATTTCTGGCATCTGGGAAGATGGAAAGTTTGCGCTTAGGGAATTCGGTCCGCTTGCAAAGTATCTAGCGCGGAGTGCTGTGAGTAATTTCGCTGATGACACTGACATCACTCTTCTGACTGCGGCTAAAGACTCGCCCACGACCGAATAAGAGAGGCGATTTATGCCACAGCGCGACCCCACAGAGATTGGAAGAGTTCGACACGTTCTGGGATCAACTGTCACCGTTTCGCTGAACGAAGACCTCGCCGGCGTCGCACCAATCTATCGGGGAAAGTTGATCGCAATCGGCCAAATTGGCTCACTAGTGCGAATCCCCCAAGGAATAGTCGACCTTGTGGCTACGGTAAGCATGGTTGGAATTGCCGAATTATCCGGTGCGCCAGTTCCATCGGGAGTGACCCAAAATAATGAACGCTGGCTGCAGGTCCAATTGCTGGGCGAGATCGATAAATCAACCGGCCAATTTGATCGCGGAGTCGGTTCCTTTCCGGGCTTGGACGATCCGGTCCATTTCGCGACACCTGAACAATTGGCATCGGTCTACCCGAAATCCGATGAAAATCACTTAAAGATTGGAACTCTCTCTGCTGCTGAATCAGTTCCGGTGTGTCTTAACGCCGCAAAGTTGGTCGTTCGTCATGGCGCAGTTGTGGGGTCAACTGGAGCGGGAAAAACAAGTACAGTCGCGTCCATTTTGCAGAGCTTCATCCGGGGCGGGTGGCGAGCGGCAAACATTGTGGTGGTTGACCCCCATGGCGAATATGCAGAGGCGCTTCAGGGTTGCGCCTCAGTTCGCAGCGTTTTGTCTGAGACTGCGAGGCTAAGGGTTCCGTTTTGGGCCTTGTCGGCGGCGGAAATTCTGAAAATTTTCACGGGCTCAGCTGCGGGGGCAACAGTTCTGACGCGCTTCTCTACGCTTGTCGTTGAAGAGCGCAGGAGATTCGCTGCGACCGCAAGCTGGCTAACAATTGAGCCTGCCGCGATCACGCCTGACACACCGATTCCTTTTGACCTTCGCACGGTCTGGTATCGGTTGGACAGAGAGAATCGCGCAACTCGGAGCACTAAAGGCGACCCCAACACTGAAACTCTACGCGCGGAGGGAGATGCGGCTAGTTTGAGGTCAGCAGAGTTCGAGCCCTACGGTCCCGGCGGGCAGCCACCACATCGCGCCCCGGAGTATGGGTTATACGGATCTACACCAGATATGTTGCGCCTTGGTTTACTAGATCCGCGGCTAAGTTTTTTTCAGGAACCTAGCGGTGAGAATTGCAATGAAGATCCATTGGTCGACGTAGTTCAAGAATGGCTCGGCGAAGTAGAGCCTATATCTGTGCTTGATTTTAGCGGGGTACCAGCTCTGGCGGCCGACCTTGCAGTTGGGGTCGTCATGAATTTGCTGTTTGAAATAGCCATTAGGTGCCAACGAGACGGCCCAGGCATCGGTAGACCCAGCCCGCTACTTATCGTGCTGGAGGAAGCACACCGATACCTTGGCGAATCCTCTAACCCCCAGTCTCGCGACGCTGCGAATCGCATCGCCCGTGAGGGTCGAAAATACGGGGTGGGATTGCTCTTAGTAACTCAGCGTCCAACTGAGTTACCGGAAACTGCATTAGCGCAGTGCGGGACCTTAATTTCGCTTCGCTTAACGAATGGGGCAGATCAGGGACGCATAAAAGCGGCGCTTCCCGATGCTATTGCAGGGTTGGGCGACGTCCTTCCATCCCTACGAACGGGCGAGGCGATTGTCACTGGCGAAGCCGTGGTGCTGCCTTCAAGAACAAAGCTCACCCGACCGGACCCAGAGCCGAAGGCTGGGGACCCCGACTTGAAGGCATGGCGAGCGACTCCTGAGTTGCCCCAGGTTGCGCCGGCTCTTCGAGAGTGGCGCGGTACTTATGAATCGGACTAGGAGAGCAAAGTGCCGGATTGGAAAGTAGTGGAGGGATCGTCTCGCATAATTGCGGAAGCATACGATCCCGAATCGGAAACGATTTATGTTCGATTTACCGGCGGAGTAGAGTGGAGCTATTCGGCCTGTCCTCCCCAAGTGTGGACAGAATTCACTGCGCCTGGCCAATCGAGGGGGCAGTATATTGCTCAAGTGCTCAACTACAAACCGCATCAGCGATACTCTGAGTGATTTATCTTGAGGCGCCCGATTGAAGGTAAGGGCGAGGCCCGCCCCGGGGCGCGATTGCGCGCATTCACTTCAGCGTTCCAGCTTCGGATACAACTCGATAAGCTTCTCGGACAATGCGGCTGGATCATCGGCGTCTTGTGCCATCTCATGATCTGCCTCTAACGCTTCGAACGCTTTGACGAACTGGCTCCAACTTGGCTTGCGGATCTCGCAGTCTTCGAGCGTCTCTCGTTCAATGAGTTCTTCGTAAACCGCGATCAGCTTATTCCAACGCTCTCCGAGCGCTGGGGCAGCCTCAACCGCGTTCGCAATCATTTCTTCTGCCTCCGTACTCGTCACATCCTTACCTGGTCGGAGGTTGAAATGTTTGAAAGCGGCATTCTGAACTGTCGTAGGTGGGCGATTCTCGAAGTTTCGAATGTTTTCTGGATTTGCACGCAGTACTGCCAATGCGTAAGCCGCGTCGGTCTGAGTCGTCCGATCTTTTGCGGGGGCTTTGAAGAACTTGAGGAACTCTAGGTCTTCTTCATCTGGCGGCTCGAATAGGCCGATGATGTCCGATGCCTGCCCTTTCGTCGCGTTGCGAGGAAGAGAAAAGCCACGTAAGCCTTCTTCATCTTCAATTCGTGCGCGTTGCCGGTCTGTCGCCGGATCCAAACGCCATGCTGCACCAAGATCTACAGTCGGCGAACTCACGATTTGCTTCGCGCGAGCGGCTTTTCCCCGGGGGACTGCTGAGTTCGTCCTAGATGTTCGCGTATCGGTTGGCGGTGATTTGAACCACGAGACAACGCGAGAAACCAATGCCCAGATGACCAACATGGACAACAAAATCCCCAGCCCCATCTCTAGCATTTGAAGGCCCCCATCTTTCAGGCGAATTTCATTCCAGTCAGTCTGTCCTAAGAGCTTACCGAATCCAGCCTCAACGCCCCAGAATGCCGCGAAGCCTTGGAATTTGCACTGGCGATTTTCCAACTGCTTTTGACAGCTCGCCCCTGTCACGTGGTCTGGGTCGCTCGTCTAACATAGTCGATGAATTTTCCAAGGACTGCTCGTATGCGATGGATACTTGTCTTGCTGGCTTTTTCTTTGCACGGTTGTGGACAAGACCAGAATGAGTCGCTGGCGAAAGCTGCTGGCAAGCAAGCTGGGCAATTTGGAGCAGGCGTGGGCGAAGCGGTGATGGAGCCCATGATGCAGGGGCTATTAGATAACCAACCGACTTGGGAGACTGTGCCGCCGCGGCCGAAAGAGGATTGCCTTGCGGAAACCGGTGGAGTCGTCAACGAAGCCTTTGTTCGTTGCCGGAATGGCAGACAGGAGTACGTAAGAATCGATTCGGCAGGAAATCGGAAGGTACTCCAAGAACGGTCCATTCCCGTTCCCAAATAGCTACCGCTGAGATTGCTGGGCTTGCCTCTGTCTATCAGCGGCTCAACGTCCGCTTTTGGCTGATTGTTGTCGGTCAGAATCCCTCGGCTCAAATGGCCGCTTCCGGGCGATGAATTCGCGCCATCGCATTTCCGCTACGCAGCCCCCCCGTGATCCGTCCAGGTATCCAGTCCAACCGGGACCGGCCTTCCCGTAAAGACGTCAGTGCGCACAATCCGGCCAGAATCAGTGTGATCGAGCTGTTCGATGACGCCATGAATTTGCCGCAATTCAACGGATTCTTCTACTGCCTGCTGGTACGGCGCATCGTCGACAACGATCGCAGCGAAGTCGTTTTCCGCCTATGGCCAAGAAAAGACATCCTGGGCAACCCCGCTAAAGAAGAGAATTGCGACAGCGACAGCGACAGCGACAGCGACAGCGACAGCGACAGCGACAGCGACAGCGATATGGTGAGGCAAAAGAGAGAGGCGCTGCGCGACAAACGCTGGTTTTGGCAGCGATCGCAAGTCATCGGCCCACTGTCTCTATCCGAATTGAAAGCACAGCCCGGAACACCTATCACCGCGCGAGACGAGCGACTCCAGTGGTTGGAAGACCACTGGTGGGAGATATTGGGGGAATTGACGGTTGCGAATATGGGGGGACGAAGCCATTCTGCGGAGGAATTCCCGTTTGTTTTTGAAGCCTCACGCTTGTGGAACGTTGGCGCAAGCTGGACTATTAAACTCTGGGATAGCCAGTTGCAACCTAGCGAGCCAGATTGGCGCGATTCTGTTTCAGAAGAGAAGCCCTGAACTTTCGAAATCGGTGACCGGGATCGGCACTCCAATTTACACTGCTCACAGAAGGGTCGACTGTTGTAGCGTCGAATGGTTGGCAGGATACTCACGTTGGTCAATGGCCAAACCGCTCGCGGGCTGGTTGCCAAGAAATGCAAGAGAATAGTCAATTGGACAACGCGGACCTCGAAGCACTGGCAAATGATCCCGAGCGCCGAGCGAAATGGGCAAAGGAAAACATCGGACACTTCGCCAAGTTACTGATGGAAAATGGCATGTCGGCTGAGAATGCCGCAGCGCTTATTGAAAGAACCAAAACTACTAGCGAAACGAAACCCTCGAGCAAACGATTGCCGCGACGGCGTCCAAAATTTAGCGAGCTCAGAGAGGCCGTTCCAACCCAAATGACCGATGCGGAGTATGCGAACGTCTTGGTCGGCAAAACTCGAGATGGCTCATTGCCATAAGCTCAGTTTCGAAATGGCCTGAAGAACGGGACTTCCTCGTTCGACCAATCAGCAAGTCGTCTAGCCGACACCACCCAGATCGATTCAACTCTGGGCCGGTGGAAAACTGCCCAATCAATCAGCTACAGGTAGGGAACTGTAAGAGTTGCTACGGGACTTACACAAAAGAAGAACGACGCCCGCGGTTGCATCGAAGCGAACCGAGATCGGCCACCCGATCACCTCGTTCAACCAGGAAATGGTTTGGCCCTGGCGCCGCTACACTGTCCTCGCCATCAGCCAATTCGGCGGGCAGATCGTCTTCGGCTGCGGCTGAGCGTAATGGGAGCCATCAGGAGAATCAAACTAGGCCCTCATGATTCAACAAGCATGTCGGTGACCGGATCCGATTCATCATGTTGATCAAGTTGAAAACTGGGCCACCCACAGAAATCGACGGAATGCTAGTTGTATACCCCGAACTCGAATCTGTCTAAAACTTCCAACACGGCCGCCAAGCCAGCGTCTTCGCCCAGCAAGTCCACGGGTCGCTTGAAGTCTAATGGGGCGCATTCAGCCTGCAACCACTCTACCGCCGCCTGCGGAGAACCAAAAGCAATCTCGGCCCTCGCAAACGCGATAACGGCGAGGCTTGCTGATCGCTGGAACTGCGGCAACTGGTCGCCAGCCGGGATGACCGGCGTCCGGCGTCCACCCTCCCCGGAGGCACGGTCGGCAGCGGCGGCGGCGCCTTTTCCTACAGGTTGTCCTCGTCGACTCACAGCTCGACTATAGAACCCCAGCCGATGGACAACCAACCATCACCCCGGAACGGGCCCACCCGAACTTCCACAGGTTTCGCAAATCTAATTAATTGTTGGATCAAAACTCACACTACTGGCGCATTTCGCAATCCGTGCCAACAATTACCAACGCGTAGATTTTATTGATGCCTGATTATTAGACTATTTTCGATCGCCACAGAGCGTTCGCCTCCAGCCCCTTTTTGATCACATCGGCGCTCCGGGAATCTTCCCCTTCTCGTCGATCGCCTTTCGCATTCCCTCTTTATTGCGCAGGTCATTCGGATCTGTCGCCGACTTCGGCTTGAGCGCTGGCTGATCGTTCTGCGGCGGCTCCTCGGATACCCTGCCGGACCCGTCGCCGGACACTCCGCGAGATCCGTCATCCGTCGTCGGAGCGCCCGAAGTCGCTTCGCCATCTTCTGGGGGCGAAGCGTCGGCTCGCTTGCCTTCCGGTGCCAGCCCTGCAGGCACCGCTCGGGTGTTCCCCGAAATCCCACCGGGTGGCAGCAAGTCCTCGAAGATTTGCATTGCACGGACGCTATTGCTTCGCAAGGCATCGATCGAAGGGTGGAGCAGTACTAGCGAGGAGTCGTAGCACTCTTGGATCAGTGCGTCGGTGATCTCACCGTACGTCTCACCTTCGTCATCATTGAGCGCAACCTCCTGAGCCAAGGAAAATAAGGCGACAAGAATTTCGGTCACTCCCTGACTGCAATCGAAAAAACGCCTGAAGATGCGATCGGTCAGTTCGGTAGGTTTGCGTAGCCACTGGTAATGCCAGAGGTTCCTCGCCAAGCTCTGCCACGTCTCGTCCTGCCAGCTGATGGCTCGGGTCAGATCCGTCAAGCCATTCTCGGACGCGCGGCGAGCGAATCGCATCTCGGTCTGGAACAGCTCGACCGCCTTGTACGTCCCGATCAGCACGATCGGCACTCGCAGTTCGGCGCGAAGGTTCATGAAGTAGTTCATCATGACCTCGGAACCACCGGCTTTCGCGACGCTCAGGTTCTGCAGTTCGTCGATGACCAGCATGCCCAGGTAGTAGGTCGCCGCGACTTGGCGCATCCCGCCAATCAGGGTGTCGACGGTCAGGCGAGGGTCCGCGTACTTGAGCTTGTAGGTGGTCGTACCCGTAGCCTGGTCAACAGCTTCGAAGAAGCTGCGGCACAGTGCTGACAGCGACCCGTTGTGCGGACAGTTGATCTTGATCCAAACAAGCTGCAGCGCACGAAAGCGAATCCCGTTGTACGTCTTGTGCTGAATGTACTGGGGGTACGACCGCAAAATCGCCTCGACCATCGTGGACTTGCCCATCCCGGACAAGCCAACCACGGTCAGCTCCGACGCTGAATAGGGGTCGAGGGTGGCGTCGTACCACTGCCCGGGCTTGGCGGCGCCGTAACGCATCGCCTGAATCTCGGGCAGGTTCGGGTGGCGCGCTGCGTAGCCACTGCGAATGTTCCGCGAGAAGCGGCTCTCGAAGTCGAAGAACGAAGGCAGCGGCTTGACCAGCTTCCTGAGCCGCTTCAAATAGTGGAGCCGTAAGTGCGTGGGCTGGTGGCGTTCCTCGTCGCTGATCGGCGGCTTGAGCTGCAGAATTGCCGATGCGGCAGCGGGCGAATTGATCCTGGGCAATGCCTCGATCAGTGGGTTGCCTCGATAGTCCAGAATTTCGGACTCATGATAGTCAGCCTGACACGCCTTGCTTCTAGTCACTTCTTTCCTTCCTCCCAGGTCTCATCGGTCATCGCGAGCAGCTTCTTCCGACGCGCGTCAGCGCTTGGCGTGGATTTCGGCGGCGGCAGCGCCTCGGAGGGCTTGGGCGGCAAGTGGGAGCGTGCCTCCCTCGCCGCACGTTCGATCCGCTCTCGCTCTTTTTCGACGCGTCGGTGATCGTCGATTCCCTCCGTGACCTGCGCCTTGCTCAGGCCTTGGCGAGCGATCTTGGCTCGCTCAACCGCCGCATCGGTGATCGCTTGGGATCGCGCCCGACGCTCGGCGGACACCTGGCGGTTCTGTGTTTCCTTGTCCTGTCCTGCGAGATCGAGGACCTTCATGCGATCGAGAACTTCCTCGAAGCGCTTGGGGTTCGCGCGAATGTCGGGGTCCAGGGGCTCGCAGGGTTCCAGCGATCCGTCTTCGTGCTGGTACCACACCCGATCGGTCGAGCCATCCACCCGGAGCGGAACCCTCCACGTCTTGTTGATCCGTGCTCGTGCAAGCCAGTTCTCGGCTCGCGCTGTTTCGCAGATGAAGCGCTCGCCTCCATAGATGATTCCGTCTTTTTTGACCTTTCCATCCTCCAGTGGCAGCAGGGCCGTACGAACCCTTTCCGGCGTTTCAACGCGTGCCTCACCGGTCAGGTTCTTCATCCCCCAGTTCCACAAAGCGATCGGCGTGGCGTCCGTGATGCCCTCTTCGAACATCTCAGCGGGAAGATGCGATGGCCGGAAGCTGTTCTCGTTGTGTTCCAAGAACGCTTCGATGAGGATAGCCGTGAGTTCGCGGATCGTGAGGCACGCGTCGAGCCGGTAGTCCCGCTGAAGCCGTTCCTTCTCACGAAGATCGACAGCACCTGGCAGAAATATCACCGTGCCCTCCGTAATCAGCCCGAAATCGCGCTCGACGAAAGGCTTCCAGTCGGGCCGACGCGGCGGCGTTTGCTCGACAATGACGTCGAGCGACAGCGCGAGCTGGTCCGAAGCAAGACACAACATCTCGCCGCGGTCGGCGAGCACCTTGTGGCAGACGTGGATGCACGGCCACTGGTCCTGCGTGATCTCGATGCCGTACTCGGCGCAGAAGGCGACCTTGTCGGTGAAAGCGTTGGCCAGCGCCAATCGAGCGCCAGCCCAGCTCGGCCCCTCAAGGCCGAGATAAAAGCCCACCACCATACGTGAGAATGTATCGACGACGACGTAGAGGACGGGTCGACCGATGATCCACCTGGAGCCGTAGCTCGACACCAAATAGATGTCGAGAATCGTCGAGTCCAATTCGTAGCGCGCCCCGGGCCCGAAAGCTCCTCGCCGCGCCTTCTTTTCGAGCGCGCGCATCTTCAGGTTGAAGAGAAGGTCTCCGGCCTTCTTCTTCGTGATCCGCAGCGTCCTGTTAAGCGTTTTGATAATCCGCCGGAACTGGTCGATCGTCGCCGTTTCGTGCTCGGGCTTCAAAATCGGCATGGGAACACCCTTCTTCATTTCGAAGCCGTCGTTGAAGAACGTGTCCTTGGTGCGATTAAAGGCAGACGGGATCGTCGCGTTCCCTACATAGAACAGGCGTACGCCCCGTTCGAGACGCTCGCGCGCGTCACCCAGCGGGATCCCTTCTGGCGCGTTCATAAGCTTCACACGATCCGGCTTCTTCCCCCGTTTGGCTGTGCCCGGTTTCTGCTCGCCGCGGGGGCCGCTGTCCTTCCAATCCGGGAGGAGTGCCGACCGAGTCTGCCCGTAGGCCCAGTAGCGACGCAGATCGGCATAGATCTGGTTCTTTCCGACTTGCAGTTCAGCGCATCGCGTTCGGATGAGGATCCCTCGCGTCTCCGCGAAGAACATCCGCACCTCGTCACTGCCGGTGACCAAGGGTTCGATTCGCGCCCATGCATTGTCTCGCGATTCGGTATAGCTGGCTTCGAGGTCCTTCTCGGGAATCAGCTGAACCGCGCGATCCTTCAACTGCGCGATCCTAACGGTCTTGCGGTCGCGGATAGCGGTCAGCAATTCGTCCCACTGACCCAGGACCGGGAAGCCATAGGGTTTCTTGAGCCCGTAGTAGATGTAGAAGTTGGCATAAGGGTCGACGTGAAGAATTCGCTGCAAACTTTCAAACGGAGCACCTTCGCCAACCGCCTCGATGACGTCGTTCCGAACGGGATCACGCGACATGGGGGAGTTCCGCGACCGCCCGCGTGGGCTGCATTTCCTTGACGATCGTCCTCGGACGGATCTCCAATGCGAGATCCAGGGGAAGATGGCCCGCCCATGCAGCAACCTTGAACGCGATCGATGGACTGAGTCCGCGCAGGTCCGGAATCTTCTCCAGGTCTGTCAGAACCGCAGACAGACGGCGCTCCTGGTAGTCCAGCGACCGCAGCAGTGGAAGCAGGTACGGCGCAATCTGACGGTATTCCTTCGGCAGATCATGTCGCATGCCGTAGTGCAGCCAATCGAGGTTCGATACGATCATTGGATCGAAGTGGGCGTCGGTAATGAGCTTCCAGTGCATGCGGCCCACCTTCGAGGCGAATCGACGCTCAATCTCCAACTTCTCGAGCATTCGCTTGTTTTTGGCGGTATCGTCCCACTGATACTTGGCGCTGATGGCGAGCGGCGTCCGGTCTGCCGCCTTTTCGCTCATCGTGAGTACGAAGTCGTGCGACATCAGCACCGGTGTGACGCTTTCCGGATAGACCGAATGTCGCACGCCCATTTCCGCTGCTATCACTTCGGTCGATCCGTAGGGGAGCAGCGGAAATTGTTCGCGAATGTCGACGATCAGCGTCGAGTACTCCGCCATAAGGAAGATGGCGTACTCGAGATCAGAGAGCAGGTGATGTACTCGACCCGACTTGAGTCCGCGCACACGCCGTGATCTGCCCTTGGAAGGCACGTCCGAAACACGCAGCCAGGGCTTGTACGAGCCCTCCACCCCTGAGCCGAATCCTTGCTTCAGCCACCGATTGATGTCTCGCACAGTCACGCCAGTGCGCCGCTTGCCCATGTAGTATCCTCATTCAAGCGCCAGGCCTTTCGTCTTCGGCGAAAGATCATCTTCGGCCCGGTTAGCGCCGAATGTGCCTCAGCTGAATTCTCCAAGCGTCGATTAGGCGCCAGGAGCGGACGGTCGCCTCTTCATTCGCTAAATGCTCAAAGTGGCCCATTTCCGCCTTACGAATAGACACTTGCGCGTAGGAAAGCAGTAACACGCAGAGCGCGGCTCATGGCTCCTGTTAGCGCTATTGCGGATATTTCCTCGTAGCTGCAATCGGAAAGAACGATATTTTGGATAAACGTAGTCTGGAAATCCGATCTCAGGTCACGAGCTATTGGAGTGGCTCTACTGGGCCGACGAACCTGCGCCCAACTCCCCGCAACGGCGGAAAGGTTTTGGTCAGATGTCCAATTGCTTGCACGCAATATCCGCGACTGTTCCCGCTAGATTTCCCATGCTGACAGCGTTTGGGTTGTTCGAAGTTCCATCAGCGGCACGCCGTGCTATGCCCTGCAAGATGGCTGCAAGGCGAAAGAGGTTGAAAGCAATGCAAAAGGTCCAGACGTGGCCCTTGATAAGGTGACGACCGGTTCTATTGCAATAAAGCTGCACATATTCTGCTTCGGTCGGAATGCCTGCTGCGCCCAGATCCACACCGCTAAGCCCTCGGAGGGGGCCTGGCGGCAGTCGCCAAGTCATGCAGTGATAGGCGAAGTCGGAGAGCGGGTGTCCGAGTGTAGAGAGCTCCCAGTCCAGCACCGCGAGAATTTCTGGCCTTTCAGGGTGGAAGATCGCGTTGTCAAGGCGGTAATCGCCATGAACGATTGAAGTCTCGTCAGCTGGGAAACTCTGTTTTGGAAGCCAGTCGATCAACCGCTCCATCGCGTCTATCTGAACAGTCTCGGACTGACGATACTGACGCGTCCAACGCGCAATCTGGCGCTCAAAAAAACTGCCTGGTTTCCCAAACGTTTCCAGGCCGACGGCGCGGTAATCCACCTTGTGTAGGGCAGCGATGACGCGATTCATTTCCTCGAACATGCCCCGCCGATGGGACACGTCGTAGTGCGGAAGCGATGGATCCCAGTGCACTCGCCCATCGACAAATTCCATCACATAAAACTGCGCGCCAATGACATTTAAGTCGTCGCACATGCATAGAGTTCGAGGGATTGGAACGTCGGTGTCGGCCAGAGCAGAGATGACCCGAAATTCTCGGTCTACCGCGTGCGCAGAACTGAGCACCTGCCCGAACGGCTTGCTCCTCAAAACATATGTCTTGGAGCCGACCTGCATGCGATAGGTTGGATTGGACTGCCCCCCTTCGAGTCGACGCAGCGCGAACGGGCCAGATGTTTCATCGAGGTAGGCGGATAAATAGTCCCTGAGTCGATCAACATCAAACGGAAGGTCATTAGCGCTCATACAAGAATCTCATGAAGTTCGACACGAATCTGCTGCGAACAGGCACTGTCGCGTGAGCATCTGGGCTTATCCACGAAATCAGGCCGCCAAGTACCCGCCATCGATGTTGAGGCACGCGGCTGTGGTATAGGACGAAGCGGCGGATGCGAGATACAGCACCGCTCCAGCCATCTCGTCTGGCTGTGCAAAACGACCGATAGGGATGTGTGGCATTAGTCGACTGCTCATCTTTGGAGAATTAACCAGCGCAGCAGAGAATTGCGTATCCGTCCCCCCTGGGAGGATGGCGTTAACACGAATATTCTTTGGCGCATACTCGACGGCGAAACTCTTCGTCATCGCAATGACAGCAGCTTTACTGATTGAGTAGATGCCTTGAAGGGGGCCTGGAATTACGCCGTTGACGGACGCTACATTGATAATCGAGCCGGTAGGCTGGTCGCTCATCAATTTGATCGCCTGTGCGGACATGAAGAAGTAGCCCCGAATATTGACATCGAGCGTCTTCTGAAAAGCGTTCACATCGGTGTCTGCGATTGGGCCGAAATAGGGATTAGTCGCGGCATTGTTCACAAGCACATCCAAACGTCCGTGGTCAGATGCCACGTGATCGAAAAGCTTCTCAATTTGAGCTAATTCTCCAATATGACAGGAAAACGCTTCAGCACTGCCTCCCGCAGCTTGAATTTCCTTAACGACACGCTGGCAACTGTCCGCTTTTCGACTGGTGGCGATGATGTGCGCGCCGTGCGTAGCGAGCAATTTTGATATGGATTCGCCAATACCCCGGCTTGCGCCGCTGACCAGGGCAATGCGGCCTTTCAAATCGAAAAGATCGGACAGATTGCTGGAAATATTCGTCGCCATAATTGGTAAGTTTTATCAATGGAAATAGGGGTTGTCTTTAATCAGATCTAAGAAGTGATCGGTCATGCTTATCCGCCAAATCGCCTGGCATCCGAACGGTGGGGCTGATATTCGGTGCATTCGCGAACCTCGAAGTTGAGGCCTTACGTCAATCTTGTAACCCTACTTTGAGCCGGATTTCGGGACCCTGTTCAGAGCGAAGAGCACGCGGTCGCGTCGCTCTTTCGTTGGAATTTAAGGCCGTTGAACTCTGGTTTTGGTACGCGCGTGAGCGCCGAATGCAAGGCGCGTCGAAGACATCCACGATGGTTCGACTAGGCCGAGGTAAACAACGACGGCGACGGCTTGAGTGCGTCGCTGCACTCCAAGTTTTCCAAAGGCATTGACGAAATGAAATTTGACAGTCCCTACCGCAAGATTCAGCCGCTTCGATATTTCTAAGTTGGACAGTCCCTCACACATGAGCTGAAGCAGCTCAAGTTCGCGATGAGTTAGAGGATTAATCAGTCTTTCTGGGTGCAGCGTTGAATGTGAATCGCGGGACGCTCCATCAGTATCGGAATACAAATCTAACAGTGGATACGCGCAGGACACGCTTCCAAATGTTGGTTCCGGGACGAGCCACCTCGAATCAATGTTTTTTGTGTCCAGAGGCGCTTCTATATCCTCGTTTGAGGCGTGCTCTATGGAGCGTTCTTGAAACATCTTAGAAATCCTTGTTTCGGTCGAGTGAGACTGAGGTCATTTCGTTAGACGTCGGGCGCGGGTTGGGATAACTGCCGGATCGTGCGGAGTTATTGGCGTACATGCAAAGGTCTTGGGTGTCGCAAAATTGAACTTCCGGACGAAGGAGTCCGCGTACGACTAACTGACCCAGTTCCAGTTGGCGCAATGCGAGCACCGTTAAGGATACGAGCGTATTGTCACGCGAGGTACGTTGGGGCCCTAATGCTCGAAATATCAGAAAGAGCGCGCTAACTCATTCTGGAGAGGACGGGAGTCCTTCAAATCTCCCGTCCTCAGTGAGGGCTCTAGCCTTATGCAGCGACCTTCTGCACACCTTGTTCGTTTGCTGGTGCATCCAGCAGCCAGGAACCAAAGGTTCGAGGGTCAGTCAACCCGGTGGCGAAGGCAGTAGCCAGCGTCTGGTTCTGCGTCGCCTTCAGCATCGCGTTGACGACATTAGGCAGGCCGGTGAGGACTGTGCCCGTGAATGAAGCGACGTACTTGGCGTAGGAGTAGAAACTGTTAAAGGTTTGCTGCATCCACGCCGCGTCGAAGGACTGCTCGCGGCGAGCGACAATTTCCTTGAGATACAGATCGGCGCACAGGGCGGCGCTGTTGGCGCCCTGGCCGGAAATCGGATCGTTAACCACGACGACATCGGCCATTCCAAAAATGGGGCGGCCAGACGGTAGTAGGGCAACAGGTTTGCGTACAGTCGGCGTCACTCGACCACTGATGACCCCATTGGGATCGGTGGCTTGGATGGAGGTGCAGCGATCGGTGTGCCACGGGAAGTACGAGGCGAGGATGTTCTTCGCAGTGCTGACATATTCCTCCGGAGTGGAAACATCGCTCCAGCAGTCCATCGCGGTTCCAGGGATACCCTCGAAGAGCATAATGTCGCAAGCGCCTGACGTCGTGATGGCAGAGAACGAGACGTACTCTCCGACGTTTGGCGCAACATCAATGCACCCAGTACCGGGGCGGGCGGCCGCCTTCATTCCGTTGACGTACAGAAGACCCAGAACGCGTTGCGGCTTGCTGAACATGGACTGTACGGCATCTCTCTCGAAGAGGTTAACGATGTCACCCTTGCCGGCAGCGACGACGACCAAGTCATGGGAGTCGCTGAGTTCTTCAAGTTCGGATACTCCAACTTCCGCAATCCTGAGCGTGCCACCGCGTGATACAAAAAGTTCGAGCCAGGCCGACGCTTTGACCCGTTGATCAACCGATTGTGCCGGCCTCTCAAACGGGCCCGCCCAATCGGCGATTTTGCTGCTTTTGTCGAGCGGATTTCCCACCGCGATGGTGAGCGCACTGACTTGCGGAGCAGTGTCCTGCCAAAGATCGATTCCGAGGTCGCGCTCGGTTTGCATCGCGCGATCGAACATGATCTGGCTGGAGGTGACCTTGCCGTTCCGGATCTGCTCTGCGGTTCTGTTGGAGAGCAGCGTGACGTCGAAGTTATTTGCCTGGAGTCCGAGGGCCAACTGCAGCCCAGACTGGCCAGCGCCGACGATCGCGATTCGTTTCATCTGATTACTCCTCATCTTGGATGCTGACGCCTAGCGTATTAGCTATAGCAACGGGGCGCCTTGGTGGCGGCCGGTAGGCGAGGGGTTTCCCCGACGCTGGAGGTCACTGTACTCAGCGCGCCGGGGAATGGACCGGGCGAAAGTATGGAAGTTGCTCAAATGACGTTCCGGCCGTAAGTCTGGTGACATTCTGGAGGCCACAAATCTTAAATAACCGGGCCATTTCGCAACTAATACGCTGCACAAAATCAAAAGGAGACACTCGTGGCCCTATTTACCCATGTTGTTCTAGGTACCAACGATCTGCCGCGAGCGCAGAAATTCTACGATGCCATTTTCGGTGCGCTGGGAGCGCAGCGGGTGATGGAGCGAGAGACGTCTACGCTGTACGGCACCCTGGCCGGTCCTGAGTTCATGATCACCCAGCCCATCAATGGCGAGCCGGCGACCTGGGCGAACGGCGGGACGGTGAGCTTTGCCGCGCACAGTCGAAGCGCAGTTGATGCCTTCCATAAGGCGGCATTGGAAAACGGCGGCACGGATGAGGGCGCGCCGGGCCCGCGACCTTTTACGCCGACAGCTTACGCGGCCTACGTCCGTGATCCGGACGGGAACAAGCTCGCAACGTTTTGCTTTCTGCCGGCCTGATCGTCAGCGCTCAGCAGCCAGGCTCGATGTGGAAGTGAACGGAGTTGGCCACCATTGAGAGGCCATGATGTGTAGTGAGGGGCGGCAGGCGCCTTCCTCATTCTCACGGCGGGTCTACGGCAGACGGGCTTACTTCAGCGCGACAAGAAATCGTTGCGGGATCCAGAAGAATTCAATACCTCGCAACGTCATTTCCGGCCTTGAGTCGGGTTACCTCCTTCCGGATTAGCCGCAAAGTGTCCCCCATGGAGTGGAGGCCTGCTCCCAAACAGTTGTCTAAAACGAGGAAACAAAATGAAGCTTTTGATGGTTCTTACGTCTCACGACGAGCTCGGCAACACCGGCCACAAGACGGGTTTCTGGCTCGATGAATTTGCAGCGCCGTACTACGTTTTCAAGGACGCTGGAGTGAATCCCGTGCTTGCGTCGCCTAAGGGTGGCCAGCCCCCACTGGACCCGAAGAGTGATGATCCGTCCTTTCATACGGCAGCTACGGCTCGGTTCAAGGCGGACGCCGACGCGCAGCGAGCGCTTTCGAACACCGTGAAGCTTTCGTCGGTCAAAGCGAGCGATTTCGACGCGGTGTTCTATCCGGGCGGCCATGGCCCGTTGTGGGATTTGGCCAATGATGCCGATTCCATTGCACTGATCGAGCAGACACTTGCTGCGGGCAAGCCTGTCGCAGCCGTGTGCCACGGCCCTGCAGCGCTGGTGAAGGCCAAGACGCCCGAGGGCAAGTCTATTTTGGAAGGCCGTGAGGTGACGGGTTTCTCGAATTCCGAAGAGGCTGCTGTTGGGCTGACCGAAATCGTGCCGATCCTAATCGAGGACACGGTGGCGCAACTGGGTGGCAAGTATGTGAAAGGTGACGATTGGGCGAGCTTCGTTGCCGTGGACGGCCAGCTGATTACCGGCCAGAACCCTGCTTCGGGTGAGGCCACCGCCAAGGCACTTCTGAAAAATCTCGGGTAATCCTTGGGCTGATTTCAGAGATACCCGAGCCAGATTGAGACTGATAGGAGAAAACCATGGCAGACGTCATCAGTCTATCTAAACCGCCGGCTGACCCAATCGAGTTTCGCAAAGCCGTATCGAAGTTCGCAACCGGGATTACGGTTATCACCTGCGAAGATGAAAGCGGCGTGCGTGGAATGACGTGCAACAGTTTTACCTCTATCAGTCTCGATCCGGCGACCATCTTGGTGTCGCTGAAGCCAGGGCGCACGCATGAGGCAATCAGTGAGAAACGTCGCTTCGGTGTGAGTGTGCTGCGGGACGAGCATCAGAACTACTCTAACTACTTCAGCGGTCCCCCGAAGCCAGAGGCGCCGCCGGAATTTGTGGTTCGGCAAACGGCTCCGACACTTGCAGACTGCCTGGCCTGGTTTGAGTGCGAAGTGGCCGACATAGTCATAGTCCACGACCACACGTTGTTTGTTGCTCATGTAACGGCCTGCGGAGCAGTGGACGGCTCTCCATTAATGTTCTTCGCCAGCCAATATCGACGGCCCATGTCTCCCCCCGCGAATTGTCTTCCGCAACGATAAAGGGTCTGAGTGTGGGGCGACATTTGCCCCCTACTGTGGGGATTTTCGGCTCAAAGAGTCAGAAGTCACCCAAGGTCTGGTACGTGTCGATTAAGTGTGGTCACCTGACACCATAGATTCAGAGGGGAAATGGATTGGGCGGAAAAACTATATTGCATGGCAGGAAAGTCTGGCACCAAATAAGCTGGGTACAAGGTGAGGAGACGCCGGAAATGGGAAAAATCAGTGACAAGATTCACTGCGAGTCGGTAAAGACGACCTCCGTCGGAAATGCTATATCAGCGCGCCCCTCTGTTAATCCGATCAGTCGCAACTTGAGCAGGTTCTCGCCCCCGCAATATAACTGTCCGACGCTGCTCCGCAGGCGCTTGGAACAGGCCATTCAACGCTCTGTCCAGGAAAGAGCCGTCACACTCGTGACGGCGCCAGCGGGGTATGGGAAATCCCTTCTGGTAGCAACATGCTGCAAACGCCTTGAAGAGTCGGGGGCTAACGTCGTCTGGATTCAGCTGGACGCACGAGACAATTCCTACAATCGCTTGGTTCGGTTAATGGACGTCGCATTCAGCCCCGAGGAGAAAGAAGGAGGTCCATCGTCAAGACGGTCTACCTCAGGTACATCGAGCTATCTGATCGAATGGTTGGAAGAGCAAGCGACCAAAGGCCGCCCACAGGTGCTCGTGCTAGATGACTACGAGGTCGCTGAGGACGCTCAGATTCATGAGTTGGTGGACGACTTGATCGGACGACACATCTCGAATGCTCATGTCATCATCGTCAGCCGCACGGTTCCACCTCTGGCACTCTCGCGGCTGCGACACCGCCAGCAGCTGCACGAGCTGAATCGGACGGATTTGGCCTTCAGCCGCGAGGAAATTGAGGCGCTGCTGCTTCAGCACTTTGAACTGGACCTGAAGCAGGAAAGTATCGATCAGGTTCACGGCTCGACGGAAGGTTGGCCTGTAGCGGTCCAGCTTCTGGGAACGGCTTTATCTCAGCGGGAAGACGCCGAAGCGTTTATCAGCTCACTGTCGGGTCGCGACACCGATATCGCGGACTTTCTAAGCGCCGAGGTCCTGTCAAGACAGCCTGCCGAAATCATCGATTTTCTCGTTCAAATGTCGCCCCTTTCAAGGGTGTCGGCGGGTATGTGTAGGGCAGTCACTGGGTCCGCAAATGCAGGTCGACTCTTGGATCATATTGTCAAGGCGAATCTGCCCCTATTCCCGATTGATAGAACAGGAACATGGTATCGATTCCATCCTCTCTTTCGCTCCTTTCTGTCTGCGGAGCTCGATCGGCGGACCGATCTGTCGCGAGACAGGCTTCTCAGTTCTGCATCAGCCTGGTGTGTGCAACATGATCGGCCCGCGGAAGCGATCGATTATGCGTTGGAGCTGCAGGACAGAGGCACCGCGTCTCGGTTGATCATGCAGTACGCAGAGCAATTCGTTTACACGTCAGGAGATCATTCAAGGTTCCTAAAATGGATGGCGAAGTTGGATGCCTATCCATCAGAGTACTCCTTTGATCTGAAGTACTGGTACGCCTGGTCGCTAGTGATTTCTCATCGGACATTCGATGCCAGCAAGGTTCTAGAGGATCTGGAAAATCTGGCTCAAAAGAATCAGAGCGAGGCGACCGCGAACAAGCAAAAGGCACGCGTCGAGATCATTCGTATTCTGATTCTGGTTTTCACCGATCAGCTCAACGATTGTATGAACACGGCCACGGAATGGCTGGCGCAGCATGCCGATCAAGAGCCGTTTGACATTGCGTCGATGGCTACATCGCTCGCGGCGGCTTCATGCGCAACGGGAGAGTTCTCTATCGGGCGAAGTGCTCTACAGACCGCGAGATATGCTTCGGAGTCTTCGCATAGCCCGTATGCGGCAGCATGGGGCGGGGTGTTGGAAGGAGCAATTGCATTGTCCTTGGGGGATTTGCCAGTGGCGCGCACGGCATTGACACACCATTTCGAAACCGCGCGGGCAGAGCTCGGAACGTCCAGCAGCATCCTTTCGACCATCAGTTTGCTTCTGTCTTCTGCTTGTTATGAGTCTGGAGACCTCGACGGGGCTTCCCATTACCTGAAATTCGGTCTTCCGCATATCAAGGATCACGGTCTGATTGAAAGCGCGATCGCAGGATTTCGGGTTCTGATCCGAAGCAAGGAGCGGACGGAAGGGTTCGAGGAAGCGGTCAACGCTTGCTACCAATGTGAGCTTAATTCCCGGACTTATGCACCCAGGCTGTCCGTTTTGCTGCTACATGAGTACGTTTGCCTCATGTTGCGACATGGGAAGGTCGACAAGGCAAAAGAGGCAACCGGTTACGATGGGGCGACTTTTCTCAATCCAAGCATTGATGTGCCGGCGGGAGCCCCAGATCTCTATGAGTTGGCAGCGGCCCTGATCAAAGCACGCGTTCTTGTGGCAGTTGGTGAATCCGAGAAGGCCTTGAGGCTGATTGGCCCGGTTCTGGCGATAGCGGCGGGAAGCAACCGGCGGCCGTACAAGATCGAGTTCCTGATTGTCAGGTGTCGCGCCGAGGCGGCGTCTGGGCGTCTTCAAAGAGCTTATCGCACGCTCTTGGAGGCGCTGGCCGAAGCCAATCAGTCAGGCGTGGTCCAATTATTTCTCGACGAGGGCGCGGCTCTGCATCCGTTGATGGAAGCGGTTCTTCCGATGTTTGCGCAGCTTCCGGATGCCAATTCTGGCTTTCTGGACGCGATGGGATCGGGGTTCAGTTCGCGCAGCGAAGTGGCGTCGGACCACGATCCAGTTGTGGCAGCAGAACTCTCAAAGCGGGAGGTGACCTTACTGAAGCTGGTGGAGAGTGGTCTCAGCAATGAGGAAATATCAAAGCAGCTGTTCCTCTCGCCCCGAACGGTGAAGTGGTACCTCTACAACCTGTTTCCAAAGTTGGGTGTGAAGAACCGGACAGCGGCGGCAGCCAAGGCCCGATCGCTGGGATATTTCTGATTGCAACCGATTTGACATGGCAGAAAAAATTCAATCATGACGGCATTTGACCTCAATTCACGGACACAATCACTCTCGGCGCAACTCCAAGCCTTCATGAGTGAACACGTGCTGCCGAGCGAGCACAAGTTTCATGAGGAAGTCGCAACCGGTGATCGTTGGCAGCCGACCTCGATCGTAGAAACTTTGAAGGGCCGAGCGAGGTCGGCAGGTCTATGGAATCTGTTCTTGCCAGACCACGAAGGTGGAGCGGGACTGAGTAATCTGGAGTATGCGCCGCTCTGCGAAATCATGGGCCAGATTCCATGGGCGGCTGAAGTGTTCAACTGCTCAGCACCTGACACCGGGAATATGGAAGTCCTGGCGCGCTACGGTACCGAGGAGCAGAAAGAACGTTGGCTTCGGCCACTGCTGGACGGACGCATCCGTTCGTGCTTCGCGATGACAGAGCCAATGGTTGCGTCGAGCGATGCGACGAACATTGAGAGCACCATCCTGCGCGATGGCGATAGCTATGTTCTCAACGGCAGGAAGTGGTGGTCGTCTGGAGCGAACGATCCGCGTTGCGAGATCTTTATCTTCATGGGAAAGAGTGATCCTGACAACACCAATCGGCACCGACAACAGTCAATGATCCTCGTGCCGAAGGACACCCTCGGCGTGGAAGTTGTGCGCAATTTGACTGTGTTTGGTTACGACGATGCCCCTCATGGACACGCCGAGGTTCGTTTTGAAGACGTTCGGGTCCCGGCAGAAAATATTCTGCTGGGTGAGGGACGTGGATTCGAAATTGCTCAAGGCCGGCTCGGGCCTGGGCGAATACATCACTGTATGCGCCTCATCGGGCTTGCGGAACGGGCGCTCGAGCAGATGTGCCGACGCGTTCTGTCGAGAAAGACCTTCGGGAAGCCACTGGCCGAGCAGACGGTCACGCTAGAGCGGATCGCCGAGTCGCGCGTGCTGATTGATCAGGCTCGGTTATTGACGCTCCAGGCGGCGCACATGATGGATACCGTCGGCAATAAGGTCGCAGCTAAGGAAATCGCAATGATCAAGGTTGCTGCCCCGTCGATGGCCTGCCGGGTAATCGACTGGGCGATCCAGGCGCATGGCGGGGCCGGAATGAGTGACGATTTCGGTTTGGCATTTGCCTACTCGCAGGCAAGAGCGCTTCGGCTGGCCGATGGGCCTGACGAGGTGCATCGCAATCAGATTGGAAAGCTGGAGTTGGCTCGCTACATCAATCGATGATGCGAAGAGTTCGGACGGTGATGCATTAATTCCTCACCCTAATTTGCACGGCAAATACCGTAACTATTCTTGGGAAGCTTGGCTGGATTAACGGCCATCAGCACAAGTTTCGAAGACGCGGATTTATCGAGTCGCGACGACTCGAGCTTGAAATAGAAGGTCTCCTCCCTCCGCCCGATTTTGAAGGCGGAGCACTTTCCCCTCAGGTTTGGCCCGAGGGGGTTTCTTAGTCGGGGACGCGGATTAGATTGCATTTATCAAGGAGTTGTCATGCTGGGTCAAATGATGGATATGCCACTTACGATTTCGGCGTTGTTGGTTCACGCCGACAGAAATCATGGGGACTCGGAGATTGTTTCTCGGACAGTTGAAGGGCCCATTCACCGGTATACATATCGGGAGGCTCATCGTCGGTCTCGGCAGCTTGCAAACGCCCTTGGGAAATTTGGATTGGCGCATGGCGATCGTGTGGCCACCTTGGCGTGGAACGGATTTCGTCACCTTGAGCTGTACTACGCGGTATCCGGAAGCGGGCAGGTTATCCATACCATTAATCCGAGGCTTCACGCAGATCAGTTAGCCTGGATTGCGAATCACGCGGAGGACCAATGCATTTTCTTCGATATTTCTTTCGCGTCTTTGATTGAGCAAATCGCCCCTCATTGTCCTACCGTAAAGCGGTGGATCGCGATGACGGATCGAGCGCATATGCCGTCGATAAACATTGAAGGTTTGCTCTGTTATGAGGAATTGGTCGAAGCCGAATCGGACGCGTTTGAGTGGCCTTTATTTGATGAAAAGTCGGCCGCGTGCCTTTGCTATACCTCTGGAACCACGGGCAATCCCAAAGGTGTGCTGTACTCGCATCGCTCGACAATCCTCCATGCCATGGCGGCAGCTCAGCCCGATGCGTTGAATATTTCATCGCGCGACGTCATTTTGCCCGTCGTGCCGATGTTTCATGTTAGCGCGTGGACGATTCCGTACATCGCAGCCATGGTGGGATCGAAGCTGGTGATGCCCGGTTCCGCGCTTGACGGGGCCAGCTTGTGCGAGTTGTTTGAGGCGGAGAAGGTAACGTATAGCTCCGGTGTTCCGACGGTTTGGGTGTCAGTTCTGCAACACTTGAGGTCTACCGGCAAGAAGCCGACCACACTCAATCGAATGATGGTCGGGGGCTCCGCAGTGCCGCCTTCGATGATGCGGGAATTTTTCGAGGAGTATGGGATCGTAATGCTTCATGGCTGGGGCATGACGGAGACTTCGCCACTCGGCTGCCTTGGCTCCCTCAAAGGCAAACATGATCAGTTATCAGTGGATGAGCAATTTTCGATCCGCGTCAAGCAGGGGCGGAATCCGTTTGGCATCGATATGAAGATTGTCGATTCAAATGGAAATGATTTGCCCCGAGATGGCAAGGCATCTGGAGATCTGTTTGTGCGTGGACACTGGGTCATGGATGGATATTTCAAGTTGGACACGAGCCCTCTAATGGACGGTTGGTTCCCGACTGGTGACGTCGCGACTATCGACCCGGACGGCTACATGCACATTACGGATCGAACAAAAGATGTCATCAAGTCCGGTGGCGAATGGATTAGCTCCATTGATCTGGAGAATGTAGCGATGGCCCATCCTGCGGTTCAGATGGCCGCTGTGATTGGAGTGGCGCACCCTAAGTGGGACGAACGACCTTTGTTAGTGGTCGTGAAAAATCCGGGACATGAAATATCTGCTAAAGATTTGATTGCGTTCTACGAAGGTAAGATTGCGAAATGGTGGACCCCTTATGACGTGAGGTTTGTTGAAGAACTGCCTCTAGGCGCTACCGGGAAAGTTCAGAAGAACAAGCTTCGAGAAATATTTTCGGATTTCAAATTCGCATCAGCGTAGTGCGCGGGTGTACGGAAATTTTGGGCCGTCATGGCGTCTAGGTCTGAGCGAGCGTCGGAATGCTCCCGCGTTCACCTCTGGATGGCATAGCGTGCAAGCTCGATCTTTTTCTTTGACCATGTTCGCACTTGGTCAAGCACGTGTTCGCTTTCGGGCAGAAACGGGAAAAGCGCGAAGACATGTACGGAGTCGTCCACGAGTAGGCTGGTTACGTCGCAGTTCGAGCGTTCCGCGCACTGGATGAATCTTGTGGCGTCGCTTTCAAGACTTTCCCCTCGAACAGCGGAAATGAACACCGGGGGGAGATCCGTTAGGTCTCCGAACAATGGAGAGACCATTGGATCGGTTGGCTCGTGGCCCTGGAAATATGAGGCGGCCAATTGAGCGAGCTGGTCGCGATTTACTGCGGGGTCGTCGCCCGATTGCGTGAAGAGCGATTCGCCGCTCAATGTCAGGTCAGTCATTGGGCATAGTGCGAATATCCCTGCCGGTAACGGGAGTGAGGCACGTTTTAGGGCCATGCCCAGAGCCAGAGCCAGTCCCCCTCCTGCTGACTCACCGCTGATGAAAAGGGTTGTGGGATCGATTCCCATCAAGAGGAGGGAGCGATACGCTTGAAAGGCGTCATCGATGGCCGCGGGATAGGGATGTTGAGGTGCCAATCGATAGTCAATGGAATAGCAAGGACCATCGAAGGTGGCGGATAAGCGACTGGCATATTCGGTTGAATCATGGGCCGATCCGAGGACGTAGCCGCCCCCATGAAAATGCATCACCGTGGCTCGGGATTTGGCACCAGGGGCAAGGACCTTGTAAGCGGGGACACCACGGAGATCACAGGGTTCGAAATTGGTGTCGGTCGAAGCTGGAAAGTTCTGTCTGAGAAAGCGCGAATAAGCGGCGCGCTGCCCTTGATCTCCTTTCGCGAGGTCGTCGGGGGTAAAGACTCCTTTCCAGAGGTCAAACGCTCTTTGGCTTTCAGGTCGGAGCATTCGTTTGCTTTCGCGGACCGAGCTGAGCCCGACGACCTCGCCTGCGGGTCTTCGGGCGGCATCGATCACGTCGTGTCCCCACGCAAACTTCCAGGAGGTTTCAGCCAGGGGATCAATTCGGGATAATCCCCTCAGTCGGCCGTTGCGTTGGTTAACTCGATCAGGATCCGGCTCATGTGCCCAATCTACGACGTATCGTGCACCGGCTTGGATTCGCGTTGTCCGAGGTTGCCGTCGTCTCTGATACTCAAGTAGTGCATCGGGTATGGCTTCGACGCCGTGCCGAGAGAGGCAGACTGCGAGCATCCAGGCGTCTTCCATGGCCTGGCACGCACCTTGTGCCAGGTAGGGGACCATGGCATGGGCGGCATCCCCAAGGAGGGTGATACGGCCTTGCGACCATTGATCGATCGGTTGGCGGTGGTACATGCCAGTGATGAAGGCGGAATCAACAGCGTCCAGAATTGCAGCTACCCGGGGTTCAGCGCCTTCAAAAGACTTCCGAAGCGCGTCAACGTCGCCGGAATCAGTCCAGGATTCTCGGGTGACTTCTGCTGCGGGCACGGATGCCAACAGGCTGTACAGGTCCTTCCGCACCCAGTAGGACACCACGTTGCGCCCAACGCCAAACCAGTAATTGCCTGCAACGGGAAGGTCAACGCCAGAAAGTTTGGATGCAGGAATGAGTGAGCGCCACATCAGGATTCCAGTGAACTCTTTTTCCTCTGGCCCTCTCATTGCCTCCCGCACAATGGAGTGGATACCGTCAGCACCAACGACGATGTCACCATCGATTACCTCTCCAGTATCCAAGGTGACGTGAGCGCCGGTGTCATTGGTCCAAACCGAGGTGCAACGGGCTCCCAGGCGCAGAGAGCCCGCAGGAAGCGCAGAGGCGAGTAGCCGTATCAGATCCGCCCGATGGACGTTGTAGAGGATGCCCCCGTACCGAGATTCGGCTTCCTTTCCTAGCGGTGCCGCATACATTAGCCGCCCCGTTTCCATGTTCATGTAATCCATTCGTGCCGGGACCATGGCGAACTTTGCTAGTTCAGGCTCTAGGCCCAGTTCTCGGAGCACGATTGTCCCGTTGGCAGCAATTTGAATCCCCGCCCCTACCTCGGATAGCTCTGGAGCCCGCTCGAGCAGCACGCAGTCGAGGCCGTGGTGGCGTAAGGAGAGGGCCGCAGTGAGACCCCCGATGCCGGCTCCGACGATGATGACTTTCATATTAGTTAATTCTCCATAGTTAGATAACGCATTATAGTTAAGTAACGCACTATAGTTAAGTAAGTGCAGATGGTAAAGTAACCACATGCCCAAACCTTTGCGCGCCGATGGAGCTGAGACGCGAGCGCTGCTGAAACAGCAGGCGCAACGTTTGTTCGCAAAAAGGGGGTTGGATGGCGTCACGATCCAAGACATCGTGACCGCTGCTGGTCAGCGAAATAGCGCCTCTTTGCGCTACTACTTCGGCACCAAAGAGGCGCTGATCAAGGAGCTGATTGTTGACGGCGCACGTCTGATTGACGAAGAGCGCCAAGCAATGTTGAACAAGATGGAGTCGGACGGGTCCGTCACTCTTCGCAACGTCCTTTACGCGCTCATTGAACCAATGCTCAATCTCGGGCTGAAGACCGGTGAGCCTAGCTATATACGGATGATCGCTAACCTTCAGCTCAACCACCGGCGCCTATTGCGTGATGCGCTCGATGACCAGTGGAATTTGGGCTATCGCAGATGCTTGGCCCATTTGAGAGCTATCTTGAATAACCTTCCGGCCGAACTGCTCGATCAGAGACTGTCTTTGGTCGGGATCTACGGAAACGCCGCCCTGGCCGCATGGGAGGCCAATCAGGATGCCGGGGACGGAGATAGGCTTTGGGCAACTGAATCGGCTCTGCCTAGTCTGGTCGATTCTTTTGAAAGCATGTTAATGGCACGGCCATCGAAAGGAACAATTTCCATGCTCACTGCGCCGCCAGTTAGGAAGCGCAAGGGCACTAAGTAGTTGCGCGTCCAACACGCTGCGGTCTACTAAAGAGGCTCTTTTGGGCCTGTACCCCCGGAGTCCTGCATCCCCCTTCAGGATGATGCTCCATACCTTGGACAGGTTATTCCTGGCTCATTCCTAGGCATGATTTTCTCACCGAGTTCCCATGCCTGCGGCGAAAGCACGCAATCACATTGGGGGTCACATAAAACAGCGTGCCGTAAAGGGAGTGCGTGGTGGAACGCATAGCATATGGTCTAGGGAACCTGGGCGAATGGTCAGGCAAGGACTTTGTCGTCAGCGAATGGACGACCATCACCCAAGAGCAGATCAACGAATTCGCGTCTTGTACCGGGGATCATCAGCGGATCCACGTGGATGTATAACGATGCAAAACTGAGAGCCCATTCGGCGCGCCGATCGCTCACGGATTTCTGACGCTGTCACTGCTGGCTCAGTTGCTCATGGGAATGGGCGTGGTACCTGCGGGAGCCAGGCAGGCCGTAAATGCAGGCTTAGACAACGTCAGGTTCAAGGCACCAGTAAGGGTAAATGCGAGGGTCCGCGCGCGAGTGAAGCTTGGCTCGATTCAAAGCAAGGGTCCAGAGCGGACCCTCGTTCCCGCGATCACGACGCTGGAAATCGAAGGGGAAGATGCTCCCGCATTGACCGGCGAAATCTCAGTGATGATTTTCGGTGCGGCCTAATGAACAGGAAACGGCGGCGGGGGTACGAAGCACAGGAAGCGGTAGATGATCATGGGGCAGAGGTCATTCTTGGCCCCAACCCCACTACGAATTTCGGACTGCCCGATGTGGTACGTGAAGCGGGACGCGCTATCGGCATCCTCATGAAAGAACCTCGATTAGCTTACTCTTCAGCGAGGGGTGTAGCTGGAGAGTGGGCGAAAGCCCTTCGTAATCAGTCAGAGCTTGCGCCCCACCCAAAAGACCGTAGATTCGCCGACCCTGCCTGGAAGGAGGAGATGGCCTATCGGATTTGGTTGCAGTGGTATCTAGCGTGGGTGACGGGGACGGAGAACTGGGTCGAATCACAACAACATGTGAGCCCCTTCACGCGCACGCGCCTAGCTTTTCTGTGCAGCCTTTTCAATGAAGCGATTGCACCGACGAACTTCCCCTGGCAGCCGGTCGCGCTTCGCAAGTTTAAGGAAACCAAAGGCAAAAGCGGCTTGGCGGGGTTACGAAATTTCTTAAGTGACCTCAGGGATAACCGCGGACTCCCTTCCCAGGTCGATAAAAGCAAATTTTCTGTCGGACAGAATGTTGCGTGCAGCGCTGGCTCTGTCGTATTTCGCTCTGAAGTCATGGAGATGATCCAGTACCAGCCGGCGACCAGTCATGTGAAGTCGATACCCCTTTTGATCGTGCCTCCTCAGATCAATAAATTCTATATTTTTGATCTGAGTCCGGAAAAGAGCGTCATCGCCGGTCTACTCAACGCTGGCTTCCAGGTGTTCGCTATTAGCTGGAAAAATCCAAACGCGGAGGAAAGGGACTGGGGATTGTCCGAGTACTCTGCCGCCATCGAAATGGCAGTCTCGGTTGTTTGTAATGTGTGCGCTCAGAACAAGGTCAATGTCTTGGGGGCGTGCGCAGGGGGCATTACGCTTGCGTCTTATGTCGCTGCCCGAATTGCAGTCGGTGACCATCGCGTGAATAGCATGACCTTGATGGTCAGTGTTCTGGATACAGAAATGCTCGGCGAAACGGGCCTCGGCGTTTTCGCTAGTGAGAGGTCTATTGAGCGTGCAAAACAGTACAGCCAGGATCGTGGCGTATTGGATGGGCGAGACATGGCAACGGCCTTCGCTTGGCTGCGTTCGCGAGACCTGATTTGGGGTTACTGGGTGAACAACACTCTATTGGGGAACAAGGCGCCGGCATTCGATGTTCTTTATTGGAACAACGATGTCACCCGTCTACCCGCGCGTCTGCACGCTGAATTTCTGGATATCTACAAGACGAACGCCTTAACCCGGGCCGGTGCATTGCGACTGCATGGTGTCCCAGTCGATCTGAGGCGCATTGAGTGTGACAACTACATCGTCGGCGGAACAACCGACCACATAACACCGTGGCGAGCTTGCTTTAGAAGCACCCAGATTCTTGGCGGGCGCTCAACTTTTGTCCTATCCAACAGTGGGCACATGCAAAGTATCCTGAACCCGCCTGGCAATCCGAAATCCGAGTATTGGACTACCTCCACTATGGATGGCCGTGCCAATGCAGATGAATGGAAAGCGAATGCAGAGCGTGTCTCGGGCAGTTGGTGGCTGCACTGGCATCCATGGTTAGAGGCGCGCTCAGGTCCGGAGGTGCCGGCACCGGAGAGCCTGGGAACCGAAGGTTATCCGGCATTGGAGGATGCGCCTGGGACATATGTTCATGGCTGACTATGACGCCTGGCAGCATCTGTCGGAAAAGCGACGCGAGCTATTGGTTGAAAGTCACAAAGCCGCGGGACTGCAAATCTGCTTTGCGAAGTTTGGCGGGCACAGGGTTCGGTACGCAAAGCGCCATGGCACGGGCACGCCGTTGCTCATTTGCAACGGTATTGGCTCGAATCTTGAACTAACAACGCCTCTGATTCGCGAACTTTCAGAGCGGCCGGTGGTGGTGTTCGACGTGCCTGGCACGGGTGGGTCTGAATGCCGAGGGTTTGTTCCCACGTTTAAGTTCTACTCTAGGCTGGCGATGAAGGTAATGGAAGCGGCCGGCTTCAGCGAAGAGATAATAGTCGGGGGTGTGTCGTGGGGTGGCGGCTTGGCGCAGCAGATTGCACGGGACTACCCAAGTCGCGTAACGCACCTTTTACTAATGGCGACGAGCCCCGGCATAACGATGATTCCAGGGAAATTTCGAGCCATGGCTTTGATGACGACACCACGGCGTTTCATTTCGAGGCGTTTCATGGCCGACAACGCTCATACCATTTATGGTGGAGAAATGAGAAATTCGCCGGAGTCGGCGAAGAGCCATGCGCGCGTCATCATCCCGCCCCGATATGTTGCTTATGCGCAACAGTTAATGACTATGTGGGGATTTAGCAGCTTGCCGTGGCTCCGCGATTTGAGATGCCGAACCTTGGTCATGAGTGGTGACGATGACCCGCTTATTCGTTTGGCGAACGCGAAGATCCTTACGCACTTAATTCCCGGTGCAGAGATGAAAGTCGTCACGGGCGGCGGGCATCTATTCATGACCCAGAGCCCCAAAGAGACGGCACAGTCGATAGATGAATGGCTGATCCGCACGAACGGTTAAATATCAACGGACTCGCTGGTCTGTAGTGTCAGACAAATGCTGGCGCATAGACAGTCATTCACTATCAGTGACAGTGACTCACTGAGACTTCGACTGTTGGGAGAAAAATAGGGTCAACATCTGATCGTTGACCCTTTTTTTAGGCTGTAAAAGAGTCCTTCTCAACCATCGACCGAGACGAATGTAGCGTCCAGGGCCTTGTCTCGTAATGGAATCAACGCCTGATACTCTGCGGACTGGTGCCATCGTTCGAGAGAGGCTCGGTCATCGAACTGGACAATCAGGGCGGCGTCGACGTCGAGAGCTCCATCAAGGGGGAAAATCTTTCCTTTCGTAATCACTTTGCCTCCAGCTGCGATTACCGTCGGACCCGCTTTTGAAGAATATTCCGTGGCGAGAGCGGGATCTTTGATCTTGCTAAAAGCGATGAGGTAGGCGGACACGCTGTTGTGGCTCCGGGTAATGAGAATAGGACGTGCTGGATAAGCTGGGACTTGCGCATTTGGTGCCGCGTAACAGCGCAAACGGCTCGGCCGCAGCAACTCGAAGTTTAACTCAGCTTTCGGGCGAGCAGGACCCAACCTTCAGTTCTGGCATCTGCCAGATATTCTGATCCCGCATCCTAGATCGGACCGCCCCAATCCGGTCATCTCGTTACGACGGCAATGCGCACAATCCGCCAATAAAGGCTGAAAGGCGCATCCGTCAGCTTAGGGCTGGCAATCGCCCCGGAGCCCCTGATCGCAGCGATGAAGGATTTCTCCCGACTTCGTTGAGGAGTGCAATAAACTGACACGAGACAATGGGGTCGTGCGCTGGTGTCAGCACACTGCTGCAACTGCAATCTCAAGCCACTCACCGCTTCCTTTAATCGTCTGCCAATACTTTCATCACCGCCGGTCAGAAAAACTCACCGCCTCGATGGCTACAATATTGGGAGCAGGTCAGGTGCGCACGCATCGGCACCATGTGCCGCTCACTTTGCCCTACCTATTGTCATGAGAAAGGAAGAGTGTGCAATTGCTCGCCGCCGAAAAGACGGCGTAGTTGTGCTCGATGATTTTCCCGATCTCGTTCCCGGTGAGATGATCTACTCAGGCATCGTCCGCCATCACCGTCTCTGTGGGAACCCGAATCGGCAGGTCACAATCGCCGAGATCTTCGGACCGTCCATGCGCCGTAACCCCATACAGGGATGCCCGAGCGGCATGGTGGCCCTGTCGCGCGCCTTTCCATTCGGCCACCCAGGTCGAAGCTTGAAGCGTCTGATCCGAGATCACACGACCTTCGACTTCCATACTCGCCACTACTCGGATGCTGAACGCCAAAGGGCGCTAGACATCTACTTGGAGAGTGGGACGCGAGGTCTGCGGGCGACGGTTGGTGCCGCTCTGATTCCCGCCAGCGACGAGGCCCCTATTCTGGCGTACTGCCCAAAGTGCCTGGAACGCGATCGCAGCACGCTGGGAACGGGCATTTGGCGACTGCGGCACCAGCTACCGCTTGTGAAGTGGTGCCATGAACATCGGGTACCACTGATAACCGGATGCGCGACGTGCGGGCCCCTAGTTCCTGACGGCTTTGTGCTCGCGCTTCCAGGCGACGCTTGTCCGTGCGGAGAAGCCAGTCCTTTGGAAGTCACGGGATCAGGGAACGAGGACTTCGATATTTGGTTCGCGGTCGCCTCCGTCAATGCACTTCGGGAAGTTCGCTCGGGGGTTGGCCAGAGCGACGCCTTACACTTACGCGACGCTGTCACGGCGGCGGGGTTCGTCAGACGCACGAGCGTCGATCTCGCGTCGTTGATCGCCGCGATGCGGATCCATCTCGAGCCCAACGTGCTCGCGTCATTGGGCGGACCGAACATTTCACGCTGGCTGCGCCCGATGCTGTCGTCAAAACCAAAGCGGCTCAATACGGCCCGGGTGCTCTGCCTCTTGTACACCCTGGAGGCCAGCCAGCGCGCGGTTGCAAAGGTCTCCCCCCCGACCCCTGCGCCGAAGCACCCGATGACTTCGGCAATCTGCGAGCTCTACGACAAGCAGCGATCGATAAGGGGCGTGGCGAACTCGTTGAAGATTCCGTGGGCACAGGTTCGCGACGTCCTGGTGCAGCATGGGCATGAGGTCAAGACACACGCACCCGCTCGACATGCCGTGCTACGTCATGAAGCGATTCGACAGGCGTTGATGGAAGGTGGCGCGCCGAGCGCGGTGGCGCGCCGACTCGGCACTTCCGTGACGACCGTCCGCAACGTAATGATGGCGGATCCAGTCCTTGCCAAACAGGTCTGGGACATGAGGCTGAACGAGAAGCGCATTAGGTATCGTGAGGCGTTGACGGCGGCGCTTCGAAGCCATCCAACCAGAGCAGAAGCGCTGAAGCATGTGAGATTTGCATCTGCGTGGCTGGCTCGACACGACCGTCAATGGCGAGATCAAGTCTTGTCGAGAGCGGCCCAGCCGCCCACGCGGCGCCGAGTGGCGCTTCCATCTTCATCTCCGAAGTCGGACTGGGCAGCAATCGACACCGAGTGGGCGGGAATGATCCGCCGGGCGGCGTCCATCGCCCTTGAGGAGACCCCACCCGTTTTCGTCAGCCAGTCGCGTCTCCTCGGGCGATTGAGAATTTATTCCCGCTACTACGACCACCGGCACGAGAGCCCGCTGGCCGTAAATGCGCTCGCCGAGGTCGTGGAGACCCGGAGCGATTTTCGCCGGCGCCGCTTCCGCTGGGCGGTTAGTCAGCTCGCAGAAGGCCAAGCCAGAGTGACATGGACAGCGCTGGTTCACGCCTCAGGTTTGGACCTGACCTGGCTACGTGCGAATCGCGATCTTGTCGTCGGTGAAGTCTACGCAGCGGGATTGATCCTCAACGAGCGTGTCGGATTGAATCATGCCGCGTCGCGCCGGACGCTACGCCTGAAATGAGCCAGCGACTCGAGTTCGTCGTCGACGATCCAAATCCGGATGAGACGATCTACAGTCTCGTAAGCCGCTTTCACATTCTCTCGGGGAATCCTCGCCCATACGTCACCGAGATGGAGCTATTGGGTGACCGCCCGCGCAGTGGCCGTGGGGGATTGTATGGATTCCGGCTCTTAGCTGCGGCCCAAGCGTTTCCAGCCGACGATCCTCTGTCTTCCGTCGAGTACCTGGCCAACCATCACAGCGCTCTCCCGTACTTCACATTCTTCTTCACCGATCGCGCGCTCAAGAAGCTCGCAGAGGTGATCCGCGACCGCGCCCACCGCCGGGTCCTCCCGCACCTGGGATTGCAGAACTCGCCGGCTGCGATCTCCGATCAGTCGATGGTTTATTGCCCCGATTGCGTCAGCGAGGACCTGAAGTCTCTGGGGTACGCCTTCTGGCATATCAGCCATCAACTTCCATTTGTCGTTGTCTGCTTCAGGCATCGCACTCGGCTCGTTTCAGGATGCGGGGAGTGCGGTCCGACCGTCTCGGCAGCGTACGACCTGCGACTTCCAAGTCTCGAGTGCATTCAGAAGGGCCACCCTCCTACCTATCGATCTTGCTCGTTGGACGATGACCTGGCTCATTGGGTAGCCCGCACGAACGCGGAGACCCTCGAGTTCTCTCGCAAGAACCCATGCTCCTTCCGCCTTTCTCAGGTGCGCTCCGCGCTCATATCCAAGGGATTTCGCAAGGCAGGCGGAATCGACTTAGCAGCGATCTCCAAGGCGCTCGCCGCGAGGTTCCACTACGAAAAAGCGCGAGCGTTGTTTTCTCGAGACGCTGGAGAAGTCGATCCGTTGTGGTTCCGGCATCTATTCCTGAAGAGACAGCATCGGCCTAACACGCTGCAGATGCTTCTCGTATCAAGCTTGGTCGTCGACTCCATCGCAGATCTGGAGTCGGCGGCGCCGCCGCCGCCGACCTGGGAGTCCGAGCTCCCAAGAGTGCTCAGCGAACAGGGATCGATTGCAGAGGCAGCGCGGGTCCTGAAGCGGTCCTACGCTGCAGTGACAAATGCTGCGGTGGCGCAAGGCCTTCTTCCCAAGCGCCAGCCCCCCTCTTCGGGGATGGCATCGAGCACTGATTCGACCGATCCGCTTGACTCGCCACCTCCGGCTGAGCGTGCGGCATCTGTCATAGGGGCCAGAGCGCTAGTTCTGGAGGCGGTACGAGCAAATCCGGACGCCTCGCGCAGGGAGATAGCCAAGACAGTTGGCCATCGCTATTTCCAGCTGATGAAACAGGATCGCGATTGGATGGAAGCGACATTGCCGCCCTCTGGAAGGGGGTTGATGAGACGCCGGCTTCGCGAGTATCACGATCAGCAATGGGCTGAACTATCGGCAGACGACGCCGCAAAGGCAGCGGACGTGCGGGCTTATGCGGCACATCTGCGCGGACTGACGACCCGTCCCGAGCGAATTTCCAGACACGTCCTTCTAAACCATGTAAAGCTGTTCGGCCGGTTCTACAAGGACCCCGACAGGATCCCCCTCACAGTTCAGGCGGTCAAAGAAGAGGAAGAAGCTTCGGAGGCTTTCATCGAGAGGAAGCTAACGTGGCAACTGCGAAAGTGCGCTGAAGAAGGCCCCTACACCACGATTACGACACTTGCCCTCCTCGTGGGCATGCCGCACGGGGAAGTCAGGAAGCGAGAAGGATGGATTTCCGAGGTGGCGACTTCACTCGGGCTCGCGATTCGGAGCAGGAGAGCGGGGCCCCGTTACGATAAGGACTATGCTAAGAACCAAGCGCCTTAGATTCGCTCATGACTTGCGCGCTCCGTACCCATCATCGCTGACGAGGTCGCCGACAGTTCCACTCTCCGCGCAGATGTAAAGTTGATCGTTGATCGCCTGACAACTTCATGAGAAGTGCTCTAGGGCCCGAGGCACCCGACTCCTGAAACTATCGCCAGTCCCTGCACTTCGTTCTTCACGCTCCATTACGCGCGCGCTCGTCAGACAGTAGACTCGCACTTTTCGGTCCATCGCCGGTATCTTAAATAGTCCGGAGCAACATCGGAGTCATCGCTCATGTGGAACGATGTCGAAGCAAAAACTGACCTCCTGAACTTCTCGCACATCGCGAGCGCCGCAGCCCAAGTCATCTTGGATGCGGCGGGGGAGCCGGTCACGATCGGTGTATCGGGCAACTGGGGCTCTGGAAAGTCCTCGTTGGTGAAGATGATTGGCGCCAAGCTTCAGGCCACCACCGAAAAAGATAAGTTTGTTTATTTGGAGTTCAACGCTTGGCTCTACCAAGGGTACGACGATGCCCGTCAAGCTCTGCTCGATGCTGTCGGGGACCGACTTGTCGCGTTGGCGACTGAGCGTAGGACATTCGTCAAGGAAGCTTGGGAGTTTGTAAAGCGCATCAAGCTACTCCGAGTCTTTCGGATGGTGGCTCCCGTGGGATTGCAGGCGGCTATCGGAGGTGCGATCGGCGGTCCATTGGGTGCTCTTGTAGGTGCCGTAAGCGGCATGGCAAATGCCGGGACGGTCGTCGCTGAGGACGTCGAGAAAGTCAAGGCTGCCTACAAAGAGCTTTCTCCCGAACTCGAGGGCCTGCTCAAAGACAATGGCGACAGCTCGCTGCCGAAGGAGATCGAAGGCCTGCGCGCGGCATTCAAGAAGCTTCTCATCGATCTGGACGTCACCCTGGTCGTCTTGGTCGACGACCTCGACCGCTGCTTGCCTCCCACTGCGATTTCGACCTTGGAAGCGATGCGGTTATTGCTCCTGGTTGAGCGCACAGCGTTCATCATCGCGGCTGACGAGGAGATGATCCGAAGCTCAGTTCGCGCGCATTTCAAGGATGCTGACATCAGCAGCGCCTTGGTAACGAGTTACTTCGACAAGCTGATTCAAGTTCCCTTGCAGGTTCCGAGGCTGGGCGTCACCGAGGTCAAAGCGTACCTGGCCTTACTGTTTTCGGACCTTGCTTTTCGCAGGAAAAAGATCTCCGAGAAAGCGTTCCTCGAAGCGCAGACAGCCATCCTCCAGCGCGCCAGAAAGGGCTGGCTGGGCTTGTCGGGCGCTGACCTTCGAGGAGCTTTTGGTGCCGAAGCGGATCAGGTTGAGAGGGAGCTCGACTTGCTGATCAAATGGCGGGCATCCTCGCCAGCGCTGAGCAGATCGCGGGCAATCCGAGGCTGATCAAGCGATTCCTGAACAACCTCCTCATCAGGGAGGCGATTGCGAAGTCTCAAGAAATGAATCTTGGCTTCCCTGAGCTCGTTAAGCTCCAGCTCTTCGAGCGTTGTGCGAGCGCGTCGGGATTCGAGCATCTCGCCAAGGCCGTGTCTGAGAGTACCGATGGAAAAGTTCAATTCCTAGTTGAGCTCGAGGCGGCGGCCAAGAACGGCGAAGCGTGGAAGGCGCCCCCGCAGTGGCCCCTTCCGTTCTATGAACAATGGGTCAAGTTGTCTCCACCCTTGGGCGAGGTAGACCTTCGGCCGTTGCTGCATCTCAGTCGCGATCGGAAGCTGGCCATTGCGGCATATGACGAGCTCGGCCCCGAGGCACAGGAGATTCTCGAGGCGATTTTGGCCGCAGAAGACGTCCTTCCAGCACTGGTCGATCAGATCAAGACCCTAAGCGAAGCGGATGCGGAGCGGCTTCTGGCGAGAGCTGGCCGACATGCTCGGAACGATCAGTTCAGCCCCCAGTCGATCCAGCGATGCCTCCACATCACGAAAGCATACCCAAATCTTGGGCCTCGCCTGGCGAATCTACTGACTGACATTCCGCCTGCACGCAGGCCACTCACCCTCATTCCGCTGCTGCAGGTCGAATCCTGGGCATCAGGCCTCCTTTCGGATTGGAGCCGGGATCCTGAAACGCCGCAGCGCGTGAAGAAGGCACTTGCTGCGGGATCGGGAGGCACCTGATGGGGACGTCTGCACCGAGTGGCGGGCCGAAAGCGAAGGTGCCTTTCGATCCTCCATGGCTCGACAACATTGCCTTGGGCGGGAGCGACGAGCCTGCACCCGACGATGCGGCGGAAGATGGGTCAAGCGACGGTGCTGCAGAACCTGCCCCCGCGATGGCCGCCGTTGGAATGGCTCCCGCGGGACGCTTCCGTGCCGCTCGAACGAACCTGGGGGCGTTCGCTCGATCCGGTGACAGCGAATCCCTGCGCCGCGCGGCGGGCCATTACTCCCGCTCAGGGATGGGAGGCGCGGGAAACGTCGCAGCTCGGATGCGCACCGCAACCAGAGCTGGGGCGGGGCTGGGCTCGTTTCTACAAGCTGCCCGGGACCGCACCGACCCCAATGTCAACGCTTGGCTCGACAAGCTCCGATCGACGAACCCGTCAGCCCAGACAGTCATTGACGCGATCGTCGCTCAGATCATTCCAGAGGGTGGCAGCCTCGACGAAGAGTCGGCCAGGGATTCAATGGCCCGAGCCCTGTCCGAGTTGATCAAGCTCGTTCCCGATGTCGACCTGCTGGCTCTGCAGGATGCGCAGATTTGGACGCTAATGCAGTTGTACATTGGCAACGAAGCCTGCAATCGCATGTACGCGGACATTGGACAGCTGTTCGAGAACGTCAAACTGTCACCTCGGGAGGCTGTACAGCGTACAAACGAGATGCGCCGCTTCCTAAAAAATGCTGTCGCGGCCCGCATCGAGGTCGTGCGCCGGACGAGCCCCAACCCGACTCGCGTGCAGCTAGAGCAGCTACTCCACGAGGCCTTGCGGGCTACCTTTGCGGTATTTGAGGACTCGCTATGAGCCGAGTCATCTGCGTCCCTCCTGCATTGCTACCCCGCCGGCGCCGGCGTGCCGACACGTACCTATCCTTGTACTCGGCTACCGAACACGACGGTGTCGGATCCATCGCGACCGGCATGTTGGACGTCCTGCAGTTCAAAGGTTGTTATCCCAGCACCCCTGCCTGGGACTTTTCGACCTTCGCTTTGGCTGTCGGAGCGGCGGACCTTGCGGTCCTCCGAGCAGATAGCGTCGATGGCTGGACCCGGGTAATTGAGCTCGAAGTAGCTCTGCACGATCCATCCCCGTTCCTTGCCCGGCAAGCTGGGATCGAAGAAATGCTGCGCTTTCTCACCGGAGATTTCTGGCACCTCGAATTTGTCCGGAATGGCGTGCCCCCACCCCGTTCAACCGCCCCGACAAGATTCGACGCCGATTGCGTCTCCCTTCTATCCGGCGGGATGGACAGCTTAATCGGAGCCATCGATCTAACGGCACAGGGCCTTCGGCCGCTCTTCGTCTCCCAGAGCGTGCGAGGCAACCGCGATGACCAGCATCATCTAGCTGCACAGTTAGGGGGAACCAGCCGCCACCTGCTGCTGAACAACAACGTTCACATGTCCGGGCCGCGCGAGATCTCCACCCGCGCTCGGTCAATCATCTTCTACGGCTACGCAGCACTCGCGGTGTCAGCGTTGGCAGACGTCTCAGAGGCAACAGTCTACGTCCCCGAGAATGGATTCATCAGCCTCAACGTTCCGTTGACTCCCGGGCGCATTGGTTCATTGAGCACTCGAACCACGCATCCGGTATTTCTTGGACAGCTCCAGCAGCTTTGGGATGGGATTGGCTTAGCGGCGAAGCTGGAGCCGCCGTACAAGCATTTGACTAAGGGGGAGGCCATGCTGGCCTGTAGTGATATCCCTCTCATGAACCGATTGATGCCGCGCACAACCAGCTGTGGAAAGTTCGGCCGCTTGAACGAGCACTGCGGCAGATGCCTGCCGTGCTTGGTGCGAAGGGCGGCATTCTTGAAGACGGGCCGGCGAGATCCGACGCGCAGTTACCGATACCAGAACCTCCGCAGCGGTGCGCCGTCCGGGAACACCAACGATGTCAACGCCGCAGCTACCGCCTATTTGCGCTACCGCTCCGATGGCGTGGAGTCCCTCATCGCAGGAGCACTATCTTTCGCGGCTCCGTCCGAACGACTCGCTCTGGCCCGCGTCGTTTCCCATGGGCTCCAAGAAGTAGGAACGTTTTTGGAACGAGAAGGCATCGTTTGATCGATTTTCATAGCCACCTAGATCTCTATCCCAACGCCTTGGAGCTTCTGCCGCAGGTCGTGCGGCGGAATGTGTTTACGTTGGTCGTCTCCACCAGTCCAAGGGCATGGATGTCCACGTCGAAAGTTTTTGCCGGACACGCGAACGTTCAGGTCGCGTTGGGACTTCACCCCGAGATCGCTCGACAAAAGGCATCAGAACTCCCGCTCCTCATACGACATGTAGAGCAGGCCAAGTTCATTGGTGAGATCGGGCTGGACGGATCGAGTCGGTTCTTGGAATCCTTTCAACTTCAGCGGTCGATCCTCGATGCAATTCTGACCGAGTGTGAACGAGTAGGCGGACGCATTATGAGTCTGCACTCCCGCAATGCGGCATCACAAGTCCTGGACGCGCTCGAGGCTCACCCCAGCGCGGGAGTTCCGGTGCTTCACTGGTTCTCGGGATCCTTGAAGGAACTCCACAGGGCGATCGACCAGGGAGCATGGTTCAGCATCGGCCCATCGATGCTCGCAGGGGACAAGGGCCGCCGCCTCGCTAGTAAGATGCCCGTAGACCGCGTGCTTCTTGAAACCGATGGTCCCTTTACGACCCGTGCCGACGGATCGCCTTGGCTACCGTGGGATGCGGAGCATGCGGTCGATGCGTTGGCCCTAATGTGGAATCAGTCAGCCGATGCGGTTCGACATCAACTGATGGCTAATCTTCGTGTCTTGTTGAGGCGAGCGCCCGTCAGTGCAGCGGACAGCCTCGAAGCCGATCTTGACCGATCGTTGCGGCAGCGTGGGTTGCCGTAACCAGGCAATCTCCGCAATCAGGCTTTCGACGCGAGAAGCAGAGCACCAAGAAATCCGAGACCGAGTGCCACCGCAGCGGCGTTGTTCGGCCTGTCACCGACGATCATGACGCCCTGCGCTGTCAGTTGCTGCTCGTAATCGTCGACTGCATTCATCACTTGGCTCACCGAGAGGCCGAGGTGTCCTGCTGCCATCCTCAACTGAGCTACGGTGATCGGAGTCTCGCCGGCCTCCATGCGTGAGTACGCGGACTGCGATGCACCGATCGCTGCTGCCACGTCTTCCTGCCGCATGTTTCGGATCTGCCGCTGCGACGCCAACGTTCTCCCGACCAAGGTCGAGTACCCAAGCATTGGGGCTTGCGCTGGGCCCATCTTTCTGTTCATATGCATGTATCGGGTATTGCCCATTCAGCGCAAGTATGCGCAGCGACGTGATCATGTTCAAGTTCACCCATGTGCCGCGAGCAGGAACCGTGGTGAGTGTCTCGAGGGGCATTTACCGGCACGTCGGGATCCTGACTGGCGAATTCACAGGCTTCGACGCCGGGGTGATCTCGTTTTCGAGCCGAGGTGTCGTGGAGGAAACCCTAACCTCCTTTGCCAATGGCACAACGGTCCGCATCGAAGGCTATCCGGGGCAACTCCCGCCACCGTTGGTCGTTGGGCGCGCGCGTGGCCTTTCGATGCCCACCTATTCGTGGTTGTCGATGAACTGCGAACATTTCGTGAGACTGGCGCACGGACTACCAGTCGAGAGCCCTCAAGCGCGAGCGTGGTTCGCTGCTGCCATCGGTCTCATCATGACCGTATCGTTGGCGTCCCGGACCTGAGAGACCTTCCGGCGAAGGCTTCGGGCTTTACGGGGAGCGCCTGCATGAGAGCGCTCCCTGGCAGCCTCGATTCGGTTCAGACCTTCATCTTGTCCATGAATGTCGTAACCTCTCGCATTGACAAGGTTCACGGTTCAACTTTTTATTTACTTGACACAGCTGGCGAAGTAAAACCCAATGTCTGGAGACGATTCCCTAGGTCTTGCAGGAATTACAAAGCCCCGGCACCTCAACAATCGGCTTATCCGGCTGGAAGCCGCGGCTCCTGGCAGCTTCGCCCAGAATTTTTGCCAGTCGGTCTGATTCCAGTTCGTCCGCTTTACCGCACGACGAACAAACCAGATAGAGGCTCTCATGCGGATGATCGGGATGGTCACAGGCCACAAACGCCTGCGCCGACGCAAGCTTGTGGACCAGGCCGACGCGAACCAGGAAGTCCAGCTGTCGATAGACCGTTAACGGCGCAAGTTTTCGCTTCTGTCGCTTCTCCATGAGCGCGAGCAACTCATACGCGGAAATCGGGCGCTTCTGGGACAGGAGCTCGGCGTAAGCATTGATCCGTGCCGGCGTGAGCCGCTCTCCTGCTTCTGAACAAATTTGCTCGGCCCGATGCATTGCTTCGGGAGCGAGGGCTGCGACACGTTTCGCGCTGACGGGGAGCTTGCCGGTAGTCATGACAACAGGATACTCCCGCTTAGACTGATCATGTCGTCTGCAACCGGCTCGAGGTTTCAATTTTCCGGATTCACCCATTCTGCCAATCAGAGCCATGCCCTCGTTTCAATGCGTTCGAAAGCCAGATTTCAGCTGCACAGGGCGAAGTCATTGCCGCTCACGGTTCACATCGGATTTACTGCAAGACCATTTTGCGCCGCTTCGGGATCAAGCCAGACCAGAGTGCTGTTGACAGCGTCCTGTCCCCATCCGCGAGTGATAAAGACCAGACGCGTCCGTCGATCTTCGCTTGGCCAGGCCGGGAGTTGACGCGAGGGATGAAATACGTTCTGCACACCGTGAACGATCGTCGGGAGCGCCTGGCCGTGCAAATGCACCAGACCCTTCACGCGCAGCAGCGAAGGACCACACAGGCTACGCAGGAAATTCAGCCAGCCGAAGAAGGTTGAAGGCGGAATCGGCTTCTCCATAACCAGGCTGAAAGTCTGAATGTCCTGCTCCGCGGGCGTTGGGGGGCTCGCAATCATCAGTGATCCCAGTGCTGGGAGTTCAGGGCGGAAACGCAGGCGTTCGGCACGCTGGAACATGGATCCCAAATCCGTTCCAGCAGAAGCACGCCGGTAAGCACCACTGAACAACTGCTCCGGCTGCACTGCACCTTCCAGTACCTTTTCAATTCTGGCATCTGGATTCATCACCACGAGGCGCTGCTCGAGCCTCAGCGTCTCGACATCGTCTACCAAATCGGTTTTGGTCAGCATGAGCCGGTCCGCGCCAGTGACCTGCTGTACAGCGATGTCATGCGTATCGAAAGTCGATCCGCCGTTCGCAGCGTCGACCAGCGTAACCACACTGTCGACGACGAAACGCTCTTTGAGTTGCGGATGCGAAATCAACTGGCTCAGGATCGGCCCCGGCTCTGCCAGACCCGTGGTTTCGACGATCAGTCGGCGCAAGCTGAATTGCCGGCGCTGCGCCCGCTGAAACAGGTTCATCAATGCTTCTGCCAGCAGCCCCCTGGCAGTACAGCAAATGCATCCGTCAGCGATCAGCTCCGTATCATCTGGCGCTGACTCGACCAGATGATGATCCACCGGGACTGAGCCGTACTCATTGATGACCACAGCCGTCCCCTGCATGCCCGGCTGATGCAGAACGAAATTCAGCAATGTGCTCTTTCCGGCTCCCAGAAATCCAGTGAGTACGCACACCGGGACGCGGCGATCAGCAGCTTCGCTCATGCCCAAGGGTCTGCCTGCATTGCCTTCATGTGGCCACCGCCAAACCTGCGTGGGCCTGGCGCATAGCTTGGAGATTCATCAGATGACTCACTGAGAGCATCCCACTGCCGATCAAGGTCAAAGCCGGCTCCCACCCTGATGGCAGGGTCTTGGCAAACGGCGCGAGCAGCAGAATTCCCACAGCAAGGGCCCCGAGCACAAACACCGTGAGTCGCCGATGGCGTTGGCAACCTCGCAGCAGCGCATAGGCACTAACGGGCACAATCGCCAGCAACAGCAAGCGGTGAACCTCGCTTTCACGCTCAGCGATCAGAGTCAGCCACGGCAGGACTGGAATCACCAGGGGGAATACCAGACAGTGAAATGCACAGAGCCCAGCGAACCCAATGGCTATGCGATCACCTGCGTGGGCGGGAAGTCGTTCGAGTGACATGGTGGAAATAATGATCAGGACATACAGCGCAGGGCACATCTGACATTGGCCCCGGATCGGTACTCAATGTTCGTGTTCGTCTTCGTGTTCGTGCTCGTGTTCTGCAAGGCCAAGCCAGGTGAATCCCGCGGGGACAAAGCCCAGGTTGATGCGCCTGAGTAGAGTGCGTGAATCCAGATCGATAATCGCCACACTCTGGCCATCCGGATCAGCGACAAAGGCGATCTCGTCTGCCTGACTGATTGCAATTGCAGGTTGCGGCGCCGGGCTTGCGGATACGGAACCGACCACGTCATCCAGCGTGCCCCGCGTGCCCCAGTCATCAGCGGGATCGAGGAAATGAAGCGCGCCATCGCTATCCAGAATCAGGAAGTTCTCGCCGTGGGCGTCCATCGCATGCGCGACGCGCGTGACCGAACTTGCGCCGTTCCAGTCCACTTCACTCATGCTGCCCGCACTGGTATCGACCACATATAGCGCGCTGCCGGCCCAGGCAGCAAAGTCAGGCAATTCATGGTGGCCCACGATCGTGCCGATACGACTTCCACCTGCCATACCCACGGGATTGGCAACCTTGCTCGCAGTGAAAGTGTCGCCGTCCTGTTCTACGAGAAGGACGCCGTCACTGCAACCAAATGCCGAGTGACGTTCATTGGAGTAGCTGCCGTGCAGGGCAGCGCAGGACTCCACAAAACGCTGCACGAAGGTGTAATTGTTGCCGTTGCGCTCATAGAGCTCGACAGCCGAAGGCAAGGTCGTGCTGATATCGGCCGGGTCACGATAGGTTGTCAGCAGGTACCCGTCACGCGGCTCTGCAGTGCCGTGCATGGCCACCGGCAGGTCAAGTGTGGCGTCTGTCTCGCCGTTGGTGATGCCTTCGTCGGACAGCAACACAACCCCCGAGTTGTCGCCGGTCGCGGAATTGCCATCAAAAAACAGTGCCGCGACTTCCTCGTGCAACTCGTAATGCGTGGGGCGAACGCCATCGAGTTTCATGGCCAGCAGCAAGGGATCCTCGATGTAATCGTGCAGGTGATCGCCGTGATCCTCTTGCCAGATGCCACCGTCGATGAACTGGGTGAGATTGTCGGCGCGTTGTGTCAGCACCGCATACCTGCGATCCGGACTAGGGCTGACAGCGCTGGCTGGAAAGTCGAGCGTAAAGGCAGCGATGAGGGTTTGCTCATCGAGGTCCAGCACGTGCGCGGTTGGCGACCCGGACTGTGCGATAACCAGCCGACCCGAAGTTTCGACATGATCGTGATCGTGATCGTGATCGGCGGCTGGCAGCAGATCGTTATCGCTGCATGCTGACAGGGTGACAGATGCGAGCAACAGGCTCGAAGTCAGAATACGAGAAGGATGACGTGGCGTGAACATGAGATTCCCCAGAAAGTTTGTTTGGAACAAGATGGCGGCTCGGTGATCAGGCCGGAGGCCGGAAATCGAATCGCAAGCCTGTAAAGATGGATCGGCCTGGCAATGGCGCCACGTCCTTGAGCAAGGAGGTCGACAATCGAATTTTTTCGTCGAGAAGATTGCGGCCCTGAACGAAGATCGTGACTGTCTTGCCGCCGATGCGGAGCGGGAAATCCAGATCGGCGGAGAGAAGGTCATAGCCCGGCGTAGAAGTTTCGAGCGCACTGGTGCGGGTCTGCTCCTCCGCGCGTAAGTAGCGCACGCCCCCGGAAAGATCGGCATAGCCGAACTCAAAACCCATGCCGCCACGCATCGGTGGCACGCGAGGCAGATTGCCGCCATCGTCACGCTCATCACGAACAATGTCGCCGAATACCTGCACGCTGAGCTGCAAGAGCGAGGACTCCAAAACCACGAGGGAGGCGCTGATCTCGGAACCGTAGAAGAAGGCGTCGTCCTGGCGCTGATCTACAAGGAGCAGTTCCCCCTCAGCTTCAAAGTTGCCAGCTTGGTCGACCCGGTCAGCTTCGCCGTCGCTGTCCAGAGTGCCGCCGCCATCGGCGTCGAGCCCGAGATCTGTTTCGCTCAGAAATACGTAATCGGCGATGTGGTTGTAGAACGCACCGACCTCCCACTGAAGACGGCCGTGATTGCCCAGCAGAGCAACTTCCAGACTACTGACCGACTCCGGATCAAGATCGAGATTGCCGCGCTCGAAGCTGGAGGTCGCAAGGTGGGGACCAAACGCGTACAGCTCTTCGGCCGATGGCGCTCGCTCGGACTGTTGCGCGTGCAGGCGCAGTTGCAGATTCTCGGGCAGCATCAGTGAGACGCCAGCGGACAAGCTCCAGGTCGTGAAATCCTTGTCAGGAGCTGTGGTCAATCGCGGCGAATGATCGACGTAGTCGATTCGCCCTCCGAGCTCCAGCCGATGCGCACCGATGGGACGATCCTCAACAACAAATATCCCAAAGCCCTTGCTCGTCGTGGGCGGCACAAACGCTTCCTCCCCCACTGCCTCGAAATCTCTGTGATGTGCATGCAAACCCAGTGCGCCCTGCCACAGACCAAGCGGGTCGTGCGTCAGTTGCAGTCGTCCTTCGGTTTCCTCGACATCGAAAGCGGTACCTACTGCGCCGCTCGGCTCTACCTCCTTGTGCTGGTAGTTGTTGACGCCGATACGCCCTTCAATGTCCTCGATTCCAGAAATAGGGGCCCACAGCGCACCACGCAGATCCACACGCGTCTGCTTGAGATCGATTCCCACGCCTTCGTGACCATGGCCTGCTTCTTCTTCGCCCGCGTCGTGTTCGTGTTCATGTACGTGACCACCCGCAGGAATGCCGTACTGGGTTTCGAAGCGACTCACCGCTGCACCGAGCATGCCTTGCGAGCCGACATAGGCCGCAGAACTGCCATAACTATCGCTGCGCAGCGCACTGTTCTCAATGAGATCGCGGCGCGGTTCGTCCTCCTCGTTTTCATGCACCTCTTCGCCCGCGTGCTGACGCACTGCAAAGCCAGGCACCGAGAAATCACCAGCGCGGCGGGATCCGTACTGCGCGCCAAAATGCATGGAGCCGATTCCGTATCGAACCCGTAGCGCGGCATTCTTTTCGTCAGCATTACTGCCGTAAGACGCTAGTCCGCGCATGCGCAGTCCGGGTTTCACAGAGTCCGCTAGGCGATCATCCACGACATTGACCACGCCTCCAGAAGCTGCGCCGCCATAGATCAGTGTGGCTGGCCCCTTGATGATCTCTACCTGGTCCGCGCCGAGCGGATCGACGCTCACGGCATGGTCAGCGCTGACGGAAGACGCATCCATTGTCGACAAGCCATTGTCGAGCACTTGCACACGCGGAGCGCCCTGACCACGGATGATGGGTCTACCCACGCCAGGGCCGAAACTCGAATTGGCAACACCAGGCCTGTGTGCAAGCACGTCCCCGATGGTGCCGTTGCGGCTGCGATCAAGCTCGTCGCCGGTCACTACGTCCACGGGGCGAACCAGTTTCTCGGCGCTGCGGCCCAGAGGGTGTGCCTCGACCACGATCTCTTCAAGAATCAAGGCAGGCGGCGGAACTTCGGCAGCATCCTGAGCAAGCGCTGATACGGGCAGCGAAAGTGTGACGCAGAAAACGGCGACTTCTGTGAACGAAGGAATCCTCGAATGAGGGTGACACCGATCAGATTGCAACAACATGGACCTTCCTTCTATTCAGTCCTAGGTGCGTCGCCGGACAAAGGCGCAACGGCAGGACGTGCGTGATGGTGATGGGTCGTTTCGCGATCAAGCTCATGGCACTGGCGTCTTGCTTCGGCCCGAAATCGAAGCACGCACAATTCCATCTCAAAGCTCTCGGAAAGTGTGTTTCAGAGATGTTATAACATTACCTTCATCAAAGAAAGGGCATTCCGCAGAACGCCCTCGCCTGGTCCGTTTAAGCAACGCCCCTGAAAGGATCATGATCGCCAGCTTGTAGAACTCATCCGCGCGTTGACCATCGTCGCGAGGTCGCGGCCAATCTTCTGCATTTGGCCGCCACTCTTTACTTGGGAAGTCATTGGCAGGGCTTTAATGAGGACAAACCCTGCACAAGACTAGTAAGCACCCTATCCACGAATGAGTGGGCGAAAAGATGCAGAAGGGCTAGATTCACTGAGCGCTCCAAAACGTGCCGCACGCCGCGCACGCCGAAAGCGTTTCGCGGGAAACCAATGCAAGCTTGATTCAGCATCTTGGCTTCCATCTTCCGATCGAAGAAAGCAGGGTCAGAATGTGGTCATCAACGAACTCTCACGGAGCTCCACGTCACGCCATTTCACGACTGATTCGGTGGTTGCGACGCAGTCCACGGAGTACTGGGAGAACGTGCTCTCCAACGTGTACGTGCAACTCGCCTGCAATCCTGACGCATCGCGAATCGCCGGCATGCCGTTTCATTGCGAACTCCAACAACATCGCTTGTCGACAATTGATGTTTCGGTCGCTCAAGCTTCGCCGCAGAAACTCTCGCGCACGCCGCAACTGATCAGCCGGGCTAATGACGATGCCTTCATTGTGAGCATTCAGCGTCGCGGGCAGGCCAGCGTCCAACAGGATGGCCGTATTGCCAATCTGAGCTCCGGCGACTTCGCGATCTACGACAGCACGCGGCCCTACTCGCTGGCGTGGGACGAAGGAATCGAGCAACTCACGCTGAAGATTCCGCGCATCCAGCTGCTGTCACAGATTCCTCGCGCCGAGTCGCTGACCGCGCGCAGGGTCTGCGGTCATGAGGGCGCCGGACACCTGCTGCTGAACATGATCGAAACCCTGGTCCAGGACATCGATCAGCTGGACCCGATTGCTTTCGATGCCGTGGCCACCAGCATCGTGTCCATCCTGACTGCTGGTTTGCAGACCATCGACGATCAGCCTCGGCGATCGACCAGCAATCTGCAGAGATACCACCTTGAGCGTATTCGCCAGTATGTTGCGGCGCACTTGCATGACCCACAGCTGAGCGTCAGCAGTCTGGCTTCAGCTCTGAAGATGTCTGTGAGCAGCGTCTACCGGGTATTCGATGCGAAAGATCTGACCCTTGCGGACTGGATTTGGCAGCAACGTCTTGAGCGCTGTCGTCGTGAGCTGGTTGATCCTGAGTTGGCGCAGGCCTCAATCACCCGCATAGCCTTTCGCTGGGGATTCCGGGATGTGTCGCATTTCAGTCGCGCCTTCAAACGCGCTTACGGCATGACCCCACGCGACTTTCGGCAACAAGTACAGATGACAATGCGCTGAGTTCAGTTACGCTGCTCGTAGGCGTGAGCCACCCGGTAGACCGTCGCTTCGTCCCAGTGGCGCCCGACCAGCATCATGCCGATGGGAAGCCCGTCGACTTCGCCACACGGAATCGACAATGCCGGATGCCCCGTCGCATTGAAGGGAGCAGTGTTGCTCATCATCTCGAATCCGCGAGTGCATATGTCGGTGATGCTGGCAGCTGCGGGCGGCAGTGGCGTGGCTTTCATCGGCATCGTGGGCATCAGCAGCACATCGTGTTCCGAGAGCACAGCATCATAGGCAGCCACCAGACGTCGCAGCAGATTCTGGGCCTTGGCGTAATGAGTGCCGCGATGCTTGGAAAGAACAAATTGCCCCAGGAGCATCGTGACCTTGAGGGTGGCGGAGAATTCGTCGGCGCGTGTGCGCCATGCATCGTGAGCGCGCATGAGGCTGGGAACATAGAGCCCCTTCCAGTTAAAGCCGAATCCGTTGCCATGCAGCATCTGAGCGGTGAGACCTTCGTGAACAATGGCCGACCAGATCGCCATGCCGCTTCGGTGCATCGGAAGACTCACTTCTGAAATCGTTGCACCGAGTTTGGCGAAAGTTTCCGCCGCCTGGCGCACGACATCGTCGGACGCGGACTCTGATTGCGGATGCCCGAAGCCTTCGCTCACCACAGCAACACGAAGCTGCTTGGCAGATCCTCCGAGGGACTTGGTGTAGGGAGCCGTCTTGAGTCCGGCGACCTGACGCGGATCAAGGCCATCCGGTCCCGCAAGAACCTCCAGAAATAGCGCATTGTCAGCGACGTTGGCAGTGATAGGCCCCGCATGGTCGATAGTTGATTCGATCGGCATGATGCCGCTGTACGGCACCAGGCCGTGCGTCGGCTTCATGCCAACAGTCCCGGACCAGGCCGATGGCATACGGATGGAACCGCCCTGATCGCCGCCGATCGCCATGTCCACTTCTCCAGTTGCGACCAGGACAGCACTACCTGACGAAGACCCGCCGGACGCGTAGCCGGCCTTTCTGGGATTCACCACAGGCCCCATCGCATTGGTATGGCTGCCGCCCGAGGCGCAGAAATACTCGCAGTGCGCTTTGCCAAGGATGGTCCCGCCCGCATCGAGAATTCGGGTAATCACCGTCGCGTCGATTTCCGGGACGTAGCCCTGCAAAGTCGATGCGCCATTCATCATCGGCACGCCGGCGACGCAGACGTTGTCCTTGATGGCGAAGGTACGGCCCTTGAGCTTGCCGCGAGACGCCCCCTGGATAGTCGATTTCCAGTACCAGGCGTTGTATGGATTCTCTGACGCTTGCGGTGGATGGCCCGGTGTTCTCGGATACCGAACAACCGGAAGCTCCTCCGGCATCTGCTCGAGTGCGGTGTATGCCTCAACACCGCCCGCCATCAGCGACAGGTATTCCTCGCATTCAGCAGGGGACAAGTGCAGCCCCAGAGAGCTGGCAACGCTCATCATTTCGTCAAAGGTGGGCTTGTTCATGGTTGGCTGCCTGATCCGTCAGTGGGTGTAGTTTTTATCGCAGTCGGGCCGTGGACGCGCACGTCCAAGCAGCCTCGATACTTGTCATGAATTCGGAGCGGGCAGCTCCACTCCGATCAGCACCTTTTTGGTGACCAGCGCTGCGAGTTGCTCCTGCGTCCATCCCTCCGTGCCAGCAGGCCGCACCGGCATGACCAGAAAGCGGGACTCCGCAGTGGTGTCGACAACACGGATCTCCACAGATTCCGGAAGATCCAGTCCCATCTCGCGTAGCAGCGAGCGCGACTCTCGCACCAGGCGAGAACGATACTCAAAGCTCTTGTACCAGTCAGGTGGCAGACCAAGAATGGGCCAGGCAGTGCAGGAGCACAGCGAGCAGACGATCACATGATGGAGCGTCGGCGTGTCCTGCAACGGCACGATGTACTCGCCCTGGGGGCCACCGTAGCCGAGCTCGGCACAGGCGGCGGTGCCATCTGAGAACAATCGCTTCTTGAATTCTGGATCAAGCCAGGCTCGGGCAACAACGTGGGCGCCGTTAGTTGGCTTCCAGCTGTTCTCCGCCGTATTTGCGAAGGCCTCGATATATCCTTCAGGGACGAGGTTCTTTTCTTCGAGTGCGTCGCGCAAGGCGTAGGCGCGTGCTGCCCGGGACGCCACCGCAGAAGACTTGTGCGGTACTTCTGTGGTTTGAGGATCAATCGTGCTGGGATGATTCATGGGTTTCTCCCTTCAGTCTGCGGTCACGGCGGGCATGGGATCGAGATAGCTCTCCCACAGGTCCACTACAACGGTGGAATTTTCCGTCGCGTCGCTCCACAGGTCCTTGGCAGAAAAGCACACGTGATAGGTCGGCTCCATCTTCGCGTCTTCGCCGTGACCGGCTGAGCCAGCGTAGGGGAACAGTTGTTTCGAGCGATGCAGAACCGTTCCGGTCTTGCCACGCACATACTTGGGCATCCGGCTATGGCCGCGAAAGTGCCCATCACGCACCTTCACACGATCTCCCGGCTGAAAGTTGATCTCTTGTGTTCGGGCCTTCTCGCCCTCGCCTGGCAAGGTAGCCAGTGGAAAACGGCCATTGGCCAGCTGCTCCAGACGCTCCTGCGTCACCAGGCCCTTTTCCACAAACATCGCTGCCGTACCGGTCACAATGCGTTCGTAGTAGGTAGAGGCCAGATAATGGCGCGGGTCCATGCGCTCTATGGCATGACGAACTTCATCAATGGTGAAAGCCTTGAGTTCACCAGCACCCAGAAAAGCCAGGGCATAGCCGATGGGCTCCCAATCCTCGTGCCAGGTGGGCTCATTGTGCTCGCATTCGACAGCGCCGAATCCGTTGGTTCCGCCTAGATCATGTACCCCATCCATAACCCGCCTCCAACTCGATATTCGCGAGTTGAAAGCTTGCAGCAAATAGACTGGCCAGCACTTGCCTCAGTTGCTCGGAATAGTTGCCCCTACTTCCCGCATCAGACCGTCCAGCTCGCTCCTGTCGGAAAAATGCCGGCCATTGCCTAGTCTTGAAGCTCATGGGCTTGTCCCAGGACGGTGATGTTCAGCCAATGCAGCTGAGCAACCCGCCGGGATTCGGCCAATCGGCCGAACTTAGCCGCTTGAAACGCCTGAATTAACGATGGCCATCGACCACTGATCCCCTCACGGCAGGTCTAACGGAAAACCACCGGTGCAAAGCACGCGCATTGCAGTATTATGTCCTCCAGACATCATTTGTCCGGAAGTCTGGATTGTGGCAACACTTTAGAACTGAAGTGGTCGGCAGCTCGGTAGTGCGATTTCTATTACTCCAGCGCGGGTACCACGAAAGAGGAGATCAGCATGTCGAAGAAGGTGTACACACACTGCCATTATTGCGTTTCCTTGTGCGGCGTCGAGGTTGAAGTTGACGACGCAGGGCAGGAAATCATCGGCATAAAACCGGACCGTCAAAACCCTTTTTCGCATAGCGATTTCTGCCGCAAGGGCATGGCCGCTGCAGAGCTGCGTAACCACCCCAATCGCATCACCACACCGATGCGCCGGGTAGGCGACAAGTATGTCCCTGCAACTTACGAAGAAGCGATCGCCGACATCTCCGAACGCCTGAACCGCATCATCGACAAACACGGTGCCGATGCCGTTGGCTCGTATCACGGCAATCCGCTCGGACATAACTTCGGCGATTCCAATTTGCACAGTGGCCTGCTCGCCGCCATCGGCACCGGCAATCGCTACTGGGTCGGCTCTCTGGACCAGAACAATCTGCATGTCGTGCAGGAAGAAATGTTCGGCTGCGAATTGATGTCTGTCCCCACCGACGTTGATGAGTGCGAGTGTTTTCTGTTGATCGGCATGGATCCAGCCGTCAGTCGCTTCGGCTGGATCGAAGTCATTCCGCACGGATGGAAACGGGTACTTGCCGCTCGCGACCGAGGTGCAGACCTGATCGTCGTCGATCCGCGCGAGACGACCTCGAGCAAGGAAGCTAGGACACACATCCAGATTCGGCCGGGTGAAGACTGGGCCTTCCTGCTGGCACTGGTGAAGATCATTGTCGAGGCTGGTTGGAATCGACAGCCGGAAGCCGTTCCGGTCAATGGCCTCGAGGACGTGTTTGCGCTGGCCCGGAATGCCGATCTTTCCTGGTTGTCCGCACGCTGCGATGTTTCGGAAGAACAATTGCGCGACGTTGCCGAGAGATTCGCCAAGGCTCGAACGGCGGCCTGTGTATCTCACACCGGACTGGCCCATTCGGGAACCGGGACGGTTGGCGAATGGCTGAGCCAGCTGCTCAACATCATTACCAACCGCATGGACATGCCTGGCGGCAAACGCTACGAGCGTGGCTTCGTCGATTTACCCAGGGCCTGGGAAATGATGGCACCCAAGTCCAAGCACCACACGCGCCTGCGCAATCTGCCAACCATTGCAGGGTTCCACGCAATCGGTGAATTAGCCGACGAGATTCTGACCCCCGGCGATGGCCAGATTCGCGCCATGCTGGTCTGCTCCGGAAATCCGGTGGTTTCCGGCCCGGACGGCGACGCGCTGGACAAGGCGTTCTCGCAACTGGAACTGCTGGTCGCCGTCGATTTTGTGCAGCGCGAAAGTCATCGACATGCACACTGGTTGATTCCCGGCACGCACTGGCTTGAACGCGAAGGCCTGCATCTGGCCTTCGGCAGCCTCATGGACAAGCCCTACGCGCAGTACGCTCGCGCGGCAGTCAAACCGAAGGGCGATGCTCGTGAGGAATGGCGATTCTTTGTCGACCTCGCATTGAAGATGAAGCGTCCCCTATTCGGCTTCAAAGGCTTCAACAGCCTGATTCGTGCGAGCCGATGGCTCGCAAAGATACCTGGCCTTAAGAAGCTGGAGTTTGGGCCGGCATGGTTCGAATTTCTCATGGTTGCATCAGCAGGACGCATCAAGTTGCGCGATATCAAACGCCACCCGCACGGCCACATCTACGACGAGAAGCAATACGGCGACCTGGCCAAATGCCTGCGCACACCCAGCAAGAAAATTGAATGCGCGCCCCAAATCCTGATGGATGAATGCCGTCGTCTGCTGACCACTGATCTGCCGGTGCAGAACAGCGAATTTCCTTTCATCCTGAGCAGCCGGCGCGACCGGGAGTCGATGAATTCGTGGATGAACGACAACCGCCGCCTATTCGAACACCAACGCGGCAATCAGGCCGAGATGCACATCGAAGACATGGAGGCACTGAAACTGGAAGAAGGCGATGCCGTTCGCATTCGCTCGGCAACGGGGCAGATTGAACTCACCGTCACTGCGGCGAGCGGTGGAAGACGCGGCGTTGTGACCATCCCGCACGGCTGGGGCTCGCGGGTGTTCGAACCGCGCCAACCCGGACAGTATCGACGCTGGGGCGAGAACAGAAATCGTCTGGTAGACAACCAACGCATGGATCCACTTTCGCAAACACCCTTGCTCAATATGACGCGGGTCCGTATCGAACCAGTGGAAGAATTAGCAGCTGTCATTCCTGGTTCGAATCAACGTCAGGTTCCGATGGCAGTTGGCCAATGAGTTACGTAATCGTGGGCTCCTGCGTGAATGATTCGGTCTGCACAGAGGTTTGCCCGGTCAATTGCATTCAACCGACTCCCGACTCAAAAGACTTTCAGAGCGCCGAAATGCTCTACATTGACCCCAATGCCTGTATCGGTTGCAACGCTTGTGCCGAGGCCTGCCCCGTCAACGCCATCTATCGCATCGATCAACTACCGGCCAAGTGGGCAGCCTACCGCGACATCAATGCCGCCTTCTTCCGTCAGGGGGTGCAAGTTGAACAAGCCTGATGCGCGTCGCCTGGACGTGGCCATTGTCGGCACCGGACCGGCAGCACTGTATACGGCAGCAGAGTTGGTCAAACTCAGCGACCCGCTGGTTTACGTCAATCTCTTTGAGCGCTTGCCCACCATCGGCGGACTGGCACGCGCTGGCGTTGCGCCAGATCATGCTGATCGCAGACGGGTGATCGACGAGTATCAGCGCCAGGCGCGACGTGGCGGACGGCTCCGGTTCTACGGCAATGTCGAGATGGGTCGGGACATCAGCCATGCTGAACTGCTCGAATACCATGATGCCGTGATCTACGCAGCCGGCGCCTCCGCCAGCCAGCCCCTCAACATTCCCGGCGAGCATCTTCCCGGCTGCCATGGGTCGAGCGAGTTCGTCGCCTGGTACAACGGCCACCCCGACGCTGCAGACCTTGCAGTATCACTGGATTGCGAGCACGCCGTGGTCATAGGCAATGGCAATGTCGCTTTGGATGTAGCGCGCATCCTGCTCAAGTCCAGCGAAGCACTGGCCAGCTCGGATATGGCGGCGCACGCACGCGACGCGCTCGCTCGCAGCAGAATTCGCGAAGCCAGCATCATCGGCAGGCGCGGCCCGGCGCAGGCGGCCTACTCACATCCGGAGCTGCTAGAGCTGGGAGAGATGGAAGATGTGAGCCTTGAAGTTGACCCCAATGACCTCTCTGAGGTCCAGTGGGACCAGGACGACTTTCACACCCAGCTGAAGCGCGGCACGCTGGAGACCTATGCGAAGTCGGCAGACAGCACATGCTCGCGTCGGCTGGCCCTGCGCTTTCTGCAATCCCCTGTCGAGATTCTGGGACAGGATCGGGTGCAAGGCCTGCGGCTGGTACGCAACCGTCTTGTTGCTGCCGATGACGGCAGCTTGAAGGCGGTGGCGACACAGCAGCTTGCGACCCTGCCGGCGGGTCTCGTGATTCACGCCACGGGCTATCGCGGCAAACCTCTGGCTGGCCTGCCTTTTGATGAGCGCAAGGGCATTGTTCCGAACACTGAGGGGCGGGTACTGACCGCTGCAGGAGGGAATCCCGTACCTGGCGCCTACGTGGTTGGCTGGATCAAGCGTGGTCCGAGAGGCGTTATCGGCAGCAACAAGTTCTGCGCCCGACAAACCGTGCGCGCGCTGATTGATGATCTGGCAAAGGGACGCCTTACGCAGGCGGCCAAACCTGCATCAGAAATCGAACACCTGTTGCGCGAGCGGCAGTGCAGGATCGTTACTTTTCGCGGCTGGAAGAATATTGATCGCTACGAACGAGCCAACGCACAGGGCGGTCAAGCACGCAGCAAGCTGGTTCGCGTGCAGGACATGCTACGGGTTGCAGAACACGAAGCCTGAGCGTAAAGCCGCGTCAGCCTGAGAGAAAGACAAGGCCGATGGGATCAGGTCAATCTCCATCCATTCAAGGTCATTGAACACTTGATTGACTTGGCTCGCGCTGAGGCTGATGATCGGCCCATGAAATTGTTGCCACAGCCAAATCGTTCACTGCACTACGCAGGCCAATTCCTCGCACGGCGATAAGCCCCGGGCGGCGCAACAGCGCCTTGGCATGATGCCGACCTGGGGCGCAACAACAAACTCCCATATCTGATTCAGATCAACTGATCTGATCTGCAACGGCGCGTGTTTTCAAAAGCGCCGGTAAACCAAGCTTGTCCGCGCGTCACCCGATCATGCCGCGATCCGGACTCAGGAGAACAACCTCATGAACATGCACAAAGCCAATCTCGTCGAGGCCGTCAGGCCCGCATTGATCATCGACTCTGAGCAACTCGCGATGCTGCTGGGTGCGGTTCGCCAGGCCGCCCGTACCGCTCCCGAAATTGCGGATTACCTGCTTGAAGAAATTGACCGTGCCGATGTACTCCCCTCGGAAGAGGTTCCCGATAAGGTTGTCACGCTTGGCCGTTGGGTGACCTACCAGGATATGGACAGCGGCAGCATCCGCAGTATTCAGTTGGTCCTGCCACGCGACGCCGATCCTGAACATCTCAAGTACTCGGTTGTGAGCCCCATCGGCGCTGCCCTGATCGGCTTGTCGGTCGGTCAGGTCATGCCGTGGCGCCTGCGCGACGGTGCACAACGGCATTTGACGGTACTCAAGACCTCACTCACACCCTGACGTTACTGGCTCTTATCCGAGCTTGCATTTGAATTTCGCGATTCCAGATTGCAGTCAACTTTCTCGATATTCTCCTGATGAGATCTCAGCATCTGCATGAGATCAGCGTGTAAGCCATCGTCGCCAATCTTCGGCAACAGCTCCTGCAATTTGCGCACGACCCAGCCCTGCCCTCGATTCAGAAACGCCAGACGTGTCGGAACGTCGGCAATCGCCATTGCCTTCTCGTAGAAGGCTCCGGTGTTTCGCGAGGGGGTACCGTTCAAGGCGCGAATGGAACGAGTCAGTACTGCACACCAACGCGCTTCATCGCGCTGGATGCCCGCTATCAAAGTCTTGAGACCTGATTCGGAAACCTCGCCCGCGGTACGCATGGCGACACGGGCCCCTGCTCGCTCCGCCTCAAGAAGAATGTTCAGTGCGTCCAGACACTGCGTTCGACTCGCGTGATGCAAATAGCTGGCCTCGAACTCCTGCATGGAACATGGCGAAGACGCAGGACGGATGATTGAGGCTCCCTCCTTTGCTCCACTGCTCAGAAGCCCTGCTGCCTCAGAAAGAATCGTACGGATTCGATCTTCCGCCGGCACGATGGAATCGACGGAATCAACACCCTGACCGGCATAAAGCGCCATAGCTTCCAGATCTCCCTGCATGGATCGCAAAGGCGATTCAGTGCTGAACAGGTAGACCGGCCTTCCTTCCTCATCGCCAATTGGCGTCGCTTCGGAAGTAAAGGGGTCACCGTGCTTGCCGGATGTGACGCTGTTTGCCAGAACGCGAACCGGCGCTCCCCTGGGCCAATTGATGTGAAAGGCCTCTGTCAACACGGTATCGTCAGATCGTGCATCGACCAGGCGCCGCTTGTGATAGTCATGCGCAAACGACTCGTTCGTGGCGAGCAGCGCGGTTCCCATCACTGCAGCTTGTGCACCCAAAGCCAGGACGGTGGCGAGTCCTGTACCGTCCGCAATTCCTCCCGATGCCATGACCGGAATATCGATCTCCGAGACAACATCAGGCAGGAGTTGCTCTAGTGGCAATTTCGCGCGCACATGGCCGCCTGCTTCACTCCCCTGAATGATGATCGCCTGCGCGCCCGCTTGCTGCGCGAGCCTGGCCTCCGCGATGGAGCCGACCTGGCAGATCACACAGATGTTGGCTGATCGCAGGCGCTGTACCACTTCAGTATCAATATCCCAGAACAATCCCACGACGGGTACACGCAGTTCGATGCAAGTCTCTATCTGGGACGAAAGAAGCTCTGCGTTGGTTGATGCGGGGATGAGGTTGACCCCAAAAGGCCGATCCGTGTGCTTGCGCACTTTTGCCACTTCACTACGGATCAGCGAGACCGGTTCACGAACCATGCCCAGAAAACCGAATCCACCAGCCCGGGTTACTGCCAGCACCAGCTCGGCGCGTGCAACGCCGCCCATGCCAGCGAGCACGACGGGATAACGACAGCCCAACAGTTCACAAACCGGAGTGTGCAAGAAATCAGACATGCGAAAAGCACTGCTATTGGTGTTTGATCTATTTATATCATGCTGTGATATAAATCGACGATGCCAAGAAAAACATCCAAACGTGCCAAGGTCTCAAAGGTCCAGCTCGAGCAACTCTCCGAATTTCGCTACGCACTGCGGCGGTTTTTGAGGTTCAGCGAAGAGGCATCACGAGCGCAGGGCATCACGCCATTGCAATATCAACTCCTCTTGCAGATTTGCGCATTCCCGGGCAGGGATTGGGCCACGGTCAGCGAACTGGCTGAACGTTTGCAGGCGAGGCATAACGCCGTCGTCTCCCTGGTCAGCCGTTGTGAGAGCCTGAAACTCGTCCGCAGGAAGCCCTCGCCCAGTGATGGCCGCGAGGTCCGCGTTTCACTCACCCCATCCGGCAAACAATGCCTCGATACCCTCGCGCATATGCATCGCACCGAACATGAGGCGCTGCATATCCCTGTTCCGCTTCCGGGTCGCTATCCTGCGTCGGAGTGAACCGGGCAGATGCACGATCAAGTCCTTGCATCAGCAGACTGGGGGATGTTCGCCAGCAGGTTGGCAAGGCGCGCGCAGAGTTCAGGGCACCAGCAATCTCAGCGCGGTTTTGTCTCCGCCGCCCACTGGATTCTCTCTGCCGGCACTCGCAGTTGCTCTATCAGATACTTTTTGAAAGCGTCCTGGTACGGCTGTTCTGCAATGGCTTCCTGCATGCACAAGAGCCAAGCCTCCTTTTCAGAATCACCGATCGGCAAATGTCTGTGGAAGCTGGGAATACTGATGCCACCATAATGCTCCTGGTACAGCCGCGGGCCGCCCAGCCAGCCACTAAGAAAGAACGCTAGCCGCCTTCTGGACTCACCCAAATCCATCGGGTGCATCTGTCTGATGGTGCGCGCGATGGGAAGGCGCTCCATATTGTCGTAGAAGGCATCCACGAGTCTGGTGATGCCCGCTAGCTCGCCGGCTGCCTTGTAGGAGCGGTCGCCATCACCGTATTTTCTGGCATCCATATTTTAAGGCTCTCAGGCAAGGAAGGGATAAATAATCATCAGCATTTTGTATTCCACAAGATCAGCGGATTCCGCGCATTGGATACTTTAATCGCTGCAACTCATCCGGCATTCCGCTTTCGCCGTAGAGGAACGACATGGCACTGGCAGATGCTTACATTCCGATCAAGACACTGCATATCAGCACCGTGCTTTTTTCAGGAGGCGTGTTTTTCCTTAGAGGCATCCTCGCGATGTATGGATCGCGATTGAGTGAGAATCTAATCCTGCAACGACTCTCTTACGTCAACGACACGATCCTTCTAGTCGCCGGCGTGCTGCTCATGCGAATCACCCAGCAGTACCCGTTTACGCAGGCCTGGTTGGGTCTGAAGCTCGCCCTGATACTGGCTTATATCGTGCTCGGCGTGTATGCATTGCGCAAAGCCAGAACGGCCGTCTCTCGCCGCTTATTCTTCTTCGCAGCACTGGGCCTCTATCTGACGGTCATCCTGCTTGCCCGGCACCATCTTTCGTTCAACGTGGTCCTGTACGCGATCTAGCCTGCCGCAATGCAGGTCTCCGACAGGGTGACTGCATCCTCTGGAGAGTGACTGCACAGAAAGCAATTTCCTGCGCTCTGCTCCATCGCCATGAATGAACATGGCGGGCCCGCCCCCGACAATTCGCGCCATCAACGCGGTGATGCTGCCCACCTGATGGCTCCTCTGCCCGCAACTTGCAGCCCGTTCGCGCGGAGAGGCTGCTCCTGCGGGACTTAGATCGCCTCAATCAGGGCCCGGAGATGGCCAGAGCGCGTTAGCCCCCCGATTTTGCCACCTGACACATACCACCTGACCCACTGGCCAGGTCGCAGATTAATCGACCCATGGTTCTGGATTAGAACCTTACTAACAAGTACCGTAACTCTCGATCAATTAATTGGCGGAGCCCACTCCGCCATCGAAGCCGGGAAATCAGCCATGTCCAATTCCAATCCTGAGTCCGTTTTCCGTGCCACCAAGAATGGAGTTCTGCGTAGCGCTTTCGGTCTTCTGGCGCTAATGATGGCCGGCAACGTCGGTGCAGCCACAGAATCTCAGCACAACCCGGTAGCCAATGAGCTCTCAAGCCATGCGGGCCATGAAGTGGTGGTGTTCTGGGCCAGCTGGTGCAGCCGCTGCAAGTCTGTGCTGCGTGATCTCAACGAACTGAGCGGGTCTGAAGAGGCTCAGGGCGTCCGCTTTACCGCTGCCAATCTTGACCATACCGTGAGTCACACTGGCAAGCCGCGTCCGCTGAATGCCTCCGGCCTGGCCACCGCCGACAACGCGGAGGCAATGGCGGAGCAAATGGGTGTCAGAGGACTCCCCTGGGTTGTGGTTCTCGATGCCAAGGGTAATCCGGTCTACACCCCTTCCGCCTCGGTTCCGCCTGCCCAGATTGCCGAGTTCGTCAAGCTTGAACTGGTGATGCGCAAGTAAGCGAACACCGGAACGAGTAACTGCGCAATTACGCCTCTCGCGCTGCGAACTGCACGGTCTCAGCCTCGATACGCACAAAGAAAAACGGCGAAGCGCCCTAATCAAAGAGCGCTCCGCCGGCTAAGTCTTCGGTCGCTTAGCGACCAGAAACTAGAACGACATACGGACGCGGAAGTAGTAATTCGCGTCTGCAGCACGCTCTTCAGCACGGCTGAGTCCGGAAGTATCCACTTCAACCGCTGAACCGATGGCCGCTTCGAGGCCCCAAGGGAAGTTGAACTCGACTTCACCGCCCACGTCAGTCTGGCTCTTTGAGCCCGTATCGCGGATGCCGCCGACGCTCGATTCGAAGCGTGTCACGCCGTACTCGGTGAAGGCTTTCAGGCCAACGTCCATCCAACCCAGCTCAAGGCTCGGTGGCTCGTACTGCAGCCGTGCAACTGCGCCACTGTCACCGACAGCAAGTCCGGGCAAGGAGGCGTACAAGCTGCCGTCACCGCCGAGTACCCATTGCTGCTGCTCAGGCACAGGATCTTCAGACCACTGACCCAGCAAATCCATGCTGAAGGTGTGACCATCGGTCAGGAAACGACCACGAACCAGGGGACGAACCAGCAAGTAACCCAGGTCCGAAACCGTCAGCGGCTCACTGTCATCACCCAGACCCTGCTTGACGGCCAGATTGGTTTCCAACTCGATCTTGTAGCTGCGAGGCAGCCAGGCTTTGGAGTAGCCAAGGCCCAGTTCCACAGAGGTGTACGGCTCTTCCTGGACCAGCTGTCCGCCAGCGCGAATCTCTGTTTCCTTGTGGGTGTGCTCAACCTTGAACAAAGTGGCGAGGCGAGAAGAGAAGCTGGCAAAGACTGGATAAAGCCAGGTGAACTCTCCCTCGAGCAGTTCGGCGTCCAGAGGCGTATTCAGAACGACCTGATCGTAGGTTACCCGATGCAACGCCAGGGCAATGACGCCATGCGGTGTCACCTGAGAGGCGGACAGCACGAACTCATCGAAGTCTTCTGACTGTGCATCGTCGTTGAGACTGCTCAGGGCGGTGCGCGCAAAACCCTTGAACTCGGCACCGGACTGCGTGCTGAAACGCGCCATGCCGTCCAGGAAATGACGCCCCACAAACCGGTTGCCCGGATTTCCAAACTCAACATAAAAATCGGTCTGGTCGCCTTCAGAGTCACGCTCTCTGAACGCAAGTTCACCATTCTCTGCAGTTGCAGAATAATTCTTGCCTGCACGCTCTGAATGAAGATTTGCGAGAACGCGGCGGGGTTCGAGATCAGTGTCCCGGATATCGCCCATATCCATGCGCTCAAAATAAGGCGCAATCAGATCCGGCGCTGTCAGACTCTGCACTGACTCAGACTTAACCAGAACAAAGACATTCTGTCCGTCTCGAGCGTAGCTCAGCTTGGCACTTGGGTAACCCTTGAGGTATGCCGCATTGCCCAGAGCTCGCACCGCTGCCGACAGATCCTGCGCCTCAGCAATGGCCTGGGTCGCGCTTTCCTGATCCAGCAGTGTGCCGTCTACAACGTGGAGAGTGAAATCCTGAAACGCGAGCTGATAGGCCGAACCTGTGCTTGCGGATTGGACGATTTCCTTGCTCGCCTGCTGTGGCGGCAATACTGCTGGTGCATCAACTGCCATGTTCTGCTCTTCCGTAAAAATACTGTTGGTTGCTGTGACTGGCCCACCAGGTGGGCCAGTCACATCCTGAACGACTCAGTCCTGCCCGACTATTTTAGCCTGCCAATTGGCATCGACTTCGGTTTCGATACCTGCTCGTTTGAATGAAACTGGTCTTTACGCTGCAAGAGCGTGTGACTCAGTTCCTCAGACAAGCCCTGCAAGCGCTCGATTTCTGCCTGAAGGATGCCGAGCTGGCCAACAAACTTCCGGCTCGGCATCTCCTGCAGGCAATGATCTCGCAGACTCATTGAGAAACAATGAAGGTTCTCAAGCCGGGAACTGATGTCATCTGCAATGTCGATATCATCAGATTCCTGCATGACCTATGTCCTCTCCTGTTCAGATACGTGCTTCGATCATGTCGTTGCACAGGGCCTCGGTAGCTGCCGGGGCTTTCTGATCTTCTGAGTAGGCGCACAGGAGACCGGACTTGCTGCGCTGGGAGTTGCTGTCATCGCCAGCATCGGCCAGGCCAGGGTTGCTTCCACCGCCGATCGGGCCGCCGTTGCCAGAACCGGAGTCACCGCCGTTCAGGACACCAACCGGGAGTGAGCCACCATTTCCGCTGTTGTCGCCGCTCAGGATCCCTGCGCCGACTTCGCCGCCATTGCCAGAGTTGTCGCCGTTGAGAACACCCGCACCAGCAACACCACCGTTTCCGCTGTTGTCGCCGTTGAGGACGCCTGCACCAATCGTGTTGCTCACGCCGGCGTTGTCGCCGCTAAGTACTGCTGCACCCAGGGTGCCGCCGCTGCCGACGTTGTCGCCACTCAGGACTGCCGCACCCAGAGCGCCGCCGTTTCCGGTGTTGTCGCCATTGAGCACGCCGAGACCCGCCAGCAAGCCGTTGCCGCTGTTATTGCCGCTCAGCACGGCTGCGCCAATGTCGCCGGTACCCGTGCCGTTGCCAGACAGAACGCCAAGGCCGAGCAGACCGCCCTGCGCAGTGTTGTTGCCATTCAGGACGCCAACACCAGCCAGTTCACCCTGCGCAGCGTTATCACCAGACAGGATGGCGACGCCGACCAAGCCGCCTGAACCAGCGTTGTCGCCAGCAAGCACGCCCAAGTTGATCAGATCATTGGCACTGGTGACCGCATCCTGTGTTCCACCAATCCACACGCCGTCAACCACTTCGCCGATCGGCAGAACACCGGCCAGCTGTGAACCAGCGCTATCCAAGCTGAAAACCACTTCGCCGCCGGACATGATGTGGATGGTGTCGCCGGTGTTGAGCAGGCCAATTCCCAGGCCGTTGGCAGACTGACCAGAACCCGTGCCAGAAAGCACGCCCACTGCCAGGTCATCGCCTACACCGGAACCGTCACCATTGAGGATGCCGACACCCAGGGGACCGCCGTGGCCAGCTGCATCGCCGCTGAGCAGAGCAACACCCAGGAGTTCGCCGACACCCGTGTTGTTGTCATTGAGAACGCCGATACCCAGCAGGCCGCCGTTTGCGACATTGGAGCCCGAAAGTACCGCGGAGCCGAGCAGGCCACCCGGATTGGCATTGCCAACACCGTTACCACCGAGGATCGCAATGTCCAGAGGCTGCTGATTTGCGCTGGTACCGAAAAGCTGAGAAACCAGCGCATCGGCCAGCGGTTGATCAAGAATTGCATTTCCCAGTGTCAGCAGGACCGGATAACCCGATCCGTCCGCGCCGGTCTGGAAAACAGTCAGGTCCAACAGTCCGGCGATACCGCCAGCGCCGAGACCGGGCAAACCGCCAACATTGCCAAGAGAGTTTCCACCCAGACCGGCCAGCCCGTTACCCAGCAGATTGTTGCCAAGCTGGAGCGACGAAAGCGTAGGGCCGAGCAGCCCGGTGGCGCCGGCCGCAGCTTCCTGGGAAGGAAGCAAGGAACTGTCGCCGCCGCTGAGTACGCTCAGCAGGTTGCTGACGGGGTTGGCGTTTGCCGCGGTGGCACAGGCCATGAGGGCGAAGGAAGCAAGAATGGGTGCGCGCATGTTGATCTCTCTTTGGTCGCTGAAAATGATGGGTGCATCTCATCACGTGACACGGCGCCTGCTAATCGCATCAAATACGATCGTGGTATTTACGGTCGTAAAATTTACGAACCTTTTGATTTATGGTTACGTTGAAGACAGCAATGGCAATCACGAAGGGACATCAGAAGCGTGCAAGATGAATTGCGTGTGATTTTTGAGCGACAGCGCGAAGCACTGACCTGCCTTGCCGACGGTCGCGACATTGACGTTTTCAGCGAGGTTTCAAGGGTTTTTGCGCGCGAGACCGGCCTTGTGGCAGTGCACTGGGAAGTCGCTGCGGCGCAGGATGAGTGGCACAGAATTTTCTGCTGGCAGGCGGCGCATTCCGATGCTGAGGCAAGCCAGACTACGGAGCACGTCAGCAACTTCGACGACCAAGGGCGACGTGAACGTATCGTCATGTTTCGCACCGGGCCCCATTCAGGCGACATCATTGCGATGCTGGAGGCGACCGCAGCCACCTTGCGCCTTGCCATTGAGCTGCACGACGAGTTCCGCACCCGCATCGCCGATGCCCGGAGTGACGGTGATGGCCTTGGCAATGCATTTGTGGACAGCGAGGGCTATGTGCTGCGCGCCGATACCCGCTTCGAGCAACTGATGCATAGCGTGCAACCGGATTGGAACGGTCAGATCATGCCGATGCCCATTGATGTTTCAGCTACCGCTTTGCGTCGTGGCATCACCTGGAAAGGGCTGTTCTTCTACGTCGACCCGGACAGCACCCAGATTCACCTGCGTGCAAGACCCGACCGCCGATTGCCGGACCTGTCACCCAAAGAACTTGAAGTGGCCCGTCAAATTGCCTCGGGCATGACCTTCAAGGAAGTTGCCCGCGAACTGGGCATGGCGCCCTCAACCGCTTCGACGCACCTCTACAAGGTTTACGACAAGCTGCAGATCAGCCGACGCTCGGAATTGGTGGAATGGCTCAAGGAACACGGTGAGGCGCTGCGCCGGGATTGAATCTCGCAGCCATTCGCTGACCACCCCTTATTGGATACCGCACCGCCGGCAGGTCACCAAGGTCCGGCCGGTCTCACCCCTAGTAAATGATGGGGATCAGCAGCACCGCGAGAAATCCGAAGATCAGGACCAGAGGCGTACCAAATCGCATGAAGTCGCCAAGCGTATAGCCGCCTGGCCCCATCACCATCAGATTGGTCTGATACGCCATCGGCGTGGCGAAAGAGGCAGAACAACCCACGATGACCGTAATGGTGATGGCATGCGCTGACAGCCCTGCCCCGCTGCCGGCCGCCAGGGCCAGGGGCATCGTCAGTGCAACGGCAGCCGCATTGGAAACCAGCGTAGTCACCAGCGCTGCCACTGCAAAGATGGCCAGAACCAGAAGTCGCGGCTTGTCGCCTGCCGCCACGATCGCCGCATCTGCAATAGGCTGCAGCAGGCCATTCTCGGCAAGAGAATTGCCAATGCCGATGGCGCCAGCAATGACAATCAGCATGGACCAATCGACCGACTGACGAGCCTTGTTCAGCGTCGTGCATCGGGCCAGAACCATCGTTGCCGCAGCCAGCAAGGCACCTTGCAAAACAGTCCACAATCCGAAAGCGTTGCCCAGCACCATTGCAGCGACGGCGCCCAGCGCCAGCCACGGGCGACGACGCACCGGAACCTGGTCGCCATCAAGCGAGCGCACGAGCAGGAAGTCTCGCGAATTGGTCCAGCGGGTGGCGAAGCCTGGGGTTCCATCCAGAATTAGCGTGTCGCCAGGCTCGAACACGATGTCTCCAATGCGGCCCTCAAGCTCGCTGCCGTCGCGCGATACGGCGATGATGGCTGCATCGTAGGACTCCCGAAAAGCACTGTCACGCACGGTGTTTCCGACCAGCGGGGAACGAGTGGAGATGACCGCTTCGGTGAGATGGCGGCTGCGCGACTGAGCGCTCAAAGAAAACAATTTGTCGGACGGCGGCGAAATGCCGGCTATGCGCAGCAGATCTGAAACGTTACCGGGATCACCGAAAAACACCAGACGATCACCGCCGTACAAAACCGTCGTGGGCTCGACCGGCGCAATGATTTCTTCCTCGCGGATCACTTCCGACAGGTACAGGCCTGCAAGCTGCCGCAGCCCTGCCTGCGCCACGCTCCGCCCTTCAAGTGCACCACCGACATCAATCATCATTTCCAGCGAGTATCGACGTGCATCGGAAAGACGCTCAGTCGGTGCCTTGCGAATGGCCAGGCGCCTGCCTGCGAACTGAACATACAAGAGAACAGAAATAAGCAGCGGCACGCCTATCCAGGCCTGCTCCAGAAAACCCAAGCCCGGGTCATTTTCCACATGGGCTCGCAGCGCGCTGTTGGCGACAAGATTGGTCGAGCTGCCGAGCATGGTCACGGTTCCACCCGCGATCGCGGCGTAGCTCATTGGAATCAGCAAGCGTGACGGCGAAATACCATGACGGCTGGCCCAGTCCTTGACCATTGGCAAGTACAGCGCCACCAGCGGGGTATTGTTTACAAAGGAACTCATCAGCCCCACTGGACCTGTCACCAGCCACTGGGCATTGCGCTCGTTCTTGGGCGTACTGAGAAGGCGCGTGCCCAGAAGATGCATCGCGCCGCTGTCGCGCAGGCCAGCAGCCACCACGAACAAGGTGCCAATGGCGATCACACCGGGATTGGAGAAGCCAGCGAGCCCGCCTTCCAGGCTCACCGACCCGCTCACGATCAGGATGCCCAAACAGCCCATGACCACCGCATCGGCGGCGTTGGATTTCTTGGCCAGGCCGGCAAAACAAAGGACCAGCACCAGGACCGCGATATAAGGCCCGAACGCGTCCGGGACAAGACTATGAATCATGAAATTATCGTCATTGCGCGCGAAAAATCGCGTGCTCGTAATTATTCGGGGAGGCGTTCGGGGCGGTCGTTATCTACGGTCTCGGGCGTTACGTCACCCGCAGGGGTGCTGGCCTCTTCTTCGGGTTCGATCTCGTTGATCAATTCTTCCTGGCTCGATTCGATACCAATATGAAATGCAGCAAACCCCGGCATCACGAATTGATTGAGCGCTCGACCCAGGACTCGACCATTATAGGACGCCACAATATTGACGCCCTTATTGGTGATCGGGTCCGTGACGGTTCCCAAGACATCCCCAATGCTGACGCGGTCGCCGAGTTTGACCTTCGAGAACAAAATTCCGCCACGCTGAACCCTCTGCCACCGGGACTCGTAATAGATGGGTTGTGGAATGCGCCATAGACGACGTTCCCGGGTCATGCCGAGATGACTCATCAAGGCTTCGATGCCCTTGACGCCACGTGCGACCTCGCTCGGCTGAAGTCTCAGTGGCTCGCCAGTTTCGATAGTGACCGACGGCACGCCCGCCTCCGCGGCAGCACGCCGCAAGGTGCCGCGCGCGCCAATGGATTGCAGTACGGAAATGTCCCCGAACCCATGAACCATGTCTGCGATGGTGCTGTCCCGCAAATCTGCCCGGAGCTGCGGCAGGTTGCTGCGATGAAACGAGCCGGTGTGAACATCCACCAGCAAATGGCAGCCGCTCAGAATCACCTTGTTGAAGAACGAATGCGCAATTCTTGATGCCAGGCTGCCCTTGGCATCACCCGGGAAATAGCGGTTCAGATCACGCCGATCCGGAAGGTACCTGGAGCTTCGCCGAAACCCGGGAAGATTGACGATAGGCACGCCGACGACAGTGCCCTGCAGCTCCTCCGGCTTGAGGCCGTGAATGACACGACGGACCACGTCGATGCCATTGATCTCGTCGCCATGCACCGCCCCGGTCAGACACAGGACAGGCCCCTCATCCTTGCCGTGAACCACCAGCACCGGGGTCGGCTCGTCAAGAATCCCGAAACCCGCCCCAGCCTGCCATCCCAGATGGCGGATCGAGGCCGGCGCCACCGATTCGCCCAACAACTCAAAGGGGGCCCGCTTGTGCGCTGGTTCTGAGGCAATCGCAATTTCCTCAGGCGCCTCGTTCTTGTCCTTTCCACTTCTTGCCGAGTCGATAGCGCCAGCAGCCTTTTCGCGTTTGGCCTGTGCCTTCTTCTGCTTCTTCTTTTTCTCGGTAACCGGGTCCGCCTTGATTTCATCCGGCGCGGGTTCAGCTTCGGGCGCTGCTTTGTCTGGTTCCGGTTCAGGCGCCGCGGCAGACGGCTCGGCTACCGTTTCCGCCTCTGATTTGCCCTGCGTATCGGGAATTACCGGCTCTTCCGGAATCTCCAGCAGAACGGGCTGTTCGGCGTCCAATTCCTCGCCGGCAGTGATCGCTGTTTCACTGGCAAATATCAGCGAAGCCCATGATAGGCTTGCGAACGTAGTGATTCCCAACAACGATATGCGGTTCAATAACATGGCCCGCGCAGGCTACAACAAAGCGACATGAATTTCCCCAACAAAACTCTCATCCCGCTCGTGCTGGGATTAATGCTGTTGCCATGGTCCCTGTCGGCTGGAGACAAGCGCCCGAATCAGGTCGGCTGGGTCGAAAAGCTCACCTTTGATGACGGCAAGGTGTTGCTCAAGGCCAAGCTCGATTCCGGTGCCAAGACCTCCTCCATCAACGCAGAGAAGATCGAGCGATTCAAGAAGGGCGATGAGGACTGGGTCAGATTCGAACTCAATCTCAAGACTGTTGACGGCAATTGGGAAAGAATTCCAATGGAGCGCCCCTTGTTCCGCAATGTGCAAATCAAGGAGCACGAAGGCGAGAACGACCGCCGGCCCGTGGTGAAGCTTGATTTCTGCCTCGGAAAGCAAAAACGCCGGGCACAATTCACGCTGGTAGATCGCAGCAAGTTTATCTATCCGGTTCTGCTGGGACGCCGCTTCCTGGCAGATCGCTATCTCATCAATCCCGGGCGCGTGCATCTGACGTCGCCGAGCTGTGATTACACAGACGATGCTTCGGGCAGCTCAGAAAAATCCGATAAATGACGAGTATCCGTGTCTACATCTGGGCGCTGGTGCTGGCACTGGCCGGCCTGGGCATGTGCGCCTACAAGGTCAAGGGATTGGGCCTGCCGCTGGTGCCCAATTCACAAGGCGCCGTATGGATTGTTGAAGCCCGCGCCAGCTTTGAAGCCAAGGGTAAGGTCAAGGCTAGTCTGATCCTGCCGCATGATCCCGTCGGCTTCGAGCTGATGGACGAACAGTTCATCTCCCGCGAGTTTGGCCTGGCAGTTGAGGAACGTGGGGAAGATCGCAAAGCGCTCTGGTCCAAGCGCAGGGCCAGCGGCCCGCAGACGCTCTACTACCAGGCAACCCTGCGCAAGCTGGAACAGGAAACCTCAGAGGCCCAGTCCAAGCCGGAGTACCCGGCCAAGCCAGAGTATCCGGAACACATCGGACCTGCCGTAGAAACCCTGCTGGCACTGGTGCGCTCGCAATCTGCGGATATCGCCTCGTTTGCCAGACAGCTCATTCTGCAAATGAACGTGAGCGTCAACGACCCCTCGGTAAAGGTGTTGCGTGAAGGTGCCAACACGGACCCGTTGTTTGCCGAACAGCTGGTTTACATCCTGAGCGGCGCCCGCATTCCGGCACGCGTCATCTATGCCATTCCACTGAGCCACGGCCTGCTCGGCGGGCAACTCGAACCCTTGCTCGAAGTCCATAACGAAGAACGCTGGCTGGTCTTCAATCCCAGAACCGGCGCGCTTGGCCTGCCGGCCAACATGCTGATCTGGCAGCGCAACAGCGAACCCACCCTGCAGGTTGAGGGCGGGCGCAATGCTGAACTTCGCTTCTCTGCCCGCCATGACCTGCGTGATGCGGTTGACCTGGCGCGTTCAACCGCAGCTCTGCAGGATTCACGGGTGATCGAATTCTCTCTGCTCGGACTCCCCGTTCACACGCAGAACGTCTACGCCACTTTGCTGACCGTGCCGCTGGGCGCATTTCTGGTGGTGTTGCTCCGCAATATCGTTGGCTTCGCCACTTTTGGCACCTTCATGCCGGTTCTGATTGCACTGGCGTTCCGGGAAACCGAGTTGCTCTGGGGCATGATCCTGTTCTCACTGGTCGTGGCTCTGGGTCTGGCAATCCGCTTCTACCTGGAGCATCTAAAACTTTTGTTGGTACCGCGACTCGCGGCGGTACTGATCATCGTCATTCTTCTGATGTTGGCGATCAGCGTCATCAGTTATCGACTCGGCCTTGGCCGCGGCCTTTCGGTCGCGCTGTTCCCGATGGTGATCCTGGCCATGACTATTGAGCGTATGTCTATCGTCTGGGAAGAACACGGCGGGCGCGAAGCCATTATCCGTGGCCTAGGAAGTCTCAGTGTGGCGGTGCTCGCCTTCCTGACCATGAGTAACGGCTACCTCGAGCATCTGGCGTTCGTGTTCCCCGAGCTGTTGCTGGTGGTGCTGGCTGCCACTCTGTTGCTCGGCCGCTACACCGGCTATCGCCTGACGGAATTCTGGCGATTCCGCGCTGCACTGCGAGCGCCTGCAAAATGATCTGGAACTGGCCCCGTCGCCTGCGGGAGCACGGCATCATCGGCATGAATGAGCGCAATGCGCGCTTCATCATGGCGCACAATCCGCGGCGGCTTTATCCATTGGTCGATGACAAGCTCAAGACCAAGCGGCTGGCCATCGAGGCCGGTATCGCAGTACCACCGCTCTACGGTGTGATCTCCTCGGAGCACGAAGCGCGATCGTTCCGCGACATCGTACGCGAACATCGCAGCTTCGTGATCAAGCCGGCACACGGCTCGGGCGGCGACGGCATTGTGGTAATCAAGGATCGTCGTGGCTCAAGTTTTGTGCGCGCCAATGGCTCGCTGATGGAAGACGAGGCCATCGGGCATCACATCTCCAACATCCTGTCTGGCATGTTCAGCTTGGGCGGAGTCCCCGATCAGGCGATGATCGAATACTTTGTCCAGTTTGATCCGGTATTTGATCGTGTGACCTTCCAGGGCGTGCCGGATATCCGCACCCTGGTGTTTCGCGGCGTCCCTATCGCCGCGATGGCGCGGCTACCCACACGTGACTCCGACGGGAAAGCCAATTTGCATCAGGGGGCCGTCGGTGTCGGCATTGACCTGCAAACCGGCCTCACCAAGGGAGGTGTATGGCGAAATTCGCCCCTGGACCTGCACCCCGATACTCAGGAAACCCTGGCCGGCATCCAGATTCCCGGCTGGGACCAATTACTGGATTTCGCCACCCGTTGCTACGACCTGGTCAAGCTCGGCTACCTGGGCGTAGACATCGTGCTGGACCGCGAACTTGGCCCCTTGGTGCTTGAACTTAACGCGCGGCCGGGCCTGTCGATTCAGCTTGCCAATGGTCATGGGCTGGGCCCCGAACTCAGGCGAATCGAAAAGCTCAAACGGATTCCCAGCGAGGCTTCCGCCCGCGTCGCCCTCGCCCTGCAAAGACCCGACGCTCAGAAAATCTGAGCAAGGTCGCGGCCTCTGCGGCATGGCCGCGCGAAGAAATCCCCCAGCACGCCAGACGGCGCCTCACGCGGCGCCGTCTGGCGCGTGCCCGTGTGCAACGTGGACCGCAGGCATAGGGGCAACCCCTAGCAGGACCTGCTGGCAACTGGCTTAACACATTTTGCGTGCTAGCATCAGGTGCGTTTTTTTCATCCCGCAACTTGCCGGTGCTTGAGGAGAATGGTAGGGGCGGGCATAAGGCTCAAAGATCCGGCCTACGACCAGGATCAATTATTTGGGGATTAGAAAATGCTGTTGGAAAACGGATTACTCATATCTCTCATCTGTGCCGCCGTCGCCATTCTGTACGGCATCGTGGTTGCGAAATGGATCGTCGGCAAGGACGCCGGCAACGACACCATGCAAAAAATTGCTGGCGCGATTCAGGAAGGCGCCGGCGCTTATTTACGTCGTCAGTACATCACCATTGCGATGGTCGGCGCGGTTCTGTTCTTCGTGATCGGCCTGGTCCCGGCGCTGGGATGGCCAACTGCCATCGGGTTCGCCATCGGCGCCATTCTTTCCGGACTCGCTGGGTTCATCGGCATGTTCGTTTCGGTTCGCGCAAACGTGCGCACCGCACAAGCGGCTACCGTGAGCCTGAACGATGCACTTAATGTTTCGTTCAAGGGCGGCGCCATCACTGGCATGCTGGTGGTCGGGCTTGGCCTGCTCGGTGTGGCCGGCTATTTCGGATTTGTCATGGACGGCGAACCGAGCAAGGAAGCCCTCAATACCGCACTGCAGCCAATGATTGGCCTGGCCTTTGGTTCTTCGCTGATTTCCATCTTTGCCCGCCTCGGCGGCGGCATCTTCACCAAGGGCGCGGACGTTGGCGCTGATCTGGTGGGCAAGGTCGAAGCCGGCATTCCCGAAGACGATCCCCGCAACCCTGCCGTGATTGCAGACAACGTAGGCGACAACGTGGGCGACTGTGCGGGCATGGCTGCTGATCTGTTTGAGACCTACGCAGTGACCGTCATTGCATCCATGCTCATCGCTGGCATCTCCTACGCCACCTATGGCTGGGCAGGCGCCATGTATCCCTTGTTGCTGGGTGCTGTGGGCATCGTCGCCTCTGTTGCCGGCACTTTCTTCGTGAAGGTCAAGGCAGGTGGCAAGATCATGAACGCGCTGTATCGCGGTCTTGCGGTGTCCGGGATTCTCGCTGCGATTGCGTTCTACTTCGTCACCAATGCCTTGTTTGAAAGCAGCCTTGGCATGCCACTGTTCTATTGCAGTCTGGTCGGCCTGGTACTGACGGCAGCCATGGTGGTCATCACCGAGTACTACACCGCCACCGAGTACGGTCCGGTGCAGCAGGTTGCCAAAGCTTCTGAAACCGGTCACGGCACCAATGTCATTGCGGGTCTGGCAGTCTCGATGAAATCCACCGCTGCACCTGTCATTGCAGTAGCGGCTGCCATCTACACCTGCTACGCGCTGGCTGGATTGTTCGGTCTGGCGATTGCGGCCACCGCCATGTTGTCCATGGCCGGCATGATCGTCGCGCTCGATGCCTATGGCCCCATTACCGACAACGCGGGCGGCATTGCCGAGATGTCCGGCATGGACAGTTCCATTCGCGAAACCACAGACGCACTGGATGCGGTGGGCAATACCACCAAGGCCGTGACAAAGGGTTACGCGATCGGTTCAGCCGGCCTGGCCGCGCTGGTGCTGTTTGCGGACTACTCGCACAAGCTGCTGGACATGGGCATGGAAGTGAACTTCTCCATCGACAACCCGCAGGTCGTGATTGGCCTGTTGATCGGCGGCATGATTCCTTATCTGTTTGGCGCAATGGCGATGCAGGCAGTGGGAAGGGCTGCGGGTGCGGTGGTTGAAGAAGTGCGCCGTCAGTTCCGCGAAATCAAAGGCATCATGGAAGGTACCGGGAAACCGGAATACGACAAGGCCGTTGACCTGCTGACCAAGTCGGCGATCCGCGAAATGATCCTGCCATCGATGCTGCCGCTGTTCATTCCAATCATCGTCGGCCTGGTCCTTGGTCCTGCAGCATTGGGCGGACTGCTGATGGGCACCATCGTGACCGGCCTGTTCCTGGCCATCTCCATGTGCACCGGTGGCGGCGCCTGGGACAACGCCAAGAAATACATCGAAGAAGGCAATCACGGCGGCAAAGGCTCAGAGGCTCATCACGCTGCCGTGACTGGCGACACGGTTGGCGACCCGTACAAGGATACGGCGGGCCCAGCGGTGAACCCGCTGATCAAGGTGACCAACATCGTGGCTCTGTTGCTGGTGCCTTTGCTGGGCTGATCACTTCAGCCGCTACACAAAAAGCCCCGGTATCGCCGGGGCTTTTTTGTTGGCCTCAATAACGCTCGTTATTCAGCGGCATACCAAGAGCTGCAAATTTCCAGTCGCCTGCCCGGCCAGGCCATACGACCTGAGCAGGCACTTTCAAACCAACTCGCCAGTACCGCCATCGAATCTGCTCGCCGTTGTCATAAAGGTCACCAAACGGGTGCAGGTCTGCCACGCCATCGATCGGTACCCGTTATCGCGGAGACGGGCACATTGCTTCGGAAACGGGATGGCCGCTGTGCCGGAAGCTGCCCGGGGAACACCATGGCCGGACAGGGGGGAGAACGGCGTAATGTTCGGCAATATTGGCCTCCAGATAACAACATAAGCTTTGAATAGCGCGATGGCGTCCAAAATCCCAAGTTTCTATTGGACTGAAAATTCGCCCTCACGACACCATCAACTTGCAGCGCTGAGAGTGCCACTTTAGTATCACTTCCATGCGCACTGAACTCGTCACTACACTCAAACGCCAAGCCACGGAACTCATTACGGAATTGGGTCGAGACCGCGAGCCAATTTTGATCACGCAGCATGGCCTACCTAGCGCATACTTGATTGATGTTGAAAGTTTTGAGGCCATGCAGAGGCGAATGTCTATCCTCGAAGGAATCGCCCGCGGGGAGCGGGCAATAGAGGAAGGCAGGTCCACGACTCATCGTGAGGCCAAAAAGAAAATGGCTCGATGGCTCAGATAGTTTGGTCTGATTCGGCTCTCAGCGATCTAGATGCAATTGCTGATTACATCGCACTGGAGAATTCACAAGCAGCCGCTGAACTCGTTCGTCGTGTTTTCGCGCATGTTGACCATCTTCATGAGCACCCCAAGATGGGCTCGTATCCTTCGGAACTGGAAGGTAAGAGATATCGGCAAATTATCGAGCCGCCATGTCGCATCTTCTATCGTGAAGATGGAAAGCGGGTTTTCATCTTGCATGTCATGCGCGGCGAGCAACTTCTGGTGCCTGAGAAGTTAGGCCACCGAGAATAGCCGGGACTGAAGGCGGGCGTCCATTTCGCCATAGGCGGATAGCGGCGGTACTGCTAGGGACATTCATTACCCGATTACGGCTGTGCCGACCTCTCGATTGCTTCACTGACAGCGGCGATCCCGTTTCCGCCGCCGCGGCGCAAAACCTACCACTCGCCTCCTTGCGTAATGCCCGGCTCCAATCTGTCCGTTTGCCATACGCGGCGGCAAGGTGCGCCGCAGCCTGGCGATATGTAACCAGCTGCTAACTAAGTGCCAGCAAGGCCTCTTCGCACCAGCGAATACCTGTTTCTTCTGAGAGGATGCCCATCCGCAATCCGAGGTAGCGGCCACGTCGATTGGCCGTGAGCTTGTCAGGCTTGGGATAATGTTTTGCCATGACTTCGCGGTAATGCAGGAGACGCCCGCGGTGTTCTTCGAGTCGGTGCTCGATTCGTTCAACCATGACTTTCTTGTCTACCGTGCCCAAGGCAAACAGCTTGACCAGCAGTTCTTCCTTCACCGAAGGCGCGGGCGAGTCTTCCCTCGCCCACGCCTGCACGGTCTGTCGCCCTGCCTCGGTAATCTCATACACGATGCGATTGGGCCGGGCACTCTGTTCAACTGCCTGGCCCGAGACCCAACCGCAATCTGCCATCTTGTGCAGTTCGGAGTAGATCTGCTGGTGACTGGCTCGCCAGAAAAAACCGACGGTCTGGTCAAACCGCTTCCCCAGGTCGTACCCGGTTTGCGGCTTGTCCAGCAAGGTCACCAGGATGGCGTGCGACAAAGCCATTCAAGTCGTCTCGATCAGGCGGCGAGCTTGGCAATGCGTTCACGTGCGGCCGCATATTGCGCCGCCAACTGAGCAACACGCTCGCCCGTGCTGACCACGTTTTTCACGCCGCCAATGCCCTGACCACAACCCCAGATATCGCGCCACGCCTTCTTGGATTCATTGCCACCGGAACCGAAATCCATCTTGCTTGGATCAGACTCCGGCAGGTTGTCGGGGTCCATGCCCGCCGCGATGATCGAGGGGCGCAAGTAGTTGCCGTGAACACCGGTGAACAGGTTTGAGTAAACAATGTCACTGGAGGCGCAATCAGCAATCGCCTGCTTGTAGCCCTGAGCAGCATTGGCTTCTTCTGTTGCGATGAAGGCTGAGCCGATATACGCCAGATCCGCGCCCATCGCCTGCGCCGCCAGAATGCCGTCGCCGGTGGAGATCGCGCCGGACAACAACAGCGGGCCGTCGAACCACTCGCGAATTTCCTGAATCAGAGCCAGAGGCGATGTAGTTCCGGCGTGGCCACCGGCACCGGCGGCCACAGCGATGAGTCCGTCAGCGCCTTTCTCGATGGCCTTCTTCGCAAAGCGGTTGTTGATGATGTCGTGCAGCGTGATGCCGCCATAAGAGTGCACCGCCTCGTTGAGTTCAACCCGAGCGCCCAGTGAGGTAATCACGATGGGCACCTTGTACTTCACGCACATGTCCAGATCGTGCTGGAGACGATCATTGGAGCCATGGACGATCTGGTTGACCGCATACGGTGCTGCGGGCTGGTCCGGGTTGGCCTGGTTATAGCGGTCCAGCTCCTCGGTGATCTTCTTCAACCAGACTTCCAGCTCTTCGGCGGGACGCGCATTCAAGGCCGGGAACGAACCCACCACACCGGCCTTGCACTGGGCAATGACCAGATCGGGATTGGAAATGATGAACAGTGGCGAAGCCACCACCGGCAGACGCAGGCCACTTGTTGGCCGAAGAATTTCAGGAAGAGACACGGAAGCTAGCCCCATATTGAGTGGAATGTGGGGCCAGCCTATATGCAATTCCTTTACTATGCAACTTTATGCATATGCATCTACTTCATGATTTTTTCCGTGCCGATCCACTCAACCCGATACAAGTCTCGTCGCCTATCCAGATAGTTACGCACTGAGCCTTCGTTCTGCAGGGTCTTGAGCCGTGTGAGGTCAAGGTCTGCAATCAGGGTCATCTCGGTGTTGGGTGTGGTTTCCGCAATGACCGCGTCATGTGGAAACGCGAAATCAGAAGGCGAAAACACAGCCGTCTGCGCGTACTGGATATCCACGTTATCCACCATCGGCAAATTGCCGACGCTGCCCGCGATGACCACATAACACTCGTTCTCGATGGCCCGCGCCTGCGCGCAGCGCCTCACTCGCAGATATCCATTTTTGGTGTCGGTCCAGAACGGCACGAAAAGCATCTGCATTTCATGCTCTGACAGGATCCGCGCCAGTTCGGGGAACTCCACGTCGTAGCAGATCAGCACGCCAATACGGCCAAAATCTGTCTCGAAGCAGCGCAGCGCATCACCACCCTGCATCACCCAGTCCTTCTTCTCGTGCGGCGTGGGATGAATCTTGTACTGGCTCTCGACGGTTCCGTCGCGGCGGCAGAGGTACGCCACGTTGTACAACTCATCGTCTTCAATTACGGGCACTGAACCCGCGATGACGTTGATGTTGTACGAAACCGCCAGCCTCGATACCTCCGAAATAATTTCGCTGGAGTACCCGGCCAGATGCCAGACCGCATCCACCGGATTGCGCTCCTTGGACAACCCCATGAGCGGCGCATTGAAGAACTCCGGAAAAAGGGCAACGTCGCATTTGTAATCCGACAGCGCATCCACAAAGTACTCGACCTGCTGCAATAGCTCTTTCACATCTTTGAAGAAGCGCATCTGCCACTGCACGCATCCCACACGAACCGTGGACTTGGGCCCGCCAATCAGCGGTGCAACTTCAGCGTCGTAATCAATGTTGTGCCACTGGAGCAAGGTGGCGTAACCACGAGACTCCTTGTCCTCGGGCAGATAGGCCTTGAGAATCTGCGTGACCTCAAAGCCATTGGAAAGCTGGAAAGAAAGCGTGGGGTCGTATAAATCTTTTGACTTCACTTTCTCCAGGTATTCCTGCGGCGACATCTCCGACGCGTGCTTGCTGTAATTGGGAATTCGCCCGCCCGCAACAATGGCACGCAGATTCAGATTCCGGCACAGATCCTTGCGCGCTTCATAGAGACGCCGCCCTAGCCGCAAATCCCGGTATTCGGGATGCACGAAAACATCCACACCGTACAGCACGTCTCCCTTCGGATCGTGCGTAGAGAGATAGGCGTCGCCCGTAATCTCATCGTAAGTGTGTTTGTCGCCGAACTTGTCGTAATCAACGATGACCGCCAATGCGCACGCCACCACCGTGCCCTTGTCCTCGATGCAAATCTGCCCTTCCGGAAAGGTTCGAATCTGCGAGCGGAATTTGTGCCGCGGCCACGCACCGCCAAGCTGTGGATAGATCAGATCCATCATCGACTTGATATCGGCGTAGTCATCCTCTTTGAGGTTGCGCAATGCCAGGTGATGCTCGGTTTCGGAGTCGCTCATGTGCGGATCTTGGGTCAGAAGGAGGGCCCGACCATTCTAGGGCTCAGGCTCTGCTTGCGCTCGACATTTACAAGGACAGGCCTCGACACCTGCTCCGCCGTTCTGAGCGCCCGGGGCTTTCAATTCTCTTCCCGCACGCGTACCGCGAACGAACGCACGTCGGGCAGTGCAATGCAAAAGGAGGGCATACCAGCCAAGCGCTTTGATTCCCGGGTGACACCGGGATCAGGCGCAGAAAACATCAACGGTGAGATGACAATTTCATGGCAGGTAATGCGCGCCGAAACCAGTTGAACCGATGCCATCGCCGCCGAGCAGAAAAGGTTCAGCAAAATTGAATTTACCCTGGGTTCCCGCATCGTGAGCGGCGGCGCAGGCCTGCCAAACCCATAGCGGATTATTTGCTGCGCTGCACAATCTGCCCCGGCACCGCTATAATCCGCGGCCCTAATTCACGACCTCATGCAGGGAGTCACTATGTCTTTGGATCTTGTCCCCACCGGAAAGAACGTCCCCGACGACGTCAATGTTGTCATCGAAATCCCGATGAACAGCGAGCCGGTCAAGTATGAGGTGGACAAGGAATCAGGCGCCATTTTTGTAGACCGCCTGCTGACGACTCCCATGCGCTACCCCTGCAATTACGGTTACGTGCCGCATACCATCAGCGGAGATGGTGACCCCATCGACGCACTGGTGATGATGCCCATGCAGCTGATCCCGGGTTCCATCATCAACTGCCGTCCCATCGGCATGCTGGAAATGGAAGATGAGGCCGGCCTCGATGAGAAACTTGTGGTGGTGCCCTGCGACAAGATCAGCCGCCTCTACAGCGGAATCAGCACCGTCCGCGAGCTGCCTGAGTTGGCACGCGACCAGATTGCCCATTTCTTTGAGCACTACAAGGATCTGGAAAAGGGCAAGTGGGTCAAGGTCAAAGGCTGGCACGGCCCGCAGGACGCCAAGAAGGCGATTGTGGAAAGTGTGAGCCGCTACAAGGATTCACCCGACAAGCCTCATTTCTGAGACTTGAGCAGAATCATCAGCGGGGCCTGAAATCAGGCCCCGCTTTTTTTGTGTTCAGCGCAGCAGTATCAGCCTGGGGATCGCCTCGCCAGACATCCAGAGCAAGGCGTTCTGCTCAAATTCTGCGGCAAGCTTGCAGGCCGCCGGTTTTGGAATGCCCGGAATCAAAATGCCCTGCTCGTCGGGCCAGCGCTCATCGGGGTCAAGCCCCCAAGCAGTGAGATGGGCATAGCCCAAGGCATCGACGCACCTAAGCAGGCGATGATGTCGCCGTGCATTGTCTGCCTCATCGCGCAATTGTCCGCGCGGATTAGACGCCGTGACCAAACCACAGCAGTGGGCCTCATGTTGCTGCATGAGAGCAGACAGCCCGGAACTGAATTGATCCACCTGCAGATCAACAGGCGGCTCGCCAAACTCGACGCGATAGATCGCTTTACGGTAGGCCTCAATCAGCGCTGGCATCAACTCCGATTGGGCGGCATTGATTGTCTTCATCGCACACATTTCCTCACTGCGTACATGAGCGCTGGCGCTCAGTATCGGCCCGCCCATACATCCTGCATGGGCTCATAATGCATCCTGAATGGCACAGACCTACGACAATCTGATTATCGGCGGCGGACACAATGGCCTGGTCTGCGCTGCCTATCTTGCGAAGGCGGGCAGAAAAGTTCTGGTCCTCGAGCGGCGCGAGATCGTCGGCGGCGCGGCCATCACCGAAGAGATTGCACCCGGCTATCGCACTTCCACCGCATCCTACGTGGTGAGCCTGTTGCTGCCAGAAATTGAACGCGAACTGCGACTCAAGGATTTCGGCTATGAGGTCTTGTCCAGAAACCCGTCCTCGTTCACGCCGTTCAGTGATGGACGTCATTTAATGCTCGGCCCGGACGCGGCCAGCAACCATGAGCAGATCTCGAAGTTCTCAGCCGCCGATGCCAAGGCTTATTCGCGTTATGAAGACTTGCTGACGCGCATCGCCACGCTTTTGGAGCCGGCGATGATGGATACACCACCTGATCTGCTGCCGCTACCGCCGCAGTGGCGTCGGCTGGGCTGGATGGATCGCCTGCGCAATTTTGGCCGTGGCCGCTCGCTGTACAAGGCGCTCAGGAAACTGGGCGAAGACCTGCCCGAAGCCATTGAAATTCTCACCGGTCCTGCCACGCCGGTGCTGGATCGCTGGTTTGAATCGCCGCAACTCAAGGGGACGCTTGCCACCGATGCCGTCATCGGCACTTTTGCGCCGCCCAGTGCTGCGGGCACCGGTTACGTGTTGCTGCATCACGTCATGGGCATGGCAGGTGGTGCGCGCGGTGTATGGGGCTACGTGCGCGGCGGCATGGGCGCACTCACCCAGGCGATGGCCCGCTCCGCCATGTCCGTGGGCGTGGAGATTCGATGCAACGCGGACGTGGCAGAGATCTTGGTCGATGACGGCGGCAACGCTAACGGCGTTCGCTTGCAAAGCGGCGAAATCATTCAAGCCAGGCAAGTCGCGTCCAACGCAAGCGCGCAGGTCACGTTCAGCAAGCTCACCGACGCACGGCATTTGCCGGCTAATTTCCTGAGAGCTGTTCAGCGCATCGACTACTCCAGCGCTTCGGTCAAGATCAATCTTGCTGTATCTGAGCTGCCGGCCTTTTCATGCATGCCGGACCGCCACGGCGCTGTGGGGCCGGAGCACCGCGGCACGATTCATATCAATTCTCTGCCGGAGGATATCGAGCGCGCTTACGAAGACGCACGGCGCGGCCTGCCCAGCGAGAGGCCGATCATTGAAATGGTAATCCCCAGCAGCGTGGACGACAGCCTCGCGCCGCCCGGGCATCACATCGTGAATCTGTTTGTGCAATACGCGCCTTACTCACCGGCCAGTGGAGATTGGGCCAGCCTGCGCGAAGAGTTTGCAGATCGCTGCATCCAGCAGATCAACGCTTACGCGCCCAATTTTTCGGCCAGCGTCCTGCACCGGCAGATTCTGGCACCGCCCGACATTGAACAACGCTTCGGGCTTACCGGCGGGAATATTTTTCAAGGCGCCATGCCACTGCACCAGCTTTTCAGCCTGAGGCCGGTTCCGGGCTGGAGTGACTACGCCACGCCCATCAAGGGGCTGTTTCTATGTGGCGCAGCAAGCCATCCGGGCGGCGGCGTGATGGGTGCCTGCGGTCGCAATGCCGCGCAGGCCATGCTGCGACATTGAGACCGCTGACACCCGGATCACTCAGATTGAGATCAATCAGCTGTCGCTGAGCAACTGCCGAACAATCTGCTCTGCCGCTTCTTCAGCCGATGTACTCATGGTGTTGATGCGAATTTCCGGCTGCTCTGGCGCTTCATACGGCGAGTCAATGCCGGTGAAGTTTTTCAGCTCGCCACTGCGTGCCTTCTTGTAGAGCCCCTTCACATCGCGTGCCTCGGCTTCTTCCAGCGGCGCATCGATAAACACCTCGATGAACTCGCCCTCTGGGAGCATCTGGCGAACCATGTCGCGCTCCGCCCGGAACGGCGAGATGAAGGCCGTCAGCACAATCAAGCCGGCGTCGGTCATCAGTTTCGCAACCTCGCCAATGCGGCGAATGTTCTCGATGCGGTCAGCCTGGGTGAATCCAAGATCCTTGTTCAGACCGTGACGCACGTTGTCGCCGTCGAGCAGGAAGGTGTGCCGGCCCAGATGCGCCAGTTTCTTTTCTACCAGATTGGCAATGGTGGATTTTCCAGCACCGCTGAGCCCGGTAAACCAGAGCACGGCAGGCTTCTGATGCTTCAGACCTGCACGAACTTCCCGGCTGACATCCAGCGCCTGCCAATGCACGTTCTGAGCGCGGCGCAGACTGAAGTGCAGCATGCCCGCGGCGACCGTGCTGTTGGTGATCTTGTCGATCAGGATAAATCCGCCAAGACTGTGATCGGCTTCGTATGGCTCGAAAGGTATGGAGCGATCAATGGTGATATTGGCCACGCCAATCGCATTGAGATCGAGCGTCTTGACCGCCAGATGTTCCAGCGTGTTGATGTTGATCTGATGCTTCGGCGCCTGCACCGTTGCTGTCACCGTCTGCGCACCAATCTTGAGCCAGTACGGACGACCGGGAATCAGGTCCTCTTCAGACATCCAGACCAGGGTGGATTCGAACTGGTCGGCCACCTCGGTGGGGGCATCGGCCTGCGTGATCACGTCACCGCGTGAGCAATCAATCTCGTCGGCAAAGCACAGCGTCACCGACTGGCCGGCAACCGCCCGATCCAGATCGCCGTCGAATGTGGAGATGCGGCTGACGGTGCTGGTCTTGCCGCTGGGCAGGACGCGAATGGCATCGCCGGGGCTGATCTGCCCCGAGGAAATCAATCCCGAAAAACCTCGGAAATCGAGATTGGGACGGTTAACCCACTGCACCGCCATGCGAAAAGGCTTGGCCTGATCAACCGTGGCATCCAGTGAAACCGTTTCCAGATGGTGGATCAGACTTGGGCCGGTGTACCAAGGGGTGTTCTCGGAGGCACCGGTAATGTTGTCACCTTTGAATCCGGAGATCGGCATTGGTGTGAAAGACTCGATGCCAATGCTCGAGGCAAAGCTGCGGTAGTCCGCAACGATATCCTCGTAACGCTTCTGGTCGTAATCCACCAGATCCATCTTGTTGACGGCCAGCACGATGTTGCGAATGCCGATCAGGTGCGCAAGATAGGAGTGACGACGGGTCTGCGTCAGCACGCCCTTGCGAGCGTCGATCAGGATGATGGCGAGGTCGGCGGTGGAAGCACCGGTGACCATGTTGCGCGTGTACTGCTCGTGCCCCGGTGTGTCCGCGACGATGAACTTGCGCTTCTCCGTTGAGAAGAAACGGTAGGCCACATCGATGGTGATGCCCTGCTCTCGTTCCGCAGCCAGGCCATCCACCAGAAGGGCAAAATCAATTTCTTCGCCCTGCGTGCCGTCACGCTTGGAATCCGCTTCCAATGCGGCCAGCTGATCCTCGAAGATCATCTTCGAGTCATACAGCAGGCGGCCAATCAGCGTGGACTTGCCGTCATCGACACTGCCGCAGGTGATGAAGCGCAGCAGGCTCTTGTGCTGATGGCGAACCAGATATTCGTTGATATCTGCGGCAATCAGCGCTTCGGTCTGATAGCTGCTCTGTTGTTCCTGAGTGTCCGTCATCAGAAATATCCTTCCTGTTTTTTCTTTTCCATGCTCGCCGCCTGATCATGATCAATGGCGCGGCCCTGTCGCTCTGATGTGGTAGTCAGCAGCATTTCCTGAATAACCTCAGGCAGCGTTGCGGCCTTGCTCTCCACCGCGCCCGTCAGCGGGTAGCAACCCAGTGTGCGGAAACGGATCGAGCGCATCACCGGCTCCTCACCTGGCTTCAACGGGAAGCGATCGTCATCGACCATGAGGATCAAGCCGTCGCGTTCGACGGTGGGTCGCTCCTGCGACAGATACAGCGGCACGATGGGAATGTTCTCGAGATGGATGTACTGCCAGATATCCAGCTCCGTCCAGTTGGAGATCGGAAACACGCGAATGCTCTCGCCTTTGGCCTTGCGTGCGTTGTAAAGATTCCACAGCTCCGGGCGCTGGCTCTTGCCGTCCCAGCGATGGCTGGCCGAGCGGAATGAGAAAATGCGTTCCTTGGCACGTGATTTCTCTTCGTCACGTCGCGCACCGCCGAAAGCCACGTCAAAACCGTACTTGGTCAGGGCCTGCTTGAGGCCCTCGGTTTTCCACATGTCGGTGTGCAGCGAACCATGATCGAAGGGATTGATCCCGCGTTCGATAGCTTCCGGGTTCTGGTAGACCAGAAGCTCCATGCCGCTTTCCTTGGCCATCTTGTTACGCAGCTCGTACATCGCCTGAAACTTCCAGGTGGTGTCCACGTGCAATAGCGGGAACGGCGGCGGTGAGGGATAAAAAGCCTTGCGCGCAAGGTGCAGCATGACCGCACTGTCCTTGCCTACCGAGTAGAGCATCACCGGCTTTTCAGATTCGGAGATCACCTCGCGCATGATGTGAATCGACTCGGCTTCGAGTCGCTGCAGATGCGTCAGGGTGGTCGCGGACGCCGACTTTTTTGCGTCTTGATTCATGTGTGCCTTGGTCTCCAGATGGCTGCGCGGACTGCGCCTGCGCCGAACAAGCGGGCAAGGCTACGGCAGATCGTGATATAAATAAAATAGATTGTTTTCATGCCTTATATGTATTTTCTATATATCTAGAGCAGGCCTGCTTGAACCTCAACCATCTCAGTATTTTTCAGGCCGTGGCGCAGGCCGGCAGCGTCAGCGCCGGCGCGCGCAAACTCAGGATCAGTCAGTCCGCCGTGTCCAAGCAGCTGGCCGAATTCGAATCAAGCCTGGGCCTGAGCCTGTTTGATCGCCTGCCGCGCGGCGTACGCCTGACCGATGCGGGCCGCTTGCTACAGACTCATGCGGACCGCCTGATTGCCACCGAGAAAGAGGCCGAGGCGGCCATCCGCGATCTCAAGATGGGCGTGCGTGGCCGCCTGCAGATCGGCGCCAGCAGAACAGTTGGCGCTTATCTCATGCCGCCGCTGCTGGCCCGGTTTCGCCGGGAGTTCGCTGATGTGGAAATTGCGCTGCACGTGGAGAACACGGCGACCATCGAATCCAGGCTCATCGCCGGTGAAATTGATATCGGTTTTGCCGAAGGCATCATCGGCAGTGACCTGCTTGAGTATCAGGTGTTCGATCGAGACGAACTGATCCTCATCGTTGCGCCGGACCATGCGCTGGCAGGCGCAAAGCAAGTGTCGCCCAGCCAGCTGGCGCAGCACGACATCCTGATGCATGAAACGGGGTCAGGCACCCGCAGCGTGACTGAAAAGGCCTTGTCGGAGAAAGGCATCACACTCAGACCTTGCATGACGCTGGCCAGCACAGAGGCGATCAAGCGCACGGCCGTCACCGGCATTGGCGCAGCGATTCTTTCAGTGACAGCCGTGCGCGGCGAACTCGAATCCGGCAGTCTGGTTCAGGTGCCGATCAAGGGCCTGAGAATTCACCGCCCGCTCTATCGCATTCTGCGCAAGGGCATTTGGTCCAGTCCGGCACTTCAGGCCTTCATCAACCTGATCTCGCCTGTCCCGGCTTAGTTGGCGCATAGGCCTTCAGGAACAGGGCAATCACATCCTCAGCGTGGCGTTGGCGCATTGCCCGACTCGGCGCCTGTGCTGCACCGACCAGACATTTGATGTGGAAGTCGCCCTTCAGGAGAATGAAGAAGTGCGTGGCTGCACGAACCGGGTCAGGTACCTCGAGTTCTCCGGCCTTGTGCGCCGCCTCCAGAACTGCCGCAAAGCGCGACATGGTGAGCTCCGGCCCGGATTGCCAGAACAAGCGCCCAAAGCGACTCGGGCCGCTGGCCTGCGCTGCCATCAACCGGTACATGTCCAGGACCTCACTACCGAACACAAGATCGTGGAAACCGGTGGCAATACGCCGCAAACGCGTCTCGAGCGGTGTGGCCTTGCCGACATCGAACAGGGCCTCCGGCCAGTGCTGCCTGCATTTGGCGAAAACCGTCTCCCTGAATAATTCGTCCTTGCTGCGGAAATGACTGTAGACCGTAATCTTTGAAACCTGCGCCGCTCGCGCAACCGTTTCCATGCTCACGCCGTTGAGTCCGCGCGCGGTGAATAGTTCGGTTGCCGCAGCAAGGATCGCCGCACGCTTCTCGAGGTCCTTGGGACGTCCGCGTACGCCGCTGCCCGCAGGCTGCGCATCGTCACCATCGGCACCCGGAGCATTGGGCAATTTCGTCTTATTCATATTCATCGGCGATTAAATGTACTATCCGGTTCAGTAAATCACCAATTGATTCCGTCGCAGGGGCCCAGAATGAACCTCCACCGCCAGAGTTGCATCGTCGTGCTGATCGCCGCCGGGCTGCTCGGTGCCTGCGACAAGCCTGCGCCCGTTGAGAAGGGCCCGCGCCTGGTGGTGGTTGAGAACCCGCAGACGCTCAGCGGCCCTGCCGGTGCGGAATCCTTTCCCGGCACGCTGCGTGCGCGTAACGAGGCTGATCTGTCCTTCCGAGTGCCCGGCAAGATTTCCCGACGCCTCGTGGAGCTTGGCTCCCGGGTCAAGCGCGGCGACGTCATTGCCGAACTCGATCCTGATGATGCGCAGCTCAATCTCAGCGCTGCCCGCGCCGCGCTTGCCGCCGCCGAATCCGACGTCACGCTGGCTCGCAATGAAGAACAGCGCTACCGCGACCTCAAGGCCAAGGGCCATGTCGGGCAGTCAGCGGTAGACCTGCGCACCAATACCCTGCTGGCCGCCCAGGCGCGCGAAAAGCAGGCCCGCTCACAGTTGTCGCTGGCTCAAAACCAGTCCGCGTACACCAAACTAAGAGCCGACAGAGACGGCGTGATCACTCAGGTATACGCTGAAGTCGGCAATGTTGTCGCGGCGGGCCAGCCCGTGGTTCATTTCGCTGCGGACGGCGAGCGCGAAGTGCAGATTTCCGTCCCCGAGGGCCGCGTGGAGGCCCTGAAATCAGCCGGCCAGTTGCTGATCGAAATCTACAGCCAACCCGGCAAGCCCTACCCCGCCAAGATTCGAGATATCACGCCGCAGGCCGACCGGACGACACGCACCCACGAAGCGCGCATCACCCTGATGGATCCCGATGCCGACATCGCATTGGGAGCGACCGCATCGGTTCTGGCTCTGGGCAACAGCAATGATCAGATGTTCAAACTCCCGGGCACTGCTCTGGGCGCGGTAGACGACAACCAGGCTGTGGTCTGGCGCGTCACCCAGGAGGGACTGGCGCAGCCGGTGCCTGTGACAGTGGTGCAGTACCTGGAAGAGGCGGTGATCGTTGCCGGAGGGATATCAGGCTCGGATCAGCTGGTCACCGCAGGTGTGAACCTGTTGCGCAAGGACATGCCGGTGCGACCGATTGATCGCAGCAAACCCGTCGCGCTCTGAGACAAGGCCATGTCCAGAATAAATCTCAGCGAGTGGGCTCTGGGCAATCGCTCACTGGTGACCTACCTCATGGTGCTGCTTGGCGTGCTGGGCGTCTGGGGCTACTTCAATCTCGGTCAATCTGAAGATCCACCGTTTACCTTCCGCGTAATGGTGGTCCGCACCATTTGGCCGGGCGCGACACCCGATGAAGTGGACCGGCTGGTGACCGACAAGATCGAGGAGAAGCTTCAGGAACTGAATTCGCTGGACTTCCTGCGATCCTACTCGCGCCCCGGTGAATCGCAGGTCTTTGTACTTTTTCGCGAAGATCTTCCCGCAGCCTCGATGCCGAACAACTATTACGAAGTTCGCAAGAAGATCAACGATATCCGCCACACCTTGCCTGCGGGCGTAATCGGTCCGGCTTTTGATGACGAGTTTGGCGACACCTTTGGCAACATCTACGCTTTGCAGGGCGAGCATTTCAGCTACGAGGAACTCAAGGATTACGCAGACCAGATTCGCGAACGTCTCCTGCGCGTTAATGACGTGGCAAAGGTCGAGTTCATCGGCTTGCAGGAAGAGCGCTTCTACATTGATGTAGCCAATACTCGGCGCGACCAGCTCGGCATTCCGCCAACGCTCATCGCCGAGACGCTGGCTCACCAGAACAACATCACCCCCGCCGGCGACTTTGATACCGCAACCGACAAGATCTATCTGCGCGTCAACGGCGGCTTGAACTCTCTGGAACAGCTGCGCAATGTTCCCATCACTTGGGAAGGGCGCACTTTCCGCCTCGGCGACTTCGCACAGATTTATCGCGGGTATCAGGACCCGCCCGCACCGCGCATGCGTTTCAACGGCGAGACGGCCATTGGCATCGCCGTGTCCATGGAAAAAGGCGGCGACATCATTCGCCTAGGCAAGCAGCTCGACCAGGCCTTCGACAAGCTCAATGGCGAAGTCCCCCTGGGCATGAGTCTGTCGCGCGTCGCCGATCAGCCGCGCGCCGTGACGCGCGGCATCAACGAGTTCATCAAGGTGCTGGCCGAAGCCGTCATTATCGTGCTCGCCGTCTGCTTCCTGTCGCTGGGCGTGCGCACTGGTCTGGTCGTTGCCTTCTCGATTCCCCTCGTGCTGGCCATGACCTTTGCGGTCATGAAGATCTTCGACATCGGACTGCACAAGATCTCGCTGGGGGCGCTGGTGATTGCCCTGGGCCTGCTGGTAGACGACGCCATTATCGCGGTCGAGATGATGGCGGTGAAACTGGAACAGGGTTACGACAGGGTCAAGGCTGCCGCTTTCATGTATTCGAGCACTGCGTTCCCGATGCTCAGCGGCACCCTGATCACTGCCGCCGGATTCCTGCCGATCGCACTGGCGCAGAGCAGCGTAGGCGAATACACCATCTCCATCTTCCAGGTGGTCTCACTGTCACTGCTGCTGTCCTGGGTGGCCGCAGTCATCTTTGTGCCCCTGCTGGGCTACAAGATTCTGCCTGAGAAAGGGCTATCCGAAGACGGCGCTGCACACGATGAGCACGCGGTGTATCACACCCCTTTCTACAACCGCTTCCGGCGCTTTCTTGAAACCTGCGTGCGGCACCGCTGGCTCACCATTGCAGCGACCCTGGCGACGTTTACCGTCAGCGTATTTCTCTTTTCAACCGTTCAGCAGCAGTTTTTCCCTTCATCGACGCGCCTTGAGCTTCTGGTTGATCTCAAATTGCCGGAGGGCGCGTCTACTTTTGATACCGAGGCATCGGCTCACAAACTTGAAGGCATTCTCAAGGATGTTGAAGGGCTTGAAAGTTACGTTGCTTACATCGGTAGCGGCGCGCCGCGCTTTGTGCTGCCGCTGGACCAGCAGTTGCCAGCCGCAAGCTTCGCCCAGTTCGTGCTCAATACCGAGAGCCTGAAAGCTCGAGAGAAGATTCGTGCGGAACTGCTGGAGATTCTACCGCGCGAGTTCAGCAATCTTCGTTGGCGAGTCAATCGCCTGGAGAACGGACCACCGGTTGGCTACGTGCTTCAGTACCGCGTTTCCGGCCCGGATCGAGACGTGGCACGCGAGCATGCTCACAAGATCGAGGAATTGCTGCGCGCCAATGTCTACACCGACGGTGTTCATCTGGACACCGCAGAGCCGTCCAAGATCATCAAGCTGGACATTGATCAGGACCGTGCACGCAGCCTTGGCGTCAGTACCGAAGCTCTCTCGCAGCTGCTGGAAACGGCAATCAATGGCACCACGCTGACGCACTATCGTGAAGATAATGAGCTGATCGCGGTTGTGATGCGCGGGCCGCCACATGAGCGTGAACATCTCGAGTTACTGTCCAGTCTGTCCATACCTTCGGCCAATGGCGGCAACATTCCGCTGGCGCAGATTGCCAATATTTCCTTCGACTTCGAAGACGGAATCCTGTGGCGACGCGACCGGATACCCACCATCACCGCACGCGCCGATATCTACCCGGATATCCAGCCGCCAACCGTCGTTGCCCAGTTGGCGCCGGAGATCGACAAGATTCGGGCGCAGCTACCACCGGGCTACAGCATTGAGGTGGGCGGCACCACGGAAGACGCGGCGTCCGGACAGGACAGTGTTAACGTGCAAATGCCTATTCTGGTCATCACGGTGTTCACCATCCTGATGATGCAGCTCAAGAGTGTCTCGCTGTCCACAATGGTGTTCCTGACGGCGCCGCTGGGCATTATCGGCGTGGCGGTCTTCCTGCTTCTTTTCAATGATCCTTTCGGTTTTGTTGCCATGCTCGGCACCATCGCCCTGTTCGGCATGATCATGCGCAACAGTGTGATCCTGATCGACCAGATCAATCAGGATCTGGAACAGGGTCGCTCACCTTTCGAAGCGGTCATTGAAGCAACAGTGCGGCGATTCCGCCCGATCGCGCTGACAGCACTGGCAGCAGTGCTGGCGATGATCCCATTGTCCCGCAGTGTCTTCTTCGGGCCGATGGCGGTGGCAATCATGGGCGGGCTGATTGCCGCCACCGTGCTGACGCTGATCTTCCTGCCCGCCATGTACGCTGCCTGGTTCCGCGTGCCTTCACCGCCACGCGAGGCAAGTCACTAAGGAGCTGCGGCCATCAAGGCTGCGCCAACGCAGCCGACAGCGCAGTACGAAGCGCCGGGACGACCTCTTCTTCAAACCAGGGTCGGCGTTTGATCCACAGGCTGTTCCGCGGGCTGGGATGCGGCAGCGGGAGCAAGCCGGCTCTCAAGTGCCGTGCGTAATCACGCACATTGTCTTCAAGCTTCCGGCTGCCGTCCTGCAGGTAGCGGCCCTGCGCGTACTGGCCGATCAGAAGGGTCAGGCGAATATTGGGCAGGCGCGACAATATGCGTTCGTGCCACTGCGGTGCACACTCCGGCCGCGGCGGCAGATCACCACTGCGCCCACGCCCGGGATAACAGAACCCCATGGGCATGATGGCGATTCGGTTCGCATCGTAGAACCGGGCTGCATCGATCTGCATCCACATTCGCAAACGCGCGCCACTGGCATCGTCCCAGGGCACCCCGCTGGCATGGACGCGCGTACCCGGCGCCTGTCCGATGATGAGCACCCGGGCCTCGGCGCCCAAGCTGACCACCGGGCGCGGCCCCAGCGGAAGCTGCCCAGCACAAATGGTGCAGGCCTCAATCTCGCGGATCAGGGCGTTGAGCGCAGTATGGACAGCGGGCGAACGTGGCGGCATGACAGGATGTTACGGGCTTGGGCAACACCGCGGAAATCTCGGCCCTCTAAACTAGTGCCTGCTCTGATCGGATCAGCCGTGATCCGTCGACGCATCGTTCATCTACTTGCAAGGTCCCCAATCAGTTATGCAAGCACTGTTGCAGGCCATTGATCTGGTCAAACACTATCCGGGTGTCCGCGCCGTGGACGGCCTGAGCCTGGATATTGCCGAGGGCAGCTGCTTTGGTTTGCTTGGCCCCAATGGTGCCGGCAAGAGCACCACGATTGAGATGCTGGAGAAGCTTTGCGCGCCTGACTCAGGAACCATCCTGTTTCGCGACAAGCCGCTGGATGAAGCTTATCGCGAGCACATCGGCATCCAGTTTCAGACTACCGCCCTGCAGGACTTCATCACCGTCCGTGAAAACCTTCGGTTCTTCGCCAAGTTGTACAGCGGACGGCGATCCATGGACGAACTGATCGAACGATGCCGCCTCGAAGAATTCCTTGATCGCGACACCCGCGAACTCTCGGGCGGCCAACGCCAGCGCGCATTGCTCGCCATCGCACTGATCAACGACCCTGCCCTGCTCTTTCTGGATGAACCCACAACGGGTCTTGATCCACAGGCGAGACGCAATTTCTGGAACCTGATTTCAGACATCAAGAAAGAAGGTCGCACGATCGTGATGAGCACACATTACATGGAAGAAGCCTACGCCCTGTGCGATGAGGTGGGCATCATGGATCACGGCAAGCTCATTGCGCGCGGCACCCCCAAGGCATTGCTGGCTGAGCACTTCAACGAGACGGTATTGGCGCTTCCGCATGGCAGTTTGAGTGAGCAGCCCTGGTCCTTCTCGACGCGAAGCAGCGAGAGCGGCATCGAGATTCGCACCCGGAACGTCAACGCGGTCCTCTCGGAACTGCTTGCAGCAGGAACCGACCTGAGCCAATTGCATCAACGACCGCCTTCGCTGGACGATCTCTTTCTTGAACTGACCGGCAAGGAGCTTCGCAACTGATGTTCTCCTTGCGTCGATTTGCCGCGGCCTGCTGGGTACGCAGTGTCGAGTTCCTGCGTGACCGTCCGGCACTGGCCTGGAATCTGGTGGTGCCTATCCTGATGGTGCTGGGTTTCGCGGCTATTTTCTCTGGCCCGCCACGCCCACTGTTCAAGGTGGGCGTCATCAGCGAGGGAAAACTCTCGACGCAGACGCTCCCTTTTGACGACACCCGGCAGATTCAATTTCATGCCGAGCCACACCGCGAAAAGGCCATCGCCAAGATTGCGCGACATCGCATCGACTTGTTGCTGGACATGAGCACGGAACCTGCCCGTTACTGGCGCAATCCCGAATCCGGAAAAGGACAAGTACTGGAAACGCTTCTGATGGCGAGCGCAGGGCCGGCCCTGCAAAGACAGGAGGTTTCCGGCCGCGCCGTTCGCTACGTGGACTGGGTCATGCCGGGCATTCTGGGCATGAACATCATGTTTTCCTGCCTATGGGGTGTGGGCTTTGTCATCGTGCGCTATCGCAAGAGCGGGCATTTGAAACGCCTGCAGGCGACGCCGTTGACGGCCATGGAGTTCATCTCTGCACAGATTGCCTCGCGCATGATCGTGGTAATGATGGCCACGGTGATGATGTATCTCGCCTGCGACTTGTTCCTGGACTTCGAGATGGCCGGATCTTATTGGGACCTTCTGCTGATCACTGCGTTGGGCGCCATGGCGCTCACATCCATGGGCCTGTTGGTGGCCGCGCGCGTCTCGAGTGAGGAGATTTCCGGCGGCCTTCTCAACATTCTGAGCGCGCCGATGATGATTCTTTCTGGCGTGTTCTTTTCACTCGACGGCGCACCCCGATTTGTCCAGTTGATGGCGGAATGCCTGCCGCTGACACACCTTCTGAATGCGGCGCGCGGCATCATGCTGGATGGCGCCGGCATTCAGGATCTGGGCTACCCCATCGTGATCCTGCTCCTGACGACTGGCGTGTGTCTTGGCCTGGGCGCCTGCATGTTCAAGTGGACCCGTACGTGATCCGTGGACTTGCACTGCTCGCGACGCTGCTGCTCAGCAGCTGCGCCCAGATGGCTTATTACAGCCATCTGGCGCGCGGACAAATTGGCCTGCTCGCGGCTCGGGAACCAATCGAGTCTGTTATCAGGGATGACTCACGCGATGCGCGTCTGCGCGAGCGGCTGGCGCTGATTCGTGAGGCGCGTCAGTACGCGGTCAGGGAACTGCGCTTGCCCGATAACGGCAGCTATCAGGACTACGCGGACCTGCAACGCCCCTACGCACTATGGAATGTCCTGGCCACGCCAGAATTCTCGCTGAAACCGGTCGAGTCCTGCTTTCCCATCGCAGGCTGTGTTGCTTATCGCGGCTATTACCGCGAGGCACTGGCACAGGAACAGGCTCAACGCTATCGCGCTGAAGGCTACGATGTGGATATCGGCGGTGTCCCTGCGTTCTCTACCCTCGGATGGTTCGACGACCCCGTGCTGAACACCATGATGCACTGGAGTGATGTTGTCCTGGTTGGCACCCTGCTTCATGAACTTGCCCATCAACGGCTCTATGTGAAGGACGACACCGCGTTCAATGAATCCTATGCGAGATTCGTTGAACTCGAAGCTGCGCGTCGCTACTTTTCCGCGACGGCACAATCATCAGAATCGGAGATAAAAGGGCGAGAGCGGAGCCGACAGTTCACCCGCCTCGTTCTGAAAGCGCGCAAATCCCTGGCGTCGATCTATGCCATGCCACTGGATGAACAAACCATGCGAGCACGCAAGCAAGCCGTGTTTGCGCAGTTGCGCACCGAGTACCAGACATTGCGCGAGGAACAATGGAACGGAGCGGATCCATACGCCGCATGGATTGCACAGGACCTGAACAATGCAACCCTGCTCCCCTTCGGCCTGTATGACGAATGGGTCCCGGCCTTTTCAGCTCTGTTCGAAGCTTCCGGCCATAATTGGGAAATATTTCATCGCAGCTGCGCGTCGCTTGCATCGGCAGAGAAAGAAGAGCGTCACAAACGCATGTCCGCGCTTATGCGACCCTTCAATCAAAGCCCAGAGCATCATTGATAAAGGACCCCCATGAAATACGACTACGATCTTTTTGTTATTGGCGGCGGCAGCGGTGGCGTTCGCGCGGCGCGTTTCTCTGCTTCGATGGGCGCCCGCGTCGGTCTCGCAGAGAGCCGCTATCTGGGCGGCACCTGTGTCAATGTTGGCTGCGTACCCAAGAAGTTGATGGTGTACAGCGCGCACTACCAGCAGGATTTTGACAACGCCCGCAGCTACGGCTGGACCACCGGCGAGGCCGTGTTTGACTGGTCGACCCTGATCACCAACAAGAATCGTGAGATCTCACGTCTGAACGAGGCCTACCGCAAGCTGCTGGTCAGTAACAAGGTGGAAATATTTGAGGAACACGCAAAACTGGTGGACAGCCACCATGTACGGATGGGCGACAAGACCGTCAGTGCCGCACATATCCTGATTGCTACCGGAGGCTGGCCGCACATACCGGAATTTCCGGGTAGCGAACACGCCATCGGGTCCAACGAGGTCTTCTTCCTGGACCAGCTTCCGCGACGCGTCATCGTCGTCGGAGGTGGCTATATCTCAGTGGAATTTGCCTCCATCTTCCACGGCATGGGCGCACAGGTTACGCAGCTGTACCGGCGCGACCTGTTTCTCCGCGGTTTTGACACCAGTGTTCGCGAACATCTGCGTGACCAGATGCTGGAGAAGGGGATCGATCTGCAGTTCAACACCGATATTTCCCGCATTGACAAGCAGGACGATGGCTCGCTGACTGCCACGCTGAAGGACGGCCGCAAGCTGGAGGCAGATTGCATCTTCTACGCCACCGGCCGGCGACCGATGCTGGACAACCTGGGGCTGGACAACACCTCCGTAAAGCTGGATCAGCGCGGCTTCATCGAGGTGGACGATGCGTTTCAGACTGCAGACCCGGCCATATCCGCCCTGGGCGATGTCATTGGGCGCGTGCAGCTCACGCCAGTTGCACTGGCAGAAGGCATGGCCCTCGCCCGCCGCCTGTTTCAGCCGCAAGACTATCGGCAGGTGCAGTACGAGCTTATCCCAACCGCTGTTTTCAGCTTGCCTACCATCGGCACCGTCGGGCTGAGTGAAGACAAGGCACGTGAATCGGGGCATCGCCTGAAGATATTCGAGAGCCGCTTCAGACCCATGAAGCTCTCCCTGACAGACGATCAGGAACGCACGTTCATGAAGCTGATCGTTGACGCAGACACGGACCGGGTCCTTGGCGCCCACATGGTGGGCCCGGAAGCCGGCGAAATGATTCAGGGCATTGCGGTGGCACTCAAGGCGGGCGCGACCAAGGCTCAGTTCGATGACACCATCGGCATTCATCCAACTTCTGCCGAAGAGTGGGTCACCATGCGCAGCGCCACACGCGAAGACTAAGCATCAGCACTTCAAAACGCGGCTGACCTTAGGAGTCCGTTCGGAGCCTGAGTTTCGGATACAGGGCAGAACAATGGCGCCCCGACGTCGCCCCTGTATTAGCGCCTGCCTTGAATGCTACGCCCGGTCGGACTGGCAAGGCAGAGTCAGGAAACGCCATCTGCAACCACCAGGGGCTTCTCTGATTCAGCCTTCATTCTCGCCAAGCAATGAAACGATATTAAAGATTGCTCCGCCGGGCTCAGGACGCATCGGGAGTTCAACTTGCCCGACCTCATCAGAGACGATTACCCGCTCAGTCAATTTCGGCGCAGCCAGGCGACGACCTTCATCACGCCACGAGCAGGCCTCGATCTCATCGAAAAAACATCGAGCATCCCGCTTACTTGAGAAAACCCATCGCCCCTCCCTGATGGTGAAGCGGCCCGACTCGTCATCGAGGTAGCTATTCCCCTCCAGGTAAGCAGAAACTGGGTTCCCATGGCGAGCATTGATCTCCTCAGTACGCCACAAGTATCTCTGACTGCTCTCCAATCCCGTGATACGTACTGAACTGACCCCGGGGCTTCCGTGTCGACTCGAAGAAGTCGAGATCGCTGGTCCTAACGCAATGAACGTAACCCGGTCGCCCTTGCGGACAGCAACGATGTCCCGATTTGACCCGACAACAGGGAGTCTGCGCCCTGCGTTCAGCTGTTTGAAAAATCCGATCAGGTTGCTTGTTGCAGACGGGATGTAGTCATCGACCCCTCTTACTGCATCTGCCGCCCTCGGAGCGATGGACGTGTTCCAAAGGGCTACTCTCGCAGGTGCACTAACTTGCCCAAGCTGAGCGTTGTAGAGCCTTTCCAGTACGGTTCCAATAAAAGAAGCTTCGGCCAGGCCCGTTCCCGCCTTGGGGAGTCTGGCGCCAGAATCGTCTACAAGCTGGCCCACTTCATCAAGAAAAATCGGTTTGGCCGGCATCAGCTGATTTCTCTCGAGCTTCATGGCCCTGTCTAGCGACCTTTCAATGCTCTGACCCGATTTCGTCCGATAGCGACTGATGGCATAGCCCAATATGTAATCCAGATACTCCTGGCCTCTCGGGAATTGCCGAATCTTCTGGATCACTGGCGGATAGTTGACTTCAACATTTCCAGCGAAGTTTCCGATGTGAATTTTTACTCCAGAAGAAATTGCTGCATCAATTGACGCAGCAAGAATTGTCGCGACAGCATCATCATGCATGTCGGCGTCGAGAATTGCCTTTGGCAGCAGCAAGTGGCCGTGGCTTCTGCGCTGGCGATTGACTGGCTCGGTCCACGTCGCGAATTCCCACTTAGCGAGCTCATCATCCCCGAAACGCTTGCGCAAGGATTCGAAGAACGCGTGCTGAAGGTGCCACCAATCAGCTGCGCGTTGACGCGGGTCTTCACTTCGGAAATGTAGCCGAGGCGCATTGGTACAACCATATGAACGATGCTTCTCGACAGGCTCGCCGTCTGGAATCAATTCCCTGGGCGTTCCCGTGAGCGCAAGGACTGGACGGCTGCCCGCCCTAACAAGCATCTCCAACATGTCGAGCGTCTCATCGAACTGATAGGTCAGGTTGCCGTTGGCATCTCTCGCAACCAGTTCCTGAAACCGATAGTCGGTACATGAGTACCCAAAAAACAAATTGCCAACACGAATTCTGTCTGCGGCGGGATATCGCGCACGGATGCTGGCCCTTAAAGCTTCCGGATATTCAGGATCTTGGAACTTTCGCCTCAAGTCCGCCGAGTCCGACACACCAATCAGTGGTGGCAAGCGGCTTACATTCGCAATGAACTCCAGAGAAACGGAATTTCCTGGCTGGTCTGCTGCAATCGAGATTTCCCTGACCAGCGCATCGGCCACCAGGGGCTTGGTAGTCGATGCGGAAGCCATGCCGCATGCGATATAGCCCAGAGTCGATCCAAGCAGTATTGATGCAAGAGCGTTCATGATCGCAGCTCCAATGTCTTGTGAGCAGCTTGGCCTTGACTCGTCCCGAGAATCAGAACTGTCGCACGACATCCTTGCGGCTAGCGAGCAGAAATGTCATGCCTCTGCATAAGCTTTATGAGTCCTATAAGGCGCGCAGAAAATATTGCGCCATCACTATTCTTAACACGAGTCAGTTTTTCTCTGGAAAATCACGGCCAAGTTACCGAATCACTTTCAATGCTATCGCCATCGCTCGATGCGAGCCCTGAAGGTCTTTCAACCGGTCTTCGTTACTTGACCGTAGAAACTCAGTAATTTCCCCGCCAGAACTTTGCAGCAAGGCGTTCGAGATTTCTTCAATTTCTTCTATCGCAATATCCGGAATAACATTCGCTTGCTCAGAATCGTTTGCCTTCTTGTCGCGAGCAAAGAGTTCCGACGCACCCAGATACTTGCGAGCCACCGTCTCGTTGGAACTGACAAATTTTTGCCGATAACGTTCGACCTCCAGATGACTCACCCCTGGGCGGACCCGATACTTCGGGTGCGAGCTCGCAAGCTTGGCAAGACTTCTGTAGGTAAGGCGAGTGAGATCCGCGCGGTTTGGGGCGAGCGTGTTGAGAAATCGCTTGAACTCAAGGAGTGGGCCACCAATGCTGATGTTTGCAGATGACCGGCTTGGCTCAATATTCTGGTACGGCAAGCCGGCTTGACCGAGAAAGTCGCGAACGATATCTCCGTCGTACTTTGGACTTACCGGATACGGTCTGACCAGCATTTCTTTGGGCGCGAACTGCTTGTCCCAAGGGTCCAAGAATTCAGAATAATCGACATTGAAATTATTCAGGAACTCTTCGAAGGAACGAGTTTCCAGGTTGCCGTGGATACGCTGCATGTAGGCTGATTGGGCGTATCGGTATTGTTCGCGAATATAGACAATGACGGTTGTGCTTGAATGCCTGAAGAACTTGTGCAAATTCTTGGGCCGCACATTCTGGAAGGACTCACTGCTAAACAGTGCCTTCGGCGCTCTTCCGAGAGCAGGAGCAATATCGTCTTCCAGATGCTTTCTATATTCTGGTGATATCTCTGCTGTCGGGCTTTTCTGCAGTTCATTGAGCATGGTGGCGAGCAAGTGATGCGCATTTGCATAGCGACCAGTCGGTGGATAGACGACTCCGAATTCACTGAGAAATCGACGATTCCTGGTAAAGAACTGCTGCAGTGCAGAGGTACCTGTTTTGTGCCGACCAATGTGCAACACAACTTCCATTTCCGGCGTCGGCGCATGTCTGGCCAGGAAGTCTGCAACTGTTGAAATGGTCATGCCGTAATGCGCCGGTAGTTGGAAGGCAGAGAGAACCTCCTCAGGTTTCGGGAACCGTCAAGCACGGTCAACCTTCACTACTCAAGAGGCCAGGCAGCATTTTGCCCGATCGCAATACGGCTTGTCCGGAGAGGCTTGGTGAAGGCGAGATTGCGGCGCAGCGCCACACGCGAAGACTGAGCATCAGAGCTTCAACATGGAGCCGGGTAGCCACTGGTTGCGCACAGAGATAGCCTTCGTCGTATGCGGTGGTGCGTGTGTTGGTGCGCCCGTCTGGAAGCGTTAGCTACCCCTCGAATGCTTCTCCGGCCCCAGGCTCAGCTGCCACTGGCCTGGCCTACGGCTTGGAAAACTATGACTGTGAAAAGACGTTTAGCTTGTTGCCGAGGCAATATCAGCGAAGGCCGTCGGAACCTGTCCGGTCATGGCTTTGAAGGTTGTCGAGAAATGTGATTGGCCGCTGAAGCCAATTTCGTAGGCGATATCGGCGACACTGAGGCGTCCCTCTCTGAGAAGAACCTTTGCCTTCTCGATGCGCCGCTGGGTGATGTAGCGATGCGGCGAACAGCCGAATTGTTGAGTGAAACGTTCCGCAAAAGTCGAGCGACTCACACCGGCAACGTCGGCCAGGTCCTGTAGCGTCAGCTTCTCTGCAATCCGCAGTTCGATCTGTCGCGCGACTTCATCAAAATTCGGTCCGTTGCTGGCTGACGTCAGTACGCTGCGCAAGTGAACCCGCTCGGCAGCGCTTTCTTTGACGATCTGGGCAATGTGCCAGCTCAAAGCGTCAAACAGAGATGCCGAGTACGCCACGCTGTCCGGGTCTCCTGTATTCAAGGACGCCCTCATTAATGTCTTGACGCTGGATACAGCGTATTCATCGTGCAGGGCAAAAAGGCAGTCGCGCACCTCAGAGAGTGTGTCCCACACGCGGTCGTCCATCGACGGCGAACCATCCAGCGGGAAGTGTAAAGTCGCAAACTCGACTTCGCCGCCAGTCTTGTAACTCACAGCCTGTCCACCCGGGATCAGGGTGATATCGCCAGGATTGGAGAACGAATCACTCAATCCGTTTTCCGTAAAGACGCGAACACGCCTGGCTCCGCCAAGGTGAACCGACAAAATCAGCTCTCGTGTCTTCGCAATATGAACTTCTTTCGTTGGTCCGGTTCGCCAGCCGTACAGGCCAACCCTGCGGCGAGAGGGGCTGTCGCGCACGACGGAGGGCCTGCTGCGGCAGGCTTGGCTATAGGCATCAATTGCCGGAACTGCAAGATCATTCATGGGCTGACCCTCCTCTCTGCGGCGCTTTCTGGAGGCGCTCTCTGCTGACAATATTGACATAGTAGGCCGGCCACCAAGCGGTCACGGACGATTCTGAACCGCCTCGGCGGATGAATTCGATATTCCTGAGGCGATCACAGCGCAAGACTCGCCCCTCGCTGATCCCAGAACCAGCAGCAATATTGGAGCGAGCCATGTCCGACTCAGCGTCATCCGCGCCCGCAGAGGTCGCACAACTTCCGAAAACCGTGGATGGTCTGTTGGCCGCTGCCGCTGCCACTGCGGGTCTCGATGATCTTGGTGATCGTCATTTCATGACCGGACTGAGCACTCTGGTCGAGGCTCTGCCCAGGGAAGCCCAGCTCAATGCCATGGGCGAGATGATGGTGTACGGCGGCATCATCAATCTGCTGGTCAACCGCTTGCGCTATGTACGCGATATCAAGGTGCATCCGCAGATTCTGCAGGAGAAGATCGTCAAGCCGATCATCGTGCTCGGCCTGCCACGCACTGGAACGACCAAGCTGCAACGCGTGCTGTCTGCCGATCCGCAGGTGCAGCGCATGGACTACTGGCGCATCACCAATCCGGCCCCTTTTCCGGGTGAGGAATGGGGCAAGCCAAAGGCCCGAATCGAAGCCGCGCAGGCCGTTGAGCAAATGCTCGCGGCCCAGTTCCCGGGCTGGATGGCGCGTCACCCCACCGAAGCCCTGGAACCCGACGAAGAACTGCACCTCATGCACGGCTCCTTCGAGTGCATGATCTCCTGGCTGTTCGCACGTGTCCCTACGTATTACGACTACATCAGCCGGTGTGATCAACGCCCGATGTATCGTCATCTGCACACGCAGATGCAATATTTGCAATGGCAGGAGGGTGGTGCGCGCGCACGCCCCTGGATCATGAAATCGCCGGTACATTCCGGACACCTCGACACCTTGCTGGAAACCTTTCCGGACGCGGTACTGGTGCACTGTCATCGTGACGTACAGAAAATTCTGCCGTCCATCGCTTCGCTGATCGAACAGGCACGCCGCATCGGCAGTGATCACGTGGACACAAGGGTGCTCGGCGATGAAATGCTGGAGTACTGGGGCAAGTCCCTGGATCGTTATCTGGAGGTGCGCGAAACGCTGCCCACCGATCGCATCATGGACGTGCAATTTGAAGAAGTCGTGGGTGATGTAGTGGGCGTGATCCGCCGCATCTACGAACGCGCGGGTCGCGAACTTACCCCGACGGCGCAGGCAGCTTTCGAGGAAAAGCATCAAAGCCAGCCCGAGCATCACTGGGGCGAATACAGCTATTCCGCTGACGACTACGGCTATACACCGGAAATCATCAACCAGCGCTTTGCCAAATATCGTCAACGCTTCATCGCAACAGATTCGAAGGAGAGCCTGAGTGCCTAACACCACGCAACTGCAGCAGTATGGATTCACCGAGCCCACTGTGTGGCGCGAAGTCGTCAAGGTTATGGGCGAACTCGAGCAACTGGTGTGGAATGATCCGCTGGTCACCGATGACCTGACCCGCGCAGAAGGCGTGCGTTATCTGACCCGAATCATCGCCGGTGCCCTGCCGATGACAATGGAACTTGCTGACCCCAGCTATCCGCAGTTGTTTCATCTGCTCAGCACGCGCATTCACTGGGGTCTGCCAGCCACCGACTGCCACTATCAGTGGGCACCTGTGCATGGCGACAACGTCTACCGCATCAGTGGCAACCGTGGCACCGCGCGCGTATTCGACATTGAAACCCGCAAGGATCACTTCGCGCACATCGCAGACTGGACCCTGCACGACCGACTGCCAAAGTGTGAAGTGGGCCCGAACAATCATGCAGAGATCGTTCTGAGTCGGGAACGGCCGGAAGGCGCACGCAACTCGGTGCAGTTGGCCGAAGGCCCCGGCAACATCATCTTCCGTCAGTACTACTACGACTGGAACACCGAGCAACCCGCGCAGATGAGCATCGTCAACGAGAACGCGGTGTACCCACCGCCGGCGCTGAGCACCTCGGCCATCAACAATGGTCTGGAACTATTCTGCGACTGGATCCGCGACGTGCCGAAACGTTTCGCCCAGGTGGTGAATTCGTACTACGCCGCGCCGAATAATTCCATGGTGTTCGACACCATCGACTTTGGCTGGAAGTCACTCAAGTACGGCAAGGGTATTTATCAGTGCGGGCCGGATGAGGCCTTGATTGTGGAAGTGAAGCTGCCGAAGTCGCATTACTGGAGCATCCAGCTGTGCAGCCATTTCTGGGAAGCGCGCGACTACCATCTGCGCCAGACTTCGCTCAACGGCCATCAGGCGCAGATCGATGAGGATGGCATGTTCCGCGCCGTGATCTCGCACAGCGATCCGGGCATCGCGAACTGGCTGGATGCCGGTGGTCATGTGCAGGGCCTGCTGGCGATTCGCTACTACGAACCCGATTCGACACCGATTCCCAGCGTGCGCAGCGTCAAGCTGTCTGAGCTGAAGCAATCTCTCCCCGATTCGACCCCTGCGGTGTCAGCAGAAGCGCGGCAAAAGACCTTGCGTGATCGCGCCTGGTCCACCGCGCGTCTGCGTCGCGAATAAATCATCAAAATCAAAATCACGGTTCAGGAGAAAAAATCATGTCCAATATCGATAAGCTGTTTTCCATGAAGGGCAAGACCGTGCTGGTTACCGGAGCCGGCAGCGGTATGGGTGCGCGGTTCGCGCAGGTTCTCGCTGATGCCGGGGCCACGGTCGTGTGCGCCGCGCGGCGCGTGGACAAGCTTGAAGAGACGGTTGCCAAGATCAAGGCAGCCGGCGGCAACGCCGTTGCCGTGGGCGTTGATGTCGGCGACTCGAAGAGCGTTGAGAATCTGTTCGACCAAGCAGAGAAATCCGTCGGCCAGATCAATGTCCTGATCAATGCCGCCGCCCAGGTGGATTTCGGTCTGTTCCCGGACGTCGAGGATGAACGTTGGCAAAATCTGATCAACGTCAATTTCTCCGGAATCATGCGCACATCCCGCAGCTTCTCGCGCCGCCTGATCGACGCCGGCAAGCCGGGCACCATCGTGAACGTCACCTCGATCATCGCCGAGCAGGTCATGCTCGGCGTGCCGGTCTACGGCAGCCTCAAGGCCGCGGCCAATCACTTCACCCGATCCATGGCACGCGACATGTTCGACAAGGGCATCCGCTGCAATGCGATCGCGCCGGGCTATTTCCTCACCGACATGGTGGAAGCTTATTTCGAGACGGATGCCGGCAAGGCTGACATCGAGCGCCATCCGATGAAACGCTTGGGGCGCGTTGATGAGCTCGATGGCGCGCTTCTGCTGTTAGCCAGCGATGCGTCTTCATTTATCAACGGCGCAGTGCTGAGCGTGGACGCAGGCCAGGTCATCCAGCTTCACTGAGGCTCGAGAAGAAGGCCGGCCGGAAGGTGAACCCCCTCAATATCAACATGCGATGGAATAGGCACGCGCTCTACTTGCGTGGTGATCTTGTATTGGCGGGCGCATACGGCAATAGGGAGCGAGCGCCCATCAGATGGACGTCGGTGGTGCATCGCTCATTGCTGATCTCACGCGTCTTCGGCAGCTGACGATCGTTGCTGGCGTACGGACGATTTAGAACACCCGGTCTCGGACGATTCTGGTAGGCCATCCGCGCCCCATATTCATACTGCGTGAGATCAGAATGTCTGCCGCAGAAGACGCGCTTAAGCGCACTGGCTTTTCCAAGGCAGAGTTCCTGATTTCAGGCTCAGCCATTCAAAAACGATAGAGGAAGCAAACATGGTGCGATCAATTTTTCTGGTGCTCTCGGATGCCACCGGCCCCGACACGGATGCTGAATTCAATCGCTGGTATTCGGAAAAGCACATTCAGGATGTATCGAAAGTGCCGGGCGTTGTGTCCGCTACGCGCTATCGCATTGAGAAGGGGGTGACCGTACTTCCAGGCGTCAACGCCGATAGCCACGGGTTCGTCGCGATCTATGAGATTGAAGCGAAAACAACTGAAGAGCTGGAAGTCTTTGCCGCAAGCCTGCGCAAGGGCATTGATTCCGGCGCTGTGGATATCAGCCCGACGCTTGATTTCAAGGGTGTCACCGGCAGCCTCTGCGTCCCGATCACGGACCGCGTCACCGCAAAGTAACAAGCATGATTGAGCTGCTGGTGCCGTCATGGCACTGGCAGTTCAACGGACAACGCTCAGTCCTGCTGTGCGGATTCAGCCGTGTTGCCATCCAGAACGTCGATAAGCGTCTGCGCGGGAACGTAACCGTACATGATGCTTCCATCGGCAAGCACAATCATCGGGGTGCCGCGGACTTCAATGTCCAGCGCAGTCGCAAGATGTTCTGCTACGGGGCTGTCGCAGGGAAGCTTCGAGCCCTTGGGCTTCTTTCCATTAAGCATCTGATTGAGCGCCTGACTATGATCTTCCGAGCAGTAGGCCAGTTCGGCGAGTTCAAATCCCTTGGAATTCTCACCGCGACGCGGATAGAACAGGTATTCCACGGCGATGCCGGCCTGGTTCAGTTCCGGCACTTCCTGATGCAGATCACGACAGTATTCGCAGTCCACATCAACGAAGACATGGATGCGATGCCGGATCTTCTCCTGCGGCGGCGCAAACTCGATCGCGCTGTCTTCCAGCCTGGCAATGCTGTCGAGCCGGTACTGGTTACGTCGTTTGTCAGTGATGACTTCCCGTGATTTCAGATCAATCAGATCGCCCTGAACCAGATAGCGGCCATCCGGGGTGACGTAACCGATGGCCATTCCGTTCTGTACTTCGTACAAACCCGTCGCTTCACTTCGGCGAACCTGCTCGGAAGCAATTTCCGGCAGATTCTTCGCCAGCTTTTTTCGAACCGCATCCAGCTCGGCATCGTCGGCCATCGCAGGGCTCAAAGCACCCCAGAGCAGGCTTAACGCCAAACAGCGGGAGATCATTGGATACAGCACGGTCAGATCAACCTGGCCCGGCGGCAAGCTGATGCTGTTCCAGAATTTTTACCAGCTGATCCGGCGTTTGGTACCCGGGAATCAGTTCGCCATCCGGCAGGAAAATAGCGGGCGTTCCGCGAATACCCAGTTCGGCTGCCAGCTGCAGATGCTGCATGACAGGATTGCTGCAATCCTTCTTCCCGCTATAGCCACCGCCGAGCTTGGCCTTGGTCAGTGCGGCCTGCTGATCCGCAGCACACCACACCTGCTCTGCCTTGTAGAAGGACTCCGTGTTCGGGCCAGAGCGAGGGAAGAACAGGTAGCGAACGGCAATGCCTTCGTCGTTGTACTCGGCGATGTGCTCGTGCAGCTTGCGGCAATAGCCGCAATCAATATCGGTGAAAACAGTGACGGTGTACTTTGCAGGCTCTTTCGGCGCATAGGTGATGGATTGACCCGCGCCCGCACTTTCCAACATTTCGTGTCGGACACCCCGTCGGCGTACATCTGTCAGTGCCACGCCAGACTCCAGGTCATTGAGATCGCCTTCGATCAGGTAGCGGCCATCAGCTGACACGTATCCGAAGTTCAGGCCTGCCTGGATCTCGAAGATGCCCGGCAGCGGTGTTGAGCGAATATGGTCTATCGCAACCCCCGGCAAGTTCTCCGCAATGCTGGCCTGGAGCGCCGCGAGCTGATCTGCATCAAGCGGCTCGGAATCAGCCAAATCCACTTTCACCGCGGGCTGCGACCTCTTGTCTGCAGCGGCTGCATCTTCACCCTGTGACTCGGGCATCTGCGGAGAACAGGCACCCAGACCCAGGGCGATGATGAGCGGGGCCAAATTATTGCGCATGAAATTTTCCGAAGTTTGGAGGCCCGGGCATTGTAACGGCCTCGTTTTATAAGGTTTGGACGACTTCGCTGTGAAACCTGTCACAACGAGACCGAATTGCTGTCTTGTTCGCTTCATGTGCTGCCAGCAGACTAATGGCGTCGTCAAGGTGACCAGTGGCAGGCGTTTCTTGAGACCGCCACCACCGTAATAAATTCCTCACATAGAGAAAGAGTCCGTTCCCCCAGAGTGAAGCAAATGATCCGAATTGCCCCCTACATCGAAAGCCTTCGCATCCTGATTGCTTGTGCTGCCATCGGCGTCCTCATGTATTTCGGCATTCCAAACGCCTGAGTAAACGCGAGACAGACGCTCACTGCCCATCGACTAATACTCGAATCGTCGGCGCCACCACTATTGATTCTCAGTACCGGGGCTCCCGCGCCGCACTGATCGCTACTGACTGAAAAGCACAGGCAAGAGACTGCAATTGCCCCAGAACGCCAAGCCGATTCGGCGCTGACACGGCCAAAATTGGATAATGCTCGACTCGCCGCATGTCCCAGCGGCTTCGTTCCAAGTTCAGCATGTTCCTTCGCATCATCGAAACACTCTATGGCCTGGTGTCCCTGATCATCTTCGGGGTCGTGGTTTTTCTCATTGTGTGTCCTCTGGTCATCCTCGGCCCGACCTTGCCGATCCGTCGGTTCATCGGCCGCATCGGCGTGCGCATTGCGCTGCTGTGCATCGGTATTCCCATGCGAATCAAAGGCCTGGAGAACGTACCGGACGGCGTCTGCGTCGCTGTTTCCAATCACGCCAGTTACATCGACGGCGTCGTCCTGACCTCTGCGCTGCCCGCACGATTCACTTTTGTAGTGCAAGACGGCGCAGCGAGCTGGCCCTATGTGGGGCTGGTGATCCGTCGCATGGGAGTCACCTTTGTCAATCGCAGTTCCCCGCGTCAGGGCGCCAACCAAACGCGCGATCTGATCCGTCGGGTCCAGCAAGGGCAGTCGCTGGCGATCTTTGCCGAGGGCACCTTTGTGGCCGAACCCGGCCTGATGCCCTTCAAGAAAGGGGCGTTCATGATCGCTGCCAAGGGCGGCGCCCAGGTACTCCCTGTCTGCATTCGCGGAACCAGACGATTCTTCGGGTCCGGCAGCATTCTGCCGCGCTGGAGTCCGATCGAAATCGAGATGTGTCCGGCTATTCCCGTCAACCAGGATGCAACGCAGCTGAGCGACGCCGCACGCGCGGCGATTTCGCCAATCTGCGGCGAACCAGACCTGGCGTTGGTGGCGCAAGCCGGAGAAATCGCATGAGTCGCGGCAAACTGTCACCGCGCGAACGCTATGAAGCCGATCTGGCGTCAACCGGATTCGTGGCTGACAGCGCACAGTCAGCCGCAGTGGATGCATTGCAGAATATTCACGACCAGTTGCGTGCAAACCCGCCGAAGAAGCGTTTTGTGAGCCGCCGAAGGGACTGGCCCGCCGTGAAGGGTCTGTACATGTGGGGCGGTGTTGGCCGGGGCAAGACCCACCTGATGGACGCTTTTTACGAAAGCCTGGATACGCCCTACAAGCTGCGCACCCATTTCCATCGATTTCTGCTCGATGTGCATGCACGGCGGCGCAAGCATCCGGATGTTCAGGATCCACTGAAGTTTGTTGCCGATGCACTGGCACGCAAGGTCCGCGTGGTCTGCTTTGACGAATTTCACGTCTCGGATATTGCAGATGCCATGATCCTGGGCCGCCTTTTCAAGGCACTCTTTGAACACGGCGTCACCCTTGTTGCGACCAGTAACTGTGCACCGGACGTGCTCTACAAGGACGGCCTTCAGCGCGCCAATTTCCTTCCGGCCATCGATATGCTCAAGTCCAACACTCTGGTATTGAACGTCGATGGCGGCACGGATTACCGCTTGCGCGCCCTCACCCGCGCCCCGCTCTATCACTTTCCCAGTGACGATGACGCGGACGAAAAGCTCGAGTCTGCCTTTCAGGAAATAGCGCCAGAACCTGGCGCACACAATGTTCAGCTGAAAATTCTGGGGCGCTCGCTGCAGGTCAAGCATCTGGCCGATGGCATTGCCTGGTTTGAATTCAGCGAACTCTGTGATGGCCCGCGTTCGGCGGCTGACTACATTGAGCTCGCGCTGGAGCATCACACCATCATTGTCTCGAAGGTGCCGGAACTCAATGAAGAGAGGGAAGACCCGGCGCGCCGCTTCGTCAATATGGTCGACGAATTCTACGACCGTGGCGTGAAACTGCTGATTGCCGCAGCAGTGCCCCTCGATCAGCTCTACACGGGTCGCAAATCTGCGTTCGAGTTCAAGCGAACGCTGTCACGTCTGCATGAGATGCACACGCACGAATATCTGGCCCAGCCGCACAAACCCTGATCAGTTCGTAGTCGCCGCAACCTCTACCAGTTGATCGGTTTCCGCCAGATACAAGGCACCACGAACCGTCTTTCCGGCTCTCAGTTTGCCGAGCATGTCCACGTAGCGCGCGAGCTGCGGCTGGTACTGACGCCGCGCATTCTCAGCGTAAGTCTCGACCTGTTCTGCAGGCACTGCCTCCGAGGTGGTCTTGTAATCAATCACCCAGATCACGCCCTCGTCATCTTCAAAACAGCGATCAACGATGGCGGATATCCAGCGACCATTGTCCATGCCAGCCAGGGGATATTCCGATCGCGCCCAAGCCCTGGGCTTGAGCAACCATTGTCCATGAGGGGAATCGAGCGTTCTGCGTAGCAGGGCAATCACCCGATCCACCGCGCCGTCGACCTGCGGCTCGGGCATTCCTCGTCGGCGCAGACCTGCGCTCATGGCCTTGCGCCGGGAGCTGCCTGCGTCCGTCCACTTATTCATGCCCTCTTCGGCAATGCGCTGCATGGCTTCGTGGTAGAGCGTGCCCAGCAACTGCGCGTAGAGATTGCCGTCATCAGCGCCCTGCTGATCTTCTGCTGCCTGCTCTCGCAATACCGCTTCACTGGGCCGCAGGGTGCGCACCTCCTGCGGACGATACAGGCCACTCTCCTGCGGCAGCTGCACATTCAGTGGAAGACGCGGCGCAATCGGCGGCGCCTCATTGAGGCCGGATGTCGCGGCTGCAGGGGCCAACTGTGCAAACTGCCTCGTGATTGTCTCGCCAATGATCGGCTGCAGCAGGCTGGCAAAGGAGTGGGCATGCAGACGCGGGTTGCCGTCCTTGTCCTGCTCTGCGCTCAGGAACAAATCCGCAGTGCGTTTGGCGCGGGTAATGGCCACGTAGAGCACCCGAAGCCGCTCGTTGTGTCGCGAAGCCACATGCAGCGCATGCAAATAATTGAAGGCCCGGTGACCGGCGTGATCTTCCGGCCAGGCTTCGTCAGGTTTCGGCACCAGCAGCTGAGCTTGCCCCAGTTCTCCGAAGTGCAGGACCGGCCGCTCCTCACTGCGCGTTCGCGCGTTGCACCCCACCAGCAGAACATGATCAAACTCCAGGCCCTTGGCCTTGTGGATGGTCATCAGCTGGACTTGCCCCGCGCGTGGTGCGGCGTAGAGCTTTTCCAGTTTTCGCCGGAGGCCTTCAATATCCCGGATGCCGCTTCCGCGTGTCTCTTCACGCAAACACTGAAAGGCCTGCCGCACATCATCCAGAGCAGCGCGACTGCAACAAGCCGGACCCGCCAGCTCGTGCCAGATCGTCTCGCACCGGAGAGCAAGGTCTTCGCGGATCGAACTCGTTGCCTCAGTGGACTGCAGCGCATTCATCAGCCGGAGCAGGCGCTGATGACCATCTTCGTCGAGAAGCTGCTCATCAAGTGCGGCGGCAATGCGTTCCGGCCAGGCGCTCTTGTGCCGCCCCACCGAGATGCGCAGCATCTGTGACCAGGACAGCCCTACAAAAGGCGCACGCAGCAACACGGCCCAGGACAGGCGATCCTGTGGATGCCACAGCGCCTGTGCCAGGGCCATGACATCGCGCACTTCCGGCAGCGCAGCAAGTGGATCAATGTCCTGGCAATGCGGCGTCAGACCCTGCGCCCGCAAAGCCCGGATGACCGGTTCCAGCGCTCGCCGGGTCTGTGCCAGAACGACCACACTCGCCTGCTCACTGACCAGACTTGCGGCGCGCGTCGCCGCGGCGACGGCCTCTTCACCGGGATGACTGAACAGATGAACCGACACTCCGCTTTCGTCGTTGCTCGGTGCACGTAGCGCAACGCTGGAGGTGAAGGCCACCGCCCCGCGCTGCTCATCTGCACGATCCGGAAAAACGCGTTCAAACGCGGTGTTGAACCATTCAACAACGGCCGGTTCACTGCGAAAATTCGCGCTCAGCCGTAGCCGGCTCAAGACCAGCTCGCCGAGTTGTGCACGGTCCCACAATTTGAGAAACAGGCGAACCTCGGCCTTGCGGAAAGCGTAGATGGACTGCTGCGGATCACCCACCAGAAACAGGGAACGACCATCGCCCGGCGTCCACGACGCGGTCAGGCTTTCGATCAGTCGAAGTTGCGTCTCGCTGGTGTCCTGCATCTCATCGACCAGCAGATGACGGAGCTGGTGATCTGCCTGCAACAAGGCGTCGCCATAGCTGCCTTCAGGCCGCAGCGCCTGCAGTGCGGATTGCGCCAACTGACCGAAATCCGCTTGTCCGGCGGATGCAAATATCACCCGCAGATGCGCAGCCAGGCGACGCAATACGCGCAGCCAGCACATGCGCAATTCGTGCATGTCAGCGGGCAGCTCCGGGTCGGGCACCTGACACATGGCCAGCGCCTTGGCCTCCAGTTCATCGTCGCCCTCACGACCTTCCAGAAAAGCCTGGAATTGCGCCTTGCACGCAGACTTGGGCGGAAATCCACTAGTCTTGTTGATCCCGCCCTTCTTGCGAAGCTTGCCGTCACCTGTGAGCAAACTGGCAGCCAGCTTCTGCAAGCTGTGTTGATCGTCTTGCGGCCAATGCTGGAGGTCCCGCGCCCATTGCATCGCCGGGGCATGTGCAGCAGCTTCGCGAAAGGCGCTGATCAGGCTTTCTCTTTCCTGTGCATCGATGACGTCGTTGAACTCCTGCATGACCTGCCCTACCAGCGACTCCAGCGCCTGGGCATCCCTATGACGCCAGTCCTGTTCGTCCTGAGCAGCGGCGGCATACAGCCACTGCTCACGACTGGCCAGCAGGGTCGACAAGGGTTCAATGAGTCTGTCCAGCCGGTTACCGCTGAGTCGCAGAACGCGCGCAAGCGCATCGCGATCCTGCTGCGGAACCGAGGCATCCTCGATCTCGTCGAACAGGCGCGTAATGGCATCCAGATACAGGCTGCGAGCATCGTCGCTGATCGCGATGCTGCCGCCCAGACCAGACAACAGGGGCAGTTGTGCGCCCAGCTGCGCGCAGAAAGCGTCAATGGTCAGCGCATTGATGCGCGCCGGATGGGCCAGCAACTGCCAGTCCTTTTCACGATCCCGTTGCAGCACCGCCCGTGCGCTGATCAGCAGCGCACGTTCGTGTTCAGAGCCGGGCTCATCCACAGCAACCGCCGCGTCGCGCAAGATTTCTAGCACGCGTGTGCTGACCTCCGCCGCCGCTTTACGCGTGAAGGTGATAGCGACGACTTCTTCAGGCACGTCAACTACCGCGAGTGCACGCAGCATGCGATGCACCAGCAAGCCGGTCTTGCCTGAACCCGCTGGCGCCATGACCAGCGCGTGCACGTCGAGCGACAGCGCATCGAGTCGCGCCTGCGCGTCTGGCAGTGCTTTGCCGTTCACTGCGACTCTCCAGATTCTTCTTCCGCCAGATCCTGCGCCGTCAGCAGCAACAGATCCGCGTTGAAAGAACGCGCATTCACCCCGCTGTGATGCCAGGCCACGCCCTGAAGAAATTCACGCGCTGCCTGTTCAAGTTGTCTTTGCCAGCGTTCGATATCCGATTGCCAGTTCTCGCTCATATCGACAGGCGGATCTTCGATCAAGCGCTTGCGCCAGTCGGTCATGGCCACCAGCGCAGGATGGCCGTCACGCAGGTGTGCAAAGCAGATGCCGTTGACCTGCGTCATGCCGTCGAGCTGCAAGGCAGCGTGACTGGCATACAGCGGTAACTGAGGCTCGCTCATGCGCTCAGCCTTCCAGCCCCGTGTGTTGGCTTCGCGGCCGGTCTTGTAGTCCATGACCAGCCAGCGCTCGCCCAGCGAGGTGCGAATCCGGTCGATGCGATCCAGTCGCAGGCGTAGCGGCAGCCCGGCAATGACCGGATTCGCCTCCACTTCGCGCCCAACCACCTCAAATGCATCGAGGCGCTTACGCTCGTGTGACAGCCACTGCAGGACAATCGAGCGGCAACGCTCCGTTTCCAGACGAATCGTCGCGGGGCCAAAGGCGACATCCGGCATCAGTCGTTGAACCTGTCGGACCAGAATCTGATCGAGCAGGGTCCGGACGCCGTCTTCGCCCAGGGCTTCAAGTGCAGCACTGCTATCGGGCTGACGCCAGAAATCTTCCAGCACGGCATGAATCAGATTGCCCTGTACGCGACTGTCCAGACCACGCGGAACTTCGGGCAATGCCGTGATGCCCAGGCGGTGGCGACAAAACGCAAAGAATGGCGATTCAAACCAATCCTTGAACAGACCGCTGTGCGCCCGCAGCCCGCCCAGTTCCAGCGCATCAACTGCAGGCACAGGATCATGTTCTGGCGTCATGCAGCACGTCTCACTATCAGACAGCGACGCTTCTATTGCGCCGATTCGCTCTTCGAGCAGCGCAGGTCTCCAGTCTTCCAGACTGCCGAAGAGCAGCGACGGCAGAAGCTGCGCATTGCTTGAATCGACCTGCGCGCTGCAGATGTGAATGTCTTTGCACGAGGACATCAGCCCGGCAATCAAGCCCTGCCAGCGTTGCAACCATTGTTCCGGACTTGCCTGCGCCACACCGGCTTCGCGCAGCATGCGAACCGGCAGCAAGGGCAGTGGTCGCACTCTGGCGGGAATCTGTGCAGTGTTGGCATCCAGCACAATCAGAAGATCACTGGGCAGGGTTGCCGCGTCTTCGATTGACGTGATCAGGATGGGCTGCTGATGTTCGACGCGCGCATCCTGACTCACTGATTCTGCAAGTTCGCGCAACCAGTCCAGCGCACTCGCGCGCGGCACCTTGCCCAACTGCGCATCGAGCGTACCCAGGCGTTCCAGCAAGTCACGTGCTGCCTGCACAGCCTGGTAGGACAGAGAATCCAGCGTCTGTGATCCGGGCCAGTCCATGGCCGCAAGGCATCGACGAAAATGGTCTGCCCATTGGCTGGGAAGTGCTCGCGGAGCTGCAGCCTGAAGTTCGGTCGCTAATTGTGTGAACCGATCAGCCAAAGCGGCATCAAGATCTTCGGCCACTTTGCGCAAGGCCAGCTTCGGAAAGCCCTCGTCACGCAGCGCGTAGTCCCTGCGCGCGGTCTGCATGCGTTGCTGATCAGTCCAGAGGCTGGACGAGAGAAGCACACGGCTGATCAGGGCCGGGGCATTGTCGGTCAGTCGCAACTGAAGAATGGCCAGCATCACATCGAGCTGCGCCTGCCGGGTCAGCTTGGGCCCGCGCTCCCACCGCCAGGGCAAGACCCGATCACCACGCAAGGACCAGGGTGCGAGCAGTTCGCGCAGCACACTGTCCAAGGCGGCGCGTCGTCCTTCCAGATCAGGCACAGCCACGACAATTCGCGGTGGTATCTGCTGATGGTCTGCACAGGCCGACAGCGTGTCGCGCAGGAGCACCGCGACATGGCGTAATTGCTGTTGCTCATCCGCGAGCAGCGTGCGCTGAATGTTGGACGGCGGCTCGTCCGGCTGGCCTCGCTTGATAACTTGAGTGCCGCGTCGGTTCAGGGCGTCCAGCACGGCCTGTTCGGCTGCCGGCAGAGGCTCCAGAAAACCCACCAACTCGATGCGCGCGGGCACCGCCAGCGCACCCGCATCAATTGCTTTCGCCAACTCGGATGGAATGTCGGCAGCGGTCAGCCAGTCGTTCTCGGAAAGTCGCTGGTTGACGTGCTTGCGCCAGCGGCAGAAAGCCTGATGCTCCTCCTGACTGACACGCGGGTCACTGGCATGTAGCGCAATGCCATAGCGGCGCACCAGTTGGTCGCTGCGCCGGGCTTCGCGTGCGGCGGCAATGGGTGCGAGCAGGCCAGCACCAGCCTCGTCACGCTCCACCGCCTCGCGCCAGAGCACCAGTTCCTGGGTCACGCTCAGCAGCTGTCCGGTTGGCCAGCTGGATGACCAGAGATTGATGCACCAGCGCGAAAAAGGCGCAATCTGAGGCGTTTCCCACACCTGAGCGCCACTGCCGGAAAAGCGGAGATTGACTTCCTCGCGAAGGATGCGCGCGAGCCGCTCGTTGGCGGTGAGGACCCAGGCAGAACCGGGTACAGGGTGCCCGGCTTCAGCCGACACGCCGTGGCTCACACTCGGAGCACAGGGTCATGCAAGGCTGCATTCCTGTGTTCCGATTCAATCGGTGCTGTGCGGGAATTACTTCTCGAGCAACTTCAGTTTGTCGGGCTTGCCTTCCCAGTCCTTGGCATCCGGCGGGGCGTCCTTGCGCTCCGTAATGACGGGCCAGGCCAGCGACAATTCCGCGTTGAGCTTGAGGTAGTGCGTGTCCTCTTCCTTGAGGTCATCCTCAGCCTTGATGGCATCAATCGGGCACTCGGGCTCACACAAGGTGCAATCAATGCATTCCTCAGGGTCGATCACCAGAAAGTTGGGACCCTCGTGAAAGCAGTCGACCGGGCAAACCTCTACGCAGTCGGTGTATTTGCACTTGATGCAGTTTTCGGTAACAACAAAAGTCATGGTGAATCCCTGATGCGAGCTGGTAATACGAACTGCCGAAACCCCTGCTAGGCGCGCCGGTGATGCCAGTTGGCGCTGCAAGCTGAAGATCGGGGCGCAGATTGTAGTGCCTGCGCCGGTTTGAGGCGATGTCCGCATCGCCCGTCGGTCCTGAACAGTAGGGTCAGGCCAGGCCGCTGAGCTGGGCTTCTATGTGTTCCAGATCCGGAATGATGGCGTCCTTGTCATTGACCCGGACCCGCGAAAGGACCAGTTCGTCCGAGTCTGCATCACGCAGCTTGCTGGGACTGACCGAGGCCTTGGTCAGCGAGACCAGATGCGGCTGATCCTGGGCAAGAATGGCGAAACCGCCGCTGGCCATGCGTTGACCTAGCGGATTGATAATGACGATTCGGCCGCGCTTTCCCGGTTCGGCGCAGCGGCCGCCCGCGAGCGCTTCAAACGACAGCACTGGAATTCGACGTTCAGCGCTGCTGTACCAGCCCGCGATCCACTTCTGCGCGTCTCTGGCCCGGGGCTCGAAGTTTTCAAGCCCGGCAACCTCTGCCGCCGCCGCATTGGGCAGCAGCAGGTAGTCGTCCTCGATCAGGATCAACAGGGCAAATACGGTATCGCTCACGCGTTGCGCTCCTCGCTGGCCGTCAGAACCTCACGCAACTCCGACAGCAGCTGCTCCTCCTGAAAGGGCTTGATCAGGTATTTGTCGACGCCGATCTGACGCGCGTGTTCTCGATGTTTGTCGCCCGACCGGGAGGTGATCATCAAAATCGGCATGTCGGCCAGACGCGGCGTGTTGCGAATAAACGCCGCAACTTCAAAACCGTCGGCACGTGGCATTTCGATATCCAGCAGCACCGCGTCAGGTGTTTCCGTCTGCAAGGTCGCCATGGCGTCCACGCCGTCGCGTGCGGTGACCACCCGGTACCCCTTGCGGCTCAATAGGCGCTCGGTCACGCGGCGAATGGTAATGGAGTCATCGACGACCATGATCATGGGCGGCGCATCCTCGACGACCGCTTGCGTTGCTGCTGCCTCGTCCCCAAGACGGCGGCGTACCGCTTCCTGGATCAGGGCGGGCACATCCAGGATCAGCATGACCTGCCCGTCGGCCATCAGCGTGGCGCCGGAGATGCCGGCGACAGAACCCAGCACCGGACCGGCCGCCTTGGATACAACTTCGCGATTGCCGATCAGGCGGTCTGCAACCACCGCAACACGGCGCTCTGCCCCCCCGACGGCGCTACCCAGACGCATCAGGATGGCGGGCACAGAGCGCAGGTCCTTGCGGGTCACCGCGGGCAGGCCCACCAACTCGGCCAGCCGACGAACCTGATAATGGTTACCGGCATATTCCAGTGTGCGTCCTTCGTCCTGCATCATTTCTTCGAGCGCTTCACGCGGCGCGCGGGTGATGCCCTCCACCGAGGCAATGGGGATGGCAAAGAATTCCTCAGCCACCTGCACCACCAGCGCCTGCGATACCGCAAGCATCAGCGGCAAACGAATACTGAAGCGCGCACCGCGACCGGTTTGCGATGACAGGTCAACGGTGCCGCCAAGTTGTTTGACCTCCGCGGCGACAACGTCCATGCCAATACCGCGACCCGCATCCTGCGTCAGTGCTTTGGCAGTGGAGAAACCCGGTGCAAAGACGAATCGGGCGAGGTCTTCATCAGTAACTTCAGCGTCCTCACGCATCAAGCCGCGTTTGACGGCCTGCGCCCGGATCGACTTGAAATCCAGTCCGCGGCCATCGTCCTGAACTTCAATGAGCAGTTGGGAGCCTTCTCGTTTCAGCGAAATATTGACGATGCCGGACTCTGACTTGCCTGCCTTCTTGCGTTGCGCGGGCTCTTCAATGCCATGCACCACACAGTTGCGCAGCAGATGCTCGAGCGGCGCCGTCATGCGCTCCAGCACATTGCGATCCAGCTCGCTGTCAGCGCCGCTGAATTCTGCGCGCGCCGCCTTTCCATTCTGCTCCGCAGTCTGGCGCACCACGCGCGACAGGCGCTGAACCTGGCGCGAGAACGGCACCATCAAGGTCCCCATCAAGCCTTGCTGCACTTCGTTGTTGATGCGCCCCTGCTGTTGCAGCAGGGCTTCGGCTTCGGTCCCGGAATGATCGAGCGTGTTGTGCAATGAGCCCAGATCACTGACCGATTCGGCAAGCGCACGTGACAACTCCTGCATGCGGGAGTATCGGTCCATTTCAAGCGCGTCGAACTCAGACTCGTAGCGGTCATCCGCGTCACTGGCACCACGGGCGAACCCGCGTGCTGCAATCTGCGCCTCGGTCTCGACTTCCATCATTCGCAACTGTTCGCGGATGCGCGTGATGGTCTGCTCCATCTCTCCCAGCGTGGTGCCGAAAGTGGCGTGATTTTCTTCCAGCCGGGAATGGAAAATGGATATTTCGCCAGCCTGGTTGAGCATGGCATCGAGCCGCTCAACCGGAACCCGCACGGCTTCCCGGCGCAGCTCACTGGGCGTGGCGGCTTCACCTTCTGGCCGCCAGAACAGGTTCTGATCCCAGACTTGCGGCAGCTCATCTGGCGTGCTGGAAGCGACTTCCACTGCGCTGCAGGAAGAGGGCGTCGGAACCTGCTCAGCCGGAGTCGACGCCGATGAGGATTTGACTTTATCTTCAGGTGAGCTTCCAGGCGACGGCTGTGTCGGGGCCGCAGCGGGAGCGGGTTTACGGCTCGACTCGTACAGCTGCTGGAGCTCATCAAGCTCTTTGCTGATCACTCTCAGGGATTCAGCGTCCACCAGGCTGGCATCGCGCCCGAGTGCGACCAATTGGGTCTCAAGCGCATGAGCAGCATCACCGAGCCGGCGCAGGCCGCTCATGCGCGCTCCGCCCTTGAAGGTATGCAGGTCGCGCTGCATCAGGCCAGCGTGCTGGAGGTGATCAGGCGTCTGCTGCCAGTCACTCAGGGCGCTCTGCAGCGACTCGAGCAACTCCTGAGCCTCGGGGACAAATATTTCGATCAGCTCGGGATCAGGCGTATCTGGGTTGGCGCCCTGCTCTGCCGAAGCATCCTGTGCTGCGCGCTCCTGTACCTCTGCAAGCGGCGCTTGCGCTGGCTGCGCTGGCGGTTTGGGCTGCAGCCGTTCCGAGTACAGCTGGCGCAACAGGTTCAGACCGCCAGTCACCTGGCTCAGATCTGCGGCCGTCACTGGCTGCTCGGAGGTTTCCAGGGCAACCAGCTGGGTTTCCAGACGGTGCGCAGCATTCCCGAGGCGGTTCAGGCCGGTCATGCGGGCGCCGCCCTTGAAGGTGTGCAAGTGGCGCTGCATCTCAGCTACAGGCCCGGTCTGGGCGGGGTCATCCTGCCAGTCTGCAAGCGCCGAGCTCAGCGACTCGAACAATTCTTCCGCTTCTGGCTCGAAAATCTCGATCAGATCCGGGTCGGCGTCATCGATATCGGATTCCGTTTCGGGCGACAAGGTCTCCAGGACTGAATCGGGCACCGGTACGTCCAGCTCTGCTTCTGAAGCTGGCTCAGACTCGATCTCCGCTTCCTGCTCAAGCTCTGCCTCCGGAGTGAGTTGCGAATCCTGCGTTTGGTCGCTGCTGACTTCCGCCTCATCCTGCAAGGCAGAAATATCGGAAACCGGCTCGAGACCTTCGAGCACCACATCTTCGGCTTCTTCTACAGCTTCCGGCACGAGCGCATCAAAACCTGCCAGAACCTCGCCTGCAGCACCGCTGCGGTGTGCTCTGGCTTCATCAATCAGCTGGTGCAGACCGTCAATGCCGTTTGCGACCTGTCTGGCAAACAGTTCGCGATTTCCGTCCGACGAAGCGGCCGACTCGCTTGCCGCTTCCAGACGATGCGCCAGCTCGCCAATGTCCGTGAAACCGGCCATGCGCGCGCTGCCCTTGACGGTGTGCAGCGCACGCAACCACTCGCCAGCCACAAAGCGATCATCGGGACGTTCGGCAATGACGGTAGCGTTGGACTCGAGTGTCTCCATGAGCGGGCCGACTTCACTCAGGAACAGATACAGGGTCTCGGCATCCTGCGCGCTCATGGACTCAGCAAAATCAAGCGGCTGGTCACTGGTTTCCGATGCCGAATCCGGGTCCGGTGCGAAGTTGTCCAGAGCGGCGACCTGCTCGACCCACTCCATGCCATCGCCCTGCAGCTTCCCGGCGCGGAAATCATCCAGCAGCGAGTATAGATTCTCGATGATCCGGTTCAGGGTCTCGAAGAATCCGGCTTCGGGCTTGCCGGAATCCAGCATGTCGCCAAGCCGGAGGTTGAGCGCCTGTGCAACCGCAGCGATTGGCGCGCATCCGGCCATGGCCGCCGCACCCTTGAGCGTATGAATGGTGGATTTGAGCGCGCGCGCATACTGCGTCTTGCCATTTGCATTGGCCCAGGCATTGGCATCGGTTTCAAATTTCTGCACCAGATCCAGGGCTTCGAAGGCGAAGACTTCGGCCATCTGCCGATCTTCATCATCCTCGTCCTCGTCCTGGCTCTGGATGGCCTTGTGCAAGCCGCCGATGCGGTCCAGTAGCGCCTGCGCATCCGGTTGTTCGGCATCTGCGTTCTCGAATCGACTGATCCAGAGATTGAGCGTAGTACCGCATTCGTCCAGTGCCGCCAGACCCTCTCGGCCCAGCAGGGCATGGTCTCGAATCAGGTCGTCCAGATAATCTTCGATGGCACCACAGACCTGGCCAATGGACTCGGCGCCAATGGCCATCGCAGCGCCGCGCAAGGTGTGGAAGGCACGAACCACCGGATCAGGAATGCTGTGCTCATCGGCTTCGGCGCTCTGATCACCTATCCAGCGCAGCACCATTTGTAGGCGCGCCAGCGCGTCCGTGCGGAATACAGCCTCCAGCTCTTCTTCGGCATCATCGCTTTCGGGGCTGGCCAGACTGCGCGCCCTTTCCGCCAGCAAGCGCGCCTCAGGCGGCGTCTCGCCAGATGTCTTGAATGCCTCGATCATTGCCGGAATCAGGCCGATGGCTTCTTCGACTGTCCGCATGACCGCCGGCTTGACCTCAAGCGTCTGGTCAAGACAACGGTTGAGAAGGTTCTCGATTTCCCAGGCGAATTCCCCGAAGTCGTGTGCGCCCACCATGCGCCCGCTGCCCTTGAGCGTGTGAAAGCCGCGCCGGATGGTTGTCATCATGGCGCGGTCATCGCTCTGACGTTGCCAGCCAGGCAGTGCCGCCTGGATGGTTTCGAGCACTTCGCCGGCCTCGTCAATAAAGATCTCGCGAATCTCCGGATCCATGCCCGCTTCCGGCTCGGCTGGCGCGTCTGTGCCAGCAGCCGACCCATCATCGGCGTCATCCGGAGAGACGCTCACTACCTGCTCAGGCGTTTCATCCGTCTCAGGCTCTGGCAGGGAATCGCCCGAGAGCTCGATCACCTCATCGCGACCGGCCGATCCGGCTGCCACCGAATCATCGGCTGGCGCGTCATCGTCCGCGGCGGCGGTGTCAGCATCGTCCTGCAATTCAAGTTCTGAACCAACGCCGGCGGGCGCGCCATGCAAGGGGTCGTATTCAGGTTTTTCTGACGGCGCAGGCGGCTCCTCAGATACATCCTCGGGGGCAACGTAATCCACCAGCTCCAGAGAGAAGGCTTCAGGTTCTGCCTCAGCGCTGGCTGGAGCATCAACCGGATCTTGTGCCTCACTGACCGCTTGAGACGAAACCTGATCCTCGATCTGCAGTTCGGGGACTTCCTCAGTCTGCTTCGGCGATGAAGGCTCAGTTGCGGGTTCGACTGGAGATGTCTCATCGCTGCCGAGGCCCGAATCCGCCACAGTCTCTGTACTCAGAGCCTGCGCTCTTTGCGACAACTGAATTCGAGCCTGCTCCTGCCCGGGCGACTCGTCGCGCACAAATTCCAGGAAATACTCGAGTGCGGCAATGGCATCCGCAAAAATATTGGCCCGCCCCGGGTCCTGCGCGATATCGGCAATAGCCTCGCCCTGCAGGTACTCGCAGATCAGTCCCACGCTCTGCTCTGCCGACTCCATGTCGAGCATGCGTAGTCCGGCGCCGACCTCGTAGAGCAGTCGCGCCGTATCAGCCAGTCCGGAACGATCACCGGCTTTCAGGAAAGCATCGATGTTAGCCTTTGTTCTGGCTATATCCACTAGGGATTCACGCAGGACGGCGAGTCGTCCGGAACGCAGGTCGGCCGCAGCCATTGATGCGGCTGCGCTTGGTGCCTTTGAAGCGGTATTGGATGCCGCTGCCGGTCCTGCCTGCAACTGTCGATACAGCGCGGCCTCCAGCGACAGGTCAACCTGCAGCAGTGAAGTTGCGCAATGCTCCCAGACATCGGCTCCTGCTTCAGCTCCCTTACCCAGCGCTGCCAAGGGCTCAGCGAGCGCCTCACTCTCCGCCGACAGACCAAGCACCATGAGCGTATCTGCCACGCCCTTGAGTCGTTTCGCGGTATTTTCGTACTCGTCCGGACTGGCGCCTGATCGCATGGCCAGATCAATGCTGACCCTGACCTCAGACAGATCTGATCGCAGCTCCTCGACCACTTTCTCCAGCAGATCAGTATTGGCACCCCGCAGACGCCCGCGCGCTGCCTCAACCTGCTCTACCCGCGGCACCCAGCGATCAAGCTGAAGTTCTTCTCGCAGGCTGCTCGTTCGCGGACCGCGACCCTGTGAGCGTCCGACGCTGAAAAGCAGCCTGAGCGACACATCGCTCATCTTCTGGATGGCGGCGACCTCGCCTTCAGCCGCAATAATCTTGATCAGCTGCCCGGCGCGACCGAACTGACGCTTGACCTCCAGTGACGGCTCCAGAGCATCGGACAACAAGGCTTCGATACAGGCCGCGGCAGTGCGCCAAAGCTGATGCATATCGACATGCACGCTCGACGCAGCGAGCAGTTCGCTGATTCTGCCGATTCGCGACATGGCCTGGCTGGCATCCTGTTCCTTGAACCAGGCCAGCAGGGACGCCGAGAACGCTGGCGACAGACGGGCCGCTTCTTCCTTGAGGCGCTTCTGCGGACTCGCCGGCGGTGTGTGCCGCACTTTGAGACTGAGCACCCGAAACTGGGCAACAAAGAGGTCGTCTTCTGTCAGCAGGCCGAGGCCACGCGCCAGCCGCAACTCGTTGACCACTGGTTGCAGGATCAGGGCGCTGTCATTGCCTTCAACGCGCAGCAGATCAAGATAATCAACGGCCTGTACGCAGGCGCTGCCAAGTGCTGAATAGGCGGGGTCAAGCTCCCGGATTTTCTCCGCAATGATGTCCCGCAAGGTCTGGCGCATTTCTTCGGCCAGAAGCGCGAGGCCGAAGGCGCGCACCAGGATGGCAACACCACGTACTTCCTGCAGATAGGCTTCTGCCTTGTAGAGCAGATCGGATTGCTTCTTTCGTGCCTCGGCGTACTGCTCGATCAGCTTGGTAGCCAGCTGGAGGTTCTGCTCGAGTTCGCCGTGCACCCAGTGCATGCCCACAGAAGCGGCTTGCAGCTCTGGTTGGTCGGGAGCTGGGCTCATCTCACCAGCCTCCGCGGCGGACCAGCTCTGAGCTGGCCAGCTGGTGCAGGCTGAGCACCAGCCAGGGGCGGCCTTCGCGTTGGAAGCCGCCGAGGACAAAGGGCTTCATGGTGTCGCCGTCCGCGAGCTTCGGAGCAGCCTGTTCTCCGACCGTGAACTGCCGGTAGCCCGCTACTTCATCCACCAGGAAGCCGACCGGCGACAACTCCGAGTTCAGGACCAGCACCCGGGCGTTGCGATTGGCAGCGGCGCTGCTTTCGTTTCCGAACAGTCGGCCCAGATCGATCAGGGTCAATAACTTGCCACGGATATTGGCCACACCACACAGCCAGGGGCGGGCATTGGGAACGCGGCTGGTACGAGGCACGGCGATGACTTCGCGCACATCTTCCTTGGGCGCGACGATCCATCGCTGCCCATGGCGAAAGGCCAGGCCCTGCCAGATATTGGCGCTGGCCTGTCCGCCATCGGCGTGCATTGCGCGCAGGCGCCGATCAAGCTCCAGAAGGAGCTGAAACGGCTGGGCGCGCAGCGAGCGCAGCTCTTTACTCATTTCTTGAGATGGGTACGCACGGCTCCGAGTAGTTCATCGCGCGTAAACGGCTTGGTCAGATAGGCATCCGAACCCACGATACGTCCACGCGCGCGGTCAAATAATCCGTCCTTGGAAGACAGCATGATCACCGGTGTCTTGCCATAGCGGGGATTGGCCTTGATCAGGGCACAGGCCTGATAACCGTCCAGCCGCGGCATCATGATGTCAATGAAGATCAGGTCCGGCTGGTGATCGGCAATTCGCGCGAGGGCCTCGAATCCGTCCTGAGCCGTAAAGACAGTGAAACCTTCCTTCGCGAGCAGCGTTTCCGCTGTGCGCCGAATGGTCTGACTGTCATCGATCACCATGATCTTTGCCGCTGCCTCTGTAGACACTCAACGTCCCCTTGCTTGTCAGCATTTCCTGCGATGGTGCAGCCTGTGCTGATCCCGAATGTGTGATCGCGCCCGACTGCCTTGTTATTTAGCATACCCGGACCCCGGCGCACATCTCACAGACTGCTAACCTACGCTTCTGTCGCGCCATTGCATGCGCACGGCCTGAGGTCGACATTGTCGTTGTGCCCGCCGCGCGGGCGACGATCTCCCGGCTCCAGCGCCAGTGATCAGGTGACGACAGGTACGACCGAACTCCAAATGGCACCCTCATCATCATGCCCGACACAACCCAGCCCGCGACATCCACAAAGACTTCGCCACTGCTTCGTTTTGAACAGCAGTTGATCGCACGCAGCGCAGATATCGAAGCCTGGTTTCGTAAACAATGGATGGAGACGCCGCCACCCTTTTACTGCTCCACTGATCTGCGCAATGCCGGCTTCAAACTGGCCCCGGTGGACACCAACCTGTTTCCTGGCGGTTTCAACAATCTAAACCCTGAGTTCAAATCGGTCTGCACACAGGCGATCCAGACCGCCGTCGAGCGCACGCATCAGACCTGCACCCGGGTCCTGCTGATTCCTGAGAATCACACGCGCAACCGCTTCTATCTGGAAAACGTGGCTGATCTGGCCGGCATGATCCAGTCCGCCGGTTATCACCTGCGCATCGGCACCCTGATCCCGGAGATCAAGGAAGCGACCACGATCAAGCTGGATATTTCCGGACGCGAACTGGTGTTTGAGCCCATTGAGCGTCACGGCGACGAAATCCGTGTGGGTGATTTCCGGCCCTGCGTGGTGCTGCTCAACAACGATCTGTCTTCCGGCATCCCGCCGATTCTCGAGGGCATTGATCAGTCCATCGCGCCCCCGCTGGAAGCAGGCTGGCATGCGCGGCTCAAGACGCAGCATTTTGGCTATTACCGCGATACCGCCAGCGATTTTGCCAAAGTGGCCGAGATCGACCCCTGGTGGGTCGCCCCTCTGTTCCGCAACTGCGGCCAGATCAACTTCATGAAACGCGAGGGCGAAGATTGCCTGGTCAGCAATGTCGAGCTGCTGCTCGAAGACATCGCTGAGAAGTATGCGGAATACGGCATCAAGGAAGAACCTTTCGTCATCATCAAGGCCGATGCCGGCACCTACGGCATGGGCGTCATGACTGTGCGCTCCGCAGATGATGTGCGCGAAATGAATCGCAAGGCACGAACACACATGGCCTCTGCCAAGGAAGGCCGTGATGTGACCGGCGCGATCATCCAGGAAGGCGTGCACACCTTCGAGACCTGGGGGCCGGACAAGCACTCGGCCGAACCTGTGGTGTACATGATTGATCGCTGCGTAGTCGGCGGCTTCTACCGGGTCAACGAGAAGCGCAGCAATCAGGAAAACCTCAACGCCCCGGGCATGAGTTTCAAGCCCATGCCTTTCGAGAGCACCTGCAGCCACCCCGAGCTGGATCTGGCACCCGATGCTGCGCCGAATCAGTTCTACGCTTACGGCGTGGTTGCGCGCCTGGCGGCGGTGGCAGCGGCCCGCGAGATCGCCGGGCTGGCGGGCAAAGGCAGCTGAGGCGTCGTATCGCGGCCAGCCGGTCGCGACCTCCGCTAAACGGCTTCTGTCATGTCCCTGGAGAGTCTGCTTGCCATGGGGGCCACCATGTTGGCCCTGTCCATCATTCCTGGACCGAGTGATGCGCTGGTCATCAGCCGCGCATTAGCCGGCGGCTTTCGCGCAGCCTTGCCGCTGATTGTCGGCATCATCCTGGCCGACATTGTCTTCATCCTGATTGCCGTCACCGGTCTGAGCTGGATGGCCCAGCGTTATGGCTCCGCGTTCGTGATCGTCAAGCTTCTGGCCGCGTCGTATCTGTTCTGGCTTGCGGTGCACCTATGGTGGCCGCGGCCGGATGCGGCGCCTGGTCGCGCATCGGTAACGGCCTCTGGCTTGCTGGGCGGCTTTCTGATCACCCTGGCGGACCCCAGAGCCATCTTCTTCTACGCGGGCCTGCTACCCACTTTCCTGGACATGCATCAGGTCGACGCCTATCAGGCCGGCGTCGTGATTACGCTGGCGACGATGGTCATAGCCGGGGTCAAGGCCACTTACGCCTGGCTCGCCGTCCGAGGCGGTAATGCCCTGTCACAGCTCAGGCACAGTCGATGGCCTCGGCAGATCGGCGCCGTGATGCTGAGCATCACGGGCTTTTACCTTTCTTTCCAGACGCTGCTGTCCCTGCTGAGCTGAGTACCGTGCCGGGTACTCCGGACACGATACCCAGTGCCAGCATTAGGGGACGATGGTCTCCACTGGGGTGGCCACCGCATTTCCGGGCACGGTCCGGGATTGCATGACGATGCGCTGGATACTGTCCAGACCCAGCGCGTTGGCGAAATTGTCTCCACCGGGATTGGCGTTGCCCGCTACCGCGAAGTCCTGAGGCACCGACAGGCGGCCGAAGACCGGACGATTCGGAAGGCTGACATTGGTCGACATATCCTTGAGCTGAGCGTCATACAGCCCATTACGAACACGCAGCGCTGCAGCATCGTGGGTTGCGTTGCCGTCGATGCTGAAGTCGAACAGTTCCAGGCCAAAGTAGTCGTAGCCAGATTGCCAGACCACGTTGCGAATCAAGGCACCTGATGCGGCATTGCGCACCTGCGAAATCACGCGATCAATGCCGGGGTGGCGCTGCAGCGTGACCAGTGCCGCAGTGCCGGCACCATCGATGTCCTCGCTCACTTCCAGATCAATCACGTCGCTGTAAGTGCGAGCAAAAGGAATATTGCCCGTCAATGAACCGTCAACAGCGCTTCGGATATGGGCGAAAAGCGCTCCGGTAGCCTCATTGCGCACCAGCAGGACCATGGAAGGCGTGCCGCTGATATTCAGCGCTTCAAAATCCAGCAAGTCGAAATCGGGATTGAAGTTGATGCGGGTGGCACCGATGAACTGGCCTGTTTCCGCACCCTTGATCGAGGCGCGATAGCGCCCCAGGCTGGCATCGAATGCTGCAACCAAAATTGCGGCCTCACCCTGCACATTATTCAGCACCGCCATGCCGGTGGCCGCGCCGATGTTGAAGCCAATTGATCGCAGGCCGGACCCGGACAGTGAGTTGATGATGTAGCTGCGCAGGCCTGTCGGTGTTTGCGTCAGGACGACAATGTCATCGAAACCATCTCCGGATTGGTCCGGCACGGTGTCCATCGCGATGATTTGCGAGTCGAGGGCAAACGTGCGCTCTGCGATCTCGCTGCCGTCGAGCCCGTCAATGACGCGGATTACCGCGTCACCAGCCGAACTGCGGAAGGCGATCGCGCTATCCCGATAACCATTGGCGTTGATATCCGGCAGCTGCACCATGCGCGCAGCGTCTGGCTGCAATTCGAACGCACCAATGTCGCAGCGCAGTGCCGGAGCGCGTGACTGGCCACGCTGGTCGACATCGCCCACCGGGTGATAAGCGCAACGATCCGGATCGGCCGCGTCGATGGCAGGTGAGCCATCGAGCAAAGCCACCGTCTGCGTTGGGCCACCATTGTCCGCCAGCACATCCAGACCCGGATTGGCGTCAGTGATAAAGCCACTGCCCGCGAGGGCCGCGCAGCTTCCATCCGTGTCCAGGTTGATGCCGTCAGCGAACAGGCTGCCCGGTGTATCGCTGTCGCAAACCACGCCGGAGGCATTGCCAGAGAACAGGCTGTTGATCAGCTGTACCGACCCACCACCTTCCAGCGCAATGCTGCCAATCGGCGAGTTGTTTCCGGAAAAAGTGCTGTTGCGAATGATCGTCTGGGTATCACGCGACCCGGAGTCTTCGTAAAGCGCCCCGCCAATCTGGTTGGCGCTGTTGCCCGAAAAGGTCGAGTTCACAATGGTCAGCTGCGCGCCGAAGTTATAGGTTGCGCCGCCTGCATTGGCCAGATTATCTGAAAATAGCGAGCGAACAATATTCAGATCAGCCCCGGTGCTGGCGTTGATGATCGCGCCGCCGGCACCAGCTGTATTGCCTGAGAAACGGCTGTCGATGACGCTGACCGTTCCGGAGTTATTCACGCCACCACCGAGTGAACCATTGAAGCCGTTGGCGATGGTGATTTCACGCAAGACCAGACGGCTGTCACCACTGGAATTGCTAATGACGCGGGTATTGCCGCCACCATCGAGGGTGATCTTTCCACCGCCATCGAGTTCATTGAAGCCGCCGGTAAAACTGATTGGCGAACTCAGGGCGATGGTGTGCGGCAGCGCGCCACAGTCAAACTTGACCAGTAGGCCATCACCGGCACCGACCGCGCTTTGCAAGGCGGCCTCCGTACAGCTCGCCGGCGTTCCATTGCCGACAGTTGCCGTGGGTCGGACGATCTGATCAGGGCAACTGACACCCGGCGCCAGTGGCCAACCAATATCGGCCATGGCGCAGACTTCCACGCCTAGGGTCTGCACCACGCGGTTATCGCCAGTCTCAAAGGGCTCCATGATCGTGTTGGGAGATGCAGCGGTATCCCAGTGCGAGGTCGAAGAACCCGATTCGCGCGGATTGGGCGCATAGATGCGCGGACGACCATCGCGCACACCGCCAATGAATTCCGAGAGTCCCGGTCCTGCGGCCTGCGAACCGGTCCAGACCAGCCCGCCCGTATTGGTAATGGAGGTCAGGCGCTGGGCATTGCTCATGTCTTTCCATGCCAGGCCGGCGTCAACATCAAACAGATTCAGGGTATAGGAGTCAGCCCGCCCCCCGCTGAGCGCGCCAGTGGCTCCATTGACCAGCGTCAGAAAGCCGATGCCGTGCCCGATCTCATGCAACACCACGGTCAGGAAATCGATGGTGCCCGACTGCGGTACGCCATCGAGACCGTAATACCAGTTGGTCGAAATCGTGCTTCCGTCACCGAAGCAGTCCGGGTTGCGATCTATGTCGCCATTGAAGTTGGCGCTCATGTCTGCGCCGCTCAGTCCCAGTGATGAGGTGGCCAGCGCTTTTGCGACTGCGCGCACATACAAAGTGTTGGCCACCGGTGCGCCCGGAAAATCCCGAACCACGCCAGTGGGTCCAGCACTGCCCAGATTGCCGCTGGTCTGGGAGCAGCTTGATGGGGCGAACGTGGCGTTAACCACCACCGTGATATCGCCGGCGCCAACGTTATCCAGCTTGGCTGCCCACAGATCTGCCGCAAACTGGAATGCATTGAGGCGCTGCTGGCCCAGTGTCGCGGCCGTGTCGTTGCCCGGCGCCGGCAGCAGGGGCGCACTGGGATCGTTGAAACCTTCGCCGGGATTGTCCTGATTGACGATGGAAAACGTGACAGCGGCCTGGCTCTGCACGCTGAAAAGTGCCGCTGCCACAAATGAGAGAAACCCTGCTCTGCGAAGATTATTCGGCATCGCTGTGGCCTCCTTCGCTGACACTGCCGTCGGCATTGCGACGATAACGGTGCAGGCTCATGACCTCCGGCCCAAGGGGAATCAGGACACCGCCGCCCGGCAGCGGGATTTCGGCGCCTGCCGAATCCGCGTGTTGACCGGCAGCAGTGGCTTTCGAGGCCCGCGCACTCATCGCGGCACGCTCCTCGGGGGTCGGCGCACGCCGGTTCCCGGTATCAGGGTCAATGAATAAACGTGACTCGGCCTGAGACGTCACGACATCCGGTGCACTATCTGACCGGGGCCGCTCGCATGCTGCCAAGGAAAAGGAGGCCGTCACTGCGGCCAAGGAAAGAGCCAGCGCTCCGGCTGGAAGTCTGGATGCCATCGTTCACGTCCCTGATTGAGTGCCCCGAGGGCAAACTATACGAAATAATTGACCTGCCGGTCGTTTATATCGCTCGATGCTGCAGGGCTACGCTAGACGGTCATTGCCGCACGCAAGGCGCGCGACGCAACAAACGGCAGCAGCGCACTTATCAACGGCAAGGGAATCGGTGCCGCCATGCAGGCGGCACCGGAACCGAAAATCAGACCAAAAAACTAGGGCGTGGCAGCAGGCCGGATGGTCCACACAAAATTGCTGGACGACGTGCGCTCTCCGTCACTGGCGGTGACCACCACGTCGTAGCTCCCGGCTTCGCTGGGCGTACCGCTGAGACGGGCCCGCGTTGCGCTGACCGGCGTCAGGCTGACCCCCGGCGGCAGACCGGCGGCGGCAAAGTTCAGCGCATCGCCAGCGGGGTCGCTGGCTTCTACCAGCACATTCTGAGCAACGCCTTGCGCGTTGGATCGATAGTCCAGAGGCACGATGACCGGGTCCTGTGCGGGATCAGGCGTGGGGGCAACGTTGATGAAAACGATCTTGCCCAGCGACGGGACACCCGCCGCGTTGTGCGCAAACAGCATGTAGTAGCCCGGTGGCACTTCACCGATATTGGAAGGCATACGCACATCCAACGCACTTGGACTGACCCGCGTGAACGGCAGTTCGATGAAGCGCTGATCCATGTTCCAGTTGTGGGTCATGGAGCCGGTCTTAACCAGAGTGACCCGAACCGCGTCGCTGGAGCCCAAGCGGAAGTTGCGCCCCACGCTGAGCGTATCCGGAGCGCTGATTCTGGGGCGCGCAGCGCGCTTTCCGGCCGCATTGAAAAGATAAGGCGGATAGTAAATCTCGGCGTCTTCGTGCGCGAAAGGCCCGGGCAATCCACCGCCACCGACCAGAACCGACCCATCCGGCAGCAACAGTGCGGTGGAGTGGTAGAGGCGATGATTCTCGCGCGGATCAATCAGGTTCTCGGGCTCGGCACCCAGTGTCCATTCACCGGTGATGGGGTCCCAGATTTCTGCCTTGTTATTGACGCCGATGACCTTGTTGTAGACCGTGCTGCCGCCTGTGGCCAGAACCGTTCCGTCGGGCAGGATGGTGGCAGTAGCCAGCCGGCGCAGCGAAGACAGATCTCCAGAACGCGTAAGCTTTGGAGTAGGCATGTTGGCGTCGATAATCAGCGAACGCGGCTCTACTGAATCTTCAACAGTGGTGCCACCAAACTGAAGGATGCGCCCCGGCCGGAACATCGCGGCAGTGGAATCATCGCCGCGGTAGGCAGCCCCAAACCGGCTCAAGGTAGTGACCGACCCGGTACCGCTGGTGTCCACCCGGTACATGGTGCCGCGCGTATCAAACCCGAACAGGGTGCCGTCCGGCATGACGAAATTGCGCGGGTAGTAGTAGCGCAGGGCACTGGTGTCGGCTCCGGTCAGCAGCCGAAAAATGCCATCCAGGCCACGAATTTCCGGAAGATCAGCACCGCTGACCAGTGAAAAACTGCGGCCGCCCTGAACATAAACCGTGCCATCGACCAGAGTGGTGGCAGTGCCGTACCAGCGACCGCGATTCATGGTCGATCCCCTGGTCAGCTCCTGATTCCCGGCGTAGTCGAGAACGGTGGAATCCTGATTGCCGTCGTCGTCATCTTCCGGCACCTCACCCGCCGCATCCGGATCTGCATCCGGGTCCGGGGTGGGTTCACGACGCGGGAAGGTATCGCCGCCCGCAATGAGCACACCGGCATCCGGCTGCGGCAACACGACCTGCGCGCTGCAGAAGATATCGGTCCCGGTGAAATTGGGTAGGACCATGTGCCCGTCATCCGGATCGGGATCGGTTGGATCCCAGATGTCATAGCTCAAACCGCCGCTGATCACCTCTGGCCCGCCACCGGTTTCGACCGTGGAGCCATAGGTCAGCACGCGGCCATCAGGCAGGAGCACGGAATGAATGGGCACGATTGGCCATTCGAGCAACTCGGACCAGTCTCCCAGTGCCGCGCGCTTCTGAGCCTCGGTGAGTTCTTCTTCCTCTTCGTCCGTGTCAGCACCCGGCAGGCGGTCCGAAGAATCAGTGGCTTCGCACGCAATCAGTCCGAACGCCAGTAAAAGGGGTAACCAGTTCAGCCGTGACATCTAGCAACTCTCCCGCGCAGATTAGGCACCGGAACGCACCATTACCGTAATGCGCCGGATCAATTGACATAGTGTACGTAATCTGGCGGTTTTGAAACTGTCAGGCTTCACATCGTCTGCCAGAAGTCACTCAATCTGGAGGCTGATGACGACGCCCCCCGTGGCACGGTCGCTCCTGGCAATTGCCCCGGTGCTGGCGCTGTTGCCCATCCAGTGCAGGTTCCCGATTAAAGTTGGGGCATGAACAAACCCACTCCTCGTCGCATCGGTGTCGTCATGGACCCGATTTCGGCCATCAAACCCTACAAGGACACCAGCCTGGCTCTGATGCTCGCCGCCCAGAAAAAGGGCTGGCAGATCGAATACATGGAAGTGTCTGACCTCTACGTGCGCGACGGCCTTGCCTTGTCCCAGTCCAGAAGCTTGCAGGTCTTTGACGATAACCAGCACTGGTTCGAGTGGCGCGGCGAGCCCCGAGCGCTGCCGCTGGGAGAGCTTGACGCCATTCTCATGCGCAAGGATCCGCCGTTCGACATGGAGTTTGTCGCCAGCACTTATGTCCTGGAGCGGGCTGAAGAACAGGGCGCGCTGGTGGTCAATGCCCCGCACAGCCTGCGCGACTGCAACGAAAAAATGTTCACCGCGTGGTTTGCCGATCTGGCGCCGCCCACCCTGTTTGCACGTCATGAAGCGGCCCTGCGGGCTTTTCACGCCGAACATCGCGATGTGATCTACAAGCCGCTCGATGGCATGGGCGGCAGCGGTATTTTCCGCGTGGGCGCCGACGGACTGAATCTCGGCGCGGTGATTGAGCAGCTCAGCAATCGGGGTGAGCGCATGATCGTGGCGCAGAAATATCTGCCCGAGATCGTTGACGGCGACAAGCGCATCCTGATGGTGGATGGCGAACCCGTGCCTTACTGCCTGGCCCGTATCCCGAGCGCCGGCGAGACGCGCGGCAATCTGGCGGCAGGCGGTCGCGGCGAGGCCCGCCCCCTGAGTGACAAGGACCTGGAAATTGCCCGCAGGATCGGCCCGGAACTGCGCCGGCGCGGTCTATTGTTTGTGGGGTTGGATGTCATCGGGCAATGCGTGACCGAGATCAACGTCACCAGCCCGACCTGCGCCCGCGAAATTGATGCCGCCTTTGGCACCGACATCGGCGGGCTGCTGATGGACGCCATCGGCAAAAAATTGGACCAGCGGCCCTGAGGCAAGGGCGAACGACCTTGCCATCATTCCGCCGCGCACCGGATACTGGGGCATGACGATTCGAGTCCCCAGAGCCGCTGTCAGAGCCCTTCGCGAACGCACAGGCCAATCCCTGGCCAAGTGTCGGCAGGCATTGATCGACAACAATCTGGACGAGGAAAAAGCAGCCATCCAGCTCAGCGCCGACAGTGGCGCAGATTCCGAGAACGTTTTCCTGCGCAATCAGTTCCTGATTGCCATGCCGGGCCTGGAAGACGACAACTTCAGCAACACCGTTTCCCTGCTCTGCGAACACAATGACAGCGGCGCAGTCGGCCTGATCATCAATCGCCCGACTGACCTCACGCTGGGCGCCATGCTCGACCAGATGGGGGTCAAGCATGACCGCGGCGCGCCCTGCGAGCAGTTCGTGTTCTGGGGTGGCCCGGTACAACCAGAGCGTGGCTTTGTGGTCCACAGCGGACCCGGCGGATGGGATTCCAGCATGCCGATCGGCCGGGGGCTCTACATCACCACCTCACGCGATGTCCTGACGGCCATTGGTGAAGGGCGCGGCCCGGAGCATTTTCTGGTCACGCTGGGTTATTCGGGATGGGCCGCAGGTCAGCTTGAAGATGAGATCCTGCAGAACGCCTGGCTGAGTACGCCGGTAGATGCCGCGGTGCTGTTCCAGACCCCGGTGGACGCGCGTTGGCAGTCGGCGACCAAACTGATCGGCCTGGATATCGCGCAGCTGGGCAGCGGCGCCGGCCACGCTTGAACCGCTTCATCAATAGCCGTCCTGAAGCAGCGGACGAGCCGTTTCAGCCTGCATGAGCGTGCTGTCCTTTGATTACGGCTTCAAACGCATCGGCGTTGCCGTAGGCGAGGCGATCACCGGAACCGCGCGCCCACTGCCCACTCTGCACAACAGTGCCAGCCCGGACTGGGACGGCGTCTTGCGCCTGCTGCGTGACTGGCGGCCAGAGGCACTGGTGGTCGGCCTGCCTCTGGATGACGACGGCTCGGAACAGGCCATGACCACTGCCGCTCGCGCATTTGCGAGTGAGCTGAAAGCGCGCACCGGCCTGCCGGTGCATCTGGCTGATGAGCGCTTTTCATCGCGCGAAGCCGATGATGCATTGCGCAACGCCCGCGCCAGCGGACAGATGAAGCGCCGCGTCAGAAAAGGTGATCGCGATGGCGAAGCGGCTCGCGTTATTCTTGAGCAATGGTTTGCCATGCAAGGTTCCTGAATTGCGCGGCGTGGCCCCCACAGTTCACAATCCGCCCCCGCGATGACCGACTCTCTCCAACTTGATCAGCAAGGACGCCTGCGCCACTTACTGAGCATTGATGGACTCCCCGCTGATCTGATCACGCAAATTCTGGATCGCACCGCGCACTACGCCGCCGTCAATGCCGGTCCGGACAAGAAGGTCGACGCACTTCGCGGGCGCACCATCGTCAATCTGTTTTTCGAGCCGTCCACGCGCACGCGCTCCACCTTCGAGATTGCAGCCAAGCGCCTGTCTGCCGATGTCATCAATCTGCAGGTTTCTGCTTCGAGCACCTCAAAGGGCGAAACCCTGCTCGACACGCTCAAGACCATGGAAGCCATGCAGGCCGACATGTTCGTGGTGCGTCACGATGCCAGCGGCGCGGCACATTTTTTTGCCGAACATGCCGCGCCCGGTGTGGCGATTCTCAATGCCGGCGATGGCCGTCATGCCCACCCAACGCAGGGCCTGCTTGACCTCTACACCATCCGCGAGGCCAAGGGCGCTCCCGAGAACCTGAAAGTCGCCATCATCGGCGACGTGCTGCACTCCCGGGTGGCGCGTTCAGACATTCACGGTCTGCGCATTCTCGGCTGCAAGGACATCCGCGTTATCGCGCCGCCAACCTTGCTGCCCACCGGCATCGAGTCTCTTGGCGTACGCGCCTTCCACAATCTGGACGAAGGGCTGGACGACGTGGACGTGGTGATTCTGCTGCGCCTGCAAACCGAACGCATGCTCGGTGCCTTCCTGCCTTCGCTATCCGAATTTCACCGCGATTTCGGCCTGACCCGCGAGCGGCTCAAGCGCATCAAGCCGGACGGCGTGATCATGCACCCCGGCCCCATCAATCGCGGCGTCGAAATCTCCGGTGAACTGGCCTACTCCGACCGCTCGCTCATCCTGAGCCAGGTGACGCACGGCATCTCAGTGCGCATGGCCGTAATGGACCTGATCCTGGGGAACCCCTCATGAGCACGCAGTCCTCGCTCCTGATTGAAGGCGCGCGCATTCTTGAACCCGAGACCGGGTTTGATGAAGTCGGCTTTGTCGCAATCCGAGATGGACTCATCGAGTCGGTCGGCGCCACCCGGCCAGACGGCGAGTTCGACCAGGTCCTGCCCGCGCAGGGTCAATGGCTGATGCCCGGCATCGTTGATCTGGCGGCTCGCTTCCGCGAACCCGGCCAGACTCACAAGGCGAGTTTCGCAACGGAAATTCCGGCAGCGCAGGCCGGCGGCATTACGACGGTCACCATCCCACCGGATACCCACCCGCCGATTGCCAATCAGGCCGTGGTCGACCGGATTCGCGGCATTGCCGCCCGTGTCGGCGGACTGGATGTGCATACATTGGGCGCCCTGACCCAGAATCTGGAGGGCGAGTCGCTGGCCGAGATGAGCGCACTGCGTCAGGCCGGATGTGTTGGCGTCAGCAACGCCGCACATCCCTTGCGCGACTCACTGATCGGTTGTCGCGCTCTTGAATATGCGCGCGGCCTGGGCCTGACGGTGCATGTGTTTGCCCAGAACCCGGCGCTGGCCAATCGCGGCTGTGCGCATGAAGGCCCGGTGGCCACCCGGCTTGGACTTGCGCCAATTCCGGTCGCTGCAGAGGTCTCAGCCATCCGCTTCTGGATTTCGCTGGTGGAAGACACCGGCGCAGCAGTGCATTTTGGGCGGCTCTCGACCGCCCGATCCGTCGCCATGGTGGAGAGCGCCCAGCGCAGCGGCCTGAAAGTCAGCGCGGACGTGGCCGCACATCAATTGTTCCTGACAGCAGAAGACGTCATGGGCTTCAATGCCATGTGCCACGTCATTCCGCCGCTGCGAACAGCGCAGGATCGTGACGCTCTGCGAGAAGGTGTCCGGCTCGGCATCATCGGGGCGGTCTGCTCAGACCATCAGCCGCACGAAGTGGACGCCAAGGAAAATCCCTTTCCGCTCACCGAGCCCGGCATATCCGGGCTGGAAACCCTGCTGCCCCTGACGCTCGAGTTGGTGCGCCAGGACATCCTCAATCCGCTGCAGATGGCCCAGCGCCTGTGCCTGAAGCCCGCCCAGATTCTCGGTATTGCAGAAGGTCGCCTGCAAGCTGGAAGTCGCGCCAACCTGGTTCTGTTCGACCCGGAGAATGACTCCGAGTTGGACCCGACAAAGTTGATCAGTGCAGGACAGAACACGCCGTTTGGCGGTCGAAAGCTGCCGGGCCGGGTGAAATGCACGCTGCATGAAGGACGTGTGGTTTACCGTTCCGCCTCAAGCTGAGCGGCATGAACAGGCGCTCAGATCACCCATCAGCATGTCCGGTGCCTGACACCCAAGATTTCAGCAAGCGGGCGTGTATAGTTTGCTCAACTGCGCAATCGCAGGACCGAGCAACGAGGAGCACCGGAATTCCAACATGGCCTGCGTGATGATCGTCGATGATTCGCCGACCGACATTCTGAACCTGAGGAACATTCTTCAGAAAGCCGGACATACCGTCGTCGAAGCCACCAATGGTGCCGAAGCGATTGGTCGCATCCGGCAGAGTCAACCAGACTGCGTGTTGATGGATGTGGTGATGCCCGGCATTAACGGGTTCCAGGCCACCCGCACACTGAGCCGGGACCCGCTGACCAGCGGTATTCCCATCATTGTCTGCAGCAGCAAGAATCAGGAAACTGACCGCGTCTGGGCCATGCGTCAAGGCGCGCGCGAATACCTGGTCAAACCCGTCAAGGAATACGATCTGCTGAAAAAAATCAGCAGCGTGCTCGCGGCTTGAGCACCTGAAAGCAATGCAGGGAGAGGCTTAAATGGAGAGCGAGAACGGCAAGGACGGACGCAGGTTCCGACTCGACACCATCGTTCTGGGCATTGCGGTCCTGGGCATTGCGGCCAGCAGCCTCGGCGTTCTCTACAACGAAAATGTCGCCGGCCGGCGCACCAGCTGGGTAGCAGCTGCGCGCGTCATCCAGACCGATGCGCTGGACATCACCCGGGCAGCGGGCAAGGCCAGTCAGGGCGAGCCCGCCGAGTTTGCGGACCTGCTGCAAAAAACCAACCACCTGAAGAGTGTCATGTCGGCGCTTCGCGAAGGCGACGCGAGCCAGAACATTGCGCCCATGCCGGCCTCTGTCGAGGCAGAACTGACCGGCACCGAAGATAGCTGGAGCCGATTCAAGGAAGCAATTGACAAGGTGCTGGTTGCCGAGGATCAGATCAAGCTGGCCGTGCGCGTCGGGCAGAACCTGGAATCTGTTGGGGCTCAGGTCGCCAATGTTTATGACGGACTTGCCGGCCGCCTGATACAAGGCGGCGCGCCGTCTGGAAAAGCGGTCACCGCCAACGCGCAGATGGCGCGGACTCAGGAAATCAGGATTCTCGGCCGGCGCCTGCTCAGCGATGGTCATAACGCCGATCAGATTGCGCGCAAGATCAACCTGAACGCTGCTGCGCTGGCATCTGATCACGGCACGCTTGAAAGCGGCGGCGAAGTCGGGACTGCGGTGAAGCTCAAGCGCCCGCTGGTTCTGGAGCTGGCGAAGATCGGGGTTGAACTCGAGGCTCTGGGCCCGACCCTGGGCGAGATGCAAACAGCCGCCGCCAGTATTCCCGAGCGTGCAACCCAGCTCATTTCTGCGGCACGCCAGCTTGAAGGCAAACTCGGGCCGAGCGCTGGGACCAGCACCCTGCAACAGACGGTGATCCTGCCCGGCCTTGCCGTCACGGTGATCGCACTGGTCCTGTACCTGATCATCAATGTGATCGCGGTGCGCCAGAGAATTCGCCGTGCCGAAGAAAACGATCGCCGACAACAGGCGGCCATCCTGTCCTTGCTCGACGAGATCAGCACGCTGGCGGACGGCGACCTCACCGTGCGAGCCAATGTCACCGGCGACTTCACTGGCGCCATTGCAGATTCCATCAACTACACGGTGGATACCCTGCGCAGCCTGGTCAGCACCATCAACAAGACGGCGGTGGAACTCAGTGCGGCAGCCACCTCCACGGACGCCACCGCCGCCCTGATGAAGGACGGCTCGGAAAATCAGGCGACACAGGTGGTGGAAATTGCCAACCGCATGAGCAATAGCTCCAAGTCCCTCAGCAATATCGCAACGCGGGCCGACGCCGTTTCCGAACAGGCGCGCAATTCCGTCACCGTTGCCCACAACGGGGCCTCAACGGTCGGGCGAAGTATTCAGGGGATGGCCGCGCTGCGCGAACAGATTCAGGACACCTCCAAGCGCATCAAGCGCTTGGGCGAGTCGTCGCAGGAAATTGGCAACATCATCGAGTTCATCAATGACATCGCCGAACAGACCAACACGCTCGCACTGAATGCCTCCATCCAGGCCGCGATGGCAGGAGAATCTGGCCGCGGATTCGCCGTGGTGGCCGATGAAGTCCAGCGTCTGGCCGAACGCGCCGCAGCGGCAACGCGGCAGATCGAGACACTGGTCAACACCATTCAGGCAGACACCAAAGAGGCCATCGTCTCGATGGAACTGTCCACCACAAACGTCATATCCGGTGCACGCAGCGCCGAGGAAGCAGGACAGTCGCTGACCCGCATCGAGGCAACCTCGACGGATCTGGCTCGCGTGATTCAGGAGATCTCAAGCGAAGCCCATGCAGAGGCCGAGCAGTCCGTGCGCATCGCCGAGCAGGTTGAACTGATCCGCGGCAGTGCCATCAAGACAGCTGAGTCGGCCCAGAACACGGCCAAGGCGGTCGGCGAGCTCAATGCCCTGTCCACGACCCTGCGAGAGTCCGTCGCCGGCTTCAAATTGCCCGCCGATGTGTCGCTGGACGGCGATGCGCCGGGAGATTTTCTGTCTTCAGAGCGTTAAGAGGCGCATGTGCAGCCTCATCTGTCTGATTTGATTGGTCTTTGTTTTTGCGGACTTGCCGACAATATCGGCCGCCTACTATGCTATCGGGCTACCGTGCCTCCGCCACGCGCTCTTACAAGGACCCCATTGGATGACATTTCAGGCCGACCTCGAGAAGCTTTTCGGGCTTAAATCCGTCACTTACAAGTACAACCTTGGCAAAAAGGAGCTTTTCCACGAAGCCATTGCCAATGATCGGGGTCGGGTGAAACGCGATGGCCCTTCGGATGCGCAGAAAGCTTTCCCGACCGTCCTGGGAGACGCCGGCCCTCTGGTCTATTACACGGACCCGGACTGCACCGGCCGCCGCACGCGCGACACCTACGCAGTGAAATGGCCAGAAGTGGCTGACGAGATCTGGTTCAAGGCCGACCTCAATGCCTATGACCCGGACCAGTATCAGGGTCTGCTCAAGCGCGTCATCGAGCACGTCAACAGCAAGCAGTCCACCCTGTACGTCAAGGACGTTTTCATGGGATCGGACCCGGATTTCGCCGTCCCTTATCGCTTTGTCGGCGAATACGCCACGCATGCCATGTTCGTGCACAACATGTTCCCCAAGGACCTGCAGGGCGTTAAGGACATCGATGATCGACGCTGGACCATGATCAACGTGCCGAGCTTTGTCTGCGAACCTGAGCGTGATGGTTGCCGCTCTGAAGCTGCTGTGGTCGTGGATACCCGCAACCGCATCTGTCTGGTCGCAGGCCGCGCTGACTACTGCGGCGTGAACAAGAAGACCATCTTCACGGTCGGCAACTACCTGCTGCCAAAGCAGGAACGCCTGTCGATGCACTGCTCGGCCAACGTGGGCGCAAACAACGACGCCGCCATCCTGTTCGGCCTTTCCGGCACCGGCAAGACCACTTTGTCGGCCGATGCCTCGCGCCGCCTGATTGGCGATGACGAAACCATCTGGTCCGACAACGGCCTGTGCAACCTCGAAGACGGTTGCTACGCCAAGCTGATCAATCTGGACAAGGCTGCCGAGCCGGTCATTGCTGCGGCCATGTCACAGCCCGGCACCATCATCGAGAACGTGCCGCCGCTGCCCGGAAAGAAGATGGAAGAGTGCCATCCTGACGAACTCGATCTGGACGACAGCTCCATCGCGGAAAACACCCGTCTGAGCTACCCGCTCGACGTGATTCCCAATGTCATGCCCAACGCGCAGGGCCCGCATCCGCAGACCATCGTGCTGCTGACCGCCGATGCATTCGGCGTCCTGCCGCCGATCTCCATTCTGGATGCCAAGGACGTGATGTATCACTTCGTGTCCGGCTTTACCGCTCGCGTTGCCGGTACCGAGGTGGGTGTAACAGAACCACAACCTGCGTTCAGTGCCTGCTTTGGTGGCCCCTTCATGTCGCAGAAGCCCAATGTCTACGCCAAGCTGCTGGCGAAGAAGATGGAAACCAATCACGCACGCTGCATCCTGCTCAATACCGGCTGGAGCGGCGGCAGCTACGGCACTGGCAAGCGTATGTCCATCAAGGTCACACGCGCACTGCTCAATGCTGCGCTCGACGGCAAGCTGGACGATGTTGAAACCGAGAAGCTGGACATCCTCAATCTGACCATTCCCAAGTCCTGCCCTGGCCTGGAAGACCAGAGCGTGCTCAATCCGCGCTCAACCTGGGCAGACAAGGAAGCCTACGACAAGACCGCAACCAAACTGCGCGACATGTTCCGTGAGAATTTCGAAAAGAAAGGATTCGCGGCGTACGGTATCGAAAGCCGTATCTGAGCCTCACAAGCTGCAATAAAAAAGCCGGCGCAAGCCGGCTTTTTTATTGTCTTGGATCAGCGGGAAGGCAATAGGACCAACCGACCCCGCCTCGCTACTCTCGCATCGCTGACCTATCTCAGCCGGCCCTGACAATCCCTCGGCGCAAGACCGTTGTCAGCAGCACTGGGAGGAAGGTCAGGGTGATCAAGGTTGAGAACAACAGGCCAAACAGGACAATGGCGCCGACGCCTCGATACAACTCGGTTCCGGCACCCGGTATGAATACCAGAGGGGACAGGCCAAAGATGGTGGTGATCATGGACATCATCACCGGACGCAAACGACTCTCGACGGCCTGCGTGACAGCCTGCTCGATGCCGAGCTTCTGCTCGCGCAGCAGGTGCATGGTCTGATCAATGATCAGGATCGGATTATTCACTACCGTGCCCAGCAGGATCAGGAAACCCAGCATGGAAATCATGTCAAAGGGCTGCGACACGAAGTTATTCATCAGCACCAGACCCGCAATGCCTCCGGCAATGCCCAGCGGCACAGTGGTAAGAATAAAGAGCGGAAAGCCCCAATGCGTGAAGATGGCCACGAGTAGCAGATAACTCAGAATCAGCGCGACCAGGAAGTTTCCTTTCAGGGCGTTCTGCGTCGCATCCAGCTGATCCGCAGCACCGGAAATATCCAGCTGCACATCCAGCGGGATATCGCCATTGGCCTGAAGCTCATCGATGATCCGGGTGCGCACCAATTCCACCGCTGATTCGAGTGGGATCTCTCGCGGCGCGACGATGTTGACGGTAACGGTTCTGCGACCATTCACGCGACGAACCTGGTCGGTGTCGAGTGTTTCCACGAAGCGCGCCACGGCCGACAAGGGCACCACGCCGCTCGCGGTATGCAATGGCAGGTTCTCCAGTTCTGCCAGCGATTGCCGATTGCCCGAGTCGCTGAAGACGAACATGTCGATCTTGTCATCCCCGACAAAAAACTCGTCCACGTAAGCGCCGTCGGCCATCGCGGAAACGGCGAAGGCAAAGTCGTCGCCGGACACATCCAGCTCCGCCAGCCTTGTCCAGTCCGGCTCAACGCGGATCATCGGCTGGGTCAGGCTCAGCGAAGTGGGTTCCGATCCGATCTGCGCGGTTGGCATCAGCTCACTGGCTCGTGCGTATATGGCCTGCGCTGCGGCAAAGAGATCGGTCAGTTTGGCGCCGGATATATCCACATTCACGCTGCGCGTGCCGCCATCATTACTGCTGATGATGGAGCCGCGCGCCGCAAACGCACGCATGTCCGGCTCCTGACGGAAGCGATCAGTCAATGCGTTCATCAGATCATTGATCTGATCCGGATCGATGGTCTCGGCAATGACGCGCAGGCCGGAAGATTCCGCCTGCAGGTTCATGTAGCGCATCGCCGGAACCGCCACCTCGCCCCGTGCAAATCGAGCCGGATCATCATCGACAAATACCTGCAATTCGGCCTGCAGCTTCTCCGCCACCTTCTCGATTTCGGACAGGCTGTATCCCGGCGGCGCGATCATGCGCACGAAAGTTTTGGGCTCTTCTCCTTCCGGGAGGTACTCGGCCTGCGGTGTCAGGAAAAGAATAATGGCAGCGGTCAGGCCAACCGACAGCGCGAGATAAGACCAGCGCCGAAGCGGTGTCGCAACCAACCAGGCGACCCATCTCAGCAAGGAGCGCTTGAGCAGGTTGTCTTCACCTATGCCCGGTTGCGCCTTGCCCAGATTGCTCAGCCGCAAGGTGGCAGCGGGCACCAGGGTGATCGCCACCAGCATGGACACCAAGATGGCGGACGAGATTGCCACGGCCACATCGGAGTAGAGCTGTCCGGCTTCTTCTTCGATGAACAGAATCGGCGCAAAAACCAGAATGGTGGTCAGGGTAGAGGCAAGCACCGCCGACCACACTTTCCTGACACCAGCGCTGGCGGCTTCCAGACGGCCCAGTCCGGCACGTCGCTCTTTTTCGATGGCCTCAAGCACAACGATGCTGTTGTCGAGCGTCATGCCGATAGAGAACGCAACACCCGCCAGTGAGATCACATTGATCGTGCGGCCGAATGCGAGCAAGCCCATGAACGCGGCAATGGTGCAGACCGGCACACCAATCACACCGACCAGCGTAGCCGGTAGCGAACGCAGAAACAGAAACATCACGGCGGTCGCGAGGAAGGCACCGATAGCAAGGTTCTGCCAGACATTGAGCACGGAGGCTTCGACATACTTCACATCGTCGGTGAGCAGGCGCAGTTGCAGACCCACTGATGCGAGCAACTGCGTGTTGATGTCGTCGATGACCGGCAACATGTCGCGCTTGATCTGCACCACATTGGAGCCGGCCAGTCGGCGAACCGACAATCCGATGGCCCCCTGCCCGTCGGTGTAGTCCAGAACACGTCGCTCGAAGTGATCCAGGCGCACGGTTGCAACATCGCCCAGTCGCACCAGTGCATCGCCACGCCGCCCGATCACCATCTGACGCATGTCGTCGATCGATTCAAAGCGACCAATGCTGCGCAACAGGAATCGCTGCTTGCCTTCATCCAGGTCGCCCACCGAGCGGTCACGATTGCGCGCGCGAATAGCGTCGCGCAACATCGGCAGGCTCATGCCGCGTTCGGCCAGTGCCGCCGTGTCCACGGCGATCTGAACTTGGCGGGATGCGCCGCCGCGAATCTGCACCTGCGCCACACCGGGGACCCGCTCCAGGCGAGGGCGCACATTGTCCTCGACATAATCCTTGAGCATGTCCAGATCCAGCCCCAAGGGATTACCCGGCTCTGCCATCACGCGCAGATACATGAAGGAATTCTGCGAGAACGAGCTGGCCGAGATGCGCGGCTGGTCCACGTTCTCTGGGTAGTCCGGCACCTGCGCCAGCGCATTGTTGACGTCGAGCAGGGCGCGGGTGATATCCACGCCGAAGGGGAATTCGAGTTCAATTTCTGCTTCGCCTGTGCGCGCGGCAGACTTGATCCGGGTCAGGCCCGGAATGGTGCGCAGGTACTCTTCCTGCTCGATCAGGATTTCCTTTTCGATGTCCTGTGGCGTTGCACCTGACCACTGCGTTTCCACCGCGATGGTGCGTACTTCCAGATCCGGAATCATCTGCACCGGCACCCGGGACGTGGCGAGCAGGCCCAGAACGGAAATCACCAGTGCGATGACCGTGAGCAGGGTCCCGCGCTGAAGCAGGGATTCCATCATTTGCCTGAGACCGGCTCAGCCGTGACTTTCACGCCGGCCTTGAGCCGTTTTGCACCGCGAACCACCACCCGGTCACTCGCGCTCAGGCCAGCGAGCACCAGCACCCGATCGCCCTGCTCGTTCCCAAGCTGCACTGACCGGCGCTGTGCCAGATTCTGTTCATCCACAATCCACAGGATGGTGCTGCCATCCGGGAAGCGCTGCACGGCACCCTCTGGGACGGAGAGCGCTCCTTCCGACTGACCTGCCCACTGAAACTTCACCCGCGCTGACATGCCGGGTAGGACGTCTCCCGCATCTTCTCCGAGTCCGACACGGATCAGAAAACTGCGCGACTGCGCGTCCGCCGCGCTCACCCTGGACGCCACGCGCCCCTTGAATACGCGATCCGGCCAGGCATCAACCGTAACCTCCACCGTCTGCCCCAGTTTCACGTCGGCAAGCCGGTGCTGCGGGACCAGCACATCCACACGCAGCGATTCGCGTGAAACCAGATCAAAGACGATATCGCCCTGCTCCACCCATTCACCCGGCGCGCTCAGGCGTTGACGGATGATCCCGGCGAACGGCGCGGTCAGAACGTGCCGATTGACCCGCTCTGCCTGTTCGGCGCGGACCGCCCGGGCGCCACTGAGCTGCGCCTTTGCCAGCGTTTCCTCGGCAAGGCGGGTCTTGGCCAGGGATTTGGGCAAATTACCCTTGGCCGAGAGTGAATCCGCCTCACGGCGCAGCCGCTCCGCCTCGGCAATGCGCGTCTGCACTTCCACCAGTGCGGCGTCTTCTCGCTTCAATGCAAGTCTGGCCAGCGTGTCATCCAGCTTCAGCAGGGCCTGCCCTTTTTTGACTTCATCGCCTGCGTCCACCATGACTTCGGCAATCAACCCGGAAATTCGTGGTGACAGGGAAGCATCCAGTGGCGTGCTCACCGAGCCGCTGAGACTCAACTGCTGCGAGGTCTGCGCTTTCAGAGGCAGCGCAATGCCGACCGAGACTGCGGACTCGGCGGTGAGACCCGTGCTTGCAGCACTGATACCGGTAGCAAGGAGCAGATACAACGCGTGGCAGCGTGCTCTGCGCGACCATCCCAGACGCGGTGGATGGCTTGGGTCAGGACGAAACAATCGAGCTTGCTGCATGGAAGAAGTAAGACGTGAACGAAGGGTCATCATTTCATAGTGCACAAGCCACGCGCTGCCTGCCAAGCAACAATCCGCGAATTTGATTCGTGAAGCGCTGTTCTATTAACACGGCGAGGTCTGTCCACAGACAGGCTGAAGCAGGCAATTCGCCGCGAATTGGAAACGCGGCGTCCTGCCCTGCACTCCGCCCCGGCAGCCGGCCCTGCCCGGCTACAGGATCAGCTGCCGATGACCGCGCTCAAGACCAGCGCGGCGATGGTGCCTCATCCCTGCGGCAAGCGGCCGAAGGCACCGCTGTTGAAGTCTTCGATCGCTTCGGCAATCTGCGCTTGTGTATTCATGACGAACGGACCGTAAGAGGCGATGGCCTCATCGATGGGCTCGCCGCTGAGCAGCAAGGCTGTCGAGTCCTCCAGCGCAGTCAGTTCCAGCCCGGCGCCCTGCTCGCTCAGTTGTACCAGTCGAGGTCCCTGCACGACTTCATCATGACCGGATAGGCGCAGCTTGCCGCTCAGCAACAGCAAGGTCGTGTTGTGACCATCCGGCGCATCCAGATGACTCACGCCATCCCGGGCAAGGCGCAAGTCCCAGACATTGATTGGCGTAAACGTACTGGCCGGACCGGACTGCCCCGCGAATGCGCCAGCAATGATCCGGACATGACCGGCTTCATTCTCCAGTGCAACGTCAGGAATCTGGTTGGAAGTAATCGCTTGATAGCGGGGTGGCGTCATCTTGTGCTCCGCAGGAAGATTGACCCACAGCTGGACCATTTCCATGTCTCCACCGCTGGCGGCAAAGGCCTTGGAATGAAACTCGTCATGGACCAATCCGGATCCGGCGGTCATCCATTGCACGTCGCCGGCGCGAATCACTCCGCCACCGCCGGTGGAATCGCGATGTTCGACCTCGCCTCGATAGACGATGGTGACGGTTTCGAATCCGCGATGCGGATGCCCGCCGACGCCACGGGGCTGGCTGCTTGGCGAAAAATGCCGTGGCGCTGCGTAGTCCAGCATCAGGAAGGGGCTGATCTGCCGCGTGAAATTCAGGTGCGCGTACATAGATTGCACGGCAAAGCCATCTCCCACCCAGTGCTGATGTGGATAATCGTGGACAGCAAGCACACTCTTCATTTCTGGCTCCTGGTTGGGCGCAGCCTGAACCACTTCTGCGATCCGTAGAATGTGGGGACTTCAGCCACAGATTCAATTCATGAGCCAATGGTCCGCAGTCGCGTCGGTCTTGAGCAGGCCGGCACGCATTTCACCCGGGGAGTAGAGCCATGAGCGCCATTCGGATCAACCAGGTCCGCAGCAGTCTGGAACCTTCTGATCACCCCTATCTCAACGGCGCATGGGCACCGGTCTCAGAAGAATGGCATGACGATGATTGCCCGGTGAGCGGCCACATTCCGCGAGACCTCGACGGCGTCTACCTGCGCAACACGGAAAACCCGCTCCATCAGCCCCTGGGCAAGTACCACCCCTTTGATGGCGACGGCATGCTGTGCGCCCTTCATCTGCATAACGGCCGCGCGTCCTTTAGAAACCGCTTCATCCGCACCCACGCTTTCGTGGCCGAACAGGACAAGAATCGTTCCCTGTGGTCCGGTCTGGCGCAGGTGCCGCCCCTGTCCGAACGACCCGGCTCCGGCGCGCAGGGTTATCTCAAGGATGCTTCCAGCACCGATGTCTGTGTGCATCGTGGCCGGGCGCTGAGCAGCTTCTATCAATGCGGCGAGCTCTACGCCTCAGACCCGGTCACGCTGGAACAGCACGGCGCGCAGCGCTGGCAGGGTGCGTTTCCGGTACAGGGCGTCTCGGCGCACGCGCAGACAGATCCGGTCAGCGGAGATCTGCTCTGGTTCAATTATTCGCGGCATGAACCGTACATGCGCTGCGGCGCGCTCAATCAACAAGGCGAACTGCATCATCTGGTTGACGTTCCCTTGCCCGGGCCGCGTCTGCCGCACGCCATGATGTTCACAAAGCATTTCTACGTGCTCAATGATTTCCCACTGTTCTGGGATGCGTCATTGCTCGAGAAGAATATCTTTGCTGCCCGCATGCATGACCTTCCTTCGCGCTTTGCACTGGTGCCACGCAAGGGCGTGCCCGGCGACATCCGCTGGTTTGAGGCAGACCCCACCTACGTCCTGCACTGGACCCATGCATTTGAACAGGGCGACGAAGTCATCGTTGATGGCTACAAGCAACAGCAGCCGATGCCACCACCGCTGCAAGGGCAACCCAGGGCCTATGCACAAATGATGGCTTACCTCGATCTGCATTCCATGAAGCCGCAGCTCTGTCGATGGCGCTTCAACCTCAAAACCGGACAAACCCACGAGTCCTTGCTTGATGATGCCCTGTGCGAATTCGGCAGCATTAATCGTCAATACATGAGCAGCCTGCATCGTTATGTCTACAGCATGACCGGAGAACAGGGCTGGTTCCTGTTCGATGGTTTTCTCAAACAGGATCTCAAGACGGGGAATCACGAAACGGTGAAATTTGGAGACGGCATCTTTGGAAGTGAAATGCCCTTCGTGGCCAGACAAGGGGCGCAGGCGGAAGACGATGGCTGGCTGCTCAACTTCGTGAGTGACGTCAATCGCGATCGCTCGGAGTGCTGGATTTACGCCGCCCAGAATCTGGCCGAAGGTCCCATCGCAAAGATCACACTGCCACTGCGTATTCCCAGCGGCACCCACGCCTGCTGGGCCGATGCGAGCGAGTTCAAACAATGAAGAAATCTCCTGCCAGCAATCGATTCAACTGGCGCGGCCTGGTCCGCACGTTCCTGAGCGGCCTGTTTGTCCTGTTACCAATTCTGATCACCCTGGCCATTGTGATGTGGCTGATCGGTACCGCAGAAAAGCTGCTGGGAAGCGTCATCCAGATCCTGATGCCGGGCGAAGCCTATCTGCCCGGCATGGGTCTGATCATGACCTTGGCCGTGATCTTCTTCGTCGGCCTGATGACGCAGGCCATCTTCTTTCGCAAGCTGATTCAGTGGTTCGAACACCAGCTAGAGCGCATCCCGATGATCAAGACGGTCTATGGCGCCGTGAAGGATCTCACCGGATTTATCTCTCGTGCAGGCGAAAGCAAAAAACGCATGGGACAAGTCGTACTCATCCAGATTCCAAACGTGCCGATTCGCATGCTCGGATTCGTCACCGTCGAAGACCTGCAGACCGCTGGCTTACCCCGCATCGCCGAGCAGGATGAAGAAAGCGTTGCCGTCTATCTGCCGATGAGCTACCAGATTGGCGGCTACACGATGCTGCTGCCACGCAGCTACCTGACGCCGCTGGATATGGGCATGGAAGAAGCGATGCGCTTTGTCATTACGGCAGGGCTATCCGGTTCCGACGAAGAAAAGCACAAAAGAACAGCGCCCTGAGTCAGCGGCATTCCCGCTGTCATCCGTTTGTCGTAGGGTGATGCCCCCTTCGCGTGCAAATACGTCACATGAACGCTGCGCCCAAGTTGCTGCTGTTGGGCAGCCTTTACCTGGCCCAAGGTCTGCCGTTCGGATTCTTTACGCAGGCCCTGCCGGTACTCTTGCGCGAACGCGGTCTGTCTCTGGCGGCCATCGGCGCAAGTGGTTTGTTGTTCCTGCCCTGGGCGCTGAAGTTTCTGTGGGCCCCGGTCGTGGACCAGACCGGAACACGCCGGGGCTGGGTGCTGGCCATGCAGGCGCTGAGCCTTTGCGGTGCTGCCGCGCTGTCACTGATTGATCCTGATCAGGGGCTGTTCTATCTCTTCGCCGGGCTGGTCCTGTTCAACTTCCTGTCCGCCACCCAAGACATTGCAACTGACGGCATTGCGGTTCGCCTGCTGACACCGGCAGAACGTGGCCTGGGCAATGGCATCCAAGTTGGTGCCTACCGCATCGGCATGATCATTGGTGGCGGCGCACTGCTCTGGATATATGCGCATTCAAGCTGGTCACTCACCTTCCTGAGCATGGCGGGTCTACTGGCCCTGACCTGTATCGCGCCCTTGATCTGGCTGCGAGGTGATCGCGCAGTGGAGAACACCGCTCCCGAACACACACCGAGAATGTCGGCACGCAGTCTTCTGCTGGGCTGGTCGCAGCGCCTGCGCATTCCCGGTCTTTCCGCGTTCGTCTTGCTCATCTGTGCCTACAAGTTTGGCGATGCCATGGCCTCGTCCTTGGTTTCTCCTTTCATGTACGACGCCGGACTGAGCAAGTCGGAAATCGCCGTTATCAAAGGTACCGTGGGTTCCGTGATGGGTCTGCTAGGCGCAGGGCTTGGCGGCTGGCTGGCATGGAAGCTGGGTCGCCGTCCCGCGCTGCTGATCTGCGGTGTTCTGCAGACCCTGAGCCTGACGCTCTACATCGCCTGCGCTGCCGACCCTCAATCCACCTACCTGATCTACGCCGCGAGCACCGCCGAACATCTGCTCGGCGGCATGGCAACGGTCGCCCTATTTACCCTGATGATGGATGCATCAGAACCTGCGCAAGCCGGCACGGACTACACCTTATTTTCCTGCGCAATCCTGCTCGCCGGCGGCGTGGCTGCCATCAGCGGCGGACTGATTGGCGACGCATTTGGCTATGTCGCGAGCTTCACAGTGGCCACTGTTCTGTCCGGTGCCGGATGCCTAGCTTTGATCCTGATGATCGATGGGGGCCGTGGTCCGCGTCGCCTGCTCGCCGTGTGGCCGCTGCGGCGCGCCTGAGCCGTCAAAGCCATGCAGCGCTACGGCTGCTAGCGTTCGCGCACTCTTCAACCCGGACTCTCGCATGAGCAACCTCGCCCTCAATCTCTGGAAAAAGCTGTCACCGCTGCCGATGGGCAAGAATGCCTGGTCGCGCATGGTGTCCGTGAAAACCCCGTATTTTCAGAGCATTTCACCGCAGATGCTGGAGCTTGCACCGGGCAAGGCCGTTGCCCGCATGAGCAAGCGACGACGCGTCACCAATCACATCGGCACGGTTCATGCGATTGCCATGTGCAACCTCGCGGAATTCGTAGGCGGCCTGATGACAGAAGTCAGCGTTCCGTCCACACATCGCTGGATCCCCAAAGGCATGAGCGTGCAATACCTGCTCAAGGCCGAGACCGACCTCACCGCCAGCTGTCAGTGCGACCCCTTACCGAGCTTCGGCACAAGCGGATTCGACTGGCCGGTGGATGTGGCGGTTGAAGATGAAAAAGGTCAGATTGTTTTTCGCGCACAGATTCAGATGTGGGTGAGCCCGAAGTAAACCATCGTCGGGACGCTGCTGACGCGCGACAATGCGCACATGAATTTTCTTGCCCATCTCTGGCTCGCCGATCGCACGGGTACTTCACTGGCCGGCAGCATTCTGGGTGATGTGGTTCGCGGCGCGGATCTGTCGGAGTACCCGCCGAACATTGCATTGGGCATTCGCCTGCACCGCCGGGTTGATGCGATTACCGACCGTCACCCGGCAATGCGCAATGCCAAGGGATTCTTCGACAAAGCGACACGGCGTTACGCCGGCATCGTGCTCGACATGGCCGCCGACCATGCGCTGACGCAGGTCTGGTCGCAGTGGCACGTCGAAAGCCTTGAGCACTTTGCAGACCGCTGTGGAGAGGCCATTGAAGCCGCAGGGCACTGGTTCGAGAAAGGCGGCGGTGTGCGCCTGCGTGCGACGGCTTTCTCTGCGCTGCTGCAATCCTATGCCCATGACCGCGGCATGGAACGCGCCTATCAGCGAACGTCCACCCGGCTGCGAAACTCCGATCAGCTGATCGACGCCTCGCGCGACTGGCTTGAACACGCCAAGAGGCTGGAGCCGCAACTGGAAAGCCTGCTGTCTGCACAACTGAGCGCCATGCAAGCACTCATGCAATCAGGCAGCGCGGACGGCTGACAACGATCAGGGATTCAGATCAGCTGTCGGCGCTGACTCAGCAACGGGTGGCAGACCGCGAATCTCGGCGATGCGCGCATCCTTTTGTTTCCACACTTCGCCAATCCAGAGCTGGAACTTCTTGCGGAATACGTTGCTTTCTTCGTACTCGCCCTTGAGCAAGCCAGCCGCGAGTTCTTCGGGCACCTCAAGCGGGCGGACATCGACGATGACGCGGCGCATTTTTCCGCATAGAAAATCCCAGAAACCAACAGCACCATCCGGATAAACGATGGTGACATCGACCAGCCCCTGCAATTTATCCCCCATTGCTTCCATGGCAAATGCGAAACCACCTGCCTTGGGCCTCAACAGATACTTGTAGGGTGCTTTCTGATTGATCTGCTTGGTTTGGGTAAAGCGCGTACCTTCCAGGAAGTTCAGGATGGATACCGGTTGGTTGCGAAACTTCTCGCAGGCCTTGCGCGTGGTTTCCAGATCCTTACCTTTGAGCGCGGGGTTTTTCTTGATCTGATCATTGGTGGAGCGGCGCATGAAGGGGTAGTCCAGCCCCCACCACGCCAGGCCCAGCACAGGCACCCAGATCAACTGCTGCTTGAGGAAAAACTTGAAGAAGGGAGCGCGGCGCCCGAACGCGCGCATCAGCACAAAAATATCGTTCCATGTCTGGTGATTGGAGCACACCAGGTATTGCCCTTTGGGGCTGAGCTCCACGTTGAAGCGCAGGTCCCATTCAATCCTCTGAAACAGGTTGGACGCCGCCGTATTGATGGCGGCCCAGTTCTGCGCCATCTTTGCCGCTACGCGGGAAAGCACGTCACGCGCTGCAGACTTGGCTGGAGTCAGTAACTTGAGCAGAACCGCGACATAGAGAAACACGGCCCAGAACAAGGTATTGATTGCGAGCAGCAGGCCCATGAAAACGCCCTGAACCGGGCCGGGCAACATGTGAATCATTCTGAGCGTCCTTGTTCTAGTTGTGTGCGGCAGATCGCAACCGCGCCTGCGCCATCGCCGACAGGCCAAGTGCCCATCGCGCTACTCACCCGTATTGGCAGTTTCCGCCTGCTCTGCCTCATGCGCGGACCAGTGCAGATGAACAATCTTCCAGACGTCGCCTTCCTTCTGGAGAATGGCAGTCTCACCGCCGTTGAAAACCAGCTCCCGCTCCGGCAGTTTGACCATGGTCTGCGTACTGGACATTACCCAGGCTGCGTCCCCGCTGATGCGCGAGCTGCGCCGCACCACGCGCCGGTCAGAGTCGCCTGCAAACGCAATGGCTGGCCCCAGTTGTTGCTGGATCCATTCGTCACGCGAGATTTCGGAAAATCCCTGCTCGTAGATCAGGGCATCCAGAGAGAGCAGCCCAACGGCTTTCTCAGGTTGATTCAGTCGCAAGGCCTTGTGAAAGCTATCGACAACCGCAGATGGCGTGCTGTCTGCGGCCACACTGCCCGTCGCGAAAAGGCCGCCGATGAGTGCCAACCACAGCGCCGCGAAATACCTCATGAGCCCTGCCCGCTGGCCTGAGCCTGTACCAAGCCGCTCTGATCGATCAGCTTGACCTCTTCGTAGCTGCGCGCCGGCAAGCTGACCATGACGCAGGGGCTGCTCGGCTCGTTTGAAGCCCATTCGCCGCCCTTTCGCGGCTCAAAAACCGTGGCCTTGAGTACCAGCGTGTCATTGCGCAGGCCGCCCTGAGCACTGACGGCAACGCCGTATCCGCCGCTGGGCCGAGCGCCCAGCTCAAACACGGCATATGGGCTCTCTGGCAAGGCGCTCGCCCGTGTACTCACCAGATCAATGCCGCGAGAAGACGTCCACGCCTGCAAACCCGCCAGACTGCGAAACAGTTGCAGTGAAGGCTCTGGTCCGGAGGTTCCGCATTGGCTCGCACGGGCGACCTCTTCCACCGGCACCGCATTCTCGTTTGAGAACCAGGACGAAAAATCCGGCGCAGCGACATTGGGAAGGCGTACCCAGGCAGGCTTGGCGCATGCCGAGCAAAGAAGGGTTGCAGCCATTAGCAGCGAAAAACGCATGGGAAGGAGACCAGAATGCTTCGTATTGGAGGGGCATTATCCACAGCCTGCCGCCCCCTGCACAGCCGCGGGATTTCCCTGTATGGCCGCTCGTTGCAGGGTGATCACCTTCGGACGCCAGGCTGCCCAGTCCTGGCCCGAGCAGTGATAGCCTTGCTCAATGCACGCTGATGACAAAGATCGGCTCCCCGATCGCCGACTGACCATGCCCGAGATCGCCGATGCGCTGCGCGATGACGGTTTGATCGAGAACCCACAACACGCCGAACTGACGCGCCATGTCGACCCTGCGCGAGAGAAGCGTCATCCCTTCACGGTGGTGGCCGCTTTCGACTGGCCAGACCCGCGCAAGCCCGGTCGCAAGCTGAGCATGGATGTGCTGTGCCAGTGGCTGGCAGAGCGGCACGGTCTGGAATGGGTGCGAATTGATCCGCTGTCCATCGATGTGGGCAAAGTCACTTCCGTGATGCCCTACGCCTACGCCACCCGCGTACACGTGTTGCCCATCAAGGTTGCGCCCAACGAAATCACCATCGCCACCGCCCAGCCCCTGGAGCGTGAGTGGGAATCCGAGCTGGCGCGCATCGTGCCGCAGAAGATCAGGCGGGTAATTGCCAATCCGGTTGATATCGAGCGCTATCTGGTTGAGTTTTACGCGCTGGCCCGCTCGGTCAAGGCCAGTAACGAACAACGCCGCCTGTTGCCCAGCGGCTCGCAGAATCTTGAACAGCTCATGGAGCTGGGCCGGCACGGCAAACTTACTGCCGACGATCAGCACGTTGTGGCCATCGTCGATTGGCTGCTCAACTACGCCTTTGAATCCCGCGCCTCGGACATCCATCTGGAGCCCCGGCGTGAGAAATCCCTCGTGCGTTTTCGCATTGATGGCGTTCTGCACGAGGTTTACGCCATGCCCACGCCGGTGATGATTGCCGTCACCAGCCGCATCAAGATTCTCGCGCGCATGGACGTGGCTGAAAAACGCAAGCCGCAGGATGGCCGCATCAAGACGCGCACCCCCACCGGCAAGGAAGTGGAGCTGCGCGCCTCCAGCCTGCCAACCGCGTTTGGCGAAAAGCTGGTGATGCGCATCTTTGATCCTGAAGTCCTGCTGCGCGATTTCTCCCAACTGGGTTTTACCGCGAGTGACGCCGATCACTGGAACGACATGATCCGCGCGCCGCACGGCATCGTGCTAGTGACAGGTCCCACCGGATCGGGCAAGACCACAACCCTGTACTCCAGCCTGCGCCAGCTCGCCACGCCCGAGGTCAATGTCTGCACCATTGAGGACCCGATTGAACTGGTTGAACCTGCCTTCAACCAGATGCAGGTGCATTCCGCCATTGATCTGAATTTTTCCAATGGTGTGCGCGCACTGCTGCGTCAGGATCCGGACATCATCATGATCGGCGAGATTCGCGACCTTGAAACGGCCGAGATCGCGGTGCAGGCGGCCCTGACCGGACACCTGGTCCTGTCGACGCTGCATACCAACGATGCGCCGAGCGCGATCACGCGCCTACTGGACCTGGGCGTACCACCGTACCTGATCAAAGCCACGCTGCTGGGCGTGGTGGCACAGCGGCTGGTACGCAAGCTGTGCCCGCACTGCAAGCAACCGGCGGAGGTGGACGCAGATGCCTGGGCGGCATTGGCAGGCGAAGACACGCGCTTGTCGGCAACCGACAACATCTTCCAGCCGGTAGGTTGCCTGGAATGTCGCGAAACAGGCTATCTCGGGCGCCTGGGCATTTACGAAATCATGCCGCTGAGCCGCGCGGTCAAGAAGCGCATTGATCGTAATGGCGACATCTCTGACCTTCGACGACAGGCGCTGCGTGAAGGCATGATGCCGCTGCGCACTGCCGGTGCCAGCAAAGTGGCAGCCGGCCTGACCGACATTGGCGAGGTCATGGGCGTCACCCCCATATTCAACGACGACTGATGACGGCAACAGAACCCAGGCACAGGGCAGACAAGGCAAGTCTTCGCGTCACGCTGGCAGACGCGGAAGTCTGTGTGCAACCCATGCTCTCAGAACACCACGCTGCGCTTCGCCAGGCCTGCGAACAGGACCGCGCAGTCTGGGATATTTTCCCGCTGTGCATGATTGGCGAGCACTTTGAAACTTCAAACGCCCTGTATGAAACATTGGCGCAGGAACAGGGCTGGATTCGCTTTGCGATCTTGAACCACGGGGAAGTCGTGGGCATGAGCCACTACATCAACGCGGATAACGACAATGCTGTTGTCGAGATTGGTGGCACCTACATCGCGCCCAGTGTTCGCGGTGGAAACTTCAATCGACGCATCAAGATTTTGATGATTGAAAACGCCTTTTCCTGCGGATTCCGCCGCATCGAATTTCGCGTGGATACGCGCAACCAGCGCTCCATGGCCGCCGTGCGAAAACTGGGCGCAAAAGACGAAGGCGTGCTGCGCAAGAACAAGGTGACCTGGACCGGCTTTGTACGGGATACCGCCGTTTTTGGCCTTTTGCGCGATGACTGGAACACGCGCAAGATCTGAGCGGTATCAGATCAAGCGACCCAAATTCACACCCGACATGAAACCCTTTTCAGGCTTGCGCTACTGGTGGCAGGCCGCAAGACCAGCGGCGCACGGGATGATTGCGGTGCCGCTGCTTTGGGGTCAGGCGCTTGCCAGCATCAATGGTCATGCGTTGGCCTGCCACTGGTTCGCGCTGTTGCTCGTATTTGGCATGGCCTGTCAGGTGCACATTCTGTATCTCAACGACTACGCCGACGAAGCGGTTGATCGCCTGAATACCACGTACTGGCTCTCCGGCGGTTCGCGGGTCATTCCGGAAGGCCATCTCGGTGGGCCACAGTTGCTGGCCGGATCATTTTTCGCCCTGGCCATTGTCGTGATTCTAAGTCTCATCAGTACTGCAATGGACAGGCCGTGGATGCTGTTGCTGGGCGCACTCTCACTGATCGCCAGCTGGAGCTACAGCCTTGGTCCTTTACGCCTGTCTTACCGTGGCCATGGCGAACTACACCAGGCCATCAGTTGCGGCATTCTGTTGCCACTGACGGCGTTCTATATGCAGACCGGTACGCTGGCGCATTTTCCGTGGCCGGCGCTAGCCCCCTTTTTCCTTCTGTTCTTTGCCGGCAACATCATTACGGCCCTGCCAGACAGACCCTCCGATGAGCAGGGCGGCAAGCGAAGTTATCCCGTGCGCCACGGCGCAAGAAGGGCGCGCAGGGATGCCGTGATCCTGCTGGTACTGGCCTATCTGCTGGTACCGGTGGTGAGCGCGGCGTGGCTCTCGTTCTGGCTCACTGCCAGCCTTGTGTCGGCGCCCGCCATCCTGATCCTGTTGTGCTCGCGAGCCGGTAACAATGCAGGTTCCAGTCACGGCACAAACTCGACCCCGGAGCGAAATTTCGTTCTACTGGCGACTTCCAGTCAGGTCTGGATGGTGATGGCGTGGACCTTGTTGCTGTTCGCGCAGGGCCTTTCATAACAAGCCTGAAAACAAAGAGCAGAGAGAGAAACAGTGCGAATAGCGGTTATCGGCAGCGGAATAGCGGGTTTGAGTGCAACCTGGTTCCTGCGCAAACAACATGAGGTCACCCTGTTTGAGCGATGGCCTCGACTGGGGATGGATGCGCATACCGTGGACATTGATTGCGGTGACCAGACCCTGTCGATCAACGTGCCGATGCGGGTGTTCTTTCCCGAGTACTACCCCACGCTGACCGCGCTCTATCAGGAGCTGGGCGTTTCCTACGAACCAGTCCAGTATTCCGGCTCCTTCAGCCACTTTGGCAGTGACACTTATTTTCGCTATCGCAACTACTGGCTCGGCTCATTGGCCGTGCCTTTTCTGGCGGGACGCAGTGCCAGGACCCTGACCGGCCTGAAGATCGGCCGGGAACTGGTGCGCTTGCTTCGCACTTCACACAGGCACTCGGTTCACGCCGATGCTGATGCGCTCAGCCTCTCTGAATATCTGAGCCGCGAAGGATATTCGAGCCTGTTCGCAGAACAGTTTCTCTACCCGACCTTCGCCGGTATCTGCACCTGCACCTACGAGAGCATCAAGGCCTACCCTGCTTCCGTCGTTCTTGAATATCTGAACAGCGGGCTAACCTGGTCTCGGGTCAACAAGCTGACGCATGGCACCCGCGACGTGGCAGAGCGCCTTGCCGCCTCCGCTGCGAACGTGGTGCTCGGCAGCCCCCTGAAAAGCGTGCTGCAGAATCGTGAAGGCGTACAGATTCTGGATGAAGATGGCAGCGCACAGCAGTTTGATCACGCGGTCATTGCTACTCAGGCCAACCAGGCCCTGAATCTGCTGCCGGAAGCTAGCCCTGCTGAGCGCGCCGCCCTGCAAACCTTCCGCTACGAAAAGAGCCGTATCGTGGTCCACCGCGACGCGGCACTGGCACCGCGCAACCCTGCGGAATGGGCGCCGGTCAATTTCCTGCTCGCAAAAGATCAGGACAAGCCGATGGCAAGCATTGCGCTCAACCGCATCCATCCGCTGCTGAAGGATCAGCCAGACGTTTTTGAAACCTGGAACCCCTATCAGGACATCAAGTCACGAGACCTGCTGCTTGACGCAGACCTGGAGCGGCCCATCGTCTCGCAGGAATCCCTGCAAGGCGTTCGCCAAATCGAAACCCTGCACGCCGAAACCGATCGCAAAATCTGGTTCTGCGGATCGTACTCACGGCGCGGCATCCCGCTGCTGGAGAGCGCGGCAGCCTCTGCGATGACAATCGCGAATCGTCTGAATGCGCAGACGGCCCAGTCCTGAGTCGTCCGGCCCAAGAAGCGCCAGCTGCGGAGGGCGTCACCTTATGAGGGGCTCGAGTAATTCAATGGAATCAGACCAAAGGCCCGGTAATTTACTGAAACCGATGCACGCAGATTTGACAATAGATTCGATCCCAACGTTGATCGCAGACCGATTGTTTGATGCCCCGCGTCAGATTCAAGAAAGCCCCAATGAGATCAAAAGTCGCACGACTTACGTATTCGACGGTGCAGAAATTTGGATCCCAGTCGGGCTTGAGTTGGAGGCCCGCGAAGAATTAGTCAGCAACGAATGTGTACCGCCAGTCGTGCTTGCGACTAACGCCTAGTTGCTTGCCTTGAATGTTCATCTGATTGCAGAAGGCCTCTGTTGCTTCTTGACCGCCTAGGTCAATGTAGTGAGTCAGCCCCTCCCCAAATATTTGGGTCGTCCCGCCTTGCGTGGTGCAAAAAAGAATCACACTCAAATTTCATGCAGGCGGCATCGCCTGCGAATCAATCTCCAGTGTGACGACGTTGATATCGCGTCTCAATTGAGCGTCTACGCTGCGCCAGAATTTCAGTGCCGTGAGATTGCGTGAGCGTACGTACGCATGGCATCGGGTAATGCCTTCAAGACGGATGGCCTGCAAACTCGCGTTAAACAATGCGGTTGCACAGCGGGAGCGCCGAAGATTCTGTTGAATGGCCAAATGGTAGATATGAGCGCGCCGGCCGTCGTGCCCGCAAAGAATGCTTCCGATGATCTGGTCATGATCCTCTGCCACAAAGCTCAGGTCCGGGTTTCGTAGCAGGAAGGTTTGAAGGGCCGGCAGACTGTCTGACTCGTCCCGCAGGATGATGCCTTCCACATCTCGCCATAGCGCCAGGCACGGCTCAATGTCTTGCGCCTGCATAGGGCGGATCAAGCGTTCCATTTCAGTTCCATTCCGCTATACGCCAGATCAAGGCAGGCAAGTGAACCCGGGGAGAAGGACCAGATTGAGCATCTGGGACATGCATATGTCATTATCATAATATGAGCATATATAGCACATGCCGTAACTGATGATTGCGCTACTGGAGGCGAAACAGGCCGGCCTGCTCAAGCGCGACCAATGGGCGCGTAACATCCTGGCGGGCGTGGTTGTTGGCGTCGTTGCGCTGCCTCTGGCCATGGCCTTCGCTATCGCTTCGGGAGCAAAGCCGGAGCAAGGCATCTACACGGCGATCATTGCCGGGTTGGTGGTATCGGTATTCGGCGGCAGCCGAATCCAGATTGCAGGACCGACCGGAGCTTTTGTTGTGATCTTGTCGGGCATCACAGCACAGCACGGCATAGAAGGTCTGCTGCTGGCGACCACGATGGCCGGGCTAATCCTGGTATTGCTCGGCATCGCACGATTCGGAGGTGTTCTGCGATTCATTCCAGCGCCCGTCATCGCAGGATTCACCGCTGGCATCGGTGTGATCATCTGGGTTGGCCAATGGAAGTATTTCTTTGGGTTGCCACCGGCCACAGGCACGCACTTTCACGAGATGCTGCTGAATCTTCTGGCCTCGTTTCCGCAATTTCATCTTGCCACTACGTCGCTCGCCGTTTTCAGCCTGATGCTGACCATCTACGGACCGCGTATTCCAGGATTGAAACGCATTCCCGGCCCCCTGCTGGCAATGATCGTGGCCACACTGCTACAGGCCAGCGGTCATCTTCCCGGCGTCGCAACAATAGGCACGGCATTTGGCGGCATCCCACAAGGCCTGCCTCATCTGAGCTTGCCTCAGGTGAGCTTTGACCGCCTGATCCTGCTGCTGCCCTCAGCCTTCACTATCGCTATGCTTGGGGCCATCGAGTCACTGCTATCGGCAGCGGTAGCCGACGGTATGGCCGGTACCCGCCACAACTCCAATCAGGAACTCATCGGGCAGGGTCTTGCCAATATGATCACGCCCTTGTTCGGCGGATTCGCGGCGACCGGTGCCATTGCGCGAACCGCAACCAACTTCAAGAACGGCGCAAACAGCCCTCTGGCTGGCATTGTTCATTCGCTGAGCTTGCTGATGATCCTGATCCTGCTGGCGCCGCTAGCAGCTCAGGTGCCTCTGTGCACTTTGGCGGCCATCCTGTTTGTCGTGGCCTGGAACATGAGCGAAGTCCGGCAGTTTCTGCGCATGGCCCGCACCGCACCTCGGCCCGATGTCCTGATCCTGCTCATCACGTTATTCCTGACCGTTTTTACTGATCTGGTGGTAGCCGTCAACGTCGGTGTGATTCTCGCCATGCTGTTGTTTTTGCGACGCATGGCTGCTGCCGTGGAAGTGCGGCGCATTGATGACAAGACCTTGCATGCCGAGCTACAGACAAGCAGCCAGACCCAATTTCCACCCGATGTTCTGGTGTATTCCATAGAAGGTCCATTCTTCTTCGGGGCCGTGGAAAATCTGGAGCAGGCACTGAAGCAGACCAGCAGTACCCCACGCTGTGTGGTGATACGCCTGAACCGCGTTCCCATCATTGATATCACCGGCCTGCAGTCACTTGAAGCGGTAACGCTGAATCTGGAACGCCGCAAGGTGCGAGTGATGCTGTGCGAGGCCCGCCCAAACGTGCTGCGCAAGTTGGTACGCACCGGGCTGGTACGCAAACATTCCGGACCGCGTCGCTACTTCCGGAACTTCAGTACCGCCATGAAAGCCTGTGATCCGGCCAGGCAGAGCCGTAGCGAGCTTGGGACGGCCTCATCTGATGAGAAGAAGCCCGGGCCTTGAGCACGCCCTCGTCCACTAGAGCACTCATCGGTTACGCGTAATCGGAATGGCCCCTCAAAAAAGAGGCCATCTGCAAGAGGCTATCGCGGCGTGGTCTTGCGCCCTGACTTGCTGGTGTAGCTCACACCGTGTTTTGCAAGATACTCGCGGATGAGCTGGCGAACGACCTGCGAAGGCGTGAGATCCTGCTGTGCGCACAGCGTCTCGAAGGCCCGCTTCTTGTCAGGGTCCATCAGAAGGGTGAAGCGCGCAGTCTTGGATTCCATGATCAGAGACTAGCATGAACCGCACATTCAATTACCATGATCATGGCCCGAATCAAGCCGCTGGACCGGCAGCTCGCACGGCCTCAGCAACATGAAATTTGCTTATGTTATCGCAGAACATCTCGGCCAGCGTTGTAGCTGCCTCATCGTACTTGCCTTGATCCCCCCAAGACCGGCGAGGATTCAGAAGCTGCGCATCAACACCGGGAACTGACAACGGAACATCAAGATTCAGGATGTCCATATGCTCTGTCTTGCACCCCATCAGGGCTCCGCTCTGGCAGGCTGCAACGATTGCGCGGGTGACAGGAATCGGGAACCGTTTTCCTGAGCCACCAGGCTCACCGCTGCCGCCTGTCCAACCGGTGTTGACCAGGTACACCTGAGAGTCGAACTCCTCGATGCGATGCATCAGCAAATCTGCATATTCAGCAGCCGGCCGAGGCATGAAAGGTGCCCCGAAACAAGCCGAGAACGTCGGCTGGATACCGGGCCTTGCATCAATTTCAGTAGAGCCCACTCGTGCGGTGTAACCACTGAGAAAGTGAAACGCCGCAGCCTCCTTTGAAAGGATGGAAACCGGCGGCAGTACGCCCGAGACGTCACAGGTGAGAAAGATGACGGTTCTCGGCTCACCGGCACAATTGTCCTTTACGCGCTTTTGCACATGCTCCAGCGGGTAGGAGCATCGCCCGTTTTCCGAAAGCGAGGTATCGGAAAAATCCGGCTTGCGATGATCCTGATCGACAACCACATTTTCAACGATCGCTCCAAAGCGGATCGCGTCCCAGATCACCGGCTCGTTCTCGCGCGACAGATTTATCGTCTTGGCGTAGCAACCGCCTTCGAGATTGAACACCGTGCCCCTGGCCCAGGCGTGCTCATCGTCGCCAATCAGATAACGATCCAGGTCGGCAGACAAGGTTGTTTTCCCGGTTCCCGACAATCCAAAGAACAAGCAGGTATCACCCTGCTCGCCAACATTGGCCGAGCAGTGCATCGGCAGAATGCCGGCCTCCGGGAGCAGGTAGTTCTGCACGGAGAACAATGCTTTCTTCATTTCACCGGCGTAGCGCATGCCTGCAAGCAGAACCCGCCGCTGACGAAAGTCCAGAATGACCGCCGATTCGGAATGGGTGCCATCGCGAGTTGGACAGCACTCGAACCCCGGCACGTTGAGTACAGACCACTCGGGCTTGCCGTATGGATTGTAGGTTGCTGGGCGAACAAACATGTTGCGTCCAAACAAGCAGTGCCAAGCGGTTTCGGTGACGACTACGACCGGCAGATAGTGCTCGGAATCAGCCCCCACGTGCAGTCTGGATGTATAGCAACTCTTCGGGCTCAGATAGCTTTGCGCTCGCCTCCACAGGGCCTCAAAGCGATCGGACTCGAAGGGCTTGTTCACGCTACCCCAATCCACCGTTTCTTCTGTAAGACCATCGCGCACGATGAATCGGTCAGCCGGCGAGCGCCCGGTGCGCGCACCCGTGCTTACAACCAGGGCACCCGTATCTGACAGCATCCCTTCGCCGCGAAGCAGGGCTTGTTCAATGAGGTGAACGGAATCGAGGTCAGCAAGCATATTCAGGGTACCTGTGCGGAGGGAGCGAAGCTCCTTTGAAGACGGGCGGAATCCAGCGAAACAGCGAATTTCCACGAGAGCCGACGATAGATTTCGTGTTGGTCACTCTGGAACCAGCAATGTCATAGTCACATCTTATGTGCTTTTCATGATAACGCTGTTAACATTTTCATCATTGAGCGATTGACTGCGAATGTCTTGTCCCTTGCGTACATCTGACACACCCACCCGCAAGCGGATCACGGTCGAATCGGACCAACCGAACACAAGAGAACCAGACCCTAAATGCTGACAATTTATGCCGGTGGCTTGCCGCCCGACATGACCGAGAAAGAATTGGCGGAGCTGTTTTCGCGCTATGGAAAAGTTCGCGGGATCAAGTTGCCTCAGGATGTATTCTCAGGAAAATCCCGGGGCTTCGGTTTCGTGGACATGGAAGGGCACGAGGCCCGCGCTGCAATCGCGGCGCTAGACGGTCAGGAACTGCGTGGAAAATTCATCCGGGTCACACTCGAGCGTCCGCGAGATGCAAAAGGACGACGATCTGGTGGCCGGCGCTGAGCCCGGCGCAATATTATTCGCCTGCGTTTGGAGAAGTACCCGCCCACCAAGAGGGCAGCGCAGTCTTCATCAACACTTGGCAGATTGCAGAATGACGCCGGACCAGAAAATTGGATTCGCGGCAACAATGAGGACCAGCATACTTACCTGAACCGCAACTGCTCGACTCAGCCTGCACCCCGCCCGTGCGGCGCATCAAAATCAATATTCGGCCCCAACGGCACGATGCCGGTCGGGTTCACGCTTTCGTGACTTTGATAGTAGTGATGCTTGATGTGTTCGAAGTTGCAGGTTTCGCGGATGCCGGCTTGCTGGTAGAGCTGGCGCGTATAGGCCCATAGATTGGGATAGTCCACCAGCCGACGCAGGTTGCACTTGAAGTGCCCGACGTAAACGCTGTCGAAGCGAATCAGGGTCGTAAACAATCGCCAGTCAGCTTCAGTGATTTGCTCTCCCACCAGAAACGGCTGTTCTGCAAGGCGTTGCTCGAGGCCATCCAGCGTTTCAAACAGCGGTCGTACAGCCGCTTCGTACGCTTCCTGCGAGCGAGCGAAGCCTGACCGGTAAACGCCATTATTGACCGTGTCGTAGACGCGGGCATTGATGTCATCAATCTGCTGGCGCAGTGCTTCAGGGTAGTAGTCGCCCACCGTCGTTGTAGGCAGTGCGTCAAAGGCGGAGTTGAACATGCGGATGATGTCCGCTGACTCGTTATTGACGATGGTCTTGCGCTGTTTGTCCCACAGCACGGGAACCGTCACGGTTCCGGTGTAGCGTGCATCGGCAAGTGCATAAATCTCACGCATCAGCCTGACGTGATTGACCGGGTCTGCAATGACGCCCTCACCGGGCTCGAAGGTCCAGCCATCATCACCCATGCGCCAATGCACAACCGATACATCAATCGCAGCCTCCAGGTTCTTGAGCTTGCGAAAAATAAGCGTGCGATGCGCCCAGGGACAGGCCAGCGATACATACAGGTGATAACGCCCCGCTTCTGCCTTGAAGCCGGCGTCACCGCTTGGGCCCGCGCTGCCATCGGCAGTAACCCAGTGTCGAAACTGCGAACCCTTGCGGACAAAAGTTTCGCCCATCGGGCGCTTGGTTTCCCAGATGCCGTCGATCATGTGGCCCACAGTTTTGTCCTCAGTTGTTTCGGGTGGCGCTGAGGCGCACCCGCACCTTGATTTCACTTGATACCCAGTCACCACCCGGGTCCGATGCCATACCCAGATCTGCCTGCTCGCGGGTGATCACCGTATCGCCTTCAATCAATAACGATGATTGACTGACCTGCATTTGCAGGCTGTTCACCGGAATGTCGCGATCCTTGATGGTCAAGGTGCCCGCAACGGCGTAGCGCCCCTGTTCGTCTAGGCGCTGAACTTGTGTGCTGACGAAGTGGGCTTGCGGGTACTGCGCCACGTTGAACCACTCAGTCTGCGGCAGCGTTCTGTCATGCAAGACATTGCCGTCGCTGCCCGAGGCGGTGTCGATCAGCGTGATGATGTCTGCGGCTTCCGGAGCCTGGGGATCGACATTCAGTTGGGCCTGCCAACGCTGGAAGCGACCTTCAAAAGGCGTTCCGGCATGCGTACCCGAGAAAACGATTTCGCTTTGAAGCGGATCAATCATCCAGTCATCGCTGAGCATGGTGATGCCATCCGTGTCAGAGAGCGCCACGGCTGTCTTCTTCGCTGGACCGAGCACCGCATATGCCGTCGCTGCAACGGCGATCGCAATCAATGCCATGCCTGCGCGAAGAATCCATTTGCGCACTGCGGGCTGATCAGCCAGAGATTGTCTGGCTGCGATGGGCACCATGTGTGAGAGCACTTCGTCGCGATTCACGAAGTGATGCTTGAGCGCAGCGCCGACGTGCATCAGCAACAACAAGCAGGTCCCCCACGCCAATAGCTCATGTGCTTCCAGCACGATGCCAGCCAAGGACTGGCGCAGTGCTTCGTCGGCGTGATGCAGACCCAGCAAGTGCGGTACCTCCAGCCATCCAAACCATAGTGTTGGCACGTTCAGCGCAATATCGCCGCGCCACTGGGTGGACACGTATAACCACCCGCTCAGTGGCATGGCGATCATCAGGACATAGAAGCTCCAGTGGGTTGCCGTGGCTGCCAGCTTCTCCCATGGTTTCATGTGTGCCGGCATGGGCGGCGGACGATGCGTCAGCCGCCATGCAAGCCGCAAAAGACTGAGTACAAGAACGCTCAGCCCGATTGATTTGTGCAGCTGAAAAACTTCAACTGCACGCGCCCGGCTGGCCGCAATATCTATGGCCTCGTGCATCCACCATCCGAGCAGGATGTTGCCGAGGATGGCGGTTGCAATTGCCCAGTGCAGGACAATCGCAACCGCGCTGTATTGCTGTGCAGTAGGACGCATGACCTGACGTTATCGGGAAGCTGTCTCGACCGTAGGCGCTTTGACCACCTGATGGAATTCACCCTCGAAATGCAACGTGACCTCGTCGCCAATCAAGGGCGGATCGAGCAGGTGGTTCATTCCAAATTCGGAACGCTTGAACGTACCGGTCACGGAGAATCCCATGGCGCCGACATTGGTAAACGGATGTGCGGCTACAGCGCCCACAACCTCAGCGTCCAGGGTCACCGGATGGGTCTGGCCAAGCAAGGTCAGGTCGCCCACGATGGTGAGGCTGCCGTCGCCGGAATCTTCAATGCGCGTGGACTCAAACGTGATCTCGGGATGCTTTTCCGAGTTGAAGAACTTGTCGCTCTTGGAAAGATCCTCCAGCCAGGTTTCGTATGGCGAAGATTTGTGTCCGGCTTTGTAGTCGCCCGGATAGTCAGCGGCAACCGAGTCCGCCTTGATGTTCACCTTGACCGAAGAATCTCCGATCGTCTCGGGGTCCAGCTTCACATCCACCGTGTAGTCGGTGAACCGCGCCTGATAATTGGATAGCCCCAGGTGGCTGACACTAAAACCCAGATAGGCGTGATTGCGGTCCACCGCATAGTCACCGGCAGGCGCAGCTATTTCCACCGCTGAGGCAGCGGCGCTCTCGTAGGCTTTTTCAGGCGCGGCCTTGGCGCTCGGAGCAACGGTTTCCTCGCTGTTGCTCTGCTCCGGCGGGGCAGACTGGCCACAGGCAGCCAAGCCCAGGAACAAGGGTGGAAGCAAAAGTGACAATCGCATGATTCATCTCCAATTTCAGGTGAACTGCAGTCGCGGAACTCGAAGCCCCGGCAGGTCCGGACACTCGCCAGCGACTGGCCCACACCATGATGGCCATTCGCAGTGGCAGACAAAAGTCCAAGCGCCAAACTCGGAGACAAAACCTATTGGATGGACGATAGATCAACAATGGTCAATTATTGGATTCATCATCCCATTTTTGAGACGACATGATCGACCTCAACGATCACTACTATTTTGTGAAGGTGGCCGAGCACGGCGGCTTCGCCAGCGCTGGGCGTGCACTGGACCTACCCAAGTCAACCTTGAGCCGCCGCATCATTGGCCTTGAATCGCGTCTGGGCGTCCGCCTGATTCAACGCACCTCGCGCAGCTTTGCCCTGACCGAGGCGGGCCGGGATTTCCAGCGCCACGCGCAGGCCATGCTGATCGAGGCCGAGGCAGCCGAAAGCGCCATCCAGCAACGTCTAGCCGAACCCCGTGGCACCGTGAGATTCACCTGCTCTACCGGCACCGCACACCTGCTTACGGATCTGCTGACCCGCTTTCTCACGCGCTATCCCAAAGTGAACCTGGTCCAGCATGCAACCAACCGGAAGGTGGATCTGATCGAAGAAGGGTTTGATGTCGGGCTTCGCGGTCATCTCAGGCCACTGGCGGATTCGGGGCTGATCGTCCGCCGCCTTTCGGATACGCCATGGGGGTTATTTGCCGCACCGCGCTACCTCGACCAGCACCCGGAACCATCAACGCCAGAAGCACTGCGGCAACACTCTGGACTCGCCATGGGTTCGGGCACTGAAGAAACCCGCTGGGAACTCGTCTCAGCAAACGGCGAAGTCAAGAGCATCCGTTACCAGCCCCGATTACGCAGCGACGATCACGACACGCTCAAGGCTTGTGCGATCGCCGGACTAGGGATCGTCGCCCTTCCTCGCCATCTGTGCGGGCCGGAAGTACGGCAGGATCGCCTTCGCCACCTGCTCCCGGACTGGACAGCCCATGCGGGCGCTGCGCTGAGCCTGCTGGTACCCACTCGGCGCGGCCAGCTTCCGTCAGTCCGCGCATTCACCGACTTCATGGTGGCGGAATATCCCAGGACGCTGCGTGATGCTTGACGCGCAGCGTCCTGGAGGAAAATCACTCAGCATTTTCGATGGCGCCGCTGGACTGCCGGAGAACCACGCTCAGCCTTATGACCGCAAATTCAGGGGCGGTACTCCAGAATAATGCAGGCTTAGAGCACATATTCTTATCGAGGACTCAACGGATGGTCGGTCAGAAACTGCCACTGGCAGCGATTCTTCTCACTCTGGGACTCGCCGCTGCAACACCGGCCACTCAGGCTGCCGCCAAACCGAATGTCATCGTCATCACCATGGATGACATGTCACGCATGGAGTGGCGCAGCGACGTCATGCCCAACCTGTTTGAACACATCGTCGGCAAGGGCATGAGCTTCGATCAGTTCTCCATCAATACCCCGGTTTGCGGCCCCTCCCGTGCCACGCTCCTGACTGGCCTATATCCGCACAATCATGGCGTGAAATTCTGTTCGCCCGACCCTGGCCCAACCCGCAAGTGGGACGTCTACCTGAAGGAGGGACACGCCGACAATGACGAAGGCGCGCAGTTTCAGGCAGGGGGCTACTACACCGCGATGGTTGGCAAGTACGTCAATTCCTACGGCGGCCCTGGTGTGATGCGCGAAGCTTTTGGCGAACTGGGACACGAGAATTACGTTCCGCTTGGCTGGGATGATTTCTTCGTTCCGGTAACAACGGATTACGTCAACTGGACCGTTGTCGAGAATGGTCGGCGAACGGTCTATCCGGAAGCCCCCCAGAACTTCCGGACTGATGTCATCAACCGCCGGGCGATACGCGCTGTTGATACTGCCATCGCACGCGACAAGCCCTTGTTGATGCACCTGCAGTTTGGTGCACCGCATGCACCCATTACACGCGACAGCCCCTGGCACCCGGAACGTCATGACGCGTTGTTTGAAGACGAAACGCTACCACGCGACCCTGACCTCAATGCCAGCGGCGACGGCAAACATCCCAGCATCGCGGCGCTTCCCCCCTACTCAGAAGCTGCACTGGCAGCGCTGGACAATTGGCATCGCGAGCGCCTGCGTTCACTGCAGTCAGCGGACGAAGCCATCGGAGACCTCATCCAGCATCTGAGCATGCGAGGCCAGCTCGACAACACTTACATCGTGTTTCTCACAGACAATGGTTTCCACTTGGGACACCATCGCTTGCTGGCCAAACTCGCGCCGTACGAACGAGTAAGCAACGTGCCCATGGCCATCCGCGGACCCGGTGTTGCCACCCAATCCAGCCGCGACGAACTGGTTGGCATGGTCGATATTCATCCAACCGTGCTGAAGCTCGCAGAGCTTCCAATTTCGCGCGACATTGATGGCCAGTCTTTTGCGCACTTGTTGTCGCATGCCGAACCTACGCAGGATTGGCGCGCACAGATGCTGTTGGAACACTGGACACCAACCTCCGTCATCCGCTTCGAGTACGGCGCCCTGCGCGGACCGGGCTGGTCTTACATCAAATGGTGGGACAGTTTCGAGGAGTTTTACGACCTCGAAACTGACCCCTTCCAGCTGGATAACGTGTTCAGCGACCTGCCCGCGCCGATCAAGACCAGTCATCGCGAGCGCCTGGCCTTACTCAGCAATTGCACTGGCGTCGAATGTCACGACTGGGGGACCCGGGACGCAGCACCCTACCCGCTTGTCGAACCCGCTAGCAGAAATACGCCGGGAAGCGGTCGGCACAACGGCATCGGAGTCACCGGCGACACAGAGCCCTATATTCGTATCAGCAGCCCGCAGCCGGGCGCACCCCTCGCGCAGGGCCAGACGGTATCCGTTCAGTGGAACCTGCAGACTCTGCGCAGCACCTTGCGGGTATACGTCTCTATGGCTCGGCAGGGAAGCGCAGAGGACCACATCGTTTCACAAGGCTTGAATCGTGGCCGCACGACGTTTGTTGTGGACCCGGAGCGCTTCGAACCCGGTGAATATCGTCTACGCGTCGTCTCGCTCGGCGGCGGCGGCATGTCACACCAGATTCCGGTGACCGTGCTTCCCTGAACTGGTCCGCAGGTAGCAATAACCTCAGCAGTAAACAGCGTCTAGTGGTCCGTTCTTTGTGCAGGACCGGAGAAGATGAACTCATCACGCCCGGCAGTTTCCAGCGCTTGCTTGTAGACCGAGAACGTATCCGGCCAGATTGCCGGCAGACCGGTTTTGTCGATATACCAACTGGTGCATCCACCGCGCGCCCAGACGGTTCCCTTGGCAACCTTGCGCATGGCGTCGTTGTATTTCTGCGTGGCCTCCAGACTCGCTTCGATGCGTCGCGTCTTGCCATCCCGATACATCTCGATGAAGGGAAGAATGTATTCCGCCTGCGCCTCCGAAATGGCGATGACGGAGAAATTTCCAATCGGGCTGTGCGGCCCCAGCATCATGAAGAAGTTGGGAAAGCCCGGAATCGCCACGCCACGATGCGCCACCGCGCCAGGCTCCCAGAAGTCGTCAAGCTCCAGACCCATCTCGCCGGTCACGCGCATCGGCCGCATGTAGCTGTGCGCATGAAACCCCGTGGCCATGACCAGAACGTCGAGTTCGTGCAGGCGGCCGTCACGCGTCCGCACGCCGCCAGACTCGATGCGTTCAATCTGATCAGTCACCAGTTCGCAATCGGGCCGCTGAATGCCCTTGTAGTAAGTGTCTGAAAAAATCAGGCGTTTGCATCCCGGCTGATAATCCGGCGTCAGCTTTTTGCGCAGCACCGGATCTTTCACTGATTTCAACGCACGGCGGCAACCCCAGCCCAGAATCTTGTGAATGTAGGAATCTGGCACAGGTAGCCGCGATATGGTCAGTGACAGCGCGAAGGCATACATGCGGCTGAACAGGCGCGGCAGAAATGGCAAACGGCGCAGCAGCTTCTTGGACCATTCGCTGTACGCCGTGTCATAGGCCGGATGCACCCACTGCGCGGTACGCTGAAACTGCGAAAGCTTTGCGCATTTACCCGCAAGCTCACCGACGATCTGCACCGCCGTTGAACCTGTACCGATAATGCCCACGCGCTTGTCCGTGAGATCAACCGAGTGGTCCCAACGCGCGCTATGCCAGGTCTTCCCGGCGAAATCCCCGAGTCCGGGAATGTCCGGCGTGCTCGGGTGGTGCAGAAATCCGGCAGCGGAAATCACCAGGTCTGCGTTCAGTGTTTCGCCGTCTTCGAGGGTTACGGTCCACTGGCCATTCTCATATTTCGCAGAGTCAGCTTTGGCATTACAGCGCACATACTGCTCAAGTCCGTATTTGGCATGAACCCGCTCAAAATATTGTTGAATCTCGGGGCCGCGGGCAAAGCGATGGCTCCACTCTGCATTGGGCTCGAAACTGTAGGTGTAGGTATAGGCTGGGACATCACAAGCCAAGCCGGGATAGGCGTTCTCGCGCCAGGTACCGCCAACTTTCTCAGCCTTTTCCAGAATGACAAAGTTGCGAAACCCGCGCCGATGCAGGACAACACCGAGCAACATGCCCGACATGCCGGCGCCCACAATGACAATGCGCGGATCAACCTTGCCTGCGGAGGCAGCCGGATCAAACGCGTTGGAATGCATGTTCATGGGCGATTCTCCTGTTCTGATGGCGTGCTGCCGGCTGCGATGGCCGAGGCCTTTGCTCCGCCTTGAGTGTAGACCTCTGGACGTGAGCGCGCAGACTGGCGAGCATGTCGGATGCCTGAATTACCTGAAGTCGAAACGGTCTGCCGCGGCATCGAGCCGCATGTGAGCGCGCAGCGTATTGCGAAAGTCACCGTGCGTGATCGGCGCATGCGCTGGCCTATTCCCGCAGACCTGGAACAGCGCTTGACCGGCCGCCGCATTGAACAGGTCTCGCGCCGTGCAAAGTACATTGTGCTGCTGCTTGATTCGGGTGATCGCCTGCTAATTCATCTGGGCATGTCGGGACGCCTTCGCGTACTTGCTCCGGATGTTGCAGCGATACGCCACGATCACCTGGACATGCTCCTAGCCAACGATGTGCTGCTCCGCCTCAATGATCCGCGTCGGTTTGGCGCGGTATTGCTCTGGGACGCAGGCGACGATGAGCACGAGTTGCTCGCGCACCTGGGCCCTGAACCCTTCGACCCTGCATTCAATGGCGACTACCTGTTCAGCCGATCACGCGGCCGCCGCGGCGCGGTCAAGAATTTCGTCATGGATGGCCAGATCGTAGTCGGCGCCGGGAATATCTATGCCAGCGAAGCTCTGTTCCGCGCCGGTATCCGACCCGGTCGCGCTGCGGGTCGCGTCAGTCGCGCGGAGTACGCACAACTGGCGCAGCACATTCGCGAAGTTCTCGAATCTGCCATCCGCCAGGGCGGCACCACCTTGCGGGATTTCGTCGGTGCAGGCGGCCACGCCGGTTACTTCCAGCAGGACCTCGCGGTCTACGGGCGTACGCGACAGCCCTGCAGAACCTGTGCCTCTCCGATCAAACGACAGCTCATTGGTCAGCGTTCGAGCTTCTACTGCCCAACCTGTCAGCGCTGAATATTGCAGAATTTGCCGCTGAACCACGCAACCAGACCGCGAATCGCATGGAAACCTCATCTGTACTCAATTCAAGTCTTCGCCTGCCCTGCGGAGCGACCCTGCCCAATCGCATCTGCAAGGCGGCCATGACAGAAGGCGTGGCAGACGCCCAGCTACGTGCGACCAAACGCCACGAAACGCTTTACCGAAAGTGGAGCGAGGGCGGCGCTGGCCTGTTGCTGACCGGCAATGTGCAGATTGATCGGCGTGTGCTGGAACGCCCGGCCAATGTTGCAATTGATGCCACGGACCCAATGACGACCAATGCACAGGCACGCGAGGCACTGGCACGCTGGGCCCGGGCGGGCACCGTTGGCGGCAATCATCTGTGGATGCAAATCAGCCACGCGGGGCGTCAGTCTCCCCGCTATGTCACCCGCCAGCCGCTAGCGCCGTCGCCGGTTCAGCTGGGCATCCTGGGAAGCTTTGCCAAACCCCGGGAACTCAGCGAAGAAGAAATCCTCGACATCATCGAGCGCTTCGCCAGAGCTGCACAGATTGCGCGCGATTGCGGCTTCACTGGCGTGCAGATTCACGGCGCACACGGTTATCTCATCAGCTCCTTTCTGTCACCGGTCACCAACCAGCGGAAAGACGCCTGGGGCGGATACCTCGACAACCGGGCACGCCTGCTGCTGGAAACCGTGCGCAGCGTTCGCAAGTCTGTGGGCGCTGACTTCCCGGTTTGCGTAAAGCTCAATTCCGATGATTTCCGCAAAGGCGGATTCAGCAACGCCGATTGCCTGAGAGTGGTGGAGTGGCTCAATGACGAGCACGTTGATCTGCTCGAAGTATCGGGCGGCAATTACGAACAACCGGCCCTGCTTGGCCATCAGGGCGACGCCAGTACGGCTGCGCCGCAACGTGAAAGCACCCGCAAGCGCGAGGCCTATTTCCTCGATTACGCCGAACAGATTCGACGTGTAGCCAGGATGCCGCTGATGGTCACCGGCGGATTTCGCAGCCGCGCCGCCATGGAAGACGCGCTGACAGACAATGCCTGCGACATGATCGGGGTAGCGCGGCCACTGTGTACGCATACCCAGGCGGTCAAGGAGTTGCTGAGCGGCGATATCGACGAAATGCCGCGTTTCGAGGATTCACTGAAATTATCTGCATCTGGTGCGCTCTCGCCGCAATCAAAGTCCTTTGCGGTGAGAATGGTCAATATCTTTGGCGCTCAGGGCTGGTACTACCTGAATCTCATGCGCCTGGCAGATGGCAAGGCTCCCGATCTGAAACGCGGCGCGCTGTCGGCATTTCTAAAATACATGGGCACGGAATACCTCGCCGCAATTCGCATGCATCTAGCGCGCCGACGCCGCAGCTGAATGCCATACCACCGAATCCACACAATACTGAGAGACAACTGATGACGACACTCGGCACCCCGCTGTCACCCACCGCCATGTGCGCCATGATGCTGGGCTCGGGAGAGCTGGGCAAGGAAGTGGTGATTGAACTGCAGCGCCTCGGCGTTGAATGTGTTTCGGTGGATCGCTATGCCAATGCGCCAGCGATGCAGGTCGCGCATCGCAGCCATGTCATCAACATGCTCGACGGCAAGCAACTGCGCCGCGTCATCATGGAGGAGCAGCCCAATCTGATCATTCCGGAGATCGAGGCCATTCATACGCCGACGCTTCAGGAACTGGAAAAGAAAGGCTTCAATGTGGTGCCCACCGCGCGCGCCGCGCGCCTGACGATGGACCGCGAGGGCATTCGCCGCCTCGCGGCGGAAGACCTGGATATTCCAACCTCGCCCTATCGCTTTGCCGAGACACAGGACGAGTACCGCGCCGCGGTCAAGGCCCTGGGCCTGCCTTGCGTGGTCAAACCCGTCATGTCGAGTTCCGGCAAAGGCCAGAGCCTGATCAAGACCGAAGCGGACATCGACAAGGCCTGGACCTACGCCCAGGACGGCGGCCGTGCCGGACAGGGCAAAGTGATCGTGGAAGGTTTCGTCGACTTTGACTACGAAATCACCCTGCTGACCATTCGGCACTGGCCGGGACCGCCCGGCATGACCGAAGAAGAAGGCACCAACACTTCGTTCTGCGCACCCATCGGTCACTTGCAGGTAGACGGTGACTATCGCGAATCCTGGCAACCTCATCCCATGTCGAAAATGGCATTGGAAAAAGCGCAGGACATCAGCGAACGCATCACACGTGCGCTGGGCGGACGCGGCATTTTCGGCGTTGAATTGTTCGTCAAAGGCGACGAGGTGATCTTCAGCGAAGTCTCACCGCGCCCCCATGACACCGGACTGGTCACGCTGATCTCACAGGATCTGTCTGAGTTTGCCTTGCACGCTCGCGCCATCCTCGGCCTGCCCATTCCCAACATCCGCGCGCGCGGCCCCTCTGCCTCCTGCGCCATTCTCTGCGAAGGAGACCGCGAAGCACCTTCATTCTCCGGCGCAGACAAGGCGCTGGCGCAAGCCGACACCATGCTCAGGCTGTTTGGAAAACCCGCCGTCCAGGGACGCCGCCGAATGGGCGTGGCGCTGGCCCTGGGCGATGACATCGAACAGGCTCGTGAGAAGGCGCGCAATGCAGCTGCCGCGGTCCGCGTGAGCTGAACCCGGCGACCAGCTGCTGCCCAAAGGCCGTCATCAACCCTTGGGCTGAGCATCATTCTGGACAGCGGCTCAGTGGTCCGCACCGAACATCGCGCCATTCCGAATGGGTCAGGGGCTGACCTTCGCGGAGACTGAAAACCCGGATTTCTGCTCGGAAGCGGTGAGATTTCCGGCCCGCTTTGACAGATTCAATCGCTTTGCAACCGTGGCCCGCGTAAACTCCGCGACCTTTTTCCGTTTCGCCGGACGCCCGGCTGTTGTCTTTCCATGATCCAGAATCTACGTAACATCGCCATTATTGCCCACGTCGACCACGGCAAAACCACCCTCGTCGACAAGCTCCTGCGCCAGTCCGGCACCCTGGACAAACGGGAGGAACTGGGTGACCGCATCATGGATTCCAACGACCTGGAACGTGAGCGTGGCATCACCATCCTGGCCAAGAATACGGCCCTGCGCTGGACCGATGCCCGTACGGACATCCAGTACCGCATCAATATCGTGGACACCCCGGGGCATGCCGATTTCGGCGGCGAAGTCGAGCGCGTTCTGTCCATGGTGGACTCGGTGCTGCTGCTGGTGGATTCGGTTGACGGCCCGATGCCGCAGACACGATTCGTGACCCAGAAGGCCTTTGCCATGGGCCTGAATCCGATCGTGGTGCTCAACAAGATCGATCGCCCGGGCGCTCGCGCGGACTGGGTTGTGGATCAGGTTTTCGACCTATTCGACAAGCTCGGCGCCAATGAAGCGCAGCTCGATTTTCCGTTTATCTACGCCAGCGGCCTTAACGGCTATGCCGGCGACTCACCGGATATTCGTGAAGGTGACATGACCCCTCTGTTCCAGGCCATCGTGGACAAGGTGCCGGCCCCCGACGTAGATGTTGAAGGGCCCTTCCAGATGCAGGTCACCTCTCTGGCCTACTCCAGCTATGTCGGCGTCATCGGAACCGGTCGCGTGAAGCGCGGCAGCATCAAGACCAATACACCGGTTTCTGTAGTAGATCGCGAAGGCAAGAAGCGCATGGGGCGCGTGCTGCAGGTACTGGGTTTCATGGGCCTGGACAAGGTCGAGGTCCCCGAGGCACAGGCCGGCGACATCATCGCCGTGACCGGTATCGACGAGCTTGGCATTTCAGAGACGATCTGTGATGCGAAGAACCCGGAAGCGCTCAAGGCCCTGGTCGTGGACGAGCCAACCATGAGCATGACCTTTGAGGTGAACAAGTCACCGTTTGCGGGCAAGGAAGGCAAGTTCGTCACCAGCCGCCAGATCAGCGAGCGCCTGCAGCGCGAACTCAAGACCAACGTCGCCCTGCGCGTAGCGCCCGGCGATTCGCCCGACCAGCTGATCGTGTCAGGCCGCGACCTGCTGCATCTCGGCATTCTGCTCGAGAACATGCGCCGCGAAGGTTATGAAATTGCCGTCTCGCGTCCTCAGGTCATTCTCAAGGAGATTGACGGCCAGATTTGCGAACCCTACGAAACACTCATTGCCGACGTTGAAGAAAAACATCAGGGCGGCGCGATTCAGGGCCTGGCTGAGCGTGGCGGCAAGATGGTGGACATGGTTCCGGACGGGACCGGACGCATCCGCCTGAGCTATCTGATTCCCTCGCGCGGCCTGATCGGTTTCCAGACCGAATTCATGAGCATGACTTCGGGAACGGGCCTGCTGTTTCACAACTTTGATCACTTTGGCCCCAAAGCCGAGAACGCAGAGATCGGACAGCGCCACAACGGTGTGATGATCTCCAATGATCAAGGCGACACCCCGGCCTACGCCATCTTCAATCTGCAGGAACGCGGCAAGATGATGGTCGAGCCGGGTCAGTCGGTTTACGAAGGTCAGATTGTCGGCATTCACTCACGCGACAACGACCTCGTCGTCAATGTGTTGCGCGGCAAGAAGCTCACCAACGTGCGCGCATCCGGTTCCGACGAAAACGTGCTGCTGGTACCGCCGGTGAAATTCTCGCTGGAGCAGGCACTTGAGTTCATCAACGATGATGAGCTGGTGGAACTGACGCCAGCTGCGATTCGCGTGCGCAAGAAATTCCTCAAGGAACACGAGCGCAAACGCGACTCACGCGGCAACTGAGCCGGGAAGTTTCTCTCTGAGCCGTTCGGCAAGCGGCCAGAGAGCAAACAGTGCCCCTGCCCCAGCAAGGGCGGACACCACGTCCACGAAACGGTTGTCGAGACGCGGCTCGACCTGCAGCTCAAAGCGCTGCAGAAGCGCCGGCTTATGCCCCAGATGCAGATCGACAGCCAGCGCGAGCTGCCAAATATTGCTGCGCGCGAATCGGCCCATGCGCAGAAGCAATCTGGGGTCACGCCTGAGTTGCTTCAAGACCATGTTCCTTGCTGCGTGAATAAATGGCTCCGGGTTCAGCTCGTGGGTCTGATTCTGTTCTGCATAGAGGCCGGGCAGCGAGTCGAAGAATTGATCGAAGCCAGCGTCGTGCATCGCCATCATCAAGGCCATCAGGGCGTACCGATTTAGAGCCCCTTCAGATTCGAAACGCCGGGCAGAGGTCCGAAGCTGTCCGGGCAACAAGGTCCAGCAACCGGAATCAAAGATGAGCTGGGCAATACGCTGATCTTCCAAAAATGGCAGCCGTTCATCAAAGCCGTGCAGCTCATCGAAATAGGACTTGCGAATCATCAGCCCTTGATCACCATTGATGGTGCCGGGCCTGCCGCTGCGCGTCTTGGCCTCCATGAATCGAAAAAGGCCGGAATGCGCATCTTGAGTTCGGTCGAACACCAGCCCGAAATGCCCGGCGACACGTTCGCCTCTCTTATCGACCTCGCGCTCGAGATGACTGAGCGCGTCACCCAGCATCTGCGCAGAATCCATCCGCGAGTCCGCGTGAAGGAACAACAGTGTCTTTGACATGCATTCTGCAGCGGCTGCATTCATCTGCCTGCCCCGCCCTCGCGGCGCGCTGAGCACGCGCGCGCCGTGCCTGCGAGCGATGGCGGGGGTGGAATCGGCGGAGCCTCCGTCAGCGACAATGACCTCGATACTCAGCCCTTGTCGCGCAATATCGGACAGGATTTCAGGCAAGCTACCCGCCTCGTTCAAGACCGGAATAACGACACTCAAATCGGGAGGCGCAGTATTCAAGTTCGGCGGACTTCACGAAACATGGGCCTGCCACTCTAAACGCATCCGCGCGTTCGGCGGCAGCCCTTCAGCGCTCCAATAAGGTCGGCAGCAAGCGCCAATCGGAATTGGCCATCAAGTATCAGAGGGGCCAGGAAGGGCCAGACTGGGCACATCGAGCAAACAGATTCAGGCGGTGCGCTTTGCCCCCGAGCCCCTATGCCGCGCTAGGAGAGCAGAGTCTGGCGCAACTGTTTGCGATCAACCTGCCCCACGTCATTTCGCGGCAGGGCTTCGACAAACATCATGACCTGGGGAATCTTGTGCGGCTCAAGATGCCGTCTGAGCGAGGCCCGGATCAGATTGGCGTCCTGCTTGACCCCTGGCTTGAGAACAATGGCAGCCAGCGCAGCTCCGTTGTGATCCGAGGGCGAATCGGTGATGCCAATAACCGCGCACTCGGCGACCTCATCACAGGACGAGATCCCGCGCTCAATTTCATCCGGGAACATCAGCGCGCCACCGCAGCTGAACACTTCCGAACTCCGACCCAGGATGTAGAACAGACCATTTTCATCGCGGCGCGCGATGTCGCCGGTCCACAGCCATCCGTCGCGAAGTGACTGCTGCCAGGATTCGGAAGAATCAAAGTAACCAGAACAGATCGCCTCTCCGGCCAGCGTCAGCTCACCGGGTTCATTGTCTGGGCAGGCGCTGCCATCAGGACGCCGAATCTCTGCCTGCAGGTGGCTCATGGGCCTGCCGACCGTGCCGGGGTTGGCTTGCAGCTCGTCCAGCGACACTGCAAAGCAATTCGGCCCGGCTTCCGTCAGGCCATAAGCCTGGATCAGCGGGATGCCACGCGCCGCCAGCGGACCGGATTGCCGCGGGCCACAATTCGCACCGCCTGAAACGGCCCAACGAACCTGCCCCAGATCGGCAGTCGCAAAGTCTGGGTGCTGGATGATGGTCTCGTACATTGCAGGGTAAAGAGCCATCAATGTCGCGCCGTAACGCTGCATCAGATCCAGATACTCATGCGGATCAAATGCACTCATCAAGATGACTCGCCCCCCGATACTCAACAAGGGCACAGACAGCGCATTGACGGAGACATGCCAGCAGTCGGTACCCTGGACCACACAGTCCTCGGGACCGATATCCCATTCCATGGCAGTGACCTGCGCATTCGAAATGGTCTGCCGGTATGGCATCAGCACCGCCTTGGGCTCGTGTGCGGTTCCCGCCGTAAAGTGGATGAGGTGTCCGCTCTCGGGTGACAACTGGGGGGGAAGCAGAGCCATACGGCTGGCATTGGCGAGCCATACGCGAATGTCGTTCATGCTCGCCAGGGGGCATTCGAAGGCGCGTCCGGCCAGATCCGAATGCCGCGCATCGCATACGACCAATTGTGGGGAGGTGGCCTGAGCGGCTTTCCTGAGCTGCCCTACCGTCATTCTCAGACTGTAGGGAATCAGGATGAAGCCAAGCTTCGGCGCCGCCAGCCAAAGATCAAAATAGGCCAAGTGGTTGCTGGCCAGATAACCGACTCTGGAACCAAATCCGATACCGACAGATGCCAGGTGATTGGCAAGCCGGTTCGCTCTTTCATTGATATCCCGATAGCTGTACCAACGGCCCTGGAACCAGATGGCCTGACGATCCGGCGTCAGGTCTGCCCCCAGGGAAGCGATGTCGAATTTCATCGTGGAAAGGTGCGAATTCAGCAGGCACTCGAAGATATCCGATGCCCCGCTTCAGAAACCGCTCACCCCGGCAACAAGCCTCATTGCCAGCCGTATTACGTGATTCAGTTCACAGCCGACAGCCACGTCGCGCTTTGTTGAGCCGAACCATCAAGACCATCAGGCGCTGGCCGCGAAAGCATCCGGATGCTGAGCTGATGCCTGGTGGTTGATCAGCGACATCATCGAATCAAAGTCCTGGCGAGAGGGATCGGAGGTTGTGCACAGGTATCGACGCAGACCAACGAAATGTCCCATGCCCAGCAAGCCCCAGGCACGAACCTGTGGATCACGCTCTGCATCGCTCTGACCTTCAGCATCGTTCTCCAGACTCGCAGCGTAGTCAGCCGCAATTTGCTCGTAATAGTCGCGGAAGACCGCTTCATCAACGAACTGGGCCTCCTGAACAATTCGAAAATGTGCGCGATTGCTCACCGAGAAATCGAAAAAGGTTTCCAGAGCGGCGCGTTCCCGCAGGTTGCGTTCTCCAGGCCCCTGCAGCGCAGCCAGCATCTTTCCGCGCAGGTTCCTTCCTATTTCCTGAACAAGGGTCACAAATATCTCTTCCTTGGTGCGGAAATAAAGATAGAAGGTGCCCTGCCCCACGCCAGCGCGTCCCGTGATAGAGCTGACCGACGCCACATGAAAGCCCTTGTGGCCAAACTCCATCTCCGCCGCGTTCAGCAATTTACGCCGTGTCGCCTGCCCGCGAGCGGTCACCGGCATCAGCGGGTCGGGCTGAGAAGTTGTTGAATTTGATGATGTATTAGATATCGTGTCGAGCGTCATTGTGAAGTTTCCTTGCCTCGCCGCGACCCTGAGATCTGCTGTTTCGATCGCTGCCGCTTGGTGGTAGGTTGCCGTGGCGATCTAGGTCTGCCTGCCTGTCAGGGCGTGCATCCGATCTCGTCCGGCCCGGGAGCAGGCTTGTCATCAAGCTGCCCTGAATAAATTACGAAACCTATCGTCCTATAAAAATCAAAACGGGGCGTTCGCACTGCGACAGGCGGCATTGATGGCCGGAAACTCGGTGGCAGATAGCTGAATCAGCTGACAGATTTGACCGCTCCGCCACCGTCAGGCAGGCGGAAGGCCGGGCATGCCCGGCACTGTCACTAGAAACGGAAGTTGAGCTAACTCGCCTTGCGGCGGCGATCGCCCGAATACTTTCCCTGTCCTCGCTGCGTCTTGAGAATCTGCAGGCAGTCCTCAAAAGCTCGCGAAATAGCCGACTGATTGCGAAGCCGCTCGATCTTCGGCCAGGTCGCTCTTTCGCCGTCTCCGATGAACTGTGCAAGCTCACGAGCATTGAGATTGCTGAAGAGCTTCAGCAACTGGCGCGGACTCTGCCGCGGCAGGATGTTGATGTCGCCCGAATATCGCTGCGCGATGACCGCATTGAGCTGGTCAGCAACGCGTCGCACCGGTGATTCACGAAGATGCTCGCGCGCAAGCTTGAGCGTGTTGCGGCTGGCACCCAGCGCGAGTCTGCGTGCCAGCGGAATGATCCCGCGATTGCTGGCCTGATCATTCATCATGAATGGCACGACATGCGGATTGGTCTGACTGACGATGTAGTGATTGACGTTGTGCAATCGCGACAAGCGCAACATCGGCAGATCGCTGTACACCGTGCCGTCCAGCCATCGCTTGGAAGGCAGGTAGGGCACGATTTCACCTTCGAAATCACGCGCCGTGAGTTGCACCGAAGGAAATACTCCGGGGACGGCGCACGAAGCCAATACTGCGCGACCGATCAGCACATTCGGTGCCGTCAGATAATTGAGCAAGCGCCCCTGCTGGTGTTCTTCGGCAGCGGAAACCGTCACGCCAATGATCCGCCGCGTGCGCTGGAAAGCTTCGGTGAAAGTTTCTTCACCGACGTTGATTTCCAGGCAGCGTTCAAGCTGCCCGGAATCCATGACTCCGCCATTCTTAAGCACGTTCTGCAGACTGACGCGCTGGAACGCCGAGAGGTTGAGTGTGTCGGTATTGAACATTTCCGGCATCTGCGCATCGGTGCGCGTACCGGCCATGGCCGCAATGATCGAACCTGCGCTGGAACCACTGATTACGCGCGGCAACAGGCGTTGCTCGAACAGGGCCTTGATGACGCCCACATGAAACATTCCGAGCGTGGCGCCACCCGACAGCAGCAGCGCGCTACGACCGAAACTGGTCCCGGTGCGCTTGAAGAAAACGATCTTCTCGTCCTGCGAAAAATCTTCGAAGTCCCCTGCACAGACATAGTCCAGACAACGGACGACTTCCCGGATGTATTCCTCGATCAGGTATTTGGTTCCGATACGCGCGAATGCGTAGAGACCCGGCGCAGTGATATTGCCAAGGTTGCCGTGCAGGCCTTCGTGCAGGGCATGAACCAAACGCAGCACTTCTCCGGATTCGCGCAAACGGCGCATCTCTGAGAGACGCTCACGGATCAGGAAGTGATCGTAGAGATCACTGGCTTCGTCCTGCTTCCAGGCTTCTGCGCCTTCAAGTCGATCAAGGTCCAGCGCAATCTCTCGCCATTCAGCAAAGGACTGCGCGGCATCAAGCTCGCGGATGCGCCGGGGAAGCGGGTCGCGTACGGGTCGTAAGGCTGCCATTGCTCCAGTTTATGCGATGTACATCGGGTCAGGACCATGGCCGAGCGGCCCCGAAAGCCACAATCACAGACAATAACCGGCCAAGGGATGCAAACTTACTACAATGGATTGGACATACATTCTGCTGCTCGTGCTGGCGTACGCGATCATCGCGATCGGCCTCGCTGGCGCGGTGTTACCTGCATTACCCGGCTTACCATTCGTGTTCGGCGGCCTGTGGTTACTGGCTTGGCTCGACGGCTACCAACAAGTCGGCGTCGTCACATTGAGCATCCTTGGCGTGCTGCTGGTCTTCGGCATGATTCTGGATTTCATCGCGGGCAGTCTAGGGGCCAAGAAGGTTGGCGCCAGTCCGCAGGCGATAGGCGGGGCCATGCTCGGCGCATTCATCGGAATCTTTTTTGGCCTTTGGGGCCTGATACTGGGCCCCTTCATCGGCGCCGTTCTCGGCGAGATGAAGGCGCAGAAATCCCTGGATCAAGCTGCCCGGTCTGGCATCGGCACCTGGGTTGGCCTGATGCTGGGCATGGTGGCCAAGTTAGTCATCGCGCTTGTGATGATTGGCATATTTGTCTTTCAGTATTTCTTCTGAGACATCCGATGCCATCAAGCTGCCTGACTATTTCGGCACCTTGAGACGCTGACCCACCTTGATCAGGCTCGAGCGGCCCAAGCCATTCGCGCGCCTGATCTCGGATACAGACACACCGTACCGGCGGCTGATCGCGCTCAGGGTTTGTCCGCTGCTTACTTTATGAATTGCATACTGCGGTTTTTTCGGCGCAGCAGCGACCTGCTTATTAGGCGGCATGGCACCCACGCCGCCCGACGGCACGATCTTGAGCCGCTGCCCGATGCGAATCACACCCTTTCGGCCGATTCGGTTATTGGCACGGATAGAGCTTTGCGATACGCCGTACCGACTGGCGATACCAGACAGGGTCTGGCCGCGTGTCACCCGGTGGTAGAAATGATTGACCCGCTGCTTGCTGAACAGCTGACCCTGATCCAGACCCGCATAGGCCACTTCCATCGCCTGACCGCGGCCTGAGGGCACTTTGATCGCGTGCCCCGGCGGCACATAAAGCTTTCCGGCCAGAACCTGCGGCTTGTAGGCCGGGTTGAACTGACGAAACTGTTCGGCATCGAGTCCCGAGATGCGTCGCAGCGTGTCATAGGGCACGTAGTGTCGCGTCTGGACCTGATCGTACTGAAGAGGCGGATCGCGCAGCACTTCGCCAAAATGCAGTCGCCAGTCTCGTTCTACATCAAATGCGGCCAGGAACTCCGCGTAGAAATTGCGCGAGGCAAAGCCGAAGCGACGATGCTCGTAGCGATTGATCAGATCTTCCAGCGTGGTCCCGCCAATTTCTTCGAGCCCGCGCGCGACACCAGCACGACCAAAGTTATAGGCCGTCAGCGCCAGAGGCCAGCTCTGCAACTTCCTGAAATCATCCCGCAGGTGGCGGGCAGCGGCATCGGTGCTCAACCAGGGATCACGTCGATCGTCCACGATCTTGTTCAGGCGCATGTACACGCGCGCCGAAGAAGGAATGAACTGCCAAAGCCCCGCCGCACCAACCTTGGAATAGGCGTCCACATTGAAGCTCGACTCCACCAGCGGCAATCGCGTCAGTTGCTTGGGCAGGCCGTAGGATTCGAAGACACTTTCCATGTACGGCATATAACGGCCGGAAATTTCCAGGGCGCGGTGCGTCCTGCTCTTGATTCCGCGCTGGGTACGAAGCGAATCTGCTGCTTTCTGAAAGCGATCGGCATCGTCAACATGCGCAAACAAGGCATACAGACGGCGCTCTTCTCCATGCAGAGTTTCCGGGGAATGACGCGCCTCATGAATGCGCTCCAGATGAATCTTGATTCTCCCGGTCGCCTCTCGCTCCCGCTGATTCCTGAGTTGTCGCAGGTCGTCCTTGTTCAGAATGGCTGCCTCGGCGCCAAAATCTAACCTGTCCAGAATCAGGTCTGGATACACCGTTGAATGCACCACACTGTGCGTATCCGGAATAGCGCCAAAAACCTGCGTCCAAAACGAGACATTCGGGGCCAGCACTGCATACCGCGGAAAGAGCACATCCGCATCCTGCTGCCCGGCCACCAACTTTGCGGGCGGACGCTGCAGCGGTGCGTCGGCCGGCTGCAGCTGGGCCAATTCAAGAGCGGCGCCAGGCGTCGCCGAATAGGCTCGGCCATTCAGGAGCAACAGAAACAGACAGGACAGCGTGACACGCAGAATCGGCTTGGGGCTCATTCAATATCTCAGGGGTTTTCGGCGCTCCGGCTTTTCAGCCCGGGCAGTCGCAGGATGCTAGCGCGCAGCTTGGGCAGCTTCAATGAACATTGGTTCAAGGGCAACTGCTTTCATGTTGCCGCGCTTGCCAGAACAAAATTGCCGGATTGCGCTGACCCACATGGTGCTTCACGATTCAAGACCTTCCCCCGGCGCATGAAGAAAATCCGATCATGTCTTTTCCTGTCGTTGAGCCCTTCCAGACACACCGCCTGCGCGTTTCCGATCTGCATGAATTGCATATCGAGGAGAGCGGCAATCCCAAGGCTCAGGCTGCGCTTTTTGTCCACGGCGGACCTGGCGGCGGATCAGAACCCTGGCACCGGCAATTCTTCAATCCGGAAAAATATCGGGCGATCCTGTTTGATCAGCGCGGATGCGGGCGCTCTACTCCGCACGCCGAGCTCCGCGAGAACACGACCTGGGATCTGGTCGCTGACATGGAGCGCATACGCGAACACCTTGGCATTGATCGCTGGCTCGTTTTTGGCGGCTCCTGGGGCTCAACCCTCGCGCTGGCCTACGCACAAGCACACCCGGATCGGGTGACCGCGCTGGTCTTGCGCGGCATCTTTCTGCTGCGCAAACGTGAAGTTGACTGGTTCTATCAGGAAGGCGCCAGCTGGATATTCCCGGACGCCTGGGAGCATTTTCTGGCCCCGATTCCGGAAGCCGAACGCGGCGACATGGTGGCCGCCTATCACCGCCGCCTGACCAGTGATGATCAATCCGTGCGGCTCGAAGCGGCGCGCGCCTGGAGTATCTGGGAAGGCTCTACAAGCAAGTTATTACCGAAAATGGATCTGGTATCCCGCTTCAGCGCGGATCGCTTTGCCGAGGCATTCGCGAGAATCGAATGCCACTATTTCATGAATCGCGGCTTCTTCGAGTCAGATAACCAGCTGATCGAAAATGTTGACCGGATCCGTCATATCCCGACGGCAATCGTGCATGGCCGATATGACGTGGTTTGCCCCTTGCGCTCAGCCTGGGAGTTGCACCGCGCCTGGCCAGAAGCGCAGTTCACCATCGTGCCTGACGCGGGCCATGCCGCAAGTGAAACCGGGATATATAAAGAACTGCTTCAGGCCCTGGACCGCTTCAGCAGCCTGCGCTAGCAAGAATCTGCTGCGCGGCATGAATCAGGGGCGGCTGATGCCGCCCCGGGATCAGAAGAGGCGGGACCAGAAGCTGCCGCCTTCTTCGTCTTCATCGTCGTCGGACTTGTCAACCTTCTTGCTGACGACAACCTTCTGCATGTCTTCGTACACGACCCGGGCATTGTTGCCGTAAAGGGCCTTGTTGGTGATCTTGGTCACTTTGAACTTCTGCACTGCATCATTGCGCGTTGTCACGATCACGTAATCGCCCTTGTTCACGCCAGCGATCACGGCCTTGGCGCTGGTCGCGTCAATGGTCTTCTTGGATGAACATGCGCCCGTTGCGAGCACGCTTAGCGAAAACAGGGCGACGAACAGGACACGAACAAACGCCGACATCAGAACTCTCCAACAAAATTAGGTCATCACATATCGTGCCCGTCAGGCCGACTGTGTCATCAGAAGCTAAGCGGGCAAAGATATCACGCCTCCCGCCAGCACCAAACTACTTCCTCGCCTAGAAGCGCCTCGGGCCGGATTGTTCAGCTGGCACCGTCAGGAATCTTTGTTCAGGCCCTGCGTGAAATCCAGAACCTGAGGATCATGGCCTTTGCTGCGCAGCCAGTCCCGCAGTGCATAGCCAGTACCCGCTTCCCAGTAGGTGGCCTGGTCAAAGCTCACGTGCTTGTAGTCCACCAGTTCTTCATTGAGCTTGATCGTCCCAGTGGCCGGCACGTGATAGGCGATGATGATCTGGTTCATGCGGCGAAACTCGTATATGCCCACAAACGTTGCAGACTGAGCATCCAGATCAAGCTCTTCTTTGACCTCGCGCATCACGCCTACCGCCGGGTCTTCAGCACGCTCCAGGAACCCGGTGATCAACGCGTACCAGGTCGCGGGCCAGGCCACGTTTCGGGCGAGCACGATCTTACCTTCATGCTCAACAATGGCAGCCACGACTGGCGTGGGATTGTCCCAATGCACGAATCCGCACTTGGGGGCCACGCAGGCCATGCGCGTAGCGCCTCCCAGCGGCATCGGTTCCAGGGGCTGGGCACATTGCGGACAGAATCTGAAATTGCTCATGGGCGAATTGGAAGGTCAAAAATTCATTCAGGGAGCGCAGCATAAACGCCTTGATGGCGGGCTACTTCGATATTGCCGACACGGATACTCGTGGCCAGCTCAATGCGCGCCTTCCCGCCGTCGCGAAACCGCTTGATCAGCGAGTGCAGTTCTTTCTCGTCACAGCAGGTCTCGGAAGAGCAGTCGCCGGTTGCCGGGACCAGGAACTCGCATTCGCTGCGTTGCCCAACGAGTTTGGTCGGCACGCCTGCACGTTCGAAGGCGCTGTAGACCAGCGACCACCCACTGACCAGTCCCAGTGCCGTCAGCGCGCCGCCAAACACGGAGCCGTGCGGATTCAAGTTGCGCGCGCGCGGAAGATGAATCTGCACGCGTCCCGCTTCCAGGGTCAGAACCTTCATGCCCATGTGCGCACTCAGTGGGATATGGGTGTGCAGAAAACGATTGAGATTGGATGTTGTCATCCCTCACCTTATCCAAAGCGCGCGCCTGATCTCAAGCTGCAGAGGAGCGTCGAGTCCGGAGTAAACTTGCCTGCATGAGAGGAACGCACGATTGAATGTAAGAGAGTTGCTGGCCCAATGCCCGCTGTTCGAGGGGACGCCACCTTCTGATCTGGACGCCCTGGCGCTGAGCACCCACGTGCGCTCCGTGGCCAGCGGCGAGACGCTGCTCAGTATTGGTGCGCCGGCGGACCACCTCTACATCCTGGCTGTAGGACGCATGCGCGTTGAGCTGGAAGACGGCACGCTGGTCAATGACATTGGCCGACTCGAACCGATCGGCGAGATGAGCCTGCTATCGAGCGAGACACGCACCGCCACGGTGTACGCCGTTCGCGACTCCAAGGTTCTGATGATCGGCCGCGACGCCCTGGATGAAATCTTTCACAGTCATCCTTCGATGCTGCTGGCGATGAGTCGCACCATCATTACGCGTCTGCGTCAGAACCAGCGTGCGATGGCCCTTGCCGCTTCACGACGCTCACGCTGCTTTGCAGTGCTTGCCGCAACCCCGCAGATTGACCTGCGCGGCTTTGCCGAGACGTTCGCCGCTTGCATCGATGAAGAAAAAGACGCCCAGGTCATCGACGATGCTCGTGTCGACGAGGCCCTGGGCGCCGGCGCGGCCAATGCGCGACTGGGGGAAGGAGATCGCGAAGACCGGCTCATTTCCTGGCTGCAGGATATCGAGATCCATTACCGCCATCTGGTCTATATCGGAGGGACAAAGGCCGGCCCATGGTCACGCCGATGCATGCGCCAGGTGGATCGCATCCTCATTCTTGCCGATGCCAGCATGCCGCCCGAAGCCTCCCCTGCGGTCCGTGAGTTGCTGCGTAGCGGGCTGCGAACACCGGTGGACCTTATCCTCATCCGGCCAGAGGGTGCGCCCGCAGGTGAAGTCCTCAAATGGCGCGAAACCGTTGATGCGACGTCTCACTACTTCCTGCGTCCCGGCCACGAGGCTGATGTTGCCCATATCGCGCGAAGCCTGACCGGTCGCGGCATCGGTTTGGTGCTCGGTGGTGGTGGCGCTCGCGGTTTTGCGCACATCGGACTGCTTCGCGCACTCGAGGAGATGAAGATCAATATCGACGTCTATGGCGGCACCAGCATGGGCGGCTTCATCGGCGCACTGGCCGCCAGCGGACACGACAGCCAGGAAATCCTGCAGATCATTCGCAAGACATTTGTCGATAACAATTCGCTCAACGATTACATCCTGCCCAAGGTGTCGCTGATTCGCGGCCGCAAGTTCAGACGACGCCTCAAGGAAATCTTTGGCGACCAGCAGATCGAAGACCTCAGAATTCCGTTTTTCTGTGTCTCGACCAATCTCACCCGAGGTTGCGCCATGACCCACGAGGACGGACCGCTGGGCCTGTGGATTGGCACCAGCATGTGCGTCCCGGGCATTGCGCCCCCGATGGCCTACAAGGGCGATCTGCTGGTTGATGGCGCCGTCGTCAACAGTCTGCCCACTGACGTCATGCAGGACCTCGAACGCGGGCTGATCATCGCCTCGGACGTCAGTACCGAAGGCGAGGTCAGAGCCCCCGGGGTAGAAGGTCCGGACCCGGAAGTCCTGCTGCGCTGGAAATCATCCGAGAAGCGGCCAAGTCTGTTTTCCATCCTGTTTCGGACCGCAACACTGACCAGTGGCTCCGGCGTTGAAGCGCGCGCGGCATTGGCAGACCTCTACCTGCACATGCCGGTTGGCAGCGTGGGTGTGTTTGAGTGGAAGCAGATAGATCAACTGGTCGAACTCGGCTATCAACACGCCATGGAAAAGCTGCCTGAATTGATCGCGCAGCAAAAGTAGAACGACTAACTCAAGGGGCCGACAATGCCGGCTCCGCGTTCACAGCGATCCGTGAGCGAACACTCAGGGGTTTTGGCACACAGCTGTGAACAAAACGCAGCTTCTCGATGACGGCCGGCGCCAGCACAAAGGGGTAAGCATCCGACTGCCCCAGGCTGCGGCTGAGATTGTTCAACACGCTGGCCAGGGTCAGCCAGTCCTTAATCATCGCGTCAAAATCAGTTGCCGACTGATGACGTGATCCCGGAGTGTGCCTCGCCGGAATTCGCAGCCCACTGTCGGCTGCCGTCTCCAGCGCATCACTCATGTGCAGATAGTGCGCCCAGGTCTCGGCCCAATCCTCCCAGGGATGGCTGCTGGCATAGGCGCTGACATAGCTGGACTGCCATTCCGGGTCCGCACCATTTTCGTAATGCGCCTCGAGCGCCTCGCCATAATCCAGATGCTCGTTACCAAACAACTTGCGGAAACCGGCCAATCGCGTGGGATCACGCATCAGCAAGTTCCAATAGTAGTGCCCGACTTCGTGACGGAAATGTCCGAGCAAGGTGCGATAGGGCTCGTGCAAGGTCTTGCGCCGCCGCTCGCGCTCGACATCGTCGGCTTCGGCAACGTTGATGGTGATCACACCGTTGTCGTGCCCGGTGAAAGCACGCTCTTCCGGTGTGGGGCCGGTATCGCTCAGGAACTCGTAGGCCACACCGTCTTCTGGATCGTCTTCTCGATTGGTGACCAGAAATCCGAGTTTGTCGAGCGTGTAGATCAAGCGCCGCTTGGCCAGTTCCAGCGCGCGCCAGGCCTCCAGATTGCCGGGAACCGCGAGGTTGGGAATAACCGCCGTCAACCTGCAAGCATGGCAATAGGGAACGGACTCTGATGGCCCGATGGCCCAATTGCAGACCGCCTGCTCCGAGTAGTTCTTGCACAAGGTATAGACCGCCCCGGCAGCGGGCCCTGACACCGGGCGCCAATGGCCATCACCCACCGGCTCAAGTGCGGTCATGTCGGCAATGTCCGGCAAGTAGGCCAGCGTACTGCCACAGCTCACACAAACACTATTCTGAAAATAGATGGACTGCTGACACTTGTTGCAGTGAAATACCTTCATTAGCCGAACACGTACCGATACAGGAAAGGCGCCTTGGTATCACATTTGACGCGCTGCAGAGGCCAGAGTTTCGTCCTGACGACCCGGTAGTGCGCATCGGCCGGCATTCTGTGAAATTTGCTCGCCTCGCCCGGTTGATGCGAATGCGAACCAAACTTAACCTGCGCAGACTGCTGCGCGCCGCGTGATCCGCGAGCCTCAGCCCGGGGAGACGGAATAATCCTTCAATCGGAAGTGCGCCATCTGATTTCGAAACTGCGTCGCAAGGCCCGGAAACATCGTGGCGTTGAAACCATCTTCGGTGAGATACCAGCTGCTGCACCCCGAGTTCCAGTTGGTCTTTTGCAGTCGCTTCTGGATGCGTTGGTTGTGGCGATGCTGCACGTCGTCGCGCACATCCAGATATTTCACCCCAGGTTCCAGCACCGCCTTGACGCCCTTCACGATGTAATCAATCTGCGCCTCCATGTAGACCAGCGCGGAGTTATGACCGGGACCGGAATTGGGCCCAAAGGTCATGTACAGATTGGGATACCCGCTGACGCTGACACTCTTGTAGGCCTTGGCCCCACGCGACCACTCCTCGTCAAGCGAGCGGTCATTCAGGCCCGTGACGGGGAACGGCGCGCCGGACTTGGATACTTCAAACCCAGTGGCAAAGACGATGCAGTCCACCTGATGTTCAATACCTTCGACCGTGCGGATACCGTCTGCGGCAAGGTTGGCAATCGGCCAGGTTATGAGTTCGCAGTTGTCTTTCTGCAAGCTTGAATACCAGTCATTTGAAACCAGGATACGTTTGCACCCCAACCGGTACTCGGGCGTCAGCTGACGCCGCAGCCAGGCATCCTTGACCTGCGACTTGAGATAGGCGCGCCCCAGACGCTCGAACAGGCGCGTCACCGGCGTGGTCCATACCACGCCAACCGCCATGGATTCGTGCACCCAGTACAACAGTTCACGGAACGCTGTCTGACTGAGCGGAAACTTGCTGAAGAGCGACTTGCTCCACTCTGGCGAAACGTAATCCGGACGCGGCATGACCCAGGCGGGTGTGCGCTGGAACACCTTCACCGTTGCCGCCTGCTTGACCAGTTCCGGAACGATCTGTATCGCGCTGGCACCGGTACCCACTACGGCGACACGCTTGCCTCGAAAATCATAGTCATGATCCCAGCGGGCGCTGTGGATCTTCTTGCCCTTGTAATCTTCGATCCCCGAAATATTGGGAAAGCTGGCGTTGGACAAGGGCCCCTGCCCCATCACCACATTGCGCGCCCGGAGGGGTTCGCCCTGTTCGGTGCTGACCGTCCACAGACCACTGTCTTCATCGAAACTCATGGAGGTGACGTTGCGGTTGAACTCGATCAGGCGATGCAGATCAAAACGCGCGACCAGGTGATGCACATAGCCCAGAATTTCTGCGGCGCCGGAGAAGCCGCGCGACCACTGCGGGTTCTGTGCAAACGAGTAGGAATACAGGTTGGACGGAATGTCACAGGCTGCGCCGGGGTATTGGTTATCACGCCAGGTGCCGCCGACTTCCGAGCCTCGTTCCAGAATGAGGATGTCTCTGACACCGGATTGTTGCAGCCGAATCGCGCTACCCAAACCGGCAAATCCTGCGCCCACGATCAGTACGTCGTGAACACGGCTCGCGGAATGACTTTGGCGAGGACGCTTGATATCGGGGATGGTCAGGTCGTTCATGGCAATACCTCGGAGCAGGCGCCGCCCGGCTCAGGGCCAGCGCTGGAGATGTCAGGAAAGTTGAGTCGCGGACCAGATTGTTTCGCGGTCCGGGCTGTTGTCAGGCCGCCGGCTTCCAGGTCAGGCCCTTGACCCAAGTTGGAATGGGGCGCAGTAATCGCTTCGGATATTTGTTGCTGAGCTTCACCAATGCATCAACTGGACCGTGATAGGGCGCAATGCTGCGGTCCATCACAATCTTGGCGTGCCGGGAAATGATCTGATACCAGGGATTTCGCCGCCCCATTGGGGTCCCGCCAATCCGCTCAAACTTGCTCATGGCCTCGTACAGGCGCTCTTCCTTCAGGCCCAACTCGACGATGTTGTCGCGCATGCGGTTGAGCAGTGGCAGATAGGCCAGCACGCCCAATATCAGTTTGGGATTGGACCAGGTAGCCGCGGTCTTGAGCACATGGCGATACATCGGCCCATGGCCGAGCATCTCCAGCACATGAAAACCCACACCCAGATGGCGTGCTTCGTCAGCATTGATCTTGGCAAAGACTTCGTGACAGACCGGGTCCTTCACCGTATCCAGCAGGAACTTGCACAGGGCACCGTCGAGTGCAATTTCGAGCATGGGAATCACTGATCCCAGCACTTCCAGCGGCATGTCATCGCTCTGCGTATCCAGCCAGTCAATGACCAATCTCAGATTGATATTGGGTTCTGGAATTTCGTCGCCGTCGAGCATGCCCCAGCGTTTCATCAGAGCCATCTCGGCATTGGCGTGCCGCTGTTCCTCAGCATGGAAGTAGCGATAGATTTCGCGCAGCGTCTCGTTCGGCGCCTTTTTGGCCATGGCAGCAAAACCGCGCGCGCCAACATGCTCGATCCACATCAGATCGGCCATGAACACTTTCAGCTTGGGATACAGCTCTGGGTCCTGCGTGACCAGCTCTGCACCCGGGGCATCCCAGTCAATATCGGCCAGTGCCCACTGGCTGGATTTCATCTTGCCGAGCATCCAGTTGAGATCCATCTGCATGGCGTTCTCCTCGTTTGATTTTGATTCTGGCTCAGGCTCTGGCGGCCATTAACCGTCCGAGCAAGCCTGCGCCGCGCGCATACAGGGACGGCGAAAGTCGCTTGGCGCGCCAGATGGTTCGCGCATCCAGCTGGGGCAGGACATAAAGCTGGCCCTTGTCCAGCGCATTGAGCGTCTGGCGTGCAACGCCGTCAGCGGGAATGCCGGACCATTTCATGACCTTCTGTGCGAAGCCTGCTCCGGCACCCTCTATGCGGCCATCGCGCACGATATTGGTTTTGACGAAGGTCGGGCACAGGGCGGTGACGCGGATATCCGTGCCTGCCATCTCGGCGGCCAGCGTTTCGGTCAGCGCCAGCACCGCAGCCTTGCTGACGTTGTAAGGCCCCATGGTCGGCGCCGCCGCAAAGCTCGCGGTAGAACCCACATTGATGATGCCGCCGCGACCACTTTCACGCAGCAGCGGTGCAAAAACATGACAGCCGTGGATCACGCCCCAGAGGTTGACGCCCAATACCCACTTCCAATCCTTCATGGGCGTTTCGCCAACAAGCGAGCCACCAGCACCGACTCCGGCGTTGTTAATCACCACATCCACTGCTGTGCCGAGCCAGTCTTCTGCCGATACAGCCAGTGCCTGTACTTCAGAAATTTTCGACACATCACAGGCCACAGCAGTGGCTTGCGCCCCAAGTGCCTGGATCATGTCGACCGTTTCCTGCGCAGCCTCGAGCTTGATGTCCGCGCAGACCACCCGGCCGCCACGACGTGCGAGTTCGAGCGCAAACTCACGGCCAATTCCACTACCTGCGCCGGTAACCACCGCCGCAGCATTGGACGTGAGCCTGGACTTGCTCATGAAGGCCACCCTCAGGCCGCCGCAGCAGCTGACAGCGGGGTCTTGCGCGGTGCGTAAGGCGCACTGAACGCCTCTATGCCTTCCAGAAAGTGACTGTTGTCGTCATTCCAGGGGTGGAAGCCCGGTCGGAAGTAGTCAAACCAGGGACGCACCATCTTGCGCAGGAAGCCGACTTCGCCAATGGCCATCTTGTAGAAGGAGCGCCAGCCCTTGAGATCACGCAACTTGCCTTCGCGAGCCACAAAACTGATAAAGGCCGGCAAGGTCATGCCCCAGAAGATGGCGGTAGCCAGAACCAGCCCGAAGCTGCGCTTCGCATAGGCGCTGACGCCCTTGCCCTGGGTCGCTTCCCAGACGTCAAAGGCCACGCCTTTGTGCTCGGTTTCCTCCAATGCATGCCAGCGCCACAAGGCGTGGTAACCGTCTTCGGCATTTTCCGTCACGCGGTCATCGCTGAGCAGACCATTGGCCATGATGGCGGTCAGGTGCTCCAGCGCGATCGTCGTGGACAGGTTGAAGGACTTTGAAAAGTTGTTCTGCCCGAAGTCCAGCAAGGCCTTGACCCTGCGTTCAAACACGGCGGCCGACGGCAGATGCTTGAACATGACGGCGTTGTACTCATCGTGCTCGCGGCCATGCATGGCTTCCTGACCGATAAAGGCCGTTGCCGCTTTCTTCAGCTCAGGGTCCTGGAGCTGATCACGATAGTGGCGGACGGCGTCGATGAAGAAGCGCTCGCCGACCGGAATGACCAGTGACATGGTGTTCATCAGATGCGTGAAGTGCACGCTGCCGTCACCCACCCAGTCCTGGACACGATCTTCAGGCAGATCAAACTTGAGATCACGTCGGGTCGGCATGACAGATTCGGACTTCGCGTTGCGGGCAGAATTGACGGCTTTGGCAGTACTCATCTTTAGTCTCCTGGGGCGGACGCGCCCTTTAGGTATACAATCGTCTACCGGGAATGTAGACGAGTGTCTACTATGACGTCAACACCGTCTGTGACATTGAACGATGTAACAATACCAAGTGCCTGATATGTCTAAAATTAAAGACGTTATTCAAGGAAAAAAGGCGACTAAACCGCCCGCTGCGACTGGCCGTCAGAAGCTCATGGATGCCGCACTGGAGCTGGCAGGAACTACCAAGAGCCTGGCTTCGCTAGGTCTGCGCGAAGTCGCGCGGCAGGCTGGCCTGAACCCGAATACCTTCTACCGCCACTTCAAAGACTTCGATGAACTCGGTGTCGCCATGCTCGACGAGCTGGGCACCAAGTTGCGCAAGGGCCTGCGCGAACGCAGGCTCATGCCCGCAGCAAAAGGTCTGCGCCTTTCCAATACCGACAATCCCACGGAATTGCTCCGAGAAGCCCAGAGCATCATCAGCGAGTCCATTGGGCTGGTCTTGGATTTTGCGACCGAACATGAAGCGAGCTACGTCGTCGGCATCCGCGAACTCCATGGCACCAGTCCGGTTCTGCGCAAGGCTCTACGCAATTTGCTCGACGGTATTGCACAAGACATGGCCGAGGACGTTCTGGGCGTACTGGAACTGCCCATGGTCCGACGAGAGACAGTGGAAGAAATCTCGTTGGTCGTCATTCGCCAGATGACTTTCTTCTCGATGGACTACCTTGAAAACCCGGAGCAGCGCGATCAGATCAAGCTACGGGCTGAGCGATTCATCCTGTTGCTGTTCTGGGGCGCCATTGCAGAAGAAGCGCCGCAGCTGGTTGCGGACGTGAAGTTCACGTTCCCCAAATAAACGGAACGCGCCTGCCGCCAAGTCTATTTGCGCCGATAAGGGCTGAGCACGCCAGCCGGCAGACGTCGAAAGCGCTTGTAACTCCACCAGTACTGCTCCGGCAGGTGGGTCAACACGGATTCGATGCCGCGATTGAGCGCTGCCGCACCCTCTGCCGCATCGGCAATCTCACGCGTACCCAACGGCACGACGTGAAACTTGAAGCCGCGTGCCCAGGGCAGACGTTCGGCGTAACAGAAAACCACCGGCGCCTGCGTACGTGACGCCAGCTTGCTCACCAGTTCCGTGGTGTGCGCCGGAATTCCAAACAATGGCGCAAACACACCTGCGCCATGCGGCGGATCCTGATCCGGCAGGACGCCAATCATCTCGCCCTTGCGCAGGGCCCCGAGCAAAGCGCGAACACCGCCACCGGTAGTGGGCACCAGGCTCGCACCAAAGCGTTTCCGCCCTTCCAGAATCAAGGCATCGATGGCGCCCTTCTGCGGCTTGTACAAGGTGGTCAACGGGCCCAGTTGCGAACAGAACATCCCGGTGAGTTCCCAGGAACCGATATGCGGACAGAGCAGAATCTTGCCGCCGTCAGCGCTCAGTGCCTGCATTCGGCGCACGGCTTCATCGTCCTGAATCCAGCGCTCAACGCGGGCGCGAGGACCAAACCAGATCGCAGGTGCTTCGAGCAATGCCTTCACCAGATGCAGTAAGGACTGACGAGCAATCTCGCGCCGCTCGTCCTCTCGAAGTTCAGGCAGGCACAGCTCCAGATGTCGAAGCGCGATGCGCTTGCGCGTATTGGGGATCAGCCACAGAAGGTTACCGAGCATGGCGCCCAGACCATGGAGAACCAGAAGCGGCAAATGTCCAAGTACAACGAGCAAGCCGCGCAGTAGAAATGTCATTCCGTGATTGTTGGTCAATCAACACACAAGATAAAGGAGGTACAGAATCAGACAGATGATCTGATCCAAGCCGCAGTCGCCTAGTTTGCCGAAAATGGGCGCTGTTGAGATACCCCGCCTCATGTAATGCTTTGTCGATGAATCTAGAGCTTCTGCTTTCACAGTGGCTGGACTGGGGCACTCGCCCGGGTTTGAGCACCGCCGTCACCGCGCTGGGCATTGCCCTGGCCGCTGCCTTGCTGGGGCAGCTGATCTATATCGTCGGACGGCGCCTATTGCCTTCCAGCAGCCTGACGTATTCGGTGATGATTCGCGCAAGGCGCCCGATGGCCGTGGTCTGGCCGCTGCTGGCACTGCTGATCTGCTGGGAAGCCGCCGACGACGACATCGCCTGGATCGGAGTCGTGCGGCATCTCACGATTCTGCTCTTGATCCTGGCCGTTACGTTCGCGGGCACTGGCTTTGCGCGCGGGCTGGGCGATCACATCCTGCGCGCCACTGAACCTGAGAGCAGACGCGGCGAGGCGCGCGCACGTCGTGTCTACACGCAGGCGCAGATGTTCACCCGGCTGGTGATTTTTGCGGTGGTGGTCGTCGGACTGGGTTCTGCCTTGATGACATTTCCCGGTATTCGGCAGTTTGGCGCCAATTTGCTGGCATCTGCCGGTGTGGCCGGACTGATTCTTGGTTTTGCCGCGCGACCGGTGCTGTCCAACCTGCTCGCCGGCGTACAAATAGCGCTGACTCAGCCGATTCGCCTGGAAGATGTGGTGATCGTGGAGGGCGAATGGGGGTGGGTGGAGGAAATCAAGTCCACCTATGTGGTGATCCGCATCTGGGACGAGCGACGCCTGGTCCTGCCGCTGCAGTGGTTTATCGACCATCCATTTCAGAACTGGACCCGCGCCAATTCCAAGCTGATCGGGAGCGTCTACTGGTGGGTGGATTACCGCATGCCGCTGCAACCGATTCGCGACGAAGTACAGCGCGTCTGCGAGTCCGCGCCGGAGTGGGACGGCCGACTGGCCATCGTCCAGGTGACCGATAGTTCAGATCGCGCCTTGCAGATTCGCGGTCTCGTCACTGCCCCCGACGCGCCGCAAACCTGGGACCTGCGCTGTCGCGTCCGTGAAGCCGTGGTGCACATGATCCAACGCGATTACCCCGAATACCTGCCGCGCATGCGGGCGGAGATTGGAACACCGGCGGAGCCTCCTGCCGCACAGGCTGAAGATATTTTTCAACGGCAGGCGCCGAGTCTGCCGCAGACGCCCTGAGACGCAAGACGGGCAACAAAAAGGGGCCGAAAACCGGCCCCTTTCTACAACGCGGAAGCAGTAACCGGGCTATTCGCCCTTACCCTTGTCCTTGTCGCCAATCGAGATCGAGGTCTTGTCACCACCTTCTGATTCCGAGAAGGAGAATGAGCCATCGCCGGTATCAATATTGAGTCGGGTGGAATCCTCTGACTTGGATTCCGATGGCGCGGCCGCAGGCGCAGCGCTGCTGGACTGTTCGCCCTGGGAGCAAGCGCCCAAGCCCAGAATCAATCCCATGCCAGCCACCATCAAGAACTTGTTCATATGTTTGTACATTATTGAAACCTCTATTTTTTGAGTGAACGCCGTTGAGACTACGTCGCATTGCCAGCAGCCGACCTTGCCGGGGGCAACATTTCCCTGATAAGCAATCCCATCAGCACGACCACCATAGAGGCCGCAGCATTGACTCACGATGAATTCCCGCCAGAAAACCAGCGATACCGGGTTGAGTTGGGTGCTCAGCGACATCTCTACGGGGCAAATCGGTGATCGGCCTGATACAACGTGTCACGAACGCGGCGGTCACAGTTGAAGGGCAATGCATTGCCAAGATCGGGAACGGCCTGCTCGTGCTGGTGGGCGTACAGCGAAGCGATGATCCGTCCAAGGCAGATCGTCTACTCCAGCGCCTGCTCGCCTATCGGATCTTCCCGGACGATCAGGGACGCATGAATCTGGGACTGCAGGAAATCTCCGGCGAGCTGCTGCTGGTGCCCCAATTCACGCTGGCGGCCGATACGGCCAAAGGCAATCGCCCCGGATTCTCAACGGCCGCAGCGCCCGAATATGCAGAATCCCTTTTTAATCATCTTGTTGAGTCCGCAAAATCAGCACACGGAAAGGTCGAAAGTGGCCGATTCGGCGCCGATATGCAGGTCAGTCTGATCAATGACGGGCCGGTCACTTTCTGGCTCGAAAGTTGATCTTCGATCGGACCACAGGATGGGTTGGTTCTAATCCGCCGATGCAAACGGTATCCTTGCCGCCCCGCAGGACACCCCGTACCCATGTCAGCCCGTAAATCCAAGGTTTCACGCGAAACACGTGAGACCACGATCAATGTCCAGATCAACCTCGATGGAACGGGCGAATCGCGACTCGCGACTGGCCTTCCCTTCCTTGATCACATGCTTGACCAGGTCGCTCGACACGGCCTGATCGATCTCGATATCAACGCAAAGGGTGATTTGCACATTGATGCCCATCACACGGTGGAAGACATCGGCATCTCCCTAGGTCAGGCCTTTGACCAGGCCGTGGGCAACAAGAAGGGCATCACTCGCTACGGTCATGCCTACGTGCCGCTGGATGAAGCCCTGTCGCGAATCGTGCTGGACCTCTCGGGCCGGCCGGGGCTGGAGTGGCATGTAGAGTTTCCACGCGCCCTCATCGCAGATTTCGACGTTGACCTGTTCCGAGAATTTTTCCAGGGCTTCGTCAATCACGCGAAGGTCACCCTGCATGTGGATGCGCTGCGCGGGCGCAATGCGCACCACATCGCGGAAACCATATTCAAGGCCTTTGGCCGTGCGCTGCGCATGGCCTGCACGCCGGACACCCGCCTCGGCGACGTCATGCCCTCGACCAAGGGCTCACTCTGAGCTGAGTCTCGACCGAGCTGAATCTTGCTGATCCTCGTTACCGTATTGCTGCCTCTGAATCAGGCCGCGCCTGCGTTGAGCTTGCGCCCTCTGTTTTCTCTGGCTGCGGAGTAGAAAGAATTGGAAGTTATTGGCGTCATTGATTACGGCATGGGCAACCTGCATTCGCTGGGGAAGTCACTCGAACGCGTCGCCGGATCGCAGCGGGTCGAAATCTCGTTCGACCCGGAGAAGCTCCTCAAGTGCGACAAGCTCGTTCTGCCCGGCGTCGGCGGCGTGCTGGGTTGCATGAACGAACTGCGTCGTCTCGAACTCAATGATCTGATCGTGGAAGCCTCGCAGAACAAGCCCATGCTCGGCATCTGCCTGGGCATGCAGGTCATGCTGGAGCATTCCGATGAGAATGACGGCGTGCAGGCTCTGGGCCTGTTCCCCGGCGAAGTGATCCGCTTCCCCGATCCGGAACCGATCAGCCCGGGATCCAAGACCCGCGACCGGCTCAAGGTGCCTCACATGGGCTGGAATCGTGTTCGCCAAACCCATAGTCATCCGCTGTGGGAAGGTGTTGCAAACGACAGCTGGTTCTATTTTGTGCACAGCTACTATGCTCGCCCCAAGCAGGCCCAGCACGTCATCGGCGTGACCGAGTACATGCACAGCTTTGCCAGCAGCGTAGCGCGCGACAACCTGGTCGCAGTGCAATTTCACCCTGAGAAAAGCCAGGCTGCCGGCCTGCGGCTGCTGGCCAACTTCGCAGAGTGGGATGGCCGGTCGTGAGCACTGGTTTGCCCCGCAAGCAAGGAATCAGGCACAGTCTTGAGCCTCGCAGTGCCTTGCGATCATTTTTCCGCGTGCACAGCGCGCGCGCAGCCCATCTCCACATTCTGATTCGCTCATGCTGCTGATCCCTGCTATCGACCTCAAGAATGGTCAATGCGTTCGCCTGCGACAGGGCCGAATGGATGACGTCACCATCTTCTCAGACGACCCGGTCAGCGTTGCAAAACGATGGGCCGACGAAGGCGCCGAGCGCATCCACATCGTGGATCTTGACGGCGCGCTCAAAGGCCAGCCGGTCAATCTGAAAGTGGTTGAACAGATTGCCAGCGCAACCAAGGTGCCAGTGCAGGTAGGCGGTGGTGTACGTGACGAAGAAACCGTGCAGCACTACCTCAATGCAGGCGTCGCCTACATCATCATCGGCACGAAGGCGGTCAATACACCGCATTTTCTGCGCGATCTGTGCATCGAATTTCCGCGCCATATCATCGTCGGGCTTGATGCCATGGACGGTCGCGTGGCGCTTGATGGCTGGTCCAAGCTGACGCATCACAACGTGGTGGATATGGCCCAGCACTGCGAACGTGACGGCGTCGAGGCCATCATCTACACCGACATCGGCCGCGACGGCATGATGAAAGGCGTGAACGTGGAGTCCACCAAGACCTTGGCCCAGGCGGTCAACACGCCGGTCATCGCCAGCGGCGGTGTTTCCAGCCTGGACGACATTCGCAAGCTGCTTGAAGTGGAAGGCGAAGGCGTCAGTGGTGCGATCATCGGCCGCGCCCTCTATGAAGGCGGACTGAGCCTGAAGGAATGCCTCAAGGTCGCTGCTGGCGGCTGAGCGCGGATTTCCACACGAGCCCGCTCCCTACAGCGTTACCTGCCTGTCCCTAACCGGATCAAACACAACTCTTCCCAGCATGCTCGCCAAACGCATCATTCCCTGCCTCGACATTGACCGCGGTCGTGTGGTCAAGGGCATCAAGTTCGAAGACATCCGCGACGCAGGTGATCCGGTTGAGGTCGCGCGCCGTTATGACCGTCAGGGCGCGGACGAGCTGGTATTTCTCGACATCACTGCAAGTTCAGATGCTCGCCCCACCCTGTTTCAGACCGTGGAAGCCGTCGCGAGGGAAATTTATATCCCGCTGACTGTGGGCGGCGGCGTGCGAACCAGTGCAGATGTGCGTGCGCTGCTCAAGGCCGGTGCCGACAAAGTCTCGATCAACACCGCAGCGGTTCACGACCCTGATTTTGTTACCGAAGCCGCCGAGCGCTACGGTGGCCAGTGCATCGTTGTGGCCATCGACGCCAAGCGGGTCAACAAGAAGAAAGAGCCGCCGCGCTGGGAGATTTTCACCCACGGCGGACGCAAGACCACCGGGATTGATGCCATTGAATGGGCCAGCAAGATGGTCGAAAAAGGCGCCGGGGAACTGCTGGTCACCAGCATGGACCGGGACGGCACCAAGGAAGGCTATGACCTGGAGTTGCTACAGGCCATATGCAGTTTAGTTCCGGTTCCGGTCATCGCCTCCGGCGGCGTCGGCAAACTGGAGCATCTTGCGCAGGGCTTGCAGCTTGGTCAGGCTGACGCTGTTCTTGCAGCGAGCATCTTTCACCATGCCACTCACACCGTCGGCGAAGCCAAATCCTATCTTTCCGAACGCGGCATCCGCGTGCGCGAGGATCTGGCTGCATTCGGGGTCTGAGTCGTGAGTACGCTGGGCCCCGAGCTGGATGCACTCTACGCCACGCTGGAGTCGCGCAAGGGGGCAGATCCCAGCACGTCCTACGTGGCCAAGCTCTACGACAAGGGTCTGGACGCCATCCTCAAGAAAGTTGGCGAGGAATCGGCAGAGACCTTGCTCGCAGCCAAGAACGCGAGCAAACCTGAGCTTGTATACGAGTCAGTTGACCTCATCTTTCATCTGTTCGTACTGCTGGCGCGCGAAGGCATCTCATGTGAGGACCTCGCCGTAGAACTCAAGAGGCGAAGCGGCACGTCCGGCATCGCCGAGAAAGCGTCACGAAGTTCCTGAATAATTTTGGTTGCGGATGAATCCGCGCAAGGAGAAAGCGTCATGGGTACTTTGAGTATTTGGCACTGGCTGGTTGTACTGGCCATCGTGGTCCTGGTTTTTGGCACCAAGAAACTGCGCAATCTGGGCGGTGACCTGGGCTCTGCGATCAAGAATTTCAAAGGTGCGATGAGCGAAGGCGAAGCGCAGGCCGAAGCAGAAAAGGCGCAGGCTGAGTTGGCCGCCGAAAAGAAGAGCTCATCTGAACAGATGACTGCGGACCAGCCCTCAGAGAAGAACAAGGACAAGGTCTGAGCGCCGCGCGTTCGGAATTCTCTGAACGGGCACGCAAGGGCAAACGTCTATGTTCGATATCAGCTTCGGTGAATTGGCACTGTGCATGGTGGTTGCACTGGTCATCCTGGGTCCCGAGAGGCTTCCCAAGATGGCGCGCACCATCGGCCGCTGGATGGGCCAGGCCAAGAGCTACGTGCGCAATGTCAGTTCGGAGCTGGAACGTGAAACGCAGGTGATGGACATCAAGCGTCAGCTTGAAGATGCCAAGACGGCGCTGAAGGACGCTGAACGCACCGCGCAACGCGAAACCGAAGCAATGTCGCAGAGCGTCAGCAAAGACATGAACAAGAAGATCTGATGGTCGAGGAAGTCCCCGTCAACGAAGAAGAGAACAGCGCGCCAGAACAGCCGCTGATGGCGCATCTTCTGGAACTGCGCGACTGCGTACTCAAGATCATCTATGGCATTGGCCTGGTCTTCGCGCCGCTGGCGTACTTCACTAAAGAAATTTACGCACTGACAGCGCAGCCACTGATCAATCTGATGCCAGATGGCACCTCGATGATCGCCACCGAGGTTGCGTCGCCGTTTTTCGTGCCACTCAAGCTGTCAGCGATGCTGGCTGTTGCGATCTCGATGCCGTGGACCCTGTTCCAGGTCTGGGCATTCGTCGCGCCCGGCTTGTACAAGTCCGAGCGAAAACTCGTTGCGCCACTTCTGGCATCCAGCACCCTGTTGTTTTATCTGGGCATGGCCATGGCCTATTTCCTGGTGCTGCCCACCGTCTTTGCCTTTCTGATCAGCGTCGCGCCCGAGGGCGTGGCGGTGATGACGGACATCAACAAGTACCTGAGTTTTGTGCTGTCGATTTTCATCGCTTTCGGGCTGGCGTTTGAAACGCCCGTTGCGATTGTATTGATCGTTCGCACTGGCTTTGTATCGCCCAAGAAGCTGCGGGAAAGTCGTCCTTATGTTCTGGTGGGTGCCTTCGTTGTGGCAGCGGTACTCACACCACCCGATGTCGTCTCACAGTTCCTGCTGGCCGTACCGACCTACCTGCTCTTTGAGTTGGGCATCATTGCCGCGGTGTGGATCACGCCAAGCTCCGTTCATATGGACGAGGATCAGGACGAAGAGGTCAAGGACAGCGCCTGAGGTTCAGGCGGCCGCGCAACTGCTGAGCTAGCCGGAAAGCCTCGGCAAACCTGCGTATCGCTAGTCCTGCGGCGGCACATCCACGTGCGGACGATGTGGGGATTCATGCTCTGCAACCACCACCGTCCTGATGTGATGCGGCATCTGACTCAGTAATGATTCCTTCACTGACTCCGTTTCCGGCGTGACCTTGCGCCACAGTGAGAACGCGACCGCAGCCTGCTGGACCAGCATGCCAAGACCGTCGTTGACCTGCACTGCACCTTGCTCCCGGGCCCATGCCAGAAAGGGTTCATGAGCCTTGCCATAGCTGAGGTCATAACACTTGCCGCCCGCAGCGAGCACCTTGCCTGGAATGCTCGGCATCGACCCGCAATGACCAGCAGAGGTGGCATTGATGATGACATCGTAGGTATCCCCCTTGAGCGCCAGGTGAGTGCGTGGCAGCACGGCTCCCAAGTCAGCAAAGTCTTCAGCCAGCTTCTCCGGCTTCCAGGGATTGCGGTTGGACACCACTAGTTGCTTGGGCTCCAGGGCCAACAGCGGAGCAAGAATGCCGCGCACCGCACCGCCGGCACCGAGAATCAAGACGCGTTGGCCAGTAATTTGGATCTGCAGGTTTTGCAGGTCCGCCATGAGTCCGGCGCCGTCGGTGTTGTCCCCTGCCCATCCGGACGCCGTCCGGATCAGGGTATTGACCGCCCCGGCGCGGCTGGCCCGATCCGAGACAGACTCACAGAGCGGCACAATGGCCTGCTTGTGCGGGAGGGTGACATTCAGGCCCAGATAATTCTCGGCGTGCAGCCGCGCCACCTCTTCAACAAGCACATCCGCGTTGACGCCAATGGCTTCGTATCGCATGTCCTGCTCGGTCTGCTTGGCAAAACGCGCGTGAATGGCAGGCGAACTGGAGTGCGAAATCGGGTTTCCAATGACGGCGTAACGGTCCATGTTTCAATCAGCTCTTGTCTGCAAGCCAGCTTGCGGCCTGCTTTGCGTAATAAGTCAGGATCAGGTCTGCACCCGCCCGGCGAAAACAGTACAGGGCTTCCATCAGAGCCTGACGCTCGTCCAGCGCACCGCTTTCGATTGCGGCCCGCAACATCGCGTATTCGCCGCTCACCTGATAGGCGGCAACCGGAACCTGAAACTCACGTTTGACCCTGCTGACAATATCCAGATACGGCATGCCGGGCTTGACCATGACCATGTCAGCTCCTTCGGAGATGTCCATGGCAACTTCGCGCAAGGCTTCATCGGTATTGCAGGGGTCCATCTGGTAGGTGCGCTTGTCTGCCTTGCCCAAGTTCTTCGCCGAACCCACCGCATCGCGGAACGGACCATAGAAACTTGAAGCGTACTTGGCAGCGTAGGAAAGCACGATCGTGTTTGTCTGGTTGTCTCGTTCCAGTGCCTGGCGAACTTCCCCGATGCGGCCGTCCATCATGTCGCTAGGTGCGACGATGTCAGCACCTGCACGCGCATAGACCAGCGCCTGTTTGCGCAGGGTCTCAACCGTTGCGTCATTGTCGATCTCGCCGCGGCTGTTGAGCACGCCATCGTGCCCGTGCCGGGTGTACGGGTCCAAAGCCACATCAACCATGACGTTCAGCTCAGGACAGCGCGCCTTGATGGCCTTGATCGCGCGGGCCACGAGCCCCTGCGGGTTGAGCGCTTCATCGCCGGAATCGTTCTTCAGCGAAGCCGGAATCACCGGAAACAGCGCAACACAGGCAATGCCCAGGGCCTCAAGTTCAGCGCATTCTTGCACCAAGGCATCAATGTCCAGCCTCGAAACACCCGGCATGGACGAAACCGGCCCGCACAGGTCTGCTTCTGCGACGAACAGAGGTTGTATCAACTGCTCGGCATTCAGACTCGTTTCGCGCACCATGGCGCGAATGGCGGGGGATTGTCTCAGGCGGCGCGGACGGCTAGCGGGGTAACGGCCAAGGTTCACTTTCTTGCTCTGCAAATTCGGATCACAAATTATACGTTGCATGGACACTTCAACCGACTGGCTTCAAGTTTTGCATCCTGCGCTGTTCTGCGCCTTGCTGATTCTCCTTGGCGCGATCGAACGTGCGCGGCCGGTTCGCCTGAGTGATCCGCAGCGGCCGATGCGATGGCCAGCCAATTTTGGGCTGGTGGCCATTGGCACCGCCATGATCATTGCGCTTCAGATGAGCCTTATCGCCTCCTCGCTCTGGGCGCAGGAGCACAGCTTTGGCCTGTTCAATCACATCGAAGCGCCCAGTTACGTGGAATGGGGCGTTGCCTGGCTTCTGCTGGACCTTGCGATTTACGCGCAGCACCGCGCCTTTCACGAGATTCGCTGGCTGTGGCCGCTGCACCGCGTTCATCACAGTGACGTGGAGTTTGATGTCACCACCGGCCTGCGATTTCACCCCGGCGAACTGCTGCTCTCGCAGCTTTTCAAGATGTGCGTGATTGTCGCCATCGGCGCGCCCTGGGTAGCGGTTGTGGCTTTTGAAGTCGGACTATCTTCCTTTGCCATCCTGACGCACGCCAACTTCCGCATTCCGGACAGGGTGGACCGGCTCATACGTCTCTTGTTTGTGACGCCGGACATGCACCGCATTCATCATTCAGTGCATCGCGATGAAACCGATTCCAATTACGGAAATCTGCTGAGCATCTGGGATCGCGTGTTCACCAGCTATCGCGCGCGGCCCCGTGAAGACCAGCGGCAGATGAAGATCGGAATTCCCGAGTATCGGGCGCCTGGCCAACAGAATCTGCTCGAATTGCTGCTGCAACCTCGTGAACGATAAGTGCGCAAGTGCGGATGGTTGATCCGTACAGAAGGCTGCGTCTGTCGCTATGATGAGGATTCAGCAACCCCGTAATCACTCAATGGCAGATGTAGAGCAGCTCAGCAGATTGCTGCAAGCCACCGCTCGAGGAGACCAGCTCGCGTTCGCGGAACTCTACCGCGCGACGAGCTCGCATCTGTACGGCCTGCTGCTGCGTATGCTCAAACGCAGGGACTGGGCAGAGGAAGCGCTCCAGGACTGCTTCATCAAGATCTGGCAGAAAGCTGAATCTTTTGACGGGGAAAAAGGCTCGCCGCTGACCTGGATGCTGGCAGTCGCACGCTACCGCGCTTTGGACCTGCTGCGCATGAAGCGGCCTGAAGTGGAAATGCCAGATGATGACAGCGAAATCTCCCTGCCACCCATGACCCTGGCTGACGACACCCAGGACCCGCTTGCGCGAAGTGAAGAGACGCAAGGTATCGACAGGATGCGCGCGGGGCTGGATCAGCTCCCCGCGGAGCAACGACAGGCTGTTTTATTGGCATATTACGAGGGCTACACACACCAGGAACTGGCTACGCGATTGAATGCGCCTCTGGGCACCGTCAAGAGTTGGGTGCGCCGCGGTCTCGCGCGCCTGCGCGAGCTTCTGGACGAATAACCGTGAAATACCAATCGGCAAAACTGAGGCAGATGCTGGCAGCGGAATATGTTGCCGGAACACTCACGGGCGCGAGTCGCAGGCGTTTTAAACGCTTGCTCAAAAATGACGCTGCCCTGCGTACGGAAGTTCGTTACTGGGAAGAACGATTTGCAACGCTGGGCGTTTTTGAGCCGGTGCCGCCGCGCGATCTGGTATGGACCGAAATCGAGCAGCGCATCCGCCAGGGCGATGACAAGGTCGTGCCCATCGTTGCCCGTCAGCAAAAATCGCGAATCAACGCCCTACGCATCTGGGCCGCAGGCGCCACCGCTGCCGTGGTGGTGATGGCAGTTCTGATGTTCCGCCAGAGCGGCATCATGCCGCCGGTGCAGGAAAAACCCCGAATCGTTGAGGTCAAGGTTCAGAGTCAGGCTTACATCGCGGCCATCAAACTGCCGGAAGAAAGCGGTCAATGGACGGTTAGCATCCTGCCCGATACCCGCGCCGTACGCGTCCTCGCAAGCCAGCCTGCAAAGCTGAGCGAGGATCAGGACTATGAACTCTGGTGGATCGGCGACAACGGCAGTCCCACCTCGCTCGGTCTATTGCCGCGCAAAGGTGCATGGCAGGTCGCTCTGCCCTCCACCCTGCGTCTCAGCGCCAAGGGCACCGTGGCAGTGAGCCTGGAGCAGGCTGGCGGCTCTCTGGCAGAGAGCGGACCTACTGGGCCGGTATTGGTAGCGACCCCGCTGGTGCCCTCTATCTAGTAGTCAGGCCAGAAATCCGCTGGATTATTCTGTCTCTGCCCTGGACGGACGCATCGCCAGCGCCTGCACCGCCTGCACGGCATTGATCTCGCCATTGATGAGGCGCACAACCTGCTCAGTAATGGGCATTTCAATGTGATGCAGCTGCGCCAGGCGCAGGACTTCAGGCGCTGCCTTGATGCCTTCCACCACCTGCTGAATCTGCTCAATTGCCTGTGACACGGACTTCCCTTCGGCCAGCAGCAGACCCATGCGACGGTTACGCGACTGATTGTCCGTGCAGGTCAGGACCAGATCGCCCATGCCCGACAGACCCATCAGCGTTTCCGGCCTGGCACCCAGCGCCTCTCCGAGCCGCATAATTTCAGCAAGTCCGCGCGTGATCAGGGCGGCGCGTGTATTGGCCCCCAGCTTCAGACCATCGGCAATGCCAACGGCAATGGCCATGACGTTCTTCGCTGATCCGCCGATCTCCACACCGATCACGTCTTCAGAGGTGTAGGCACGAAACCCGTCGCCGTGCATTGCCTGCGCTATCAGTTCTGCAAAGCTTGGGACAGCAGACGCTACCGTTACCGCCGTTGGCATGCCCAGCCCCATTTCCTTGGCAAACGTGGGGCCGGAAATCACCGCGAGTGGCCGTGCCTGTCCGAGCACTTCTGCCACTACCTCATGCACCAATTTTCCGGTGCCCGGCTCGAGGCCCTTGCAGGCACAACCCAGTCCCTGCTCCGGACCCAGAAGCGGTTTGATGCGCTCACAAGTTTCGCGCAAGGCAGCGCTGGGCACCACCAGCATCACATGTGCAGATTGCCGGACCGTTGCCTCGAGGTCCGACGACGCAGTCAGCTCAGTGGGAAAACGACATTCAGGCAAATAGCGCCGATTGATCCGCGCTTCCTGCATGGCCGCCAGCGCCTCTGTGTCACGACCCCACAGATGCGTCTTGCTTCCGCGTCGAGCCAGGGCAATGGCAATGGCCGTACCGTAGGACCCCGCACCGAGAACACCGAACTGCATGTCCTGTCCCGAGCCTAGTTGGCCTTGGCGGACGGGTCAGTGATGATGCTGCTTTCTGTTTGCTTCTTCTGCTTGGCCAGATGCTCCATGTAGAGCGCTTCAAAATTGATCGGTTGCAAGAGCAACTGCGGGAACCCGGCTTTCTGGACGAAATCCGCGACGGCTTCGCGCGCAAACGGAAACAGCATGCTCGGACAGTAGCCGCCGATGACCGCGCTCTTTTCCTGCGGATTGGGAAAACCCTTGACCAGGAAAATGCCCGCCTGCTTGACCTCGATCAGGAAGGCCGTCTCGTTTTCAGTCTTGCCGGTCACGGTGACGGTGATCGCAACGTCGAAGTGATCCTCTTCCAGTGCAGCGATGGACGTGCCCACATTGACATCAATCTGAGGCTGCGCATTGCTGGTAAATACCTTGGGCGCGGCCGGCGCTTCGATGGAAGCGTCCTTGATATAAATTTTCTGCAACAAAACCTGACGGCTTTGGTTGTCTGTCTGGGCGCCGGAATTAGAGGGTTCTGCCATGGGTCTGGATCTCAAGATACTGATGAATGAAGAAGTATTGGGTTGGCGGTTCTTCGGTCGGACTCAACCGATGAACCCGCCCCACTATATCTGCCGTCGATACGGCCTGCGCCCGGGCCTGGCGACCTGCAATGCGATCTCAGCCCGCTTCCAGCAAGGCGTCAAATTTGCCCGCGCGTTCCAGCGCGTACAAATCGTCGAAACCACCCACATGGGTTTCTCCGACAAAAATCTGAGGCACCGTATGGCGTCCGGAAACTCGCATCATCTCTTCACGCCGTGAGCGGTCCTGGTCAACACGAATTTCCTCAAAGGGCACGCCCTTTTCTTCCAGCAGGCGGCGCGCCATCTGGCAATAGGGGCACATCATCGTGAGATATACGCGGACTGGCTTCATGAATTTTGGTGAAGCAATTATTTTGCCGTGATGGGGAGGCTGCTCTGCAACCAGCCGTTCATGCCGCCGCGCATCGGGTAGACCTCGGTATAACCCAATTTGCGCAGCTTCATGGCTGCTTCCCGGCTGCTGCCGCCCAGCGCGCAGTAGAGAATGATGGGACGCGACTTGTCCTTGCCCAGTTCGCTGGTGCGATCAGCAATCTTCATGGCCGGAATATTGATGGCGTTCAGCAAATGACCTTTCTTGAAGTCAGCCGAAGCGCGCAGGTCTACCACCAGAGGCTCTCGATCGTTGATCATGCGCACCGCTTCGCTCGCACTCAGTCGTTTGCCGCCGGTCACGTTTCCGTGTACTTCATTGGCCACAATGAGCATCACGATCAAGCCCGCCGCGGCAAAAAGGGCCACGTTGTTTCCAAAAAATTCGATAAATTGCTGCATGTCAGAAATGCTTGAGAGGATTGCGCGGCCACTGCACCCCGAAGGCGGGCGCGCCCGTGTGGCCTCATCGCGGGCGGCGATTATCGCACTGCTGGGCCACGGGCTCAAAGCCGCCCTGCTCAGTCTGGCTCTTGTCGGCGGCCTGATCAGTACCGACGCCGCGTATGCACAGGATGCGGCCAAGGCCGAAAGTGATCTGCGCCAGCTGCGCGCCAGAATTGCCAGACTCGACCGCGAGATGGCCTCTGACTCCCAGACGCGCAAATCCCTGAGCAAGCAGATCGAGGCCAGCGAGAAAAATCTTGCGCAGAAAGCCAGTGCCGCGCGCAGGGCCGAACAGAAGCTGGCCGAGCAGAAGCGCGAGGTGGAAAAGGCGCGTGCCGCCCAAACAATTGCGCGCGAGCAGGTGGAAAAAGGCCGCAAGGATCTATCGACGGCGCTACGGGCCAGCTACATGGCAGGCAGTCCGGGGCCGCTCCAAATGCTGTTCTCGGTTGATCAGGCCTCCGCCCTGCAGCGCCTGGACGTGGATACGGCGGCGGTCGCGCAAGCGCTGCAGGCCCGATTGGACCAATTGCAGGATCGCATCAAGCAATTGGCGCGCGCGGAGAAATCGCTGCTGGCACAGGTCGCAAGTCTGGAGAAGGACAGCGAGGCTTCGCGCAAGGCCCTGGCTGCTCTGAAAAAATCTCAATCAGAACGGCAAGCGCGTCTGGCCGACCTTAAAAAGCGCAGCAGCGAGCGGACGGTCGCGCTGGCACTGGCGCGTGCGCAGCAGGCCAAGGTCGAAAAATTGCTCGATGAGCTGCGCAGCGCGCTGAAGGACTCTCCCATGAAGTACGAGCGCGGCGTGCCCTTCAAGAGCCAGCGCGGAAAGCTGCCCTGGCCGCTGCGCGGTTCGCTGCTGGCGAAGTTCGGCACGCTCAAGAATGGCGGCCCACTGAGCTGGAGCGGCTGGTGGATCAAGGCCGATAACGGTGCACCGGTGCGCGCAGTATCCGACGGTCGTGTGGTTTACGTCGGTTGGGTCCAGCGATACGGCCTGGTCGTCATCATCGATCACGCTGGCCCTTATCTGTCGCTGTATGGCCATTTGCAGGAGGCCAGCGTTGAAGTCGGCAAGGTAGTCAGCGCCGGGACCCGCATTGCCTCCGCCGGTGCGTCCGGAGGGCATGATCGCAGCGGCGTGTATTTCGAGATTCGCGAGGGTTCGACCACCGTTGATCCCAAGCGATGGCTGGTGCCCTGAGGGCCCTACCTGATCCAGCAGTCACTTGCCAGATGGCATCATGGGTTGCTGAGCGCGGTATTCACACATCAAAAAATGGACGCTTCATGAGCATTCGGCTTCTCGCGATTTTGCTGGGCATGGCTTTCACCTCGCTGCAGGCCGGCGTGACACCTGACAAGGCAGAGCGACTTAGGGGCGAGCTGACGCCCCTGGGCGCAGAACGCGGTGGCAACGCCGATGGCAGCATTCCGGCCTGGCAAGGCGGCCTGCGCGCACCGCCGCCCTGCTACAAGAAGGGTGCCCGCTACTGCGACCCGTTTCCACAGGACAAGCCCCTCACTGTCATCACCGCTGCAAGTCTGGACGCCTGGCGGGACAAGCTGGCTGATGGCCAGATCGATCTCATGCTCCGCCATCCGGACACCTACAAGATTCCGCTCTACCCCAGCCGGCGCAGCTTCGCCAATCCGCCCAAAATTTATGAGGCGGCGTACGAGAACGCACTCAACGCCATTCTGATGCCCTCCGGCCGCGAGATTCGTGACGCCAGTATCGCCGTACCATTTCCGATTCCTGAAGAGGGGGTGGCGCCCATCTGGAACCATCGCTTGCGCTATCGTGGGCCGGGATTCCGTCGCTGGTACAGCCGCGCATCCGTCACCGGCTCTGGCAACGTGAGCCTGTTTCGCCTGCGCGAGGACGCCAGCTTTCCCTACGCGCTGGGAGAAGTCGGCAAGAAGAGCGTCGCTCAGCGCTGGCTTCATGCCGTACTGGAGCCAGAGCGCCTGCGCGGTGCCATGACTCTGATACACGACACCCTGAACAACGAAGACCGGCCCGCTCAGTCCTGGCAGCAGAGCAGCGATGCGCGGTACATCCACCGCAAGCGCAGCTTCGGGTTTGATCACGCCGCCATGGCCTCGGATGATCTGCTCATGGATGATCAGATCGATACCTGGTTTGGTACTCCTGAGCGCTACACCTGGCGCATCCTGGCCAAGCGCGACATGGTCATGCCCTACAACAGTTACGCCCTGCATGCCCAGCGCACGTCGCTACGAGACTTGATAGAACCGGGACATATCGCCCCCTCGCAGGCTCGCTACGAGATGCATCGGGTCTGGATCGTGGAAGCCAACACCAAGCCCTCCGCCGTCCACCGCTCCAAACGTCGGCGTTTCTATATTGATGAAGACAGCTGGCAGATCCTGATGGTTGATGTCTATGACCAACAAGGAAAGCTCTGGCGCTGGCAGGAAGTTCACACGCTCATGGCCTACGACCACCAGGCACTGATACCTGCCGTGGAGGTGATCTACGACCTGAATTCGTCACGTTATCTTGTGCAGGGCATCGACGAAGGCGACGAAGAAAGAGTGGAAATCACCTTTGACGAGGATGATTTCAGCCCTTCAGGGGCCCGGGCGCAGATGCCCCGCTAGCGCGCTGCTGCGTATGATGCGGTCCACTCCATGCAAGCCGAGGCCATGGCCATGTTGCGAATCTTCTTGCCGGTTCTGATTGCGGGTCTGCTGCTCGGTCACACACCCGAGGTAACTGCCGAGGATGGCGTGGTCTATCGCTGGCGAGATGCCGCGGGAGAAATGCACTTTGACCAAATCCCGCCGCGCGGTGTGCCCTACGACATCATCAAACCCAGCGGCGCGAAGGCGACGGAACTCACGCCCGGCGGAAACCGGATAGACAAGAGCGGACTATCCGGAGACACCGAGGCCTTTCTTGAGCGTGCTCAAGCGGAGCGCGAGGCCAAGGAAAAAGCCAAAGCGGCAGAAAAACAGGCCAAGCTCAAGGCCGAGCAGCAGTGCAAACAGGCCCGCGAGCGCCACCAGTTTCTCGAAGAACGTACCGCTCGCAGGCTGGTCGTCAAGGCTGACGATGGCAATTACGCGCGCCTAGAGGAAGACGAATTTCTGAAACGTCTGAACGATGCACAGCAAGCCATTGATCAATACTGCAAGTAACTCACAACAGACTTGAACCATCCTGCGATAGAGCACTGCATCGTCGGTTGTGGCGACATCGGTTTGCGCGTCGCGCGCCGCCTCCAGCAATCGGGTCAGTCAGTTGAAGCCGTCGTGCGCAGCGAACAAAGCCGCCATAAGATCAGGGAAAGCGGCGTCTGCGCCGCTGTGCGTATCCACGATCTGGATGCGGGCGCGCCTCAGATCGGAGCGGCACATATCTACTGGTTTGCTCCGCCGCCGCGCACGGGCGACAGCGACCCGCGACTGCGCGCGTGGCTGAGCAGCCTGGACGATCGCCCTCGCCGCATTGTCTATATCTCGACCTCCGGTGTTTATGGTGACTGCGGCGAGCAGTGGATTGACGAAGAAGCGCCGGTCCGGCCCAAAAGCGATCGCGCCCGGCGTCGCGCGGATGCCGAGGAAGCGCTGACCAGCCTGAGTCCGCCCAGAACCGCCCACATGATTTTGCGCGTGCCCGGTATCTACGGCCCGGGGCGCATGCCGCTGGCGCGCCTGCGCAAGAATCTGCCTGTAGTAGATGACGCCGATCCCTTGGCGCCGCCCCGATGGACCAACCGAATTCATGCCGAAGACCTTGCTGATATTGCGGTGGCGGCCATGGACCGCGGCCGGGACCGGCGCGTCTACAACGCAACAGATGGTCACCCCAGCACCATGTGCGACTACTTCAGCCGTTGTGCGCAGGCGCTCGGTCTGCCTTTGCCGCCCCGAATCAGCTTCGATCAGGCGCGCGAAACCCTGAGTCCGCAAATGCTTTCTTTTCTTGAAGAAAGCCGTCGAATCCGCAATTTGCGAATTCGCGATGAATTAGGCGTCAAGTTGCGCTATCCAGACCTCAGCTCGGGCCTGCCGGCGAGCATGCCCTGAGCTCTGTCGCAATCCGACCAGACTGTCGCTAAAATCCGCCGCGAACGGCCCGTCCGGGCCTAAAGGGAGAGACTCGATGAGCATGATGCAGGAATTCAAGACGTTCGCCATGCGTGGCAATGTGGTCGATCTGGCCGTGGGTGTTGTGATTGGCGCGGCGTTCGGAAAAATCGTCTCATCCTTGGTGGCAGACGTCGTGATGCCGGTTCTGGGCGTCATTGTGGGTGGTGTCGACTTTTCTGACATGGCCATCACGCTTAAGGCCGCCCAAGGCGACACGCCCGCTGTTCTTCTCAGCTATGGCAAGCTGATTCAGGCGACATTCGATTTTGTGATCGTTGCGTTCGCTATTTTCATGGTGGTCAAGGGCATTAACGCTGCCAAGAAGAAGGAAGAAGCAGCCCCTGCAGCGCCGCCGGAGCCGAGCAAGGAAGAAGTTTTGCTGGGTGAAATTCGTGACTTGTTGAAGAAATAAGCTGTTGAATTGAAAAAGCCCGCGAAAGCGGGCTTTTTTTTCGGTTCACGTAATCCGGTGCCACCCCACCAGGCGCGTCGGCGCTTTTTGGGGGAGACGGAACACATTTGGTGACAGCACACGGGCTCAGCATCTGGCCTGCCCGGCTCTTTCCTAAAGCGCCAAACTGCCGCGCGCAATCCTCAGGCACTATCTTTTTAGAGTAAGTACTCTAATAATCTCCGGAAGCTGCTTATAACTTCAAAAACCCTGCTCTTAGTCGTGCGTTCAGGCCAGCCCGGACGGCTAATCCGCTAAACTTGCGCCCGCTGTAATCAGCGAGACAAGCGGATGGCTCTCTGGAGGAGTACACCCACCCAGCCAGACACGCTTGCCTGATTCAATCCAAATCTAGAAGGGAAATACTGCATGCCGGTCAAAATTGCCGTGCTCAAGGAAACCGCCGATCGCGAGAAACGGGTTGCTTTGGTCCCCGCGGTCGCGGCCAAGCTGGCCAAGCTTGGCGCTGAATTACATCTGCAGTCCGGAGCGGGTCTTGCCGTAAAGATTGCTGACGAGGCTTTCACCGACGTCAGCTGCGCTGCCAATCCCCAGGGACTGGTGTCCGACGCAGACATCGTGCTGTGTGTTCAGCCGCCATCGGCTGAGGTCGTTGATGCGATGAAAGAAGGCGCGATCCTGCTGTCCTTCATTCATGCGCACAAGGAAACCGCGCTCACTGCCAAGCTGCGCGACAAGAAAATCACCTGCTTTGCCATGGAACTCGTACCGCGCATTACCCGCGCACAGGCCATGGACGCACTGTCTTCGCAGGCAGCGCTGGCGGGTTACTACGCGGCCTTGCTCGGAGCCACCAGCCTCAACCGCATCCTGCCCATGATGACCACCGCGGTCGGATCCATTCGCCCGGCCAAGTGCTTGGTCATGGGTCTTGGCGTTGCCGGATTGCAGGCGCTGGCCACGGCACGCCGACTGGGCGCCATTACCGAAGGCTATGACGTGCGCCCCGAGACGCGCGAGCAAGCCGAATCACTGGGCGCCAAGTTTGTGAACACCGGCGTGGATGCACGCGGAGAAGGCGGCTACGCACGCGAACTCACGCAGGAAGAAAAAGACAAGATTGCCGAAGTGGTGACCAAGCACATTCAAAGTGCGGACATGATCATCACCACCGCCGCGATTCCGGGCCGCCCCTCACCGAAGTTGATTTCCAAGCACCAGGTTGATGGCATGAAGGCCGGCGCCGTGATTGTGGATCTTGCAGCCGAAGGCGGCGGCAACTGCGAATACACCAAGCCAGGTGAAACCATCCAGATTGGCCAGGTCACCATTGCAGCGCCGCTCAATGTGCCTTCACTGCTGGGCGAACACGCCAGTGAGCTGTACTCCAAGAACCAGTTCAACCTGATCGAGCTGTTCCTCAAGGAAGGCGAAATCAATATTGACTGGGAAGACGAGGTGCTGGCCAAAGCCTGTCTCACGCATGCAGGTGAAATCAAAAACGAGATGGCACTGAAGGCGGTGGAAGGCAAGTAATCACTTCTTTGAAGTGTGCGCTCTGCCCCACTGACATCCGCCATCCCATTCTGTTGAAGGAATCAAGAACACCATGGAATACGCAACCACTGTCCTGACCGGATTTGTCGCGCTCTATATCTTCATGCTCGCCGCCTTTACCGGCTACGAAATCATCGGGCGTGTACCTTCCATCCTGCATACCCCGCTGATGTCCGGCTCCAACTTTGTGCACGGCATCGTGGTGGTCGGCGCCTTGTGGGCGCTGCTCAATGCATCCACCACGCTCGAACAGGCAATCGGCTTTTTCGGCGTACTGTTAGGTGCGGGTAACGCTGCGGGCGGTTACGTGGTGACCGAACGCATGCTTGAAATGTTCAAGCCGTCTGACAAGAAGAAGACCGACAACTAATTTCGTCATGCCTGCTCACGCAGGCATCCAGTCCCGACCCAGAACTTCTGGATTCCCGCCAAAGCGGGAATGACATACGAGAGAATCAAGCTCATGAACGCAGCCCTTATTATCGACGCGAGCTACTTCGTCGCCGCTTTCCTGTTTATCTATGGCCTCAAGCGCATGTCCTCCCCGGTCACCGCGCGCTCCGGCATCGTGGTCGCCGGTTGGGGCATGGTAGTCGCCGTGGTCGCCAGCGGCTTGTATGCGCTGGACGTCAATGAAGCCGCAAAGCCGCATCTGAGCACCAACATCGCATTGGCAATTGGCGCGCTGATCATCGGATTGGGCTGGGCATGGTGGAGCGGCAAGAAAGTTGAAATGACTGCGATGCCACAGATGGTGGCGCTCTACAACGGCATGGGCGGCGGTGCTGCAGCTGCCATCGCAGCAATTGAAATCTATGGCCACAAGACGCACGGCATGATTTCGCTGAGCCTGGCCGCGATTGGCGGCCTGATTGGCTCCATCTCGCTGTCCGGATCGCTGATTGCCTGGGCCAAGCTCGACGGCCGCATCAACAAGACCTTGCGCCTGCCCGGCCTGCAGGCCATCAACGGCACGCTGTTGCTGATTACCGCAGGACTGGGCGCCTGGATTGTCTACTCCGGCGGCGCCATCGGACATCTCGAAATCACGGCTTTCTTTGCGCTGGCCTTGTTCTACGGCGTGATGATGACCATGCCCATCGGCGGCGCAGACATGCCGGTCGTGATCTCTCTTTACAACGCCTTCACCGGACTGGCCGTTGGCTTTGAGGGCTACGTGCTCAACAACCCGGCGCTGATGATTGCCGGCATGGTGGTGGGCTCAGCCGGAACCTTGTTGACCCTGCTGATGGCCAAAGCCATGAACCGCAGCGTGTCCAATGTGCTGTTCTCCAACTTCGGCGTTGTCGACGGCGATGGCGAGAGTGAGATCAAGGGCAGCATGAAGCCTGCGGATGCCGGCGATGCCGGCATTAATATGCGTTACGCGCAGAAAGTCATCATCGCCCCCGGCTACGGCCTGGCTGTGGCGCAGGCGCAGCACAAACTCTACGAATTCGTGAAGCTGCTCGAAGCTGCGGACGTGGAGGTGAAGTTTGCCATTCACCCGGTGGCTGGCCGTATGCCCGGTCACATGAACGTGCTGCTGGCCGAGGCCGGCGTGCCCTACGACATCATCTACGACATGGAAGACGTGAACGATGAGTTCAAGGAAGCCGATGTCGCGATCGTGATCGGTGCCAATGACACCGTGAATCCGGCTGCTCGCACCAACAAATCCTCACCGATCTACGGCATGCCCATCCTCAACGTGGATCAGGCCAAACAGGTCTACGTGGTCAAGCGCGGTCAGGGCAAGGGCTATTCCGGCGTCGAAAACGAACTGTTCTTCGCCGACAACACCAATATGGTCTATGGCGATGCGCAGAAAGTCATGGTCGCCATGGTGCAGGCGGTGAAGTCGCTGGATGGTGGCGGCCACTAAGCAGTAGAGAGGGCTGCATTGAATATGCCGAAAGCCTGATGGCTTTCGGCATGGCCAACGATGGCCCGAATCGAACGCGGGCGCTTCAATGACATCCGATTGGCCGCCTGCTACTGGCCAAGAGCTTCGCGCTACAGTTTGAGTATCGCCTGAATCAACGGCCTGGGCGGCGCGCGACATACTGCTGCCCGCATTGGCGCAGAGCGACCCGGAAACAACGCCGCCTGTCGAATGGCATGCGCTCTCAACAAGCTCCATGCTCGCCCTGCGTCGTGCGTGACCAGACTGGTCGTTTGGTGGCTCGCAGTGTGTCTGAAGTCCCAAAACTTCGAGCCGCCGGCCAGAAATGCCTGCATTTCCTGCTATGGTTTGCGCGTAATAAAAGCATCATCAGGCGCTTCGTGGTCCTGCTGGTGCCTTCTCACAATACAGCCGCTTGTGGCGGTCGCAGGGTGAGATGCAGATCATCTAGGGGAGAAGAACGATGAGAGCAAACATTTCCGGACCACGGGCCGGGCTGATCCGCGGGCGCATGCTGACTTTGGCTCTTGGTGCATTTGCGTCGATGGCGCCCATCATGACTGCAGAATCACAGGATCGCGCAGACTTGATCTGCGTCACACCCTATTTCTACTGCGAAGCAACGACGCCGGGTCGCGAAGGCGACACCTGCGCATGCGCCTTGCCTGATGGCGTCTGGATTCCAGGCAGGCTTCAGAGTCGTGATGGAATCCTGTCCAAATGAATGCGCAAGGTCTGGACGATTATCGAAATGCCCTGCTTGATGACGTCAATGTTGTCATCGGCTATGCGTCCAGAGCGGGCATCAAACTCGACGATGATTTGCTGGACGCACGTGATGAAGTGCACTTTGGCGACGGCTCGACAAAGCTTGCCGCCCTGGAGACGGGGCTTGCTCAGGCTATTCGAGCCATTCATCCCATTACCTTGCCTCAGCTCAAATCTGACCGGAACCCGATCGTCAGTGCGAGCAAGAACAGCCTGAAAAAAGGGCGCAACTGGTTTGGCCCCAGAGGCCTTCTGATCATTGTCGCGATCATTCTCATTGCCCTGGTCATGAACTACACGCGTTCAGTGCAGAGCTATCAGGCGATCATTGAGACCGCTGAAAGCGCAAGAGCCCAGAAACCACAAGAAAAATTCAATGAGTTGTTGGTCCTGCTCCGAGAGGATCGCCTTTCTCCCGCCAATATGGCAGAGCGAAAAGAGCTTTATGAACGGAAACTGCTGACAGAAGCCGTTCTCAATCGCTACAACAGCGCCGGAGTAGAGGTACGCAATGCCCGGGGTAGTAATGACTACCTGACAACTTTCTGGGAATGGTTGAAGACCAAATTTCAATCTGATGCACCCTCGGCTCACACCTCCGCCAATGTGCCGCCACCCACGGCGCCATCCGGCAGCGACACAGCAGGCGGCGCCAAAAAATTGATGTCCATTGACTCCTATCTCGCGCAACTACAAAAGAAGCGCGGCGATGAGTCTTCAATCAGCACATGGAATACGGATCACGATATCGCTGGCCTTACGCCGCCGCAGGTGCTGGCCAAGCTCAGAGCGAACAAACCGACTGACGTCTCTGAGCCCTGTCGCGCAGTTGATGCGTATCGCCCAGCGCTAGACGGCCTGGATGATGGTGAAGGTGGCTGGTCACGAGTCCTGCTCAACGTCGAAGATCTCCTCGCTCTTTGCGTCATTCAGGAGTTGAACGCAAAGCCCATATTTGAGTATTCGCCGTCGGATGTCTCGTATCTTCGCGAGCAGGTGTTGATGATCTCAGGCTGGATTCTGCCACTGCTATATGGCGCACTCGGTTCAGTGGTGTACCTCATGCGCAATCGCACCAACGTGAGAACGCCCTACCTCGATACGTCTGACACATTGTTCCGCATCGCCATGGGCTCAATTGCGGGCATCGTCGTCGGATGGTTCCTGTCACCAACGCTGTCAGACACGACGAGTGAGATCAGGGTGTCGGCTGCACCGGTAACATTCGCCTTCCTGGCCGGCTTCAGCATAGAGGCCATGTTCGCAATGCTGGACAACACTGTCGGCGCGCTACGTAATCAGGGCAGCGGCAACAACAACTGAACTGATTCTTCAGGACTTTCGCGGAAGCACCAGCGGCATCGGATGTGCGGTATTCCCGCAGCGATGCGGAATCTCAACTACTCCTTGCAGGGCTCATGCGGCGCGGTGACTGAATGGCGCCCCCAAGCAGGCAAATCTTGTCCGCAGAACTGGGTTGCTGCGCGGACGTCCTCCTCATTCGGCAGGCATAAGCGCCTACTGATCCGGGTGATTATTTATTTGCAGGCCGCCACGCCAGTCCGCCCATCACGATCACACGCATCTGTTTGGTGAGCTTGTCGCTAATCGCACCTTTGGCATCGGGGTGATCCGCGGGCAATTCCAGCAAGTCGCCAAGGATGGAGACCACGGTGTTGACCAGCAGTGAGGCGAGCATTTCCAGGTCTTCGCGCGGCAGCTGGCTGAAGTGCGGAAACTTGGCGAAGTCTGCAGCAAGGTCGACGACGAAGCCGCGGATTTCGCGGGCGATAGCTTCACGGATCGGCGCTGAGCCGCCATAGCGTTCACGGGTCAGGAAATGAAAGGCGCTTCGGTTGGCGTTGACGTAGAGCAGGAAGGTGCTGACCGAGGCCGAAAGCATGTTGTCGCCGGGCAGCTGCGTCGTTCTCGCCGCGCGAATGAGCTTTCGCAGCTGTTGGCAGGTTTCGTCCACCAGCGCCAGCCCAAGTTCGTCCATGTCCTTGAAATGACGATAGAACGAAGCGGGAACCACGCCCGCTTCGCGGGTGATTTCTCGCAGTGACAGGCTGCCATAGCTACGACCAGCCGCCACCTGGCTGATAGCGGCCTCCATCAAAGACTGCCTCGTCTGCTGCTTTTTTTGGTCTCGGATCGCCATAAGCGCTCACCTTACCACGGTGCGCACGGATGTCCTTGATAAAAACCTATTTACTTCATGAAGTTGAGAAACTTTATATACCGCTTATCGGGTTTGCAGTAAACATTTGTTGACTCATAAAATCGATGCAGGCACGATGTGAACACTTGTTTACTTACATGGATAGCCCAATGTCCTCTCTCAGCCCGATTAAGCAGTTCTTGAACACCGGCCTGCGCCGCGCCCTGAGCACGCCTGTCGGCGCGATGCTGGCATATCCGCACGGCGTGGATCGCTACCTTGAGCAGATCAACCCAAGCTGGTCCCTGCAGGAGGTGCGTGCAGAAGTCATCGCGGTACGTCACCAAACTGCCGACAGCGTCACCCTGACGCTGCATCCAAATGAAAACTGGCAGGGCTTCCGCGCTGGGCAGTATGTGCGCCTGTCGGTGGAAATCGACGGCGTTCGCCGCACGCGCTGCTACTCGCCGGCCAACTCAGTGCATTCCGCTAACGGCTTTATTGAATTGACCGCAAAAGCGCACGCAAACGGCTTTGTGTCGCGCCATGTACAGCAGAATCTGCACGCCGGAATGACCGTGGTGCTGTCTCAGGCCGAAGGCGCATTCGCCCTTCCCGAGCAGCGCCCGGACCGCATTCTGCTGATCAGTGGCGGTAGCGGCATAACACCGGTGATGTCCATGCTGCGTACGCTCACAGACGAAGCCCACAGCGGTCGCATCACCTTCCTGCACTACGCCAACGCCGCCAAGGACCAGCTCTACAAAGATGAATTGGCGGAGATTGCGGCGCGCTTCCCCAACGTGGAAGTGCTGCGTGGCTACGCCGAGCCGGACCAGGGCGGCGAGCTGACGGGCCTGTTCAGCCGTAAACAGTTGTCCACCGTGGTGCCCGACTACGCCCAGGCCCAGACCTTTCTCTGCGGCCCGCCGGGAATGATGCAGGCGGTGCAGACGCTGTGGGCAGAAGACGGCATCAGCGATCAGCTTCACCTGGAACACTTCACCGCGCAGGCAGTAGTGGCACCCGCAGGCGTTTCAGGCGGCGAGCTGCGCTTTTCCCGCAGCGAGCGCGTGGCCAGCAATAACGGCGGCACCCTGCTGGACCAAGCCGAGGCCGCCGGCCTCAAGCCCGAGGCAGGTTGCCGCATGGGCATCTGCCACACCTGCACCTGCCGCAAGACCTCGGGCACGGTGAAAAACCTGCAAACCGGCGTGGTCTCGAGCGAGGCCGACGAGGAAATTCAGATCTGCATCAGCGTGCCGGTCGGCACCGTGACGCTGGACATCTGAGCGTCGCTCTCATCCCTCTTTTCTGAATTCGATACACGGAGTCAATCATGGCCAATCACGTCCCCTCACTGACACCTGAACAGTTCGAAGCCTTTGGCGCCGAGCTCGACGCCATCCGCCAGCGCGTGCTCGCTGACCGCGGCGAGCGCGACGCGAATTACATCCGCAAGGTGGTCAAGGCCCAGCGGCGCATCGAAATGGCTGGCCGCGGCCTGCTGTTCTTCGGCTTCCTGCCGCCGGCCTGGCTGGCCGGTACGGCTGCGCTGACGGTGTCCAAGATTCTCGACAACATGGAAATCGGCCACAACATCATGCATGCGCAGTACGACTTCATGCAGGACCCGGCCTTCAACTCCAAGAAGTTCGAGTGGGACCACGCCTCCACCAGCAAACAGTGGCTGCACTCGCACAACTACCTGCACCACACCTTCACCAATGTTGGCGGCGTGGACCGCGACATCGGCTACGGCGTGCTGCGCATGTCCGAAGACCAGAAATGGCACCCCTATTACTTGCTCAACCCAGTCTGGGCGGCGCTGCTGGCGACCTTCTTCGAGTACGGCATCTCCATGCACGACCTGGAAATTGAAAAGGTCTGGAAGGGCCAGAAGCCACGCTCCGAGATCAAGCAGTGGTTCAAAGACACCTCTGCCAAGCTGCGCAAGCAGCTGGTCAAGGACTATGTGCTGTTCCCGGTTCTGGCCGGTCCGGCAGCGCCGTTCGTGCTGGCCGGCAACTTTGTGGCCAATCGTTCGCGCGACTGGTGGACCTGGGGCATCATTTTCTGCGGCCACTTCCCCGATGGCGTGGAGCAATTCTCCAAGGACTACATCAAGAACGAATCCCGCGGGCAGTGGTACTACCGGCAGTTGCTGGGCTCAGCCAACATCGAGGGCAGCAAGCTGTTCCACGTCATGAACGGCAACCTCAGCTTCCAGATCGAGCATCACCTGTTCCCCGACCTGCCGGCGCATCGCTACGCGGAAATCTCGGTGGAAGTGAAGGAAATCTGCGAGCGTTACGGCCTACCGTACAACTCCGGCCGCTTCGCCAAGCAGTTTGGGACGGTGGCGCGCAAAATCTTCCGGCTCTCGCTGCCCAACCGCAAAGCCAAGAAGGCTAAACCGCAAGCCGCCACAAATGATGCGGTGCAGACTTTGCCGCTGGCGGCATAGAACGCTAAGACGCTCCGAGTAAAACGGTTTTGCAGAGCTTGGCAAAATCCTTCGCTGCCGGGCCGTCCAGTACGGCCCGGCGGTAGCGGTAACTGAGGTACATACAGCTTTCCATCGACGCAATTCCCAGCGACATGCCCATGGGCACAGGCGCGGGGGGACTGAAGTAGAGCGAGGTCACCTTGCCTGCATCCCCCATTGAAGGCGCTTCTCCGAGACGTCCGATATTGGAAACCCAGGTGCTTTCAACCAGATTGCGACCCAGCGTCGGCGTGATGTCCTTGAGCCGCCCTTTCAGCACAGATGGCAGAAACTTCGGGATATCCAGCAGATCAACCAGAATGCCCGCCGCACCGGCATGCTTGAGTTGTTCGGTCTGTGCATTCACCGCGCTCACAGCAGTTCCAAAATCTGAAAGCTGCTTCGCTTCCAGAGATACGCTCACGTAAGAGCTGTAATTGCCTAGGACCTCGAACCACCATTCCTGCGGTCGCACATTGACCGGCATCAAGGTGGAAATGCGTCCTTTGCCACCGCTGCGCTCCGCATTCCAGCGATGAATCGTCATCAGCATGCCGGCAATGAGCATGTCGTTGACGGTGGCCGGCTTCTGGCGTCGCGCCATGAAGGCTTGGGTCTCTTGTGCGGTAAATCCCTGCAAGACACATCCGTAGCCTTCATCAGGCTTGGCACACTCTGGCGCGACTCTTTGCGGCGATGACGCCGATCGCAGCAAGTGCTTGGCCAGAATCGAAGCCCGCTCGATCGTTTCCTTGACGCTGCGCGAACCCACCATGGATTTGAGGTCACGTCTGGACAGGGGATCAAAATCCGGCACCGGGTCGGGCTCACCGGCATAGTGCCGCATGATCGAATTGATCAATCGAAACGTTGACAGGCCATCTGCCAGCACATGGTTGAGCATGATCAACAGGGTGTCCGACACCGGGCCTTGAATCAGGCTGACTGCGAAAGCCGGCGAATGGTTTGACGGCGGCTGCAGAGACACCAACTGCTCACGATGGGCTTGAACCGCCTCCTCGTCGTCGGCTTTCAGGATCGCCAGCGGCATCGCATCAAACCGATCCGGAATATCCCAGTGATAAGCCGTGCTCATTGCCCCATGCGGCGCCAGACGCGCTCGCGCCATGGGATGCGTCTGCCCCGCCGCCTCAATAGCCGTGGCCAGGCGCTGCGGATTCACCCGCCCCTCCAGACCCACTTCCAGATGAATGTTCCAGGGCTCGCCCGGGCGCTCGATATGGAAGAATGAATCATCGAGCAGGTTGGTTGGCGTGGTCCGCATCTGGCGCTTCTCGAAAAGGAATACGCCAGCATTCTGCCATCGACGCGTTCACTGAAAATGCTGCTGAACGGCAGGAGATGCGGCCCAGTCGCGATCTGAGTCAAGCGCATGGATTAAACTGGGCGACTAATTTTGCTGCCGGGAACTCAACGTGCGCTTTGAAGGAACAGACGATTACGTCGCAACCGATGATCTGAAAATGGCGGTCAATGCCGCTGTCACCCTGCAACGACCGCTGCTGGTCAAGGGCGAACCGGGCACGGGCAAGACCCGCCTGGCGCAGGAAGTCGCCAAGCAACTCGATATGCCCTACTTCGAGTGGCATGTGAAATCCACGACCAAGGCACAGCAGGGCCTGTACGAGTACGACGCCGTGTCCCGTTTGCGCGACTCGCAACTGGGCGACGAGAAGGTCAAGGACATTGCCAACTACATAAAAAAGGGCAAGCTGTGGGAGTCTTTCCAATGCGAAAAGCGCCCGCTGCTGCTGATCGACGAAATCGACAAGGCCGATATTGAATTCCCGAACGATCTGCTGCGCGAACTCGATCAGATGGAGTTCTACGTCTACGAGACGCAACAGAATGTGGTGGCGACCAATCGCCCCGTCATCATCATTACCTCCAACAATGAAAAGGAACTGCCGGACGCCTTCCTGCGCCGCTGCTTCTTCCACTACATCCGCTTCCCCGATCGCGACACCATGGGGCAGATCGTGGATGTGCATTTCCCCGACCTGAAGAAAAATCTGGTCAAGGAAGCCATGGAAGTGTTCTTTGGCCTGCGTGATCTTCCGGGCCTGAAGAAAAAGCCATCTACATCCGAACTGCTGGACTGGCTAAAGCTACTGCTGGCTGAGGACATCGACCCGGCTGTCCTGCGCGAAGCCAGTTCCAAGAAGACGCTGCCCCCGCTGTACGGCGCATTGCTCAAGAATGAGCAGGACGTGCACCTGTTCGAGCGGATCGCTTTCATGGCACGCCGCAATCAGTAAGGCGCGCCATTCATCGTGATCATCGTCCATCACCTCGAAAACTCGCGCTCGCAGCGCGTGCTTTGGCTGCTTGAAGAACTGGGCGTGCCGTATGAGGTGAAGCGCTACGAGCGCAACAAGCAGACCATGCTTGCGCCGCCTGAGCTCAAGGCGGTGCATCCGCTGGGCAAGTCGCCGGTGATTACGGACGGCGATACCGTAGTGGCCGAATCGGGCCTGATCATCGAGTATCTGATCGAGAACTACGGCGACGGCAAGCTGATTCCAGCTGAGGGTAGCCCGGAGCGCCTGCGTTACCGCTACTGGCTGCACTACGCGGAAGGCTCGATCATGCCGCTGATGGTCATGACCCTGATCCTGTCAAAGGTCGCGCCGGGCGCACCGGCGCTGATCCGTCCCATTGCTCGCGCCATCGTGGGGCAGATTCACAAGGCATTTCTGGGGCCGCAGACCAAGCTGCATCTGGATTACCTGGAAAGCGAACTGGCCAAAAGCCCATGGTTTGCGGGCAATGACATCACGGGTGCCGATATCCAGATGAGTTTTCCGCTGGAAGCGGCTGCAGCGCGCGGCGGCCTCGATGAGCGCCGCCCTCGCCTCGTGGCCATGCTCAAGAAAATGCAGGACCGTCCGGCCTACCAGCGCGCCCTAACAAAAGGCGGGCCCTATCAACTGATGAAGTAGTCGACTAGCTCAAGCCGCAGCGCGCTGCTCGGTGATCGCTGTCGACAAACTTTTGCCATCGACATCCAGATAAAGCTCGCGTTCGGTCACTGAGACCGAAATCTTCGAGCGGCGCTGAAGCGCGGCCGCCGCTTCGCTCAGAAAATTCCGATCGAAAGCAAAGATCGGCAATTCGGCGGCTTTGTGAATTTTCTTCCCCGCATATTGGGCCAGCAACAGTGCCGGGTCGCGATGGGCGTAGACCACGGTACGGGTCGCCGCCTTGCTGCCGCGGTGTACACGCTCGGCATCCGGAGCGCCCACTTCAATCCAGACCTGGATCGCCCCGGTCAGGTCGCGCACCCATACCGCGGGCTTGTCGCCACCGGCGGCGATGCCTTCGGTCAGCTCAATGCCGTCCCGGTACTCCAGGCAGTAGGCGAGCAGACGAACCAGCATGAATTCCGTGGTTTCCGAAGGCTGTTGCGCCATCCTGAGTTCAAAGTCGGCATAGACATTCCGGTCCATGTCGGCCAGTTGGATAGCAAAATTGTGCAGGGTCGCGGTCAGGGCCATGGGCGCAGTATGCAGTTCCCAAGCCGAGTCGGTCGGGCCTGGTTGCGGCGCAGGTTAAACTTGCGCCCCTTTACCGACCTGCATTGCCGCATCATTTCGCCGTGAACCCAAACTACGATCCGCACGCCGTCGAGCGCGCCGCCCAATCCTTCTGGACCGAAACCCGCGCTTTCGAGGTCGTGGAAGACCCTTCACGCGAAAAATATTATTGCCTGTCGATGTTCCCCTACCCCAGCGGCAAGCTGCATATGGGGCATGTGCGCAACTACACCATCGGCGATGTGATGAGCCGCTATCAGCGCATGCTGGGCAAGAACGTGCTCCAACCCATGGGCTTTGACGCTTTTGGGCTGCCGGCCGAGAACGCGGCGATCGCCAACAAGACCGCGCCCGCGAAGTGGACCTATTCGAATATCGAGTACATGAAGACCCAGCTCAACGCGCTGGGCTTTGGTTACGACTGGACGCGCGAGGTGCAGACCTGCAGCCCGGACTACTACCGCTGGGAACAGCTGCTGTTCACCCGCCTGATGAAAAAGGGGCTGGTTTATCGCAAGGACTCGGTGGTCAATTGGGACCCGATTGATCAAACCGTACTGGCCAACGAACAGGTTGTGGACGGGCGAGGCTGGCGCAGCGGCGCGCTGGTGGAGCGGCGCTCCATTCCGCAGTGGTTTCTGAAAATTACCGCCTATGCACAGGAACTGCTGGACGGGCTGGACACCCTCGAGGGCTGGCCGGATTCGGTCAAGACCATGCAGCGCAACTGGATCGGACGCTCCGAGGGCCTGGAATTCAGTTTCGAGATCGAAGGCCACAAAGATCCGCTGACGGTCTATACCACCCGCCCAGACACCATCATGGGCGTCACATTCGTGACAGTGGCACTGGAGCATCCGCTGGCCCAGGCCGCGGCCAGGAACAATCCCGAACTCGCGGTCTTCCTGAAGGATGCCTCCACCGACAGTCTCCCCGAGGCCGAGATGGAGACCATGGAGAAGCGCGGCATGGCGCTGGGCATCCACGCCGTGCACCCGATTTCAGGTAAGAAGGTGCCGGTCTGGGCTGGCAACTTTGTGCTGATGGGATACGGCACCGGGGCGGTCATGGCCGTGCCAGGGCACGATGAGCGTGATCATGCCTTTGCACTGAAGTATCAGTTGCCGATCAAGCAGGTCATCGCCGTCGAAGGCGAAACCTATGACAGCGCGACCTGGAAAGACTGGTACGCCGACAAGTTCAATCCCACGCTGAAACTGGTCAACTCCGGTGATCTCGACGGCCTGAATTACCAGCAAGCTTTTGACGCGCTGGTCGAACGGTTTGAGCAACAGGGCACCGGCCAGCGACGCATCAATTTCCGCCTGCGCGACTGGGGAGTTTCCCGCCAGCGCTACTGGGGCTGCCCGATTCCGGTCATCTACTGCAAACGCTGCGATGCCCAACCGGTTCCGGAGGATCAACTGCCGGTGGTGTTGCCCGAAGATGTGAATTTCACTGGGGTGAAGTCACCCATCAAGGCAGACCCGGAGTGGCGCAAGACCACCTGCCCCAAGTGTGGCGACGAGGCTGAACGCGAAACCGACACCTTCGACACCTTCTTTGAATCCAGCTGGTACCACGCGCGTTACACCTCGCCCGGTGCTGAGCAGCTTGTCGATGAGCGCGCCAATTACTGGCTGCCCGTGGACCAGTACATCGGCGGCATCGAGCATGCGATTCTGCATCTGCTCTACTTCCGCTTCTTCCACAAGCTGATGCGTGATGAGGGCTTTGTGCACAGCGACGAGCCAGCGACCGAGCTGCTGACACAGGGCATGGTCATCAAGGAAACCTATTTCACTGAGGACGCCAATGGCCAGAAAACCTGGATCAATCCGGCCGACGTGGATATCGAGTTTGATGCCAAGGGTCATCCGCTCTCGGCCAAGCTGACCAGTGATGGATCGGCGGTGCAGATCGGCGGCATCGAAAAGATGTCCAAGTCCAAGAACAACGGCATTGATCCGCAAGTTCTGATTGACCAGTACGGCGCCGACACCGTGCGCCTGTTTGCGATGTTTGCCGCACCGCCGGATGCCTCGCTCGAATGGAACGATTCCGGCGTTGAAGGAGCTGCGCGCTTTTTGCGTCGCCTGTGGCGCGGTGTTCAGGCACATGTGTCACAGGGCCCGGCGGAGAAGCTCGAGCTTGCCAGCCTGAACCCTGCGCAGAAGACACTGCGCGCTGCGCTGCACGACACCATTGCCAAGGTTGGGGATGACTACGGCCGACGCAAGCAGTACAACACGGCCATCGCGGCGGTGATGGAACTGATGAACACCGTTGCCAAGTTTGAAGATGACAGCACGCAAGGCCGGGCCTTGCTGCAGGAAATCTGGGAAGCCGTGGTGCTGATGCTCAATCCGATCGTGCCCCATACCGGCCACGCTCTCTGGGAAGCGCTGTCTGGCAGTAACGGCGCGCTGGATGCACGCTTTCCTGTTGCCGACGAGAGTGCCCGCGTCAAGGATCAGGTGACCCTGGTAATTCAGGTCAATGGCAAACTGCGCAGCCGCATCGAAGTCGCCAGCAGCGCAAGCAAGGATGAGATCCTCGAGCAAGTTCTGGCGGACGAGAACGTTCAGAAGTTTGTTGCCGGCCAGAGCATCAAGAAGAAAATCGTGGTCCCCGGAAAGCTGGTCAATCTGGTCGTCTGATCACCTGGATATCCGTCCTTGAAATCTCTCTTCAATCAGCGCTCGCTGACAGCATCACGCAGGCTGCGGTACGGCATGTGTCTATTGCTGGCACTGACGGCGAGCCTTCTGACCGCCTGCGGTTTCCACGCCGCAGGTGCGCGCACGCTGCCGGAACAGCTGCAGCGCGTGCACATCGACCTGATTGCGCCGTATCGCGTCTCTGAGCCGCAAGTCGAGACGCGCATGCGCGCGCTGCTGACGCAGCGGGGCGCGGAAGTGTTGGACAAGGCCGGCGCCGATGTCGCGGTGATCCGCCTGCGTAATTTGCGTCAGACCCGCGAGGTCAGAACCGTCGGTGCGGACGGCAAGGCGCTGGAATACGATCTAATCCTGCGCATGGAGTACCAGATGCACTTGGGCGATACGGTCTATATCCCGCAGGATCAGATTGAGGTGCGCCGCGATTACAGCTTCAATCCGGGGCAACTGCTGGCCAAGGAACAGGAAGCGCAGCGTCTGCGTGATTATCTGGAGAACCAGATGGCGGAACTGTTACTGCTGAGAATCGAGATTCTGCTCAGGCAAGCGCCGCCACCAGAAGCTGAACGGGATGAAGCACCGGTGGCACCGGCTGCCGCGACCTCGCCAGCCCCCCCGCCAGGTGCATCGAACACCCCACATTCGCACTGAGAATCAAGTCGGGCGCCATCGCGCGAACTGCCGTCAGTTTGGGCGCCAGCAATTGATCCGCCGCCTGCGGATGACTGAGGAAATGACTGCCAGCTGCACCGCAGCAGGTTTGTGCCGGGTCCAGGTCGATCACTTCAAGTTCGGGAATCTGCGCAAGCAACTGACGCAACTCCCCATCGGAACGCAGCACGTTGCGCGCAGAGCAAGGCACATGCAGCGCAACCCGCAATGGCATCGGCCGAAACCGCAGCTGGCCCGAGCGCAGCAACAGCCAGTCGGCAACATCTTTGACCTTGCCGGCCAGGACAGCTCCCCGGTCGCCATCCAGATCGGCGTAATCCTTCAAGGTGGCGGCACAACCGGTGGTGCAGGACGCAATCCCCGACACCTCAGCAAACGCCTGCGTATTGATGCGCGCAAGCTTGGCCGCTTTCTCCGGCATCCCGCCATGCTGATGCAGCGCACCGCAGCAACCTTGCCCGGGCACCTCCCGCAATCGGTAGCCCGCCGCCTGAAGCAGATAGCGCGCGTCCTTCAGCACCTGCGCTTCCACAATCTGCGTTACACAGCCTTCGAACAAGGCAAGCTCAGGGGCATCGGCCCCAGCGGTCTTTAGCGGCCCGCGATGCCGCCCTTGCTTCAGGACGCGCGCCGTATTCCGGCCGCGTGCAGGGATCAATGACGCCAATCTCCCCAAGCGACTGGCTCCCAGCAGCCCGGTTTTCTGCACCAAGAATTGAAGACCGGACCAGCGATAGGCGTTCAAGAGCAAGCGCAGCAAAGAACGCATGGCACGCGGCAGTAGCCAAATCTCGAGCAACCGCGTCAACCGCGCCCGTTCCGGGCGCTGCGCGGTCAGGTGCGCCCGGCCACCATCCAGAATCCGGGCGTAGGGAACCCGGGCCGGGCAGACCACCTCACAGCGGCGACAGCTCAGGCAGCCGTCCAGATGTGCCTCCGTTGCTTCTGTCGGCGCAATCAGCCCGCTCCCCAAGCCCTGCACCAGTGCTATCCGGCCCCGCGGTGAATCAGCCTCATTCTGGCTCTGCAGGTAGGTCGGGCAATGTTCCAGGCACAAGCCGCACTTAACGCAAAGATCGGCGTCAGCAATGAGATTTTGGTCTATCAGGCCCTTTGGCGGAGAAGTCATGACCGGTATGATCGCGGATTAACCAATAGTTTGGAGAATTCGATGCTGTCCAGGTTATCTGCTGCACTGCTTGTATTTTCAACGGGTCTGGTCCAAGCCGGCGACTGGAAGGGCGAAGCCGGTGCCGGCCTGCTGACCACCAGCGGCAACTCCGAAACAGAATCGCTGAACGGAAAGTTCCTGCTGGACTGGAATTCGGCCCCGTGGAAGAACAGCTTCACTGCGACAGCCCTGAACAATGGCGACAGCGATGGCCGTACTGCCGAACGGTACACCGTTGGCGACCAGCTGGATTACAACTTCACCGAGCGTGACTACGCCTTTGGCGCTATCGACTGGGAAAAGGACCTGTTTGGCCCGACCCGCGAGCGCACCGCTGAAACGGTCGGTTATGGCCGCCATGTCCTACTCGGCCCCGTTCATTTTCTGGATGCAGAGATCGGCGCTGGTGCCAGGCAGTCTGAAGAGCAGGGCACGGGCGACAAGGAAAGCGAAGCCATCGGCCGGTTTGGCGGCAAATACCGCTGGGTCATTTCGGAGACCAGTCAGTTCGCACAGTCGGTGAAAGTCGAATATGGCTCGAGCAATACCTTTACCGAAGCCGTGAGCGAGTTGAAGCTTTCCATCATCGGCAACCTGTTTGCTGCTATCGGCTTCACCGTGCGCAACAACACGGACGTTCCGCCGGACACCGAGAAGACCGACACGGTCACCTCGATCAATCTGTCCTACGCATTCGAGATGTAAGCAAGCTTGGCAGCCGGTCGATGAGCTACTACGAGCACCACCTTTTCTTCTGCAACAACCAGCGGGCGCCTGGCGCTCGCACCTGCTGCAATGACAAAGGCGCAACGCAGGCCCGCGAGCGTGCCAAGGCACGCGTCGCGGCCCTGCAACTCAACCAGCCCGGAAAGGTCAGAGTCAATCAGGCAGGCTGCATGGAGCGTTGCGAAGAAGGCCCCTGCCTGGCGATCTACCCTCAGGGTGTCTGGTACCGGTACGAGAACGTCGGGGACATTGACGAGATCATCGACCAGCACGTGGTGGGCGGAAAAATTGTGAAGCGTCTACTCATGGACCCGGTCTGATGATTCGCGATGTCCTGCGCATGGGGGATGAACGGCTCATGCGTCGAAGCCTTCCCGTAGAGGACGCCATGACGCGGGACATCGCAGATCTCATCGTCGATCTCAAGGACACCATGTATGCCCACAAGGGCGCTGGTCTGGCGGCGCCTCAGATCGGAGTGGAATTGCGCGTGGTCGTTTTCGGTTTCGCGCGCAATTCGCGCTATCCAGATGCACCGGCCATTCCGGAAACCGTCCTAATCAACCCGGTGCTGACACCATTGAGTGAGGAGATGGAAGACGGCTGGGAAGGCTGTCTCTCTGTACCGGGCATGCGGGGCGTTGTCCCCCGTTATTCCAGGCTGCGCTATACCGGCATCGATGAGAATGGCGCGAATATTGATCGTATTGCGGAAGGCTTTCATGCGCGCGTAGTGCAGCATGAGTGTGATCATCTGGATGGCGTGCTGTATCCGATGAGGATTCGCGACATGCGCCAATTTGGCTTTCATGACGTCCTTTTCCCGGGACAACCGGATGAGGACGATTGATTGGATGCAATGCTTCTTTCAGACAAATACTGCGCGCAGAGCCGCGCTCAGATAAACTCCGCTCCGGAAATTTGCCGGCATAGCTCAGTTGGTAGAGCACCTGATTTGTAATCAGGGGGTCGCGGGTTCGACTCCTGCTGCCGGCACCACCCCTTGTCTACAGGGTCATTGCAGACCGAAGCGACACTGAAGAGCCGCCTTCGGCCAATGTGGCAGCCTCGCCAGAGGACAACACTCCGCTCAACCTTTCATTGAATTGCGGAGCTTCCTATGCCGACCTACAAGGCACCCCTGCGCGACATGCGCTTCCTGCTGAACGAAGTGTTCGATTTTCCGGCCCACTACGCGTCCCTTTCCAATGGTCAGGACGCCGATGCCGAAACCGTCGCCAGCATCTTCGAGGAATGCGGCAAGCTCTGTGAAGAAGTGCTCGCCCCGCTCAATATTTCCGGCGACGAAGAAGGCTGCCATTTTGAGAACGGCGAAGTCCGCACACCCAAGGGCTTCAAGGAAGCCTATAACCAGTTTGTAGAGGGTGGCTGGCAGGGGCTGTCTCACCCTGAAGAATTTGGTGGGCAGGGCCTGCCCATGTCATTGGGGCTGATCAAGTCGGAAATGACCGGCACGGCCAACTGGTCTTTCACGATGTATCCCGGTCTGTCGCTGGGTGCGATGAACACGATCATGCAGTACGCCACCCCGGAGCAACTGCAGACCTACATGCCGCCGCTGGTCGAAGGAAAATGGTCTGGCACTATGTGTCTGACCGAGCCGCAATGCGGAACCGATCTGGGTCAGGTCAAGACCAAGGCAGAAGACAAGGGCGATGGCAGCTACGCCATCAACGGCACCAAGATTTTCATCTCCGCCGGCGAGCATGACCTCACCGAGAACATCATTCACGTCGTCTTGGCACGCCTTCCCGACGCGCCTCCGGGAACACGCGGCATTTCTCTGTTCATCGTGCCCAAGTTCGTCCCCAATGCCGACGGCAGCGTTGGCGAGCGTAACGGCGTGGTGTGTTCTTCCATTGAGCACAAGATGGGCATCAAGGCATCAGCCACCTGCACTTTGAATTTCGACAACGCGACCGGCTACCTCATCGGCGAACCCAATAAGGGCCTGGAAGCCATGTTCACTTTCATGAACACGGCACGTATCGGCACCGCCATTCAAGGCGTCTGCCATGCCGAGCTCTCTTTCCAGGGGGCTTTGGCATATGCCAAGGATCGTCGCTCCATGCGTGCGCTTTCCGGCAAGAAGGAGCCTGACCAGGTTGCTGATGCACTGATTCATCACGCCGACGTTCGCCGCATGCTGCTGACGCAGAAGTGCATTGCCGAAGGTGGCCGCGCAATGATCTATTTCGCTGCGCAGTACGCCGATCACATGACCAACGGCATCATTGAAAAGAATGATGAGAAGTACAAGGAATGGGACAACAAGCTCGGCTTTTTCACTCCGATCCTGAAAGGCTTCCTGACCGAGATGGGCCTGGAAGCGGCCAATCAGGGCATGCAGGTTTTCGGCGGACACGGTTATATCCGCGAGCACGGCATGGAACAGATTGCCCGTGATGCGCGCATTGCCACGCTGTACGAAGGCACCACCGGCATTCAGGCATTGGATCTGCTGGGACGTAAAGTCCTGATCCAGACACGCGGCAAGGCTGTGAGAGAGTTCACGACGCTCTTCGCAAAGTTCTCGGTCGAGCACATGCGCCATCCCAAGATGCGGCGCTTTGCCACCAAGATGGCTTCACTGGCCGCAGAGTGGAATGTGCTGACCATGCGCATCATGCTCACAGCACGCAAGGATCGAGACGTCGTATCCAGCGCCAGCCACCACTTCCTGATGTATTCGGGCTACGTGACGATGGCGTACTTCTGGGCACTGCAGGCCGCCGCCGCATCCCAGCGTCTGGCGCAGGAAAATGGCGACGAGAGCCCGGCTTTTTACAAGGCCAAGATTGCGACCGCTCGCTTCTATTTCGATCACATTCTGCCGCGTGCGGAAGCTCACGCGACCTCGATGACGAAGAACAGCAAATCCATGACGCGCATGCCGGTGGACAGCTTCATCTTTGAGTGAAGTTGAGCGTTGCACTGACTTTGCACGCGCTCGTCATTCCATGAATCCTCGTCTTGCCTAGAATAGGCGCTCCCGACATCATGCTCAGGAGCGCCTTGCATGGCTGCATCAGACTCGAAAAGCCCTGCCCTTGTGCGCTTTCTGCGCGCCTGCGGCGCCCTGATTGCCGCACTGTTCTCGGCCGTCTTCGGAACTATTGAGTGGCGTGCACCGAACTGGCTCCGGTTTCTCGGCCAGCGCTGCAGGTCCGCCGCATCTAACTTACGTGCGCATCCGGGACGGGGACTTGGTTTCATTGCGCTTTTGCTCGCAATCAGTGCGGCAGGCGTTTACGGCTGGCGCTGGTATCAGCAACAACCCAAGCCCGAGCTTCTGACATTTGAAGTCGAGGCACCGGAGCGGACCTGCTACGAGTGTGATCCCCCCGGCGAACCCAATCCGCTATTGGTTCGATTCTCCGATTCTGCCGCGCCCATTGAAGCCATCGACAAGATCATTGATGCCAGCCAGTACGGCATCAGCCTTGCGCCTGCGCATCCTGGTCAGTGGCGCTGGGACGACGACCAGACACTGAGATTTGACCCATCCGAAGACTGGCCGGTAGGACAGGTCTTTGAAGTTGAATTCGCAGGAAGAAAATTCCACGCCGAGCATCTGCAACTCGCGCGCGACGCGTTCGAATTCACATCGCCGTCATTTGTAGCGCAGATCAAGGACACAGAGTTCAGCCAGAACCCGGAGATGGCGGACGACAAGAAAGCAGTGATGACCCTTAGCTTCAGCCATCCAGTGGATGCCGGTGCTCTGGAGAAGCGCATCCGCCTCCGGCTCTTCGACAAGCTCAACAAGGATCAGGAATCTGACCTGGGTCCGGTGCCCTATACCGTCAGCTACGACGAACTGCATCTAAGGGCCTTCATCAGCGCAGGTCCGCTCAAGATGCCGACAAAACAGGGACGGCTGCACTTCTCCATCGAAGAGGGCTTGCAAGCCGAACGCGGCGGCAATCGCAGCGACGAAACACTGAGCGACGACGTCACAGTGCCGGGTCGGGATTCACTCGCCGTTGAGCGCTTTTCACTCGATTTTGCGCGCGATGAGAACGATGAGCCGCATCAGATTGCCGTAGCCGAGTTCAATTTCCCGGTGGCCAAGGAAAAGGCCAGAGAGCATCTGGAAATCTGGCTGCTGCCGGAAAAGCATCCGGACGCCGAAACACAGTCGGCATTTGAAAAGCGCTTCCCAGGCCGCGCCTACGATTGGACCCGTGGTGTCGACAACCGGGTGATCGAGAAGTCACGACGACTGAGCGTAGAGGACGAATCTGGCGATCAGACCAGCACGCCCATCATGTCGTGGCAATACAAAGCAAGGCCGGGGCAGTTTCTTTATGCGCGGATTACCCGGGGCCTTGATGCCTTTGGAGGTTATCGGCTCGCCAGGACCCATGAGCAGGTCATACCGGTTCCGGATTACCCACGCGAGTTGAAGATCGTCGCGCAAGGATCTTTGCTGGCCATGTCTGGCCCCAAACTGCTCAACGTGCTTTCACGCGATGTTCCGGACATGCGAGTGGAAGTTTCGCGCGTGCTTCCCGATCAGCTGCAACATCTGATCTCTCAATCTGGCGGCAGCTTTTCCAATCCGGATTTCAATAACTACTCGTTTGACGAGGCCAACATTACGGAGCGCTTCAGCAGGGTCGAAGCCCTGCCCCGACTCGCACCGGGCAAGCCCGGATATCGAACTCTGGATCTGACCCCGTACCTGAAGGATTCGCAGTCGGATCGACGCGGCATCTTTCTCTTGAATCTTCAGGGTTGGGACGCAAAGCGCAAGCGCGCAGTGTACGCATCAGTCAAGAACGAACGCGGCCGCCGAGTGCGGCGCGCCGTGGAAGACACGCGACTGGTGGTCGTGACGGACCTTGGCCTGCTGCTCAAGAAAAGCCTGGACGGCAGCTCCGATATTTTCGTGCAGTCCATCCATAGCGGACTGCCGGTCGAGGATGTGACGCTTGAAATCATCGGCCAGAATGGCCAGCCCATCATACAGCGCATCAGCGACGCTGACGGCCATGTTCACTTCCCTTCGCTCAAGGATTTTCGCCGCGAACAACGCCCGGTCATGGTGCTCGCGCAAAAGGAAGGAGACACCAGCTTTCTGCCGCTGGATCATCGCGTTCGCGATCTTGATCTTTCCCGCTTCGATGTAGGGGGCGTTGCCAATCACGATGACAAGGCTGCACTCAGCGCCTACCTGTTTTCAGATCGCGGCGTCTATCGGCCCGGAGAGCAGATTCGAATCGGCGCCATTGTCCGCACCCAGGACTGGCGTGCGCTGCCGAAGGGGCTGCCACTGATACTGGAAGTTTTTGATGCCAGCGGTCAGCGTGTTCGCAAGCAGGGCATCGCGCTATCTGATGCCGGCTTTGAAGAAATAATTCAGGAAACAGGTAACACCGCCGCCGCAGGTACCTGGACCTTCAATCTTTCGATCGTCAAGAATCGTCACCGCAATGACCTGATCGGGTCTGTCACCGTGCTGGTGCGCGACTTCCAGCCTGATCGCATGAAAATGTCGGTTGCACTTTCAAAGCAGAACACACTTGGATGGGTGTCGCCTGAGGAGCTTCAGGCACGGATCAGCCTGCGAAATCTGTTTGACGCGCCGGCTCAGAACCGGCGCGTTACGACAACTCTCAGACTCTCGCCCGTAGTTCCTCAGTTTGCACAGTACGCGGACTATGCGTTCAGTGACCCACAGTCTGCACAACAGGGTTTTACGGACGAACTGCCTGAAGCCACAACTGATGACGAAGGCAAGGCGAGCGTCCCGCTACGTCTCGATCGCTTCGCCAAGGCAAGCTATCAATTGCAGCTCATCGCCCAGGGCTTTGAAGCGCAGAGTGGACGTGGCGTCGCCGGGCAGACGACACAGCTGGTGTCGAGCATGCAGTACCTGATTGGCATCAAGAGCGATGGTGATCTGGGTTATGTCAGTCGCAACAGCAATCGCCGAGTGCATGTCATCGCCATTGATCCTGAATTGAAGAAAATAGAAGCATCAGGACTCACGCTGAAACAGGTTGAGCTGAAGTACCTTTCGACACTGGTCAAACAGGACAATGGCACTTTCAAGTACGAATCGCGTTTGCGGGAACATGCCATCGCAGACCGCAAGTTCGAGGTTGATGAATCCGGCTCATTCTTGACGCTGGATACAGCTACCCCTGGTCGCTACGCCTATTTCCTGGTCGATGCGCAAGGTCAGAAACTGGCCCGGGTGGATTACACCGTTGCCGGTAGCGCGAATCTATCCGCGCGACTGGAGAAGAATGCTGAGCTGCAACTCAATCTGTCGAAACCGGATTTCGCACCGGGTGAAACCCTTGAGTTGCAGGTCAACGCACCATTCACCGGTTCCGGCCTGATCACCATCGAGCGAGACAAGGTCTACGCATGGAAATGGTTCTCAACGGACACGACGGCCAGCACGCAGACCATCGAAATTCCCGAGTCACTGGAAGGTAACGCCTACGTCAATGTCAGCTTTGTGAGAGATCCGGGTTCGAGTGAAATCTATACCAGTCCTCTGAGCTACGGCGTCGCGCCGTTCTCCATCAACATCAGCGCGAGAAGAAGCGAGGTGACGCTACGGGTTCCTGAGAAGCTCAAGCCAGGTCACACAGCAGAGTTCACCTATCAAACCAGCGAACCAGCCAAGCTGGTCCTGTTCGCCGTCGACGAAGGTGTACTACAGGTCGCACGCTATGCATCACCCGACCCGCTTGGCTACCTGTTTCAGAAAAGAAGCCTGGATGTCAGCACTGTTCAGATTCTCGACTTGATCTTGCCCGACTTTCGTCACATGCAAACACGTGCAGCTGCAGGTGGAGATGCAGACGCATTGCTTGCAAAGCACTTGAATCCGTTCAAGAGAAAGAATGATCCGCCAGTTGCGTACTGGTCGGGCATCGTCGATTCAGACAGCACGCCGCGCAAACTGGAGTACAAGGTACCGGATCATTTCAACGGCAATCTGCGCATCTACGCTGTCGCGGTGTCTGACAAGCGCATTGGCATCGCCAGAGCAGACACGCGGGTGCGCGCCGATTTTGTTCTCTCTCCCAACGCCCCGACCTTTGTTGCCCCTGGTGACGAGTTCGAGATCAGCCTGGGCATCTCGAATCAGGCGCAAGGCTCAGGGGCCAGCGCAAAGCCAAGCGTTTCACTGCAGGTCCCCGAGGCCTTGAAGATTCTAGGCGAGGCGAAACAGTCAATCTCACTTGCTGAAGGCGATGAGACCTCTTTGCGCTTTCGACTCAAAGCACAAGAAGAACTTGGCAACGCCGAGCTGAAGTTCGAGTCGCGGTCGGGAGAATATGCTGCCGCTCGAACGATCGGGATTTCCGTGCGACCCGCCAGTGTTTATCGAACCAGCGTCCAGGCGGGCGTGGTCCCAAGCGGAAAGACGCTTGACGTTGCCGTGGAGCGCAGGCTCCACCCGGCGCATGCCAATCCGAAGGTCGGCATCTCGGCGTTGCCTCTGGGCTTGGCCCACGGCTTTTCCGACTATCTGCGAAATTATGCGTATGCCTGCACCGAACAGTTGGTCAGCAAGGCCATGCCCGCTGTGGTGCTTGCGCAGAGACCAACGTTTTCGAGCGATCAATCAACGCAGTCATCCGCGCTAAGTGAACTCATCGATGAATTGCGCGCAAGGCAGAATCCGGACGGGGCTTATCGCTACTGGCCGGGTGGTTTTGAAACTCAGGAATTCGTTTCGGTCTATGCGCAGCACGTGTTGATTGAAGCGCGCGAAAGAAACCTGAATGTGCCGCAGGACCTGTTCGACCGCGGCAATCGATATCTTGAGGATCTGGCTTCACGCGACAGCGATGATTTGGCGCAGGAACGCAACAGTGCTTACGCCTTGTATCTGCTGACACGTCAGGGCCGGACGATGGGCGCACAAGCCAGCGGGCTGCGAGAACGATTGGAGGCGCGATATGCGAAACAGTGGAAACGCGACATCGTAGCGGCCTACCTGGCCAGTGCCATGCATTTGATGAAGCAGCAGCGCGAGGCCGCGCAAATGTTTTCACGCATCGATTGGCAGGTTCGGAGCAGCACTGATCCCTGGCATGACTCGATGACCGCCGACGCCGAGCTGCTGTATCTGGCATCGCGACATTTTCCGGAACAACTCAAGAATGTCCCGCCGACTTTCATGGAACAGCTGGTGAAACGGATCAATGAGCATCGCTATCACGCGCTGTCTGCGGCGAGCAGCCTGCTGGCTCTCGATACCTATGCGACTGCAATTGCTCCGCAGGTGGACGGTGCATTGACTGCCAGCGTGGTCAAGCAGGACGGGCAGCTGGAACAGATCGAACTGCCTGATAGCCTGATGCCCAACGCAGATTTGGCACTTGATACCGGCAAGATTCGGTTCACCAACGACAGTCAGCTGCCTGCTTTTTCAATCATTTCGCAGAGCGGTTTTGATCGTGAGCCTGTTCAGCAAGCCTTGAAGAATGGCTTCGAGATACAGCGTGAATACGTCAATGCTGATGGCGCGTCAGTGGAGCAGGTTGAACTCGGCAAGGAGATCACTGTACGCCTGCGTTATCGTTCGCTCTCCAAGAAGAGCTACACACGAGTTGCGTTGGTTGACCTGCTGCCCGGCGGTTTTGAACTCGTGATTCCACCCAAGGACGGTCAGTCGGAGGAACCGGATCCACAAGAAGGCAGCACGCCAACGCGCGGTGTCACGGCGCGCTGTCCAGTCTGTCAGACGGGGACGAACGCCTTTATCTCTTACGCGGATTTCCGTGAAGACCGCAATGTGTTCTACGTTTCTCTGAATCCTTCTGTCAGCGAAATCGTCTATCGCATCAAGGCCACGAACACAGGCATCTTCACTGTACCGTCAGCCTACGGAGAAGGCATGTACAGCCCGGAGATTCGCGGGCTGTCTGCACCGTCCCGGATAACAGTCAAGGCATCTGATTAATCTACGCAGTGTCAATCAAGTGTTTTCTGGAATTGCTCACGAATGTGCTCAACGCGATTGCGGTTGGCATTGAAATCGTAGTAGCCGATACGGCTTGAGGAACGAACGTCGATCAGCGGCGAGTTGGTCGAAAATAAGAATTCGAGATCATCGACGTAGCGCATCAGCGGCGTTGTGACTTGCGCGTGAATATAGTCCGGCGTCGTCGTCACCAAGGCGAGGCGTTTCTGTGCCCCCAGCACGGCCAGCAAACGCTTGCGTGCTGCCTCGCGCCCGCCGGAATAGGGCAAGGGTTCGACTCTGCGTTCTGGGTCGGCGCTCTGCGAGGACACGCAGTGCGGCCCGCTATCACAAGCCGCCAGTGATGCGGCATCACCTTTCAGATTGGCGCTGCCCATGCCGCAGGCAGCCAAGAGCAGAGTACAAGCGCCGAGTAATACAACTTTGGGAGCAATGAAATTGTCAGGCATATCGAAAACGTATGGGAGCTATTCCATCATGTATATGACGTGCCCCCGATACTACGTACCACACACAAAAAAAGACGCCGGGCAATTGCCCGGCGTCTGTTCTGCTTCTCTTGCAGAGATTGATTATCTGCTGCGTGATTTCTTTTTCAGCGCTGATGGCTGGAATTCCTTGTCACTGAAAGATGCGTGGAAATCCGAAATCTTGTCTTCATTGGCCAGCGCGGTCACGAAGTAGCGCGTGCTCTGGAGGTCATAGATGATCTCAGGAGATCCGGTCACGGTCGGAACGAAGGGCGCGGTAATCAGATGCGCTTCCTGCACTTTCCACATTTCGCCGCGGCCGTCGTAGCAATCAACTGCTGCGATGGACCAGCTGTCTTCATCAACATAAAAGACGCGCTTGGCAAAGTTGTGGCGAACGCCGTCACGAACCGTGGCTTCGACGACCCACACACGATGCAACTCGTAGCGTGCTTCATCCTGATTGACGTGGAACGGCTTGAGCAGATCTGCATACTTCACCAGCGGCGAATTGATCTGGTAGGAGTTGTACGGGATGTACATTTCCTTTCGGCCAATCAGCTTCCAGTTGTAGCGGTCCAGCGAACCGTTAAAGACGTCGATCTGATCAAAGTACTGCTCGTTGTCCGTGCCCACCGCCGGGTTGTCATAACCCACATCCGGTGCGCGGTTCACACGTCCCAGACCGGGCGAGAAAATCCAAGCCGCGCGACCCGAACCTGCGTCGGGACCGATCAGCTCGTGCGCCAGGGTCAGCTGACCTGCAACACGCGGCGGCGAAACCGTTTCAGACAGATACATCAGCAGATACTTGTTTCCCTCTTCCGCCGGATCTTTGTAGTTGGCGTACTTGAACTTCACTTCTTCGGTCAGCTTGGTGATCTGGTAGCTGCCGTCGGATTTGACGATGGCCTGGTTGTTGTAGCGGGTGACCGCATTACCGCGATACTTCATGCGGTGGTTCCAGATCACTTCGGCACCGCTCTTGGGAATCGGGAACGGGAAACCAACCTTGGCCCCGGTGACCAGATCTGTTCCTTCAAGCTTGGCACTGGTGGCGTTTTTCTTGGTCGCCTCGTAGATTTCCTTGGGGAAGAAGCCGGTGCGAACCGTCTTGTACAGCGGCATCTTGTAGGTTGGGTATTTGTTGAGCAGCGCCTTGTGCCCATCGGTCAGCTTGTCCGCGTACTTGGACATGTTGGCCTTGGTAATCGTGTCAAAAGGCTTCAGCAGTTCTGGCTTGATGGCTTTTTTGAATTCAGCCTCGAGCTTTGCGGTGTCTTGCGTTCTCAGGTTTTCGAGGAATTCCGGCGTCCAGGATTTCATGTCGGCCGGGAAATTAGCTTCTCCGGTGAACTCTGGGATCGAGCCGTCGGCATTACCTGCCTTGATTGCACCGATGGGGGTCAACTCACCACCCAGCTTGGCGGCTTCCTCAGCCGTTGCGGTGGCAAAGCCTACCGACGGCATGGCCGCTACGATTGCGGCGAGCGCCAGACGGCGCGGGATGAATGCAGTCATTCTTGATTCTCCTCGATGCTGAATTGAAGCCTAGGTTTCAGGTCGTAGCGAATGCCGGACCTTTTTATTGCGGCAGGGTCAAAGCATAGGTTCGCCGCCCTGATCCTTCCATGATTGCCGACACACGGTGCAGATGTCGCATGGGTCAATCTTTATGCAGAAGGATCTGCAGGCGGTTCAGTTTCGCCGCTTGCCGCAAACTTGTCGCGCTTTGAGTCCCGGTACTGCACAGGTGTCATACCTGACCAGCGTTTGAAAGCACGATAGAACGTACTGGGCTCAGAAAACCCGGTCAGGTAAACGATGTCTTCTACCGGCTCACTCGTACGCGCGAGTAGTTTGCGCGCCAATGCAAACCTGAAATCAGCGAGCACTTGCGAGAAGCTGGTTCCAGCGCGAGCAAGTTCAAAGCGCAGTCTTCGCGGCGCAATCTCCAGTTCGCGCGACACTTCTTCAAGATCACAACGGTCCACTTCCAGACGTTGTGCAAATACGGCTCGGATGCGCTCAATTAAATCTTCACGCTTCAATGTGGTGAGTCGCTTCTCTGCGTGCTCTTCGTGCAGTTGCAGTAGTTCGGGGCTGGACCGTGGTGAGCGGTAGGCAAGCAAGCTCGGATCGAACCAGATTTCGCTCTCTTCGCTTTCGAAGGACACGGGGCAGCCAAATATTTCGTCGTATTCGGCCTGCGGCGCACGGCGACTGATGCGCAGGCGCACGCGCGACGGGGCGTACTGCCCTTCGGTCACCATCTGCCCAAAGCGGATCACCTGATGCGCCACCATGATTTCGGTGTGTCGCAGTTGAGGCGCCTGAATGGTGCTGCCGCTGACAGCAACGTAGGTACCTCGCTCGTCGCGCACCACACGCAAATTCATCGCATCACTGACCAGGCGCATGTACTTGACCGCACGGTTCATGCCCTCACCGAAGGTCGGGCTGGACAGCATCAGGTACTCCATGACCTCGCCGCGAAACACGGGGGCATGGGGGCACAAGTGCAAACCAATGTCCGGGTCCTGGGTCACCGCTTCCGCCGTCTCCCAGAAAAATGCCTGCAATTGGTGCGCAGTGCGCATTTGCTTGAGTGGCAAGGCTTCGGCGTTGTAGCCCAAACGGCCATAGAGGGCTTCTACATCAAAGCCTCCTTTGACCAAGGCTTGATGAACGATTTCAAGCAGTTGTCCTGAGTCACGCATCGTTGAGATTGCTCTTCTCGGCTATGAACAGCTTGTGGGGCTCGTGTCGGACCCCCATTCTGCACCAATTGGCCGCAGGGCCAAAATTATCCCTGAATTCAGAATCAGGGCCGCAGCGACCTGCCCAGCCGTCTGTAACGCCAACTTGTCTTGCGCGAGCTAACGTACCATTGTTCGATGTCACGGTCATCAGTGTTGATCAGACACAACCAAGGAGACAACATGAAGAGCCCCAACAACAGCGACTTGGCCGGCTTCAGGGAAGTCCAGAACCTGGCTTATCGATGTGCAGAGACCGTCGCAAGCCAGATGCAGCCCGGCATCACCGAACGCGAAACTGCGGCGCTCATGCAGGCGTTTCTTGACGCCGAGGGCGCGGACGACTGCTTCCATCGCCCCTTTGCCTGGTTTGGCGACCGCACGGCGTTTCGGGGCTTCATCGGCTTCAAGCACCTTGGCGGCTTCAATCCTGCTTTCTATCCGGGCAATCGCCGCCTTGAGGAGAACATGCCGTTCATTCTAGATTGCGCGCCAACCTGCAATGGGTATACCGCCGATATCGGCTATTGCGGTGTCATTGGCAGCAATCCGACGCTGGACAAGTTGATGGACGATCTCCTGGAGTATCGCGTCCTGATTCTCGATCTGGTCCGCCAACGCCGAACTTTGGCCGATGTCAGCCGCGCGGTTGATCAGCTCTGTCAGAAGCATGGTTACGAACCCCGCCACAAAGCCTATCCGTTTGAAGTACTTGCCCATCGCGTGGAGAAGCTCGAAGACGACGGGCAAAAAAGTCACCTGTCTCTTGCACGATTCGGAGTCCGGAACATTTCCGCACTCCTGAAAGAACGTCTGCGCGGAGCCAAGGAGGGCTGGTCGCCTCTGTGGAACAGCGGGGCTGGCTCAGAGCACCCGCCGACGCCAGGTCTGTGGGCAGTGGAACCACATCTGGGGTTTCGCGGTGTAGGTGCCAAGTGGGAGGAATTGCTGGTCGTGACAGAAGACGATGCTTTCTGGCTCGATGACGACGTGCCGCAGGTACGCCGCTGGAAAGAGCGGGGCCTTTGGGAGCAAAGTCGCGAGACCGCTGCGGCCTGATCGGAAACGCCTAATTTACGAGGAGAATCAACATGACCCCACAATCTTTTGTCACTTCAGGGGACATCGAACTCGCCGTTTATTCCTGGGGCACCCCGGCGGCCGACAAGCCGGTGGTGGTCATGGTTCACGGCTACCCGGATTCGGCCAGCGTATGGTCGGAGTGCGCGCAGGCGCTAGCGGAAAAGTACTACGTGGTGGCCTACGATGTGCGCGGCGCTGGTCGCTCCAGCACACCAGACCACACTCGCGCCTACGACCTGGAGCATCTGGTCAGCGATCTGGCCACGGTGGTGGACGAAGTCAGCCCCGATGCCCCGATTCACCTGCTCTGTCACGACTGGGGCTCTATCCAGTCCTGGGAAGCGGTCACGACCGAGCGCATGCAAGGGCGCATCGCCTCTTACACCAGCATCTCAGGACCCAGCATCGACCATGCCGCCTACTGGATGGCACAGCGACTGCGCAGCGGCTCACCCGCAGACCTGGCAACCGTTGCACGCCAGCTCTCGCACAGTTGGTACATCGGCGCATTCCAGCTTCCCGGATTCGGAGAGTCTGTGTGGAAACTGGGCTTGGACAAACTGTGGCCGAAAGTCCTCGAGAAGGTCGAAGGCATTGCCGATGCACCTGCCAGTGACACGCAGAAAGGCGATGGCACCAGCGGCGTCAATCTGTATCGCGCCAATTTCGTGAAGCGTCTGCTGCAACCGTCTGAACGCCACACCGACACACCCGTACAATTGATCGTGCCCGCGCGCGATCGCTTCATGGTTAAAGAAATTTTCGACGACCTCCCACAGTGGGTGCCGCAACTCTGGCGGCGGGAGATCGATGCAGGACACTGGGTTCAGGTCAGCCACCCTCAGCTGGTGGCGAAAATGGCAGGCGAGTTCATCGACATGGTCGTAACCGGGCAGCAAACGCCTGCCTTACGCCGCGCCAGACAACATGGCCAGCGTCGGCCCCTGTCCGGGAAACTGGTGCTGGTGACAGGTGCTGGCAGCGGCATCGGCCGCGAAACGCTGCTGGCCTTCGCTGAGCAGGGCGCGAGCGTGATCGCAGTGGACATCAATCTGGAGGCTGCAGAACGAAGCGCGGAATTGGCCCGCCTGCTGGACACGGACGCCTGGACCAGAAAGGTGGACGTGGGGCAGACAGACCAGATGGAAGCCCTTGCAGCCTGGGTCAAGGACGAGATCGGCACGCCCGACATCGTGATCAACAACGCCGGCATCGGCATGGCAGGCAGTGTTCTAGATACCCGCAACGAAGATTGGGAGCGCCTGCTCAAGGTCAATCTGTGGAGTGTCATTCATGGCTCGCGCCTGTTTGCACAACAGATGATTGACGCGGGCGTGGCCGGCCACATCGTCAACGTCTCCTCTGCCCTGGCGTTTGCCCCCACAAGGGCGCTTCCTGCTTACGCCACTAGCAAGGCAGCCGTGCTGATGCTCAGCAACTGCCTTCGCGCAGAACTCAAGGAAAATAATATTCGCGTGGTCTCGGTCTGCCCCGGCATCGTCGACACTGCTATTACAGGTGCCACGAAGTTTGTGGGCGCCAGCGCGGAAGACCAGAGCCGCCAGCAGGACACGGCGCGAAAGCTCTACGCAAAACGCAGCCTCAAACCTACTGCCGTAGCAGAAGCCATTCTTGGCGCGGTGCGGGGCAAGCGCGACGAGGTCCTGGTGGGAACCGAAGCCCATGTCGCCAAATGGGGCTCGCGTCTTTTCCCCGGCGTCATGCAGCGTCTGGCAGGATTCAAACTGCCCGGGTCGCCAGCTACGGCGCAACGCGCCAAAATGCCGGCACGGGAATCAGACTCTGAATCGCCGGCTCCACAGGGAACGCGCGGAACGAAACAGGAGACAACTTCATGAATAGTCCAATGACACCTCCACCGCCAAGACGCTCCTCAAAGGTTTCGCGAACACCTGCACCGCTGATTCCGCGCAAGGTCCAGTTCGATTGGTCGCAAACACCGCTCGAATGGATTCCGGGGCAGCCGTTCGCAAGTCACTTCATCAACGAGATCAACCTGCTCCTACCAGCGGGTGAGTTCTGGTTCTGCAAGCTGTACAACAAGGCTCTGCCGCACATTACCGACGAGAAACTGCGCGAGGACGTGCAGATGTTCATTCGTCAGGAGGCCATGCACGCGCGCGCCCACGGCGCAGCCATTGCCGAGTATCTGCACGCGCACGGCATCGAGACCGACAGCAATACAGCGCAGGAAGACAAGCTGTTCGAAGTCCTGCTTTCCGACAATCCATTTGGCCGCAAACTTCCAAAGTTCCTGGAAAAGCGCTGGCTGGTTTTCCGCCTGGGCATCGTGGCTGCCATCGAGCACATGACCTGCGTCCTCGGAAACTACGTACTCAGCCAGGAGTGGAAAGACGCAGACCCCGTTCTGCTCGACCTGCTCCGATGGCATGGCGCCGAAGAGGTAGAACACCGCTGTGTGGCATTTGATGTGTATCGCCATCTGGGCGGGCGCTACCCCTCACGCTACTACCTGGCAAGCATCGCAATGCCCGCGATCTTCGGGCTCTGGGTACATGGGGCTGCACACATCATGAAGCAGGATCCGCAATTTGCTGATCGCAAACCCAGCGTATTCCGCCCCTGGATCTGGCTCGAATGGCAGCGTCAGTCGAAGGCGGGCCAACTGCCTTCCCCGTTCAAGCTGTTGCGCGACGAACTAACCTTCTTCAGCCCTTGGTACGACCCGGTCAAGGAAGGATCAACCGAAGAAGCCCTGGCCTATCTCAATCAGTCGCCAGCGGCATCACGCGCCGGTCGCTGAGGCGCAGACCAATGAATCAGGAAAGCGAGTCGGGCACAGAACGTAGTGACGAAGGTCTGCGGCTGCGCGAGCTGCTTCGCAACCTGTTTGACTTTGAGATGCGCGAGATCGTCACCACGCGCATGCTGCCGCTGATTTATCGGCTCGCTGTGATCTCGATGGGCGCGTTGGTTCTTCTGGGAATCGCCACTGCGTTCATTCAGTCCTTCTGGCTGGGTCTGGTGTGGCTGATTTTTGGCCCGATCGTCTTTCTGATTCTTGTCGTGGTGGTGCGCGTGTTTCTGGAATTCGTGATGGCGGTCTTCCGGATGCTGGTCTTTATCGAAATACTGGACCGGCGCACCTCCGCAATTGAAGGTCATACCGAAGAGGTGGTTCAGGACCTGCCGCGCATCAAGTTCTGGAAGCTCAACCTCGGAAAGCGCAACAACGATTCCTGAGGGAAGCCGGTGACACCCCGAAGCTAACGGATTTCAAACAGGAATCAGCTTGTTCGAGCTTGACATCGAACAATGTAAATACAATTATGAGTCAGCCGTAAGAAACCAGAAAGAGCGGCACGCAAATGAGGAGAGGACAGGTGGGCAGAGCACCATGGCGCCTAGCCCTGGCCATCTGGACGGGCTTTATTTCCGGAGTGGCTTCAGCTGAAGAGTACCGACTCGATCTTGGCCCCGGCTTCGATGTGTCGTGGAAGAACAAATTTGCGATCGGCGCGCAGCTGCGGCTGGAATCCCCCAACAAGAATTTCATCGGCAAATCCAATCTCGACCCGGATCTGTGCGCAGTAGATTCCTGCCTCACTTTGACCCGAGACAACAACGAACCTAATGAGCGCTGGCAGGCCGCTCCGGGCGGCGCCTGGCAGATTGGAGACGAGGCAAACCTGACCCACGATCAGGGCGACATCACCAGCGCGGTCGTACGATGGCGATCCGATCTGGTCATGCGCGGTGGCGACGGAAGCTGGGGCTTCAAGCTCGGGTGGCAGGCATTTCACGACGAAGTGCAGTACAAGCTCGATCTGGCGCAGCCCAACCTGATCGTTGAAGAGGGACTCGCACCCGGCGCTGCAACCTCCATTCGCACACCTACCGAAGCACGACGCGAGTCTGGCCAGAGGATCGAGATTCGTGATGCCCTTGCCTTCTTTCGCGTGCCGTACGGCGACGGCCGCGAACTCGACGTCAGCATCGGTCGCCGTCAGCTGGGTTGGGGCGAGGCACTGTTCGCGATTTCCGGAACACTCAACTTCATCAACCCGGTGAACTTCAATAACTTCTTCCGGCCAACGATGGATCTGGATGAAGCCTTGTCACCCGTGGGCATGATCGCACTGCGCACGGAAGTCACCGACATCATCTCGGCAGAAGCTTTCTACCAGCTCGAATGGCGACCCTACGAACTACCGTCGCGCGGCACGCTGGGCTCATTCATTGTTGATTTGGGCAGCGAGCCAGAAGGCAATGGATCACTCGGTGGCGACTCCCTGCCCCTGCCCTTTGGCAAAACCCCTGAGGACCCGATGCAGCTGCAAAGGGGCCTGACGCCGGTGGTGGCCATGATCAGCGATTCTGCTGCGTCCATCCCGCGCCTTGGCAATCGCGAACCAAGCAATGGTGGGCAGTATGGCTTCAAGTTCAGCATGTTCCAGGAAGACTGGCTCGGCGGAACCGAGCTGAGTGCCTACTACGCCAACTATCACGCACGCCTGCCGACAGCGAGCTTCATCGCAGCCCAATCCACCTGCGCTGCAGCAGAAGGCAGCGCGACCGGCACGGATCCGACACCAGGGCTGGGTCTGGCGCTCACCACTTTTCTTGCGGCCTGCGGCACCGGTAGTGGTATGGATCTGGGCAGTCTGCTCGCGCAATTGACGGGCCAGGAAACACCTCGCCTTGTCGGAGAAGGCTTCGACGCGCTACCGCTTTCCTCTGCCCGCATTTTTCTCGAGTACCCGGAAGACATTCAGGTCTTTGGCCTTGGCTTCAACACCACGGCATTCAGGGTGAACTGGACAGGCGAGCTTTCTTTCCGGCCCGATTTCCCGTTTCAGGTGGATCTTGAGGATGTGTTCTTTGCAGCGCTTCAACCCCTGTTTCCACGCAATGAGCTGGCGCTGTTTCCCAGCGCAGGGGGGCTTGATGCGGTCCTGCTCGCGCCTCTGGCGGACGCACTTGGCGTTCCCATCGACCAGCTCGGCGGCGCTACCTTTACCGACCGTCGCAATGCCATTCCGGACTACCTGACGGCCTATCGCGGCGGCACTCCGGGCGAAGTGGAACCCGGTGCCTACATCCGCGGCTACGAAGAATTTGATTACTGGCAAGCCACTGCCGGTGGCACCGTGATTCTGGGCCGGGACAACAATTGGATTCGTGCAGACCAAATGGTTCTGATTCTGGAATTTGCGGCGAGCTATGTTCCCGACTTGCCGTCACTGAACGCGCTGCAGCTGGACAGCCTGGCCACAACCAACACGCATTACTCGGCAGGCGTGCTGGAATCTGGCGATCCGCTCAAGCTCAACCCCTATCAAGCCGATGCCGATGGCTTCCCGACCAAGCTGGCCTGGGGTTACAAGGCTGCCGCGATCTGGGCCTACGACGACACCTTCATTCAAGGTTTGCGCATTCGTCCCCAGGCGATCCTGTTTCACGATGTCGATGGCACCACGCCCGGCCTGGGCGGCAACTTCCAGGACGGCCGAAAGATCGGTCTGCTTGGCGTGAACTTCAATTTCTACAATACCTTCAATTTCTCGCTCGACAATTTCATCTTCTTTGGTGGCGGCAACGGCAATCGCCTTCGAGACCGGGACTTCCTGAATGTATCGCTGTCCTATGAGTTCTAGTGCTGCCACTGCAAGCCGCCAGCACGGCGGTGTGCTGTTCTGGATGCTGATCATTCTGATCGGCGCTGCGATCGGTGCATTCGTGGTAATCCACTGGGCCATCAGCAACGTCAAGGCGCAGCTGCTGGTCACTGACACTCCGCTCAAGGCTTATGTCGATCAGCCGCTGGAAGTTACCGCTTCGGTCCTCAACGACCTGAAAATTTCCATTGATCAGATAGTGAGCACGAGCGTGCCGGTAGACACCGTGATCAACGTTCCCGTGGACGAACCGCTGAACCTGTTTGTTTCTCTGGACACTCTGGTTCCGGTGCGAACTTCCGTGACGGTGGATGACGTGATTCCGCTCGATCAAATGGTGGACATCGATACCGTCGTCGAGGCCGATCTCCTCGGCGAAACTTTTCAGCTGCCATTGCGCGGCAATTTTCCGGTTCGCGCATCGGTTCCCGTCAGGATTGAAGTACCCATTGATCAGATGGTACGAGTCAAATTTGATGCTCCCGTCAGCGCGCGCCTAAAACAGGATCTGATCGTCCCTCTGAAAACCGACATCGTTGCCGAAGTACCGCTGCAGGCACAGATGACGGTTCCCGTTCTGAACGATCTCAAAGCCACCGCCATCCTGGAAAAGCACCCTCCTCTGAATCTCGATCTCAACTATGCCGACTTGGTCATTCCGCTGAGCAGCATCGGCATCGGCTTTGAAGAGCAGACGCCGGAAGAAGCTGCAGAAGCAGAGCGAGCAGGCAGCGACAGCGTCAGCGAGGAAATGCCATAAACAGGGCCACTGCCAATCGCGTGTCCAAGCTGCCACGTCGCCAGCATGGCATCAGCCTGCTGATCGTACTGCTGGTGCTGATCATCGCTGCGGCAGCCGGCGGCGCCATCGCCTACTTCATTGTGTCGCGGGTCGATGTGACGCTGCTGCTCAAGGACCAGCCCGCGCAAGCCGTCATTCCCCAGCAGCTGCATGGGCGCATCGAGGTCAACGATGCGATCGGCCTGCGCCTGAACGAGACCATCGTCACGCAGGTTCCCATCGATCAGAAAGTCACGATTCCGGTCAAGGCACAGGTGCAAGCCATCGCCAATCTGGACGGAGCGGTTCCACTGCGGCTCAAAGTGCATCTGGTGGACGAGATCGCCCTGGAACAGGTCGTCATCCTGGATACCAAGGTTGATGCCTATCTACCGGAGATGGGCACCACCATCAGCATTCCGCTGCGCGGCAAGATTCCGATTAGCACCGTAGTACCCATCGACATCGTCATTCCGGTTGACCAGATGCTGCCGCTCAAAGTGAGTCTTCCGCTGACCGCGAGCATTGACCAGAACCTGACGGTTCCGCTGCGTACAACCATCGACGCCAACGTGCCCGTTGATGCCAACCTTCGCGTACCAGTGCTCAACACACTCGAAGCGCTTGTCACCATGCCGTCCACACCGAGCGATCTGGTCATTACCGAGGCCGCGCTCAAGTTGCCGCTGCGAACACTCAAGCTGGATCTGACCAGCGATCCAGATGCGGGGCCCGCGCCGTGAGTCGCAGACGCCTACGCACCACCATGCTGCCGATTGGGCCAGCTGACAGTACGGAGCCCTCGGCTTCTCCTGACAAGCGCCGAAGTGTGTTCTGGCGCGTCCTGCTCTGGATGTTTGGCGGCGGCGCTGCAGTCGTTGCCCTGGTCTGCGGGGTTTGGGTGGCCTGGTGGGTCTATTTTTATATCGTGATCGACATCGCCATTCGCGACCAGAAAATGGGCGTCACCTTGCCCGAGAGCATCAAAGGCATAGCCGAGATCACCAATGTGCTCGAGGTGGCCATGAACGGCGAGATCAGCACCGAAGTTCCCTTCAATCAGGAGCTGACGGTGCCATTGGAAGGGCGCTATGACCTGGACGTTGAACTGCGGGCGAAAGTGCCCCTGAAGTTTGATGTGACCTACAACGGCATCCTGCCGATCGACACACAAGCCGATGTCACCATTCGCACCGGCATCAACTACAAGAATCTCAAGTCACTACGCAATCTGGATATTCAGACCAAGATTCCCCTGAAATTCCCGCTGCCCGTAAATTTGAACGTGCCCATCGACCAGATCATTGATCTTGAGTACGTCGGCCCGCTGACGGCCGATCTGGACGACGAGCTCAAGACCGTGGTTAACACCACGCTCAAGGCGCGTTTGCCCATCAACCAGACAGTGCGCACCCCGGTAACCGCGTCGCTTCCCCTGACGCTGTTTCCGCAGCAAGATCAGGTTCGCGCCATTCTCACCCGGCTGGATGTCAATCTGAGGCCGAGTTCGATGCTCAAATTCAGTATCGCCAAAGACGACGAGCGAGACGGTCCAGTGCGGGCTGAGACACCTTGGGGGCCGCGAGACCCATTGGCGATGAAGGATGCGGCCAATAAATCGAACGGGTCGCCATAAACCCGGCATGAAACCGCCGCCCCACTCGCTTGACCCGGTGCAGGGGCTGACAAACAATGCAGATTCATTCCAGACCGGCGATGGCCTGACTGACGGTCCCGCCACGCCGCAGGCACCTCATCTTGATCCTGACGCCCAGCACCACGTCCGGCTCCGACGAGTTTGATATCTCGGAGTTGTCCGCTGTATCCGGCGTGACTGTCCGGAATATTCGCGCGTACAGAGCCAAGGGTTTGTTGCAGGGACCGGAGCGCCGGGGTCGGGCCAGCCTCTACAACCAGGCACATGTCACGCGCCTGCGCACCATCACCGCTTTGCTGGAGCGTGGATATTCCATCGCGAACATCGAGGAACTTCTGAATGCCTGGCACGCCGGCAAGGATCTCGGGGGTGTACTGGGCCTGGAGCAAAACGCCTCCCCAAGTGCTGAGCGCGAAGCGCCGGAATACATGAGCCTGAAGGAGCTCCGCAAGGGATACGGCGCGCAACTGAACGCTTCGGCGATCAGGCGAGTGGTGCGACTCAAGCTTCTGCTACCACGCGGCGCAGGTTTTCTGGCGCCACGCCCAAAACTGATTCGCGTCGGCATTGAACTGACCCGCATCGGCGTTCCGCTCAATGAAATTCTGGATATCCTGGCAGAGTTCACCCGACAGATTGATGTCGTCACGCGCACCGTAGTAGACACACTGGAAGGGGCGCCAAGGCACGGCAACGCCAGCACACAAATTGCCCAGGTGGCCAGAACGGCCTCGGAACTACGCAGCCTGCTTGATCAGGCGATTACGCTGGAACTCGCAGACTCATTTCGCCGCGCCCTGGAAGAGCGCTTCGGAGCCACCTTGCCAACCCAGGACGCGAAGCCCGCAAGAAAACGCCGCAACCGCGCGTAGCCCCCGGGGGCATCACGGCTTGCGCTAGTCTTTCGTTTTCTGTGCAGAAGGCGTCTGCGCGCCGCCAGGGTCTGCCTTGAGCTCAGGCCCACCTGTCACACGACGCAGAATTTCTTCCTGGATCTTTCTCTTGATCTGCGCCTCTACTGCGGCCTGATATCGCGCCGTAACACGGCGCTTCGTGCGTACCCAGGACAAAGCGAATCCCAGGGCGAAACAAACTGCCGTCAGAGCAATCCAGAACCAGGTTGTGGGCTCACTCAACATCTGAATTTCCCTTTATCGGATTTGAATCATCCGATGCCGTATAGGCGGAGCAACTCCAGGCCCAGACGCGCGCTTTCTTCGACAGTGGCAGGATCTGCCCCGCCCGGACCACCGAACATTGCGAACAACTGGAAGACGCCAACAAAAAATCCAAGCACAGCGCCGACGGTAATCAGGATCCACTCATCTTGCTCAAACGCGGGCCTGAGCATGCTCTCGAACTGCGCAGGCTTGAGAGATTGCAAGCGGGTCGCCAGAGTGTTTTCCAGGTCCAGTGCATCTTCTGCATAGCTTTCAATGTGCGTCAGCGCATCTGGCAACCTCTGCAGAATGGCGGTCACGGCGGTGTCCTTCATTCGGCGATATTCGGCCGTTCCCACCACAAAGGCCACGAAGGGCTTCGCAATACTGCTCTGCTCATCAATGGTCTTTTGCACACGACGACCAATCAGCGCAAAGACCTTGTCCGAGTACGGGCCACGCAGAACACCTTCAATGATGTTGGATGGCGTCAGAACATTGGCAGATACCAGTCGACCATAGTCAAAGGCGACCTCATCCTGGCGCTTCATAAAGAGGCCTTGCACGTTGAACGGCCCGATGCGCATGATTTCCTTGGGGTTGAAAATCATCTGCAGGGCAATCCAGTTGGTTGCGTATCCGCAGGCAAGACCAAAAGCCGGCAACTGCCACCAGGCCTTGAAGAAAATCCAGATGCACATCTGGATGATGCCGAAGAGGAACCCAAAGTAGAGGCCCGAGTGGCCGATGAACCTGAACTCTGCTGCGCCGACTTCCTGGAAGATGGTATTGAGCAGCGCCCGATCTCTGGTCAGGTTGGTGATCACCATGTCCTTGAGATCAAACATCTGACTCAAATTGCCCTTGATGGTTTCCATGATCTCGGTGATCAGTTCCGGCGCCTCGGACTTGATACGTCGATAGATCTGGTTTTTCACCATGTTGGGCAGCGACTCCCAGAGCCCGGGTTGATGCGCCAGCATGACCTGATCGACGATATCCTCGATCATTTCATTGAGCGGACCCTCCAGCTCGCTCGCAACGCGATCGGCGTCAAGGCGGCTGAAAATTTCTTCCTGGGTAATCAGGTGTTCGGTGATGGTGTCCACCGAGATGCTGGCCATCTTTGCGGCGCGACGCGGAATGATCCCCTGCCAACCCAGGAACGGCGGCTTGATGCCGAAGAACTCGATCGGATTGAACATCATCCAGATGGCAACCACATTGGTCACGTATCCCACCACAGCACTGACGATGGGCATCGACAGGTACAGCAGCGGGTGAGCCATGAAATGTTCCAGACCAGTTTCCATAACGTCACTCTCTCTCCGCAGGTTCATATTGACGATGCATGTGTGGCCTGAACCCTCACCCACCCCAACGGCCCGAAGGCCGCGCAGCGTTCCGAATTATTGCTCTTACTCTTTAATCCTGAGCATTGCAGCGACTCAGAAAATCCCGTCCCAGGCGACTCAGCACCAGACTTGCTCGCACGGTTCGTGGCTTGCCCGACCGCTCCTTGTGCAGTTGCTCAAGTGCCTTGCGCACGTCCGAGTCATTCTCGATCATCTCGTACTTGGTGGTGGCACTTTTGTCTTCCACCGCATCTTCAAAAAGGCCAATGCCAACCAGATGGGCAAGATAATAAGGGGTGAGCTCGTTACGCATCACACCCGATTCATTTCCGGATCGACTCAGATAGGCCATGACCCTGTTGCTGCCTGACAGCCGCGAACCGACATCGACGTGCACAACCGGAATGCGGCTGCCATCGGAAGCAGCGTTCAAGAGCCTGACTTCATCTGGCACCATTTCACCGAGAAGCTGACCAAAGTAGGCGTCCAGCGCACTCTCCGGCGTCTGCTCAAGAGACTGCTCAACCATGTGGGCAAACTGCTCGGCCAGGCTCATTCGTCTGCGCGAAGGGCGCTTGGCAGACTGCGCAGGCTCCATGCGGCCGGTCTCATGCCGAGACGGCTTGTCATCTTCCAGCTTGTCCAGGCGCGACTTCAGGTGCGACAGGGCCATTCGTTCTGCATCTTCCATCTGACGGCGGACATAGCGGCTTCCCGGAACATGATCGCTTAAACCCAAGGCAAGCCTGCCGACGGCCCGCATCATGCCGACGTCGTCGCTATCACTGCCATGTCCTGTACCCATTGATCCCCCGATATCTGGTCCGGCTCTGCCTTGACGGACTTGCTCTTGTATTTAAAGGTCTACACAATCAACTTGTGCATGACATTGGCCACTGTCATGCTGCTATAGACAGGCAACAAATACAAGCAATTCGCATCGACGAATTTGCACAACAGGAGACCGGCATGAGCGAACACGTTTCGACAGCACTGGCAGCGACGCTTGAGAGCAGCGATCGTGAAACGGGGTTCATTGATTATCTTCCGCCGGACACGCAACAGGAACTGCTCCAGAAGCTGGGGGCATCATTGTCCAGAAACAGCGCCGAGCTTGATCAGGCTGTCGAAAAGGGACTTGCAGCGATGCCGGCCTGGTTACGTCCGTTTGCGTCGGCCTACCTGAAATAGACCCGGAATCACGGGCACAGAAGGACATCAGGGAGAGAATCACCCATGAGCACCCAAAGTAAAGTCAGCCTGGCGCTGGCAGCCGAAATCGACAAGCTAGACGCCGACATTGGCCTGAGTTCCGATGCGCGCGCATCGCTGGCCACCGCGAAGGCTGAGAATCTGCGCAACCTGCGCAAGGCGCTGCAGAAAAAGCGCTTTGATCACAAACGTTCGGGCTTCAAGTCACTCGCACGTCTGGCGAGCTTGCTGCCTGTCGCGACCGTCGCACGGCTTGCCAAAGATGCCTTCGGGCCGGTCTTATCAGGCCGCATCGTTGGCGCGATGCACCCTGTCACTGCCGCCAAGATTGCCAAGCGGCTCGAGCCCGAGTTCCTGGCACAGATCGCAGCCGAGGCAGAGCCGGAGCATGCACGAAAGATCATCAAGCTGATCGACGCCGATGTCATCCGTGATGCCGCCATGGTTCTGGTCGAACGACAGGACTACATGCTCATGGGGCGCTTCGCGGATGCGCTGTCCGCACCGGCGATCCGCCTGGTTGTGAGCGCAATCAAGGACGACGGCGTATTGCTGAAGATCGCCTATTACATGGAAGAGCGTTCTCAGCTGAGCAAGATCGTGATGATGATCGACAATGATCGCATTGCAAGCATCATGCGCACTGGTACGCAGCAATCTCTGTGGCCGCAGGCCTTGTCGGTGATCGACAACGTCAACCCGGAACTGCGCGCTCGACTGGCCAACATCATGGCGGAGCAAGACGAGGCCAGCCTGGACAACCTGGTGACCGTGGTTCACGAACAGTGTCTGTGGGCGCCGGTGCTCCGCGGCGTAACCAGCATGAACCCCAAGTATCACCGCAAGATCGTCAACCTGCCCAAACTCAAGAGTGCAGAAGTTCTGGGTGACCTTGTGCGTGATGCTCACGAAGAGGGCTTGTTGGCAAGCGCCTTGCCGCTGGCCAAGGTCATGCGCCCGGAATTCCAGGAAATCATCGCCAATGCAGCGCTGGATCAGGGGGCGGAAGTGGCCGAAGCTGCCTTGTGGGCCGCGCAGAATTCCGGTCGCTGGGACGTGATGCTGGACCTGTTCCAGTATCTTTCCGAGGAGAACCGCGATCTGGTTGCCTCACTGCCTATCGCGCAGAACCGGCAGGTGCTCAAGTCGCTGCTCCAGTCAGCAGCTCAGAGCGGCAAGCTCGGCTTGGTACTGGACTTTGCCAAGCGCATCAATGCGGACGGCCTCCGAACGGTCGTGGACATTGGCCTGGCTGATTCTGGTGGATTGCTGGAGAACATTCTGGACGTTGCAGACAAGACCCAGGGCGGATGGAAGGCTGTTGCCATCGCTGTGGCTGCCGTCGAGGATGACAACATGCTCAAGGATGTTGGCGAGGTCTACCGTCGCCAGGCAGAGCCGACACGGGCTGCCTTTCGTCAAGCCGCGACAACGCAGGGCATCTGGGACAGAGTCGGCAGGATTCTCGAGGCGGCCTGAGGCGAGTCGAATTCTGCTTGCCCCAGGATTCCGAGTTTGCCGCAATAGTCGCGGTGTTCCGCATTCGGCCCTCTGCTTCTGACGAAAACGGCCGCAAGCGAGCAGAATTCAGCTTGCGGTTTGAAGAGCCGTGACAATCAGCAGGACATAACAATCCGGAACAACGGGCAGCGGGGTCGGGAAAGTGGATTTTGCTGAGGCACTACGCGATATACAGGCGCACTGGTTCTTGTACGCATCCATGCCGCTCGTGGCCGCCGCCATCGGCTTTGGCACAAAGATCGTCGCCATCAAGATGATGTTCCAGCCGATCAAGTTTGTCGGCTGGCCACCGTTCCTGGGTTGGCAGGGCATCGTGCCACGCAAGGCTTCGGTCATGGCATCCATTGCCTGCGACACCATGACCGAGTACCTGATCAAGCCCAAAGACATTTTCATGAAGCTTGATCCGCAGCGCGTTGCCCAGGAGATCGAGGGGCCCCTGCTGGAAGCCGTTGAAGACATCACGCGCGAGGTTGCGGCCCATTACCAGCCCGGCCTGTGGGAGATGGCGCCAGACCGGGTCAAGCAAATGCTGATCGCGCGAATCAAGGCAGAGGCGCCCAAACTGATCGAGCAGATCATGCTCGACATACAGAACGACATCGACAGGGTGTTCGACCTCAAGGACATGGTCGTCACCAACCTGACACGCGATGTCCGCTTGCTCAATCGCATCTTCCTTGAAGCCGGCCATGCGGAGTTTCGCTTCATTCGTCACAGCGGCATCTACTTCGGATTTCTGATCGGTCTGGTGCAGGCCAGCACCTGGGCCATGACCCACCAATACAGCTGGTCACATTGGCTGATGCCGGCATTTGGCGGCTTCACTGGCTGGTTTACCGACTGGCTGGCCTTGAAAATGATCTTCAATCCCAAGGAACCCAAGCGTTATCTGGGCATCTTTGAATGGCACGGGCTGTTTCTGAAGCACCGCAAGGAAGTGGCTGCCGAGTATGGCCGCCTGATTGCTCGCGAGATCATCACTCCAGACCGCATCATCGACGCCATTCTGCGCGGCCCCATGTCTGATCGCATGTTTTCCATGGTCCAGAAGCAAGTCCAGAGAATGGTGGATCAACAGGCTGGCTTAGCCCGTCCTCTGGTCGTTTTCTCCGTCGGCAGCCGCCAATATCAGGAAATGAAGAAGGAAATCGCCAGGAAGGTCATGGAGCGGCTTCCACAGGCGATGAAAAGCATGGAGGCGTACGCCGCTGATGCCATTGATATTGAAAACACACTCGTTTCGCGCATGCAGGAACTGACCCCTAAACAGTTCGAGGGTTTGTTGCGGCCTGCGTTTGAACAGGATGAGTGGATCCTGATTGCCGTAGGCGCTGCTCTGGGATTCATTGTCGGAGAGTTCCAGGTGCAGGTCATGATTCACTTTGCCAGCGCCGCCAGCTAATCGCATACCAAGAAGAGAGCCTCCATGAATACACGCCCCAGTGTGTCATCCCTTCAGAACGAACTCGGCGGCGCGCCTCCGGCGGACATCTTCAAACTCCAGGATGGCGAGATCGAAGCACTGACGCGCGCGCTTGCACAGGCTCGCGCAAGTCAGAGCGCAGCGCTGGATCAGGCCCTGACTCGCGCGCTGGAGTTTGTGCCCGGCATGATGCGCGGAACCATCCGCAGGGTGCTGGGCCTGTGAGCCGCCTTCAGAGACAGGCGGAGATTCTCAAGCTTGCACGTTTGCTGGGCATCAAGACTCAGGAGCTTGCTTCACTGGAGAAACTGGACGCCGCTGGCATCCGCGGCTTTCGCGAGAAGGTCAGCCACCGGCTTTTTGACGCCGATGCCGCTCGTCTGAAGCGCGTCGCCATGGCCAGCAAACTGCTTCCGGTCCCCTTGATTGCATTGCTCGCAGAGCAGGTATTCGGCGCGCTGCTGTGCGCTCGCGTGGCCGGATTGATGGCACCTGATCGCGCCGCGGAAGTCGCACAACGACTGCGCACACCTTTTCTGGCCGACGTCAGCCTGGAGATTGATCCACGCCGCGTTCGCGAAGTCATCCAGCGCATCCCGATCAGTAAATTGGTCGAGGTTGCTCTTGAGCTGGCGCGGCGTGGTGAGTACGTCGTGCTCGCCAGATTCGTAGATGTAGTCAGCACTGCAGCCATCAAAGCGGTCATGGACAGTCTGACGGACAATGGTGCGCTGCTTCGCATCGCCTTCTTTGTTGAAGATAAGTCGCGGATCAATGAGCTGCTTGGCCTACTGCCAGCAGAGCGCCTGCGCGACATCATCCTGATCGCGGCTGACGACAGTGAGGATCTGTGGTCCGAGGCGCTCGCCTTGATCAATGACGTCAGTCCGGAGTGGCGCAAGAAGCTGGGTGAGATGGCGGCAACGCTGGACGACAACATCCTGCTGAGCATGGCCCGGGCGGCGCAGAACAAGAATCTGTGGAGCGCAGTCTTGCCAGTGGTCGCGGTGCTGGGCGCCCCTCACCAGAAGCGTCTGGTCAACTTGCCGATCATGCACGAATTGCCGGTTCTGTCTCGCGTGCTCGACACTGCCGAACAGGATCGTCTTTGGCCCCAACTACTGCCGCTGTTGCCGATGATGGATGAGGCGGGTCAGGAATGCCTGGCCGTAGCTGCCGAGCAACTCGATGACACCGCGTTTGGCCATGTCTTTGAAGCGGTAAATGCCGCCCGAAGCTGGGCTCCGTTGATTGTGCTGCTTCTGCGCATGCGAGAAGAAGTCCGCGCGCGGATCAGGCCGTTGATTTCCAGACTGTCACCTGACCAGGCGCGCGGCATTCTTCAGCAAGCAGATCAGCTGGGCGTGCTCAAGAAAGTCGAAAGCTTGTGGGCATCCCTATCTGCCAAGTGAGACCCTTCAGAAATCGAAGGTCTGCTTGACGCCGACCACGACCTTTGGATCATCGTCCGTGCCCATGAAGATGCCTTCATCTTCCAGATTGGTGTCAATTGCAGCGAGCGTGAACACCAGGCCTTCACGAATGGTTTTGCTCAGCGTCAGGCTGTAGTCAACATACTCATCGCCGTAAACGGCTTCCGCGCCGTCGCCGTGGGTATAACCAACCTGCGCGACAACACTGATCGTGGGATTGAAATTATGCGTATAGCTTCCGGTGTAGTAATAAGCCTCGTCGCGGGTCGCAACATAGTCATGCGAATAGTAGGCCTGAACCTTGAACGGGCCTGCATATAGCGTCGTGAACCACTCCAGCGTATCGGTATCACGACGCGTGGGATTCAGCGCGAGATCTTCCTTGTCCTCCGGAAGAATGTAGTACAGCGCCCCCAGATCAACGAACACGGTTTCGCTGAACTGGTGCAGATAGCCGGCATAGAGATCAAACTCTGAACCACCAAACTGATTGGCATTGCTGGCCCAAACTCCCGCAAGAATTCCGTTCTCGCCGTGATAATCCACGCCACCCTGTACCGCTGCACCGCCATTGGCGACAACGCCACGGAACACGTACTCACTGAAAACGCCCACATGCGCCGTTGTACTGGCCACGGCATTGTGCATGGGCATTGCACCAGCACACAGGGCAGCAGCAAGCCCCCAACGTCCAAATTTGTTCACTTTTATCTCCTGAGGTCGTTTGTTTTATTCGCGCGCTGATCAGATGCAGCACGTCACCTCAAGAGTCTCCCCAAACTCAAAGCCATCGCAACTAGGGCTGACCCTCGGTCACAACAACACACATTGCCCAACCGCAATTTCTGCCAGAGCGCAAGTGATCAACGCCCGATCGGCACGGCTCAGTCAGACTTGTAGAAGCCGCGCGGATCAAACCGCTTCTCAGAAATTGGCTTGTTCGCAACAACTTTTCTCAGCAGGATTTTGGCTTTGATGCCACGCACAAGATCCTCTACATGCGTACTGGTGGCGTACCAGCTGTTGCCGCTTTGAATCAGGCTGGCGGGGTCAATCCAGTATCGTTTGACAACCCGCTGCGCATCTTCGAATTCGGCTTGCAATACAGCACATGACAAGTTGTCGACAGTGACTCGAACTCGACGATAGGGGGAATCTGCGATGGCCGGTGAAAACCGCAGGCGCTGCGCCGGGCGCCCCTGATAATCAACGCGCCCTTCCGAGGTGATGGACGCCGAATCGATGACCTGTGCCATCAGGCGCATATCCGAGTACCGCAATCCGGTTCCGAGGAGCTCCGAATCAGGCCCTGAGCCTCTGAGCTTGCGCACTTTGCCAAGCGCAGGCAGGAACGCGTAAAAGGCATCTTCCGGTTCCTGCTCGACCATCAGATACCGTGTGCCCGCCAGATCTGCAGGGGTGGTGATATGCAGCATCGCGCGCAAGCCAGATTTGGTGCGCTGGCTGTGGAAACGACCACTCAGATTCGGCGTGCTGACCTGCTGCCCCTGCGACTCAATGCGAAGTTCATTCACCTGAAGTGCGGCCGGCGCGTTGCGCTTCATGCATTCCAGTGTCTTGACCAGAGGCATCTGCGAATCAACCTGCATGGCCCCGAGGTTACCCAGCGCGAGAACGAGGATCAGCAGGTGCAATGGGCGCTTCATAACTTTGCTGCGAGCCGGCTGCCTTGATTGATGGCACGTTTGGCATCAAGTTCCGCCGCCTTATCTGCACCGCCAATCAAGTGAACTCGAGCGCCTGCATCCAGCAAGGGCTGCTGCAAGGCGCGCAATGGCTCCTGCCCTGCACATACAACGATGTGATCGACCTCGATCAACTCCGCGTTCTCACGTTTGTCTCCATAGCTCAGCAGAATACCTCGCTCATCAATGGATTCGTAATTGACGCCCGATCGCGTCTGCACTTTCTTGGCCTGCAGGGACGCACGATGTATCCAACCGGTCGTCTTGCCCAGACCCTTGCCGGGCTTACCTGCTTTTCTCTGCAACAGGAACACCTCACGTGCCGGCGCGGCGGGCTCGGGACGCACCACTCCCCCACGTGAGTCCTCAGGGTCGGTCACCCCCCACTCCTTGTTCCAGAGCGGCAGATCCAGCGTCGGCGAATGGCCTTCGTGCACCAGATACTCCGCCATATCAAAACCGATGCCACCCGCGCCGATCAGCGCCACCCGTTTGCCCACCTCATGTTTCTTCGCAAGCACATCGACATAGCTCAGTACGCGTCCGGCCTGCATTTGTTCTTCGATTCCAGGAATCGACACTTCGCGAGGCGTTACGCCGGTTGCCAGCAGAATCTCGTCATAGTTACCGGCCAACAATGATTCCGGCGTCGCTCGAGTATCAAGATGCAACCGCACGCCACTCGAAGCAATCTTGTTGCGGAAGTAGCGCAAGGTTTCGAAGAATTCTTCCTTGCCCGGAATGGTCTTGGCCATGTTGAACTGACCACCGATTTCGGATGCCGCGTCAAACAGATCAACTTCATGTCCTCTGTCTGCTGCAACGGTAGCAGCGGCAAGCCCAGCGGGCCCTGCACCGACTACGGCAATTTTCTTCTTCGCTTTCGTGGGCAGATAGTTCAACTCGGTTTCATGACAGGCGCGCGGATTGACCAGACAGCTCGCGATCTTCAACTTGAAGGTGTGGTCCAGGCAGGCCTGATTGCAGGCGATGCAGGTATTAATCTCCTGAGCACGATCGGCCGCCGCCTTGTTGACGAAATCCGGATCTGCCAGAAATGGGCGCGCCATGCTGACCATGTCGGCCTGCCCGCTGGCAATGATCTGTTCTCCCAATTCCGGCGTGTTGATGCGGTTGGTGGTGCAGACCGGAATATCCACCACAGCCTTGAGCTTTTCCGTGACCCACGCAAACGCACCGCGCGGCACTGATGTTGCGATCGTGGGCACACGCGCTTCGTGCCAGCCAATTCCGGTATTGAGAATGCTGGCGCCCGCCTTCTCGATGCCGCGGGCCAGCGTCTCGATCTCTTCCCAGGTCTGCCCGTCAGGAATCAGGTCTAGTGCTGAAATGCGGTAGATGATGATGAAGTCCTTACCTACCGCTTCGCGCATGCGCGACACAATCTCTACCGGCAGGCGCATGCGATTGGCGTAGTCGCCGCCCCACTGGTCGCTACGTTTGTTGACGTGCGTCACCAGAAACTGGTTGATGAAATAGCCTTCCGATCCCATCACCTCGACGCCGTCGTAACCCGCTTCGCGAGAGAGCTGTGCGCAGCGAACGTAGGCCTGAATCTGCTTCTCCACACCGCGCCCACTCAGTGCTTTGGGAGCAAACGGAGAGATCGGACTCTTGATCTTCGAGGCACTGACCGCAAACGGGTGATACCCGTAACGCCCGGCGTGAAGAATCTGCAATGCAATGCGCCCATCCGCGCGATGCACGGCGTCGGTGATGACGCGATGATCTCTTGCCGCGCTGCTGGAAGCGAGTTTGCCGGCAAACGGCGAAACCCAACCTGCTACGTTCGGCGCGAATCCTCCGGTCACCATCAGTCCGACACCACCGCGCGCACGCTCGGCGAAATACTCAGCGAGCCGTGGAAAATTCTTTCGCCGATCTTCGAGTCCGGTATGCATGGACCCCATCAACACCCGATTCTTCAGGGTGACGTGCCCAAGATCCAGCGGCGCCAAAAGGTTGGAATAAGCAGGTTTCATCGGGAATTCGCGCTTCTTTGGGGAATGTAATCGGATACAGATTACTGACCAGCCGTTCAGGGGTCATGCGCCGAAAAGCGCTACCTGTCAGTCTCTAAAGCCGATTGTCAGGAAAATGCAATCGGTAAGCACCTACTACTGACAATCGGCCGAGTTTGCTGCCAAGCTGGGGACATGAAGAAAAGCGAACTTCCCATCGAGCAAAGCTATTTCTTTCACGGGCACTACCGTCTGGCATACGAGACGCACGGCCCTGAGCATGGCGATGTGATTGTATTGGTGCACGGCATCCTGCTGGACGCCCATTGCAACCGCGGCATTGCAGCGGCACTGGCCGAACATGGTTACCGCGTCATCTTGCTGGACCTGCTGGGTCACGGTCGTAGCGACAAACCCACCAAGGCATCGGAGCATCGGGTCGATTTCTATGCAGAACAGGTGCTGGGCCTGATGGATCACCTGCACCTGGAGCGCGCCATCCTCGGCGGCGTTTCACTTGGCGCCATTACCAGCCTGACCGCTGCGTGCATCGCGCCACATCGGGTCAAGGCCCTGTTCCTTGAAATGCCCGTGATGGAAAACGCAGCACCCGCTGCTGCGCTGATGCTGGTTCCGCTGATGCTGTCGGTTCACTTTGTCAAACCCTTGTATCGCCTCTTCGGAAAACTCCTACGCCGGCTGCCTGACTCGGACAAAGCGGTCTACAACAGCCTTCGCAACGCACTGTCGGCAGAGCCCGAAGTCATTCGCGCCATTCTTCATGGCGTACTGGTGGGCCCTATTGTTCCCACGCAGCGACGGCGGCGGCACGTAGCACCACCGACCCTGGTCATTGGACACGCGCACGATCCGCTGCACGACATGGCTGATGCCAAGTCCCTGAAACGACAGCTGCCGAAGGCCGAGTTCATTGCGGCTCGCTCGATGCTGGAGCTGCGCACCAAGCCTGAGCGCCTGATGCCACGCATCCTTGACTTCATGAACCGGGTCAGCGCTAGGACAGAGTTCTCCGGCAACTCGGAGCTGACCCTGGAGCGCGAAGCAGCCAACGGCTGAAACGCCTGAGCTTGATGCTCCGCGCGGCGCGTACCTACGCGATAAATTAAACTCGCTCCTCCAATTGTTTTGCCCTAGCGAGTCGAGAGCCTGATCATGGCCGTCAATCTTTCCGAGCCCAAATTCCTGCATCCCGTAGAGGGCGTGCGCCTGGGCATAACCGAGGCGGCCATCAAGGGCCCGGGGCGTAAGGACCTGGTCGTGATAGCGCTGGATGAAGGCAGCCGCGTTGCCGGCATCTTCACGCGAAACGCTTTCTGTGCGCCGCCGGTGAGTTTGTGCCGAGAAAGACTCGCCGCTTCAACACCCATCCGCGCCATGCTGATCAACTCCGGCAATGCCAACGCCGCCACCGGTGCCGGAGGATTGGCCGATGCCGTTGAAACCTGCGCGGCAGTGGCTGATGAACTGGACTGCCCGCCTGAATCGGTCTTGCCGTTTTCAACCGGCGTCATTGGCCAACGTTTGCCACTGGCGAGGATGCGGGCGGCCATTCCGAATGCAACGGCGTCCGCCAAAGCCGACGGCTGGCTCGGTGCCATGCACGCCATCATGACCACCGACACGCTGGGTAAAGGCGCGACGCGTCAGGTACTGACTTCGCAGGGCGACGTCACGGTCACGGGCATCGCCAAAGGCGTTGGCATGATCTGCCCGGACATGGCGACCATGCTGGCGTATGTCGCAACGGACGCAAGACTGACCGCAGCCGCAACACAGAGCGCACTGCGTGATGCGGCAAACATGTCTTTCAATTGCGTGACGGTTGATGGAGACACTTCAACCAATGATGCCTGCATGCTCATGGCAACTGGCAAACGCGGAACGCAGGACATTGATGAGTCGCACGCCGACTACCCGATCATTTTGAAGGCCATCCGCGAGGTCTGCACCGAGCTGGCGCAAGCTATCGTGCGCGACGGCGAAGGCGCCACCAAATTCATTACCCTGGAAGTCGGTGGCGCGCTGACCGAAAGCGAGGCACGCCAAGTCGCTTATTCGGTTGCGCACTCACCATTGGTGAAGACGGCCATGTTTGCATCGGATGCCAACTGGGGACGTATTGCCATGGCCATTGGCAAGGCTGGAATTGATGGCCTTGATCAGGGCACCGTCAGCATCGCGCTGGACGACGTTGCGCTGATCGAGGGTGGTCAGCCGCACCCGGATTACGTCGAGGCACGTGGCGCGGCGGTGGTCAGTAAAAGTGAATTCACCATTCGCATCGGACTTGGCCGCGGCCATGCCCAGACCCGGGTCTGGACCTGCGACTTCAGCTACGACTACGTGAAGATCAACGCGGAGTACCGGACCTGAGCCTGCCGCAGATTCGCGTCGCCTGCGGTGTGCTGCAAGACCGCGTTGGCCAGGTCCTGATCGCCCAGCGACCCGCAGGCAAGATCGCCGCCGGGAAGTGGGAGTTTCCCGGCGGAAAGATCGAAGCCAATGAGTCTGTCCAAGAAGCACTGGACCGCGAATTGCAGGAAGAACTGGGGGTGGGGCTTATCGATGCACGTCCTCTGATCCGCTTCACCCATGCCTACTCAGACCGCGTCGTCACACTGGATACCTGGTTGGTCAGCCGTTGGTCTGGCGTGCCGGTGGGGCGCGAGTCACAGCAGTTTGAGTGGCACGACCCGGCGTCCGAATCACGGCGGGATCTGTTACCCACGGTGGCGCCCATCCTGCGCGCCCTCGCGTTGCCGAGTCACTTTGTCTTCACGCCGCCGGACAGTGAGGCACCAGAGCTCATGGCTGGCCTCGCAGCTCTGCCTTCGCGCGCACTGTTGCGCATTCGACTTCCTGCTCTGGATGACACCGCCTACGAGAACCTCGCAGCGACCCTGACCCCTGCTGCACAAAAAGCAGGTTTACGCGTCGTGCTCGATCGCGGCAGCGAAATGGCGATCAGACTCGGCGCAGAGGGCGTGCACCTGTCTCATGCGCAGCTCATGGGCATGGACGGTAACGCTGGCGAAGAAGGGGGCTATCCGCTTTTGCGATTCGCATCCTGCCATGACCGCGAGTCTCTTGATAAAGCAAGAACGCTTGGCTTTGATGCAGCGATTCTCGGCACGGTGCAGGCGAGCGCCAGCCATCCTGATGGCCCCTTGCTCGGCTGGCCGCGGTTCTCCGAATTGGCGGGCTCAGCTAACCTTCCGGTCTATGCCATCGGCGGAACGGCACCTGCGGATTTATCAAGGGCCTATGCTAACCACGCACAAGGCGTAGCAGGCATCTCGGCTTACTGGAGTCGGTCCGGATCCTGAGCGGCGTCAGATTCCATATCCTGATCTTCGGCAGGAATTCCGTTCTTTTCAGCAAACCACTCGCCCAGATCGAGCAACTTGCAGCGTTCACTGCAGAACGGGCGAAAGCGGTTTTCCTTGCCCAGCGATGCGGCTTCCTTGCACTGCGGGCAGGCCGCGTTGATGGTTTTACTCATGTCGGAATATGTTCTTGTCAGACGTAGGGTTCAACTTGAACCAGAACGTTTAGTTCAGGATTCTTTGGGCGCATCGGCAGCAGCATCAACCGTGAGTTCTGCCGACTGCGGCGCCCGGATGCTGCGTTCAATGACATTGGCAGGTGCCAGCGTGTCCTCGGCAGCAGCGCGCAATTCGACAAACTTTCTTGCGCTGACCATGACGCGGGAATCCAGACTGGCACTGGCCTTGTTGTAACTCTCTACCGCCTTGTCGAGCTGATTACCGACACGCGCCCAATGATCACCCATGGTGCTCAGGCGCTCGTAAAGCTCCTTGCCCAGCGCCGCAACCACCTGGGCGTTCTGTGCCAGTTCCTCTTGTCGCCAGCCATAGTGCACAGCCTTGAGCAGGGCAATCAGCGTGGTCGGGCTGGCAGGAATGACTTTCACCTCAGCACCAAACTCGATGAGCCCGGGGTCTTGTGCCAGCGCTGCGGAGAAAAAGGCTTCGCCGGGCACGAACAAAACGACGAACTCCGGTGCAGGGGAGAATTGCTCGAAGTAACTTTTCTTGCCCAGTTGCGTGACCTTGTCCCGGACCTGCCGTGCGTGATGTACCAGGGCCGCTTTGCGCTGTACCTCGTCCGGTGCTTCAACCGCAGTCAGATACGCATCCAGCGGCGCCTTGGCGTCCACCACGATCTGCCGGCCACCGGGCAGACGCACGACCAGGTCCGGTCGCAGCCTGCCTTCTTCGGTGTTTCGCGATGCCTGCTCGTCAAAGTCACAGTGTTCGAGCATCCCGGCCATCTCGACCACGCGTCGCAGCTGCACTTCTCCCCAGTTGCCGCGGGTCGTCGGCTGGCGCAGGGACTTCACTAGGTTCGCCGTTTCGGCGTGCAGGCGTGGCAGATGAGTGGCCACAAGTTCCTTCACCTGCGTATTGAGCGCCTCATACGCGCCGACGCGGGCTTTCTCCATCTCGCCGAGCTGACCATCGAACTTTTCCAGCTTTTCCCTGATCGGCGCGGTGAGCTGCTCGATCGACTTCTGTCGCGCCGCGAGATCTTCCTGCGCACCCTGCTGGAAGCGCTTGAGGTTCTCACGGGCGAGTTCAAGAAAGGATTGATTATTGGCGCGCAGTGCATCAGCAGACAGTGACTTGAAGGCATCGCCAAGTTTGGCCTGGGCATCGTTGAGCAGATTTTGCTGTTCGCGCAGCCGAGCCTGTTCCTGATCGTATCGTTCGCTCAACTGGGCATGGCGGGTCTGCAACTGCGCGTACTCATGACTTTGCGCGCTCAGCTCGCTCAATCGCGTCGCCTGCATTTCCAGACGCGTTTCCGCGTTGGCCGCCCGCTGCCCTTCTGCACGCTGCGCCTCCCGGGCCTGCTCCAGGGCCGCGTCCAGTCTCTTGCGAGCGCGTGCCGACAACACCCAGCTAAGGGTCAGCAGAGCCACCATCACACCGCCCAGGAGCAACAAATAGAAAAGGGGAACCGGGGTTTCGAGATTGAAAGGCATTGCGTCGTGAGTCGGTAACAGGCCAGCAGTTTGACAGAGCCACCGGCGAAACTGGCCTCGCGCAGGCCATGCGGAAAGGTCGCCCAGAAAACGCCGCCCGCGTCGCAACGCTTGCGACATATTTTATAGGCTACAATATTCGCTTATCCGTATATGCGGATTTTCGAACTGTTCTCTTCATCATTTTGCCTGCACGCTGGGAGTTGCCGATGTCCTCTTACCTGTTCACGTCCGAATCCGTCTCTGAAGGCCACCCGGACAAAATGTGCGATCAGATGTCCGATGCCATCCTCGACGCCTACCTGGCGCAGGACCCGGACGCGCGCATCGCCTGCGAAACCGTGACCAAGACCGGCATCGCGATGCTCGCCGGCGAAGTCAAGGTGGTCAAAGGCGTTCACATCGATGCTGAAGCCATTCTGCGTGGCGTGATCGCAGACATCGGCTACACCAGCTCCGACATCGGCTTTGACGCCGAAACCTGCGCCATTCTCAATGGCCTGGGCAAGCAGTCCATGGACATCAACCGCGGCGTTGATCGCAAGGACAAGAAGAAGCTCGGTGCTGGCGATCAGGGCCTGATGTTCGGCTTTGCCACCAATGAAACGCCCGAGCTGATGCCGGCGCCGATCCAGTTCGCGCACCGTCTGGTGGAGCGTCAGGCCCAGCAGCGTCGCGCCAAGCTCAAGTGGCTGCGCCCCGATGCCAAGTCACAGGTCACACTGCGTTACGAAGACGGCAAGCCTGTCGCTATCGACGCGGTGGTGCTCTCCACCCAGCACGCACCCGAGGTCAACAACAAGACCCTGCGCGAAGCCGTGATGGAGCAGATCATCAAGCCGATTCTCCCCGCCAAGCTGCTGCACAAGGGCACCAAGTTCCACATCAACCCGACCGGTCGCTTCGTGGTCGGTGGGCCGATGGGCGATGCTGGCCTGACCGGTCGCAAGATCATCGTTGATACCTACGGTGGTTACGCTCGTCACGGCGGCGGCGCTTTCTCCGGCAAGGATCCCTCCAAGGTTGATCGCAGCGCTGCCTACGCAGCGCGTTACGTGGCCAAGAATCTGGTGGCCGCCGGCCTGATGGACAAGTGCGAAGTTCAGCTCAGCTACGCCATTGGCGTGGCCGAACCTACCTCCATTGCCATCGAAACCTTTGGCACCAGCAAGCTCAGCCAGGCCAGCCTCGAAAAGCTGGTGCGCAAGCACTTCGACCTGCGCCCCTACGGCATCATCGAGATGCTGGACCTGCTGCATCCGGTCTATCGCAGCACCGCTGCCTACGGCCACTTCGGCCGCAAGGCGGAGAAAGTGAAGTACACCTGCGCCGAAACCGGCAAGGTGCACAACTTCACCGCTTTCTCATGGGAGAAGACCGACAAGGCCGCCGCCCTGAAGAGTGCGGCAAAAGGCATGAAGTAAGCCGGAGTCAAACATCCGGGCACAAAAAAGGGCGCGAAAGCGCCCTTTTTTGTGCCCGGACAATAAACATCTTGCTCAGGGGTGCAGCGGCCGGGGATGGCCCCTCAGACTTTGCCCAGCCTCGTCAGCGCGGCCTGCGTCATATAGCGGTCGTAGATAGCCGGGTCGTGCGCACCGCTAAGATGGTTATCGACCTTGCGCACCTGCTCCAGACGTGTGACTTCGCCGGTCTGGATATTCGAGGCGGTCACATGCCCCCAACTCCAGTAGGGGTGCTTGCCGTCCATGAATTTCTTGTCGCCTTTCTCGTAGTGGGCATAGGCACCGTCAAAGGAGCGGAAGGGCTTGCCCTGACGGTCGTAGGAGATCATGCCGGCGAGCAGGCCATTACGCGCGTCAAACCAGACCCGCTTCTTGGAGATAGGGGCACGCGGGAACTTGATGGGCTCTGCTTCCACCGTAATGACTTCCGGGATCATCTCGACTTCGGCATCCCAGAAGGTGTCCCCATTGGGGCCGCCGTGCGTGGTGTGCTCCCAGTTGGGATGATCCGGATTCCAGCCACTGTTAAGCCCGCCCAGGAAGGGGCCACGGTTCACGATCTTGTAATTGCCCCAGGTGAGCAGCGGATCACCCGCGCCCCAGGCGTCAGACAGATACAAAGACAAGCCCGGAACCAGCGGTTCAAATCTCTGATCCGTAGGGAACTGGCGCACGCGGCGGAAGTTGGCAACGTAGCCATACAACAACGGGAAGGTGCTTGAATCGTAGTCCCAGATACTCAGGAATGAGGTTCCCGCAAACTGCTGCGGAGAGGTGAAGACCACGTTGAAGAAGCGCAGCTTGTCCATGTGCTCTTCCCAGTACGGTTTGGGGTCCATGACATTGCGCCCCACCGGTGCCAGTTCCACCAGCGCACCTGAGTAATCATGCGTCTTGCGGCCATTGGCATTGATGACCTGGATCTTGGTGGCGTAGCAACTGGAATCATGACGCCCCCAGTTCATGGTCTGTGCCGCCATCAGTTCCAGACCGCTCTTGGCGTCGGGGAAAGGGTTGCCGCCAATCCACGGCCGACCATCCGGCGCGACGACGTTTCCGCGCTCATCGAATTTGGCCTTGCCAGCATTCTTGAGCGTTGCCTCGATATATTCCCAGGGCGAGGTCTTCATGACGTCGTTGGTCGTCGGCGACACCTTGAGCTTGCGACCCTGAGTCAGAATCTGCTGATACCGGATCGGCTCTAGCAGATCCTTTACATGCTCGACATTCTCGGACGTGATGTAGTCACCCGTCTTGATCTTGCCCTTGGTGTATCCCTCAATGGACAGCAATTCGTCCGGATAGGCCTTGTTGACTTCGCCGGTTGCGGCAATGGATTGCCATGTTGACCCCAGAACACCCGTGCTCAGGACGCCTTTGGCGGCATCGGCCATGAATTTTCGGCGCGTGAATGAACGGTCAAATTTTCGAATACGCATGCTTTTTTCTCCACCAGATTGAGCCCGCAACCCGGACCATTAAGCCACCTAGTCTAGTACGGACAATTTGAATGCCCAGATGTTCAGAGACGCACGGTGCTGGCAGCCTGACCAAAAAAGAAGCTGAGCACAAACTCGCTTAGCAGCGGCTAGAAAGCCTTCAGGTTTCACCCCGTATTCTGCAGCCCTTGCGCAACACCATTGACCGTCGAAACAAGCGCGTGAAGCTGCGCATCATCCGCGCTGCCAGAGGCACGCCAGCGGGCCAACAGGTCAAGCTGAATCAGGCTGACAGGATCAATATACGGATTTCGCAATGATATTGAGCGCGCAAGACGTGGCTCGTTCGAGAGTAATCTGGATTCCCCTCTGAGCTTGAGCACCCAGTGAACGGTTCGATCGAATTCAGCACGGATCAGGGGGAAGAAATGAGCGTGAAGGTGTGCTTCTGCCAGGGCGGAATAGCGTTCGGCAATCATCAAATCGCACTTGGCCAGAATCATGTCCACGTCATCAAGCAGCACACTGAAGAATGCCCAGTCACGCGCCATCTCCATCAGTTGCGCTTCACCGCCATCGCGCTCAGCAAATCGTTCCAATGCGCTGCCCAGCCCGTACCAGGCAGTGATAATTGAGCGGCACTGGGTCCAGGCAAACACCCAGGGAATGGCGCGCAAGGATTCAACACCCTGCATGCTGCCGCGACGCGAGGGCCGCGAGCCGAGCGTCATTTTCTCGATGACGTCGATCGGCGTCGCGCTTCGAAAATATTCGACAAAGCCGGGCGCATCGACAAACTCCCGGTAGGCCGCGCGACTGATATCGGACAACTCGCTCATATCGTCACGCCATTGCACCTCCCGCTGTTCGGCGACCCGAGGTCGCAGGCTTGCGCGAAGCGAAGCGCCCACCATTTGCTCGAGACTGCGCAATGCCAACGCGCGAATGCCATATTTGCGATGAATGACCTCACCCTGTTCGGTCACGCGAAGTTTGCCCGCTACCGAACCACGCGGACTGGACATCATGGCCGGGCCAATCTTGCCACCGCCGCGGCTGGCCGAACCGCCGCGCCCGTGGAAAAAACTGAGCTTGATCCCGGCACTTTGTGCAACTTCCAGCAATTCCACCTGTGCGCGTTGCAGCGCCCACCGGGACGCAACAGTGCCTCCATCCTTGCCGCTGTCGGAATAACCCAGCATCACGATCTGCCGATTCCCCCTCGCTGCCAGATGCTTCAGGTAAACCGCATCGGAAAAAAGATTCTTCAGGGTTTCGGGGCCGGCAGCCAGGTCATCCACCGTCTCGAACAGCGGCGCGATATCCAGTGGCACATGACCGTGCGCGTCAGTGAATCCGCCGTGACGAGCCAGAGCCAATACGGCCAACACATCGGCGGCGCTGCGCGCCATGCTGATGATATAAATGCCAACCGCGTCGGCTCCATAGCTTTCGATGGACTGATTCAGGGTGGCGAAAACATCGCAGCACTTGTTCGCCACCGGATCATCACATTTCTTGAACGCGAGTCTTTGTCCCGCATATGGCGCCAGTTTCTCAGCCTGTTCCTGAGCGTCCAGCTCAACCCACCGCTCGTCGCCGATCAGGGCGGACACGGCCTGAGCATGCACACGGGAATCCTGCCTGCAATCCAGTCGCGCCAGGTGGAAGCCAAACGTGCGAATCCGCCACAACAGTCTCCGCACGTCATACCAGCCCGCATTGAGCCCCTTGCCCGCCATCAGACTGTCTGACAACAACTCGATGTCTGCAAGAAATGCGTCAGCATTGGGATAAGCGCCATCCGCATCACGCAGCAATGCTCGTAACCGCCCGCGAACAAGCGTCAGAAAGACGCGATAGGGCATGTTGAGATGCCGGGGTCGAACATTTCCCATCGCTGCTGGAACCATGTCGGCGTAATGTTCGATCCGCCGCAGCAGCTCTGGCGCCACATCGACGCGGTCCTGGGTTTGCGACAACAGCCTCGCCAGTTCACCCACTTCAGAGATGTATCTCTCAAGCACGTTCTCGCGCTGGCTACGCAGCGTCGCAGCGATGGTCTCGGCGCCAACATTCGGATTGCCGTCCATGTCGCCTCCCACCCAGGAAGCGAATCGAAGCAATCTGGGCAGTTCTGTCTCGGTGCCGTAGACCTTCTGGATGGCCTGCTCAAGGGACTCGTAGAAACTTGGAACGATGCTGTAGATCGGCCCGGCCAAATAGAACCCGACGTGCTCGAACTCGTCCTGGACCGTGGGTTTCATCACCGCGGTTTCGCTGGTCTGCCAACTCGCGGTCAACGCCATGCGCAACTGCCCCCAATCAGCGGCGTGTTCCTCGGGGGTCAGGGTCGGGTCAAATTCGCGCACCAGACAGCGCACGATGTCCTGCTCCTTCTCGAGGATGGAGCGTCGCACAGCCTCGGTTGGGTGGGCCGTGAATACGGGTTCCACATCCAGGCGGCCCAGCCAGAGTAATAACTCCTTGGCGCTAACCCCAGCCGCCTGCAGGCGCATCAGCACATCGGCCAGGCTGTCCGGCTGTGGCCGATCACTTTCACGCTGGTACTCGCGCCGTCGCCTGATACGGTGTACCCGCTCTGCGATGTTCACGGCCTGAAAGTAACTGGAAAAAGCCTGTGTCAGAGCATGCGCAAGATCCACATCGAGCCCGGCCAGCAAGGCTGCAACATCCTCCAGTGCGCGCTCATCGTCGCGCCGGCGGATGGCCGCAGTCCGCACCTGTTCCACCCGCTCCAAAAAGGCCGCGCCACGCTGTTCGGCCAGAACCTCACCGACCGTCGCGCCGAGCCTGCGTACGTTTTCACGCAGCGGAGTGTCTGTAGAGGGTGTGCTTTTGGAATCGCTCATGTTCGGGGTACCGGGTCTGGAGCTTGGAAGGAATATGCGCCCAGGATGCTGACACGCAAAATATCCGCCGATCCGGAAATGGGGAAAATTCTGCCGCAGCAGGCGGCGCCAGCCTGGCCTTTCTCAGCGAAATCTTTGCCAGAGCAGGCTTGAGGGCGCGTGTTCGGGCAATTCAGCCGCATCGTCGACATATTCAACATAATTTATATCGTTTTGTTTTTATGGTGCTTATTTGAACATCATTGCATCAGACCTGAGGGGCGACAGCCAAATGCAGCCAAATTTGGGGAAACCTGAACGCTGCAATATCCTTGTATCCGCATAAGCGGATATACTTCGCCCACGTGCCGACCGACCCGGCACCCCAAGACGCTCAAACCTAAGGACACGCTCATGAACGCTGTACTCAAGCCAGACGGCTTTTCCGACTACAAGATCAAGGACATTTCGCTCGCCGAGTTCGGCCGCAAGCGAGTCAACATGGCCGAGGAAGAAATGCCCGGGCTGATGTCCATCCGCGCCAAGTACGCACCCCTGGCGCCGCTCAAGGATGTACGCCTGACCGGCTCCCTGCACATGACCAAGGAAACCGCAGTTCTGCTGGAAACCCTGGTCGCCCTCGGCGCGAAAGTACGCTGGGCCTCCTGCAACATTTTTTCCACGCAGGATGACTCCGCCGCCGCTGTTGCTGCCGCCGGCACACCGGTCTTCGCCTGGAAAGGCGAGACCCTCGAAGAATATTGGGACTGCACCCTCGACGCCCTGACCCACACCCTGCCCGACGGCACCTTGACCGGCCCGGAACTGGTGGTGGATGACGGTGGCGACGTGACCCTGCTCGTGCACAAGGGCTACGAGATGGAGAACGGTGACAAATGGTGCGAGTCCCCGGGCGAAAACCACGAAGTGCAGGTCATCAAGAACCTGCTCAAGCGTGTCGCCAAGGAACGTCCCGGCTTCTTCACCCGCGTGGTCAAGGATTGGCGCGGTGTTTCCGAAGAAACCACCACGGGCGTGCATCGCCTCTATCAGATGATGGAACAGGGCAAGCTGTTGGTCCCGGCCATCAACGTCAATGACTCGGTCACCAAGTCCAAGTTCGACAACCTCTATGGCTGCCGCGAATCACTCGCCGACGGCATCAAGCGCGCGACCGACCTGATGATTGCCGGCAAAGTGGCCTGCGTCTGTGGTTACGGCGACGTGGGCAAGGGCTCAGCGCACTCGCTGCGCGGCCTTGGCGCTCGCGTCATCGTCACCGAGATCGACCCCATCAACGCACTGCAGGCGGCGATGGAAGGCTTTGAGGTCAAGACCGTCGAAGACGTGCTCGATTTTGCCGACATCTACGTCACCACCACGGGCAACAAGGACATCATCACCTTCGAACACATGAAGGCGATGAAGAACAATGCGCTGGTGTGCAACATTGGACACTTCGACAACGAAATTCAGATGGATCGTCTGAATGAATCCAATGCGGTGCGTGACACCATCAAGCCGCAGACCGACAAGTACAGCTTCCCTGATACCGGCAAGAGCATCTACGTGCTGGCCGAAGGCCGTCTGATCAATCTTGGCTGCGCCCATGGCCACCCGAGCTTCGTGATGTCCAACAGCTTCTCCAACCAGACGCTGGCTGCCATCGATCTGTGGAAGAACAAGGACACCTACGAGAAGACCGTGTATCGCCTGCCCAAGAAGCTGGACGAGGAAGTTGCAGCGCTGCACCTCGAACAGATCGGCGTGAAGCTGACCAAGCTCACTCAGGATCAGGCTGACTACCTCGGCGTGCCGGTTGAAGGTCCGTACAAGCCGGATCACTACCGCTACTAAGGCTGAAGCAATGAAGGGCTCCGCGTGGTCAATTGAACGCATCGACAGCTCGGACAAGGCAACGTCCGAGCAGGTCCTCGACCTGCTGATTGATTACAACGAGCCCTATTTCAACGGGCGTCCGCCCAGTGACATCCTGCACTACGCAGCACGCGATACCGCAGGAAAGCTAATTGGCGGACTGCTCGGAGAAATCCGGGTCTACTGGTTACATGTGAGCATTCTGGTGACCACCCCGGAGTATCGTAAGAGTGGTCTGGGCACTGCCCTGATGCGTCAGGCGGAAGCCTTCGCACGCGCACAGAAATGCGAAGGCATCTGGCTGGATACCTTTGCATTCCAGGCGCCCGGCTTCTACGACAAGCTGGGCTTCAACTGTTGCGGCACGATCAAGAATTTCTATAACGGCCACGACCGTTTCATCTACGAGAAACATTTGTGAGTGTCATACCGCCTTATTCCTTCGAACTGTTCCCGCCCCGCACACCTGCCGGCTGGGAAAAGCTGCCGGGCCTGATCAAGTCACTGTCCACGGCAAAGCCTGAATTCTTCAGCGTCACCTATGGCGCTGGCGGCTCTGATCAGGAAGGCACCTACGACACCTTGATGAAAGTGGTGGATGAATGCGGCATCGAAGCTGCGCCACATCTCACCTGCGTCGGTTCAAGCCGGCAAAAGATTGGCGAACTGCTGGATCGCTACAAATCTGCTGGCGTTCGACGCATCGTCGCGCTGCGCGGCGATCTGCCCGCCACGGCACAAAGCAATGAAGCGCCGGGCGATTTCCACTATGCCAATGAGCTGGTGGAATTTATTCGCGAACGACATGGCAATCACTTCCAGATCGAAGTCGCTGCGTATCCGGAGACCCATCCGCAAGCCAACAGCGTGGACACCGACTTCGAGGCTTTTGTGCGCAAGGCGCAGGCCGGTGCAGACAGCGCGATCACGCAGTATTTTTTCAACGCGGATGCTTACTTTGATTTTGCTGAACGCTGTGCCAAGGCAGGGCTGAAACTTCCCATCATCCCGGGAATCATGCCGATTACCAATCACGCGCAGCTCACCCGCTTCTCCGCAGCCTGCAGTGCCGAGATTCCCCGCTGGATTCGTTTGCGCCTTGAACTTCTCAAAGACGACAAGGACGCAATTGTCGACTTTGGTACGGATGTCATCGCACGCCTGTGCGAAAACCTGATCGCGGGCGGCGCACCGGGCCTGCACATTTACACGCTGAATCAGGCCGATCCCACACTGGCCATTCTGGGGCGGCTCCGCCCCACCTGAAGGCTCAGACGCTGTCGTCAAAGAGGTGAATGGACGCGATAGCGGATCGCGCTTCGCTTGCCGTCGACAGCTGCTGCACTCGTTGCCTGAGCGTCCTGCATCAATCCCGGCCAGCTTTGTTTTAGTTCGTCTTCACTCAATACGCGAACGGAAACAATAGCAACCGGAAGAATCCTCAGCGTAACGCGCATGCTGGCCCGATCAACGGAATGGCCGGCCCATAGCAGCGGTGAGAACATTGCAGCGCCAGCTGAAAAAGCGAGCATCGCGCACCGGACAAATTTTGGGAAAGATCGCCTCATGCCACTTATATCGGCTGTAGCCGAGCATGCTGTATTCCGCCTGTCCCGCTATTTGCACCGTTCAATTCCTGCTGCCCTCATGGGCGCCCTGCTGCTTCTGATAGCGCCTTTCGCGCGGGCCGATGCCTTGCTTACGGTGAGTTCGATGGTTGTCGAACTAGGGGCAGATGGGCAGATATTCAGCGACGTGAAGATTCGCAATGAAGCTTCGGTTCCTGTGGCCGGCCAGATCTTTCCAACACGCGTCCTGCAGCCAGGACAGGACAAGGAAACAGTCGTTGCACTCAGTGAGCTGGATCAACCGGGCCTGGATATCTCGCCCAGAAGATTTTTTCTCAAGCAAGGCATGGAGCAAACGCTCCGCTTTGTGGCCCTCGGCGCGGCCAGCGAGCAGGATCGCGTCTATCGCGTGCTGGTCAAACCGGATGCGCCGGCCAGTACGCTTGAGACAGACGCGCTTGCAGCCTACAACCTGCTGGTTCTGGTCAGACCAGCGCATCCAGTTGTAGAGCTTGAAGCCCGGCGCAATTCGGACGAACTGGTTCTGCACAACATCGGCAACACCAATGTCCTGATTCAGGATGGATACCAGTGTGACGATGAAGGCAGGTGCCTGAAGCTTCCTTCAAGGCGAATCTACGCTGGCGCACAAACCCACATCCAGCTTCCTTACGCGAGTGCGCCGGCAAACTATTTGCTTGTCGGGCCGGACGGTTCCAGACACTTGAAATACTCATCCCAGGAGCAGACACCCGGAGAAAAATGACCTAAGCAGGAGCGCCACGCCGTGAAGCGTTCGCAGCTGTTTAAAGATGACCTGCCAGATCGGACCCGCTTGCGAGAGAGTGGCCAAGGTTCTGAAGTTTGGCGGAGCATCACGATCTCAGTGTTGCGAGCAAAAGGCTGATACGCAGACGTTTTAGCCAGACTGCACCAGAGATTGGCCATCCCATGGTCAATGTCGCAAAAGCGCGTTCGCGAACCACCTGGCACGGTCGGCGGCGCTATTCCTCACTCGGGAATGCGCTCGCGGTAGACCGCTGCCCGAGGTTCCTCAGAATTGACAGAGTTCGCTGAAACCCGAAAAATCGTCCCGCTGGCCGGAAGCACAAATTTTTACTCTGAAACAGCTGCGATATCGCGAAATTTAGATGCGGGACTCTCCACCGGCTTATCACCCTGACTGACATACCCGTCGGAACAGGAAACACACCGCCTGCGGCGTCACGACGCTGCACCGCATTGAAACTGAACACCCCATGCTTCAGAAGACAACTCCCCGACTCGTCAAGAGCCTTTGGGTTCTGGCATTGCTATGCCTGAGCGGCTGCGCCACCAGCATGAGCCAGACGGCGTACCTGTCCGGCAGTCTGGAAAAGAACAGGCTTCAGAAGAAGATTCAGAATCCGGAGCAAGCGGCCAAACGCTTTTCCGAAAGCGACAAGCAGGTCATCAAGGCGAATCGCCTGATCGGAGGCAGGAAAGGCAATACCAATAGCTTTGCCCCGCCCTACCGCTCTCGATACGGGTTTGAGGAGGAGAAAAGTTCGCTAAAGCAACGCGCCTTGATCGATGTAGCGGTGCACTTTGACGTACTCAATCAGATGCCGGCGTACCGGTTTGTGCTGACGCCTCAAGACAATATTTCCGCCGAGCAGATTGCCGCTTGGAAGCCCGTTGCACGGGTTGCAATGAGCGTTGGGGCACGAGACCGCGTCAACCTTCTCGCACCCCTGCCAACTGGCGACCGACTTGTTCAGGGGCAGGTGGTAACGCCCTGGGTTTTCTGCGCGAGTTGCATTGCGTACAAGACCTCGCAAAGACGCCTGAGCAACGACCTCTACCTGCGCCAGTTCGGAACCCATGCCAGGTCGCTTGCAGGTGGGGCAGGTTCGCGGCAGGTTCTTCAGCTCAGCTTCATCGATGCTGGCGAGATGGCAACGGGCCTCGCGGACGCTCAAGCTGCGCGCAAGACTTTCGGCGAGAAGCTGCAGACGCATTTCACGCGGCAGGCAGAGGCAAAGGACGCCAACATGGCTTATTACCTCTTCCTTCGAGACGAATACCTTCCGCTGACCATGAAGTCGAAGTTGCGCGCATCCAAATGCAGCGACTTTCGCACCGGCCCCAACACGAACCAAAACGCGGAGTATCACCGCGAAGAAATCCAGAAGAATGAGCGTGCCATCCGATGCACACAATTAGTCGCCGACAAGTTCGACTTCAAGACCTACGTGGCCGCCTACCCTGAACTGCTCGCACGGGAACAGGCATTGTGGGACAAGACCTACGGGCGCGAGCGCACCGAGATCATCGACCCTCAGGGGCAACTCGAGTTTGCTCGAAAAGAAATTGAACTGGCTTACAACGGCATCGAGCAAATGCAGCAATATGCTGAAGCCAAGGAAGCGCAATACGCGCGCAAGCGCCGTGCGCGTGAGGCGCAAATGGCGGCATTCCAGTCCGCCAGCCAGAACATCCAGACCATGATGCAACAGACCCGGGAGAACCAGGTTGTTGTCACCTCAGACGGCATGGTGTCCACAGTGGGCGAGGAACGCCGACGCGCCGCGGAGCGAGCCAAGTATGAATCGCAGCGACGGGAATCTGATCGTCGCAAACATCGCCACGCCACCGGGGCGCCAGCGACACACTCCGAAGAACGCGTCGCGACCAGGACAGAGTCACCCGCCAAGCCACCAAGCGACGTGGCGGCCAAGTCGGTCGAAGAGCCCGCGCAGCCCCTGCCTTCAGAATCAAAAGAGCAGTCCGAATCCCACCTGAAGGCGACATCAGATGTTCAGCGGGTAGTGCCTCCAAGCCCCGCGGCACCTCCGCCTGAGAAGCCGCAACCGCTGGCGGGCGGTATGCAGGGATGTGTAGCCCTGGTCGAAACCAAGCGCTATCCGGGCAAATCGCCGCACTCATCCTGCAGCTACGACGAACCGGATCGTGTGGCACTAACCCTCAAGTTCCGCAACAATTGCGGCGTACCGGTGAACGTCACGATGGAACTACTCAACGATACCGGCGAAACCGAAACCAGCGGCGAATACAACATCAAGCCGGGTCGCGAGCGGACCAGTGTCGGATTCTGCGGCGCCCTCAAATACAGCTACCGCTACGAAGAAACGAGGGAATCCGTCGCAAGGCGCAGTCAATGAAGAGCGACATGCGAAAAATGGTGGGCCGTGCAGGGCTCGAACCTGCGACCTAAGGATTATGAGTCCTCAGCTCTAACCAACTGAGCTAACGGCCCGACGAATGTGGAGGCGGAGTCTATCAACTTCCGCACCTTCGCCTTCGCCTCTCGGGGTCACTACATAAGTCCGGACTCATCATGCTACTTTTGGTTGGCCGACGCGCCGTTAGGTGACTGCGCCATTCCCCTTGGCCCACAGCGCACCTGCACCTAACATCGCCACGCTGGGCCACTGGACCTGCCATCACTCGTAATGGACGACTCCTCGGCCTTTATTCGCAAAGCGTTGCCCAAATAATTTGAGGAGATCGGGATGGTCAGGAACTTGGCAAGAACTGCCGTTATCGGCGTTGGCATAACGCTCACCATTCCCGCTCAGGCGCTGAATTTTGAGTTCGGCGAAGCCGAAATTTCCTGGAACACCAAGGTCACCGCCGGTGCTGCGTGGCGACTCGAAGCACGTGACAGTGGCCAGATTGGCAAGCTCAATGTCCCAGGCCAGGAGTATCTCTGCAGTAATCGCGGTGGCGACACCAGCCTCGGGCCCTACGACGACGACTGCATTTCTCTATTCGGAGACCCTGCGCCCAATCAAAGGCTGGTCGATGCCAGAGGCCACTATTTCGGTTCCCTGGGAGATGACGGAAACCTGAATTACGACAACGGTGACCTAGTTTCCGCCCTGATCAAGATCAACACCCAGTTCACTACAAGCTGGCGGGACTTCACCCTGAAGCTGAACTATGTCGGCTTCTATGACGAGGTCAACTACAACCTCGACGTCAAACACCAGAACACGCAGTATCAGCCCGGCCGTGAGAGCGTCTCGGATAGCGTCAAGAAGCGCGCCGGTCTCAAAGGCGAGTTCCGCGAAGCCTTCCTGCTGTACAACTTCGAAGTGGGCGAGCGTTTCATGTCGGTCTCGGTGGGCAACCAGCGCCTGCGCTGGGGTGAGGCCAATCTGCATCTGTTCAACACCCTGGACACCATCAACCCACTGGATTCAATCCTCGCACTCCAGCCCGGCTTTGACCTGAGTGAACTGGCCGTGCCGACCGGCATGGTGCTGTTTACCACTGACGTCATTGATAACGTCACCGCAGAACTGCTCTACCAGTACGACTGGGACGCCACGCGTGTACAGCCCAGCGGCACCTTCTTCTCAAGCATCGATCCTGCCGGCATTAACAACTACCGCCCGGTGCTCAGCCTCGGCCAATTCCCAGAAGATCCGAATGACCAGTTCATTCCGGGACAGCCCTTCCGCACCCTGTCGTCCAGTACCCGCAACTCTCCGCTGAGTGAAAGCGCACGCGCGCCGAGCAATTCGGGCCAGTTCGGCGCCCGGGTTAATTGGTACGCAGAAGACTTCAACGACGGCACCGAGTTCGGCTTTTACTTCCTGAACTATCACAGCCGTGTGCCGTATTTCTCGATCATCGAGGCGCAATCGACCTGCCTGCGAGGCGGCATAGACCCGGTATCTTCGCTGGCCGCTTGTGTGCCATTCAATCCGCATGCTCTGGACAACTTCAATCCTGCGGGCGACCCACTGCCAATCAACTCCGCAACCCTGTTGCTGGATTATCCGGAAGACATTCAGATGTACGGTGTGAGCGTCAATACGACACTGTTCGGATGGTCTGTGTCCGGCGAATATTCCTACCGACCAAACCTGCCTGCACAGGTCCTGATCTCGGATGTGTTCTACGCCGGCTTCCAGCAGGCCTTCGGCCGAAATGATGTCCAGCTGTCGCAAGCAGCGGCGTTGGGCGCGGTCGCTGCTTCCGGGCTAGACCTGTCCTTGCTGACAGCCGATCTCCTGACATTGGTGGGGCAACTCCCCCTTGCACCGCTTGAAGCGGGCCCGATCCTTCCGGGCGCAGAAACATTCATTCCGTCATTCCTCACCAAGTTCCGCGGACGCACAATTGCGAACAACAACGAGTACCAGCCCGGCGAGTACGTGCAGGGTTATGAGGAGCTCAAGGTCGGACAGTTCGTGATCAATGCGCTCAAGCTGTTCCCCAGCACGCTGGGTTCGGATGACGTCACCTTGCTGGCAGAGTTTGGCTTCACGCACATCATCGACATGCCCAAGCAGGGTGACCTGTATTTCCAGGGCACCTACCTGCACACGCACCCAAGCCCTGGGGCCGACTGCACCGGAATCAATCCTGCTGAATACACCGGTGGCTGCAATGCGCCGTCAGTGGTGGCTCGCATCAACCCGACGCAGCAGACGGATGGATTCGCCGATGACTTCGCCGCCGGCCTGCGCTTCCTGCTGCAGTTCAAGTACAGCAACGTCTTCAACAGCGGCGTCACCATCAAGCCCACGCTGCTCTGGTTCGAAGATATTTATGGCACCACTATCTTCCCGGTGCAGAACTACGTGGAAGGCAATCGTTGGGTCATCCCGGGCTTCCAGTTCGATATTGGCGAGTCCTTCAACGGCACCCTGCTCTACCAGCACTTTGATGGCGAAGATCAACCGCTGCAGGATCGCGACAACATTTCAGTCAGCCTGACCTACAACTTCTAAGCACAGGCGGCATCAAACCTCATTCAGTGGTCGCACGGAGCCCGTGCGACCACTGAAGTGAAGCCGGACCAGTTGCTCATGCGTCTTGCGGCCCACTCTGCGCGCCCTTGCCGCGCCACCTGGAATCACTCGATGTGCCAAGTGCCAGGCAAACCGAAACGGCGCACTGGCAATCGGATACCACGGCAGTGTATTTGGAGGCAGGCCTAGCGCCTTCATGCCTTCGCGCCCTGTGAAGAGTCGCGTCACGCTCAGATGACGGGCGGATTCATATCGTGCTCGGAGCGTCCGCATTCCGGGATAGGGCAGCGCGAGTGCCTCATTCATCAGCGCGCTACCCAACTGCACACTGGTGTGGTCGGGCGGTGTTTGCGCAATCAACATCTGGTACAGCAGGTGACGTCCCTGCATTTCGTCGTCGGTGAGCCAACTCTGATCTACGCCCATCAGCCAGCAGATGTATTTCCACAGGTGCATGACGGCGTGCGCCTCGTCTCGCGTGATGGGCATGCCCATTACGCGCACACCCATGAGCAGCAGGGCGCTGAAAGCCAACCAGGTTGCGGCCATATCGGTCTGGTTGATCGGCAATCCCATCTCTGCGGCATCCCAGTCGGGTAATGCCGCCACCCGACGACGGATCATCGCGTGGATCAGACGCACGTGCAGCGTGTCTCGATATCCCTCGGCGCCAATATCCATGGCACCGGTTCCAGTCGCACTGACCACCCACTTCAATGTCTCTGCCACGCGACGCGAGGCGCCGGCATTAAGCGCGCCGGTCAGAATCAGCGTCTTGTTGAATGCTGAGGCCTGATAACCGCCCATCAATGAGACGTTACGCAAGATGAAGTGCGACGTCATTCCCATGGATTGAAAGACCCGGGCACCTTCGGCGAGCTTTTCGCGGTCCAGCCAGGGGGGTGATTGTTCGACAGTTTCAAAAAAAGCGCGAAGTGCCGGATCAGCGCACTTCATTGAACCAATGCCGTGTTGCAGGCAGGCCTGGAAATCCTTCATGGCCTTGGGCATCCCTTGTGCCTGCATCTGGACCAGTAGTTCGTCCGCCAGCGGATCGCCTTGCATCAGCCCTTCGCCAATGGCGCGCCACCGCGCCTCGCTGGGCTCCGGATTACCCCGAATGAATCGACGTAGCGCGCGCGCAGTACGACGCCCATACTCAACATCAATGCCGTGACGCCGGGGGATGAAGGGAGTTGCTGTGTTCATAGGCCTGCCGTTGCGTAACTAGAGGTCCGGACCCTAATGCGATAACCTGCTCGCATTCAATTCGCGTTCTCTGCCCACTCCAAAGACATGCGCAAGAAACCCCTGCAAAAAAGGTCTCGCGTGATGGTCGATGCCCTGGTTGAGGCAACCGCGCTCACCATTGCCGAACGCGGCCTGGCTGACACCACGACCAATCAGGTGGCGACGCGCGCAGGGGTCAGCGTCGGCTCGCTCTATCAGTATTTCAGCAACAAGGAAGCCCTGCTGGATGCGGTGATGGAGCGTTTCGAAGCTGAATTGATCAGTGCCATTGGCACCGCGATGGATGCCCACCTGGATGATGATCTGCACACCCTGCTCGAATCTGCGCTCACCGCCGTCTTTGACGTGTTCGAATCCCGCCGCGGCCTGAACCTGGAACTCGCGCGCGGTTGGTATCACGAACGCACCATGCAATCCGCGCACGCAGTTGAGACGTTTCTGAAGGAAAAGCTGCACCTGTATTTATTGCGTCACCACGGTGCCTGGAAATTTCAGAACCTGCCGGCAGTGCTGTACGTTGCATTCAACAGTGCCATCTTCACCGGCATCCGCTATTTCAGCGACCCACCGGCATATCTCAACCGTCAGGACGTCATTGAACAGATAACGGCAATGATTGTGGGCTACCTGACGCAGGCCGGACAGCCCGCAGCGCAGAAGAATCCACCCCGCAAAGCCTCGTCTCGCTAGTCAGTTCGGAGAAGCAAAGCCGGTACTCAGGCCTTATGTGCTGCGTTGCCGTCGCCCCATAAACCGATACACACGGCCCGTCCAGCGCCCCGTCGTTGCCGGCATCAGCACGTTGGCGGTTTCAATCACCTCACCAAGCAGTGTGCCCACCCTGGCCGGTCGCTGTTCTATGGCGCGAACAATCCATCGCGCAGCCTTGTCCGGCTTCATCAGGGGAAGCTTCTTGTAAACGTCGGTCGCCTGGCTCATGGGGGTACGTACCAGTGGATAACGAATCAGCGTGACGTGAACCCCGCGATCTGCCATCTCCGATGCCAGCACCCGCGAATAACCTTCCAAAGCACACTTGCTCGCAACGTATGCAGCGTAACCCGGCGTCGCGGCCTGAACCGCCATGCTGGTGACATTGAGGATATGTCCGTCACCACGCTCGATCATCTGCGGCAGCAGTCTCATGCTCAGCCGCACTGCTGCAAAGTAATTGATCTGCATCGTGCGTTGAAAATCATGGTCGCGATCAAGAGACTGGCGAATGGAACGCCGGATGGAACGGCCTGCATTGTTAACCAGCGCGTCGACCCGACCCTGGTCAGCAAGAATGGTGGCTGCACAACGATCGACTTCCTCCTCCACCGACAGGTCTGCTGCATAGATGTCGGCGCGACCACCCTCTGACAGGATCTGCTGCTGCACGCGCGCAAGCTCATCGGCTCTTCGCGCCACCAGACAGACATTGGCGCCACGCGCCGCCAGTTGCAGCGCGGCTTGCTCACCGATGCCGCTGGATGCGCCCGTGATGACAATGATCCGATCTTTCACACCCCGACTCCTGACACGAAAAGCGGCAATCTACGCGAGCAGCGGCGCCAAGCGTGAGAACGCAGTGCGCCAGATTGATCCGCAATTTGGGCCAGCGTCAGCTAGGGGCGCTACGCCAGTCGCTCGGGGTGCGACCGGTCCACTTGCGAAAAGCTCGGGTGAAACTTGCGGGATCGCTGTATCCCACTCTTTGCGCCACAGCGCTGATCGTCAGACTCTCGTCTCCAAGCAAAGCCAGACTGTCCCGTTTTCGGGCTTCTTCCATGAGGTTGAGAAAACACAAACCCCGATGTTTCAGCTTGCGTTTGAGGCTACGGCCCGACATGTGCAACTGCGAAGCCACGGCATCCAGATTGGGATACTGACCTTCGGCGTTCTGCAGAATGGCTCGAACCCTTTCATCAAGATCTGCACCGTCATCGATCAAGATCAGGTCACGCGCGCACTGCTTGGCCATCATCCGGGCCGAGGTCGAATCTCGGGTATGCAATGGTCGGCTCAGGTACTCAGCCGGAAAGCGCAGCTGGTTGGCTCTTGCCTTGAAAAAGGTGGGCGGTAGCCGGTGCTGGTAACGCGAATAGTGTGCAGGCTCTGCACACTTGAAATGCAAGGTTAGCTCCGGTTTGAAGCTGCCGCTGAGCTGCCGACCGATACGCACCAGAGAGATCAGCACAGCGTCCACGGCCTTCTGTCGCAGGGGTCCCAGTGGCAGGCCGGGTCGCACCTCGATGATCGCCTCGTCCTGCTCCACGCTCAGTTCCAACTTCAGAATCGGGTTGCGCAGGCGTCCATACTTGAGCCCGAACGCCAGAGCTTCGCCTACCGTGGCATGGCTCATCAGGCCAAAGCCAACATTGCCATGTGCTGCCAGATTGCTGCGTAGTCCGAATTCGTACCCGAGGCAGGCGTGATCCGATGTCTGTCGAATGACGCGGGAAATCAGGCGCAGGCACTGCAATAGCGATACCCGCGCATCAGGCCGCTCCAGCTCACTGGGAAACATGCCAGCGTCTTTGAGCAAAGCGGATCTCTCAACACCCAGATCCTGGGCAATGTTCAGGCCCAGCACGACATAGGACACCGGCACGGCAGTACGGGACACCACCGACCGATTCCCTGTCTTGCCTGATCGTTCGCCCATCTGCCCTGCATGTTGGCCCAAGTTGCCAAGCATTCTGGCACAGTAGCCGCTCACGGCCGCGCACTAAATGGCACCGATAATGTGGCTCCAGAAAGTGGGCGGGAATTGCCCACTGGATTAGACCTAGGACTCATGCGTATGAGGATGAACAAGCTGGTTTCGGTCGCAATCGTTTCCGCCCTGATCAGTGCGGGTGCGTCTGCCGCAGTAACTCCGGAGGAGGCGGCGCGACTGGGCAAGGAACTGACCGCTGTCGGCGCCGAGCGAGCGGGGAACGCCGATGGAAGCATTCCAGAGTGGACCGGCAAGGCCGCCTTCTCTGCGGACATGCTCAAACTCACCCGTGCAGACCTGGAAAACCTGCGTCAGCGACTGGTCAAGGACATCCAGAACATGATCGGCGACCCCGCAGTGGTGGGCGATATGCTGGTGCAGGCGCAAGCCATCATGGACGCCGAACCCGCCAAGGCTGGTGAAGTGCTCGACATCGTCGGGCAGATGCTGTCTGCAGATGCGTCCCTGAAGGCGGACTTCGACAAGGTGCTGGCCTCCCGCGGCGGCAAGAGTGTGGACGGCCTTCTGGCAAGTGCAAAGTCTGGCGCGCTCAAGTTGCCGCAGATGCGCGACGACATCGTTGCCGTCATCAAGCAACTCAAGGCCGAGAGCGGCGAAGCCTTCCTGTCACGCATGGTGGCCGCGTTCGATATCGGCAAGGTGCTGGAGATTGTCAGCATCATCGACGATCCCAAGACCCGGGTTGCTGCCAATGATCTGATGATGAAGTACATGCCGTCTTATGTGCGTGGCTTTCTCGATTACAAAACACCTGGAAGCAAGGGCGTGCTGGATTCGATCAAGCCACTGTATGTCATCACCAACAACAACCTCGCCCAGTACGAGAAACTGCTCAGCGAAGGTCACAAGGCCATGTTCAAGACCTACCCGGATTATCGGATGATGGTCTTTCCAAGCTTTCGCAATGCCTTCTTCCCGGAGGCTATCAACAAGGCGAGCATTGCCAATGCCACGCGCGCCACGCTCAAGGGAACCGACGAGATCGAAGGAGCCGAACTAGGCTTCCCGGTCCCGATTCCAAAGACTGGCGCCGAGCCCATCTGGAATCACAAGCTGAAGTTTCGCGGTTCGGCGGTTCGCCGCTTCAATAACCAGGCCATCGTCAAAGCCGACGGCGACTACAAGATCAGCAAACTGGTCGAGGATGTGAAGTTCAAGTACGCCAATCTGGACGAGCCAGAAACCATCGAGTCCGGTGGACTCTTTGCGTACTATCTTCAGGAAGTACTGGAACCGCCGCGCTCTGCCGGCCAGGTGATTCTGGTGCACGAAACCGCTGGTGGCGCGGGCCTGACTCGTAATGCCTGGATTTATTCGCCAGGCATCGCCCGCGTGAATCGCGCGCCTGATGTGGGTTATGACAATCCTTCCATCGGCTCCGATGGCGAACAGTTCAACGACCAGATCGACGTATTCAATGGCGCGCTGGATCGCTTCGACTGGAAGCTGGTTGGCAAGAAGGAAGTACTCATCCCCTACAACTCGTGGATGCTCAACAGCCCCACCTTCAAGTACAAGGACATTATCCGAGCGGGCCATATCAATCAGGATCTGGCGCGCTACGAATTGCACCGCGTCTGGGTGGTTGAGGCCACGCTCAAGTCCGGTCAGCGCCATCGCTTTGGAAAGCGCCGCTTTTATCTGGATGAAGACTCCTGGGCGATTGCCATCGTGGACTGCTACGACACGCGCGGCGAACTCTGGAAAGTACAGGAAGCACATCTTCTGACCGTGCCTTTCATTCCCACCGTCACCGGCATCCCCGAGACCATCTACGATCTGCAATCCAAGCGCTATTTCCTCACCAGCCTGACCAATGAAGACGCCATCTCGGATTTTGAGGTGAGCTACAAGGACTCGGAGTTCAAGCCCTCAGCGTTGAAGAAGAAGGCGCGCACACGCTAGATTTTCCGCATACGTCTCTCTTCATAAATTGCCCACGCGAATGACGCTAGCAATGTGTCGTGACGTGCAAAGCTTGGGTGCGAAATGGTTCGCGGTCGCGTGCATCCTGCTGTCCGGCGCGGCCATGTCAGAAGCACGCCCGGAGGATAGTCCATCGGCAGCATTGCCTGCGCCGAAGGCCGCAGAGAACCGATTGCTCGATATTGCAGTTGCTGGCGAGAGCCTGATTGCGGTGGGTCAGTTCGGCGTCATCCTGAGGTCGCAGGACGGCGACACATGGGAGCAGATGCCCTCACCGGTGGACACCATGCTCACCCGCGTCGTCTTCACAGACGCTCAGTCGGGCTGGGCACTGGGTTATGACGCGAGCATTTTGCAAACTCAGGATGGCGGATTGAACTGGACCCTTCGCTATCGAGATCCTCAGGCCCGCGCGCTCTATGAGCTTTTGTTCATTGATCCGCAACGCGCCATCGCGGTGGGCGCTTATGGCCAGATGCTGCGCAGCGAAGATGGCGGTCAAAGCTGGCAGATAGTGGAATCCGAGCTGACCGACCTCGGCATGCACTTCAACGCACTGGTTCGACTCGGCGACGGCTCCCTTGTGGTCCTAGGCGAACGTGGATTGATGGCGCGTTCCAAGGATCACGGCGGGCATTGGGAGGTGCTGGATTTTCCCTACGAAGGCAGTCAGTTCGGCGCGCTGGCGCACGGCGAGAAAGGCCTCAGCACTTTTGGCATGCGCGGCAACGTCTATCAGGCCCGCAATATTGATCTGTGCCCACTGATCGACATCGATGCCTGGGATCCCTACGAGCGTGTCACCGTAGATGATGCACAGCAGCTTGCCGACATGGGCTGGCAACACGCCCAGGCCGAGGCCAAAGAAAGTCTGTTCGGCGGACTCAGCATCGGCCCGCACCGCGCCTTGCTGGTTGGCGTCAACGGCATCGCCACCGTGCTGAATACCGAGACGGGCAAGTTGAGACCCGTCGAGGCTGACTCAAATGAAACACTGAGCAAGGCGGTGCTATTCGAGGGTCAGGTGATCGCCGTGGGTCGCCGTGGTGTGAGCAAGCTGGGGCCCGTGCCATGACCGCTGCGACCACGTCCGGAAGCTTCACCCGAACGCTGCTGCGTCTGGTGGAGCCACTGCTATTCCGCTGGCGCACGGCAACGCTGAGCGTACTGGTTTTGCTCACCGTCTTTTTTGCCTGGAATGCGGCACAGCTCAGACCCAACGCGGGCTGGCTGAAAATGGTGCCGAAGGCCCATCCCTACATGGAAACCTTCACCGACTACTACCAGGAATTTGGCGGCGCCAACACCGTGTTGATTGCCCCGCACAATCACGAGGGTGACATTTACGAGCCGGCCTTCATGGAGACGCTGCGCCAGGCTTCGGACGATGCCTTCTTCATTCCGGGTGTGGACCGCGCTCGGGTCACCTCCATATTTTCGCCGAGCATTCTGTATATCGAAGTGGTTGAAGGCGGACTGCGTGGCGAGAACGTCATCCCGTCCAACTACGAACCATCGCCAGAGATGATGGCGCGGATTCGAGCCAATGTAGCCAAGGCCAATGTCATCGGGCGGCTGGTCTCGCAAGACCAGAGCACGGCGCTGATCCAGCTCGAACTGCTTGAGCAGGACCCCACAGCCGACACTGTGCAGGCCGCCCGCGATGCCGAGAAATCCCTGCTGGAGCAATTGCAGAGCATATGGTCCGGAGCAGGCTCGTTCAGTGAGAAGATGAGTAGCGCATCCGATCTGCTGATGCGCAATGAATCGCCGGAAGCCGGACTGGACTACACGAAAGTGGGCGAGAAGCTGGAGCAGATTCGCCGCGCATACGAGACAGACGACATCACGGTACACATCGTCGGCTTCGCAAAGGTTGTCGATGACATGACCAAGGCCAGCCTGGAAGTAGCTGGTTTCTTCATCATTGCGCTGCTGATCATGGGCGCTTTGCTTTGGCTCTACGTGGGCTCGTTTGGATTGGCAATGCTGGTGGTGGGCACATCGCTGGTCGCCTGCACCTGGGAACTGGGTTTGCTCAATCTGATGGGCTATGGGCTGGACCCCTTCGCGATGCTGGTGCCCTTCCTGATCATGGCAGTGTCAGTGAGTCACGGTGTTCAGTACGTCAGCTCCTGGGCGCATGAAGTGACGCAAAACCGGGCCAGCAATCAGCACGCGGCACTCTGGACATTTCGCGCGCTGGCGATTCCGGGTGTGATCGCACTGATCACTGACATCGCAGGCTTTGCGACCATCTATCTGATCAATATCCAGGTCATTCGGGAAATGTCCGTCAATGCCGCGTTCGGCATGCTGGGCGTGATTGTGGTCAACAAGATGTTGTTGCCGATCATCCTGTCCTATCTGCACATTCCCGACGTCGATGGATTTCGCGCCGCGCAGGCCAAGCGCGACCGGCTTGGCGATGCGGTGTTCAAGCGCATGTCGGTTCTGACCCAGCGAGGCCCTGCAATCGTCGTGCTGGTGATCTGCGCGGGACTGACCGTGTTCGGCCTGATCCAGTATCCGAAACTGCAGATCGGCGACACCACCGAAGGCGTACCCGAACTGCGGCCAGACTCGCGCTTCAATCAGGACGCACGCGCCATTGCCGCCAACTTTGCCATGGGCGTGGACCACCTCAAGATCATTGGCGAGTCCTTTGAAGATGGCTGCATCGACTACGCCGTGATGTCCGAGATGGATCGCTTCAGCTGGTACATGAAAAACCAGCCGGGCGTGCGCGATGTGCTCTCGCTCATCGAACTGGCCAAGCTCGCCAACTCTGGCCTGAGCGAGGGCAGGCTGGACGCCGAACGCCTGCCACGCAATCCGCAATCGCTGGCGCAGATCACGGCGCTGGTCCCGACGACAACGGGGTTTCTGACCGACACCTGTGATGCATTGGCGCTCTTCATCTTCACAACCGACCACAAAGCCCCCACCATCACTGCCCTGATCGAGGCCGTGAAGTTTTATCGAGATGAGCTTCAGCAGGATGATCGCGTAAATCTGCGCCTGGCTTCCGGAAACATTGGCGTCATGGCGGCGACGAATGAAGAAGTCGCCCGCAACGAAATTCGCGTGGTGGCCTGGGTCTATGCGGTGATCGCGGTTTTTCTCTGGCTCTCATTCAGGACACTTTCCGGCGTGCTCTGCGTCATTCTTCCCTTGGCACTGGTCACCCTGCTGGGATACGCGCTGATGGTGGCGCTTGGCATTGGTCAGAAGGTGGCGACACTGCCCGTCCTCGCGCTGGCAACTGGCATCGGCGTGGATTACGGCGTCTACAGTTACTCGGTTATTGCCTCTGGCCTGCGTCGCGGTCTGACACTGACCGAGGCTTACTATCAGAAGATGCGTACCACCGGAAAGGCAACGCTCTTCACCGGCGCGGGTCTGGGCACAGGCGTCGCCTTGTGGATTTTTTCCGAACTCCAGTTTCAACGCGACATGGGGATCATCCTTGTCTTCGCCTTCACGGCAAACATGGTGGGCGCGATTGTGGTGCTCCCTGCCCTCGCACATTTTCTGGCACACGAAGAACGCAAGCACGCAGACGATGATCTGACCGCCGGTGCTGACGGCCCCAAGAACTAGGCAGCGCTAGGCGGCCTTGCGCCGCACGCTGCCGGGTCCATAGCCATGCACGCGCTTGAAACTGCGCCGAAACGCCGCCTCGGTCTGATACCCGAGTCGCTCAGCAACATGGGCAACGGACAGACGCGGATCGCGCAACAACTTCAAGGCTTGCGCCATGCGCCAGCGCGTCAGGTACTGATATGGAGTTTCTTCCAGAACTTCTGCAAATCGTTCTGCAAATGCCGTGCGAGACAGACAGGCCACCTCTGCCAGAGAAGCGACGGTCCAATCTTCACCGGGGCGGTTATGAATCACATCCAGTGCTTTCTTGAGCCGGGAATCAGCCAATGCGGCAAATAAACCGCGCCTCGTGGGCGTTGTAGCAAGGTGCTGGCGAAGCGCCATGACAAACAAGGCGTCGGCCAAACGATCCATCACTGCCTGACTGCCGAAACCGCCCTGATTGGCTTCATTGACCAGCAGCTGCGCAAGCTGGCGATAGGCACCACCGGACTCCTCGCCGCGAACATGCATGACATCCGGCAGGGCCGACATCACCGGATTGCCACTGCTTGATTCGAAGCTGAATTCACCACACAACATGGTGGTGTAGCTGTCCTCATTGAGTTTTCCAGCCTCGCTCTTGACCGGCGTCAGAACGTGCGCGGTGCCTCGGGCCAGGACCACCAGATCACCGGCACCCAGCCTGACCGGCTGCTTGTAGCCTTCGACCTTCATCCAGCATTCGCCCTGATCGAGCAAGTGAAACCACGCGGTGCCCGCGGGAGCCTGTGCATCCCAATCCCGCCACTGCCCGCAATAACGCATGTTATCGGTGATTCGGGCGTGCAGCTGGTAGGCAGCCAGAATGCCATCCAGCAGTTCTTCATCTGTACGTTCCGTCATGGAGAGCGGACCTATGGATACACGATGGTGTGGCCGGGAAGGCTAGCATGTGAAGCATGGAAAACAGCACGACAAGTCCTAGGACATTCTGGAACAGCGGTATCAAAGCCCTGTCGCATTTTGATTTCATTGCCCCCCTCCTGCTCCGGATCTACCTCGCCCCCGTGTTCTGGATGGCCGGATGGAGCAAGTTCACGAGCTTCGATGACACTGTTGAATGGTTCGGTAACAGCGATTGGGGACTGGGCCTGCCGTTCCCCGAGATTCTTGCAGCCCTGGCGACCGGCACGGAATTGGCCGGCGCGGTCCTGTTGCTGACGGGTCTGGGCGTCCGCCTCATCAGCATTCCATTGATGATTACGATGCTCGTCGCCATTTTCACAGTGCATTGGAGCAACGGCTGGCTTGCAATTGCAGAGCCACAAGGCATTTTTGCGACCGAGAGGACCATGGAAGCTGCCGACCGCCTAGCGATTGCCAGGAATTTGTTGCGAGAACACGGCGATTACCAATATCTCACCGAGCATGGTCGCCTGGTCATGCTCAATAACGGAATCGAGTTTGGTGCAACCTATTTCATCATGTTGCTGTCTCTACTCTTCACCGGTGCCGGTCGCTGGTTGAGTATCGACTACTGGATTGCGCGGCCCGCCAGAACCCCCGCTGCGTCCACTGACGGCTGCGCCACGTAACCCATAACAGATAACCGCATTACCCCCGTTGTACCCCAACCGGCCCCAAGCGGGCTTTGATCAAAGTAAGGAGATTCACAATGAGCAAGATGACTTCCAAGAAACCGCTGGCCGTAGCCCTTGGCGCCGCCTTTCTGCTGAGCACCGCTGCCACTCAGGCGTCCGTTTTCCAGACAGCAGACCTTGGTTCCGGCTATCAGGTTGCCGGCGAAGGCAAATGTGGTGAGGGCAAGTGCGGTGAAGGCAAATGCGGCGAAAAGAAGGATGCTGAAGGCAAGTGCGGCGAAAAGGCCGGTGCAGAGGGCAAATGTGGCGAAGGCAAGTGCGGCGAAAAGAAGTAATCCACCGCTAGCCAGGCTGCCTGCTATTTTCTAGCCTGCAGCCCAGCCCGGCGGTGCCTGATCGGTGCCGCCGGGCTTTTTCATTGACCGCAGCATGCATTACGACATAAGGCGAGAACGGCTTCCGTGAGCACCATCGCAAACATCCATGGCGCAGGCCTGGGCCTGAGGCGTGAATTGATCAAGCCGCTGGCTGAGGTGACGGCTGACCAAATCCAGTTTCTGGAAATTGCACCGGAGAACTGGATGGGCCGAGGCGGCAAGGCCGCACACGACCTGCGCGCACTCACCGAGCGATTTCCATTTGTGACTCACGGACTCTCCCTGTCCATCGGCAGCCCTGCCGATCTGGATGAAGACTTCTGCAAGAATCTGAAAAAATTTCTGGATCTGCACCAGATTCAGGACTACACCGAGCACCTCACCTACTGCTCCGACGATGGTCACCTTTATGACCTGATGCCGATCCCCTTTACATCCGAAGCCATCGAGTACGTGGCCGATCGCGTCAGGCGGGTGCAAGACATTCTGGAGCGACGCATCGCGCTCGAGAACGCCAGCTACTACGCCGCGCCCGGGCAAGAGATGAGCGAGATCGATTTCATTCGGGCGGTGATAGAGCGGGCCGACTGCGATCTGCTTCTGGACGTCAACAATATCTGCGTCAACAGCATCAACCATCGCTACGATGCAATGGAGTTTCTTGACCGGCTACCACACGAGCGCGTTCGTTACATTCATGTCGCCGGTCACTATGTGGAAGCCGAAGACCTGCGGGTGGACACGCATGCCTCCAATGTCATTGATCCGGTCTGGAAGCTGCTGGACCGCGCCTATGCACGCTGCGGTGTCAAACCCACTCTGCTGGAACGAGATTTCAATATCCCACCGCTGACGGAGTTGATGGAAGAGATCAACCATATCCGCCAGATTCAGAACAGGCACGCCTCGCGGCCGGACATAAGCCTGCGGGAAACGTCTAATGTCTGACCCAACGGCCCGACCCCATTTCCAGGAATTGCAGTACGCGTTTGCAGCGCATCTGCGAAACCCCGAATTGCACCGCGCACCGGAAGGCATTGAAGATCGGCGGCTGAAAATCTATCGCGAGTTGTTTTACAACAATGTGGAAAGCTTTCTGGCCAATGCCTATCCGGTGTTGAAAAAGCTCTCGAGCGACACGGTCTGGCATGCACGCATTCGTGATTACTACACGCGCCATCAGGCGCGCTCGCCGCTGTTTCATGAAATGCCTGAGGAGTTCCTGCATTACCTGCAGTCCGAACGTGGAGAGCACCCCGACGATCCCCCCTTCTTGTGCGAACTGGCCCACTATGAATGGGTGGAGTTGGCGCTGAGTGTTTCAGAAGAAGAACTGACGCCTGAGCTGGCGGATCCCAACGGTGACCTGATGCAGCAACCACCGATGGTGTCACCGCTGGCCTGGCCCATGGCATACGTGTGGCCGGTGCACCGCATCAGCATGGATTTCCAACCGGAGCAGCCGCCCGCCGAGCCGAGCTATCTGGTGGTGTACCGGACGCGGCAATACGCCGTGAAGTTCATGGAGATCAACGCGGTCACAGCACGCCTGTTGCAGCTGATAGAGGAAAATCCGACTTCAAGTGGCAGCAAGCTCATGCAGCAGATTGCAAGCGAGCTAAATCATCCGCAGCCCAAACAGGTGATTGAAGGTGGACGCACACTCCTGGCCAGCTTGCGCGAGCGGGATATTGTTTTGGGAACGCGAAGGCCTGAGCAGTCGCGCTAGCCGACAGCGGACATCAGGCCTCGAAAGATCGACGACACCACTAGCAAGAGCAACACGCCTCCTGCCCACATTCCGATAAACCAGAGCCATTGCCGCGAAGGCTTCTGACGACGCCTTGCCCCTCCTTGCTCAGTGCCCATAAGCGTCGCCGGATTCAACCTTGCCGCGAAAAACCCAGTACGCGTACCCGGTGTAGATCATCACCATGGGCAATGAAAAAGCCAGTGCCACCAGTACGAATTTCTGAGACGCCTCGGGCGCAGCTGCGTCGTAGATGCTGAGACTGGGCGGCAGAATGTGTGGCCACAGGCTGATGCCGATACCGATATAGCCCAGCGCGAACAGTGCGATGGCATAGAAAAAGGGCGCTGCATCGCTGTGCCGCCGTAATTCGCGGAAGAGTGATACCGCAACCACTGCTGTTGCCAGCGGCACCGGCGCCAGACTCAACCAATTGTTGTCGCCAAACCATCGCTGTGCGATTTCCGGAAATTTGAGCGGCGTGTAGATGGACACCACCGCAAGCGCAATCAGCGAGGCATACAGGCCCAGGTATGCGCAGCGGCGCGCATATGATTTCAATGGCCCCTGAGTCTTGAGATTCAACCAGGTCGCCCCCAACAGCACGTAGCCACTGACCATACCCAGCCCGGTCACAACGGAGAACGGAGTGAGCCAGTCAAAGGGGCCGCCAGCAAATGCACGCCCTTCGATCTCTACGCCTTCGATCAGCCCTCCCAATATCAGCCCCTGTGAGAACGCGGCCAGCGTTGAGCCCGCGGACAAAGCCAGGTTCCACCAGGCTCGCGTCCGCTTCGCCTTGACCCGAAACTCAAAAGCAACGCCGCGAAAGATCAGGGCAAACAACATCGCCATTGTCGGTATATAAAACGCTGGCAATGCGATTGCGTACGCCAGCGGGAAGGCGCCAAACAAGACAGCGCCACCGAGGATCAGCCAGGTTTCATTACCGTCCCAGACCGGCGTGATGCTGGCAACCGCAATATCACGACAGTCCTCGTCGGGCAGCCATGGCATCAGGATGCCCACGCCAAGATCAAAGCCATCGAGGATGATGTAAGCGCCAAGGCCGAACACGATCACGCCAGCGAGTATGAGCGTCAGGTCCATATCAGTTGCGCCCCTCGTCAGATTCAGAATCTTCTTCCCTCAACTCTCCAGGTCGCGCACCGCGAATGGCCTGCGGGTGATGCGCTGGCAGGTTAGGTCCGGTCTTGACCAATGCCAGCACAAAATAGACGTATGCGAAGAACAGAATGCAGTACACGATGATGAACAGGGTCAGCGAGGTTGCGACTGTTGCCGCAGAAATGTCCGAAACACCGTCCCGGGTCAGGATCAATCCGTTGATCAGCCAGGGCTGACGGCCAGTCTCAGCAACGATCCATCCTGCCAGGGTCGCGATGAATCCGAGCGGTGTAGCGAGCATGAAGGTCTTCAGCATTCTGGTATCGGTCTCCAGCTTCCCGCCCCACCAGCGCCACACACCCCAGGCACCGAGCGCGAGGAAAGCCAAACCCAGTGCGACCATGATGCGGAAGCCAAAAAACACCGGCAGCACCGGAGGACGCATATCGGCTGCAACTTCCTTAAGCCCCTTCACCTCGCCGTCAAACGAGTGCGTGAGAATCAGGCTGGCCAGCCCGGGTATGGCGATTTCCAGATCATTGCGCTCAGCAGCTTCATCGGGAATCGCGAAAAGTAGCAGTGGCGCCTGGCTGCGTGTCTCCCACAGGCCCTCCATCGCGGCCACCTTCATTGGTTGATGCTCGCGGACATTCAGACCATGGAAGTCGCCCACCACGATCTGCAAGGGCGCAACGATAGCGAGTACGGTAATGGCACTGCGCAGGCCGGCCAGTCCTGCTCCACGGTAAACATCCTTGGCTAGGCACCATGCCGAACCACCGGCGACGACCAGCGCCGTGGTCAGCAGCGAGGCAAGGAGCATATGCACCAGCCGGTATCCGAATGAAGGATTGAAGACGACCTGCCACCAGTCCTCCGGAACGAGCTGGCCATCCACCCATACAGCACCCTGGGGGGTATGCATGAAACTATTTGCTGACAGAATCCAGAATGCGGAGTTACTGGTACCCAGGGCCACCAGCAACGTAGCCAGGAAATGCAGCCTGGGACCTACCTTCTCCCAGCCAAAGAGCATGATGCCGAGAAAGCCGGCCTCTACAAAGAAAGCGGTCAACACCTCCACGGACAGGAGCGGCCCCAGAACAGGGCCGGCCATGTCGGAGAATCGGCTGAAATTGGTGCCAAACTCATACGACAGCACCAGCCCCGATACCACGCCCATGCCGAAGGTCAAAGCAAAAATCTTGACCCAGAATCGATAGAGTTCCAGCCAGTAAGCCTGCCGGGAACGCTTCCATCGCCATTCGAAGAAGACCAGAAACCAGGCCAGCCCGATAGTCAGGGTGGGAAAAAGGATATGGAATCCGATGGTGAAACCGAACTGGATTCGCGAGAGGAGTAATGCGTCCATCAATTTATCTCTGCTGGATCTGCCTGCCTTGTGCTGCCCGGTCGTGTGTCAGATCGTGAATCACTCCTCGAGACGAAAGCCTACGTCAATCATGGCAACCAGACATTCGTCGATGCGCCAGAGGCACACTGCTTGCCTGATACTGCAAATGCTGCAAATTGATGAAAGCACCTGAAACCCGACGGCCCGATCAGGTACTTGGTCGGGCGACAGCGGCCTTCTGGCGCTAGAGATACACATCGGGTTTGACGAGCGCAACAATCGCGGCACAACAAAACGGGTATAGCGTTTTCAGATCAAGCTTTTGCGGGGTTGGCCAATCAGCGCGGCCTGTAACGGAGGAGAGCGCCGACGTATGTTCTCATGCGAAAGGTGCGGCGAGGGAGTGACGGATTATTTCTGAACATCAGCTAAATGAGCGCTACCGGCGTGCCGCAGATTGTCAGTCTGCGGCAGAGTCTGTCAGCGCGCGCCTGTTCAAAATCAATCTCAAAGTCCTAGCCCTGGCGTTCCTGGCAACGGTGGTCATCGTCGTGGCAACGGTCAGCTCCAGTCTGAGAAGCAGCCTGATCGATGCCCACCACCTGAAGGCAAGGTCGCTGGCGGACTATCTGTCACCGGCGCTGGTATTCAATGACCGCGAGGCGGTGGCGAGTTATCTGGACACCCTGTCTGACTCGGCGAGTGTGCAGTCCGCCAGGGTGCATCGGACGGGCGACGACACCCAGACGATGGAGTATCGGCAGGCCGAAGAGGATCGTCTGGACGACGAGCGCTGGTCGTTGCTGCAGCCGCAACCCATTTTCATTACACAGAGCATCACCTACCGCGGTCAGACACTCGGCCGGCTGGACATGCTGGTCAGCACCGGCCAGGTCGTACGCGAAACCGCCGCCATCACCAGTACGGTCTGTCTCAGTCTGGTCCTGATCATGTCTCTGGTATCGCTGGGCCTGGGGCGGCTTAACAGCTCCATCTCCACGCCACTGAAGAAGCTCAGCCGGCTGATGAAGCGCGTATCGAACTCCGGCGACTACTCGCTTCGTGCTCAGAGCTCCGATATTTCCGAAGTCGATCAGCTATCCAGCGGTTTCAACAATCTCATGCGGCAGATTGCTGATCGAGAGCAACGCATCACCCGCCTCGCAAATTTTGACAGCCTGACCGGGCTGCGAAACCGCCGTGGGTTCATGCTGCAACTTGAAACCGAACTGAATACCGCCCGACGAGAAGGCAAGGGCATGATGTTGATGTACATCGACGTGGATGGTTTCAAGGGCGTCAACGACAGTCTGGGTCACGAAGTCGGTGACGCTGTGCTGATTGAGGCAGCACGCAGGATCACGGGCGTCCTGCGCGCCTCTGACACGGTCAGCCGCATGGCTGACGCAGAGAACGAACTTCAGGCTGCGCGACTGGGAGGGGACGAGTTCACCGCATTGCTGCCCCGAATCGGCAAATCGGAAGTCGCCTTCAGCGCTGCTGACCGCATCTGCGTTGCCTTGCGTCAGCCCTACGAGATTGATGATCACTCCATCCGCGTGTCATGCAGTGTTGGCGTGGCAGTGTTTCCACGCGACGGCGAGTCGGCAACCGCGTTGATTCAGCACGCAGACTCAGCGATGTATCACGCGAAGGAGTCGGGTCGGGATCAGGTCCGTTACTACGACGATGAACTGACCCGTATTGCTCAGCGCAAACTGTTTATCACCAGTCGTCTGCGCAGTGCCATCGAAGCTGCTCCAGGCGCTGAAGAATTCAGGCTGGAATACCAGCCCATCGTGAGCACGAGCGACGGCGCGATTGAAGGTGTCGAAGCCCTCGTCCGCTGGGAGATCGGCGCAGGAGAATCCATGAGTCCTGCCGAATTCATTCCCATTGCTGAGGCAACTGGGCTGATCGTTCCATTGGGGGCCTGGATTCTGAATCGCGCCTGCACACAGGTCGCCATGCTGATGGATCATTTCGGTGGGCACCTGCGCCTGGCCGTGAACATCAGCCCTGCGCAGGTCCATCAGAACGATTTCGTCGACATCGTACGGCAAGCGCTGGAAACATCTGGTCTACCGCCTCAATGCCTCGAGCTGGAAATCACAGAAGCGGTGCTCATCAAGGGCGCGAAGAAAGCTGCGCGACAGCTCGATGAGATCGCAAAATTAGGGGTCCGCATCGCCCTGGATGATTTTGGCACTGGCTATTCTTCCATGAGCTATATCAAGTCACTGCCAATCACGACGCTGAAGATTGATCAGTCATTTGTCTCAGGCCTGCCGTGCGACAAAGGCGACATGGCCATCGTCAAAGCCATCCTCGCCATGTGCAAGGCACTGGACCTCAAGGCAACCGCAGAGGGCGTCGCCAACGATGAACAGCGAGGCCTGCTCACTAATCTGGGCTGCGATTCCTTGCAAGGATTCTTCTACTCTCCTTCCGTATCCATTCAGAAAATCCCGGCGCTGTGCTCCCAGTATCGCCAGCGCAAGGGCGCCATATGAAATTCCTACATCGTTATCAAAGCGAGCCACTGAAATGAAATACCAACCTCAACTGGGGGCAATGCTGATCGCTGCCCTCATGTGCTTTGCTGGAATCCCGCCAGCGCAGTCTGCTGCCCTTGCCAGTCTGAATCTGGATGATCTCCTGCAGAAGGAAGTGACATCGGTTTCCCGCCGCAGTGAACGCCTCAGCGACGCGGCGGCGGCCGTCTTTGTCATCTCCTCCGAAGACATCCAACGCTCCGGGGCAAAGAGCATTCCTGAGGCCCTGAGAATGGCTCCGGGTATAGATGCGGTCCGCCTGTCTGCAAATCGCTGGTCGGTCTCCATCCGCGGATTCAATGATCGGCTGTCCAACAAACTGCTGGTTCTGGTGGATGGTCGCAATGCCTATCACCCAGCGTTTTCAGGTGTGTTCTGGGAAACGCTGCTCCTGCCACTGACCGATATCGAGCGTATCGAGGTGATTCGCGGACCGGGCGCCGTGATCTGGGGGACCAATGCGGTCAACGGTGTGATCAATATCATCTCCAAGTCATCAGTGGCGACCAGCGGACTTCAGCTGACAGCAGGCAGCGGCGACCGGCATGGCAGCTCGGCGCAAATTCGATATGGCGGCCAGATCGCAAATTCGCGTGTGCATTACCGCGCGTATGGAACCTTCGAGAACGCGCGCCCTTTCGAGAGCGTCGATGGCAAGGATGCCCGCGACGAATACGAGAATCATTCCGGCGGGTTACGCATGGATGGTTATTTCGCCAACGGCGGGCGCTGGAATCTGAGCGGCGAAATCTTTGAAGTGAATTCTGATGAGGAAACATTCGTTCCGGTCCCGAGTGCGCCGTTCGTGTCCCTGACCCCGGCAACGCAGAAGAACGAAGGTGCAAATATCAGAGGCCGCCTGCAGGGAGACTCCTTTCTCGGAGGCTACGAAGTGCAGGCTGCATATGCCTACGCTGATACGTTCATCCCCGCCTTCGGACAGTATCGTCTGCACAACTATGATCTGGACGCGCAAATTCGTCCGAGCGCATTCGGCGCTCATCAGATCACCCTGGGTGGCGGATTCAGGCTCACGGCCGATGAAGTGAGCGACGGCATGCAGCAGTCATTCCAGGTGGATGAGCAAAGCGCGACCACCGTCAGCATCTACGCCCAGGACGAGGTGATGCTGTCACCCAACGTTGCCACCATCATCGGACTGCGTGTTGAGGATCACGAATACAGCGGTGTGGAAGTGCTGCCGTCGCTGCGGATGCGCTGGAATATCAGCCCCAGGCGCATGGCCTGGGCGAATGTTTCGCGCGCCGCACGCTCACCTTCCCGCGCCGAGCGGACCTTTACCTATACGCTGGCCTATCAGCAGCCGCCCGGCGCCCCTCAAGCGGTCCCCAGCATCCTCATCGGCTCGGACAATTTTGACACCGAGTACCTGCTGGCCTCCGAGATCGGCTACCGGCAGCAGCTGTCCGCGCGTGCGTCTTTTGACCTGACGCTGTTTCACCACGACTACTCCGACCTGAGATCATTCGATACGAGCGGCCAGAATCCGCAACTGCCACTGCAGAACAACGGCGCCCTTGAAATCTATGGCGCAGAGTTGAGCGCCGCCTGGCGCCCGAGTTCGAATCTCAACTTCAGTGCTGCATACGCATGGAATCAAAGCCGGCGGAATGTGCTGGAAGACCTTGAAGAGTCCAGAATCGTCTCGCATATCGCGAACCTGCGAATCGGGTACATGATCCGCCGCGACCTGACCGCTGATCTGTCTGCCTACTACAAATCAGAGCGTGACCCCGCACTGGCATTTGGCTCTCGCCAGATCGACCCCTTCACGTCGACCACCGCTTCCCTGCGCTGGCAGGCCACTTCGTATCTGAGACTGTCGCTGGCGGGTTACGACCTTCTCGACTCTTCGCATATCGAGGGGCAGACGCAGACGCCTGTTCGCCCTGACATCGAAGTACCACGCGGCGTTTACGCAGAAGTTCAACTTCAGTTCTAGGCAGCCCATATTTCCCAGTGAGCATCTTCTTGAAACATGGACGTCGCGTCTCAGGCCTGGCCCTGAGTCTCGCGTTGCGTGTTATCACGGCCGCAGGGTTGAGCGCGCCGTGGGCGGTGAATGTCGCGTACGCGTCTGACGCGGAAACACGGGTTGCGCTGATGGTGAACTTCGCTCGCTATGCAGAATGGCCGTCAGGAATGTCCCCTGACGACAGAGGGAAATGGAATCTGTGTGCGGACCCATCGGACCCGGATATAGCAGCGGCGCTGAATTCCATCGATGGAAAGGCGCTGTACGAACAGAATATTCACATTCGTATTCTGCGCCCCGAAGAAGACATCAGTGATTGCCACCTGCTGTACCTGTCTTCCCTCAACAATGAAGCCGAGGTCAGGCAGCGCATCGAAGCTGCGCGCGGACAGCCGACACTGACGGTCAGTGACTACGAGGATTTTGCGCGGATGGGCGGCATGATCGAGTTGGTGATCGACGATGGCCGTTACAAGTTCGACGTCGACTACAGTCGCGTCCTGCAAAGCCACCTTCGTCTTTCATCGAGCATGCTCAAACTGGCTCGACGGGTGCGCTGACCGCAAGAGACTTTTTGTCGCACAGGCGCGCTGGAAATTGTCTGTACTACACGCCATCGTAGAATGGCGCTCATGAAGAAATCCCCTTCGGCCATATTTGTTGGGCACGGTGCGCCGACGCTGGCTTTGAGCCAGCATCCGGCAACAGCCTTCCTGCGCCAACTGGGCGAGCAGATCGGCAACCCATCGGCCGTAATCATGGTGTCGCCGCACCGGCAGGCCACCGCCTTCGAAGCCGGTTGTGCGAATCAGTTTGAAGCCTGGCATGACTTTCGGGGATTTGATCCAGACCTGTACGCGCTCAAATACTCACCTCCGGGCGCACCGGAACTGGCACAGCAAGCGCACGAGCTGATTGCAGAAGCAGGCCTTCCCAACGGCCTGTCCACGGAGCGCCGCATTGATCACGGCATCTGGGTGCCGATGCGCCTGATGTGGCCCGACCAGGATGTTCCTGTTCTGCCGATCTCCTTGCTGCATGACGATCCGCATGCGCATTACCAGCTGGGACAGGCGCTGCGCCCGATGTGCAAGGACGGCGTGATCCTGGTGGCCAGCGGCAGCATTACGCACAATCTGTCAGACGTGAATCTTGGTGACGAGATGTCTCCAGCCAGCGACTGGGCCGTAGCTTTCGATGACTGGATCAAGCAGTCCATCGAGCGTCGCGACGACGCTGCCCTTCTGGAATACCGGAGTCTGGCGCCGCACGCGCAACACGCGCACCCGGAAGAAGATCACCTCATGCCGCTGTTCGTTGCCATGGGTGCCGGTGGCGCGGGACGCGCGCTGTACACAGGCTTCAGCTATGCCACGGTGAGCCTGTCCGCCTACGCCTTCGATTAAACTCGCGCGGCCCCACGCCCGCTCCAGAACCGCTTCCGATGTCAAAATCCGCAAAAATGGCGCAGCAGCGCCGCACTTTCGCCATCATCAGTCACCCCGATGCGGGCAAGACGACGCTGACCGAAAAATTGCTCCTGTTTGGAGGTGCCATCCAGCTTGCAGGCACCGTCAAGGGCAAGAAGGCCTCGCGCCACGCCACATCGGACTGGATGGCACTTGAACAGCAGCGCGGCATTTCGATTACCACTTCGGTAATGCAGTTCCCCTACAAGAATCGCATTATCAATCTGCTGGATACCCCCGGACACGAGGACTTTTCCGAAGACACTTATCGCACGCTGACGGCGGTGGATTCGGCACTGATGGTGATCGACGCTGCCAAGGGCGTGGAAGCGCGCACCATCAAGCTGATGGAGGTTTGCCGTCTGCGTGATACGCCCATCATCAGCTTCATCAACAAGCTCGATCGTGAAGGTCGGCCACCTCTGGAATTGCTGGATGAAGTGGAAAAAGTGCTGGGGCTGGCCTGTGCACCCATTACCTGGCCTCTGGGCATGGGACGCGATTTCAAAGGCGTTTATCACCTGCTCGAAGATCGCTTCTACCTGTACTCGGGCGACAAACAGAAGTTGTCGGAGATTGAGACCATCGATGGCTTGCTGTCGCCGGGACTGGCGGATCGCTTTGGGCAGATCTACCAGACCCTGCGCGACGAAATTGAGCTACTGCAGATGGCCGGCACCGAGTTCGAGATGGATGCGTATCGACAGGCCAAGCTGACACCTGTCTTCTTCGGTTCGGCGATCAGCAATTTTGGCGTCCGAGAACTGCTGAACGGTTTCGTTGAGTGGGCACCCAGCCCCTTGCCGCGCGAGACTGACTCGCGTCTGGTCAAGCCGGAAGATGAAGCCTTTTCCGGCTTCGTTTTCAAGATTCAGGCGAACATGGATCCTCGCCACCGCGACCGTGTGGCCTTCCTGCGCGTCTGTTCCGGCAGCTATCGCAAATCCATGGTGCTGCACAGCGTCCGCCTAGGCGGGCCAGTGCGCATATCCAACGCCCTCACATTCATGGCTTCCGATCGTGAGAATGTAGAGCAGGCTTGGCCCGGTGACATCATCGGCCTGCACAACCACGGCAATATCGCCATCGGCGACGCCCTGACCGAGGGCGAATCGCTTCGATTTATCGGCATCCCCAACTTCGCGCCTGACCTGTTCCGTCGTGTGGTCCTCAAGGACCCCCTCAAGGCCAAGCAGTTGAACAAGGGCCTTGATCAGTTGTGCGAAGAAGGAGCAACGCAGGTTTATCGCCCGCTGATCAACAACGACATCGTCCTGGGTGCGGTAGGCACCCTGCAGTTTGATGTGGTGCAGTTCCGCTTACGTGACGAATATGGTGTGGAATCGGCCTTCGAGCCGGTCAATGTTCACTGCGCCCGCTGGGTGGAGTGCGAAGACGCCGGCAAGATGACCAGCTTTGTCGAAAAGAACGAGGCACGCATGGCACGAGATCACTACGGAGATCTTGTCTATCTCGCAAGTTCAGCGGTGAATCTATCCATGAGCACCGAGCGCCACCCCGAGGTGAGGTTTCTGGACACCAAGGAACATGCCAGAGCCTGAATCGGTTTTCGGCTCGCTACAGTTCAGGATTGATTCATGGCGAATGCCAAAAGATGTAACCTGCACAATGATTTAAGACCGTAACTTAAGTCTCGGTTTTCGCATCTATTCTGTTAGAATGAATGGGCATTTGTACCCTTACTCGGGAGTATTAGCGTGAAAAAATTAAGAAGCATCTGCGCCGCGTCGGCGCTGGCCCTCGCGGCCACGTCCGCGCAGGCCTACGATGGAGAAAAATATGTAGGACTCATGGGTCTCGGGTACTTCCCGGACTCTGGTCTGGACCTCGATGATGGTGGCGGCGCGCGTGGATACTTCGGTATTCCCGTCCTCCCGAACCTGAACATCGAAATCAACGGTTTTGGCTACGGTGCCGACCCTGAAGATCCGACCCTGAGCTACATCAAGCAGTACGGTGGCGGTCTGGACCTGATGGTCCCGTTCATGAACGGTCGCACTGTCACCCCGTTCGGCTTGATCGGTGGTGGTTATAACCGCCTCGAAAGCAGAGACATCAACCGCCTCGACAACGGCTATGCAAACGCCGGTCTCGGCCTGTTGATCGACCTCGGCTCAGGCTGGGGTCTGCGCGCAGAAGGTCGCTACGTTGCCTTGTTCATTGACAACAATGCCAACGCACCGGAAGACAACTACGACGACGCAGTCGCCGGTCTTGGCTTGCAGTACACGTTCCAGAAACATGTACCGCCACCGCCCCCGCCTC
>JBFIES010000001.1:0-924363 GCA_041603235.1 Panacagrimonas sp. | reverse complement strand
CGGAAATGGTGATGCCTGGTGACAACGTCAAGGTGGGTGTTGAGCTGATCAACCCGATCGCGATGGAAGAGCAGGTTCGCTTCGCTATTCGTGAAGGCGGCCGCACCGTCGGCGCCGGCGTGGTCACCAAGATCCTGGCCTAAAGCCTGATCAGATGGTCTGCAGAAAAAGGGCGCGAGCAATCGCGCCCTTTTTTGTTGTGTGCCTCTGTCCGCAGGGGCGATTGGGGTAGCGCGGGACGATGACGACGCGTATTCCAGCCCCAGGCCAAGCAGAGCCGGGACCAGACCAGAGACCGGTGCGCAGGCGGCTCCAATGGCTCGCGCGGCTATGGCCGTATCTGTCTCCCTACCGGGGCATGCTGCTTCTTGCCCTGAGCTTATTGATTCTCGCGTCCGCTGCCTTGCTGAGCGTCCCGCTGGCTTTTCGCGGCCTCATTGACGAGGGATTCGGCTCGTCCAGCAGGATCGACTGGCATTTCCTGGCCCTGTTCGGGATCGCGCTGCTTTGGGGGCTGAGTGTTGCTGGTCGCTATTACTGCGTCAGCTGGATTGGCGAGCGTCTTGCTGCGGACCTCAGGAGCAAGGTCTACCAGAACATGCTTCGGCAGTCGCCGGACTACTTTGAAACTACGCAGTCTGGCGAAGTGCTGTCGCGCCTGACTTCGGACACTACCGTGATTCAGACGGTCGTCGGCTCCTCAATATCTATGGGCTTGCGAAGCCTGTTCCAGTTTGTCGGCGGGATGGTCATGCTTGCAGTGACTAGCCTGAAACTGTTTTCGGTCACCTTGATTCTGCTGGTGCTCGTGGTGCTGCCCTTGGTTGTCGTCGGGCGCAGAGTGAAAAAGCTTTCCCGAGAATCTCAGGACCGTATAGCAGACACCTCTGCCCTGGCCGGCGAAATATTGAATGCCGTGACCACTGTGCAGGCATTTACCCAGACGGTTGCTGAGAATCAGAAGTTCTCTGGAAGGGTTGAGTCCAGTTTCGTCGCCGCGATCGCTCGGACCCGCCTTCGAGCCCTGATGACGGCTGGGATGATCGCGGGGGTATTTGGCGCAATCGTCTTCGTCCTGTGGCTGGGTGCCAAAGCGGTCGCACTGGGTGCAATGAGTGCAGGGCAGCTTGCCTCTTTTGTGATGTACGCCATGGTTACCGCAGGTGGGGTGGGCGTGTTGGCTGAGGTATGGGGGGAAATTATGCGGGCCGGCGGTGCGACGGAGCGACTGATTGAGCTGCTCGCCGCAAAGCCTTCCATTAGCCTGCCGAAGATGCCTGTGCAGATGCGTAATCCACAGCAGGCAAGGGTCAGCTTTCAGGATGTGGCCTTTCACTATCCTTCCCGCCCAAAGGATGCGGCGATTCAAGGCCTGACTCTGGATATTGAAGCCGGAAGCACGGTTGCCATCGTCGGGCCGAGTGGCGCTGGAAAGACGACGCTATTCCAGCTCGTGATGCGCTTTTACGATGTCAGCGCCGGCGCCATCTGTATCAATCGTGTTGATATCAGGGAGTTGGACCCGAACGAGCTGCGCACGCATATAGGCATCGTCTCGCAGGATCCGGTCATTTTCTCCGCCGATGCAATGGAGAACATTCGCTATGGGCGCGCTCATGCCTGCGACGAAGATGTCTTAGCCGCGGCGAAGGTCGCGCATGCTGATGAATTCATAAATCGGCTTCCCGATGGCTACCGCACATTCCTGGGCGAGCGCGGAGTGCGACTCTCCGGGGGGCAGCGCCAACGCATATCCATCGCGCGAGCCATATTGCGTGATCCTCCCATCCTGCTTCTGGACGAGGCGACCAGTGCACTCGATGCCCAGAGCGAGGCCCTGGTGCAGAGCGGGCTGGAAGCAGCGATGCGCAACAGGACCACTCTGGTCATTGCCCATCGATTGGCGACCGTGCGCAAGGCCGATCGAATCATCGTGATGGATCACGGACGAATTATCGAAGATGGGACGCCATCCAGCCTGATAGAGCAGGGCGGCCTCTACGCCAGACTGGCAAATCTCCAGGTGATTGCCTGACCCGTCATCGGTCGTCGATCTCGCCAATCCGAGCCACTAAAGGACCACCGTCGCTCCCCGGCCACTGACAGAGCAGTCTCGGCAACGACGTATGCGCCCCTCCGGGATTTTCAAAGTCAGAGCAGTCGCCAGAACTCTGCGAACTCTGCGTGCGCCCGTCAGAGCAGATGATCTCGCCTTCAGGTTCCGCCCCTTGAGGAAGCAATACAGAAAATCTTCAAATATCCGTTGCTTCCAATTTGGGCCGCGGCTATACTGCGCGCCCTTTCGAGCAAGCCCCCTGGGTAACACCTGCACGAAAACCCCTGTTTTTGTGCTGATTCCGGTGTCCCGGGGTCGTTCTTTAAGACCTTTTTCCTGAGTGAGAGCATGGCCGCGACCAGCCAGTCGATTCGTATTCGGCTCAAAGCCTTTGACCACCGTCTGATTGACAAGTCAGCCCGTGAGATCGTTGAGACCGCCAAACGTACCGGTGCACTTGTGCGCGGGCCGATTCCTTTGCCGACGCGAAAGGAGCGCTTCACCATTCTGGTGTCGCCCCACGTCGATAAGGACGCACGTGATCAGTACGAAATCCGTACGCACAAGCGTCTGATGCAGATCGTGGATCCGACGGAAAAGACCGTCGATGCGCTCTCCAAGCTGGACTTGCCTGCGGGCGTCGAAGTTCAGATCAAGGTCAACTGAGGGCGGATTCGATCATGACTATCGCAATTATTGGTCGCAAAGCCGGCATGACGCGGATCTTCACCGAAGCAGGTGAGTCGATTCCGGTCACTGTTATCGAATGCACGCCCAACCGAGTAACCCAGGTCAAGACCGTCGATGGCGAAGGCTATCGCGCTGTCCAGGTCACTGCGGGCGAAGTGAAGCCATCTCGCGTCAACAAGGCGATGACCGGCCACTTCAAGAAGGCAGGCGTTGCCGCCGGGCACATCGTTCGTGAAATTCGTGTCGAAGGTGACGAGCTGGCCGACGCTGCTCCAGGCAGTGAAATCAAGGTTGATGCCTTTGCCGACATCAAGCGGGTGGACGTAACAGGCACCAGCATCGGTAAGGGATTTGCAGGCGTGCAGAAGCGCTGGAATTTCCGCGGCGGCCGTGCCAGCCACGGTAACTCCCTGTCCCATCGCATGCCGGGATCAATTGGTCAGCGTCAGTCGCCAGGCAAGGTCTGGAAGGGCCGCAAGATGGCCGGACACATGGGTAACGAGCGTATTACCGCTCTGAACCTGGATCTTGTCCGTGTCGACGCTGAAAAGAATTTGCTGCTGGTCAAGGGCGCTGTCCCCGGGTTTGCCGGCGGTGACGTCATTGTCCGGCCTACGGTGAAGTAGAGAATTCTCATGGAAATTCAGGTTCACAACAGTGATGCCAAAATCGCGCTAGCCGATAGCGTGTTCGGCGTTGACTACAACGAAGCTCTGATTCACCAGATCGTAACCGCCTATATGAATGGCGGTCGCGCTGGCACCAAGAAACAGAAAACGAAGGCAGAAGTTCGCGGTGGCGGACGCAAGCCGTGGAAGCAGAAGGGTACCGGTCGCGCGCGTGCAGGCTCCATCCGCAGCCCGATCTGGCGTGGTGGTGGTCGTGCATTTGCCGCGCGCCCACGTGACTTCTCCGAGAAGGTCAACCGCAAGATGTATCGCGGTGCGATTCGCTCTATCTTCTCCGAGTTGGCTAGGGGCGGTCATCTGGTCGTCACCGACTCTCTGTCGGTTGAAGCTGCCAAGACCAAGACCCTGATCGAAACGCTGAAGGCCTACGGCAGCAACGATTTGTTGCTGGTGACTGAAAGCGTTGAAAAGAATCTTTATCTGTCCGCGCGCAATCTTCACAAGATCGGCGTTACGGACGTTTCGAGTCTTGACCCGGTTTCCCTGCTGAGCCACGAGAAAGTCGTGGTCACCACCGAAGCCGCCAAGAAAATTGAGGCCTGGTTGTCATGAGCTCAAAAGCACCCAGCAGCAAAGTAATGGCGGGTCGCCTTCACCGCATTATTGTTGCGCCGATCGTTTCCGAGAAATCAACGCGCGTTGCTGAAAAGAGCAATGAAGCGGTGTTCAAGGTTATTCCGGACGCGACCAAGCATGAAATCAAGGCTGCCGTCGAAAGCTTGTTCAAGGTTGAAGTGAAGAACGTGAACACGCTCAATGTCACCGGCAAGAACAAGCGCTTCGGCCAAAGAATGGGTCGTCGCTCCGACTGGAAAAAAGCGTATGTCAGTCTGGCCGAAGGTGCGGAGATCGACTTCGCCAGTGGCGTGAAGGACGCGTAAGGATTTAAGCCATGCCATTGATCAAAGCAAAACCGACATCTCCCGGCCGACGCCACCAGGTCAAGGTGCTGACGCCTGGCCTGTGGAAAGGTGCGCCCCATGCTCCCTTGTTGGAAACCAACAAGCCGGACGGCGGCCGCAACAACAACGGTCGAATCACCACGCGCCATCGCGGCGGCGGTCACAAGCAACACTACCGCGTCATCGACTTCAAGCGCAGCAAGGACGGTATTGCCGCCAAGGTAGAGCGCATTGAGTATGATCCCAATCGCTCAGCGCATCTGGCGCTGCTCTGCTATGCAGACGGCGAACGCCGGTACATTATTGCGCCGCGCGGCGTCGTCGCTGGCGACGAGCTGAAGTCTGGCAAGGACGCGCCAATCAAGCCGGGCAATGCGCTGCCGATGCGCAATATTCCGCTGGGTACCACGGTTCATTGCATTGAAATGCGACCCGGCAAAGGTGCGCAGATTGCGCGCTCCGCTGGCGCTGCGGTACAGCTGGTTGCTCGAGAAGGCAATTACGCAACACTGCGTCTCCGCTCTGGTGAGATGCGCAAGATTCACTCTGATTGCCGCGCCGTTGTCGGTGAGGTTGGCAACAGCGAGCACAACCTTCGCCAGTACGGCAAGGCCGGTGCGAAGCGTTGGAAGGGTATTCGTCCCACCGTCCGCGGTGTGGTGATGAACCCGGTTGATCACCCGCACGGTGGTGGTGAAGGTAAGTCTGGTCAGGGTAATCCGCATCCGGTTACGCCTTGGGGCCAGCAGACCAAGGGTAAGAAGACCCGCAACAACAAGCGCACGCAGAAATTCATCGTTCGCGCGCGTCGCAAGAAGTAATCGCCCGCGAAACGACTAAAGCAATTGTGAGATAGAAATGCCGCGTTCCCTCAAGAAAGGCCCGTTTGTTGATCACCATCTCGAAAAGAAGGTGGCGGACATGGCGGGTAGCCGCGTGAAGAAGCCGATCAAGACCTGGTCGCGTCGATCAATGGTCACTCCCGAGTTCGTGGGCCTGACCCTGCAGGTGCATAACGGTCGCGCGCACATTCCTGTGTTCGTTACAGAGAACATGGTCGGACATAAGCTTGGCGAGTTTGCGCCGACCCGGACCTTCAAGGGTCACGGTGGCGACAAGAAGGGAGGTCGCTAAATCATGAATACGCAAGCCGTATTGAAGTTTGTGCGTCTTTCTCCGATGAAGGGCCGCCTGGTTGCTGACATGGTGCGCGGCAAGAAGGTTGATGAGGCCATCAACATTCTCAAGTTCTCCAACCAGCGCGCCGCCGGCATCATCAAGAAAGTTCTCGACTCCGCTATTGCGAACGCTGAAAACAACGATGGCGCCGATATTGACGAACTGCGGATTTCTGAAATCATGATTGATCAGGGTCCGGTAATGAAACGCATCAGCCCGCGTGCCAAAGGCCGCGCCGACCGAATTCTCAAGCGCACTTCGCACGTGACCGTGCGTGTGTCAGACGGAAACTGATCATGGGTCATAAAGTTAACGCCAACGGCTTCCGCCTCGGCATCAGCACCAAGTGGACTTCAAACTGGTACGCCGAAGGCGAAGCCTATGTGAAGAACCTGGCCAAAGACATGCAGGTACGCGAGTTTCTGAAAAAGAAGCTCGCTGCGGCCTCTGTGTCGAAGATCAAGATTGAGCGCCCGAGCAAGTCGGCCCGCGTGACCATCGCCACGGCGCGTCCCGGCATCGTCATCGGCAAGAAAGGCGAAGACATCGAGAAGCTGAAGCGCGAAGTGGCCGTACGCATGGGGCTCAAGCCCGAGAGCGTTCACATTTCGGTAGAAGAGATTCGCAAGCCTGAGCTCGACTCACAGCTGATCGCAGAAAGTGTTGCCCAGCAGTTGGAGCGTCGAATCATGTTCCGACGCGCCATGAAGCGCGCAGTGCAGAACGCGCTGCGACAGGGTGCCCAAGGCATCAAGATCCAGGTTGGCGGACGCCTTAACGGCGCCGAAATTGCACGAGTCGAGTGGTATCGCGAAGGTCGCGTGCCCCTTCATACGCTTCGCGCGCATGTTGACTACGCGACTGCAGAAGCCAAGACCACCTACGGCATTATCGGTGTCAAGGTCTGGGTGTTCAGCGGCGAAGTCTTTGATGAGCGTCGCAGCAACAAGAAGGAAGAAGCGGCTGACACCGCCGCCGCCTGATCCTTCACGTCAAGTAATTCTATTAGGAGCCCGCTGCCATGATGCAGCCCAAGCGAACGAAGTTTAGAAAGCAGCAGAGAGGCCGCAACACCGGTCTTGCCCTGACCGGCAACAAGGTCAGTTTTGGCGAGTACGGTTTGAAGGCAACTGAGCGCGGCATGATTACCGCCCGCCAGATTGAAGCTGCCCGTCGTGTCATCACGCGTTACGTCAAGCGCGGTGGCAAGCTCTGGATTCGGGTGTTCCCGGATGTGCCTGTCACCAAGAAGCCTTTGGAAGTCCGAATGGGTTCTGGTAAAGGCAATGTCGAATATTGGGTGGCCAAGGTTCAGCCAGGACGCATGCTCTATGAAATGGAGGGTGTCTCTGAAGCTGACGCCCGCCAGGCATTCAAGCTCGCGTCCGCGAAGCTGTGCGTCAAGTCCACGTTTGTTACCCGGACGATTCTCTGATGAAAACCGCTGATTACGTCAAATCACTGCGCGATAAAGACGCGTCTGGCCTTAAGGAAGAGCTGGCTGCGCTTCGTCGCGAACAGTTCAACCTGCGCATGCAGGCTTCCATGGGGCAGATGAACCAGTCGCACCTCGCTCGCGATGCTCGCAAGAAGGTCGCACGGGTGCTGACGCTGTTGAATGCAAAGGTCAAGTGAAATGAGCGATACCGATACCCAGCCGACCCAACAAGTTGTTGAGCAGGTCGAGAAGAGCAAGCGCCGAGTGGTTGGTAGAGTCATCTCCAACAAGATGGATAAGACAATCACCGTGCTCGTGGAGCGCAGTGTGAAGCATCCTCTGTACGGAAAGATCATGCGTCGATCCACCAAGCTCCACGCTCACGACGAAGGCAGTGTCGCCAAGGAAGGCGATCTGGTTGCTATCGTCGAGACCCGTCCGATTTCCCGTAGCAAGCACTTCAAATTGGTCGAAGTGCTTAATCACCACGCCTAAGTCCCCGAGGAACTGGTCCGATGCTTCAACAAGAATCCTTTGTGCTGGCGGCTGACAACAGCGGCGCCAAGCTCATGCAGGTGATCCAGGTCAAGGGCTCAACCTATCGTCGCTACGCGAATGTCGGTGACCTGATCAAAGTCACAGTCAAAGACGCCATCCCGCGCGGCAAGGTCAAGAAGGGTGAGGTGCATGATGCCGTTGTGGTTCGCACCCGGCATCCCGTGCGACGTCCTGACGGCTCGGCGATTCGATTCGACAATAATGCTGCGGTCCTTCTGACCAGCAAGCTGGATCCGATCGGTACCCGAATCTTCGGGCCAGTTACGCGTGAACTGCGCGACCGGTTCATGAAGATCGTGTCGTTGGCGCCAGAAGTTATCTGAGGCTGAAACACCATGAACAAGATTCGCAAGGGCGACGATGTCGTCGTCATCAAGGGCCGAGACAAATCTCGCCGTGGCACCGTCACAGCGGTACGTGCTGACGGCAAGCTGATGGTCGAAGGCATCAACATCGTCAAGAAGCACCAGAAAGGCGACCCCAATGCCGGCTCTCCTGGCGGGATCGTGGAAAAGGAAATGCCGATCCAGGCAGCAAACGTGATGCTCTGGAACGCGAAAGCCTCCAAGGGTGATCGTGTTGGCTTCCGCTTCGAGGGCGAGGGCGAGAACCGCCGCAAGGTCCGTTATTTCAAGTCCAACCAGGAATTGGTGGACGGTTAATCGAGCAAGAATGATGGCGAGTCAAGCAAACCAGAATGTCCCAACGATGCAGAAGGACTATCGCGAACGCATCGCACCCGCGCTGAAAGAGAAGCTCGGCTGCAATGCAATGGCGGTACCGCGTCTCAGCAAGATCACCCTTAACATGGGTGTGGGCGAGGCAGCAGCGGACAAGAAGATTATTGAAAATGCGGTCGCTGACATGATTGCGATTTCGGGCCAGAAGCCCATCGTGACCAAGACGCGCAAGTCCATCGCAACGTTCAAGATTCGCGACAACATGCCGATTGGTGTGAAAGTCACGCTGCGCGCCGAACGCATGTACGATTTCCTGGAGCGCCTGATCTGCATCTCCTTGCCGCGAATCCGTGATTTCCGCGGAATTCCGCCGAAGGGATTTGATGGTCGTGGCAACTTCAATTTCGGCATCACTGAACAAATTATTTTTCCGGAAATCGACTACGACAAGATCGACGCGATGCGCGGAATGAACATCACTTTCACCACCACGGCCAAGAATGACGAAGAAGGTCGAGCACTGCTCGAGTCCTTCGGATTTCCGTTCCGTAAGTAAGGCGGTCTAGCAAATGGCAAAACGCAACATGATCGAGCGCGAGAAGAAGCGCGAAGCACTCGTCGCCAAGTACGCAGCACGGCGCGAGAAGCTGCGCGCGATCCTCAAGGATCCAAACGCGAGCTACGAAGACAAGCAGGCAGCCTCGATTCAGATGCAGAAGCTGCCACGCGATGGCAGCTATACCCGGCAGCGTAAGCGCTGTGCGATCACAGGCCGTCCTCGCGGTGTTTACCGCAAGTTCGGCCTGGGCCGCCATAAGTTGCGCGAAGCCATGATGCGGGGCGAAGTCCCCGGTCTGAAGATGGCCAGCTGGTAAGGATAAGGAAGAAAATATATGTCCATGACCGATCCAGTCGCTGATTTTCTGACCCGCATTCGCAATGGTCAGTCGGCGCGCAAAAAGACCATTAAGAGCCCGTCCTCCAAGCTCAAGGAATCAATTGCCAACGTCCTTCAGGACGAAGGTTATATTCTGGGCTACGACGTGAGCGCTGAAGGCAGCAAGAAAACGATGACCGTTGCCCTCAAGTACTACGACGGAAAACCAGTTATCGAAACCATCCGGCGTGTCAGCACACCGTCTCTTCGTGTGTATAAGAGCAAGGATGAGATCCCGACTGTACTGGGTGGTCTCGGAGTTGCCATTATTTCCACACCAGCGGGTGTGGTGACGGACAAGCAGGCTCGGGCCAGCGGCCAGGGCGGTGAAGTGCTTTGCGTCGTCAGCTAGCACTCTTTTCAAGGGAAGCGTAGAAATGTCTCGCGTAGCAAAAATGCCGGTCACAATTCCGGCGGGTGTGCAAATCACCTCAGATAATGGTCAGGTGACCGTGCAGGGCGCCAAAGCCTCCCTCAGCTTGGCGTTGCCGGGCGGAGTGGCCGTTGAGATCAACGGCAATGAGCTGAACATTGCCCAGGCGTCACAGGAAAAGAGCACGATGATGTCTGGAACAGCACGTGCATTGATCCAGAACATGGTGATCGGTGTAACGGCAGGTTTCGAGAAGAAGCTCACGCTGATTGGCGTCGGATATCGCGCAGCCGTACAGGGAAACAAGGTGAACCTTCAGGTTGGCCTGTCACACCCTGTAGACTATCCAATCCCTGACGGGATTTCGGTTGAGACCCCGACGCAGACAGAGATCGTCATCAAGGGTGCCGACAAGAAAATGGTTGGGCAGGTGGCAGCAGATCTGCGCAGCTATCGTCCGCCTGAGCCCTACAAGGGCAAGGGTGTTCGCTACGCCGATGAGCGCGTGGTGATGAAGGAAGCCAAGAAGAAGTAAGCGCTTGCAAACAATTTGAGTGACTTGGCGAGCGGCCTGGACATCCGGGTTCGCCGGCAAAAGAAGCAGCACTCCTCAAGAGTCGAGTCGATATATGAAAGACAAAAGATCATCCCGTCTGCGCCGCGCAAAGCGCACGCGATACCACATCCGCAGGCTGAGTGAGAACCGTTTGACGGTTCATCGCACTCCGCGTCATATCTACGCACAGATCATTGCACCAGACTGCTCCAGCACTCTGGTCGCAGCCTCCACGTTGGAAAAGTCCGTCGCCGAAGGCCTCAAGAGCCTTGGCAATGTGGAAGCAGCTAAGAAAGTTGGCGCCGCACTCGCGGAACGTGCAAAGGCTGCCGGCATTTCCAGAGTTGCCTTTGATCGTTCCGGATTCAAATACCACGGCCGCGTTCAAGCGCTGGCAGACGCCGCGCGTGAAGCCGGCCTGGAGTTTTAAGTTATGGCTCAACAAAATCAGTACGACGACCAACAGGGCGGCGATTTCAAGGAAAAGCTGATCACCGTCAATCGTGTCAGCAAGACCGTGAAGGGTGGTAAGCAGTTCGCCTTTACCGCCTTGACTGTTGTGGGCGATGGCGCAGGCCGCGTCGGATTCGGATACGGAAAGGCGCGCGAAGTGCCGCAAGCCATTTCGAAAGCGATGGAGCAGGCCCGCAAGAACATGATCAGCGTGCCGCTCAAGGGACTGACCCTGCAGCACGAAATCTGGGGCATCCATGGTGCAACCAAGGTGTTCATGCGCCCAGCATCTGATGGTACGGGTGTCATTGCCGGCGGCGCCATGCGCGCTGTGTTTGAAGTGGCAGGCGTGCAGAACGTGCTCGCGAAATCATTTGGTTCTCGCAACCCCATCAACATGGTTCGGGCGACACTTGAAGGCCTGAAGAACATGAACATGCCGTCCGAGATTGCCGCCAAGCGCGGTAAGTCGCTCGACGAACTCGTCGCCTGAGGTCGCCAATCATGACAACCCACAAGCAAATCAAGCTCACGTTGATCAAGAGCCCGCACGGTCGCCTCAAGAATCACAGCGACTGCATCCGCGGTCTGGGTCTGCGTAAAACCAATTCAAGCCGGGTCCTGGTTGCAACGCCTGAAGTCATGGGCATGGTCAACCGAATTGCTTATCTGCTCAAAGTCGAAGACGTCGGATAAGTCGACTCATGACCAGTGCAGATATGGAAATCGAGAAAATGAAACTCAATACGATCAAACCAGCCGAGGGATCCAAGACCGAGCGCGTTCGCGTGGGTCGTGGCATGGGCTCCGGCTTCGGCAAGACTGCCGGCCGCGGACATAAAGGGCAGCGCGCCCGTAAGGGTGGACGCGGCAAGATGGGCTTCGAAGGCGGCCAGATGCCGATTCAGCGTCGCCTCCCCAAGCGCGGATTCAATTCCCCGCTGCTCGGACTGACCGCTGAAGTGCGTCTTTCAGACCTGCAGAAGATCAAGGCGGAAGGCGATATCGACGTTGCTGCCCTGAAGGCGGCTGGCGTTGTGCCGGCAAAGGCGCTGACCGTCAAGGTGATCAAGTCGGGTGAACTCAGCCGCAAAGTGAGCCTCAAGGGCCTGAAGCTGACCGCCGGTGCGCGTGAAGCTGTGACCGCCGCAGGCGGCTCAATCGCCGAGTAAATTCGCTAAACACCATCATGGCCAAGTCGCCCGCCAATACCGGAACCGTTCCTGACCTCTCCAAGATTGGAGAGGTACGCGGTCGGCTGTTTTTCCTGATTGGCGCTTTGATCGTATTCAGAATCGGAAGCTTCATCCCGGTTCCGGGAATTGACCCGGCACAGCTCGCCGCATTGTTCGACCAGACGCGTGGCTCCATCCTCGACATGTTCAACATGTTTTCCGGAGGCGCGCTGGAGAGACTCTCGATCATGGCGCTCGGCGTCATGCCCTACATCTCTGCATCGATCATTGTGCAGCTGTTGAGTGCGACGGTCCCTAAGCTCAAGGAGCTCAAGAAAGAGGGTGAATCCGGCCGTCGCCAGCTGACCAAGTACACCCGCTACGGAACGCTTGGCCTCGCCATTTTCCAGGCGATCGGTGCCTCAGCCGCGCTGCAGAAGAGCGGCGTCGCGATTGCGCCAGGCTTCGGATTTGTTTTCACTGCCACCGTTTCACTGGTGACAGGCACCATGTTCCTGATGTGGCTGGGTGAGCAGATCACTGAGCGCGGCATCGGTAATGGCATGTCCATCATCATTGTCGCCGGCATCATTGCGGGTCTGCCTCCTGCCGTTGGTTCCACGGCACAGCTGGTGAGCGAAGGCTCGCTTAACCCAGCGCTGGTGATCGTGCTTGCAGTCCTGACGGTCGCCGTGACCTTCGCAGTTGTCTACGTAGAACGTGCGCAGCGTCGTATCCCGGTACATCACGCGCGTCGGCAGCAGGGACGCAAGATGTTCGCTGCTCAGACTCAGCATTTGCCTCTGAAGCTGAACATGTCTGGCGTCATCCCGCCGATCTTTGCGTCATCCATCATTCTGTTCCCTGCAACACTGGCCCAGCTCTTCGGCGCAGACGGCAGCACCAGCAGTTTCGTACAGGAAATTGCCAACGCGCTTTCTCCGGGGCAGGCGCTGCATGGCGTTTTGTACGCCTCGATGATCATCTTCTTCTGCTTTTTCTACACCGCGCTGGTGTTTGACTCTCGCGAAACAGCCGAGAACCTTAAGAAGTCAGGTGCCTTTATCCCGGGCGTTCGCCCTGGTGCGCAGACCGCGAAGTACATCGATCAAGTGCTGACGAGACTGACGGTTGCCGGAGCGGCCTACATCACCATCATCTGCCTGATGCCCGAGTTCATGATTGCCTACGCGAACGTGCCCTTTGCATTCGGAGGCACCTCATTGCTGATTACTGTGGTCGTGATCATGGACTTCATGGCGCAGCTGCAGGCCCACCTGATGTCTCACCAGTATGACGGCCTGCTTAAGAAGGCCAACCTGAAGGGGCTGGACGGTGGCGGTAAGGGCGGCCGTGGTCGCAGTGGAAGTGGTTCAGGAATCAAGCCAGTCGCCCGCTGAGGGCTAACGAAACAAAAGCAGCACCTGCAAACGAGATCACCATGAAAGTTCGAGCATCAGTCAAGAAGATTTGCCGCAATTGCAAAGTCGTCCGCCGCAAAGGCGTCGTCCGCATCATTTGCACGGATCTGCGACACAAACAGCGCCAGGGTTAGTTGTCCCTTGCCCCAGCGTCACTAAATCCGTACAATTCGCGCCCTTTTTCGCGCGTCCTCCCAACCGGAGTTTAAGGTTCATGGCACGTATCGCCGGCGTCAACATTCCAGACAAGAAACACACCGTGATCGCGATTCGCTCGATCTACGGCATTGGCGGCACCCGTGCCAAGGCCATTTGCGCGGGCGCGGGGATCGATCCAACGATCCCGGTGCGTGATTTGACCGAAGGTCAGCTCGACGCACTGCGTGCAGAGATCGCCAAGACGCCCGTCGAAGGTGATTTGCGTCGTGAGGTTTCAATGAGCATCAAGCGCCTGATGGATTTGGGCTGCTATCGCGGACAGCGCCACCGCCGCGGGCTTCCCGTCCGTGGACAGCGTACCCGTACCAACGCCCGCACCCGTAAGGGACCGCGTCGCGCCATCAAGAAATAATCATTATTTAAGCAGAGAGCCTCATGGCAAATCCGGCTTCAGGCAAGGGACGCGGTAAGCGCGTCAAGAAGAATATCAGTGACGCTGTTGTGCACGTGCACGCATCGTTCAACAACACCATCGTGCTCATCACGGATCGGCAGGGCAACGCCATCTCCTGGTCCACAGCCGGTGCCGCAGGGTTTCGCGGTTCGAGGAAGTCCACTCCGTTTGCTGCTCAGGTTGCCGCCGACAAGGCTGCGCAGGCTGCTGCTGAACACGGCGTGAAGAATGTCGAAGTGCGCATCAAGGGCCCAGGCCCTGGCCGCGAGTCTGCGGTCCGCGCCCTCAATGCCGCCGGCTTCAAGGTTGGCAACATCACTGACGTCACGCCGATTCCGCATAACGGCTGCCGTCCTCCCAAGCGTCGTCGTGTTTAGTCGTCGTCTGGACGCTCGGAATAAGGTTTAGAAATTATGGCTCGCTATATTGGTCCCAAGTGCAAACTGTCACGCCGTGCAGGCGCCGATTTGCTGCTCAAGTCTCGCGCTCGTTCGCTCGAATCAAAGTGCAAACTGGATAGCCCTCCTGGGCAGCATGGCGCGCGCAAGCAACGCCTTTCGGATTATGCGACACAGCTGCGTGAGAAGCAGAAGCTCAAGCAGATGTATGGTGTTCTCGAACGCCAGTTCCGCAATTATTACCACAAGGCCTCTGGCCAGAAGGGCGCAACAGGTCTGAATCTGCTGCTTCTGCTGGAAGGGCGTCTGGATAACGTGATCTACCGCATGGGCTTCGGCCGCACGCGCGCTGAAGCTCGCCAGTTGGTGGGTCACAAGGCAATTCTGGTTAATGGCACATCGGTCAATATTCCGTCCTATCAAGTAAAGGTCGGTGACACTCTGGAAGTGCGCGAGAAGTCTCGCAGTCAGGGCCGGATTGCTGAATCCCTTTCGATCGCAGCACAGATCGGCTTCCCAGAATGGCTGGAAGTGGATGAGAAAGGCCTCAAGGGCACGCTGAAGGCGATGCCGGATCGCGAGCAGTTTCTCCAGGACATCAACGAGAATCTGGTCGTCGAGCTTTACTCCAAGTAAGAATCAGGTTTGCGCGGCCCAGCTGGGCCGCGCAAACGAAGACACGCGAACCACCATTGGGTGGTTCGCCATTAGCTGAGGTAGCCCCATGCAAGGTTTTGTTTCCGAGTTGCTCAAGCCGCGCGAGATCAAGGTCGAGGTCGTTTCGACCAATCGCGCTCGCGTATCGATGGAGCCGCTTGAGCGCGGATTTGGCCACACGCTGGGTAACGCACTGCGCCGAATCCTGCTCTCCTCGATTCCTGGTGCTGCAGTTACCGAGGTCCAGATTGAAGGCGTCGTTCACGAGTACAGCGCCATGGAAGGCGTGCAGGAAGATGTGATCGATATTCTTCTGAATATGAAAAACATCTCCATCCGCATGCATTCGCGTGATGAAGTGACCCTGCGTCTGGAGAAGTCCGGCAACGGACCTGTCACGGCTGGAGACATTCAGCTTGATCACGATATGGAGATTGTGAATCCGGAGTTGGTGCTCGCCCATTTGACCGGCGGCAGTCTCAAGGCCTCGATCAAGGTCACTCGCGGTCGCGGCTATCAGCCGATTTCCGCAAGCTCCGGCGATAGCGACTCGAGCACCGTTGGTTTGCTCAAGCTGGAAGCCTCGTATAGCCCCGTTCGCCGCGTTAGCTACTCCGTAGAACGAGCGCGCGTGGAGCAGCGTACGGATCTTGACCGGCTGATTCTCGACGTTGATACCAACGGCGGCATTGATGCAGATGAGGCCGTACGCCAGGCTGCACGTATTCTTCGTGAGCAGCTCACTGTGTTCGTTGATCTCGAAGCTGAAGCGACACCGCCTCCGCAGGAAGAAGGCAGTGCTCACAAGCTCGATCCTGTGCTGTTCCGACCGATTGACGAACTCGAGCTGACGGTTCGCTCCGCGAACTGCCTCAAGGCTGAGAGCGTGTATTACATCGGCGAACTGGTGCAGCGCACCGAGAATGAACTGATGAAAACGCCGAACCTCGGCAAGAAGTCGCTCAACGAGATCAAGGAAGCCCTCAAGGCCCATGATCTTTCGCTGGGCATGCAGCTGGACAACTGGTCGGCGCCGAAATCGGCAGTCAACTAAGCACCCTTTGTTGAATTAGGAAGATTCGAACATGCGTCATGGAAAGGCAGGCCGCGCTTTCGGCAGAACAAGTAGCCATCGCAAGGCGACCATGCAGGCGGTCACCGTTGCGCTGTTCAAGCACGAGTTGATCCGTACCACCGTCCCGAAGGCGAAGGAGCTGCGCCGCATTGCGGAGCCTCTGATCACGCGAGCGGGGCAGGACAGCGTGCACAATCGCCGCATCGCTTTTGCGCGCCTTCGTGACCGCGACGCGGTGCAGAAGCTGTTTAACGATCTCGGCCCACGTTATGTAAAACGTCCTGGCGGTTATCTGCGCATCATGCGATGTGGCTTCCGCCCTGGCGACAATGCACCGATGGCTTATGTCGAGCTGGTGGATCGTCCTCAGGCGACCGAAGCCGTTGAAGTCGAAGAGACTGCAGAAGCAACTAGCTAAGTTTCACGCTAGTTAGAAAAGGGCGCTCCGGCGCCCTTTTTTGTGGCCTTGATCGGACTGAGCTAATCGTCAAAGGCGCTTGACTGCACCGGTGCGCGAACCTCGACGCTTGAAATTGCGCCGTCTTCCGCGATCAGTTCGATGGTGATGGGAAGGTTCTTGAATTGTGATGGGTCTTTCCGGTAACCCATTAGCATCAGGTGCATGCCGCCCGGTACTAGTTGGACGCTGCCGCCCGGCGGCACGCTGAGGTTCTCTACTTCTCTCATGCGAGACATGCCATCTTCGATGCGCGTTTCATGGACTTCAACCACGGAGAACGCAGGGCAACTGATTTCGCCGATAGTCAGATGCTGATCGGTGCCATTGTGCAATTCCATATAAGCAGCTGCCATTTGCATGCTCGGCGGTGGCAGGACAATTCTGGCGTCAGTGATCTGAGGAGCAGTCTCTCGTGAGCAAGCCGCGAGGAGCAGGAGTGCGAGGGCAGAGAGTATCCAGCGGTTGGTCTTCATGACGGTGATTGCTACAGGGCATTTAATTATCGGCTTCGCGCCGCTTCTTGCACAGGCGCGGCTCCGGCTTGAACAGAGACGCCGTCCTCAGTCGCGTGGAAAACTGGCCGCCCTCTGATAGCATGCGCGCCCCTTTTTAATTTGCTCCCTAGCTTCCGGATGAGTCTCGTTACCCACAACACTCGCATCGCGTCGATCAAGGCCGTCTCCACACCTGCTCAGGTGCAGGCCGAATTGCCACTGAGTACCAAGGCAGCCGAGACGGTTTTGAATACACGACAGGATATTCAGAACATTCTCTCCGGCAAGGACCAGCGGTTGCTGGTTGTGGTCGGGCCGTGTTCGATTCACGACACGACTGCCGCTCTGGAGTATGCAGAACGGCTGAGCAAGCTCCGCGAAACGCTGAAGGACGATTTGTTGATCGTGATGCGTGTGTATTTCGAGAAGCCCCGTACCACCGTCGGCTGGAAAGGGCTGATCAACGATCCCGATTTGAATGATGGATACGACATTGACCGCGGTCTGCGACTGGGGCGTAAGCTTCTGCTTGATCTGAATGAAATGGGCGTTCCGGCTGGCGTCGAGTATCTCGACATCCTGACGCCGCAATACCTGGCGGATCTGGTTTCCTGGGGGGCCATTGGCGCTCGCACAACAGAGTCCCAGCTGCATCGCGAAATGGCTTCCGGCCTGTCATGCCCAGTGGGCTTCAAGAATGGAACCGATGGCGGCGTGAAGGTCGCCGTTGACGCTTGCCTGTCAGCATCTTCACCGCATCGATTCCTTTCACTGACCCAGGATGGAGAGATCTCCATTTTTGAAACCAAGGGCAATCAAGATTGTCATGTGATCCTCCGTGGGGGCAGTGCAGGAACGAATTACGATCGCGAAAGTGTCGAAGCTGCCAGTGCGGCCATGGTGAAGGGCGGTGTCGAGCCGCGCCTGATGATTGATTTCAGCCATGCCAATTCCAGCAAGCAGCATCGGCGGCAGATTGATGTTGGAGCGGATGTGGCTGGCCAGATCTCCGCTGGCGATAAGCGAATCATGGGCGTCATGATCGAGTCGCATCTGGTCGAAGGCAGGCAGGACAACAAGCCCGGCCAGCCGCTGACCTATGGCCAGAGCATCACGGATGCCTGTATTGCCTGGGAGGACAGTGCCGAATTGCTGCGCAATCTGGCAGTGGCGGTAAGCGCGCGGCGCAAGTAGTACTTCGCCTGATCCGCATGCCCCTGCCGTCTGTGGCAGGATCAACCTGAGGACACTGTCGCATCAGCTGTGGCAGTGCGCAGTTGGCATATCCCGGGCGGACTGAACTTTGCTTGTTCCGCACTGAAACTTGATGGGGAGCGCGGAGAGCTTTGGACGACGACATCACCGCTGATCGGGCGATCCCCGTAGATGGGCTGTTTGATCAGGTGATGCCGGCCCGGACGAACCAGGCGGCACAGTCCATACGCTTGCCTGGCGAGCCCATCGTTTCATTGCCTGTGCGCATTCTCCGCGGTTGCTGGCACTACCGAGCCTGGATCTTGTCGGCGGGCATTGTCGCGCTGTTTGCTTTCTTGCTGGCCAATATTTCGAATGCGGAGCGAGCCCGTGCGCAGGCCGCAGAAGCTGCGGAGTCGTCCAGACGCGCTGCTGCGATGAATGCGTTTGTCGCTGACATATTCCGGCAGACGGACCCAGCCATCACTGCTGCGGATGCGCCGCGCGATGCCAGCGCAACCAGAATGCTCGATTTGGCGACGCCCAAGGTCAGCCAGAGTTTCGCGGGTGACATGCCCGCTCAGCTCCATCTGCTTGGCGTGATTGCTGACATGCATCGCGCTCTTGGCAACATGACGCGCTATCAGTCCCTGAGGTTGCAGCAGGCGCAGATGGTTCTGGGGCACCGAGCAGAATTTGATAAGGAATTTCTGCAGACTCTGATGAGCGATTCCCGTGATGCATCAGCGCAGCAACTGCCGGGTGCAGCACTGGGATACCTTAATCTGGCCGACCAGATCATCAGTCAGGCCGAACTCGATTCAAGTGACGTCCGCGCGCTCTGGTGGCTGGCCTATGCCGATGCGCAGCGCGCCTCAAATATTGCGCCGATCCAGGAAGTACTGGCCTTGCAGCATGCTGCGCAAGTATTTGGACAATCTGCGCCGGATCATTTCGGGTACATCGAAGTCCTCAATCGACTCGCGCAATTTCAGATTCAGGATCGCCCGGACTGGGCTGCAGATCAGTTTCTTCAGGCAAGCCAGATTGCTCGTGCGCAAACTGGAAGCGAAACAGTCCTGCGCGAAACCATCTATCCGGGGCTCGGCGAAGCCCAAGAGAATCAGGGCCTCTACGAGCCCGCACTCGCCAGCTTTCAACTCGGTGCAGCAATGCTGCCCGAGCTAGACGGGCAAAGCCCGGCATCGGATGTACGCGTGCAGCTGATGTATGCAACAGCGCTACATCGCAACGGAGACGCTTCCGGTGCGCATCGCTTATTCACCGCTCTGATGAATTGGGTGGATGCCAGAGAGCAAGCCGTCGTCGCCGAGGACGAAGGGGCGCTGATTGAATCTATTCGCCGTGCCTACGCCGGCGCGCTGATCAGCGAAGGCCGTATGGAATCAGCTGTTTCTCAACTTGAGGCTTATGTACGTAACCGCTCCCCGGCGGACCCGCGGACCTCGTTGATACTGTCGAAAGCTTACTTGGGCCTCGGTGCAGTCACACAGGCGCAGGTGCTGCTCGCGCCCATGGTGCGCGGCCTCCCCCAAAGTGCCGGGTCCGGTCAGACCAACCCTAGCTACTCGACGCTAGAGCTGGGCGAGCAGTGGGCGAGGATCCTGCTGGCCGGACGCAATGCCGATCTTTCCGAGCCCGAGTTCCAGGCCATTCTGGAACAGGTCAATGGTCGGCCGATGATGGCGGGGGTGAGGGCCCGCGAAGGTCTTGCCTTGCTAGCCCAGCGGCATGGGGATTGGGAGCAAATGCTCGCGCACAGCACGAAGGCTGTGGTGTCCTACGAGAATATCAGGGGGCGTCGCGACCTGCGTCTGGGCGGTCAGCTATGGCTGCTGCATGCGCGTGCCCTGCGGCTCTGCGGCGACGCAGTATCTGCTCGCATCTGGGCTGAGCGGGCTCTCGGACTGGCGCGGCAGCTCGGTCCGACGAGCGCAGCCCTGCAGGCTTCAGCGCAAGAAGAGCTGGAGGTCTCAGCCGGCGCCGATGCCTCCGCCTCCTGAGCCGACGCTCAGTATCGCTAAGCGCCCGGCTTAAGAATGACGCGAGCAAAGCGGCGCGACCCGACCTGCAATAGATGCTCGCTGCCCGGCTGCAGCATCAGGCCCTTGTCCTCAACCCTTTCCTGATCCACGCGAACCGCGCGCTGTCCAATCATTCGCGAGCCCTCGCCATTGCTGGCGACCAGTCCAGCTTCCTTTAGAACGCGCGCCAGGCTGAGCCCTTCGGCGGGCACCGCAATCTGGATTTCCGCAATATCGTCGGGCAGCGCACCCTTTGAAAACTGCTTGATGAATGCTTCGCGTGCCGCTTCACCTGCGCCAGCACCGTGGAATCGAGAAGCGATTTCCACACCCAGCTCCATCTTGATATCACGCGGGTTGGCTCCCTCTGCCACGCTGATTTTGAGCTTTTCCAGCTCTGCCAGAGGCCTGAAAGACAGCAGCTCGAAATAGCGCCACATCAGGCTGTCGGATATCGACATGATCTTGCCAAACATGTCGCTGGCAGGCTCGTTGACCCCGATGTAGTTGCCCAGCGACTTGCTCATCTTGTTGACGCCATCCAGGCCTTCGAGAATCGGCACCATCATGACGTTCTGCGGCCGCTGACCATGCGCCTGCTGCAGATGGCGGCCCATCAACAGATTGAATTTCTGATCTGTGGCGCCCAACTCAACGTCTGCCTTCAGGGCAACCGAGTCATAACCCTGCAGCAAGGGGTACAGGAACTCATGCAGGGCAATTGGCTGGCCAGATTTGTAGCGTTGAGAGAAGTCGTCACGCTCGAGCATTCTGGCGACGGTCTGCTGGGCTGCGAGACGGATGATGCCCTCCGTGCCCAGCGGGTCGAGCCAGCTCGAATTGAAAACAACGGTGGTCTTGTCCGGGTCCAGAACCTTGAAGACCTGTTCGCGATAGGTCTCGGCATTGGCCTCAACGTCCTCCCGGGTGAGGGGCTTGCGCGTCTCGTTCTTGCCGGTCGGGTCGCCGATCATGCCGGTGAAGTCGCCGATCAGGAAGATGGCTTCGTGCCCTGCGTCCTGAAAGGCACGCATCTTGTTTAGCAGGAGGGTGTGACCCAGGTGCAGATCGCTGGCCGTTGGATCAAATCCTGCTTTGATTTTCAGCGAGGAACCATTCTTCGCGGCTTCGGTCATTCGTGACCGGAAATCTTCGAGAGGCAGAATCTCGGAGGTGCCGCGTTCTAATTCAGATAAAAGCATATAAAAGGATGCGCTAATGTACTTCGGAGTGGACGGGCTTTTTTGCACACTTCATCTTGCAAGACAGGAAAGTGCAGGAAGCGCTTGCAAGCAAAGCGAAAGTATGTTCCCTTACCGTCCAGTCTGGCCTGAAAATGTGAATTGGATCACGCCAATTTATTCAGGTTTGACCCGCGCGACCCTGTCGTCAGGCCCAAAAGATTCAACCGAGTCAACAAGATGAAGCTTGATTATAGCCCAGCTGAACGGCAGCCCCGTTCGGCGCGAAGGATTGTTTTGGCCGCTTCGGTGTGCGTGCTCGGTCTCGCAATTCTGGTGACGCGCGAAAGTAATGCGAATCGCGCCGCTCTGGATGCCAGCCTTTTGTCGGAAGCCGAGATGGTGGAGTCCATGGCGTTTGATCAGGCCATTCAGTCTGCCGCCGTGAGTAACGTGATCACTCCGGCCGCCAGTGAGTGGGTCACACTCGATGTTGAGTCGGGCGACTCACTTTCAACTTTGTTTGACAGCCAGGGGCTGGGCACCCAGCAGTGGGTATCGATCCTGACTCTGGGCGAAGATGCGCGCCAGCTGAAGTACGTCAAGGCTGGCGAAAAAATCGAGATCCTGCAGCGTGATGGTCAGCTGCAGGAGTTGCGTTATGACCTCGACGATTTGCGCACGCTGCATGTGCGCAGAACCGATAAGGGTTTTGAATCCACCACGCTGACCGCGGCCGTTGAACGCAGCACGCGAGTCGTGGCCGGTGTTGTCGACAGCTCCCTGTTTGTCGCTGGTCAGAAAGCGGGCCTGCCGGTCAGGGCCGTAATGAATCTTGCCGAACTGTTCCGCTACGACATCGACTTTGCATTGGACCTGCGTGAAGGCGATCGTTTCGCTGTCGTGGTTGAAGAACTCTACAAGGACGGCAAGAAGCTGCGTGACGGTGATTTGCTGGCTGCCGAGTTCATCAACCAGGGCAAGGTGCATCGTGCCGTTCGCTACAAGGATGCCAAGGGCCGCGCTGCCTACTACACGCCCGAAGGCGAATCACTGCGCAAGGCCTTCTTCCGAACGCCCCTGGATGTCGCACGTATCAGTTCGCATTTCAATCTGCGCCGACGCCATCCCATTCTCAACACCATTCGCGCACACAAGGGTGTTGATTACGCCGCGGGCACTGGCACGCCGATCAAGGCAACCGGCAAGGGCACCGTCAAGTTTGTTGGCGTCAAGGGCGGCTATGGTCGCGTGGTGATTCTGCAGCACGGTAGCCAGTACGAAACCCTGTATGCACACATGTCGCGTTATGCCCGCGGTCTTCGTGCCGGCAACCGAGTGAAGCAGGGGCAGATCATCGGTTACGTTGGTTCTTCAGGTCTGGCAACTGCGGCGCATCTGCATTATGAATTTCGTGTCAACGGCATTCACAAGAATCCGGTCAAGATCGTGATGCCGCGCGCCAATCCGATTCCGCGCAGCGAGCTGGCAGGTTTCCGCATGCAGATTGCCCCGCTGCTGGCGCAGATTGATGCTGCCGAAGCTCCCAAGGTGGCGATGGCGCCGTCGGGCATCGTGCCCGCAATTTCTGCCGCTGCGATCCAATAAGTCAGCCCATCTCTGACACAGAAGCGCTTCTCGCATGCGCGAGCTGCTCGTCGGAGTCATGTCCGGCACCAGCCAGGATGGTGTTGATGCGGTACTGGCGTCATTCGAAGACGGCGTATTCCAAACCGTCCATGACCACCATGTAGGTCATTACCCGGCAGATCTGCGCGAACAGCTTCTGGAACTCAGTCGCGAAGCCACCCCCGTTACCCTTGCGCGCTACGCGCAACTCGATCGTGCGGTCGCTGAGGTTTTTGCTGACACGGTTCTGAAGCTGATCGCATCGGCGAACATCGCTGCCGACGATATCCAAGCCATCGGTAGCCACGGACAAACCGTGTTCCATGATGCGCAGGGTATCGGCAACAGTCTGCAACTCGGAGACCCGTCGCGAATTGCCGTCCGCTGCGGGATTCCCGTGGTTGCCGATTTTCGCCGAGCCGATGTGGCTCACGGTGGCCAGGGTGCGCCGCTGTTGCCCATTTTTCATCATGCGCTGCTGGCCAATGCAGAAGAGCCGCGGGCCGTGCTCAACCTGGGTGGTATTGCCAACCTGAGCCTGTTGCCGGACGCCGATGCTCACCATGTTTCGGGCTTTGATACTGGTCCGGCAAGCTGCCTGATGGATGAATGGGCACAGGCGCACATCGGTGAGTCTTTCGATCGGGGCGGGCAGTGGGCGGCGAGTGGCAAGGTGAACGAAGAATTGTTGTCTGCGCTTCTGGCTGAGCCTTATTTTTCAGCGCCTGCACCCAAGAGCACCGGGCGCGGCTTGTTCAATCTGGCCTGGCTCGAGTCGCGCGCGCCAGGGCTGTCAGAGCTTTCGCCGGCGGACGTACAGTGCAGTCTGGCGGAACTCACCGCGCGCACCGTGGCGGAGCATCTGACCAGGCTGGCGCCGAAGACCCAGCGCTTGATTCTCTGCGGCGGCGGACAGAAAAACCATTTTCTGATCTCTCGCTTGCAGTCCTTGATGCCACGTTGCGCAATTCAAAGTTTGAGTGAGTTTGGCCTCGACCCTCAGTGCGTCGAAGCCTGCGCCTTTGCCTGGCTGGCACAGCGGCGCCTGGCCGGCTTGCCGGGAAGCTTGCCTTCGGTCACAGGCGCCGCGAGCGAAGCAGTGCTGGGCGGTCTTTTCTTGCCCTGAAATCTCTTTTCCTAGAACAGGTCGATCGGGTCCACGTCGACCGACCAGCGAACGCGCCGCGCGCCTTCAATAGAATCGATCTGAGGCACCAGCTTACCCAGCAGGTTCTGCAGCCTCGCCCGGCTTTTGCAACTGAGCAGCAATTGGGCGCGAAAGCGGTTGGCACGACGCTCCATGGGCGCCGGGATCGGGCCCAGTACGTCTATTGGCCCGCGCGAGATCAGTGCGGCGACCCGTTGCAGAAAGGCCTGCGCCAGTTGTGCGTCGAGGGCGTCAGCTCGCAGCATGGCCAGGTGGCCAAAGGGCGGGAGACGAGCGATGCGGCGTTCGTCCAGCAGGCCTTTTGCGAGGCCGGCATAACCCTGCTCAAGCCAGTTCTGCAGTTGCGGATGTTCCGGTTCGTGTGTCTGCACGATGACCTCGCCGGCCACCTCGCCGCGCCCAGCCCGCCCTGAAACCTGAGTGAGCATCTGTGCCATGCGTTCAATGGCGCGGAAATCTGCGCTGTAGAGGGCCTGATCTGCCGTGACCACGCCCACCAGGGTCAGGCCATCGAAGTCATGGCCCTTGGCGAGCATCTGTGTGCCGACCAGAATCTGGATGTCGCGATTCCGAACCTCTTTCAGCAGGCGTTTGAGCTCACCGGCCTTGCGCGCCCGGTCGGAATCCATTCGCTCGATCCGCGCCTGTGGAAAGTGTGCTTGAAGGGCCTCGTCGACGCGTTCTGTTCCCTGTCCCACGGGGATCAGGGTGGTGCCCGAACAGGCTTCGCAGCGAAGTGGCACCCGGGCCTGCGCACCGCAGTGATGGCAAATCAGTTTGCCGCGTGCGCGGTGCAGGGTCAGGCGCGCATCGCAGTGCGGGCAGGGAGCGACCCAGCCGCAGTCGTGACACAGCATGGCGGGCGCATAGCCGCGCCGGTTGACGAACATCAGGACCTGGCCGCCCGCTTGCAGATGGCGCTCAATGGCGTCCAGCAAAGGTCTGGACAGGCCGTGGTCCAGGCTCATGCCGCGAACGTCCAGCAGCCGCAATTCCGGCAGGCGCTGCGCCGTCGCACGTTCCTGCAGATGAACGTGCCGGTAACGCCCGCTCCGAGCGTTGTGCAGAGACTCCAGAGAGGGCGTGGCACTGCCCAGAATCAGCGGCAGTTGCGCCTGCTGCGCGCGAACCACGGCGACGTCGCGCGCGCTGTAGCGAAAGCTTTCCTGTTGTTTGTAGGACTGATCGTGTTCTTCGTCTATCACGATTAGCCCAAGTTTCGGCATTGAGGCGAAGACCGCCGAGCGGGTGCCAATCAGGACGCGACAGCGCCCTTCATGCGCCGCCCGCCAGGCGTTTGCACGTGCCTTGTCGCCGAGCCCGGAGTGCATCACCGCGACGGCGTCGCCAAAGCGCGCTTTGAAACGATCCAGCAATTGCGGCGTGAGGCCGATCTCGGGTGTCAGGACCAGGGCTTGCTGGCCCTGGTCAATCGCCTGCTGCACGCGCGCCAAATAGACCTCGGTCTTGCCGCTGCCGGTGACACCTTCAAGAAGACTGACAGAAAACGTCCCGGCCTCTGTTTCGAGCGCCCGCAACGCGGCCTGCTGACCCTGATTGAGTGTCTGGACCTTCGCCGCCGCTTTTCGCGTTTTGCTGCTTGCCCGTGCCGGGGCAGCACGTTCGGCCGGCGGCTTGATCTTGCGCAGGTAGGCCGGCAGTGCCGCGGCGAGCACTTCGCCGATCGGATGCTGGTAATAGCTGGCGGCCCATTGGCACAGGCTAAGCAAGGGCGGGGGAACGGAGGGGCCGCCGCCATCCAGATTGTGCTCGATGGGGCGGCACTTGATGCCGTCGTCATCAATTTTCTCATCGATCACGCCAGTCACCACCCCGACAATCTTGCGCCTGCCCAGAGGAACCACCACACGACAACCGGGCGTGACCGGCGTAGGGCCGGGGAGGTAATCCAGCGGATGGAAGAAGGGGGCTGGTACGGCCACCTGGATTCGGGTCGGGCTCATGCGGGGCTGTGGGTAAGCTTGTTAATGACCGTTCGTCGGGCGGAGCCGTCTCTGTGGTGCAGGGAGATTCTCAGCAGAACCGGGCATCAGGCAGAAAAATATTGTTAATAAAAGTAGGTCTGTACACGCTTGTTTCACTTGAATGACTCTTTTGAGACTTGACGTGACAGTCGGCTCCTGTTCCTGAAAACCTGTGCATAAACCGTTTGTCGGGGCCGGTTCATGGCGCGTATGCGGCAGTTTCCGGATGGCGTCCCAGGGTGACAAGTCTGGCGTCGCGGGCTGCACTGAGCTTCATCGCTGCTCGCCAGAAGTCTGCACCAAGACAGTGCACGAATCGGCGCTTCCTGGCCCAGTACTCCCCATTGCGCTCCCCTCAGGTTGGCACGCTCCGTGCTCCCGTGCTTGGCATGCTCGGCGGGCTGGAATCGCAGGGCACAGGTTAAACAGAAAATTTCGTAGCTTGATCAAGGAGTTAATAAATGAAACTGATTACAGCCATCATCAAGCCGTTCAAGCTCGATGAGGTGCGCGAGGCACTCTCTGAAATCGGGGTGGCCGGTATCACGGTGACGGAAGTCAAAGGCTTTGGTCGCCAAAAGGGGCATACCGAACTGTATCGCGGCGCCGAATATGTCGTGGACTTTCTTCCCAAGGTGAAGATCGAAGTCGCGGTTGACGACGACAAGGTCGACGCCGCCATCGATGCGGTCACCAAATCAGCCCACACCGGAAAGATCGGGGACGGAAAGATTTTTGTCTTCAGTCTCGACCAGGCCATTCGAATCCGTACCGGCGAAACCGGCAAGGACGCGCTCTAAGGAGGCTTACCCAATGATGCGTAAATATCTAGTTGCTTTGACACTGGCCTTCAGTTTCATGATGTTGCCCTCCTGGGCACAGGCTGAAGATTCGGCTCTGGTTGCAGACGCCATTCAATCCGCGGAAGGTGCACTGCTTGCTGCTGCGGACACAACGGCCGAGGTGGCTTCCGATGCCATGGAAGCCATGACGCCGGCAGAACCTGAAGCCGCAGCCGAGGCTCCTGCAGAAGAAGCAGCGGGCCCGATCACGACGGTTGAACTGGCGTATGCCATGGATACCTTCTACTTCCTGGTCACCGGCGCTTTCGTAATGTGGATGGCGGCGGGCTTTGCCATGCTCGAAGCGGGACTGGTCCGCACCAAGAGCACGGTCGAGATTCTGACCAAGAACGTGGCTTTGTTTTCCATCGCCTGCATCATGTACCTGCTCATCGGCTACAACTTCATGTACACCGAGGCGGGCATGTACTTCCCGGGCGTGGATTTCATCCTGTCCATGGATGACAACACAGCTGCAGCCGTGACCGCGGGTGGCGACGATGCGCCGTACTACTCCAACCTGTCGGACTTCTTCTTCCAGGTGGTGTTTGTGGCAACGGCGATGTCGATTGTTTCCGGTGCTGTTGCAGAGCGCATGAAGCTGTGGGCCTTCCTGGGCTTTGCAGTGGTCATGACTGGCGTTATTTACCCGATCCAGGGCATGTGGAGCTGGGGTGGTGGATTCCTCGGTGAAACGTTCGGCTACTCGGACTATGCGGGTTCCGGCATCGTGCACCTTTGTGGTGCGGCTGCTGCCCTGGCTCTGGTTCTGGTCGTTGGGCCAAGAAAGGGCAAGTACGGTCCGGACGGTCGGGTCAATCCGATCCCTGGCGCCAACCTGCCACTGGCCACGCTGGGTACCTTCATCCTGTGGATGGGCTGGTTCGGCTTCAACGGCGGTTCCGAGCTCAAGGTTGCGGCAGTTGATTCTGCCAATAACGTGGCTCGTGTCTTCGTCAACACCAACATGGCAGCTGCCGGTGGCGTCATCGCGGCCCTGTTCATGGCCAAGATCAAGTACGGCAAGGCCGACCTGACCATGGCACTCAACGGTGCGCTGGCGGGCCTCGTGTCCATCACGGCTGATCCGCTTTCCCCTTCGGCTTTCCTGGCCACAGGTATCGGTGCAGTCGGTGGCGTGATCGTGTTCATGTCCATCCTGTTCTTCGACAAGATCAAGATCGATGATCCGGTCGGTGCCATCTCGGTTCACGGAACGGTGGGTATCTGGGGTGTGCTGGCGGTACTGCTCGCCAATGGCGATGCCACCTTCAGCGGCCAGATTGTCGGTATCGCGGTGATCTTTGGCTGGACCTTCGTGACGACCCTGATCGTCGGCTTGATCATCAAGGCCGTCATGGGTGTGCGAATCTCCGAAGAAGAAGAGTACGAGGGTGCGGACCTTGCCGAATGCGGCATGGAAGCCTATCCCGAGTTCAAGCAGTCCTAAGCGGGCAAGGGCGGCGCCACTGGCGCCGCCCTTTTTTTTGATTCCAATTCGCCCGGCTTGGTCCAGGCAATTTCCTGAAATTGTGAGAAGCATGAAATCAACCATTCGCAAGTGGGGCGCAGTCCTGATGCTCGCGGGCATGCTCGGTTCCACAGCTGTCATCGCCCAGGACGAGACGGCACCTGCCACAGCCGCAATGGCTGAGCAAATCTCTCCTGCTATTGCTGCGCAGGCCGACGCTTCGCCGGAGGTGATGGCAGAAGTTGCAACAGAGGCAGAGCCTGAGGTCCTGCTGGATTCCGGCGATACCGCGTGGATGTTGACCGCGACCGCCCTGGTTCTGCTCATGACCATCCCCGGTCTGTCGCTTTTCTACGCCGGCATGGTGCGTTCCAAGAATGTGCTGTCCGTGCTGATGCAGTGCTTTGCCATTACGGGTCTGATGAGCGTGATATGGACCGTATACGGCTACAGCATTGCCTTTGATACCACCGGCATGGAAGCCGGGGTTCTCAACTTATCGAGTTTTGTCGGAGGCTTTGATCGTGCCTTCATGTCGGGCATGACGCTCGACGCCATGAGCGGAACCATTCCTGAGTCGGTGTTCGCCACCTTCCAGATGACCTTTGCCATCATCACCCCGGCGCTGATCGTGGGTGCATTTGCGGAGCGCATGAAGTTTTCGTCCATTCTCATCTTCATGACCCTGTGGGTCACTGTCTGCTACCTGCCGATGGTGCACATGGTGTGGGCCGGCGACGGTGGCCTGATGTGGGATTGGGGCGTGATCGACTTTGCCGGTGGCACCGTGGTTCACATCAATGCCGGTATCGCCGGCCTGGTTGCCGCCATCATGCTGGGCAAGCGCAAGGGTTACGGCAAGGATCAGATGCCGCCCAACAATCTGGGCTACACCATTGTCGGTGCCTCCATGCTGTGGGTTGGCTGGTTCGGATTCAACGCAGGTTCTGCGCTGGCTGCCGGTGCATCAGCGGGCATGGCCATGTTTGTCACGCAGGTGGCGTCGGCCAGCGCTGCATTGGCCTGGATGTTTGCCGAGTGGATCATGCACAAGAAGCCTTCGGTTCTAGGCATCGCCTCGGGTGCGGTTGCCGGTCTGGTGGCCATTACGCCGGCGTCCGGTAGTGCCGGCCCCGTGGGCGCTCTGTGGATCGGTCTTGCAGCGGGCTCCATCTGCTTTTTCGCCTCAACCCGGATCAAGACTGCTCTGGGGTATGACGACTCACTGGATGTCTTTGGCGTGCACTGTGTCGGCGGCATCGTCGGTGCCATTCTCACCGGTGTGTTCTGCTTCGAATCCATGGGCGGTGTGGCGACACCCGATATCTCGATGGGCGCGCAGGTCTGGGTGCAGACCAAGAGTGTGATTTTCACCCTGCTGTACACCGGCATCCTGAGCGTGGTCTTGCTCTACATCACCAAGCTGCTGACCGGTGGTTTGCGCGTTAGCGAAGAAGCCGAGCGCGAAGGCCTGGACATCACCCAGCACAACGAACGCGGTTACATCCTCTAATTGCAGGATCTGGCCGGAGCTCCAGACCTGGCCAGATCCTGTTGCAAACTCCCAGGGGTCTTGGGGCGAATCGTTCAGGCGGTTCGCCCCTTTTCTATTGCGCTACAAGTCACGCAGGCAAAAAATTGCTCATGTCAAGCCCTGGCCCGGAATTTCCAGGGTTTGAAATCATAAGCAGGGCAATAGGTTAGCTCTGTTTTGGGCCACTTGAAGTGACTGCTGCGTCGTGGGCTAGGTGCCACATAAGAGCGTCGGGAGAGAAAGCCGGATCGCACTTGGTCGTGCTGGATTGCCGGGAGGCGGCGGGCTTGTCGCACCATGATAGCCCAAGTGGCTTCGCAGCATCCAGAACGAAGAACGCGCAGCCGAAGGCTGCGCGTTCGATGAATGCCGTTGGATGGCACGCGACGCCATCAGGCCGGTTTCGTTGGCGCGCTCCGTATCGCCGAGCCCTTCCTGAATCCCCTGTCCCCCGCCATGAAGGCTTCCAGCATGTACGGAATCAGCGTCATGGCATCGACCACCTCGCCATACGCTTGAGCGTGCAGCGCGGCGTAGCAGTCGAGGTCGGCCTTGAGGCTGGCCGGGCACGAGAACGTGAGCTTCGTGCTCTCAGTCTTGGGAAGCGGCCCGAGCCGCAGCTTCTTGGTGGTGTTCATCGCATTGCTCCCCGGTTGAAGAACATTGGCTGGTACGGTCGCAGCACCAGATCGCGGTTGACGATGATCCGCACCGGCAGGCCCGGCCGCTCCGTCAAAGTCGGCTGGATGTTCATGTTGCGCCTGGTCATCTCCTGGCCCACCTGGTTGATGCTGTCTTGTGCGCTGTCGCGCCCAGCGATCACGATGCGGTTGCCGTTCTGCCGGTTCTCCGGCGCGGCCAGCTCGGCACCCACGCCCAGCAATGTGGTCAGCGCCGCACCGGCAAAGACGCGATCCCAGTGCCAATCGACACCATCCTCCAGGCCGGCATAGCCGGCCGGATCGGTGCCCGCGAGGTTGTCGAGCTTCAGCGAAGACGTGTCCGGCAGGATGATTCGGTTCCACACCACCTGCACGCGGCTTTGCCCGTAGCTCACCTGGCTGTTGTACTTGCCCAGGATGCGCGATCCCTGCGGGATCAGCAGGAACTTGCCCGTCGCCGTGTCGTAGACCGGCTCCGTCACCGTGGCGATCACGTCGCCCGGCAAATCAGACTTGATGCCCGTCACCAGCGCACCGGCGATCACCGTTCCCGCCATGACCTGATACGGCGAGGACGGCATTTGCAGACTGGTGGAATTACGGGTTTCCGTAGAGGCGCCTTTCAGGAAAGCCTCTTTCTGGTTTTGCCGGTTCTGCACGGCGGTTGGGTCGGCAGGCTGGGCCGCCGTCGAGGCCGGGCCAGCGGCCAGCGGGTCGAAGCCCGCCAAGGCCGATGCCGGGCCAGCTGCTTGCGCGGTCGCTGGCGCTGCGGTCTTGCCGGGAGTGCCTGAGCGGAAAAACACCGACGAGGCTGCGGCTGCTTCGGCCTCCTTGCGCCGCGCATCCTCCGGGTCATGACCCGGTGGCGCATAGGTCGGCGTCACCGGCTGCTGCGACTTCACGATGGCCGGGCCAAGGTCGCCGGGCAGCGGCGGCCCCAGCTCCGGCACCTTCGGCAGCTTGGAGTAGTCGGAGGGCAGGCCATCCAGCCCTTCGGACTTCGAGACGCGATCGACGTTGTAAAGCTCGGTCTGCTCGCCCGCGCCGCGCCGATACGGCTGCAATGACCAGATCGTGGCCCCGAGCACGGCGACCGACAGGCCGCCGATGAGCATGGCCAAGGTGCGCCGATTCAGGCGCGTGACGGCGCGCGGCTGGGCGCGCAACGCCACCGCCTCGGGCGCAACCTTGCCCGCCTGCGCCGCAAGATCAGGGGAATCGTCCTGGCTCATGGTCAGTTCCTCCGCGTGCCGTCCGTGCGCTCGATCCGCACCACGTCGCCCTTGTCTCCGCCCAGACGCAGCTCGGCCGCGCCGAACAGGCGATCCACGATGTAGTACGGCGAGCGGAAGCGGTAGTTCACCAGTTGCCCGTCGCCCTGCGCGCCGACCACGAACAGCGGCGGCAGCTCGCCCTGGGCGATGCCCGGCGGAAACTGGATGTAGACCTTCTCCCCGTCATCGAAGGCGCGCAGCGGCTTCCACGGCGGATTGCTGCCGCTGACCGCATACCGGAAACGGATCTTCTCCAGCGACAAGCCGACATCGACCGGCGCGGCGGCGCTGGCCGCTTGCGCCTGGCGCTGCAGGGCCAGCATCTTGTCCTTCGGATACTCCCAGGACACCGACGCCATCCACGTCTTCTCGGTCGAGGTCAGCTCCAGCAGGTAGGTGCGTCGGCTGGTGGTGACAACCAGATTGGTCTTGAGGCCCGAGCGGATCGGCTTGACCATCACATTGACGCGCAGCGCATCGCCGCTGCCGCTGGACGTGTCCCCGACGATCCAGCGCACCGTATCGCCCGCCGCCACCGTCACCAGTTCCTCGCCCGGTTGGAGCGCGATCACGGTCACGCGGCCCACGGCCGCATAGACCTGATACAGCGCGCCATCCGTGAAGGGCCACACCTGGATCGCATTGACGTAGCCCTCGCGTGTCGGCGCAATGCGCGCCTCGGCGTTGGCGCGGGACACGCGCACGGTTTCATCGGCGGGCTCTGCGGCGGGCTTGGCATCCGGCACAGGTTTCATCTGCGCCGGCATCGGCAGCACCTGCGGCACGGCCACCACTTCGACCGGTGCAGGTGGCTCCGGCAGCGGCTGGGCCTGCACCGGTTCATCGAGCGAAATGGACGGCGGCGGCTTGCCCTGCGTAGCGCAGCCAGAGAACAGCACGGTCGAAGCCAGCAGCATCACCGGCAAGACGGATTTACGGAAAAGATCATTCATGGCTTTGCTCCTTCGTTTCCTTCCAGTTCGCGGCTCCACGACAGCCCGTTGACGTAGATGCCCAGGGGGTTCTTGCGCACGCGCTGCTCGGTGCGCGGCGTCTGCTGCACGATGGACACCACGGCGTTCCAGCGTTCAGTGCGATCCAGCGCACCGTTCACAAAGCGCGTCTCCGTCCAGCGCACGTTGAAAGACGTGTCGCTGGCGCGGGTCACGCTGGTGATCTGCACCGTCACCGACTCCTTGCCGATGCGCGCGAACGGGTCATTGGTGCGGGCGTACTCGTTGAGCACCACGGCGCCCTTGTCGGTCGTGTAGTCGTAGGCATCGAGCCAGTTCTGCCGCACCACGATCGGGTCGATGGACAGCGAGCGCACCAGGCCGATGAAGCGGCCCAGGTGGTAGGCCATCTGCGCATCGCTGGGCCGGTACGGCGTGGCGGCTTCGCCGACAGCGCGCACCTGGCCCGCGTTGTCCACCTCAATGACGTAAGGGGTGACGATGGATTGCGCGGAGCGCCAGACAAGCCCGCCCGCCATCAGCACGGCCAGCGTGAGGCAACCAAAGGCCATGAAGCGCCAGTTCCTCGCCTGCACGCGGGCCGAGCCGATGCGGTCGTCCCACACCTGGGCGGCGGATTGGTACGGGGTAGCAGGCTGCGGCGTGTCGGCGTAGCGCACCTGCGGTCGTTTGAATCGCATGGGAGTTCTCCTTCAAGATCAGGAATCGGAATCACGCAGGCTTGGCCCCTGGCTGGAGCTGCCGCCGTCGCCGCCGCGCAGCGTGTGGGCGGCGGTGGTTGCGGCATGGGTGAGCTGCTGCCTGCGATGCAGGCGCTTGGCCCAGGCGGGTTGTTCGGTGGATGTGGCTGTGGCGGGAGACTCGCTTACGGCCTGTGCGGCGCCGCCCCCCGACGCCGATCCGGCGTCATCGGGTCGAAAAGCCGCTGCCATGCGCTCCTTCATCGAGCGCGCTCCATTGGCCACCTTCTGCCCCGCCGCCTGCGCGCTGGTCTTGGCCACATTGCCCACGCCAGCAGCGGCGCCCTTGAGGCCGCCACCGGCCGAAGCGGAGCCCGCCTGGTACGCCGACCGGGCGCTGCTGGCGGTCGATGCCATCGAGCGGGCGGCGGCAGGTGCCATGCGTGCCCCGGCCGCCACGGCGCTGCCGACGCCCGTAGCAGCGGCACCAACCGCAACAGCGGTTCCGGCTGCGCCGATGGCAGCACCGGCCATCGCGCCTGCACCGAGCTGCGGCCCACCGGACACCAGCCCGGTCGCAATGCCCGGCCCGAAGATGCCCAGGGCCAGCAGGGACAACGAGGCCAGCATGATGACCAGCGCCCGGTCGATAGACGGCTCGGAGCCCGCCGGAATGTTGAACTCGGAGAACAACCCCGAGCCGATGCCCACGATCACGGCCAACACCAGCACCTTGATGCCCGAGGACACCACGTTGCCCAGCACCTTTTCAGCCAGGAACGCCGTCTTGTTCCACAGGGCGAACGGCACCAGCACGAAGCCCGCCAGCGTCGTCAGCTTGAACTCAATCAGCGTGACGAAGAGTTGCACCGCCAGCACGAAGAAGCTGACGATGACCACCAGCCACGCGAAGAACAGCACGACGATGGGCGCGAGGTGGATGAACACCTCGGGGAAGCCCGACAGCTCCTTGATCTGGTCGAGGATCGGGGCCGCTGCGTCGATACCGGCCTTGGCCAACCGTCCCGGCTGCAGGAAGTTGCCCATGCTCAGGGTCGAGCCGCTGGCCGTCAGGCCCAGGCCCGCGAAGGAGCGGAACACCACGCTGGCCAGCATGTTGAAGTTGCCGATGATGTAGGCGAAGGCACCGACGTACAGCACCTTGCGGATCAGTTTGGCGATCACGTCCTCGCCCTGGCCGGTGGCATGCCCCATCGCCCAGAACAGCCCGGCCAGCGTCATGTCGATGACGATCAACGTTGCGGTCAGGAACGCCACCTCGCCTTGCAGCAGGCCGAAGCCCGAGTCGATGTAGCGCGAGAAAACGTCGAGGAAGCGGTCAATGACCGAAACGTCGTTCATGGCCCGGCTCCGTCAACGGCTGTAGAAGTTCACGGGCTGCGGCGTGTACGGCGTACCGGTTCCCACGAAGCGCCGGTTTACCTCGCGGCCACGCTCCACGGCGGCGGCCTGCCGCGCGAATTCCAGCGAGGCCGCGCGGTCCTGCGTGATCTGCAGCCGCTGCGTCTGTATGGACTGCTTGGCTTGCAGGGCCAGCAACTGGTTCATGGCCTGCATCGCCTGCAAAGCGCCCACGGCCGACTGGCTCTTGCCCACCAGGTCGGCCAGCACGCCTTCGTCGTCGCTCAGGTTCTGCGAGGCCTGGGCCTGCATCTGCATGGTGGTCTGCAGGCCATTGAGCGTGTTCTTCCAGCGCTCCTGCGCGTCGCGGTACATCTGATTGCCGCTCACCGTGGCAGCGTATTGCTCCGGATACAGGCGCCGGAACTCCCGATCCAGATTCGTCACGTCATAGGCCAGGCCCCTGGCCTGAGCGATCAGCCGCTGGGTGGTCGCCAGATTGGTGCGCAACTGGCCCACCACACTGGACGGCAAGCTCGTCAGATTGCGCGCCTGGTTGATGAGCATCTGCGCCTCGTTCTGGAGCTGCTTGATCTGGTTGTTGATCTGCTCCAGCGTGCGGATCGCGGTCAGCGTGTTCTGCACGAGGTTCGTGGGGTCGATCACGACCCACTGCGCCTGCACGGCGGTAGCGGTGCAAAGCATGGCCGCGACGGCGGCGGCGACAAGACGCTTTTTCATGATGGGTTCTCCTGGAGGTGGGTGGACGGGAACGAGGACAGCAGGTCGGCGGCCCAATGCAGGCCGCGATGGCGCAGCCAGGTGGCTGCGAAGGGAGAGGCATCGGAATGCGAGGCGGCAAGCACCGCGTCGATGTCGCGCTGGTCTTGCGGCGTGGACGCACCCGCGAAGGCCAAGGTCGCGGCGCCCAGGTCGAGATCGAACAGGCGATTGCCGAGGCGCGATTGGTAGTAGTAGTCGCGCTTGGGCTGCGCGGTGGCGACGATCTCGATCTGCCGGCTGTTGAGGCCGAAGCCCTCGTAGATCGTTCGAATCTGCGGCTCGGTCGCCTGCGGGTTCGGCAGGAAGATGCGGCTCGCGCAGCTCTCGATGATGGCCGGCGCGATGCTCGAATCCTTGATGTCCGCCAGGCTCTGCGTGGCGAAGATGACGCTGACGTTCTTCTTGCGCAGGGTCTTCAACCACTGGCGGATGCGTGCCGCGAACACCGGGTCATCGAGGAACAACCACGCCTCATCGAGGATCAGCAGCGTCGGCGCACCGTCGAAGCGTTCATCGAAGCGCGCAAAGAGGTAATGGAGCACGGCCATGACAGCGGCCTTGCTGTGCATCAGTTCCTCCATCTCGAAGCACTGCACGGAACCAGCTCCCAGGCGATCCGAATCCGCATCCAGCAGCTTGCCGTGTGCGCCACCGAGCACATAGGGCGCGAGCACCTGCCGAAGTGCGTTCGATTGCAGCAGGACGGAAAGCCCCGTCATCGTGCGCTGCTCCACGGGCGCGCCGGCGAGACTGCCGAGCGCCGACCAGATGGCCACCTTCTCATCGGGGCCGACGGCCACACCCTCATGCCGCAGGCGTCCTTCGATCCATTCGGCCGCCCAGGTGCGGTAGCCCTCACGATCGATGCGGGCGAGCGGCTGGAAGGCGATGTCGCCATCCATCCCAAGGTCGTAGTGCTCGCCGCCCAGGCCCAGGATGGTGGCGCGCATCGAGCGCCCCATGTCAAAGACGAAGATGCGCGAGCCACGGTAGCGGCGGAACTGCATCGCCAGTGTGGCGAGCAGCACCGACTTGCCCATGCCGGTCGGGCCGGCTACCAAGGTGTGCCCCACGTCACCGATGTGGGTGACCAGCCGGAACGGCGTCGCGCCCTCCGTGCGGGTCACGATCAGCGGTGGGCCGTCGAGGTGGGCATTGCGCTCGGGGCCAGCCCATACGGCGGACACCGGCATGAGGTGCGCCAGGTTCAACGTGGAGACGATGGGCTGGCGGACGTTGGCGTAGGCATGGCCCGGAATGGACGACAACCACGCATCCACGGCGTTGAGCGTTTCGGGGATGGTGACGAAGCCACGCCCCTGGATGACGCGCTCCACCATGCGCAGCTTCTCGTCGGCCACGGCGGCATCCGCGTCCATGACGGTGACGGTTGCTGTCAGGTAGCCAAAGGCGACTTGATCGCTGCCCAGTTCCTGCAAGGCCGCATCGGCGTCGGCGGATTTGTTGCTGGCATCGGTATCGACCAGCGGGCTTTCCTGCTGAAAGATGGTTTCGCGCAGCAAGGCGATGACGTTCTTGCGCTTGGCGAACCACTGGCGGCGCAGGCGGGCAAGTTCTTTTTCCGCATCGGCTTTGTCAAGGCAGAGAAAGCGCGTACTCCAGCGGTACGCAAAGCCGAGGCGGTTGAGGTCGTCCAGCATCCCTGGCCAGGTGGAGGTCGGAAATCCCCGTACCGTCGCCACGCGCAGATGCTGGTCGCCCAGCATCGGTGCCAGGCCACCGATCAGCGGCGCGTCGGCCAGCAGTGCATCGAGGTGGAATGGCACCTCGGGCACGTCCACGCGGTAGCGTCGCGTTGACACGGTGGCATGCAGGTAAGTCAGCGTCTGGCTGTCGTCGAGCCAGGCGATCTCCGGCATCACGCCATCGAGCAGGTCAAAGATGCGATCCGTCTCCGCGACGAAGGCAGTCAGCCGCTCGCGCCAGTCCACGCCTTCGGTCGGACGGTTCTCGTACAGCATTCCGGCCGCACGGGCGCGGGCTTCCTCCGGCGGCAGGTACACCAGCGTCAGGTGATAGCCGCTCTCGAAGTGGTTGCCCGAGTCCTCAAAGGCGGCCCGTCGCTCCTCGTCCACCAGCCACGACAGCGGCTCGGGAAACTCCGAGTGCGGGTAGTTGGCGGCGGGCCGGCGCTCGGCCTCGATGAACAGCGCCCAGCCCGAACCCAGCCGGCGCAGCGCGTTGTTCAGCCGCGCCGACGTAGAAATCAGCTCGCCCTGCGTCGCGCTATCGAGGTCTGGCCCCCGAAAGCGCGCCGTGCGCTGGAACGAGCCATCCTTGTTCAGCACGACGCCCGGCGCGACCAGCCCGGCCCACGGCAGCCAGTCAGCGAGCAAGGCCGGGCGTTGGCGGTATTCGGCAAGGTTCAGCATGGCATTCCCCTCACACGTCCAGCAGCGGCCGGTGCTTGATGTGGCGGGCGAAGACCTGCATGAACTGCGGATCGACGCGTGCGCCCCAGACCGCCAGCGCATGGCCGACGATCCAGAGCACGATGCCCGGAATCCACATCTGCAAGCCCAGGCCCACGGCAGCGGCCAAGGTGCCGTTGGTGATGGCCACGGTGCGCGGAGCACCGCCCATCAGGATCGGCTCGGTCAGAGACCGATGCAGCGGAATCTCGAAACCAGGGGCGAAGCCGGAAGCGAACCCCTGCACGCCATCGTGGGCCGTGTTCATACGACGGCCCCACCCGAGAAGCTGAAGAACGACAGGAAGAAGCTCGAAGCCGCGAACGCGATGGACAGGCCAAAGACGATCTGGATCAGCTTGCGGAAGCCGCCCGAGGTATCGCCGAAGGCCAGCGCCAGGCCCGTGGCGATGATGATGATGACCGCGATGATCCGGGCCACCGGCCCCTGAATGGACTCCAGGATGGATTGCAGCGGGCCTTCCCAGGGCATCGAGGAACCCGCGGCCTGCGCGGTGCCCGCGAGCAGCAGCATTAGCGCCGCGAGCATCAAGCCCTGCATGGCCGGGCGAGCCAGGCTCTCCAGCTGTGCGGGCCGGCGAAGAGGATTTGCGGAAATACGGAAAGCAGGAACGATCATCTGCGTCATGGCAGTTCTCCAGGGTGGTTGAGGGACAGGGAGGAAAGGTCGGACTGCGGCAGCAGCTCGGGAAACGGCGCTTCCAGCGCATCCGCCAGTTGGTAGCCCACGCCATCGAAGCCGACGACGCGGGCGATGCTCTCGATGCGGCGCTTGCGCCCGCGCCCGGCGATGTGGATGACCACGTTGACCGCTTCCGCGATCAGCGCACGGGGCGGATTCACCGCCACTTCGAGAATCAGTTGCTCCAGGCGCAGCAATGCGCCCAGCGCGGAGCCGGCGTGGATCGTGGCAATGCCGCCCGGATGGCCGGTGCCCCACACCTTGATGAGATCCAGCGCCTCGGCGCCGCGCACCTCGCCGACGACCACGCGATCCGGGCGCAGACGCATGGACGAGCGCACCAGCTCGGTCATGGACACGACACCCTGGCGCGTGCGCAGCGGCACGTGGTCGCGGGCCGCGCATTGCAGCTCCACCGTGTCTTCGAGCACCAGCACGCGGTCGCCGGTGGCGGCGATCTCAGCCAGCAGGGCATTCGCCAAGGTGGTCTTGCCGGTACTCGTTCCACCCGCGATCAGAATGTTCTGGCGCTCGCGCACCGCACGCACCAGCAGGCCCGCCTGTGCAGCGGTCATCATTCCGTCCTCGATATAACGCGACAGCGGGATCACGCCCACGGCGCGCTTTCGCAAGGCGAAGGCCGGCCCCGGAGCAGCGGGCGGCAAGATGCCCTCGAAGCGTTCGCCCGTCTCGGGCAGCTCTGCCGTCAAGAGCGGCTGGCCGCGATGTACCTCGGCGCCGACGTGGGCCGCGACCAGCCGGATGATCCGTTCACCGTCCGCTTCGGACAGCTCCACGCCCATCGGTGCACGGCCCGATGAAAGCCGGTCGATCCACAAGGTTCGATCCGGGTTGAGCATGATTTCCACCACGTCCGGGTCTTCGAGCGCGGCGGCGATCAGCGGCCCCATCGCCGTGCGCAGCATTTGGATGCGGCGATCCAGCGACGTGGCGGTAAAGGAGGAAGCCGAGGTGCTCATAACGCGCGCTCCTGCGCTTCGGCCGGGGTTGGCGCGTCGTCCGTCCGCATCGGATCGGGATTCAGCTCGTCCACCACGTCGCGCACCAGGCTGCGCCCGCGCAGCAGGTGCCGGCCCAACTGCTCCACGAACTGCTCGAAGCGCGCCTTGCCTTGAGCGCGCGCTGCGTCCTGATGCGCCTCTGGCACGGGTGTGCTCACGGTCAGGAAGTAGCGGATGAACAAGGCCAGTGTTTCGATCTGGATGTTCTGGTCGCGCTCCAGGCGCTCGGCGTGGCGCGACAGGCGATCCAGACGCTTGGCAATCGCCGCCTCGCGCTGGTCGGCCGCGTCGGGCGACAGCCAGGATGCCAAGGCCGCCGCAACGATGCTGGACTTGGACACGCCTTTCTTGGCAGCCAGCTCATCGAGCCGCTTGGCGTGCTCGGGCTGGATGAAGAGATTCAAGCGGTGCTGGCTCATAGCTCGATTCCGTCGTCAGGGTCGAGGGATGCCAGCCGGGACGTGCGCTGCAGGGTCGGATCGAGCTGGCGCGGTAAGGGAAGCGGCATGTCGTCGTCATCGAGCAGCCCGAGGTCGGCGACAGGCACAACCAGGTCGGGGTCGTAGGCGACGGCTTCGGAGAGTTCGGGTTGGCGACGCGGGCCACCGTCGTCAGCGGCAGAGGCGAAGCCTTCAACGGCTTCGGTTGCAGGCGCCACCGGAACGGGAGGAACCGTCAGCCCGCTCCAGTCGTCGGGCCGTAAGGAAGGCACGTCGGCGTAGCGCCCCGCAATGAGCACAGGGGGCGGCAGCACGCGCCGCTGGAAGTTGGCGTCAGAGTAGTAGCGCACCTTCTTGGCCTTGATCGGCGCGACGCTGGAAACCATCACCACCGCCTCGTCGGGCGGGAGTTGCATCACTTCGCCTGGCGTCAGCAAAGGTCGGGCGGTCTCCTGTCGCGACACCATCAAGTGCCCCAGCCATGGGGCGAGCCGGTGACCCGCGTAGTTGCGCTGCGCGCGCAACTCAGTGGCAGTGCCAAGGGTTTCGGAAATCCGCTTGGCCGTGCGCTCGTCGTTGGTGGCGAACGTCACGCGCACATGGCAGTTGTCGAGGATGGAATGGTTCTGGCCATAGGCTTTGTCGATCTGATTGAGCGACTGCGCGATCAGGAAGCTACGGATGCCATAGCCCGCCATGAAGGCCAGCGCCGTCTCGAAGAAATCCAGGCGCCCCAGCGCCGGGAACTCGTCAAGCATCAGCAGCAGCTTGTGGCGGCGCTCGATGCCGTCGCTGCCATCGAGTGATTCGGTGAGGCGTCGCCCGATCTGGTTGAGGATCAGGCGAATGAGCGGTTTCGTCCGCGAAATGTCCGAAGGCGGCACCACCAGGTACAGCGACACCGGATGCTCGGCCGCGATCAGGTCGGCAATGCGCCAGTCGCAGCGCGAGGTGACTTCGGCCACCGTGGGGTCGCGGTACAGGCCGAGGAATGACATGGCGGTGCTCAACACGCCGGAACGCTCGTTGTCCGATTTGTTCAGGACTTCGCGCGCTGCCGATGCCACCACCAGATGCGGCCCACCACCGATGTGCGGCGTGGTCATCATCCGATGCAGGGTCAGCTCGAAGGGACAGGCCGGGTCGCTGAGGAAGTTGGCGACTCCGCGCAGCGTCTTGTCTTCGCCTGCGTAGAGCACGTGCAGGATGGCCCCAACCAGCAGCGCATGCGAGGTCTTCTCCCAATGGTTGCGCCGCTCCAGTGCTCCTTCGGGATCGACCAGAATGTCTGCGATGTTCTGCACGTCGCGCACTTCGTGCGCGCCGCGCCTCACCTCCAGCAGTGGGTTGTAGGCCGCCGACTTCGCATCGGTCGGGTTGAACAGCAGGCAATGCGAGAAGCGCGAGCGCCAGCCGGCGGTGATGCTCCAGTTCTCGCCCTTGATGTCGTGAATGACGGCCGATGCAGGCCAGCTCAACAAGGTGGGAACCACCAGGCCCACGCCTTTGCCCGAGCGGGTAGGCGCGAAGGTCAGAACATGCTCCGGGCCTTCATGTCGCAGGTACTGCTGGCGATGCTGGCCGAGGAACACGCCCGCAGGCTGGTCAAGCCCCGCCTTGCAAATGTCCTCCGCGTTGGCCCAGCGAGCCGACCCGTAGGTCGTGACCAGCTTGGACTGGCGCGAGCGCCAGATCGACATGCCGATGGCAACCACCACCGCGATCAGGCCGCTGCCTGCGGCAATGGCACCGCCCACGTCAAAGACATGCGGCGTGTAGGCGTCGAAGAAGAACCACCACTCGAACAGGCGCCAGGGGTGATAGACCGGCGTGCCGAAGAAATCGAACCACGGCGAGCCCAGGCGTAGCTGGTAGCCCAGGGCGGCGGCCGTCCATTGCGTAGCGCTCCATACGCCAGCGATCACGATGCCGAAGACAACGGCAATCTGACCGAACAGCACGTTCGTTCCTTGCATTGATCAACCTCCCACTACGGCACAGGAACGTGCCGTAGTGCCGAGGATCAAGGCGAGCGTGCAGGTCGGTCAAAGACCGTTGTGGCGGGGATTCAGGCCAAAAGAGCCAGACTTATTGCTGTGGCGAAGACAATAAAAATGCCGCATGCGCGAGCGCGCTGCGGCGTGATGAGGTAACAGTGAGACCTTCGTCGCCGCGCCGCGACGGAGGGGTGCCCTATTGAGGCTTCTGCTCCGGCCGATCACCGAAGAAGCGGCGATTCGCGGCCTCGGCGGCACGTCGGCAGAGTTCTTCGCCGGCCTTCGCGCGCTCTTCCTTGCACAGGCGCTGGACTTCCTTGAGACGCTCAGGATGGGCCACGAGGAAGTCCACGGTTTCCGTCGGTTGGGATGGCCCACAGGAGGCTGTCAGTGCAGCGGCCATCAGCAGCGGCAGGAATCGGGGCATGGCTTGGGTCCTTTCAGCAGGTGGATCAGGAGTCCTCGGCGGCGCTGGAGCCATCCGCCGAATCAATGGAGTCCACTCGTGCGATGAACCGAGCCAGCATTTCGGAGGGCTCCACGTCACGGTGCAGCAGATACGTGGCCAGCATCTGCGACTTGCCCGCCAAGCGCCGGGCCACAACACCTGGCCCACGGCCGGATGCAATGTGCGCGGCGCCCGCCAAACCAAGTGCCAATCCGGCGGAGACTAAGGTCATCATCACCTCATAGGACGCCACGCGCTGGGCGATCAGTGGCTGTTGCTCGTAGCGCTGCAAAACGCGATCAACTTGGCGTGCATGGCCTTCGCATATCGCCGGATCGCATAGCGCCAGCGGATAGCGCAACACTTCTTCCAACGGAACGTGCTTGTGGGCCAGCACAGGATGGCGAGCTGGGACCGCCACCATCAGCTCGTCTTCCCACGCAGGCCTGACCACAATGCCGTCGCCCACCTCTTCGGCCATCGAAAAGCCGACGTCATACAGGTCATCGTGCAGACCCTTGATCTGTTGGTCCAACGGCACCTCAAATAACCGAATGTCAATCTCTGGATCTTCCTCTCGGCTCCGTGCCAGCAGCGTCGGCATTCGCGAGGGCGTGATGCCATCGGACAAAGCGATGCGCAACTGTCCCTGAAACCCACTGGCGGCGGACTTGACGCCGTCACACGCCTGTTTCAGAGCTTCGAAGATTCGCGGCACCCGCTCCAGGAATGCCATTCCGGCAAAGGTCAGGCGGGTGCTTCGCGTGGTTCGCGTGAACAGTTGCGCCCCGAGCTCTTCCTCTATCTCCTTGATGGTGCGCGACAAAGGGGACTGATCGATGTGCAGCTTTTCCGCTGCGCGGCCAAAGTGAAGTTCTTCGGCCACCGCTATAAAGCAACGCAAATGCCGAAGCTCCATGGTGTATCTCATCCAAGTTAAAAGGCCTTGACGAGTTCCGGCACAGCCGCGAACAGGTCCGCCTCCAGCCCGTAGTCGGCCACGCTGAAGATCGGCGCCTCCGGGTCCTTGTTGATCGCCACGATCACCTTGGAGTCCTTCATGCCCGCCAGGTGCTGGATCGCCCCCGAGATGCCCGCCGCCACGTACAGCTGCGGCGCCACGATCTTGCCGGTCTGGCCCACCTGCAGGTCATTGGGCGCGTAGCCCGCATCCACCGCCGCGCGGCTCGCGCCGATGGCCGCGCCCAGCTTGTCGGCCAGCGGGGTGATGACTTCGTCGAATTTTTCCTTGCTGCCCAGCGCACGGCCGCCGGAGACGATGATCTTGGCCGCCGTCAGTTCGGGCCGGTCGCTCTTGGCGATTTCGCTGCCCACGTAGCTGCTCTTGCCGGTGTCTGCCGCTGCGGTTGGCGTTTCCACTGCTGCGTTGCCTCCGGTCGCCGCTGTGGCGTCGAAGCCGGTGGTGCGCACGGTGATGACTTTGGTGGCGTCGCAGCTTTGCACGGTAGCGATGGCATTGCCGGCGTAGATGGGGCGTTCGAAGGTGTCGGCGCTCACCACCTTGGTGATGTCGCTGATCTGGGCGACGTCGAGCTTGGCGGCCACGCGCGGGGCCACGTTCTTGCCGCCGGCCGTGGCCGGGAACAGGATGTGGCTGTAGTTGCCGGCGATGGCCAGCACTTGCGCGGCGACGTTCTCGGCCAGGCCGTTCTTCAGGCTGGCGCCGTCGGCGTGGATGACCTTGGCGACGCCGGCGATTTGCGCTGCGGCCTGGGCGGCTGCACCGGCGTTTTCACCGGCCACCAGCACGTGCACGTCGCCACCGCAAGCGGCTGCGGCCGTCACGGTGTTCAGGGTTGCGCCCTTGATGGATGCGTTGTCGTGTTCAGCAATAACGAGTACCGACATTTAGATCACCTTCGCTTCGTTCTTGAGTTTTTCGACCAGGGCGGCCACGTCAGCCACCTTCACGCCGGCGCCGCGCTTGGCGGGTTCGGTCACCTTCAGGGTCTTCAGGCGTGGGGCGACTTGAACGCCGAGGTCTTCGGGCTTGATGGTGTCCAGCGGCTTTTTCTTGGCCTTCATGATGTTGGGCAAGGTGACGTAGCGCGGTTCGTTCAGGCGCAGGTCGGCGGTGATGACCGCGGGCAGCGTGAGGCTGAGGGTTTCCAGGCCGCCGTCCACTTCGCGGGTCACGGCTGCCTTGTCGCCGGCGAGCTCGACCTTGGAGGCGAAGGTGGCTTGCGGCAGACCGGCCAGCGCCGCCAGCATCTGGCCGGTCTGGTTGCAGTCGTCGTCGATGGCCTGCTTGCCCAGGATCACGAGGCCGGGCTGTTCCTTGTCGATCAGGGCCTTGAGCAGCTTAGCCACGGCCAGCGGCTGCAGTTCTTCATTGGTCTCGACTAGGATGCCGCGGTCGGCACCGATGGCCATGGCGGTGCGCAGCGTCTCCTGGCATTGAGACACGCCGCACGAGACGGCGACGATCTCCGTTGCCGCGCCTTTCTCCCTGAGCCGCACAGCCTCTTCGACGGCAATCTCGTCGAAGGGGTTCATGCTCATCTTGACATTGGCGATGTCCACGCCGCTGCCATCGCTCTTGACGCGGACCTTGACGTTGTAGTCAACCACCCGCTTGACGGGAACCAGGATTTTCATGGGAGGGTTTCCTTTCAGGATCATTCAGAGTTGATCGTCCGCCAGGGCCAGCGTGCTGGCGGCGCCGCCCGTGACGATGTCGCGCAGCATCGGCGCCTGCACCAGGACATGCGCCGCGTAATGGCTGGCTGTGGCGCGCTTGGTACCGAGAAAGCCCGCATCGCCCGCGCCCGCCGCGAGTTGCGCGGTAGCGGCTTCGGCCATGCGCGCCGACAGCCAGCCGCCGATCACGGTGCCCGCCAGCCGCAGGAAGGGCACGGCGCCCGCCGCGCACTGCGCGGGTTGACCGTCGTGGGCCAGCAGCCAGTCGGCCGCTTCGTCCAGCGCCTGGGCAGCGGCTGCCAACGCGCGGCCGATCTGCGCCAGCACTGCATCGGGCGATTCGACCAACCGGCGCGCATCGCCGTCGATGCGGCCCAGCAGCGCCTTCAGCGTGCGCCCGCCCTCGCGTGCCAGCTTGCGGCCGATCAGGTCGTTGGCCTGGATGCCCGTGGTGCCTTCGTAGATGGTCGTGATGCGCGCGTCGCGCATGTGCTGCGAGGCGCCGGTTTCCTCGACGTAGCCCATGCCGCCATGCACCTGCACGCCGTCGGACGTGATGCCCTGCGCGCTGTCGGTACACCAGCCTTTGACCACCGGTATCAGCAGGCCGACCAGGGCCTGCGCCTGCGCGCGCTCCTGCGCATCGGCGTGGCCCGCGGCGCGGTCCATCTGACCGGCGCAGAAGTAGGCCAGCGCGCGCATGGCCTCGGTGCGGGCCTTCATGTCCATCAGCATGCGCCGCACGTCCGGGTGGCCTGCGATGGCGGTGCTGCCGCTGATCAGCGGCTTGCCCTGCACCCGCTCCAGCGCATAGGCGCGTGCGCGCTGGTAGGCGCGCTCGGAAATGCCCACGCCTTCCAGGCCAACGTTCAGCCGCGCGTGGTTCATCATGGTGAACATGCAGGCCAGCCCCTGGTGCGGCTCGCCGACCAGGTAGCCGATAGCGCCGCCGCTGTCGCCAAAACTCATCGACGCCGTGGGGCTGCCGTGGATGCCCATCTTGTGCTCAATCGACGTGCAGGCCAAGTCGTTGCGTTCGCCCAGGGTGCCATCGTCGTTGACCAGGTACTTCGGGCACAGGAACAGCGAGATGCCTTTCACCCCCGGTGGCGCATCGGGTAGGCGCGCCAGCACCAGGTGCACGATGTTCTCGGCCATGTCGTGCTCGCCCCAGGTGATGAAGATCTTGTTGCCGCTGACGCGGTAGTGGTCGCCCTCGTGTACGGCACGGCTGCGCAGCGCGGCCAGGTCGGAGCCGGCCTGGGGCTCGGTGAGGTTCATGGTGCCCGTCCAGCGGCCCTCGACCATGGGTGCCAGGAAGCGGCGCTGGAGTGCGTCGCTGCCATGGTGCGCAATGGCCTCCACCGCGCCCAGCGTGAGCATCTGGCACAGGCTGAACGCGAGGTTGGACGACTTCCACATCTCCAGCACGGCGGTGGAGACCAGCGTGGGCAGGCCCTGGCCGCCCCATTCGGTGGCAGCGGGCATGCCGTTCCAGCCGTTCTCGCAGAAGCTGGCCCAGGCTTCGCGAAAGCCGTCGGCGGGCGTGACCCGACCATCGTGCCAGCGCGCGCCCTGCACGTCGCCGGGGTGGTTGAGCGGATCCAGCACGCCAGCGGCGTAATTAGCCGCCTCCTGCAGGATGGCCTCGACCAGGTCGGGCGTGGTTTCTTCATGGTCCGGCTGGGCGCAGATCGCGTCCAGGCCGCCGACCTCTTTCATGGCGAACAGCATTTCGCGCAGGGGGGCTATGTAGACAGACACAGCGAATTTCCTTGATGGCTACGATCAGGCGTTTTGCGGCGTCTGTTGCGACGGGCGCAACTCGCGTGCAGCCTCTTGCGGGCCCACCGACGCCGGGCCGCCATGCCTGATGAACGCCAGGGCGATCGAGCCGATGATCCCGAAAGCCCCGATCACCAGGAAGTTCTGCTCCAGCGGCAGCTCAAGCGCAACGATCTGGCCGATTAGCAGCGGCGCCGCGATCGCGCCCAGGCGCCCCACGCCGGAGGCCATGCCGATGCCGGTCGAGCGGATGGACATCGGGTAAAACTGCCCGCAGTAGGCATAGGCCACCAATTGCGCGCCGGTGGTGCAGGCGCCGACCGCGCCGATGATCAGATAACGCAGCTCGGTCGAGGTCTGGAACGTCATCAGGTACAGCAGCACGCCGCCCAGCGCATACATCCCCACCAGCACCCACTTGATGTTGAACTTGTCGGCGAGCCACCCGCCTCCCACGGCACCGATGATGGCGCCAACGTTCAGCGCGATCACGAAGCTGAGGGCAGACCCCAGGCTGTAGCCAGCCATAGCCATCAGCTTGGTCAGCCAGCTGCTGAGCGCATAGACCATGAACAGGCCCGAGAAGAAGGCGATCCAGAACAGCACCGTGCTCGGGCCTCGCCCGTCCTGGAACAGCCGGGAGACCGGCGCACCCGCCACGCGGTCGGCGGTGGGCACGACGAACTGGGCGTCCGCCGGGTGCTTGACTCCCGGCTGGAGATTACGGGCCACTTCGGCCAGTTCGCCGTTGCGGCTGCGCGAGATCAGGTAGGTCATTGATTCCGGCACCAGCTTCAGGATGAACGGAATCAGCAGGACCGGCACACCCGCTGCGATGAAAACGACCTGCCAGCCGTACTCGCCGATCAGCTGCTTGCCGAGCACCGCGGCCAGGATGCCGCCCAGTGCGTAGCCCGAAGTCATCAGCGCCGTCATCAGGCTGCGGATCTTCTTGGGCGAGTACTCGACCATCTGTGCCACGATGACCGGCAGCACACCGCCAATCCCCAGGCCCGCGATGAAGCGCACCACGCTGAAGCTGATGGGATCCTTGGTGAATCCGGCGGCCGCGGTGAACACGCTGAACAGCATGACGCCAATGGAGAGGGCCCAGCGCCGACCAATCCGGTCGGACAGCGTGCCCAGAACCATGGCGCCGAACAGGGCCGAACTGGCCATGAAACCGGCAGTCGATGCGTTCACGCCCATCTGCTGCATGATGGACGGCAGGGCGATGCCCACCACGGCGATGTCATAGCCGTCGATGATGAGAATCAACAGGCACCACAGAAGCACCTTGGCATGAAAGCGGTTGAAGCGAGCGTCGTCGGCGAGCTTCTGCATGTCGATTTGGCACACGTGTTTGTCTCCTTTGGGTTAGGCTCTGGATCGTGGGGCGGCGGTCATCGCCGCTCCGCTACATGTCGTCCAGCGCACACAAGGAATCCTAGGTGCCGGTGCTGCGAGCCGCGATGACGAAGCGCCCCGATCGAATGACAAACGGCCCCTTTCTGAGAGCACTGTTCAAGTGCGCCAAGAGGTCAGGCGTCAAGCTGAATATGGTCGCCCGTGCGGCTGATATTCCAGCACGAAGGGCGCTTCTGCCTGCTGGGAACACCCCGGCAGTGTTGGGTGCCCAGGGGCTCACGCCCCATCGTCGGCGCACGCCTCAACGCCAGACCCTGTACGCCTTCGCCGCCGTCAGCACGCACGATGGCGTGATTGACTCTCTGGTGCTGCCCTGGGCCAACGCTGAGACGATGCAGGTGTTCCTGGCCGAGATGGCGCGACGCCATGCCGTCGAGTTCATCATGATGGTCATGGATCAGGCGGGTTGGCACATCGCGGGTCACTTGGATGTGCCACAGAATATGCGCCTAGAGTTTCTGCCAGCCTTGAGCTGAACCCGGTCGAGCATCTGTGGAAGGTGCCGTGCCAGGATTGGTTTGCCAACACGGTGTTCAAAGAACTGGAGGCCGTACACGACGCGCTGGTGCAAGGACTCATTGCTCTCGAAACACATCAGCAAAGAACCCAGTCAATGACAGGCTTGATTGGGTTACTTCTATATCCTTGAGGGCAAATTAGTGCATCAGGCGAGCCGATAGCGCATTGCACCGTCTTCGTCTTCTGCAGACACGATTTCCCCACGCTGGTCGAGATAGTTTAGGTGGGCGAGCGTCTCTCCGGTCGCGAGGTTGAGGTGCATTTGCTCCGCAACAATGGACGAACGGTACAGGGCGCGAACCAGGTCGATGACCCTCAGAGGCTGCACAAGTTGTTGCCTGACGCGGTCGGTGCCTCTGACGGTGCTCGCACGCAGTTGCTCCAACCGTAGGTGCAGGCCATGGAAAGGTTCGTTGTGGGCAGGCAGAATCAGGGCGCTCCCAGGTACGCGTTGCATCAACCGGTCGATGGAATCGAGCCAGCCCTGCAGAGGATTCGCATGCGGCTCGGTGGCGTACACGGAGGTATTGGAACTGATCCTGGGAAGAACCTGATCCCCCGATATCAGCAAATCCAGTTCGCGCGAGTAGAAGCACGCGTGCTCGGGGGAATGTCCTGTGCCGACGATGACTTCCCATTCCTGGTCCCCGATCCGCAACATCTGGCCATCCGTGAGCCGCACAAAGCTGTCAGGCAATGGATGGATCATCTTACCGAAGTCACCGAACCGGGTGCGGTACTCATCCACCTCGGTGTCGCTCCATCCGGCCCTCCGATAGAAGCGAACGCCATCGACTGGCGCTTCCCGCCCCGTATCGGCAAGCATCACCCGACAGCTCAAATACTCGTCTCGTGTCATCCAAAGCGCGCATTCGAAGCGACGTGTCAACCATCCCGCCATGCCCACATGATCCGGGTGCATGTGCGTCGCTATCACACGGGAGATGGGACGGCCGGCTAGCGGCCCCTGCGGAGCGAGCAAGGCGAGCCACGCGTTCCTGACGTCCACGCTGCGAATGCCCGTGTCCACGACCGCCCAACCAGGACCGTCGCTCAATGCCCAGAGGTTGATGTGATCCAGGGAAAACGGCAGCAGCATGCGCAGCCACAGCACACCAGGCTTGATTTCCGTGGCTTGGCCAGGGAGTGGGAGATCCGAGAACGGATACGAGAGTGCCGGGGCTGCGTCGGTCATGATGCTTGGTTTACATTCTGGCAATGCCGCTTCAAAAGGCGCACGGGCATCACTCTTTTATGCTGTGCGAGTTCACTTTTAGCTTAGGGTCAGCCCCGACAGGTGGCAATGACGAACGACCTCGATAGGCTGACGGAAAACGTCTGCTTCCTCGCACAGCCTGTCGCTGCGCTGCCGTCTGAGCAACTGCCCCAACGGAGGCTATAGCCACGTGGCCGAGCCAAAATTGGTCGAATGCCTCTAAGTAGGGTGCTGCCTGCTGCGCGAGCGGGCACGGTAGGTTCCTGGCGCGCTGCCGGTCCAGACCTTGAAGGCGCGTTGGAAGGCGGTGCTGTCGGTGAAGCCCAGGTCAGCGGAGATGTCGACGAGCGAGGCTTCGCTGCTGGTCAGGCGCACGATCGCCATGTCGCGCCGCAGCTGGTCCTTTAATGCCTGGAAGGAAGTGCCTTCTGAGGCCAAGTGCCGCTGCAAAGCGCTCACTGACATGTGCAGGCGCTGCGCGGTGACGGCTAGGTTGGGCCATTCTGGGCAGGCTCGCTGCAGCACCATGCGGACCCGCGCACTGGAGCTGCGCTCGTTCAGGTACGGCCCCACCACGTTGCCCGGCGTGGCGCGCAGGAAGGACTGCAGCGCGTCCCGATCGCGCCGCACCGGCTGATTGAAGGCATCGGCATCGAACCAGGCGGCCGTGCGCGGCTGCCCGAAACACAGCGTGCCAGAAAAGATGCGCTGGTAGTTCAGTGTATGAGGCGGCGGCGCAAAGTTGAAGTCGAAGCGCTGCGGCACCAGTCGGCCGCCGTGCAGCCATACCAGCAGTCGCCAGAACACGCGCAGCAGATGTGCGTGCAAGAAGTCGGCATGCGCGCCCAGACCGCAACGCATATCGAGCGCGATACCCGCCAGCGTGCCCTCAGTCACGGGCACTAGCGCCACGTCGTCCTGCAGCAGGGCAAAAGATTCGCCCAGACGTCGCAGGGCGAACGACAATGAGTGCGCACTGAACGCACTACGCACCATCAGTGCGAAGCTGCCCGGGCGCATCGGCCGCCCGTGCAGGTAGCCCAGGCACTCGTCGTTCAGGCTGTCCTTGACGGCGATGAACAGTGCGTTGAACTGCTCCACGGTCACGCGCGACTCCTCCAGCTCCAGCAGCGATTCGCTGATGCCCGCGCGCCCCAGCACGCCCTCCAGCCATTCTGGCGTGGCCAGCCCCTTGCCGCGCGCACCGTCGAGCAGGCCATGTACGGCAAAAATGGGAGCGGTGAAGACAGGCTGCAGCATGGCGAGTGATCGAAGGGGCCAACGCCGATCGCATGGGCCGAAAGAAGTTATTTGTCAGTTGATTGAGGCAATCCGTTATAGCCCTCGCAAGGGCCAATTACTACGATTGTCGCATCCCCCAAACACTTCGGCAGTGGCGCTGTGCGGAACGCTCGGTGTGGGGTCAGAAGTCAACATATAAGGAGACACGTTCATGCTGCCACAGCTGTATCGCCACGCTTGGATGGACGGCGAGATCGAAGCCTTCCGCGAACAGGTTCGCCGCTACATCAGTGCTGAGTTCGCCCCAAGGCTGGATGAATGGCGCCGCCAGGGCTATATCCCGCGCGAAGTCTGGCGTCCGTTCGGCGAGATAAGCTTTCTGCTGCCCGAGATTCCCGAGTCCTATGGCGGTGCCGGCGCCAGCCTCGCCTACCAATTGGTGGTGCAAGACGAGCTGGCCAAGGCCGAGATGCCGGTCAATATAGCGGTGCACACCATCGCTTCGCATTACATCCTGGACTTCGGCACGGAAGCGCAAAAGCAGCGCTGGCTGCCCAAGGTGACGAACGGCGAGATGCTGGCCGCCATCGCGATGACCGAGCCGGGCTGCGGCTCGGATCTAAAGGCCATCTCCACCCGTGCCCGGCGCGATGGAGACCACTATGTGATCGACGGCGCCAAGACCTTCATCACCAACGGCTTCACCGGCAACCTGTTGATCGTCGCGGCGCGCACCAGCGGTACAGGCAGCAAGGGGGTGTCGCTGTTCGTGCTGGAAACCGAGAATCTGCCCGGCTTTCGCGTTGGCCGACTACTGGAGAAGATCGGCATGCAGGCCTCGGACACGGCGGAGCTTTTCTTCGACAGCGTGCGCGTTCCAGCCGACCAACTGCTGGGGGGCGTTGAAGGCCAAGGCTTTGGGCAACTAATGGGCGCGTTGCCCTACGAGCGCATGGTCATTGCAGTGCCGGCGGCGGCCGTCATCGACCGGGCGTTGGAGCTCACCATCGAATACACGAAGCAGCGCAAGATATTCGGCGCGCCTCTGTTCGACATGCAGACAACGCGCCAAAAGCTGGCCGAGATGGCGACCATCGCGCATGTGGTGCGCAGCTTCGTCAACGACTGTACCCAGCGACTGCTGGACGGCACACTCGACAACGAGGCCGCCTACATGGCCAAGTGGTGGTGCACCGAACAGCAGTGCCGCGTGGTGGACGAGTGTCTCCAATTGTTCGGCGGCTACGGCTACATGGCCGAGTACCCGATCGCGCGGATGTATGCCGCTTCGCGAGTGCAGAAGATCTATGGCGGCGCCAACGAGGTCCTGAAAGACCTGGTTGCGAGGAAGTTGTAACATGGTGTACACGTTGCACACGCTGCAGATGCCGCTGCACGGCGTCCGCGTGGTGGAGTTCGAGGGCATCGGTCCAGGCCCTCTGGCCGCCAGGATGCTGGCCGACATGGGCGCCGAGGTAATCACGCTGACACGGGCCGAGCAGGCTGCTGGGGCGCAGCGTCTGGGTGGAGCGGTGGAGAACCCGCTGCACCGCGGTAAGAAGGTCGAGGTCATCGACCTGAAGTCGCCAGGTGGCAAGGCGCGCGCACTGGAGCTGATTGCCCAGGCCGACGCCCTAATCGAAGGCTTTCGCCCAGGGGTGATGGAGCGGCTGGGCTTTGGCCCCGCAGATTGCGCGGCGCGCAATCCCCGACTGGTCTATGGCCGGATGACGGGCTGGGGCCAGGACGGGCCGCTTGCCCAGGCCGCGGGCCACGACCTGAACTACGTCGCGCTGACGGGCCTGCTGTCGCTGTCGGCGCACAGGGGGCAGGCGCCCATCGTGCCGCCCTCGGTACTCGGGGACGGTGCCGGGGCGCTAGGCATGGCTTTTGGCATCGCCTGCGCGCTGGTCGATGCACGGGCCACCGGCCGTGGCCGGGTTGTGGACGCAGCCATCGTGGACATCGTGGCCATGCTGGGCACGCTGGTGCACTGGATTCGCGCCAACGGGCAGATCGACGGCGCACAGCCGAGCCCGTTCCACGATTCGCCGTTCTATGACGTGTACGTCTGCGCCGACGGTGGCTTCATCAGCCTCGGCGCGATCGAGCCGCCGTTCTACGCATTGCTGTTGTCCAAGTTGGGCCTGGCGGACGTGAACCCTGCAGACCAGTACGACACGGCGGCGTGGCCGGCGTTGAAGGAGCGCATCGCGGCCCTCATCCGCACCCAGCCCCAGGCGCACTGGTGCGCGCTGCTTGAAGGCAGCGACGCCTGCTTTGCACCCGTTCTCAGCCTGGCCGAGGCAGTGCGGCATCCGCACAACGCGGTACGGGGCATCTACCAGACCACCTCTTTCGGCGCCATCGAAGCGACCCCGGCCCCACGGTTCCAGGCACTCAACGCAACCACCACCCAGGAGACAAAGAAATGACTGCTACCACCCACATCGTCCGCGGCTGCCCGTCCACCACGGGCAACGACCGCCAGCTCAACACCACGACGCTGATCCGGCACGCCGCGCGCACCCATGGGGACCAGGAGATCGTCTACCGCACACCCGATGGCGGCTGGGATCGCTACACCTATGCCGACTGCTACGCGCGCGTCTGCCGCAGCGCCAATGCGCTGCGCGCGCTCGGTGTCGAGCCCGGCGACCGGGTCGGCATCCTGGACTGGAACAGCCGACGTCACTTCGAGCTGTACTGGTCTATTCCCGGCCTGGGTGCTGTCATGTTGCAGATGAATCTGCGCCTGGGCCCAGAGGACCTGGGCTACGTGGTCGACCACAGCAAGGTGTCCTACGTTTGCGTGGACGAGTCATTACTACCCATTGCCGAATCCGTCGCAGCGAATTCGCCCCAGATCAAGGGCTGGATTGTCATGACCGACAAGCCGCTGGACCAGATCAAGACCACGCTGAAACCGCTGCTGCACTACGAAGACCTGCTGGCCGCCGCCGACACCCAGATCGACTGGCCCGAGATCGACGAAACCTCGGCCTACAGCGCCTGCTACACCACCGGCACCACGGGCAGGCCCAAGGGCGTGTACTACTCGCACCGCGGCATCTACATGCATTCCACGGGCATGGCCACCAATCTGGGCATGACGCTGGACGACTGTGTGATGCTCATCACCCCCATGTTCCACGGGCAATGCTGGGGCTTGCCGCAGGCCGCCACGCTGCTGGGCGACAAGATCGTGCTGCCGGGCCGCTATGTCGCCGAGGACACCAAGCCCCTGGTTGACGCCATGATCGCCGAGGGCGTGACGGTCGCCAACGGCGCACCGGCCATCTTCCAGCCCATGCTGCAGTACATCGAGACGATGCCGGTCAAGCCGGACTTCAGCCGCATGCGCATGCTGTCCGGCGCCTCCGAGCCGCCGCTGTCGATGATGATCGGTTTCTACAAACTCACCGGTGCCGAGGTGGTGCATGCCTACGGCGCCACCGAAGCCACGACGCTGGTGACGATGAACCGCCTCAAGTCCACGCTCAAGAAGCGCCTGACCGAGGAAGAGCGCTGGAACCTGAAGCGCAAGCAAGGTCTGGTGCTGACCGGGGTGGACATCCGCATCGTCGATGCCGACGACAAGGACTTGCCGCATGACGGAAAGTCGGCAGGCGAGATCTGCGTGCGCGGCCCCTGGATCACGGCCAGCTACCACGACATGCCCGACTCCGCAGACCGCTTCCTGGAAGGCGGCTGGTGGCGCTCGGGCGATGTCGGCACGGTGGACGAGAACGGCTACCTCAAGGTCACCGACCGCATCAAGGACGTGATCAAGAGCGGCGGCGAATGGATTTCTTCCATCGACATGGAAAACCTGCTCATGGGTCACCCCGCCGTGCGCGACGCCGCAGTTGTCGGCGTTCCGCATCCGAAGTGGCAGGAGAGGCCGCTGGCCCTGGTGGTGCTGAAGCCTGGCCAGCAGGCGACCCAGGAACAACTGCAGGAACACCTGACCAGCGCCTTCGCCAAGTGGCAGTTGCCGGATCAGGTCCTGTTCGTCGAGGCCATCCCCAAGACCAGCGTCGGCAAGCTCGACAAGAAGCGTATACGCGCCGAGCACGCGGATCGCTACGCCGAGTGACGCCGGCTTTTTTATCCAGGAGAACAACATGAAAGACCATGAACCCGTCATCGTCGGTGCGCTGCGCACCCCCGTGGGCAAGCGCGGCGGGCGCCTGCAGAAATGGCATCCCGTCGATTTGTTGGGCGAGACGCTGCGCCAACTGGTCGAGCACTCCGGCATCAACCCGGCCGATCTGGACGATGTGATCGTCGGCTGCGTGCTGCAGTGGGACCAGCAGCACGGCAACCTGGGCCGGCATGCCGTGCTGGCGGCGGGGCTGCCCGAATCCGTTCCGGCGGTGACGGTCGACCGGCAATGCGGCTCCGGCCAGCAGGCGGTGAGCTTTGCTGTGCACGGTATTCAAGCGGGTGCCTACCAGTTGGTCATCGGCGCCGGGGTGGAGTCGATGTCGCAGGCGCCCATGCCGCCGTCATTCAAGCCTGGTGCGCCGCTTGGCGCGCAATACAGCCCGAGCGAACTGGCGCGCTACCAGGACAACCCGCTGCTGCCGCAAGGCGCTGCGTCGGAGTTGATGAACAAGCGCTTCGGCCTCACACGCGAGGCCCTGGATGCCTTCGCTGTGCGCAGCCATCGGCGCGCCTTCGAGGCCTCGAAGGCTGGCCGCGTCAACGATCAACTGGTGCGGCTGAACGAGGACCCGGCCGACCCGGATAGCCCGCTTGTCACCGCAGACGAGGGCATGCGCGCCGACCCCAACCCCGAGAAGATGGCCACGCTCAAGCCCGTGTTTTCCGCCGATGGCGCCACCACGGCCGCCAACTCCTCGCAGATCAGCGACGGCGCCGCCGCGCTGCTGATCGCCAGCCGCGCCTACGCCAAACGGCACGGGTTGAAGCCGCGTGCACGCTTCGTCAGCACCACCGTGGCTGCGGCCGATCCGGTGATCCAATTCACCGCTGTGCTTGATGCCACCCGCAAGGCGCTGAAGGAGTCGGGCCTGAGCCTGGACGAGATTGACCTGTTTGAAGTCAACGAGGCCTTTGGCGGCGTGCCGCTGATGTTCCAGCAGGAATTCGGCATTCCGGATGATCGCCTCAACGTCAACGGCGGCTCGGTGGCCATCGGCCATCCGTTGGGCTCCACCGGCGCGCGCATGCTTACAGATCTGCTGTGCGAGCTGGAGCGCCGAGGCGGCCGCTATGGCTTGCAGACCATCTGCGAGGCTTCAGGCACGGCCAATACCACCATCATCGAGCGGCTGGCATGAGCGGGGCCACCATGAGCGAAGCCAGCGAAGTGCTCGTCAGCCGCGAAGGCGCCATCGTCACCTTGACCATCAACCGCCCGCGCGCAAAGAACAGCTTGAATCGCGCGGTATTCGATGGCCTGCGTGCACAGCTTGTGCAATTGCAAGACGACGATGCTGTGCGCGCGGTCATCATCACCGGCGCCGAGGGCGTTTTCTGCGCCGGAGCCGACATCACGGCGTTCGACGCGCTGCGCGCCGAGCCGCTGCTGGGCGACCGCGCGGCGGCAGGCGGCCACTTCTGGTCGGAACTGGAGCGCTTCCCTAAGCCCGTCATCGCAGCGGTGGAAAAGCTCGCGCTGGGCGGCGGCACGGAACTGGCGCTGGCTTGCGATATTGCGATCGCTGGTGAGTCCGCCAAGTTCGGGGTGCCGGAAGTCAAGCTGGGCGCCATTCCGGGGGCCGGCGGCACACAACGCCTGATCCACGCCATCGGCAAGTCTAAGGCTATGGCCCTGCTGCTGACCGGGGACTTCATCGACGCCCGCAAGGCCTGCGATGCAGGCATGGTCGCCGAAGTGACGACTGACGGCCAGGCCCTGCCGACGGCTTTGGCGATGGCCAACCGGATTGCAGCCAATTCGCCGCTGGCCGTGGCGCTGGCGAAAGATGCGGCCCTGACCAGCTTTGAAACTCCGCTCGCGCAGGGCCTGGAGCATGAGAAGCGTAATTTCCTCGTCGCTTTGCGTTCGGCCGACAACCTGGAAGGGCAAGCGGCATTCCTGGGTAAGCGCACCCCCCACTTCACGGGCCAATAACGCCTGTCTATCTGTCATCCATCGAGGAAAAACTATGCAACTGAACTCCGACATCTCTGCCATCATTACCGGAGGCGCTTCCGGCCTGGGAGCCGCCACGACCCGGCGTTTGGCCAGCCGTGGCGTCAAAGTCGCCATCTTCGACATGAACGAAACCGTCGGCCAGGCGTTGGCCAGCGAACTCGGCGGCGTTTACTGCAATGTGGACGTGACATCTGAGGAGCAGGTGGACGCAGCCTTTGCCAAGGCCCGTGCGGCCATCGGGCAGGAGCGCATTCTGGTTAACTGCGCCGGTACTGCCGATGCCGTCAAGACTGTCAGCCGCGACAAGAAAACCGGCGAAATTCGCGCATGCGCGGCAGATCGCTTCAATCGCATCATTCAGATCAACCTGGTGGGCACCTTCCGTTGCATCGCTAAGTCAGCCGCGGGTATGCTGACGCTCGCATCGCTGGCCGATGGCGAGCGCGGCGTCATCGTCAACACCGCTTCGGCCGCCGCGCAGGACGGCCAGGTCGGGCAGGCCAGCTATGCGGCCAGCAAGGCAGCCATCGTGGGCATGGCCTTACCGGTCGCGCGCGACATGATGGATGAAGGGATCCGGGTCAATACCATCATGCCGGGGATCTTCGGTACACCATTGCTGCTGGGTCTGCCGGACAACGTCAAGCAGGCGCTGGCGGCCAGCGTGCCCTTTCCCAAGCGGTTGGGCGACCCCGATGAATTTGCCCAGGCCGTCGAGTTTCTCGTCACCTGCGACTACATGAACGCCGAGTCCATTCGGGTGGATGGCGCTATCCGCATGGCTCCGCGCTGACGCCTGAAATCTTGACCAATCAGGAAGCGTCATGTCTGGAAATCCGGTCATTCTCGAAAAGCATGGTGCTGTTGCCACCATCACACTCAATGCGCCCCAGAAAAAGAATGCGCTGAGCACGTCTGTCGTCAACGCGCTCGCTGGCGTCATTGCAGACGTCGAGCGTGACGACTCGATTCGCGCTTTGCTGCTGCGCGGCGAGGGCCGGATGTTCAGTTGTGGCGGCGACATCGATGAAATGTTGGCCGCAGGCGATGAGTTGTCTACCTTGGTCGATGACGAATTGAGGGTGGCGGAACGCATGATTCCTCAATTTGCCAGCTTGCCATTCCCGGTGGTCTGTGCCGTACAAGGCGCGGTCGCCGGAGGCAGCCTCGGGCTTGCCTTGGCCTCTGACTACCTGATTGCCGCAAGTGGGACGAAGTTTGTGGCGGCCCATACCGGCCTCGGATACGCGGGGGATTTCGGCATCAGCTGGCTACTTCCACGCGCAGTGGGTGGACGACGCGCACGAGACATGATCTTGACCAATCGCGTAGTCAGTTCGGACGAGGCCTTGGCCTGGGGATTGGTCGAGAAAGTGGTTCCTGGCGAGAGCCTGCTGGACGAAGCGCGGCGTATGGCGGTGCAATTTTCGGTCGGACCAACGCAAGGTTATGCGGGCGCCAAGCGCCTGCAACTCGCTGCCTTCGAGAGTGATCTGGCGACCTCATTGAGGCTGGAGGCGGCCGAAATGAATCGAGCCTCGAAAACCACAGATTCGCTGGAAGCGGTCCGCGCGTTCGTCGCAAAGCAAGTCCCGCAGTTTGCCGGACGCTGAACGGCTGTAGACGCATCCGGTCGGTGGGTGCTTAATTGCTGCTGGCGTCAGGTAACGGATAAACCCTGCTGCCGTCGGATTTGCCAGGATACGGTGCCACCATGTACCTGCGCAGAAATCAGCATGCCGAGTCGTTGTTCGATGACAGGCGTCCATGGCACCAAGCTGAACCCCATACCATCATCGAGCATGGCAAAGCGGCCACTGGCGAGCATGAGGCTGCGTCGGTAGATGCCGGTCACGCGCTGGCCATCGGCCGCCAGACGGTGTTTCAGCCCGGTTTCGGTGGCAATATCCTTGGCAGCCCGAATCACATCCCGATCGCGTAGTGTCGCCAATAGATTGCGCGCGAGGATTACGCGCTGCCCGCGCCGCTCTGCCAGCCCCTGTTCGGCCAGGAATTCGGCGCGCTGCTGCATCGCCTGGTTGACCTCGCTGCCAAAGCCCAGGTTGCCCAGGCCCGAGCCGCCGCCGATCAACTGCTGGTCGAGCCAGGTGGCTCCGATCACGCGGGCCTGCCGCTCGATGGGCAGGTGCGATTTCAGCTCCACCGCCACGCCGCCCAGGCGCTGCGCATCGTAGCGACGGCCCTGCTCGGGCAGGTCGCCCGGCACCTTCCATAGCCCCTCGGCCACCCGTTCCACGATACCGGCACGGCGCAAGGCTTCCAGCCGGCGGACGTGGGACGCGACCACTTCCTGCGGATCGCGGCCGGGCAGGGCCTGACCCTGCGCGATGGCAAGGTGGTGGTCGGTGCGGTACAGGCCATCGCTCGCCAACGCGGCGATGTTCTTGTCGGCCGCGCGCACGTCAGCCGATCTCCTTGCCTCCACCACAGCGCCGGTCGGATAGTTCGCCAGCTCGTCGCGGGCGTTGAGCGCAACGTAGTGGGCCATGCCGTCCACGCCGTCGATGACCAGATAGCCCCGGTCGTGCAGTTCGTCGGCCAGCCCCTTCGCGGCCACGCGGCCGAGGATGGTTCGGCCATCGTCCCCAGGCTCGAACACCGCCAGTTCGCGCGGCTCGCCGCGCATGGCCCGCTGCATGGTGCGGATGATGTCGCCGCGCTCGCCCAGGGCGCGCAGGGTCTTTTCCGCATCGTTGTGGACGGTCCACGTGCCGGGCTGGGCCTCGTCGGCCAGGCCCAGGCGCTGCAAACGCTGCAACCTGCCGATCAGCAGCAGACGCTGGCGTTGCAGTCGGGGTTCGTTGAGCCGTTCGACATGCACCATGCCATCGTCGCCGGCCTCGCGCTTCAAGGTGCGATCCAGGCTCGTCCACCGCTCCTGATCCACCTCGCGCCGCAAGGTCTGCTGGATCTCCAGCTCGGTGCGCGGGCCCAGCCATTCGGTCGCCAGTTCGGCGGCGCGATGGCGGAACCCATCGGCGATGTAGTCGCCCGCGATGATGAGGTCTTTGCCGGTGTCGTCGCGCCCGCGCACGACGATGTGCGTGTGCGGGTTGTCGGTGTTCCAGTGATTGACGGCCACCCAATCGAGGCCCGTGCCAAGGTCGGCCTCCATGCGACCCATGAGGTGCCGGGTATAGGTGCGCAGGTCTTCCAGCTCCGCGCCATCTTCGGGCGAAAGGATGAAGCGGAAGTGATGCCGGTCGTCGGCGCAGCGTTCCTTGAACGCATCGAGGTCGGCGGCATCGGTCTGCGGCCCGTAGGCTTGGCCCGACTCGCCATCGCGGCCCACACCATCGCGCTCGATATAGCGCAGGTGCTTGGCAAGCGACTGCGGGCTGGCTCGGTGCTGATTGAGCAGCAGCGTCTTGATGGTCACACGCCGCGACATGGACGTGAGCTTCGCCCCCGCGAAGCGCGCCGCCGTGTGGCCGCGTCCCAAGCGTGAGCCGGGCCGCTGGCCGGAGCCGGCACTCTTGCTACTGCCGCCAGGACGGCGCACCGCCGACTTGCCGCTGCTGGCCTTGCCCGCCTGCTTGAGTACCTTGGAGACGAAGCTCTGGCCCCGGTTCTTCGGGGCGCTGGGACGGATGCGGAAATCGTCGTCGCGGCGGTCGGTCATGGCTGTGCTCCTTGCAAGTTCTGGCGTGTCCGGGCGTGCGAAGCACGCGGACATGCCCGCATCGGCGCGGGCTTCGCGCCTCACGCGGCACGGCGGCGAAGCCGCTGCGTGTCGCGCCACCCCCATGTGCAGACTGGCTTTGCGGGCCGACAGGTGCCGCACCCTTTTGTCTTGCCTTCCGCATTTGCCTCCCCTAGCACTCCAGGTTTTCGCTCCCGGCAACTGCGGCCCGGTGGCAAGGCTGCACCAGCAGCCAGCGCACCGGCGAACGCGGCGATGGCCGCAGGCCAGCCGTGTTCGAGGCAAGACGCCTGCACGTGGGACGGCTGCGCCGGAGGCAGCGCGAAGTGCCGCGCGGATGCGCTCGCACTGCACGCGCGACGACATGGCAATAGCAGTCGGAATGACACGCCGGATAGCACGACAGGACGCACGGCGACGTGCAGCGAATCGGCGGCCATCATGGGCGCGACTCCAGCCAGACCGGGCGCGCGACGCCGATCACGGCGGATGCACTGACCGGTCCGAAATACCGGCTGTCGAATGACGCCGGATTGGTGACGCTGAGCAGGAACAGCTCGCCAGGCCGAAGGTGGCGGCACTGCTCCCAGGATGGCAGTGGTCGGCCCCAGCGATCGGCAGGCAGCACGGCGGCCGAAGGCACGCCGTTGATGCGGACGCTGCCGTCGGCGATGCACACCTCTTGCGGCGCCACCGCGCCCACGCGCTTGAGCAGCGGGATGCGCGTCGGCAGGTAGCCGCGCTGCGCAGCGAGCGCGGCAGCTTCGGCGGGTAGCGGAACCAGCACGATGCTGCCCACTTCCAGCCGACGTGGCGGCGAGCTGGTGCGATGGTCGAGCGGATCGACGCGATACCAGCCGACCGCCACGCTGTCGGACGGGTTGTAGGTCAGGCGCGGCAGCGGATGCACGAAGGACGCCCAGGCCAGGGCAGCGAGGCCGCAGGCGGATAGACCCGCCAGAACGATGCGAGCGCACAGGCGCGAACGAGGACGCGGCTGGATGCCGGTTGCACCGGCAACGGCGAATGGGAGCGTCATGGCAGCGCCCTCCCGGCCAGCCAGGTGGCGTGCCGCTCGGCGGTGTACTCGGGCAGCGGCAGACGCGCCGCGAGCCGATTGCCCAGCGTGCGCCAGTAGGCGGGCGAGGCGGAAGCGGGCGCGATGCCCAGCGCTTCGATTCCGTCGATGCGCTCCAGCGCGGCGCGCACCGATTGCTCACCCTCGGCGTGCAGCAACAGGCGCGCGCCCGGCTGCACACCGGGGATGCGCTGTGCGCCATCCATAGGCATGCACGCCTGCATCACCATGAGCTGCCAGCGAATCGTGCCGTAGTCGTTGGCCTGCCAGCGGATGCGGCAGAGAACCGCATTCGGCGTGAACACCGCGCAGCGGCGCCAGCGGTCGAACCGGATGATGCGGGCAGGATCACCGAAGCGCAGGTAGAGGTCGAAGCGTTGGTCGATGTATGCGAGCGCAACGCGCGTCAGCGGCACGCCGTCGGCCACGCCGACAGGCGGGATGGACGGCACCGCCGATGCAATCGAAGCCGTCGAGGCGGGTGTGTTCATGAGGACTTCTCCGGGAATTCCCGTTCCAGCAGCGCGCGCAACAGATCGGCCACCGTCACGCCTTGCGTGAAGGCCGATACCTTGATGCGCGCCCGCATGGCGGGCGTGATGTCGAGGGTCAGGCGGGCCGTGTAGAGGTCGCCTTTCTGGAGGTCATCGGCACTGCCCTGGCGAATCCACGCCTCGGCGTGCGGATTCGCGGGCGGGCGGGCGCCGATGCCGATGCGCTTGCCCGTGCGCTTGCTGGCAGGAGTGCTCATGACGGCCACCGCAGCAGTTCATCGACCAGCGCGGTGATTTCGCGCGCGGCGGAGCTGTCGGGCGCCGTCTCGCGTGCGAGCCGGCCAGCGGCCACGCTGTCGGCGAACACGATGCGCTGATGCACTTCCGCGTGCAGCGCAGGAAGCGGCTGCTCGGTCAGCGCGCTGCGTGCTTCGCGCCCGATCACGGTGGTGCTGACGCGCCGATTGATGACGAAGGCCGAGCGCAGCGCAGGCCGGAACACCTGTGCCTCGCGGATCAGCGCCACCATCTCGGCAGAAGCCCAGAGGTCGTAGGGGCTGGGCTGCACCGGAATCAGCACGCGCTCTGCCGCCAGCAGCGCGGAGCGCGCCAAGGCGGCGATGCGCGGCGGCCCGTCGATGACGACGTGATCGGCTCGCCTGGCGAGGTCTGGCGCCTCCTGGTGCAAGGTTTCGCGTGCCAGGCCCACGGCGCCGAACAGCCTTGGCAAGCCTTGCTGGCTTCTGCGCTGCGTCCAGTCCAGCGCGGAGCCTTGCGGGTCGGCATCCAGCAGGATGACCGACTGCCCGCGCATCGCCAGCTCGCCGGCGATGTGGGTGGCAAGCGTGGTCTTGCCCACGCCGCCTTTCTGGTTGAGCAGCGCGACGATCATGGCCTGGCCCTCCGCGTTGGAAAGTCCGGCTGTTGCTGCTGGTTTTCGTGCCGCGTGGTGGTTGTCCACCGAGGCGCGGCGCTTCTACTAAAAGTTAGAGAATTTAAGTTAGGGAAGTTAAGGGACGCCGAAACCCGCGCCAGCATTGGCTTTGCGGCCGATAGACACGCCTGATAGCACGACAGTCCCACGCCTGATAGCACGATACCTGGCACGCCTGATAGCACGAGCCCGTCCACAGGCTTTGTCCCGGTTATCCCCGTGCCGTTTGCGGCACGGGCCGGAAGGTCAGCAGCTCGGCGCCATCCAGTCGCTCGATGCCCAGCACGTAGCCCGGCAGCGACTGCCGCGCGACCAGCGCACGCAGGTCGCAGGCGAAGTCGTAAGGCTTCGCGGTGCTGCCCGACTTGCGGTGCAGGTGCCTGAAGTCGAACTGCCAGCCGCCCGGCTGGCGCCCACCGTGCTTGCGCACCAGCCGGTACAGCCATCGCTCGATCCCGCCCGTCAGCCGGAAATACGCCGGGTCGATGGTCAGCACCAGGGCGGCGTCCATGACGCCGGCAAAGAACCAGTCCGGCAGGATCAATTCGAGTCCCAAGGGCGTGCCCTTGGCATCGGCCAGCTCCTTCCACTCGTTGATCCACGAGAAGCGATGCAGCCGTCTTCCCGTGGTCTCGCGGATCGACGTGGCCACCGTCGTGGACTGAAGACGATCCAGCGCGGCCTTGAGGCGCTGGTAGTCGCGCAGCGACGTACCGCGCCCGATGAAGCGCAGAATCTCGTAGGGCGTGGCCTGCATCAGCCGCGATGGGCGCAAGCCCGCGTCGCGCGCCTCCACGATCTGCGAGGCCGCCCAGATCAGCACGTCCGCGTCCCAAATCGTCGCGATGCCATGCTCCTGCGTGCCCTCCACGCGGATCGTGATGCCGCTGGCGCGGAAGTCGATAGGCGCCACGCGCCGCGACTTCGCCAGCGAGAAGAACGGAAAGGCCATCAAGTCCTGGCTGTCGCGCGGCGCCATGTCGCCCGGCAGGGCGCGGAACAGGTCGAGCTGTTCGCGCTCCGGCACGGGCGGCTGCCGGAACGGCAGCGCAGAGCTGGACATGGCGAAGGCCACCCGCGCGCCAGCGGTCAGCGCGCACGGCCGTCCGCCGAGTGCTGCTCGGCGTATTCGGGATCGGACGTGGTTTCGTAGCTGCGCTCGGCGGCCCAAGCATCGAGGTCAGCCACGGCGTACATAACGCGGCGGCCGAACTTGCGGAACTTGGGGCCGCCACCTAGCACGCGCTGCTTCTCCAGCGTGCGCGGCGACAGCCGCAGATAGTCGGCGGCTTCGTCGTTGGTCAGATAACGCTGTGGCTGCGCGGCAGCGGCCGGGTTGGTTGCGAGTGCGGCAGCAGGCCGCAAGGGAGCAGGACGCATGGTGAGAACCTCCATCGGTTGCAGGGCTCCGGCCACACAGCGCAACCGGATGGAGGCAGTCTCAGAAAACGAAGCGCTCCTGCTCAGGGTCGTTTTGCGTCCCCTTCAAAACGACCCTTCTCAAGCGGTGGGAGGTGTGCTAAGGCGCGATAGCCGCCGCGCATCAGTGCATCGCCGCGCCGTACCAGGCGGCGCACTTTGGAGCGCAGGCCGCCGTCGCTGTACCAACCGGCCACGGCATCGGTACCGAACAAGCCCTCCGCCACCTCGCGCAAGGACGCGCCCGCCAGGGTCGCGTCGAGCGCCTGCAAGGTGTGCAGCTCCCGCAGCGCTGCAGGGGGCGGCCTGGGCCGTGCCATCGGCGCAGGCGTGTCAAGCACATGCGTGGCCCCACGGCCACGATAGGTATGGGCCACGGCCATCCCGTCCTCCACGCCAGGCGCCAGCGAGAAGCGCAGGCAATGGCCGGGGCTGCGCGCGGTCAGCGCCAGCCCCTTGCCGTCGTGGAGCAGTTGCTTGTGGCCGGGGATGCGCCAGAAGGCGAAGGTAGCGGCATCCTGCGGCGGATCGGCGTCGGGGTAGAGCTGCACCACGGCCTCATGGCCGGGGAGCCAGGCTGGATGCGCCTCACGCGCATCCAGGGCCGGGTCTTCCAGCAGACGCAAGCCCCAGTGGTGCGCAGCATCTGGGCGGCTTGCATGGCGCAGCCAGTCGAGCCGGTAGTCGGGATGGCGGCGCAGGTACTCCCAGGCCAGCGCGAGCGTGTCCAAGCACAGGACGTAGAGGTAGGCGGCGGTCGGATACCAGTGCGCGAGGTGGTGCGGCTCGGCCATGACGAAAACTCCCGTAGAGCAGGACTGCCGTCACAGGGTTCACATGCAAACGTCACCGCATCGAACTAGCATCCAATCGTGAATAAGCTGGTAGATTAGTAACTTGCGTGTCAAGACGAAAAGCATCCGATGGATTGCGTGGATCGTCTGAATGCGACGGTGGCGCGCGAGGAAATGCGGCCTCCTGCGATATCCACCGTGCCTCATGGCGCGGCCGGCGTCATGACCGTTTGCGTCAGGGCAGCACTGGTTTGGTGCAACAGTGCGGACTAAGACCTAACAGGTCTGGAGCAAGACCGAAATAGTCTCAATGCGCCCGGCTTGGCCGTGGCGCGAGCGGCTCAATCGAGGACGGAACCGTTCTCCTGGGCCAGCCGCAGGTATTCCGACAACGGGCGCACCGCCCGGAAATACCGGTCCCGCATCACGGGCTGCTGGCGCGGCCCGACGATGGAAGCGAGGTCGGACAGCTTGATCTCACCCAGCTCGGGCATCCCCAACCCCAGGTCGATCAGGCCATAGGCCGTGTCGCCATCGGCGGGGTCGAGCGACACCAGCAGCCAGGTGGCGTGCGCGTCCGGGGTGAACAACCGCACCACGGGCAGCGGGTCGATGACTTGGCCAGCGGCCCGGACCCGGCCGTATTCCAGCAGTTGCTTGTGCTCGTCCTCGGTGATGAGCCTGTTCATGGGCACCCCCTCATTCGCACAAAACCGCCGAAGCGCGAAACCGCAAAACCGTATCGGCGGGTTTAAGGAAAGCCACGGAAGCGGCTTTGCGCTTCCGTCCAAAACCGCAGCTACGGATTTCCGTAAAAGCACAGAAGCGGCAGGCCAGCATGAATGAACACTATAGATTGTAGCCCTATAGGGCGCAATCGACTGTCATCTTGGATTTTGGGGAGATCCAGGGTTGGCAGCAAAACATACATTGTCGGAGGCACTAAAGACCATCAGGAAAGCGCGTGGATTGAGCCAGGAAGCGTTCTCTGACGTGTCCAGCCGCACCTACATGAGCACGCTGGAGCGCGACCTGAAGAGCCCCACGTTGAGCAAGCTGGCCGAGCTGTGCGAAGTCATGGAAGTGCATCCGCTCACGCTGCTGACGCTGGCTTATGCGGGCGACAACCTGCAGCAGGCCGATCAGCTTCTGGCGCAGGTGCGCCAGGAGTTGGAGACTGTGGCGAAAAAGAGTGACAGGCCATAGCGCGCTGGCGCTGGCATGGCCGATCCGGCTCAGCCGGTTCGGGGTGTCGAGGGGCGCCAAGCTCTGCGCGGCGGGGATAGCCCGCAGGGCTTTCCCCCGGAGGCAAGCGAAGCGCGCAGCGCCGCAGGCGCGAAGGCGGGAGGGATTGAAGCCGAATGGCCGTGACGCCGCAGGTGGCACGGGGCGCAGCCCGCAAAGCCCCGTGGTGCGCAGCACCGACCCGCCCGCATCTACATCTGCAAACTCAAATCGCGAACCTGCCGCCAGGCGATTTATGGCGGGCCAGACATCTCCTGGCCTTGCCCCTGAGCAGCACTACATAAACAGCACTGCGCCCCGCCGCAAAGGGCGGGGCGCGGCGGCCGTCAGGCCGCCTGGGGCTTGCTGCGCGACCAGATCAGGTCGTGCGTGCCGTCCTCGCCTTCGATCAGGCGGGCATAGACCGTGGCCGGGAACGAAGGATCGTCGAGGGTCACCGATACGTAGCTCCGGCCGGCCTCGCTGGTCTTCTTCCATGCCGCGCCGATGTCGTGGCTGGCGGCCTGGACGCGGAAGTCCGGGGCTTTCTCGTTGTCCCCCTTGTCGTTGGGCACCAGCTTGAGCTTGACGTTGAGCATCAGGGTGCGAAGCGTGCCGGTGAAGCCGTCTTTGTCTGCGGTGAAGCTGCCGATGTTGGCCATGATGAAACTCCTTTTGGTTGAACAAGGTTCGCGCCCATCGCGTCCTTGTTGTGATCCGGTCGGCGGGGGACGGGCGGGCTGCACCGCTTGCGGTCGAAACGCAGTGGAGAGCCGGGAGGCGAAAAGAATTTGGCCCGCGAGGAATGCGCGCAGCGCAGGGGAAATTGTTTTCGCCGGACGGTTGCAGCCATGAAGCCCGAGGCGCAGCCGCGCCACCGCCAGGATTCACAACAACACAAGGACGCCTTGGGCCGAACCGCTCCAAAAGGAGATGGGGCCGACTCGGCATCCCCGCACGAAGGCTGCACCGGCTCGCTCCCAAACGCGGGCCAGGTCAAGACCCCAACGACAGGCGCGAAAGCCCCTGCCGAACTTTGCGGTGCCAGTCTTGAGGCGTGGCGTGGAAGCTCCATAGCGATGCCGGGCGGGATGTCCATGAACCGTCCTTCGTGACGTGATGGGCAAGAACCGCCAGCGTTGAGGACGGCATGCACCTGCACAACCTGCCGCAGCAAGCGCCAGCGTGTTCGCCAGCGCCCCGTCCGTCGCGGCGGGGCGCGGGCCGGGCCGATCCGGCGCAGCCGGTTCGGCGGCATCGAGGGGCGCCAAGCATCGCGCGGCGGGGATAGCCCGCAGGGCTTTCCCCTGGAGGCAAGCGAAGCGCGCAGCGCCGCAGGCGCGAAGGCGTGAGGGATTGAAGCCGAATGGGCCGTGACGGCAAAGACGGCACGGGGCGTAGCCCGAATCGGCATAGGGGGCAGCCCTTGGGCTGCACCCCTGCCACACCACCCGGCATGCGGATCCGCACCGGGCGGTTCGAGTGGTTGAGGTTAAGCGAGACGGGGTAGGCCCAGCCTGTCGAACCAGTTCAGCGTGAGCACGTAGTTCAAGAGCGCGCCACTGTTATGCCACCATCGGCGGCTGTTGGCCGCAATGAGGATGGCTGTCTTGTGACTGGCACCCAAAGCACGCAGTTCACGATACATCGTCCTGCCGCTCCTCCAGTGCTTGAGTTGGAGAGCCCGCAACCGATGACGCAGCCAAGCCCCGAGCTCTCGCCAGAGAATTGGTGTTTGCGATAGGCTGAAGTACGCCTTCCATCCCAGCAGGTAGGGGCGCAGCCCGTTGACCACTGCTTGCATACTGCGTCCGCTCTTGCGCCGCGTCGCTTCTCGGATGCGCTGCTTGAACGCCGCCAGGGGCTTGGCCGCTACCGTGCGCCTGATCGCTCCATCCCGTCTCCGCCATAGGGCATACCCAAGGAATTTGCGTCCAAACGCCGGCGCCACGGCACTCTTTGCCTCGTTGACCTTCAGCTTGAGCCGTCCATAGAGTCGACGCAGCAAGGCCATCACCCTCTCGCCTGCCTTCGCACTGCGCACGTACACGTTGCAGTCGTCGGCGTAGCGCACGAAGCAGTGGCCTCTTCGCTCCAGTTCCCGATCCACTTCGTCGAGCAGGACGTTGGCCAGCAGCGGCGACAGCGGCCCGCCTTGCGGTGCGCCTTCGTGCCGTTGCATGACCACCCCGCCATCCATGATCCCCGCGTTCAGGTACGCCCGCACCAGCCGGATTACTCCGGCGTCGTTGATGCGCTTGTTCAGGCGGTCAATCAAGATGTCGTGGTTGACTCGGTCGAAGAATTTCTCCAAGTCCACGTCCACCACCACGTGCCGCCCCGACTGCACGAACGACTGCGCGGCCAACACCGCATCATGCGCCCGCCGTCCAGGCCGGAATCCGTAACTGTGCTCGCTGAAGGTGGGATCGAGCAGCGGTTGCAACACCTGTAGCAGCGCCTGCTGGATCAGCCGATCCGTCACCGTCGGGATTCCAAGCTCGCGCTTGCCTCCGTCCGGTTTCGGGATCGTCACCCGTCGTACCGGACTGGGCCGGTACGTTCCCCGCAGCAGTTCCCTTCGAATGCGGGGCCACTCGGTGACCAGCATGCGTGCCGTCTGGTCTATATCCAGTCCGTCAACACCCGCTGACCCCTTGTTTGCCCGCACTCGTTTGAATGCCTGCTGTAGGTTCTCTCGCGTCAACGCCGCTTCCAGCAGCGTTGACCCTGTGCCGCTCTTGTCATGCCGCGGGCCGTCAGCTTCGCCACGGCACGCCCCGTCCGAGGCTTCACCTCGGGTTGTGGCATCCCGCCCCGCTTGCGCAGGCTTCTGGCGCATGGCATCCAGCATCGGCATGGTTTGCAAACACTTCCTCTCGTTCGGCCCTTCGCCGTTTAACTTCTAGCCTCATCGGCCCCGCAACTCCGGCTACTACGACCTCTGCTGACTCCTCGCTCCGGCTCGACGCCGTTACCCTTTCAGGATCAAGGCGAGGTCTCCCCAGGTAAGAACACACTCCTTCATCGCACAGCCGCCACATTTACACCACTTCGCCTTGATCACAAGAGCTTCGCGGCGGCTTGCCCGCTCACCCTGCTCCGCAGTGCCTTCTATGTGGTTTTTGTCCATCGGCTCACGATTTACGCTCCACGCTTCCTCTCCACGCTCGGTCACCCTTGCGCAGTTGCGCTTCACTTCGTTCGCTGTGATCAACTTACGACGGGACTTTCACCCGTAGGAGTGCGCCCATGCTGGGCGCACAAGCCCGGCGGCGCTGCGCGCCGACACGCCCAGGCCGTTCCAGATTTCCAAGCAGGAAACGCGGACATGCCTCTGATGAAATGGGCGCGGCTTACGCTGCGGGGTATGCACGCGGCAAGCCGAAAACTGCGGGTGATTCCTGCGCACTGCGGGCGCTTCGGCTTGCAGGCCCATGCGGGCCTGCCATCGCCGGGCGGGAAGCCCGGTCACGTCAACGCCGCCGCCTGAACTGCCGTGATGGCGGCGGCGTTCCGATTCGGCTGTGGGCTTGGAACACCGGGCGCGGCCACTGCCGCGCCCGGATTTTGCGTCCACCGCGCCCAGGACGGTACGGCCTGGGCGCGGTGCTGATCGCGGTTATCCCTTCGTCTCGATGAGCCACCACACGGCACGCGGCAAGGCGCGGCCTGTGATGGGATGAATGTCGGTGAGGTCGGCGCGGGCTGTCCAGCCCGAGGGCGGACGGTAGCCGCGCACGTCGCCTGCGCCGTGCCAGCGGCGGGCGCGCACAGTGCCGGGGGCGTAGATCGCCGCCATGCGCGGGCGGCGGGTGGTGGTGCGGGTCATGGGGGCTTCTCCTTCCAGCGAAGCGCCCCGGTCGAGGCCGGGGCGCTTGCCTTCGGCGCGGGTCAAGCGGCCAGCGCCTCGGCGGGTTCATCCGCCATTGCTTCGGCATCTTCCGGGGCGTCCTGCTCCGGGCCTGCCTCCTGCGCGGCATCCTGCGGGCCTGCGGCCTTGAAGATGGCGGGCATCCAGCCCGTACCATCGGCCAGCCGCTCGGCCTCGCTGGCAATGTCGGCCTTCTTGAGCTTCGCCAGCCGGGTGACGGATTCCGGTGCGAACGCGCCCACGGCATCCAGAATCACGGCCTTCGGAACGTGCTTGAAGTAGCCTTCTGCGGTCGGCTTCCACCATGCGGCCATGTCGAGGCCCACGGCCTGCGCCAGTTCTGCGCCGGGCTGGTGCGGCGTGGCGCGAGGCGTCACCACGTCCACCGTGGAGGCCACGCACACGGCCAGCAGCCGCACCAGTTCGTCTTGCGACTTCGCCAGCAGCACGGCGAGCAGTTCGGCGCTGTCCTCCGGCAAGGCTTCACCTGCCACCTGTTGCAGTTCGCGCAGCGCCACGGCAGCAGGCGATTCCGGCCAGTCCGGGGCCATGCCTTCCAGCCGGTCTTGCGCCGTGAGGCGCACGCCGAGCGGCAGGCCATCGCCATAGGCGTCGGGCTGCAAGACGGTCTGCACCATGTCATGCACCAGCGCGGCCAGCGCGACGTGCGGATGCCGTGCGACTTCGATTTGCAGCGCCGCCGTGCGGTGGGCGCTCAATCGCTGCGCCAGCCGGTCGGACAGGCTCGCGGCCTTGGGCGCGTCGTCGGCGTCCTCGTGCTCGTCGTTGGCGGCTTCGCCTTCGGTGCTGCCGAAACCGCGCCGCAGCTTTTCCAGCGTGCGCAGCGCCTTGGCCTCGGCTTCGCGCAGCAGGCCGCGATGAATGACGGCCTCGCCGTTGCGGTCGATGGTGACGATGGCACCAGCCACCTCGCGCACCTCGGGCGCATAGCCTTGTAAGGCGTCCTCCGCGTCTTGCAGTTCCCCGACCACCTGATCGCGCCGCTGTTCCAGCTTCTCGGCCTTGGCCTCGTCCTCGGCGTCGCAGGCTTCTTCCAGTTCGGCGTCGATCTTTTCGAGGCGGGTTTCCAGCGAGGCGATGCGGCGGGCCTCGCGGGTGGTCGGCTCGCGGCGATGGCGCGGGGCGTTCTGGAACGCTTGCCGTTCCTCGTAGGCCAGATGCGGCACGGCCTCCACCCATGCCCAACCCTCGCCGCGCACGTCCTCGGCCAGCGTTGCCAGCTTGTCGCGCACCAGCGTTTCCAGCACTGCGGTATCGGTGAGGTAGGTTCCGGCATCGCCTTCCGCGAACAGGTCGCGGCGGATGCCGCCGCCTGCCTGCCGGTAGGTGTCCAGCCCGACGAAGCGCACCAGCGCGTGCGTGGCGTCGATTTCGCGCTCGGTCAGGCGCTCGCGCAGCTTGGACGGGCTGCGCTGCCATTCCGGCGCACCATAGAACGCGGCTTCCTGCGCGGCGTGGTCATCGGTGATGGTCAGGGCCATCAACTGTTCCAGCGTCACGCCACCGGCCCGGTAGTCGGCCATGAGACGCGGCGAGACGTTCGCCAGCTTCAAGCGGCGCTGCACCACCAGCGGGGACACGCCGAAGTCGGCGGCAATGTCCTCGACGGGCCGGCCTTCCTTGACCAGCGCGGCGAAGGCCGCGAACTGGTCGGCGGGGTGCATGTTCTCGCGCTGCACGTTCTCCGCGAGGCTGACGGTGCGGGCGGACGCATCGGCCACCAGCAGGCACGGCACTTCGTAGTCAGTGGGGATGCGCTTCTTCTTCGCCAGCAGCTTCAAGGCGGTCAGGCGGCGGTCGCCTGCCACCACCTCGTAAGCCTCGCCATCGGCGGATGCAATCACGATCAGGTTTTGCAGCAGGCCGATGCGGGCAATGCTCGCGGCCAGCTCGGGGATGGACTGGCGCGGGGTCGTGCGGACGTTGCGCTTGGAGCGGCGCGGCAACAGTTGCGACAGCGGAACCAAGATCAGGTTCTTGGTCGGATCGGCCACTTCCAGCGGTGCGGCGGCTTCGATGGCGACGGTTTCGGTTTTGAGTACAGCGTTCATGGTGATAACTCCTTGCGGTTGGGATGCAGCAGCGAGAGAAGCGGCAAGGGCTGCTGCCTGCCCCTGCCGCGTGGGGATTCAGGCTTTCAACTGGCGCAGGCCATCGGCCAGCAGCCACAGGGCGCGATTGAGGCGCACGCTTTGGTCGATGCCCTGCACGGGCCGGGTGGTCTGGCGGCGGCCATTCGCGGCGCGGGCGGACAGGCCGCCTTTGGTCAAGTTCTCCTGCGTGCGGTTGAACACGCTCCACAGGTCGCGGCGGTCGTCGTCGTGGCGGCGTGGCATCAGGATTTGCGATTCCGTGATGGGCGCGGGCTTGTCCTCGTCGTACTTCAACGCCAGCGCAGCGCGGGCGAACACTTCGGATTCCCCGGCGTCGAGCGTGATGGCGCGCATGGCATCGCGCGATTCCTGCGCCCGGTCGAAGCCGTGCAGGACTTCGTAAGCGCCTTCGATGACGTGCCCGGCTACGTCGCCCTTGTGCGGCACGCGCACGTCGGCCACGGTGTCGCCGCAGACAAGGCCATTGCTGCAAACGAAGCGGAACATCCCGGCCAGCATCTGATAGCTGCTGGTGCCGTCATGGGAGTTCAGCAGGATGATTTCGTTGGCCTCGCGGCCGTTGATCTGGCTGGCGTGGCGCAGCCGGATCATGTGCTTGGTGTAGTCGCGGCGGTCGTCGTGGCGCACGCGGGTTTGCGTCACCATGAAAGGCTCGAAGCCTTCCCCGCGCAGTTCTTGCAGCACGGTCGCGGTGGGGATGTAGCTGTACCGCTCAGAGCGGCTTTCGTGCGGGGCGTCCGCGAAGATGGACGGGGCCACGGCCCGGATTTGGTCGTCGGACAAGGGACGTTCCGAACGCAGCACCGGGGAACGGGAAGCGAAGCGGGATGCGAGTTGCATGGCATTTCTCCTGACAAAGAAAAAAGGGGTTGCTGTTCACCGCACACCGGATTCCTAGATTCGGAAGCCCAGCCTTTCGGCGGTTCGGTGCGGTCGGCACGAGGAACCCGGTTGGCCCTGTTGCCACCGTCTTTCCTGAGTTCATCGCCCGCGACGGTCAGGAGCGCGCGGACGGGGGCCGTCAAGGAGGCAAGCGCAGGGTTGGTGCGGCCCGCAGGCGCAGCCGAGGACACGGCCCTGCGCGCCTTGACGGCACACGGCCGCGGGCTACAGTCGCGGTGAAGGTGATGAAGTCAGGGGAGACGGTTGGACATGGCAACGGCCCCTCAGCACGCCGACAGCACGGCAAGCGAAGCGCGCAGGCCCGGATCTAGGAATCCGGGCCGGAGGCGTCAGCCGAGCGGAGCGAGGGAACGATGGAAGCCCGTCAGGGGCGAGACGCCGCAGGCGGCTCGATGCGCTACGCGCACGACAGCGCGACCGGCCATGTTTCTTGGCCGGGGACGCACGGACTCCAAGGCTCGATGTACAAGCTCATGCGCCAGTCATCGGGAAACAGGTTCGACAGCGGCTGCTGCGGTCTGGCCGATCCGGCGCAGCCGGTTCGGCGGCCTTTGAGGGGCGCCAAGCTCCGCGCGGCGGGGATAGCCCGCAGGGCTTTCCCCTGGAGGCAAGCGCAGCGCGCAGCGCCCCGTCAGGGGCACTTAGGCATCACGCCGAGTCGTCAGGACGCAGGCTGGATTCCGCAACCGGCATCCAAGGCGAAGTCGAGTTCAGGTAGTAGCGCCTGCCACGCGCATACAGCCCCGAAGGCTCGGTAGGCTGGTAGAACCCGGTGACGCGGCGCCGGAACTGCGCGCCAAACTCGTTGGTGTAGATCACCGCGTCGCCGATCTTGAAGCGCAAGGGCTGACCGTTCTCCGGCGCGAACGGCTTGAGCGCATCGTGTTGCGCCGTGATTTCGATGATGTAGTCGTGATGGCTGCTCATGGCATTGATCTCCTGCGAAGGTTGGGAAAGCGCAAGGAGCGCCTTGCGGCGCTCCAAGGGCTGGTTCAGACGACGACACGCCCGACCAACCGGGCATCGCGCGCGTAGGCGCTCAACCGCTTCTCGGCGCGGAAAGACAGGTCGCGCTCGATCGGCAGGCCCAGCCTGCCGCGCACGGTCGCCAGCTCGCCCAGGCTGACCCAGCCGATTTCCGGCATCCCCAGGCCCAGGTCGCAAAGACCAAAGGCGTGGTCGTGGTCATCGGGATCAATCTCGGTCAGCAGCCAGGTCGCGCCGGCATCCGGCGTGAACAGCTTGACGACGGGTGCCGGATCGAAGTCCGGGTTCTCCAAGGATTCGCGGCCGTTGGCCAGCAGCACGATGCGCTGCTCGTCAGTGATGAGTGCGTTGTTCATGGTGAACTCCTGAAAGGTTGCCGGGCGGAATTGCCCGACCCTTCCGGGGCACGGCGCAGCGCAAGCAGTCAGGGGTCAACGACGGCCGCCAGGACGCAAGCGCCATCGGCGCGCAGCCCTTGACGGCGAGAACGCCGTGGCACGATGAAGGGGACAGCAAGACCGCCTCCCTCGCACCTCCACGCACGCGGTTTTTGGCAAGCGAAGCGCGCAGGCCCGAATAGCAATCCGGGCCGGAGGCATCAGCGATGTGAAAGGCGGGCAGTTCTTAAATGCGCGCCCAGTCCCGGTGCAGATCGTCAACGATCATGGGATGACGGTGCCCGCCTCGGTCTGCTTGTTCGCGCAAGTGAGGATGATCTGGCGGTAGATGATCGTGGGCGATGTCGGAAGAATCACTAGCGGGCCAGAGCCACAGCGCCAGTCCCACTCCGACAAGACCAATCAGCGACATGATGATGAAGGTCGATTGCAGCCCAAAGGCAGCGCCGAAGCGACCGGCCAAGGGATAGCAAATGAGCCAACACGCATGGGACAGGGCGAATTGCGCGGCAAAGACCGCGGGGCGATCCTCGGGATGAGCGGAGCGGCGCAACAGCCGGCCGGAAGGTGTTTGCGCCACGCTGTAGCCGAAGCCGACCACCAACCAGATCACCACCAGAACGGCATAGGTCGGAATCATTGCCCCGGCTGCCGTTCCCACAACCAGCATCGTCGCTCCCGCAATCATGACAGGTCGATCAGCAATCTTGTCGAGCAGGCGAGGCAGCGCGAAGGCCGCAACCATCGACCCGCCTCCGAAGGCCGCCAGCGCCCACGCTACCTCGGATTCGCCCAGGCCAAAGCGTGCCTTCACGATGACCACCGTGTTCACGATCACCATTGACCCCGCTGCTGCCACAGCGAGGCTGATCGCCAGCAGACCCCGAAGGCGCGGCGTGGCGAGGTAAATGCGCGTGCCCCGCGTAGTACGATCCCATATGCCACGACACGGGCCGGGAACGGTTGTGGGAAGCCTCACGCTGACCACAAGCGCGGCTGACACGAGGAAGCCGAGAACCGTTCCGGCAAACAGGTTGTGGAAGCTGATGACCGTCAGTAGCGCGGCGGCCAGCATCGGGGAAATCAGGCTTTCCAAATCGTAGGCCAGCCGGGAAAGCGACAGTGCTTTCGTGTACTCGTCTTCGTCGGGAAGGATGTCCGGGATAGTGGCTTGAAAGGTCGGCGTGAAGCCTGCGGACGCCGCCTGCAAGACGAAGATCAGCAGATAGATTTGCCAGATTTCGCTGACAAAGGGCAGGCAGAGCGCAACGGATGCTCGTACTAGGTCAAGGGCAACGAGCAACGACCGTCGCGGCAGCCGGTCGGCGAACGCCTGCGCGACCGGGGCGACTCCGACATAGGCCAGCATCTTGATTGCGAGTGCCGTCCCGAGTACCGCGCCGGCATTCGCCCCGGCCAGATCGTAGGCAAGCAGGCCAAGGGCCACCGTCATCAGGCCGGTGCCGACAAGCGCAATCACCTGAGCGGCGAACAGGTGACGATAGGTACGGTTCTTCAGGACGGAGAGCATCGGCGGGCCTCAGAGCAGTTTGGTCAGTGCCTTCATTTCGGTCAAAACGGAGTCTTCGTCATGGGCCAGGCAATGGTCGATGTGGTCGTGGATCAGGACGCGCTTTGCGGCCGTCACCGCGCTTTCCACCGCCGCGAGCTGGCGGGCGATGTCGAGACAGGATTCGCCACTTTCGATCATCCCTATGACGTGCCGAAGATGACCATCGGCGCGTTTCAGCCGCTTCACGAGATCGGGATGGGTTGAGTGCTTGTGTGTCGCGTTCATGTGGCAATTGTATCCCCCCTGGGGGGATATGAAAAAGTGCGCCGCCCGCGAAGGAGCGACGCACCGAAGGCCGCACGACGCAATCAGCCCGCCGCCGGCGCTGTCATCGACTGCAACTGCTCGATCACGCCAGGCTCAACGAACACGCAAGCCTGCTCGTCCGCGATCGGCACGTTGAACACCTGCGCGAACACCGTGCGCCGCAGATGGGCCAGCCGGCCCGTCCGGTATGCCTGCTCGGGCTTCATGCGCCCGCCAGCCTGCGACCCGCTGCGCTGCGGATCGCATTCGACCAGCGCGACAAAGCCATCGTCGGCCAGCTTCTGATGCTCGGGGCACAGGCCCCAGCCGGTCGCCGTGTGGCGCTCCATGCTCGCGCGCAGGCGCTTGTCCAGCAGGATCGCGCCGGTGTCGAACGCCGTGCCGCAGACCAGGCAAACGTGCTGTTCGAGGGAAACGTGTGATTTGTCGTTCATGACGGTTCTCCGGTTGCAAGGGCGGAATTGCCCGGAACCGTCGCCCTCACGGCGCAGCGCAGCAGTCAGGGGTCGCAGACGGCCGCCAGGACGCAAGCGCGCAAGGCGCGCGCAGCCCTTGCACGGCGAGAACGCCGTGATACGGTGAAGGGACACAGCAAGACCGCCCCCTCACACCACCCCACGCACGCGGGTTTTTGGCAAGCGAAGCGCGCAGGCGCGGATCAGCGAGCCGGGCCGGAGGCGTCAGTGATGGAAGCCCGACAGGGGCGAGACTCGCGCAGCGAGGCTCGATGCGCAGCACGACAGCGCGACGGCGGTACGCCGGGACGCCCGACTGCTTGGGACAGGACTATTCGTTGTCGGTCTTGCGCTGCTCGAGCTGCAACTGCGCCCGTTGCGTTGCTTGTTGCAGCCGCTCCACCAGCACGCCCCTCGGCGGCAAGGCGGTCAGGTACTCGGCGACGTGGATGCCCGACTTGTCCAACTCCAGCAATTCGATCTGCTCGCGCTTCTTGCCGGTGCAAAGGATGATCCCCAGCGGCGAGGCTTCCTCCGGCTCCCGTTCGTGCTTGTCCAGCCAGCGAAGATAAAGCTCCATCTGTCCCTTGAAAGCTGCCTTGAACTCGCCGACCTTCAACTCCACTGCCACCAGCCGCCGCAGCTTGCGGTTGTAAAACAGCAGGTCGAGGTGGAAATCCTCGCCGTCGATCTGGATGCGCTTCTGCCGGGCCACGAAGCTGAAACCCGCGCCCAGCTCCAACAAGAACGACTCCATTTCGCGGATGATCGCCGCCTCCAAGTCGCCTTCCTGCCAAGTGTCCCGCAGCCCCAGGAAGTCGAGGATGTACGGGTCGCGCATGACCAGGGCGGGCGACATGCGCTGCGCATCGCGCATCGTCGCCAGCTCGTGCGCGATCGTCTCGCCCGGCTTTTGAGACAGCGCCGTGCGCTCGTACAGCATCGAGTCGATGCGCTCGCGCAGCGTCCGGACGCTCCAGCGTTCGGCGCTCGCCATCTGCGCGTAATAGTCCCGCTGGAGCGGGTCTTTCAGCGGGATCAGGGCGATGAAGTGCGTCCAGCTCAATTCTCGTATCAGTGATACGAGAATCTGCTCGTCGGGGAAGGTGGCCGCGAACTGCACCATGCGGCGCAGGTTCTGCTCGGCAAAACTGCCGCCGTACTCCTTCACCAACTGCGCCGCCAGGGTGGGCAGGACTTCCTTGCCGTAGGCGCCCCGGCGTCCGTCCAAGACGTGCGTGCGGATGCGCTGGCCGATGCGCCAGTAGAGCAGCGTCAGCTCGCGATTCACCGTCGCGGCGGCGCGCTTGCGCGCCGCCTCGATCAGTGCCCGAATGTCGCCCAGCAGCGCCGAAGGCGCTGCGGACGATGCTGCGGATGACCGGCGCGTGTTCATGCCGCCGCCTCCGCAAGCTGGCGCGCACCCGTGATGGCTTGGCGGCGGCTGGCCACCAGCTCGGCCGCATCGCGCACCGGCTTGTCCTCGGTGTGGACGTAGTGCATGAACATCGCCACGGTCTTGTGGCCCGTCAGCTTCATGCCCACTTTGGTCGGCACGCCCGAATTGGCAATGTCGGTGGTCGAGCGATGGCGGATGCCGTGCGTGCCGACGTGCGGGACGCCGGCGGCCTTGAGCACCCGGCACCAGCCGCCATAGTGCTCGCCAAAGGTCAGGTGCTTGGCCGGGTCGTTCGGCGATGGCAGGACGTAGGGGCAGCCCTCCCGGCGCGGCGCCGTCGAAAGCAGCCGATAGGCTTCCTCGCTCATGGGCTTGGAAATGCCGCCGACCTTGCTGTCGGGCCACACCACGCGCCGGTTCTCGAAGTCCAGCCAGCTCCATTCGAGCGGGCAGATTTCGGAGCGCCGGGCGGCGAACTCGAATTGCAGGCGGATCGCCAGCGGGATGACGTAGTTCTCCAGCCCCTCCGCCTCCAGCTTCTCCAACTGGCGGAAGATCCGCACCATTTCCTCGTCCACGATGAGCCGGGTTTCCTTGCCCGGCGGGTACATGGGGACGTGGCGGCACGGGTTCGTGCCGTCCGGGCGGTAGCCCCACACTTCGGCCAGGTTGAACATCTTGCGCAGCACGCCGAAGGTCTTGTTCGCCTCGGTCGGCTTGTAGGCCAGTTTCTCCATCAGCCCGGCAATGTCGGGCCGCTTCACGTCATGCACCTTCTTGCGGCCCAGCAGCGGGATGATGTTGCGGTCTATGACGCCCTGATAGCCGTCCTGCGTGCTGGGCTTGTTGCGCTTCTTGGAGTAGTCCTCCATGAACTTCTTGCACAACTCGGCCATCGTGGGCGCCTTGCGCGCCTCGGCCTTGGCGCCGCCGGGGTCGCCGCCCCGGCGAACCTCGGCCAGCCAGTCCTGTGCCTTGACTCGTGCCTGTTCGACGGTCAGCTCCCCGTACAGCCCCAGCGAGGGCTTGCGGGGCTGGCCGGAGTTCGTGCGGTACTGGAGCATGAACACCCGGCGGCCGGTCGGGGTAATCTTGCACAGGAAGCCGGGCACCACGGTATCTCGCAGTTCAACATCCTTGGCCTGGGGTTGGGCCGACTCCACGGCGGTCTTGGTGAGCTTGATCTTTGCCATGATGACTCCTCGGAACAACCCGGATTCCAGGAGCCAGATAGGAGCGGCGCGAGGGAAAACCGGGTCAAGTTTCAGAAAGCACCGGCATATGATGGACGCGCGTAAGTTATTGATAAACCTGCTGTATCTAGCTACGGCGCAGTCCAGCGAACTACCGGGCTGGAGTCATCGTGAAACAAAAAAAGGCCCCGCAGAGCGGGGCCTTCTCAAAGCCAGTCGAGGTTTACTCGGCGGCTTTTTCTTCGCCTTCCATGGCGGCCTTGGCGTCGTCAGCCATTTCGCTGGCCTTCTCGCCGGTCGCTTTGGCGCCTTCTTTCACTGCCTCGGCACCATCTGATACCGCCTCAGCGCCCGCATCCATGGCGTCCTTGCCTGCCTCCATCGCACTGTTGCCAGCTTCAACGGCGGCGTCGGCTGCCTTTTCCAGAGCATTTGGTTCGCCACTTTCGTTGTTGCCACAAGCAGCCAGAACCAGTACCGAAGCCAGGCCCAAGGCCAGATAAGCGTTACGCATGATTTACTCTCCCAATGATCGATCAGAGTTGATTGAATTTGACGCATTGAATGTGCTGCGTCAGCACTGTGAAGTGCAAACTACCCCCGCACCAGAAAAATTATGCAGCTTTTGGCGCAGTGCACAAGGACGGTGCAGACGCACTGCGTATGTCGCCATCCACTTCCCTCTGGAACTCCAGTCAGGAAGATCGGATGCGGGTGCCCGGTGTGCCGGCCGGGACATATCGTGGAACACCTTGATACCAGCGAGAATTGCCATTCGGCTCGGCAGTCGGCTCTATCCTGCTCTGAGCCCGGAACTCAACCAACACTGACACCAGAAGGTTCGCGGGCAAATAGCCTGGCCTGCAGACCCGTGCAGCCGTCTCAACCCAGTCGCGCCCGCACCGCAGCGGCAACCAGTTCGGCTGTCATGTCCAAAAACAGCTTGCCTTGTCTAGGCTGAAACCGGGCCGGGTCGGATGATCCCAATACCAGCATGCCGAGATTCTTTTCCTTCTCCAGCGGCACGATGGCAGCAGACAGAGGCAAGGACTCGGCTTTGGGGAAAAGCAGCTTCGCCCGTGGCTCGTCGAGCGGGCCACACTCAATCAGTTTGGTTCTGAAGAAGTCGTCAAAGTTGCGGGCGATGGTGCCGTCCGGATCCAGGCGCACCAGGCCGTCGATATTCTTGTGTTTCATCAGCGGCGACATGATGCCGACAAAGACATGGCCGATATCAAAATCCTCTCGCATGCTGGTCTGCAGGCCGAGGATGGCGCTGGCCAGGGTGGGCGCGCGAATGAGTGCGCGTGCCAGACTGTGAACGCTGGTGGCCCGGCGCTCGTTGTCACGAGCCGCATCAAGCAGATTGCTCATGCGATCTTCCAGCCGCTGGCTGCGACCACGCAGGATGTCGACCTGTCTTTCAATCAGCGAGACGGCCGAACCGCTGGTGTGCTGAAGCTCCAGAAACTCCAGCAGTTCCGGATTGCGTGACAAGAAATTGGGGTGCGCGCGCAGATACGCGGCGACATCGCTTTCTTCCAGAGCAGGTGTTGTTGCGGGTTCTGCTTCCGGTTTTTTCTCAGTGTCCTGAGTCATGCGCAAGACACCCCCATGAAGATTGAGACGCTCAATTCCATTCAAATTCCCCTTTGAAAACTGTTTCGGCTGGGCCGGTCATCATGACTGGCGCATCGTCGCCCGCCCATTCAAGCAGCAGCTTGCCGCCGCGCACGTGGATCGTCGCCCGTTGTCCCAGTTGATTCCACAGACGCGCCATGACCATCGCAGCGCAGGCACCGCTGCCGCACGCCAGGGTTTCGCCGGCGCCGCGCTCGAAGACGCGAAGTCGCGCCTCATCGCGTGACAGGGTTTCGAGAAAACCGACATTCACATGCTCCGGAAAATCCGGATGTGATTCCAGCAGTGGCCCCAGGGTTTCCACCGGAGCGCTGTCCACATCGTTGACGCGCAGAACCAGATGCGGATTACCCATGCTCAGCGCGCCAAACTCCACGCTATGCCCTTCAATCTCGCGCTGGTAGTGCAGGTTTCGACTGGGCTCCAAAAACGGAATATCCGCTGGTTCGAGGCGCGGTGCGCCCATGTTTACGCGCACCTGCTCTTGGTCCAGCCGCTCGATCTCGAGGACCGATGTCGCGGTGCGAACACGCAACCTGCGTTTGTCTGACAGTCCTTGCTCAGCCACGAAGACGGCGAGACAGCGAGATCCGTTTCCGCACTGACCCACTTCAGAGCCATCAGAATTGAATATGCGGTAATCGAAATCCACGTCGCCTTGTGAGGGCGCCTCGACCACCAGAACCTGGTCGCAACCTACGCCGAAGCGGCGGTGCGTGAGTTTCTCCAGCAGCGCAGGCGTTGCCTCGAATCGCTGTCGGGTGGAATCAATGACGCAAAAGTCATTGCCGGTACCGTGCATCTTGGTAAAGGAAATCAGCATAAAAAACGAGACGCAGGAGGCCGGGGTTTAGTTGTTACATTCTATTGAACTTTGTCGGTTCAAGCCAAGCATGAGGGCGTGCCTCTGGCGTTTCATCCCGCGCGATTGCAGACGAGCCGCGATAATCCGTCCGTGAACGAAACCCTGATCATTCTGAGTCTGGTGGCCCTGCTCAGCTCTGCGCTATCCGGATTGGTGGGGCTGGGCGGTGGCACCATCCTTATCGCCGCATTGTTCGCAGCCGGGCTGGCGCCACTGGAAGCGGTGCCACTGTTTGCAGCCGTGCAACTGGTTTCCAATTCCACGCGAACCGTGGCTTATGTCGGGCACGTGGACTGGCGCGCGGTGGGGTGGTTCTGTGTAACGGTGATACCCGCCACATTTCTTGTTGCTCCGTTCGCAGCTTCGGTGGATGTTGACGCCGTTCGCCTGCTGCTTGCAGGACTGATCCTGGTCTCACTGCTGCCGGGACGCGGCGGCGAAGCGCCCTTGCCGCGACGACCTTCGTTCCTGCTCGCAGGTTTGCTCAACGGTGGCCTGGGCATGTTTGTCGGCGCTACAGGCTTATTCGTCGGGCGGTTGTTTCTGCGGCCGGAGTGGCGCAAGGAAACCACCATCGCAACATTGGCCGTGACGCAGGTTTTGGGTCATGGTTTGCGCATCGTCGCCTGGGGGCTGGTGGGTTCCAGTGCCTTTGCGCAACCGCGCCTGCTGTTGTCGATGTGTGTCGCCGTGATCGCAGGCACATGGATTGGCAAGAGCCTCAACGGCCAACTGAGCGCCGGACAATTCACCGGATTGTTCAAGACGATTCTGGTGGTACTGTCCGCAAAATTGATTTTTGATTCCTTGAGAGGATTTGGATGGATTTGAAACTGGTGCTGGATGCAGGCGAGGTGGAACAACTCATCATGCGGGGCTTTCAGGCAACAACGCCCTTCTTCCGTGTTGATAGCCTGGAGCCCGGTCGGGCCAAGGTTCACATGCCATTCAAGAGCTGGATGCGCCGCCCCGGAAATGTCATATCCGGGCCGGCACTTTTCACCGCTGCGGACCTGGCCATGTATGCGCTGGTTTTGTCTCATCTGGGCCCGGTGATGATGGCGGTGACGTCCAACCTCAATCTCAATTTTCTCAACAAGGGCGAGGCAGGAGACGTGCATGCCGAGGCCGAAATGCTCAAATTCGGTCGCAAGCTGGCATTCATGGATATCAAGTTGCGCTGTGCTGATGATCCCGTTCTGGTCGCGCATGCCACCGGTACCTACAGCATTCCATCAGCGCGCCCCGCTGCATGATGCGCGGGTGAAGATGCTCTTGAGCCGGAATGTTGCCCACACGCCCGCCCGAAACGCGCGTGGTCTGTCCCGGGTCCGCATCGGACAAGAAGTGATCCGGTGAATGGTTCTGTGCGCCTTGGCCTGAGCCTATTTGTCCTGACTGTGCTGGGCGGGCTTGGAGCCGCTTTCTACGCGCAGACTTCGTCCCTGCGGGCAGCACATGAGCGTCTAGCGGAGTTGGAAGCCGGTGCGATTGAAATCGGTTTTGCGCAAGCAATGAGCCTGCATCATCAGCAGGCGATCCTGATGGCTAAGTTGCTGCTGAATGGGCAGCCCACTGCGCTTGCGGGCCTGGCCAACGGTATTGCCGAGGCGCAGCTGGTGGAACTGGGCGAGATGCGCGGCTGGCTGCGCTTGTGGCAACAGCCCTGGGTGGCCGCGACCCGCTCAATGGACTGGATGCTGTTGGGCGAGTCGCCCCCCGACGATGCGCTTCGAAAATACCTGCTGGACTGCGAAAACGCACCGACAGGCATGGTGGGCCTTGCGACCAAGGACGAACTGAACCGTTTGCGCCATCTTTCGGGTCCGGCACGCGATCAGCTGTTCCTGGAGTTGATGCTGACGCACCACCGGGGCGGCCTTCCAATGGCGCAGTTTGCTGCCAAAGAATCGGGGCTGGACGCGGTACGCAAGCTTGCCCGTCAGATGGCAGCCGATCAGCTGGCAGAGATGGGACGCATGCAAATGATGCAGCAGGTGTTTGCGGAGACTTCTGCGGCGCGAGACGCTGCGAAGCAAGACTAAAAAATGAATTTGAGGAGCAGCGCGATGAAAAACCGGACCCATAAAGCCAGGCAATGGCTCCTTGTCTTGAGCGCGGCAAGCTTGTTCATGGTGGCCTGCGACGGCAGTCGAAGCTCCAATGCAAGTGGCATTGTTGATTTCCAGAACAGTGGGCCGGCTTCCGGCGCCACGCCGCGGGCGATCTGCGGGCCCGGTGCCTTGCCGGAAAGCGGCATGCAGGGACGGGTCAGCCAGGCCGATCACGACAGCGGTCGCGCCGCCCTCGGCTTCAAGTGCAATACCGAGTTGGTCGGCAAGTACATTGTTCCCAACACCATTGGCACGGTGGGCGGGTTCAAGGTCGAGCGCTACGTGGACAGTGCAGGGCGCGAGTGCGCCTACTACGACAGCACCCTGCTGTTTCCAACCAATATCCTGGATGCCAATGCTGGCGTGAATGTGCTGGACATGAGCGATCCGGCCAATCCGGTGCTGACCTCGCGTCTGATCACCCCGGCCATGCTGTCACCGCATGAGTCACTGGTGGTGTCGCAGCAAGCCGGGGTCCTGGCCGCCGTACTGGGCAATCCTGCGTTCTATCCGGGCGTGGTGGATGTCTACGATCTGTCGTCGGATTGCCGTTACCCGCAACTGATGTCTTCGGCCCCGGTTGGGTTTCTGGGTCACGAGAGTGGCCTCGCGCCGGACGGAAAAACGTTTTATTCCGCGTCACCCGGCACGCCCACTCTGACTGCGGTGGACATCACCACGCCGCTGCTGCCGTTGCCCCTATGGACCGGCAACTACACCTCGCATGGCCTGTCCATCAGCAACGATGGCAACCGTGCCTATCTGGCTTCTGGCAATGACAACGGTGTGCTGATCCTAGATGTGTCCGAGATCCAGTCACGCAAACCCAATCCCACCGTGCGCGAGATTGGAAAAGTCAGCTGGCCCAACAAGACCATCCCGCAGAACGCCATTCCCTTCACGCGGGACGGCAAACCCTACCTGATGGAAATTGACGAGTATTCCGCGGATGGCTCGGGCGGCATTGTCGGCGTGCATGGCGAAACCGTGGGTGCGGGACGCATCATCGATATCAGCGATGAGACCAATCCCGTCGTCATTTCCAATCTGCGGTTGGAGGTGCACGAGCCGGAAAATCGGGCTGCCATTGCTGCGGATCCCGGTGCCAATAACCCGATCGGTGGGTACGCGGGGCATTACTGCAATATTCCGACGCGTGTGAATCCGGACATCGTGGCCTGCAGCATGATCCTGTCCGGCCTGCGCGTGTTTGATATTCGCGACCCGTTCAATCCGCGTGAAATCGCCTACTACAACGCGCCGGTCTTGCCGCGCATCATTACCGTCCCGGCGCCGGCCAGTAACTGGGCCATGTCCAGCCCCAGTTTCAATTCGCAGCGCAAGGAAATCTGGTACACCGATGGCTTCAGCGGCTTCTACGTGGTGCGCCTGACCAATGGTGTCTGGTAGACCGAAGCCCTGATCAGTCTGCCAGCGGCTTGCCGCGCGTCTCCACCACCCAGGGCATCAGCAGCAGGCCGGCCAGCGGTACCAGCCCTACATATATCAGGATGGTCTCTGCGGTCTCAAAGGCATTGATGCCCTGGCTGGCCACGTAGCCCACCAGGAAAGGGCCGCCCGCCGCAAAGATGCGGCCAAAGTTGTAACAGAAGCCGCTGCCGGTTCCGCGCAAACGCGTGGGGAACAACTCCGGCAGGTAGTAGGTGAAGCTGCCGAACACTCCAAACACCGTGACCCCGACCACGAAGTACATCAGTAGCCGCAGGTTAGGCGACAGATCGAATCCGTAGGTGGCGAAGATCGCCAGTGCAGACCCCAGGAAGTAGATCGCAAACATCGGTCTGCGACCGAGCATTTTTGCCACCGGGATGGTCAGCAGGGTGCCGATCAATCCGCCCAGGTTGAAGTAATTGGTTGCGGTGGTTTTCCAGCTTTCGACCAGTTGCTGGGTCGCAACCTTGTCCAGACCTTCGGCCAGTGCCTGCGTCTGTGCCAGGCCGGTTGAGATCAAGGCGATGAAGGCATTGTTACTCCACCAGGTGAGCAGGCATATGATGGCCATCGCCAGGCCGGAAAACGTCATGGCCCGGAACTGCGGTGAAAACAATTCCGACAGCTTCGGTGGCGGTGCCTTGTTGACCGCTTTCTCCCAGCGCTCGGGCTCCTTGATGAACATGCGCACCAGGAAGGCAACGAAAGCGGGGATCAGGCCAAACAGAAACACGTAGCGCCATGAATTGGCCGGGTCTTCCGGGAACCACACACCAGCGACCTGGAAGTTGACGTAGGACGCCAGAAACAGGCCGAGCGGAGCAGAGGTGTAGAGCAGGGCGCCGCCTTCCACACGCTTATCTTCGGGCATGACCTCCGCCACCATTGCGGCTCCGGCTGCCCATTCGCCGCCAATGCCCAGCGCGGTGATCAGGCGAAACACCATCAGCATTTCCATGCTGGTTGCGAACGCACAACTGAAGGTGCCCAGGGAGTACATCACCATTGTGAGCAGCAGCGTGCGTCGCCGGCCGATGCGATCACAGACCCAGCCAAAAACGACACCACCGACAGCCCAACCCAGCAGCAGCAGAGCGGTCAGCAGCCCGGTCCAGTAGATGGTGGCCTGGCGCGCTTCATCAGAACCAATTTCCAGACCCAGCAAGGTCGGAACGCAATTGGGTGCCACATAGTTGAACAGCAGGCCATCGAAAATATCGAAGCCCCAACCCAGCCATGCCGCAAACAATACGGTCCATTGGTAACGCGAAAATCCCAGCATCCCCAGCCCCTGTCCCAAATTCTTATGTTGTGTGTATGTGCGGCTGCGAAGCCGCAGCGCCGCCGTGCATCCGTTCGAGGCGCGCATCCTTGCGCGACCAGATTGCCTTCAGCCAGTTCTGAAAGTGCTCGCGAAATTTCGGATCATGATCGTAATCACCGCTGAGCATTTCAGGTGGGATGGGCAGCGTGTCCACGTGAATCGACATATGACTTTGCCGGCCGCAGAGCCAGCTCCACAGTAATGAACCGTTGGTTTCCTGATAGGCCAGCGTGACATCGATGATGCCGGCGAACTGATCGCCCATTGCGTTGAGTGTGAAACTGATTCCGGCCGACTTTGGCCGCAGCAGATGGTGCAGTTCGCTGTTTTGCGCTAGGCGCTTGGCCTGCGTATGGCGGGTGCCTTCAACGAAGTTCACGACCGTAATGGGCTTTCCGCGAAATTTCTCGCAGAAGCCCCGTGTGGCCGCAAGGTCGCGCTCGCGAACGCGTGGCGTGGCAACGCCGCTCTTGCTGCTGCTGCGTTGCAGGAAAGGCATGTCCAGTGCCCAGCAGATCACGCCCACCAGCGGCACCCAGATCAATTGCTTTTTCAGGAAGAAGCGCAGAAAGGGTGTGCGGCCATGAAACAGGTCAAACAGAATCAGGATGTCCGCCCAGGATTGATGGTTACTGATCAGAAGGTAGCTCTGGGTGGGATCGAGATGGGCGTTGTCGTCGATCCGCCATTGCGGAGCGTGGAGCAGGCGAAACACCAGTTGGTTGGACGCCACCCATTGTGTGGCAATGACGGCCAGAACTTTTGACAGGAAGTCCCGAACCACCGGGATCGGAATGAATAGTTTGAGCAGCATCACCGGGACAAACAGCAGCAGCCCCCAGAACAGCAGCACGATGAGCATGACCAGAAAGGTGGTCACGCCGACCAACCATGCGGGTAACAGTGCCGAGATCATTGCCGCGCCCTTTCTTGCAGATCTAGGGGGAATGATAGCGAGGCGAGAGCTCGCGTACTGCCTCGATCATGGCGGCTGCATTTTCCGGCGGCACGCCGGGCACAATGCCGTGGCCGAGATTGAAAACATGTCCGGGGCCGTGCCCGAAATCGGCCAGTACCCGCGCAGCTTCTTCGCGAATCCGTTCAGGTTTGGCGAACAGGGTCACCGGGTCAAAGTTGCCCTGCAGTGCCACGCGATCACCCACGCGGGCCCGGGCGTCCGCCAGCGATGTGGTCCAGTCCAGGCCCAGAGCGGTGCAGCCGGTGTCTGCCATGCGCTCCAGATGCTGGCCGCCGTTCTTGGTGAACAGGATCACCGGAATATCCGGGGCGGTCTTTTTCAATGACTGCACGATGCTGGCCATGGGAGCCAGCGAGAAGCGAGCGTAGTCAGCCGGAGCCAGCACGCCGCCCCAGGTGTCGAACACCATCAGCGCATCGGCGCCAGCTGCAACCTGTGCGGCGAGGTATTGCGAGACTGACTCCGAGAGCTTTGCCAGCAGACGATCAAACGCCTCTGGTTCTTCGATCATCAATCTCTTGACGGTGGCAAATGCGTGGCCGCCGCGGCCTTCCACCATATAGGTGGCCAGTGTCCAGGGGCTGCCGGCAAATCCAATCAGGGGCAGGCGCTCGCCCAGCGCACCGCGAATGGTGCGCACGGCGTTCATCACGTAACCCAGATCGCTTTCCGGGTCCGGCACGTGCAGGGCGTCGATCTGCTCGATTGTGCGCAGGGGACGGTCAAACTGTGGACCCTCACCTTCGACAAACTTCAGACCCAGTCCCATCGCGTCGGGGATGGTCAGGATGTCGGAAAACAGGATGGCGGCATCCAGGTCGTAGCGATCCAGCGGCTGCATGGTGACTTCGCAGCACAACTCGGCATTGCGGCACAGCGACATGAAGTCGCCGGCCTTTGCGCGACTGGCGCGGTACTCGGGGAGGTAGCGTCCGGCCTGTCTCATCATCCAGACGGGGGTGCGGTCAACACTCTGGCGACGCAGGGCGCGCAGGAATCGGTCGTTGTTTAGCGTTCTCATGCGGGACTGGAATCAGGACTTGAAGCGGATTAGGCCGCCCAGTTTACTGGTGCAGCGGCCGCAGGGCATCGCCGCGCTCAGTAATCGCCACAATGGAAGGCGTGCCACAACAGTGGCAAAGTAGCCGGACAGTTCGCATGCATCTGCGTGCGCATACCTAAAAAGTAGTGGAGAGATGATTATCAAGATTCGTTCACATTCCATGATGGGCCTGGCTCTCGCAGGCACGGCCCTCGCGACAGGCGCGAGTTGGGCTGCCACATCGCAATCGGATGAAGCGCTGATTGAAGTGGCAGTTGTAGACACCGTGACTGTGACGGCAACGCGCGTGGAGCAGCCCGAGTTTGATGTGCCGGCCTCGATCGACGTGATCAGTGGTGATGATCTGTACGGCCGCAATCTTGGCGTCAACCTGTCTGAAGGCCTGACGGCGGTGGCTGGTATGCATGCGCGTGACCGGCAGAATTATGCGCAGGACACGCAGATATCCATTCGCGGTTTCGGTGCCCGCGCGAGTTTTGGTATTCGCGGTATTCGCCTCTATGTGGACGGCATTCCCGCGACGCAGCCAGACGGGCAGGGCCAGGTTTCGCACTTCAACCTGGCCACGGCGGACAGGGTCGAAGTCCTGCGCGGTCCGTTTTCCAGTTTGTACGGCAATGCATCGGGTGGCGTCATCCAGCTGTTTACTGCTGATGGCGGCGAGCAATCCAGCCTGAGTCTGGGCTCCGCCTTTGGCAGCTTTGGTGCCTGGAGAACCAATATCGGTGCCAGCGGACAGTTGGGCGAATCCGGCAATGCTGACTACAACATTGGCTATTCGCATTTCGAGACGGATGGCTTTCGTGACCACAGCGAAGCCGAGCGTGAATCTTTCAACGGCAAAGTGAATCTGCGAGTCGGCAGCAACGGCAAGCTGTCACTGGTGGCCAACTACTTTGATTCGCCGGAGACGCAGGACCCGCTGGGCATGACGCGGCAGCAGTTCGAGCAAGATCCGAGTCAGGCGGATTCTCGCGCCGATGACTTTCGAACCCGGAAAAGCATCGAGCAGATTCAGGGCGGCGCCATTTACGAACATGCACTGAGTGATCAGAGCGGCCTGCGCCTGGTGGGTTATGGCGGTCGTCGTCAGGTTCAGCAGTTCCTGGCCATTCCCACGTTCGTGCAGACCGGCAGCGATACGCATTCTGGCGCGGTCATTGATCTGGACAATGAGTATGCGGGCACCGACATGCAATGGAATTGGGAGGGCCTGATTGACGGGCGCCCACTGTTGCTGGTGGTGGGCATGAGCTACGACATGCTCTCGCAGGAAAGGCTGGGATTCGAAGGTTTTGTGCTGGATCAGGGCGTGCAGATCATTGGTGACCGTGGCAGGCTGCGTCGAAACGAAGTCAACGACATCGACAACTTCGACCAGTACATCCAGGCCACGCTTGATTTGTCTGATCGCTGGTCCGCCATGCTCGGACTGCGGCATAGCAAGGTGGAATTTGATTCGCAGGACAAGTACATCGTCGGTGCCAATGGCGACGACAGTGGCCGTACCGATTTCTCACAGACCACGCCCAGCTTTGGATTGTTGTTCAAGGCCTCCCCGGGCCTGCATCTGTACAGCGCGTTCGGGCGCGGTTTCGAGACGCCGACGTTCGCCGAAGCTGCCTATCGTCCGGATGGTGGTCCTGGCCTCAACTTTGAACTGCAGGCGGCGCGCAGCAGCAATACCGAGGTGGGCGCCAAGTGGCGGCTGAATCCCTCAACGCGAATCAATGCAGCGCTGTTTCATATCCGCACGCGAGATGAGCTGATTGTTGCCACCAGCAGTGGCGGACGTACCACCTTCGTCAACGGCGGCGACACCCTGCGTCAGGGCGCGGAGCTGAGCCTGGATGCGCGAGTGATGAAGAACGTGCAGTTGCTGATGTCCTGGACCGTCATTGAAGCCGAATTGCCTGATGGCAATCAGTTGCCCGGTGTGCCGGAGTCATCCTTCTACGGCGCGCTCAACTGGGGCGGTGAAACCGGTTGGCACGCGGGCATTGATGGCCAGTATGTGGACGCTGTTGCGGTCAACGACGACAACAGTGAATTCGCTCCGGCCTACGGCATCATGGGCCTGAACGCCGGCTATGCACTGAAGCAGCGCTGGGGTCGTTTGAGCACCTTCCTGCGGGTGGAGAACGTGCTAGACGAAGATCATGTCGGCTCGGTGATCGTCAACGAACGTAACGGTCGCTACTACGAGCCGGGTCCCGACACCAGCGTGATCGGCGGCTTCCAGATCGACTGGAATTACTGATCGGGCGCTGGCTTGGAGCTGGCGCCGAGGTTCAGCGTTCAGGGGCTCTGGACGGACGGGTACTCCGTCCAGAGCTCAGGGCCGGCGCAGGTTCAGTGCGTGATGTGCCATGTGATCGGCAATGAAACTCTGGATGAACCAGTAGCTGTGATCGTAGCCGGCGTGCTCGCGCAAGTTCAGTTTCTGACCGGAGGTTTCTGCGGCTGAACGCAGAGCCTGCGGATGCAGTTGTTCTTTCAGGAACTGATCAGACAGACCCTGATCAACCAGAATCTCTGTCGGGTGCGCCGCTTTTTTCATGAGTTCGCTGGCGTCCCAGTCGGTCCAGCTTGATCGGTCCGCGCCCAGGTAGTTGCCGAAAGCCTTATCGCCCCAGGGCACAGCGGCCGGATTGCTGATCGGCGCGAATGCGGAGACCGAGTTCCAGCGTTGCGGATTGCGCAAGGCCGTCACCAGAGCACCGTGACCGCCCATGGAGTGTCCGAAGATGCCACGCGTATTCCGGTCCGCCGGGAAATGCTGTTCGATCAGATCTGGCAGTTCCTGATTGACGTAACTCCCCATCCGGTAATGCGCGGACCAGGGCGCTGCGGTCGCGTCCAGATAAAAGCCGGCGCCGACGCCAAAATCCCAGGCATCGGCGTCGCCGGGAATATCTAGGCCGCGAGGACTGGTATCGCAGGCCACCAGCATCAGGCCATGTTCTGCGGCATGTGCAATGGCGCCGGCCTTGATCAGGAAAGTCTCTTCGTTGCAGGTCAGGCCCGCCAGGTAGTACAGCGCCGGCACCGGTGCATGCTCCGCTTGCGCCGGGGTGAAAACGGCAAAGCGCATGTCGCAGGCGGTTTCGCGGGAGGCGTGCGTATAGAGGCCGAGCTTGCCGCCGTAGCAGAGGTGTTCGCCGCGCTTTTCGAGACTCATGGATGACCCTGATCAGATTGAGAGGGGCCCGACACTACCCAGCCTCACCCCGCACAACAAGCCCTTGAAATCGAAGGACGCGTCTTGTGCACCGCTCAGGGAATGGAAAGTTGGCTTCCGGCATAGCAGCCTGCTGCATTCGGGCAGGGCAAAACGATGGGAAGTTCCGGGTTGCTGACAGTCACGGTGTATGGATTGGGCAGGCCGACCACGCCGACGGTGTTGACCGGCAGGTACTGCACGTGATTTTCGTAGAACAGCAGCCCCACCTGATCGCCGACCTGCAATTGTTCGCCCACGCCGGGAAGCAGGATCTCGCTGTTGCCTGTGCCTCGGTTGTGGCAATGATCGGTCAGTGGTGGCGTAGGGCAATCGCTGCTCCCGATGTCAGGTGGCAAGGCCGCAAACGGCGTGACTTCGTCATCCACCAGGATGGTTGTGCTGCCGCGCCGAATGCCTACGCCCACGTAAGCCACCGGCGTTACCAACGAGCCCGCGCCGGCGCTGATACTGATACGGCTGGCGCGCGGGATGCCGGCCAGCACTGCGCCCGCCTGCGCTGCAGTGATGCTAGTAATGGGTGCGAACACCGGAACGTTGGCGCTGGCGATGGGCACGCTCGCACTGAGGCTGGCGACAGTGGCGGGAACCGCGCCGGTGCCGCTGAGCGATCCCACCGGAATATCGTCGAGAAGCAGACCTGTGAGCGAGGCATTGTCCGGCGCACTGTTGGGCGCGGGCGTATCCGTGACGGAAATGCAGACCTGCGGAATGGACTGGTAGTCGCTGGAGTTCAGCCCTTTCAGTTTTTGATCGAACCACGCCAGGATCGAATCGAGTCCGGCGACGGCGCCGCAGTTGGCCGTGCCTTCGCTCTGCAGGGCCAGTGGATTCATATGGCCGCCCTCGGTACTGAGCAGGCGAACATCTGCGCCGGCTGATTTGAAATAGCGATAGTTGAAATAGGCGTCGGTCAGATTGAACAGCGTGTCGCGATTCCCCTGTATGAAAAGTGCAGGCACGGCTCTTGGCATTGCGGGGAGCACAACCGGCGGAGTGTCGCGCGGCGGAATGGGTTTGCCGTCACGCGAGGTTTTTTCAAAGTATCGCGTGCCGTGGGTGTAGAACAGGTTGAGCAGTTCATCGCCGTCTGCAGCCGGTCGCGGAAGGGCCGTGGGCAGGGTCGCCGCGCTAACAAGATCGGCGCGCGTGCGCAGGCTCACTGCACTGACCCCGGTAGGCCCAATCAGATTGCACAGATTGGCCAGCAGAGGCGTGTTGTTGACGTTGCCCTGCAGCGCCAGCGTGCAGAGCAGGCTGTCGAAGCCCAGTTTGACCGCATCGCCGGGAAGCAGGCTGTACAACAGATTGTTCCAGGTGCCGTTGGGCACGATGGTGTCGACACGCTCATCAAGCAGCGCCAGTGGCATTTCAAAACCACCGCCATAGCTGTAGCCGATGGTGCCAACACGAATGTCCTTGCTGATGCCGGTGTCCGGCTCGGTCTGCACGAAGCTCAGCGCGGGGAAATCAAACGCCCAATCGAGCAGGGCAATGGCGTCCTGTGTTTCCGCTGCCGGATCAATGGCGCGCGCATTGTGCTGGGCCTGAGCGGGCCGGGACGCGCCATGGCCGCGTTCGTCATAGCTGATGACAACGTAGTCGTGATACGGCAGTGCGCGGATCAGGGTGTTGATGGACGGAAAATGAGCCTCGCTGGTGTCGTAGCTGCCATCTGGCCCCACGGCTGATTCGCGCGATCCGCTATAGCCGTGACTGTGCAGGACCAGAGGAAAGCTGTCGCCCGGGCAGCGCTCGGGCAACAGGATGCTGAAGTGGATGTCGGTGGTGGGGGTCGGCGCGGGGCTCGCGGTGGGGTCCAGATCAGAAGGCACATTGACCGTCACCGTGTAGTCCATGGCCTGTACCGGCAATGGCGTGGCGCAGCGAGGCGCCGCAGGACCGCCGGGGGCGCTGAAGTTACCGCCGGGCGAGTTGGCGGAGTTATTGCACCCCGACAGGGCGATGAGCGATGTCGCGGCTGCAAGAGCAAGCGATGAACGAAGGTATGGGCGCAGGTTCATGGCGTGTATCCGGTGGATCAGTTCAATCAAGACTACGCCGTCATGGCCTGGCCAGACGCTCTCAGGCAGGCAAAATTGGCCCGCGGCGTGTGTCAGCTGAGATCTGTGCAGGCCTCACAGGGCAATCTCAAGCGCTGCCGCTTTTGCTGCGCGCGTGTTGCGCCTTGCTTGGCAGGGTCCCCATCAGCTTGCAGATAATGCCCAGCATGATCTCATCCGCGCCGCCGCCAATCGACACCAGGCGAGTGTCTCGATAGGCGCGGGCCACGTTCGTCTCCCACATATAGCCCTGGCCACCCCAGTACTGCAGGCAGGCATCCGTGACTTCGCGTGCCACGCGTCCGATCTTGAGTTTGGCCATGGAGGCCAGCAGGGTCGCGTCACGCCCGGCGACATGTTCTTCGGTTGCCTGATAGGTCAGCGCCTTGACGCATTCCACTTCGGTGCGCAGTTCTGCCAGTCGAAAATGCACGGACTGGTTATCGAGAATGCTCTGTCCAAAAGCCTGTCGCTGTCGCGCGTACTCAATGGTCTCGTTGATGATGTTGAGCAGGCCGTCGATGCCGTTGGCGGCGGCAAACAGACGCTCTTCCTGAAATTGCAGCATTTGATAGACGAAGCCCGCACCTTCTTCGCCCACCAGATTGCGCTGCGGAACGCGCACGTTATCCAGGAAGATCATCGCGGTATCCGATGAGCGCATGCCGAGCTTGTCGAGCCGGGTGTTGCGATCAATGCCTTTGGCATCCAGCGGAACAATGATGAGGCTCTTGTTCTGATGCGCCTTGCCCTCGGAGGTGTTGACCAGCATACAGGCCCAGTCAGCCTGGGTGCCGTTGGTGATCCACATCTTGGAACCATTGATCACGTAGTCGCCGCCTTCCTTGCGTGCATGGGTCTTGATGCTGGCCACATCCGAACCCGCGCCCGCTTCGGAGACTGCGATAGAGCAGCACAGGTCGCCGGCGATGACCGGGGCCAGGTACTCCAATTGCAAATCGGGGCTGCCGAAGCGCGCCAGCGCCGGGGTCGCCATGTCCGTGACAACGCCAATACCCATCGGCAAACCTCCGGCAGTACAGTTGCCTAGGGCCTGCGCCATCATCATCTGATAGCTGTAATCCAAACCCATGCCGCCGCAGTGCTCAGGCTTGTTGATGCCCAGCAGCCCAAGCCCGGCCATCTTTTTGAGAACTTCCCTGGCTGGCCAGATGCCCTGCTTTTCCCATTCAGGCACGTTCGGGTTGAGTTCGGACTCCACAAAACGGCGGGTGGTCTTGTAGAGTTCCTGATGTTCATGGGAAAGGATCATTACTGTTTCTCTGATGAGTGATATGAGCTCAATACTAGCCCATTACTGGAATAATCAGCGCGCGACAAAGATTAAAGGGTAACCAGTATTACTATTCAGTCTTGGCGCTCTGACATGGGCCCATCTTGATCTCGAACAAGCTGGGCCAGTACTTGCCCGTGACCAGAAGATGCTCGCCGTGCAGGGCCAGACCGTTGAGATCAGTCTCTCGCGGCATCTGTCCTGCAGGCCAGCTCAGCCGTTCGCGAAGCGCGGAAAAATCGAACCAGCCGGTGACCTCGCCCGATGTGGGTTCAATGACGACAACGCGATCCGAATGCCAGATGTTGGCCAGAACCTGGCTTCTCACTTGTTCGAGTTCGTTGAGCAGGCGCACCGGCTCACCCGCCAACTTCACAGTGATACTGCGAATCGTCTCAAGCGTGTCCGGCTCAACGATCCGCAACTGATCGCTTCCGTCACTGAGCATCAATTTCGCGGGGTCATCGCCGGGCGCGAACCGGGTCAGGCCCCAGCCCTCGCCCTGGTAATGCAGGGTGTGCACAGGATTGAGATTCGCGTCGTAGACCAGTGCAGTCCCGGCCTTCCAGGTCAGCTGAATGAAACGCCCATTGATGTGCGCGAGTCCTTCCGCGAAATACTGATCCGGCAGGCGATGTCCGCTCACGACTTCGCCACTGGGAAACGCGACTTTAATGATGGCGGACTGCCCATATTGCCCGCTGCTTTCGTACAGAAAGCCGTCATGCATGAGCAGGCCCTGCGTGAAGAACGTGGGGTTATGCGCGTGTTCTTCGATGAGTGTCCATTGCCGTTCGCAAGGCTCCGATGGCACCAGGTCTGCAGAAGGGTGCGTATCAGCGAATGCGGCGGTCGCCATGATGGCGAGAAAGCACACTGATAAATGATTGACTTTTATACGCAAGTGCCTAAAGTCCGGTTCAGCCGAAGACGCTATTTTCTTCGACGAAAAATGTTGGGGTGTCTTTTACATCATTGGAGGATAGGGAAATGGCAACAAAGGCCAAAGCAAGTAAGGGAAGCGCTGCAAAAAAAGCTGCGAAGAAAGCGGTAAAGAAAGCTTCCAAGAGCGTGAAGAAAGTCAGTAAAGCAGCAAAGAAAACCGTCGCCAAGAAAAGCGCAACGGCCAAGAAGAAAGTAAGCAAGGTCAGCAAGGCTGCCAAGAAGACGGTAAAGACGACCCGCAAAAAGGCCGTCAAGAAAGTCAGCAAGGCAGCAGGCAGCGCAAAGAAGGCGGCAAAGAAGGCCACCAAGTCTGCAAAGAGCAGCGCCAGCCAGGCCACTACTGCTACGAAGTCTCGGGTCAAGAGCCTGGTTTCCAAGGCCAAGTCCGCGGCACGTAAAGTGGCCTCGCGCGCCAAGAAGACGGCAGCGCCAGCCGCGACCTGATCGGTGCTGGAAAAAGCAGGCGCATGATCAAGAAAATGTGAACTGCGGTAACTTGTTTCATTTGGGCGGCCTCGTGCCGCCCAATTTATTTGCGTTGTAGCAGGGAAAATTCACCATGATGCACAGCATGACGGGCTATGCCCGCGTTGAACTGCAGGAAACCTGGGGGCGACTGAGCTGGGAGTTGCGCTCGGTCAATCATCGCTACTTTGATCTGAGCATTCGGGCGCCAGAAGATTTTCGCGCGATGGAGGCACGCCTTCGCCAGCTGGCGGCCAAGCGTATCGCTCGGGGAAAGGTCGAAGCGGGCCTCAAGTTCACCCGCGACGGTCATGCCTCGGCAAAGCTGTCCCCTGATCTGGAGCGGGTTGCTGCGCTCAGGGATGCGGCGTCATTGGCGACAGATTGTTGGGGCGCCGATCAGGCCGGGGCAATCGACCCGCTCAGGCTGCTCGCCTTTCCCGGTGTGTTGCGAGAAGAAGCCGCCGACATGACGCCGGTACTGGAAGCAGCCCAGGCGCTTTTTGAGAAGGCACTGACGCAGTTCAACGAAGCACGTGCCAGTGAAGGGGCGCGACTGCAGGAGTTTCTGCTGGTGCGTTGCGATGCGATTGAAGACATGGTGGCGCAGGTCAGGTCGCGTTATGCCAGCGCCATACGCGGCGCCAGTCTTGATCGTCTGCGTGATCGTGCGGCCGAGCTGGGTGTTGAGCTCGACGCCGGGCGTCTTGAGCAGGAAATGGTGATCGCGCTGCAGAAGCTCGACGTTGAAGAAGAAATGTCTCGCTTGCTGTCCCATCTCGTTGAAGTGCGCGACGCACTGGCGCGCAAAGAGGCAGTAGGCCGCAGGCTGGACTTCCTGATGCAGGAACTCAACCGCGAGGCCAACACCTTGTCTTCAAAATCTCAGGACGCAGAACTCACCCGACTTTCGGTGGAGATGAAAGTGGCCATCGAACAAATGAGAGAGCAGGTGCAGAACGCCGAGTAGTGTTCAGATCGGCTCCGCCCGACGGCCCCGTTCTCATGTCACGGCCGAGACATGAGAGCGAGGGCTTTTTCGTTTCATGAAACAGCGCAGATGATGACGGCTCCAGGCTGACGCTGCCTCAGGCCGTGCGCGCCGCTATTTCGGCTTGCGCCCGATCAATGTCCGGCGTCCGGTACTGCGATTCGGGAATGGTGGCCAGACGCGAATCGACCAATTCTTCTGAAAGACCGTAGAAGCGGCAGAAGCTCATGATCAAGGGGCGCCACTTGTTGGGGTCGATGCGGTTATCCGTCCCCGGCACCAGCATCGAAGGGTGCACATGAACACGGCGGATACGCATTTCTACGCTCTCGATGCCCGCCACGGTGCACTCCGCTACCCGTGGATGCTGCATGTAGTCATAGTCGTCTGCCATGACTGAATCCACTTTGACCAGCGTCGCTTCCATTTGCACCGGACATTCCTGGACGCGCGGCGGCGCCACGGTTTCCGAAGCCTGTTGGGTCAGTCCGGCAACGCCAAACTTGTCCGCTTCGTATCGATAGCCGCGAAGTTTCTTGCCGTCGGGCACCGGTGATGTGCCGGTCAGCAGTGCCAGCCGATTGACCGCATCAACCTGATCGGGAGAGGGCAGGTTGATGACGCATTCTCCAGTTCGCTTGATGTTCTGCAGCGTTTGCGAGACGGACTCAAAGCCCAGGATGCAACGCCAGCCGAGCCAGAAGACCGACGACATCGGTGCAAGGTTGAAGGTACCGTCCGGATTCTCGGAGCTGTTCAGTGCTACAGGCGTGCCGAAGTACAGAATGGCGGGTTCAACGCTAACGTGTGAAGACATGAAGTGTTCCTTCTGAGTGGTCCAGTGATTGAATCGGTCGGCATCAGTCATGCCGTTGAGCCACTGTAAGAAGGCGTCGCGACAGCATCACTCCGATTCTTGCTACTGAATTCTCGGCGCTCTTCACCGCGAGCTCGTGTTGCGCGTAGGCAGCAAGATCATCATCGAATGGGTAACGCGGCAAGGTGAATGCCGGTCCTTTTCTAATCCGCCCAGGAGCGACCAGATTTGGCAGCTATTGCGCAATAGCCGGTCGGTGAAGGCTAGCTGAGACCTAATCTGGACAGTGCCGATCACTGGACCTGAAGCTCGCTAGCATCCTGAATTCTGGTACTGAAACCACTGTTGAGGGAGCGCAAAAAAGTGTCTTCTAGACGCTAACCATCTGTCTCCCTGAACCGGCCATTGATCGGCCCTGATATGTCCGCCGAGAGGGCCGGGCTCAATAATATGGCCGTGCTCCAGATTTACTGATTAACCCCTCCCACTGACTCAATTTCAAGGAACGATCATGAAAGAACAAAGCAGCTCTCTGCTCCCAGGTCTCGTCTTCATCGCTGGTTCTCTGGCCATCTCTTTTCTGTGCATTTACGGCGTTGCCGTCTAAGCATTTTGAAGTAGCAGCGCCTGTCTGATCAGGCGTTGCGGAAGTACCGAAAAGCGCGCTGGATCTCAATCGGGATCAGCGCGTTTTTTTGCTTTCAGGCGATAGACCAACTGCGCGCGGCTCAGGCCCAGCGCACGCGCCGCTGCCGCCATGTTTCCGCCGTTGGCGCGCAGCGCGCTTTGGGTCAGGGCATCCTCGATTTCCTGGAGGCTGGTCGCATCGCTGTTGCCGGCTTCAGGTGTGCCGGCCAGCAATTGCGTGACGCGCATCTGCACGCGATGAGACAGATTTTCATCGCATTGAGTTGTGTCGGAGAGTGATGCCGCGTTGGGAGAGAGTTGGCCGCGGCTGTCCAGGCCCATATGTCGTGGTCGAATCTGTTCGCCGCCAGTAAACAGGTGAATGGAATCAATCGCGCCGCCATCCGGCGCCATGATGACGCCGCGCTCTACGACGTTCTCGAGTTCCCGGATGTTGCCGGGCCATGCATAGCTGAGCATGGCGTCGATGGCGCGGCCGGTAAATCCGGCTGCATTGCGGTTATGCCGTTCGCAGAACTTTCGCAGAAAATGATTCATGAAAACAGGAATGTCTTCGATTCTCTCGCGCAGAGCAGGCACGAGAATCGGGAAGACGTTGAGTCGGTAGAAGAGGTCTTCCCGGAAGCGTCCGGCACGTACTTCTTCTTGCAGGTCCAGATTGGTGGCTGCGATCACCCGCACATCGACCTTGATGATCTGACTGCCACCGACGCGTTCAATCTCGCGTTCCTGCAGTGCGCGCAGCAGCTTGCCCTGTGCGGTATTGCTCAAGGTTCCAATTTCGTCGAGAAACAGGGTGCCGCCGTTGGCGCGCTCGAAACGTCCCGGTCGGCTGTGGCTGGCGCCGGTGAAGGCACCTCGCTCCACGCCGAACAACTCGGACTCGATCAGGTTCTCCGGAATGGCGGCGCAGTTGATGGCGATGAAAGGCCGCTCGCTGCGCGGACTGATGCGATGCAGGCTGCTCGCCAGCACTTCCTTGCCGACGCCGCTTTCACCGAGGAACAGGACCGTGGCCCGGGTGTCGGCCACTCTGCGCACCTTGTGGCAGACCGAATTGAAACCGGCGGACACGCCAACCACATCGGCACTGCCCAGCGGTGATGCGAGGGTGCCATCGCCCGCGCTGCTGCCATGGGCAGCCGACAGGCCGCCTGTGAGCTGGTCGGCGCGCAGAAAGCGCAGATCATCCTCGGCGTCCTTCCATTCGTCCGCAGGTTTTCCGACGATGCGGCAATGCTCGGCACCCTGAGCCTTGCACTGGACCTCTCGGAACAGGACCGGTCTGCCCATGAAGCGGCTGATGAAACCGGATGCATAGCCAATCTGCATCCAGCACACCGGTTCATGGCCCAGGCCGTAGGTGCGTACGTGCTCTTCTGCCTCCACTGATCCATGCCAGAGATATTCGCCGCTGAAGCGACCGTTCTCCTCGTCAATGTCCTCCATGACTGGCGTGACGGTGCCGATGCCTTCGAGCATATGCAGCTGTGGTCCCACGTGGATGGCGTGCATGGGGTTGATGTCGCCGCGTAGACGTCGCGCGAACTCAGCGTCATTGGCGCCAGAGTTGTAACCCATGCGCGTCAGCAGGCCTCGGGCGTGCTCACTGCCAAGGCTCTCGATGAGTTCTCGTCGCAGTACCCCGTAGCCCGAAGCGTGCATCAGCAGCATGCGCTGGTCGTCCAGCCAGATGCGGCCGTCCTTGGTGGCGAAATGCAGCCGCGAAAGGATGTCTGCGTTGTCCGGCAGGGGCGTGGATGCGGCAGTCGAATTCGTCGCTGTGGGGGCTTTGCTCATCGTTGTTCGTCTCAGCAGTGCAGATTAACAGTAGATCATTTCAATCACGTTTGTGAGGGCGGGGAGCGAATAAATAGATCAAATGATTTATTAGAAGCATTGAGGGGGCGGAGAGTTGCAATCCTCTCTGAGCGAGGCGAGCCAATAAAAACACATAAAAACAAATGGATATGATTCGTTCTGGCTGATAAATACATTGCTTGTTGGTTCTGGCACAAGCAATGCAAAACAACTCCCAAACAGCCGGCCGTTGACGGACCGGCGCAGCGAGGAGGAGAAGTGTCGGAAGCCCGAGAGCAAACCGTGTCATCAGCAGTGGATGAAAGTCCGCGCCTGGTGAGATTTGGCCGCATTACAGAACGCGGCTTTGTCGAATTTTCATTCGGCATCGGCAGCACGGACCTGATGGTAGAGCTGGTCTTGCCGGTGGAGGCCTATCACGAGTTCTGCAAAACCCATCGTGTGGTCTATCTGACGCGGGAACAGGAACAGGCGCTCGACCACGATCAGAGCAAGTGGCGCTTCGGCAGCCCCGGCATTACCGAATAACAACAAAACCAGTGAACTTAGAAAGGAGACGCGCATGACCGTCGAGATCAAGACCCAGGGGGTCAAGCCCATCCGCAATGCCTACGCACACCTGGAGGCGCGCTTCGGCAACAAGGCGGCGACGCGCTATCAGGAAATTGCGTATGACACGCAGTCCACCACCAACTTTCATTACAAGCCTTTATGGGATCCGGGGCGAGATCTTTACGACGTAGGCCGCACCGCGGTGGTGATGAAAGACTGGTACGACTTCAAGGATCCGCGTCAGTACTACTACGGCAGCTACACCACTACGCGTGCCAAACAGCAGGACGCGCTGGACCGCCAGCTCGACTTTGTCGGCAAACGTGACTTGCTGCGCCTGCTGCCAGAAACGGCGCGCGCCCAGATCATCGCCAACCTCGTGCCCCTGCGGCACTACGAGTGGGGCGCCAACATGAACAACTGCCACATCTCCGCGTACGGCTACGGCACCGCCATTACACAGGCGGCGAGCATGGCCACCATGGATCGGCTGGGCATGGCGCAGCATCTTTCGCGCATTGGCCTGCTCACCGATGGCAATAGTGGTGAGGCGCTGGACGAAGGCAAACGGCAATGGACCGATGAAGCCGCATGGCAGGGCGTTCGTCGTGAAATGGAAAACATGTTTGTGACCCGCGACTACTTCGAACTGCTGGTCGCACAGGATCTGGTTGCAGATTCCCTGGTGTACCCCTTGTTCTATGAGCAGTTCGAGTCCCGCTTCGCCGCCGAGCATGGTTCCGCCTTGTCCTCGCTGACGGACTATCTGATGCGCTGGCATCAGGAAACCAATCGCTGGGTGGACGCCTGCATCAAGACGGCGGTCAGCGAAAGCCCAGCCAATCAGGCCTTGATCGCCGGCTGGATCGACAAGTGGCGCAGCGCCTGGAACCAGGCCCTGCAGCCCATCGCGGTTTCTGCTCTGGGCACCGACGCCGACGCGAGTCTGGCAACCGTCAACGAGGTATTTGATGCGCGTCTCAAGAAGCTGCGCGTCTGAGTGCAAACCACAGGACTATAAAGAATGACAAACAGCACACAGCCCGTCTTCATCGCGTTTCAGGCCAATAACGACACTCTGCCGATCATTGCGGCCATCGTGGAAGACAACCCCAACGCAAAGGTCAACGAGATGCCGGCCCTGGTGAAGATCGATTGCCCGGGGCGTCTGGTTATCCGCCGGGAAACGGTGGAAGAACACATCGGGCGTGAATTCGATCTGCGCGAGATCCAGGTCAACATGATTTCGCTCGCTGGCGAAGTCGATGAATCAGAGGACGAGTTCGTACTCGAATGGAAGTCGCAGTAATTGCATTGATCATTTCAAAAAATTGAACAACGGAGCACACCATGGCTGCTGATGGCGACATGAAACCGGCAAAGAAACTCAGCCTCAAGGAGAACTACGCGATGCTGACGCGTGGTCTGGGCTGGGAACCGACCTACCAGAAAAACGAAGATATCTTCCGCAATATCGAGTTTGAAGGCATCAAGATTCATGACTGGGATAAATGGGAGGATCCTTTTCGCCTGACCATGGATGCGTACTGGAAGTACCAGGGCGAGAAAGAGAAAAAGCTCTACGCCATCATGGACGCCTTCCAGCAGGGCAATGGTCAGTTCAATGTCACCGACGCGCGCTATGTGCAGGCGCTGAAGGTTTTCATCAATGGCATTGCCAGCCTTGAGTACGCCTCGCATCGCGGCTTCAACATTCTTGGGCGCGAGTTTCCGGGTGTCGGCCCGCGCATTGCAGCGCAGATGCAGTCGATCGACGAACTGCGTCACGCCACCACGCAGATTCATGGCATCAGTCACTACAACAAGTACTTCGAGGGAATGTCCAACTTCCCTTATCAGTTCGACCGCGTCTGGTATTTGTCGATTCCGAAGTCATTCTTCGAAGACGCTGTTACCAGCGGGCCTTTCGAGTTCATCGTGGCCGTCAGTTTTGCATTCGAGTACGTGCTGACCAACCTGGTCTTCATGCCCTGGATGAGCGGCGCTGCCTACAACGGCGACATGAGCACGGTCAGCTTCGGCTTCTCTGCGCAGTCGGATGAAGCGCGGCACATGACGCTGGGTATCGAGGTGATCAAGTTCCTGCTGGAGCAAGACCCCGCCAATGTGCCGATCGTGCAGAAGTGGATTGATAAATGGTTCTGGCGTGGCTATCGCCTGCTGGCTCTGCTGGCCACGATGATGGATTACATCTTGCCCAAGCGTGTGATGAGCTGGTCCGAAGCCTGGAGCATTTATTACGAGGAAAACGGCGGGGCCCTGTTTGCGGATCTGGCGCGTTACGGCATCAAGCCGCCCAAGCACGCCGATGTCACGATCAAGGAAAAAGGACGCGTATCACACGAGATGTGGAGCGTGTTCTACGCCAACCGCGATGTGGTGGGCTTCCCGGTCTGGACACCGTCGGAAGAAGAGATGGACTGGTTCTCCGAGAAGTATCCGGACACCTTCGACAAGTATTACCGGCCACGCTACGAATACTGGCGTCAGCTGGAGAAGGAAGGAAAGCCGTTCAAGAATGCGATGCTGCCGCAGTTGTGCCAGGTGTGTCAGTGGCCCTGTCTCTACACCGAGCCGGACGATCCCACGGAGTTCTTGCACCGCGAAACCGAGTACAAGAACGAGATTTTCCACTTCTGCTCCGACGGCTGTATGGACATCTTCCACGACGAGCCGGAGAAATATGTACACGCCTGGTTGCCGGTCCATCAGATCTATCAGGGCAATTGCTTCCTGCCGGAAGCCGATCCCACGGCGGAAGATTTCAATCCCATGGCCGAGGCGCTCAAGTACATGGGCATCAAGCCGGGGGTCGATGGCGGCTTGTTCAAGGATCACATCGACGCCAAACGCTGGGAAGAATGGACCTCGCGGCCGGCCAACATTCACGAAGGCGCTTTCACCGACAAGGTGCGTGACACCGCGGCCAGCAAGAAATGAATGCCTCTGAACCCTTTACAACCTTGAAAGCCTCTTCAGGAGTCATGCAATGCCCGTAAAAGCCATTACGCCGGATTACCACGGCGACTTCCAGGACACGCAGGACAAGTTTGGCGACAAGCAGCTGCTGAATATCTGCTGGGAAAAACACACGATGATGGGCTGGCCCATGTGCGTCCCACTGTCGCCGGATACGCCGTTTGGCGGTCTCATCGAGCAGGTCTTGCCGATGATCTACGCCGTGCATCCCGACTTCGAAAAAATTGAATGGGACAAGGTGGAGTGGTCAACTTCCAGTGGGCCCTTTACTCCGGAAATGAGCAAGACCATTGCTGAGAACGGTTTGCGTCACAAGCAGCAGATCCGTTTCCGCACACCGGGCCTGGATGGTCATTTGGGTGGCGGTTGAAGCTGCGTGTGAGCCGATGTGACTGAAGACCTTTCACCCAGAAAAAACGACAGATGAGCTACGAACTCACCATTGAACCGCTCGGCCAGACCATTGAAGTCGAGGACGATCAAACCATCCTCGACGCCGCTTTGCGTGCGGGCATCTGGTTGCCTCATGCCTGTTGTCACGGCCTGTGTGCCACCTGCAAGGTGCAGGTGACCGAAGGTGAAGTGGAGCACGGCGATGCCTCGCCTTTTGCGTTGATGGACTTCGAACGCGAAGAAGGCCTGACGCTGGCCTGCTGCGCCACGATGGAATCGGATGTCACCATCGAGGCTGACATTGATGAAGAGCCCGATGCCGAAGTCATACCGGTGCAGGATTTTTCAGGGACGGTCAGTCGCATTGAAAGTCTCACGCCAACCATCAAGGGAATCTGGGTCAAGCTCGATGAACCGCTGCATTTTCAGGCAGGCCAGTACGTCAATCTGGAAATACCAACGCTCGGGATCAGCCGGCCTTTTTCTCTGGCGCAGGCACCGGTTGAGGGCGCGAATGAGATCGAGCTCAATGTACGCATCGTGCCCGGCGGAAGTGGCACCACGTTTCTGCATCAGCAGGTCGAGGAAGGGCAGGCGGTCACGCTGTCTGGCCCCTACGGACGCTTCTTTGTTCGCAAGTCAGCCGAGATGCCGCTGATCTTCATGGCCGGTGGTTCCGGGCTGTCGAGTCCGCGCAGCATGATTCTTGATCTGCTCAATGAAGGCTGTGAGCTACCAATCACGTTGATCTACGGTCAACGCACGCTCAATGAGTTGTACTATCACGACGAGTTTCTGGCGCTGGCCGCGCAGCATGACAACTTCACCTACGTACCTTCTCTGTCGGACGAATCGCCGGACAGCGAGTGGGATGGCTTCCGCGGCTTTGTCCACGATGCTGCGAAAGCGCATTTTGATAATGACTTTCGCGAGCACAAAGCCTATCTCTGCGGGCCGCCCAAGATGATTGATGCTTGTATTAGTACCCTGATGCAGGGGCGTTTGTTCGAGAAAGATATCTACACCGAGAAATTTCTTTCGGCAGCGGATGCTCAGCAGAGCAGGAGCCCCTTGTTCAAGAAACTGTAGGACCTGAGCGCCAGTGTGCGCCATAAAACAAAAAGCGCGGATGTCGCAATGAGGAGAACAAGAACGTGAGCAAGGCCGTGGATCCTTCCGTATCGTCATCTTTCGATCCGTCAGGATCTGGCCCCGCGCATTTGCAGGTGACAGCGCTGCAGGCAGATGACGAGGCGCTGCGCGCGCTGTGTCAGGCAGGCGAGTTGCCGGTGTTGCTGCTGACAGCCGCGCACCTGAGCGGTGATCTTGATTTGCTTCGACCGGAGTGGATGCCGCGTTACGCATTTGCAAGCTATGCCCCTCATCTGAGCACCGAGCAGGAAGCGGAGGCTCGGGAAGTCTGCTTTGGAGCGCTGGCCGCTTTCCGTGATGCCGGTGGCCCGGTGCCGGGCCGCCCTTCCTATGATTTCTTTCAGGAAGCCTTGAAGTGGATTTGCGGCAAGGATGCAGAATCTCTTCACCGCATGCTCGACGACCAGATTGTCTTTGGCCGGGATGATCCGCAGACGCCGCAGTGGAACAAGCAGCAACTGGATGCAGATCGCGATTTTTGCGTTGCCATTGTCGGTGCCGGTGAGAGCGGCCTGCTGACCGCTTACCGTCTGAGCCAGGCCGGCGTGCCTTTCGTGATTCTGGAGAAAAACACGCAAGTGGGCGGTACCTGGTGGGAGAACACCTATCCGGGCTGCAAGGTGGATATCAACAGTTTCATCTACAGCTACGCCTTCTCTCAGAAAGTGTGGCGCGATTACTTCGGTGCGCAAGGCGAAGTTCTGGAATATTTCAAGAGCTTTGCGCAGCAGTGCGGCCTGCATGATCAAGTGCGTTTTTCGCATGAAGTGCGCAGTGCAACCTGGAACGCCTCTTCGGCGCAATGGGATCTGGACATCAAGACCCCGCAGGGTGGCGTGCAGCTCAGTGCCAATGTTCTGGTCAGTGGGGTGGGGCAGCTGAACCGGCCGTCGTTTCCAGATATTGCCGGGATCGAAGAATTTGCTGGAGAGAGCTTTCACTCAGCCCAATGGGATGCCTCCGTGACGCTCAAGGACAAGCGCGTGGCCGTCATCGGGACCGGTGCGAGCGCCGTACAGTTTGTGCCGCACGTTGCAGATGCTGCTGCAGAAACCAGCGTGTTCATCCGAACGGTGCCGTGGTTGCTGCCAACACCATTGTTGCTGCAACCGGTGGAAGACAGCTTGCGCCAGCTCATGGAGCAGCTGCCCAATTACATGCAGTGGCATCGCCTGTTTACGTTCGTGCCACAGGCCATCGGGATTCTGGATGAGGCCACGGTTGATCCGGCCTATCCGCCCACTGAAACTGCAATTTCGGCCTCGAATGACGCCGTACGACAGGCGCTCACGGCCTGGGTAGAAGCGCAAACCGAAGATCGGCCGGATCTGCGCCCCATGCTGATTCCGAATTCGCCGCCAGGCTCAAAGCGCCTGCCGCGTGATGACGGCCGCTGGATCAGAACGCTGAAACGTGAGGATGTGAAACCGATTACGACAAAGATCGACTGCATCACCGCAAACGGCATTCGAACCCAGGACGGTAGCGAGCATCGCTTCGACGTCATCATCTACGGCACCGGATTCAAGGCATCCGAGTTTCTGATGCCGATGAAGGTCACTGGCTTGGATGGTCGTGATTTGCATCAATTCTGGAATGGCGACGCGCGCGCCTATCTGGGCTCAACCATAGAAGGCTTCCCCAATCTGTTTTGTCTTTACGGCCCCAACACCAATCTGGTTCTGCACGGGGCGAGCATCATCTTCATATCAGAGTGTGCAGCCAACTATGTGCTTGAAGGCGTACGCAGTCTTCTGCAGGGCAAGGCCCGCAGTCTGCGTGTGAAACCGGAGGTGTATTCCGGCTACAACGAGCGGCTCGACGAAGCCAACGCCATGCGCGCCTGGGGATTTTCCAAGGTCAGTAGCTGGTACAAGAATGCCAAGGGGCGCGTGACACAGAACTGGCCCTTTTCAGCGCTGGAACTCTGGCGGCGCACCCGTCATCTGGATGTAAACGACTATGAATTCGACACTGAATAAGGAATCAATGGAGCGGCATATTCGTGATTATTTTGCCGCTTGCAATACCGGCGTCCCGGAACGCATTGCCGAATACTTTGAGCCCGATGGCGTGCATTACTTTCCGCCCGGCATGTACGGCGGCCCGTTTCGCGGGGCCATGGAAATTGGCAGGCGCTGGCAGGCGGCTGTTGAAAAGTTCGGCTCTTACTGGACGGTGGATCAGGTGATCTGCGAGCCCGAATCACGACGCGCCGTGATCGAGTGGAGCCACTTCAAGCGCAAACAGAACACGCTGCTGCGTGGCGATGAGTGGTACATCTTCAGTGAGCGCGGATTGATCCAGGAAATTCGCGCCTATTACGCATCGCCGCAAGACGCATCGCTGAACACACTGGCGCTTGGCGGTTTTGACTATGCAGGTCGAGGCTATCCTGAAACGGCACCGGGCGACGCATGAGCGATTTCGTGCACAACGTCAATCCTTCCGACACGCGGGATGTCATTGGTTCGTTTGAGCCATATGGTGCGGCTCAGGTCCATTCTGCCATCGCGCGTGCTCGCGAAGCTTTTGTGCATTGGCGCAAATCAAGTCCGCAGGAGCGTGCTGACATTCTCGACGCCGCAGGCAGCCGCATTCTTGCGGTACGCCAGGCACTGGGAGAACAACTGGCGCGGGAAGAAGGAAAGACGCTGGCCGAAGCCGTTGGCGAAGTCACCCGGGCAGGTCACATATTCAAGTTTTTTGCCGGTGAGGCAGTGCGCGTACAAGGTCACTCCGGTGGCTCGGTGCGTCCCGGCGTGGCTGTGGATGTATCGGTTGAGCCGGTCGGTGTATTCGGGCTGATCACGCCGTGGAATTTTCCGATTGCGATTCCCGCCTGGAAGCTTGCGCCGGCATTGGCCTTTGGAAACTGTGCGGTGCTCAAGCCATCCGAATTCACCCCGGCGTCTGCGACGTCGCTGAGCAGGATTCTTTCTGAAGCCGGCTTGCCTGATGGTGTGTTGCAGGTTGTGGATGGCATTGGCAGCGAAGCGGGCGCGGCTCTTGTTGAGAGTCCGGATGTGGACGGCATCAGCTTCACCGGATCGCAGGCCACCGGACGAGGGATTGCTGCGACGTGCGGCCAGCAGCTCAAGCGGGTGCAGCTGGAAATGGGTGGCAAGAATCCACTGCTGGTATGTGAAGACGCCGACATTGCGGTGGCTGTTGAATGCGCCATCAACGGCGCATTCTTTTCCACGGGGCAGCGCTGCACGGCTTCGTCGCGTCTGATTGTGGTGGACGCGATTCACGATCAGTTTGTTAGCAGAATGATTGAGCGCATGAAGGCGCTCAGGGTTGGGCATGCATTGGAGAAGGGAGTTGAGATTGGCCCTGTCATCCATCAGGCCCAGTTGGACAAGAACCAGCAGTGGCTTCAGCGCGCGGTCTCGGACGGTGCGGATCTGGTGTGTGGCGGCGAGCTCCTGAAACGCGAGACGCCCGGCTTTTATATGTCTCCCGCTTTGTTTGTGAATACGCGAAACGACATGCCGGTGAACACGACGGAAGTGTTTGGGCCGCTGGCCAGCGTAATCCGCGTGGGCGACTTCGAAGAAGGTCTGGCCGTGGCTAACGACACGGCGTTTGGTTTGTGTGCAGGGGTGTGCACCCAGAGTCTTTCACGTGCGACACACTTCAGGCGCGAAGCGCAGGCCGGCTTGGTCATGGTCAACCTGCCGACGGCGGGCATTGATTATCACGTGCCCTTTGGCGGTCGCAGAAGCAGCAGCTTCGGCCCGCGCGAACAGGGCGCCGCGGCAAGAGATTTTTATACGCAGGGCAAGACGGCCTACATTCGCGATTAGTCTGTATTGCCGATCGCTTTTGGTGCTGACAGACAAACGGCAGGCGTAAAAAAACCGGTCAGTCTTCTGACTGACCGGCTGATTCGAAGCTGCCGCAAATTGAAACTGCAGATTAGTCGCGGGCTGGCGGATTGTTGGTCAGGCCAGCGAGAACGAACTCGCACATCTCGCGCGCGACGGCTTCCGGGTCGGAAGGCTGTGCCTCGAGAATCCAGTGCGGAACGTGAGCCAGAATGCCCATGATGACGCCGGCAATGGCGTCCGGGTCGGTGGCGCGGAACTCGCCTTCTTTCTGTCCCTGAATGATCAGCTGACGGATAGTGCCGGCATGGCGTTTTGGTGTAGAACGCGCCCACTCGCCAAGGGTGCCCTGCATACGAACCATGTCGCGTGCCAGCAATGCCGCTTCCAATGGGTGCGAGGTAGAGACGTTGAGGTGGGCTTGCAGGAAGTAATCCAGGCGCTTGCGTGCGCTGGTGCCCGGTACGCCCTGACCATCAAAGTCGCTGAGCGTGCGAACGCGGCGGAACAGGCGCTCGTAGATTTCTTCCTTTGAGTCAAAGTAGTGGTACAGGCTGCCTTTAACGATGCCGGCTGCAGCGGCGATATCACCCAGCTTGGCACCAGAGAAGCCTTTGGCCCAGATCACTTCTGCTGCAATGCGAAGAATTTCTTCATCGCGTGACAAGTCTCGGGCAACGGCCTTGCCTAGGCGCGGGCGGCCGCGACGTCTGGGGGTGGCGGCCGTTTCGCCGGCATTGGCCGTATCTGCGGGCGTTGCCGAAGCTGGCTGGTCGGGTGCTGAAACAAATTTGTCAGCGTTGGAGGGATTACTGTTCATAGTCTTGTCCTTAATGCCGCACCCTAACCTGATATTCAGTTCAGGTGTTGTGGCGTCGGTCTTTCGGTGTCGCTATTTTTCTCTGGTGGCGGTGGCCCGATGCGGAAATAATTGGCCCCATATCGAGCCGGAAATCCACTGCCTTTCATCGACCCATAATCACATAATAGCAATAAGGGCAAGGCGATAGATAGCCTAAAGGACGTAATCAGGCGGCTAATGGTTCCCTTGGATCACAAAATCGGTTCACCGGCCTATAAATTTTGCTCTGGTCCCGGGTCGGCGTACTCCAATGGCCTTGCCATGTATTTCTGCTTCGGCCACTGGGTCGACATAGGGACTGGCCGTATTGCAGGACGGCGGGTGCTGCATGCCATCATGTTCACCTCCACCAGGCCGAAAAGCACCTCTCAAAATAATGACCAACGGGTTTTCTGAACGTGAATTCCGGGATGCCATGAGCCAGTTCTGCACTGGCGTCGTGGTAGTCAGTGGCCAGTGCGAATCAGGGCCCGCAGGCTTTTCTGTCCAATCTTTTGTATCGGTTTCTCTGGACCCGCCACTGATCGCGGTCTGCCCGGCATTGGGCAGTACCAGTTGGCCCAAGATCCGTGATCTGCCGAATTTCGGGATCAATATTCTGGGGGCGCATCAGGAGGATCTGTGCAAGCGATTTGCCTCCCCCAATATTGACCGCTTCGAGGGGGTGGCCTGGACGCCGTCGCCCTTCGGAACGCCGATGCTGGACGACACGCTCGGGTTTATTGACTGCACGCTGGAAGCCGAGCACGACGCGGGCGACCATGCCTTGGTCGTGGCCCGTGTGCTGGAGTTTCAGTTGCACGAACCACCACGAAGTCCGCTGCTGTTCTTTCGTGGCAGCTTCGGGTCATTCGCGGGCTGATCGGCGCATTCATAAAAAGAATCAGGAGAGGAGAGAGACATGGCAGGCATTGCAATTCTTGGCGGCAGTGGCGGGCTGGGTACGGCCATCGTCCGGCGCATCGCGCTTCGTTCACCGGTCACCATTGGCTATGGTCAATCTGCTGACAAGGCAACGGCGCTGGCTGCGGAGATCAATGCTGCCGGCGGCAAGGCTGGCATCGCGCCGGTAGATCTGTGCCAGCGCAGTTCGGTGGCGGCATTTCTGAAGCAGGCGGGCGAGCAATGCGAGGGGCTGGATGCCATTGTTTCCGCTACTGGGCCTGCGATTCCCCTTTGCCCGCTGTCAGAAGTGAGCGAAGAAGATTTTCGCCGCATCTATGACACTGATGTTCTGGGTGCATTCAACGTGCTTACCCAGGGCTCGCAGGTGCTCAAGGCCAATGGCGGCGGAAGCATGGTGATGTTCCTGACCACAGCGGTGTTGCGAACATTGGAAAATGACGGCATGTCCGGCGGGCCCAAGACGGCTGTCGCAGGTTTGCTCAGGCAAACCGCACGCGAAATGGGGCCGTCCAATGTGCGATGCAATGGTGTGGCTCCCGGAGTCATCGACGCTGGCATCGTGCACAGTTCGTTCGAGATTGATCAGGTGGCCAAGGACGTCATCACCAGTTGCATGAACCAGACGCCGCTGGGGCGCATGGGTACGCCTGAGGAAGTTGCGGCTTTGGTCGACTTTCTGACCTCAGACAGTGCGGCCTACATCAGCGGGCAGATCATCGCCATCGATGGCGGTTACAGCGCCTGATTGCGATGTGCAGAGTGCAGGAGCGTCGGCGGCGCTAACGCCGGCGGCCTGCTTTCTGAAAAGAGAAAGAGCGCGTGAGCTTGCGGCTGGTGCTGCGTAGCTTCTTTAGCAACTTCGGCCGGGACGGCTTATCCGCAAAACCCAGCAGCAGGAGAATGACGCCATGCACGGTCTGGGCGCGGAAGGCAGATTCGCTCAGTTCGCCCTGAATCCATAGATCCAGCACGCCCACGAAGTGAATTTCCAGCTCCAGCGCCAGCTGGTCGGCGCTGAGTTCGGCAGGTATCAGGTCGGCTGCCTCCAGCCCGCCGATGGAGTCTCGCCAGTAGGCCAGGCCGCGGTCCATGAAAGCAGGGCGATGCAAAGGGTCGCTGACGCCCAGAAGAAATCGATACAGAACGCGATAAAAACTCGGGTCAGAGGAGAAGAATGCGGCGACCGCATCGGCATAGGCCAGGGCTCTGTCAAACGGGTCTTTCTGGGCCGCTGCGATCTCGCCCAGATCGCTCACCCCATCCATGGAGCGGTTCATCAGCGCGTACAGCAAGCCTGCTTTTGAGCTGAACAGGTTGTAGGGCGTGGTCGGGCTGACCCCTGCGAGTTCGGCCAATGCCAGCATGGTGAACTCGCTGGAATGCGACATCCTGATCAATGATTCTGCTGCATCAAGCAGCTTGTTGCGTCGTTGTGCCAGCTGTTTTTGCCTTACCAAATTGTCCTCCATGTCTTGCGACGGATGATGTGTGAGAGCGGGCCGCATGCAGGGCCGCCCTTACTTGCACAGCATCTCCGAATTGGATAGCGTCAGCCTTATCTTATAGCGCACTACAAGTTTTCTGCGGCTGCCCCTGGGTGGCTTGCAGATGGCCTGACAAGCGCAACACAACGAGGAGAGCATCATCATGGATATTGGCGTACTGGGTGTCTTTCAGAACTGGCACAAGGACATGAGCGACGAACAGATGTTCGTCTCCGAAATCGAGATGCTGGAACGCAGTGAATCGCTGGGTTTCGATTCGGTCTGGATGGCCGAGCATCACTTTGATGATTACTCCATGTGCCCCGACAACATGCAGGCGCTGTCCTACCTCGCCGGCCGCACCAAGAAGATCAAGCTGGCCACCGGCGCGGTGATCCTGCCCTGGAATAATCCGCTGCGCGTCGTCGAGAAGATCACCATGCTCGATCACCTCTCAGGTGGTCGCATGATGTTTGGCATGGGCCGTGGTCTGGCCAAGATGGAATATGCCGGCATGGGCATTGACATGAACGAAGCGCGCGAGCGCTTTGACGAAGCCGCACCAATGATCATCAAAGGCCTGGAAACCGGCTTTATCGAGGGTGACGGCAAGCACTACCCGCAGAAGCGCATGGAGATTCGCCCCAAGCCAAGCCGCGGCATCCGTGACCGGCTTTACTGCGTGGCCATGTCGCCAGACTCTGTAGACGTGGCCGCAGAACTGGGCGCCACCATGACCTCTTTTATTCAGCACGACATTTCCAAGCACGCACCGGAGATTCTGCGTTACAAGGAATTGTTCAAGAAGCATCACGGCCGTGAGGCACCGCCGCCGGTGCTGACGGATTTTCTGTATTGCGACCACGACATGCAGGAAGCCGAACGGGTTTCCAAAGAGCACATCGCCAAGTACTTCCTGTCTGTGGTGAAGCACTACGAATTTGCCGGCACCCACTTTGACGCCACCAAGGGCTACAAGAGTTATGGCGAGGCGGCGGCACTGATCCGAGAGTTTGGTCTTGAGGCTGCTGCAGAGGCGTATCGCAATGCGCAGAGCTGGGGCAACCCTGAGAAAATTCTCAAGAACTACGCGCGCTGGAAGGATCTGATTGGCCCGTTCTCCCTCAATACTGTCTTCAGCTATGCGGGTCTAACTTTCGATCAGGTGGAGCGCAGCCAGCGCCTGTTTGCCAAGGAAGTGATGCCAGAACTGCGCAAGATGATGGACGCGCCGATGAAAGCCGCAGCCTAGCCCGCGGGCAGACGCCGAGAATTCTGCGGGCAAGCCGCCGTTCGTGTTCAGGCAAGAACGGCGGCTTGTTTGTTTCTGGAGCTGCGCAAATATTTGCTGAAACCGGGGCGGCAGAGGCTGACTCAATCTGCATGGCGCTTGGTGAGCATGCACAAGCAGCGTGCACACCCAGGGCGTCCAACTCATTACCATTGAGGCGGCCGGCGGGGTCAGCGATGCCGCAGCCGGCGGTCATCCATCAATGAAGCGGAGTCATCAATTGAGTTCTGAGCCACAGCGCTTCGCCACCTTCGAAAAGGAAGGGCGCGTTGCAACCATTACATTCAACCGTCCTGAGTCGCGCAATGCCATTGGCACCGCGCAAGATTGCGCGGATATCCTTGAAGCGATGCAGCGCGCATCAGACGATGCCGAGATCAGCTGCATCATTCTGACCGGCGCAGGCACAGCGTTCTCTGCAGGCGGCAATTTGCGTGCGATGAAAGAACGGCGCGGCATTGGCCGGCTTGATTCGCCCGCCAACACGCGCAGCAATTACAAGCGTGGCGTGCAGCAGGTGATCAAGGCGCTGTGGGATTGTGAGATTCCAATGATTGCGGCCATCAACGGACACGCCATTGGATTGGGTCTGGACCTGGCCTCCATCTGCGATATTCGCATTGCTTCTGAGAAAGCAAAGTTCGCTTCAAGCTTTATCAAGATGGGCCTGATTCCTGGCGATGGTGGCACCTGGATTCTTCCGCGGGCAGTGGGTTTGTCCAAGGCATCCGAAATGATTCTGACCGGCAACACGTATGACGCGGCGCAGATGCTGCAGGCCGGTCTGATCTCCACTGCAGTGGCGCCGGATCAGTTGATGAATGAAGCGCGTGCCATGGGGGCCAACATTGTCTGCAATCCGGCCAAGAGCCTGCGCATGGCCAAGCGCCTGCTCAGAGAAGGTCAGCAGCAGCGGCTGGCGGATGTGCTGGAACTGGCTTCCGCCATGCAGGCTATTGCGCACGAAACAGAAGATTCCATTGAGGCCGTTGAGGCTTTTCTGGAAAAGCGAAATCCCAATTTCACAGGTCAATAAATAGATATGTCCAACATTCCCAATCTGCTGGATCTCAGCGGCAAGACCGCACTGGTAACTGGCGCATCCGGAGGGCTTGGAAAGCACTTCGCCACAACCCTCGCCCGGCACGGCGCACATGTGGTGCTGGCCGCACGCCGGGCAGACAAGCTTGCCGACGCCGTTGCAGAAATTGAGCAAGCCGGTGGCAAGGCCATGGCTGTGGATATGGATGTAACGTCGCGCGAGAGTGTGGTTGCCGCACTGGATAAAATTGCGGGTCAGATCGGCCCGCTCGATATTCTGGTTAACAACGCCGGGGTAAGCGGCACCAAGCGACCGCTGGATTACACAGACGAAGACTGGGACTGGGTAGTGGGTACCAATCTCAAGGGTGCCTGGGTGGTTGCGCAGGAAGTGGCCCGTGGCATGGTCACGCAGAAGCGCACCGGCAGCATCATCAACATCACTTCCATATTGGGGAGCCGGGTAACGCACCTGCTCGGCCCCTACGTTGCGGCCAAGGCCGGGCTCAAGAACCTGAGTCAGGCCTTGGCTCTGGAATTCGCCCGTTACGATGTTCGCGTCAACAGCATCGCGCCAGGCTATTACGTCACCGAGATCAACCGCGAAGAGCTGGAAGGCGAGGGCGGCGAGAAACTTCGCATGCGTATTCCCACTCGTCGCTTCGGCGAGTATCGCGATCTGGACGGCGCGCTATTGCTACTGGCCTCCGATGCCAGCAAGCACATGACCGGCTCGGAAATTGTGGTGGACGGTGGGCACCTGGTGAGTGCCTTGTAAGGCGGCCGGCACTTCACGCCCTGGCTCGCGCCGGACAGCTCCGGCTTGGCACACATATATATGTGTCACTCAGATTGAGCGCCCCGCGAGCCACATTGGAACCTGAAACTGACATTGGGCGTCAGATTGAATCGCCAGAAAAGTGGTCTGCCTGACTGCAAACCCGTCCCGCCGACCACATGAATACCGTTCATCCTGTTTGAATGACCGTTCAAGCTGAACAATAAAATCGGCCCGCAAGCCGAATAAATCCTTTCAACTCAAAGACTTCCGACTGACCTGGATTCCCACCTTTTTCTGACGTTCGTTGTCATAAATTGACAATGCCGTCAGAGAAGCCGCTGAGGCAGATTCGGCCAGACAGCAATAAATAGTTGATTTTATTGCTTGACAGCTGAAACGGCCGATCTGGCACAGCCGCTGCAACCCTGTTTGAGCGAAACAAAAACAACGTTTCACATCACCGCTGGTAAGAACACTCTCAAGGAGTCATCACATGAACAAAATGCAAAAGGGTTTCACCCTCATCGAACTGATGATCGTCGTTGCGATCATCGGCATCTTGGCCGCTATCGCTATTCCTGCTTATCAGGACTACATCAAGCGTTCCAAAGTGACTGAACTGGCAACCTCCGCTTCAGCTTGTAAGGTTTCCGTGACTGAGTACTATCAGTCGCAGAATGTCATGCCGACTAGCGTTGGTGAAGCTGGGTGCACCGATGATGCTTCTTCGAAGTACGTGAATCAGTTGGAAGTAGGTGCGAGCGGTGTAATCACAGTTACTGCGCAGAACATTTCGGGTGACGTGGATACACTTATCTACGCGCTCAAACCGTCGGCTGCCGCGTCTGACTCCGCTGTTGATTGGACCTGCGACCAGGCCGCCGGTACGACGATCCCAGGTAAGTACCTGCCTGCCAACTGCCGCGGCTAATCTAGCCTAGTAGTTCGCTGAAAGAGAACGCCGCCTTCGGGCGGCGTTTTCGTTTATGCGGTCATAATTCCGAACGATGAAATCCAAATCCAGAATCTGGCTGTTCCTTGCCTTGGTCGCCGCGACTTTGGCGGCTCATGTCGCGATGATGGGTGTGGGAGGGGATATCACCCTCGGTGGCGGCAATGCAGAACGACTCCTGGTTGCTATAGAGCATCCGAAAATTGCGTGGTCTGTGGGCTCCCAGATTTTGGTAGTGCTCGTGGCTTATGGGCTCTTGTTCTGGCTCATTCATATTTTGAGTGCTCCCCGTCGCGAGGCGCGCCATAAGCTCGAATCACCCAGTTGGCTTCTGGTGGGGGTCTGGTTCGCTGTTGTCTGGCTCGGACTGAGGTTGCACTCGAATTTATTCCCTTACTCGTCTTGGACGTGGTTCGTCTCCATCTTTCAGCGGCCAGTTGCTTCGTGGGCATTAGACGGTGTCTCAGTCATCTTTTTGTTTTGGCGGTTCATTGAAGTAGGCCTCCACGTCGCTCGTCGTTCTAACGCCAAAAAATTTCTGGCAGGATTGTCGGCGGCGGCACTTGTTCTGATTCTGAGTATTGGAGTTCTTCTGTTGAAACCAGCTCAGGTCGATCTGGAAGCCGATCCTGATCCCAATGTGATTCTTATTGGTCTCGACTCAGTCCGGCGTGACCTACTGTTGACGGCCGACGCACGGGACTACCCCAATATTGCCGCACTGCGCGAGCAGAGTTATGTGAACTCGAACGTCGTGACGCCGCTGGCGCGTACTTTCCCAGCGTGGGTGTCGATTCTCACCGGGCTAGGACCCTCGGAGTCAGGTGCCCGGGCAAATCATTCGCCTCAGGCGGGAATAAAGCGGGATGCGAGCGTGGCATGGGATTTCAAGAGGGCGGGATATCGAACGATATACGCGACAGACGAGACGCGGTTCAGCAATATCGTTTCCGAGTTTGGGTTCGACAAGATTATCGGCCCCCAAATGGGGGTCCCGGATTTCGTCATGGGGCAGTTCTTCGATATGCCCTTGGTCAATTTCCTGGTTCAACTTCCGTACTCTGAATATGTGCTACCCGCGCTGTCAGGAAATCGGGCCTTTGCCCACGCGTACCGGCCGGAACGCTTTGTCGGGCAGCTCATCAACGACATTGGCGCTTCTAAGGGTGATTCAACGTTCCTGTCGATACATCTGTGCACGGCACATTGGCCGTATTACACCGCCCGCGACAGGAAATCTGACCTCTCCCTTCCCGAACCGGATCGCTCCTACCGAGCCATGATGCTAGAGCTGGACATGCAGCTGGGCCTATTGCTAAAGGGCTTGCGCAGCTCTGGATATGTCCACGACAAGACTCTTGTAGTGGTTCTGGCGGATCACGGCGAGGGACTGGCGGCTGATAAGCAAAGTGCGAGTGTAAGCATGCGTATAGATGGGGTGCCGTCGACCTTTCAGGGATTTGAAGGCGGTCATGGTGCGACCCTGCTCGCACCCGACCAGTGGAAGGTTTTCACCCTGTACTCCGGGTGGTCTGTTGACGGAAGGATTGAGCCTGGCGTCAGTAACGCACTGGCCTCACTTGAAGATGTGGCGCCGACCCTTCGCCGCCTCGCGGGCCTCTCAACCCCTGATCAAGAAAATACGGATCGCCAGCATGTCACCTCCCCCCCAGCGCAAATGGGGCCGCGTGAATACGTGCGATTTGAATCGGGCTGGCGCCCAAAGAACCTGGACCTCTTGAACCCCACAGGATCAGCAGCATTGAAGCTGGCGTCGAATGCCTACAATGTACTTCCGGACGGTCGACTGGAGTTCAAGCCAGAGATCTACAAGGACGTGGTCAGGAACAAGGAGTTCGCGGTTTCTGACGGCAAGAACACATTGGCCGTCATATCAGTGAATCTGCAGAATGTTCTCGTTGCGCGCGGCCCGGAGGATGCAAACTGGACGGGGCAGTTTGTAAATGAACCGGGGCCGCCAGCGAGTGAGTCTCCGGTCCTGGAAGCAGCCTGTGAATGGACCGACATGAGGGCGCATATGGGCGAATGGTGCTCTTCGCTCCCCGCAATGACACCCTGAATCCAAGCCGCAACGATCCTGAAAACATGTATTGAAAAAATGGATTTGTGAACCTAATGTTCGCTGGCCCAGCCAGAATGACCCGCGGTACATGTCAGTATTGACGCCTTGGCTGAGATGGAAATCTTTGAAAATTTTTCATGGCCCCGGAAATGAGTTCATTAGCTAGTCACCTGAAAGCTGGCGGCGTACATCTGGCGCTTAGCGGATTCGTTGCTTGCGTTTCACTTGCCCTGATTTTCCTGTGCTGGTATCCGGGGGCGCTGGCAGAAATGCAGGGCGTCAGCCGGCTGGTCCTCATCCTGATCGGCGTGGATGTTGTGTTGGGGCCATTGTTGACCACGATCATCTACAAGCCTGGAAAGAGAGGCTTGAAGTTCGATCTGACAGTCATCGCGTCGGTTCAGGCAGGTGCATTGCTCTACGGCATGTCAGCCATATATGACGGCCGACCCGCTTACATTGTTTTTAACGTGGACCGATTTGACGTCGTGGCGGTAGAGGAACTCAATGCCACGAGCTTGGAACGGGTGTCTGACAATCTTCGTGTCAGCTGGTTCGGCCCCAGATGGGTGGGTGCCGAGTTACCGAAATCCGCCAAAGAGCGGGAGAAAATTCTGTTTTCTGCAATATCGGGAGGCGCGGACGTGCCCCAATTGCCAGAGCTTTATGTGGCTCTAGATACGCTGACGGAAGCAATGTCGGCTAAGCTGCATGACCTTGGAGAACTGCCAAAGCTGAATGATATTGAACAGTCAGACTGGGAGGAACGCATTCATGAGGCTTTCGGGCTCCCGGAAGATGAGCTGGGTTACTTGCCCGTTCGGGCCAATGCCTTCGATGGTGCGGTCATAGTTGAGAGAGCCACGGGAAAGCAACTGAGCTTGTGGGCTTTGACGCCGAGCTTCAAGAAAATCGGGGCGCCGCCCAAATGAGGAGTGGTCAACTCGTCGCTCGAAGTTTGGCGCAATGCCGCAGTCGCAAAGTCTGGGCTCTAGGGCATTACCTCGGATTAGCTTGCATAAGTAAATGCCTTGTTGGTTCGAGATTCGAGACGCTCGAAATGTCCTCTTTAATGCTTAAATCAACATGACTGGTGAGACGAAAGAAGCGAAGTCAATGCCATTGCTAACTCAATATCTGAAGTATTCCCGCTACAAGAGGATCGCTCCCTACATCAGTGGGCGGGTGCTGGATCTTGGATGTGGCCCGGCTTACATCTACCAACGATATGGGGCACGGATGACCTCTTACCACGGCGTCGATCGGCCGCCGGAGAGGATCATGAATCTACAAGAGCAATATCCGGAAGCGACTTTCTCGCAGCGCGACTTGGATCAAAGCCATGTGCAAAGTGATCAAAAATTCGACTCCATTTTGATGGTGGCGCTCATCGAGCACTTGTTTAATCAGGAATTCGTGGTTCGTGGACTAAAGGAGTTGCTGAGCGCTGAAGGCCGAATAATCATTACGACTCCTACGCCATTTGGGAATGATGTGATCCACCGCATTGGAGCAGCAATAGGGCTGTTTTCCGGCAATGCAAATCACGACCATATTGTCCTCTACAATCGCAGGCGATTTGAGCTCTTAGCTAGAGAGGTCGGACTAGTCGTTGAGTACCATCAGTATTTCCAGTTGGGCTGTAATCAGCTTGCGATCCTGCGACTTGAATAAATTGTCTGGTTCCAAGAAGGCTTCACCAGCTTGGTCCACGGTCAAGGAATTATGAAGAGAGTAACGCTAATCGGACCGACCTTGCCGTTTCGCGGAGGAATCGCGCAGCACACGACGTTACTGCATCGCGCGCTGCGGTCGAACTGTGAACTTGAAACGATATCGTTTAGTCGTCTGTATCCCAAATGGCTCTACCCTGGCGCTTCCGATGTTGATGCGTCATATGAAGGCTACGAAGAGCCGGGAGTCTGTTACCAACTAGACTCTATACATCCGTCCACATGGATGGCGGCATCAGATCGCATCATTGAGCGCCGCACCGAACTCCTGATCCTGCCGTGGTGGACAGTTTTTTGGTCTCTGAATTATTGGTATTTGGCGAGGAAGCTACGTGGAAAAGTTCCAGTGCTCTTTCTGTGTCACAACGTGTACGACCACAATGCCAAATTCTTTTCTTCCTTTCTTGCGCGAAAAGTCCTAAGCAAGGGGCAGTACTTCTTCACCCATTCCAAAGCAGAGAAAGCAAAGCTGGCCGAAATTGCCCCGGGTCGAAAATCAATCGTTGCCCCGCACCCTGCTTACTCACAATTTCCTTCATCACAAAAGACCCTGAATAGAAGGGCAAGCCTAGAACTGCTGTTCTTCGGTTTTGTTCGCCCTTATAAAGGCTTGCCCCACCTCATCGAGGCGGTCAGCAAGTTGGGTGATCTGGATTTACATTTGACGGTGGCAGGCGAATTTTGGGACGGCAGTGAGAGCGTCCGAGCCCTCATAAGAGAGCTCGGTATCTCTGCCAGAGTGGAGATTAAATCAACGTACATTTCAGAAGGCGAGGCCGCTGACGTATTTGAACGCGCGGACGTCGTCGTCTTGCCCTATTTGAGCGCGACAAGTTCGGGTGTTATCCCGTTGGCCTACAGATATGGGAGGCCGGTGATCGCCTCTAGAGTTGGAGGCATTCCCGACGTGGTCACCGAAGGGGTAACCGGTTTTCTGGTCCCTCCCGGCGACTCCGATTCGCTAGCGGCGAGCATCAGAAGTTTTTCAATCTTGCCGAGGTCGAAAATGAACCGAGCATGCTTTGAGGCGGCTGGGGAATTCACGTGGGCACATTGCGCTAAAGCGCTGCTATCGATTTGCTGATGCGAATAATCGATTGCTATCGAGTGCGTTCGTGAAGAGAATTCTTCAGACCGGAACGTATAACAGCGCTAATCGTGGCGATGCCGCGATGCAGTTGAGTTTTTATCATGCCATGAAAGCGCGTAGGGATGATTGTGACATCCTCATATCGACGCCGTTCCCAAACATCGACAAAAATTTCTACGGTAAAGGAATCCGTTTGATTCGTTCTAGGCGGAGGAATCTGCCGTATGCATTCTTCCAGTTGCTCGCGGCGTATCTCGCGCTGCGATCTTTTGAAATGATTGGGAATGGGATTAGAAAACTATTTTGGGACGAAGAAATAGAGGCCACAGAACGTAGCGATCTGATTGTTGATCTAAGCGGCGATATGTTGACCGATGACTATGGCCCACACGTCGCAATCTCGCATTACTTTCCAATATTCTTGGGATTAGCGCTGCGCAAGAGAATTTTTGTTTGTGCACAGTCAATCGGTCCGTTCTCAAAAACTCGCTGGATTGCCCGTTTTTTGCTGGCGAGCGTTGAAAAAGTAACGGTGCGGGATGAGATATCCAGAGAACATCTCAGGCAACTTGGAATAGACATTGAAAAGGTCTCTGTAACGGCCGATTTGGCATTTCTTTTGAAACCGGGTTCGCCGCAGCGTGCGCGTGCTCTGCTTGACGAAGAGGGTCTGCGCACAAACTCAAAGAAAATTCTAGGAGTTTCTCTGAGCACGCTCGTTGAACGGATGTACATAAAGCAATCCGGCGCTGCCTCGAGAGACTTTATCAGTCTCATGGCGGGCGTCCTGGATCACTGTGCGGAAGCTTTCAATGTGCAGATCATGTTTGTGTCGCACGTTCTTGGGCCGGCATCTGGAAAAGATGACCGAAACATATGTCGTCGGGTGGCCCAGAGAATGAAGAAGCCTAGTATTGTTCTTAATGGCGAGCATAGACCTGACGATATAAAGGGGATAATTGCATGTTGCTCGATGTTCCTCGGCGCCAGAATGCACGCAAACATTGCCGCACTATCCTCCGGCGTGCCAGTGCTAGCTCTCTCTTACAGTCATAAGACCCAAGGAATTATGGACATGCTAGGTCAGAGCGACATGGTGCTCCGAGGTGCGGATTTGGAAAAATCGAAATTGATTGAAAGTTTGGCGACCCTGTGGGCACAACGAGATAAACGTTGCGACGATTTGCGAACGCGGTTGCCTGAGCTACACAGGCTGGCGAATGACAATATAGAAATCGCCTGTGCGTTGATCTCCCGAGATTGCCCGTGAATACCCTGTTCGGTTCTTCTGGAGGATGCCAGAGCTCGGATGAATTGACCGCGAGAATGGCGGATGCGGTGAAGGAAGCGTACAAGTCTTCCACCTCGATTGTGCCTGCCCTTCAGGGAATAATTGGCTGCTCGCAAACAGGCCAACGTTTGATCGGGTATTCGTCCGACGAGGGCGTTCGGCTGTTCTTCTTCGGAATTCTTGCCGATCGCGCCTCGGTCGAGGGTTTGGATGAGGCATGCATAGACCCGAATGAAATCGCGTTGCACTTCTTAGGACGCTATAAGAGCCAAGGCGAATCATTTCTTGATGATATCGCTGGCGATTATGTTGTGGCGCTGACGGATGATCAGGACGAGACCGTTCTGTTGGCTTGCGGCCCATCGGCCCTTCGAGCTATTTACTATTCAATCGAAGGTGGGGCGCTGATTTTTGCAACACAGCTGTGTTTGTTTAAGACGCTTTGCGACGGTGATGTGAAGCTTGATCGAGAGCACGAAGACTTCCTGCTCATATACGGATTTTCCCCGCAAGGTCGAACGCTGCTGTCCTCTGTAAGCGCCATTCAGCCAGGCAAAAAACTTGTGTGGCGAAAAGGAAAGGTCAGTCACTCGGACATCTCCTTTCAGCCCGTTTCATGCGGTTTCGATATTTGTTCAAGTGACGCGGATTGCTATGCAGCTCTTTACGATGTGTTTATGGCGACCCTTAGGCGGCAAGCAGCAGGGTACGACAGGGTTGAAGTTTTGCTGGGCGGGTTTGACTCGGCACTAGTTGCTGCCGGACTGAACCGCATCGGAAAGAAAGTGGGCACTTGGAGTTTTGGTTACTCTCAAAGTGAATTCAACCAACCGCATGTAGAAGAAGTTTCTAACTCGGTCGGAGGAGAGCATCATTGGATTCCAATGGATGAGCAGGTCATTCGGAATGGATTAGAGAGGTTTGGCCTTGACTTCAACGCGCCAACAAATTGGCCGAACTACGTGATTCAGACAGCCGCCTTATGCGAGAGAATTGCTCAAGAGGGTAGAGATATCTGTTTCAGTGGTGACGGCTGCGACACCGTATTTCTCGGTTATCCGGGAACATGGCGTCGGACTCGGGTGCTTGCGGCAATGCCCAGAATTCCCAAATCGTTGCAGCGCTTTCTCATTTGGGCACTTGCTCGCCCCGCTTTGGACCGATTTTTTGGCCATCCGTGGCGTGTCATGCTGAATATTCTGAGGTCGTCGACTTGGCCGAGCAGTGTGCGGACATTCCTGTCTTTTCGAATATTTGATGAATCTTCAATTGCTGGCCTGAAGGGTAATGCGCATCAAGTTCCGCCAGGTTACTGTTTTGAAATGGCGAAAACTATCTCGCAGCCATATCAAGAGCTGCCCGTAATGAGGCTTGGTTATGCTGGGAAGTCAATGGTTTCCCCGAATCGAAGCAAGATGACCACCGGCTCTGCCAAGTCAGGCTTGGCGATTATGTCTCCGTATCTCGACCCCATTTTTAAATCGTTCGCTGAAAAATTGCCCGTAGAACTGTCGAGACCGGATGATGCAACAGGCGAGTTGCGTATTTCAGGAAAGAAAGCCTTGTCTGAAATGGCAAAGAAATACGACTTGTTACCTGGCGTGGTCGTTGATCAGCCGAAAATTGCGGCGGTGGATGCGCCTGTGGACCATTGGTACGCGAATTCATTGCGAGAGTGCATGCTGCAGCTTTTTGAGTACTTGCCTTTTGACGCGGATCGCAAACATCTGGAGGCATTACTTGAGCCGCATGCTGCCGAGAAATACTTTATGCAGTACTTGTTGACTGATCGGGTTATCAAACATGGGCCTTCGCTTCTCGCGACATATGCTTCAGTCTGCAAAGAGGTTGCAGGTGTGCGGAAAGTTTCGAGATTCTGATTCGCCATTGCAGGCGCAATTTGAGCGGGGGCGTGCATCAATAGTCTGGCATGGTCGTGACTTCTCCGCCCTGAGTAGGGTGGACGTTGTTGCGAGCTTATATCTTCAGCAAGAAATGAGGGGTAGCCAGTGGAAGGATTAGTGTTTGTGGCCAGACGGCCTGCGCGATGAGTCGGCAGCATCTGGCAGCGCGGGATAAGCGTCTGAAGACATTGGCATCCATGATATTGCTTGTCGTTTTAGTAGGAAGCTTTGTCATGTATTTGCGTACTGAAGCGCCACTTCTGGACGTGAGTATTCTTCTCGAGCGACCAATGCACGTCTGGGGAATAGTTATTTGTGTCGTATTGGCTGCTGCACTAAATGCTATGCAGATGAGTCTTGCGTTTGGTGCTGCAAAGTTCACTGTAGGAAATCTTGAGATATGGATCCTGCAAAATTCGATTACTTTGCTCAACTATTTGCCATTGCGCGCAGGAACAGCGATTAGATTTGTCTATCTAAGAAGACTTCATAAGATCGAATTCAGCAGACTGGCGGGCATCATCGCAATTCGCAATGTGTTGCTTTGCCTCGCTGCAGGCGCCTTTGGATTGTTGGGGCTGGGCTTGGCGGAGGGCGTAAGCAGTCCGTGGCTTTGGTTAATTTATCTTGGAATGAGCGGGCTGATGGTCGCGGGGTACCTGTGCTCAAGATTAGACGTTTCGTTTGGAGTATCTCGTCTGGGAAAGATCTTTGAAATTTTTATGCGTGGCTTTGGATCTTTGGCAAGTCACCCGATATTGTCTTTGGCAATATTCGTATTGATTGCGCTACAGTTTTCGGTATTGGGCGGAAGATTATGGTTGGCATTTGATGCGGCTGGCGAGCGCGTTGACCTGTCAACATTGCTGTTGCTTGCTCCCGCGGCAACTGTTCTCTCGATAATTGCAATTACTCCCGGAAATATGGGCTTGCGGGAATGGATAATTGGTCTTCTATCGGCGGCGATGGGGAATGATCTCGCCTTCGGAATGCTCGCAATTGCACTAGATAGAATCGTGTTGATTTTGGTAACTCTGGCGCTAGGTTTGCCGTCAACTTGGTACGTATGGAAGAGGATCGGCTTAGCTTCGAGTAAATCCGAAAGAACTATTAAATAGTTTTGAGTTTGATTTGACTGGGATTGCGAGTCGCGTTCGGCTAAATACTTTATTCCCGATTCTCATCTTGCTGTAATTTCACCAATATCCGTTCAAGAAGCTGTCTATTGACTGCTGTCAAATCCGCAATCAGGGCGATCATGAAACAGATTGCACCGATGGTAAGCAGTGCACTGCCGATCACCAACGATTGAACGTGTCCGGCACCGGTGCCCTGTGCAAAGAACCAGAGAAATCTCATCAGGGGCCATGCGCCGAGAAGAGAAAGAAACAAGCCGGCGAAGAAGAAAACCCTTAGCGGCTTGTACATCGCATAGGTGCGCACCATGGTTGCAGCAGAGCGTCCGATGAAGCCAGGCATGCTCTTGAACAGGCGAGATTCCCGCGTTTGCGGATTGGTGCTCACCGGTACCGAAGTCATGGCAATGCCGCGTTTGCCAGCCTGTATGACCATCTCTGTGGTGTAGCTGAAGCCGGAGACAATATTGAGTTGCCCGGCTGCTTCGCGTGAGATGGCGCGAAAGCCGCTCACGGAATCCGGTACCTGCACGCCAGCCATTGATGTGACAACGCCACTGCCAATTTTCTGCAGCTTGCGCTTGAGCGCTGAGAATTCAGGGTTGTCTGCGGGTCGACGGTCGCCAATAACGATGTCGGCCTTCCCGGCCAGAATAGGCGCAACCAGTTTCTTGATGTCGCTTCCGGCGTACTGGTTGTCTCCATCGGTATTGACGATGATGTCCGCACCGGCCTTCATGGACGCATCGAGGCCACGTTGGAACGTGCGGGCAAGGCCCATATTCCGCTTGTTGCGAATGATGTGATCCACTCCCAACTCGCGGGCCACCTCAATGGTGCGATCAGAGCTGCCGTCATCAATGATCAGCGTCTCGATCACATCAATGCCGTCTATTGTCCGCGGCAGATCAGCCAGCGTTCCCGGCAAGGTCTCTGCCTCGTTGAAGCAGGGAATCTGGATGATCAATTTCATGATGAAAACTGATTAGGGGAAGTTGCGAAAGCCCAGTCCGGTAAACATGCCGCGCGGTAACGGTGGCCCTTCCGGTTGGGGCAGGGCGCGACCGTAGCGCAAGATTACGCGATTCCCTCCGGCAGGGCCTTGCAGCGTGTGCTGACCCGCTTCCAGATCAATCACAGCGCCAGGCTCGAGCGTTTGCCCGTCAATGGCAATCGCGTTCTCAGCGATGACAGAGTATGGACCTGCAACGGGCAGCTCGAAGCTGTGAGTCTGTCCATCGGTTGATTCAAACTGCCTGCCGGCAAGATGGATGGGGCCCCAATAACGCAGGTAGTGCTTCTGCAGATACAAATGGTCTTCCGGTAGCAGCCGATATGGCGAGGCCGCAATCTGCTCCACGCTCAGGCTCAGATTCAGGCCGGGTGAATTTTCAAGAATGAAGGGTGGCTGGCGTGATTCCACCAGAGATTGCATCACCGGCTCCCCTCGTTCGCGGTAAACCCCGCTGACCAGCGTGCTCATGAAGATGCCCAGCTTGGGGTAGTCCACCACCATCGAGCATCTATCAATGTAGGGCACGGGCTCAGGAAACAGGCGCTTGACCGCCGCCAGCACCCTGCGCTGCGGCGTCACGGTATCGTCGTTGTTCAGGCCAATCAGTCGCACGGTACGGGTGCCGGCTAGTAGCACGGCCAAGCCAACAATAATGGCTGCGAGCGCCGGCCGGTTGGGCAGGACGCGGGGTGCCAATGAGGCGAGTAGGCCAATCGCCAGGCTGGCTGGTGGAATCAGGCAGATGTAGTAATAAGGAAAGCTGTTCCGATAGAAGCTCAGTGTTGCCAGCGGCAGCATCATGGCCAGGACAATCAGGCCAGTCCTTCTATGCGGAGCTTTGAGCATGACGCCGATGGCTGCCAGGCCGCCCAGGGCGGTCAGCATCCACCAGGTCCGGTCCCAGTTATAGGTCAGCGTGAATGTGCCCGATGGTGGTGGGGCCCACATGCGGGTGCCCGTATCAGACAGTTTGTCGGTGAGCTCATAAGCCGGAGCAGTCCCCAGCGATGCCTGGTGCGCCAGATACAAGCCAAGCAAAGCGATGCCGGACGCCACACAGAAGCCAATGCTGGCGCGAAGGACCGCCCCGCGTGATTCCTCTGCCGTGCGCCAGTTGATCAGTAGCAGTATGGCAATGCTGGGGCCGTAGATGGCGGCCTTGATGGAGATCATGGCGGCAACCGCCATAAGCACACCTGCTGTGACTGTTGCCAGCAATCTGGCTGGAAACAGGATCAGCAGGCTCGCTGCAACCATGAAACAGCTGGTGATCAGTGGATCGGCGCGGAACGATTCGCCGTGCATGATCACGTAGGAAAAAGCCATGGAAGCGGCCACCGCAACAAGAGCGCCAGTGGTGCCAAAGAGCCGCCTGCCGATCAGGAAGATGCACGCGCAGGTGAGCAAGCGCAGGCCGAACATGAATTCGCGTGCGGCAATGATCTGGTCAACGCCATTGTTGCCGGCCGCCCTGATCCACCCAAACAGATGTACGTGGAAACTTTGTAACTGAGAGGTCAGCTCGCCACGCTCGAATGCGTAGATTTTCGAGGCAAAAAGGAACTCATCCCAGTTGATGTTCAGGGTCGACAACAACTGAAGCTTGGTTGCCAGCAGGGCAAGGATGGCTAACAGGAGCCCTCCGTTGAGTACCCGCTCGGCAGTCGTGGTTGAGTGGGCTGACGCTGCCTTGATATTGCTGTCTTCCATGGACTCGTGGGTCAGGGTGTTGTTATCGAAGGGCGGTTCGCAAATCAGCAATTCTTGCGGACTTGATGAGCTTTCTCGTGTGCTCGTGGCCAATTTCAATATAACTTTATTGTCATGCCCTGTCCGAATTGGGAGTCCTGGTCAGTATTGAAGCCATTCAAGCCAGAACACGCTTCCAAATTCGCGCCGATCAATAGTGGGACTGCCCTATTGGAGCACTCGGCGTATTGCCAATCACTGCCCGGTCCAACAGACTTTGCGCCCTAATTTGTTCGCGACCCTGTTCTGATGACTCTTGTCCCCATCCTCATGGCCGGTGGTTCCGGCACCCGTCTCTGGCCGCTTTCCCGGGAGTCGTACCCGAAGCAGTTTCTCAGCCTGCTCGAGGATCGCAGTCTGCTGCAGGCCACAGTAGAGCGTGCAGGCAAGATTCCGGGCGCTACGGAGCCGGTGATTCTGGGTAATGAGCGGCATCGCTTCCTTATTGCGGAGCAGCTGCAGCAGATGGGCATTGAGCGACCCAATATTCTGCTGGAACCGGAGGGGCGAAACACCGCTCCAGCGGCAGCAGCGGCTGCGCATTTTGTAACCGAGCAGCACGGACCTGACGCGCTGATCTTGTTGATGGCCGCCGATCAGACCATCTCGGACACCGAGGCTTTTGTGGCCAGTGCCGTCAAGGCAGCTGAGGCCGCGCGTGCGGGTCGTCTGGTGACTTTTGGCATCAAACCTACTGCGCCGGAAACGGGTTTTGGTTATCTGCAGGCCGGTAAGTCGCTGTCCGGTGTCGAGGGTTGTTTTGAGGTGTCTGGATTCTTCGAGAAACCGGAGCGCGAGCGCGCAGAGCAATACCTGAAAGACGGTGGCTTTTTCTGGAACGGCGGCATGTTCCTGTTCTCGGCCGCTACTTTCCTGGCGGAGTTGAAGCGGCTGGAGCCTGAAATGCATGACGCGGCTGCAGGATCGGTGAAGTCAGCGCAGCGCGATATCGACTTCCTGCGGCTGGATGCAGATGAGTTCCGCAAGTGCCGGAATATCTCCATCGACTACGCGGTGATGGAAAAGAGCAGCAATATCGCGATGGTGCCGCTGGATGCAGGCTGGGATGACGTGGGCTCCTGGACTTTCCTGTCCAAGCAGCCCGGAGACGCCGACGGCAATCATGTGCGCGGCAATGTGATGACCGAAGACTCCCGCAACAATCTGGTGCAGGCCGGCAAGCGTCTGGTCACCCTGATCGGTGTGGAAGATCATGTGGTCGTGGAAAGCGAAGACGCCATTCTGGTGGCGCGCAAGGACCGCGTGCAGGACGTAGGCAAGCTGGTCAAACGGATCAAGGCCGAGAAGCGCACCGAGGCGGACAGCCTGCCGCGCGTGTATCGCCCATGGGGTTACTACGAGTCCATTGCCGGTGCGGAGCGCTTCCAGGTCAAGCGCATTCTGGTCAAGCCGGGTCATATCCTGTCCTTGCAGATGCACCACCATCGCGCCGAGCACTGGATCATCGTCAAGGGCACCGCCAAGGTCACCTGCGAAGACAAGACCTTCCTGCTCACCGAAGATCAATCCACCTACATTCCCATTGGCTCTACCCACCGGGTCGAGAACCCCGGGAAAGTGGCGCTGGAGATGATTGAAGTGCAGTCCGGTGCCTATCTGGGTGAGGACGACATCGTGCGCTTCGAAGACGTCTACGGCAGGGCGCCCAAGGCCTGATTCACGGGCCTCTGCCGTAACACGGCGGTTCGCGAAAGGCGGTGAAAGAGGGCGGTTGAGATGACGCGGCTTTGGTCGCGTTCATCGTCTATGGCCAATAATGGGGCCTCAGCCTTTGTCTAAAGGACCCCGTGTCATGCGAGCCAGCCCCGTTCTTGTTGCCGCCTTGCTGTTTGTGGGCGGATTCGCCCTTTGGTTTCTGCAACCCTGGGCGGAGCAGCGTCGGCACTTCTTCGTGGCCGATGCGTTTGCGTTTGATCCGCACGCTGAGCATTCCACTGAGCCGGTGTCTTACAAGCGTGAGACGGTGGTCTCCGGCTTCGATTCGGCCTGGGACGTCGCCTTTCTGAGTGCGGCAGATGCGCTGATTACGGAAAAGCCGGGCCGCCTGTGGCGGGTCAATCTTGAGAGCGGCAGCAAGCGTGAACTCAGCGGCCTGCCGGAGGTGGCCAACCGCGGGCAGGGCGGCCTGCTGGCCGTGGTGGCGCATCCATCGTTTGATTCCAATGCGCTGATCTATCTGAGCTACGCCGCGCGGCTGGAAAATGGCCTGTATACCACCCGGGTAATGCGGGCAAAGCTTGCGGGCGATGCGCTCACTCAGACCAAAGTCATTTTTTCTGCGCGGGCAGAAGCAAGCGCATCACATCACTTTGGCGGCGCACTGCTGTTTGGTCCAGACGGACACCTGTTTGTCAGCGTCGGTGATCGCGGCGATCGTCACAAGGCGCAGCAGCTGGATGCACACAACGGCAAGATTCTGCGACTGTTTGATGATGGCAGCGTGCCGCCGGACAACCCCTTTATCGGCCAGCAGAATGCGCTGCCAGAGATATTCTCCTACGGGCATCGCAATCCGCAGGGGCTGGCCCTTGATGCGAGCACCGGCCGCATCTGGGAAGCCGAACACGGTCCGCGCGGCGGTGATGAAATCAATCACCTTCGTCCGGGGCTCAATTTTGGCTGGCCGGTGATCACCTACGGCAAGGAGTACGTGGGCGGCAGTATTGGCGAGGGCGCGTCGAAGCCGGGCATGGAACAACCCGTTCATTACTATGTGCCCAGTATCGCTACATCCGGCATCGCCTATTACAGGGAAGCCGGCTTTCCGGAGTGGAAAGACAGTGTTTTTGTCGGTGCCCTGCGCGGGCAGCACCTGAACCGGGTGCAACTCAGGGGCGGGCAGTTTGTTGCGGAGACGCGGTTGCTAGAAGATCTGGATCAGCGAGTGCGTTCGGTTCGCATCAGCCCAGCAGGAGATTTGTATGTGGTCACGGAAGAAGGCGCACTGATTCGCATCTATCGCTAATCCAGCGCCGGGGCCGCCGCCTCAGGGCGGGTTGATGAAATCGCAAACCGCCTGATTGAGCGCATCGGGCTGATCCCGGTGCGGCGAATGACCACAGTGATCCAGTTTCAGCAGTTGGGTTCGCGGTGTGAGGCTAGCTATGGTGTCGATCTGCGCCATGGTGCCGTATTCATCATCATGGCCCTGCACCGCCAGCACCGGGCAGCGGATCTTCTGTACTTCGTTCTCGATGTTCCAGTCACGGAACTCAGGCGACAGCCAAACGTCGTTCCAGCCCCTGAAGGCGCTATCCACATCCTGATGATGCCGCGCCAGCTTGTCGCGCAGGGCCGTCGTCTCGAATGCCGTTTTGGCCTTTGCAATGCTTTGCACGCTGAGGTCTTCAACAAACAGATGCGGCGCAGCGACCACCAGCCCGGCAATGGCATCCGGAAATTGCGCAGCGTAGAGCAGCGCAATGGAGCCGCCGTCACTGTGCCCGAACAACCAGGGCCTGTCCTTGCGTGCATCTATACCCAGTGCCTCCAGAAGAGCGGGCAGCACCTGATGGGCCTGCGCATGCATGAAGTCGGGCGCAAGTGGCTCCGAAAGCGGGCGCGGCGTGGAATGGCCGTAGCCGGGGCGTGAATAGACAAGGCCGCGAAAACCGCCGGCTTCGCACAGGCGTTGTGGGTAGTCGCGCCACATCGAGACAGACCCCAGGCCTTCGTGCAGAAAAACCAGCAGCGGCGCCTCGCGGCGTTCCGGAAACAGGGTTTGATACTCGATATCGACGCTGCGTGCGTTCCAGCTCAGCGTGATGGTTGAGGTATCAGCGCTCATTTGCCGTCGGTTTCAAGCTGACGCAGCTTGAAGCGCTGGATTTTTCCGGTCGGCGTCTTGGGGAGTTCGGCAATGAAGTCGATGCGTCGCGGATACTTGTGCGGGGCAAGGCGATCCTTCACAAACTTCTTGATCTCCACCGCCAGTGCGTCGCTAGCTTCGACCCCCGGCTTGAGGACGACAAATGCCTTGGATTTGACCAGCCCATTGTCATCGTGGATGCCGATCATGGCGGCTTCAAACACACTCTCGTGCTGCATCAGGCAGCTTTCAACTTCGAAGGGGGAGACGTATTGGCCGCTGACCTTGAGCATGTCATCAGAGCGGCCGGAGTAGGTGTACCAGCCTTCGCTGTCACGAACATACTTGTCGCCGGTGCGCGTCCAGGCGCCGAGAAAGGTGCTGCGGGATTTGTCCCGGTTGCCCCAGTACATGAGTGCGCTGCTGTCTCCTTTGACATAGAGATCGCCTACGGTGTCGTCGTCCACCGGCGTGCCGTCCTCATGAAGCAACTGCAGTTCATAGCCCGGCACAGGCTTGCCGCTGGTGCCGTAGCGAAGTTCGCCTTCGCGATTGGAGAGGAAAATATGCAGCATTTCTGTCGAGCCGATACCGTCGAGAATCGGCACACCAAAGTGAGCTTCAAAACGTTCGCCAATTTCCTTGGGCAGGGCTTCTCCGGCTGAGGCACAGACGCGTAGAGAAAGTGCATCGCGGTCCGGCATCGGGCCAGCGAGCATGCCTGCGTAGAGGGTAGGAACGCCAAAGAAGACGCTCGCCTTGTGTTCGCTCAGGCGTTTGAAAACGGCTTCCGGCGTGGGGCGCTCTGCCATCAGGCAAACCGTGGCGCCGGCGCTGAGGGGAAAGGTCAGGGCATTGCCCAAGCCGTAGGCAAAGAACAGTTTTGCCGCAGAAAACGTGACGTCTTCTTCTGTCAGCCCGAGTGCGTGAGTGCCGTAGGTGGCCTGTGTGGCAAACAGGTTTCCGTGTGTGTGTACGGTGCCCTTGGGCCGGCCGGTGGAGCCTGAGGAGTACAGCCAGAAGGCGATGTCATCGCGGCGGGTGTCTGCCGGTTTTTCCAGCTCGCTGCCTTCTGCCAGCAATTGTTCAAGTCGCAGGCCGCCCCCGGCGAATGCTTCAGATGCACGCGAGACAATGATCAGCGCAGGCTTGGTGCTGGACTGGCCGATGGCGGTTTGCAGGGTGCTCAGCAGCGCGTCGGAGACGATCACGCCGCGCGCGTTGCAGTGCTCAATCATGTAGGCATAGTCATCTGCGCTGAGCAGGGTGTTGACCGCGACCGGCACTACGCCTGCATACAGGCAGCCAAGAAATGCGATGGGCCAGTCAGTGGTGTCATGTGCACACAGCAGAACCCGTTCTTCGCGGCGGATACCCTGATCGTTCAATCTGGCCGCAAAACGACGCACGTGCAGGGCAAGATCTGCATAGCTGAGCGAGCCTGCGTCATCGATGTAAGCGAGTTTCTCCCCGCGGTCGGCATTGAGCGCGAGCAGGTGAGCAGCGAAATTGAGTTGGGCAGGTGCCTGCACGACGGGTTTGGATTTCATTTTGAGTTTGCTTCCCCTGAGTTCATAGTTCTAGTGATAGCCCTGATGGCTGATCGTGGCCAGGCAGGCGGGTCTTACGGATTGGATTCCGTTTGACGGTATGCCCAATCAGGGTGTGTAAATTCTGCCATTGTCCGCGATTGCAGCGAGTCCGTCGCATTCAATCTGGATGGCGCTGCGTTGATGATAGAACTGCAGTCCGCGCAGGCCCCCAAGTTCTTCGCCGCCTCCGGCACGTCCGGGCCCGCCGTGGATGGAACTGGGCATCACGTTGCCTTGACCGCTGTGGCTGGTGCTGACGGCTGGCGTGATGACGTGAACCCGTCCATGCGCATGCGCCAGCTCAAGTGATGCACGTACTCCGAACTCCGGATTGGCAGCATAAACCGAGCACACCAGCGATCCCTGACCTGCTTCGATGAACTCGCGGGCCTGTTCGATATTGTCATAGCCAATGAGCGTGGCTACCGGGCCAAAAACTTCCAGTTCATGCACTTCGCGGGCGTGAGCGCCGTTCTTGATGCCCAGCAGGTAGGGGGCAACGCAGGCACTGAGCTCCGGGTCAGCATCGATCAGCTTGCTGTTGCTGCCGTCGAACAGCAGCTCGGCTTCTTCGCGCAGTTCTGAAATGCCGCGCAGAACATCGCGTTTCTGCCCGGTGCTCACCAGCGACCCCATGCGGACGTTCTCGTTGCGCGGATTCCCGACGGTGATCTTGCTCAGGGCTGCGCAAAGCGCATCTCGGCAGGAGTCGTAGTTTTCTTTCGGTACAAGGATGCGACGTGGCGCCGTGCAGCGTTGCCCGGACTTGATGCTCAGTTCGCGAGCCATTTCCTTGGCAAATTGCCCAAAGTGATCCGAGCCTGGCGTGACGTCCGGGTCCAGCAGGACGCTGTTCAGGCTGTCAGCTTCCACATTGGTACGCACGCTGCGCGCAGCCACGGCTGGGTGTGCGCGCAGCATGGCCGCGGTTTGCGCAGAGCCAGTGAAGGAGAGCCGGTCCATGGGCTCAAGGGCGTCCAGGAGGCCGTCGCCAGAGCCGCAAATGACCGACAAAGCGCCTTTGGGTAGGACGTTGGCTTCGATCGCGTCGGCCACCATGGCCTGTGTGAGCCAGCAGGTGGCGGTTGCGGGCTTGGCAATCACCGGAACGCCGCTGAGCAAGGCAGGAGCGGCCTTCTCCCACAGGCCCCACGCCGGAAAATTGAAGGCATTGATCAGCAGAGCGAGGCCGCGCGTGGGCACCATCACGTGTTGTGTAATGAAGCTGCCTTCTCGGTCCAGCTCTACGGCGTCACCATCGACCAGATAGCGCGCCTCGCCCAGCTCAGTGGCAAGCCGGGCGTAGTAGCCCAGGGTGTAGATGGCGCCGTCAACATCGGGACTTGAGTGAGCAGAGGTTGTGCCGGAGTTCTCCATCGATATCTGCAGGTAGCGGGATCGATGGGTCTTGAATACGTCCACCAGTTTCCTGAGCGCCTTGCCGCGTTCGGCAAAGCTCATTGCGCGCAAGCCTGCTCCACCGTGCTTGCGAGCAAAGGCGTAGCCAGTGCTCAGATCAAGGCCGGCGGCAGAGGCGCGCGCGAGTTCGGTGCCCAGCACAGGGTCGGTCAAGGCTGTGCCATCGCCGGTCCCAGCAATCCACTTTCCGCCAAGGTAGTTTTTCAGGGTGATGCTCATGCAAAGGGTTCCGTTGGCTGAATGTTGGGCAGGATCGGTTCCTGCGTTGTTCTGGTTGCGGTCGGATGCAAGCCGCCTGCCGAATGGCCTCCAGTGCCCGGCTGGCCGGGGAGGCCCCGCAGCGGCGGCCGAGCGTTCCTTGAGGTGGCGCGCCAAAAAATGCATCATAGTGCATTGAATGTCAAAGCACCCCGTGCAGGGCCTTACCCCATGTGTCCATCTGCGGTCCCGAGCAAGCACAACGCCCCTGGCGATACCGTGGCGGAGCAGGATCGTGACCCCCTGCAGACCGCGATGGGTGCGCGCGTGCGCCGGCTGCGTGCGCGGCGCGGCATTACGCGCAAGGTGCTGGCGCAGATTGCGAATGTTTCGGAACGGCATCTGGCGAATCTTGAAGCCGGTATCGGTAATCCTTCGATTCTGATCCTGCGCCAGATCGCACAGGCGCTGGATTGCTCGCTGGCCGAACTGCTGGGCGACGAAACCACCGATTCCCCGGACTGGCTGCTGATTCGGGATTTGCTGCACGGGCGTTCGCCTGAGCAGTTGGAGATGGCGCGCACCGCGCTGAGCCGTCTCTTTGGTGCACCGGAGGCACGTGACCATCGGCTGGACCGCATTGCCCTGATTGGCCTGCGCGGCGCAGGAAAATCCACGCTGGGTCGTGGCCTGGCGGAATATCTTCGTCGGCCTTTCATTGATCTGCACCGCGAAATCGAGCGGGTAGCAGGTTGCAGGCCTGATCAGATTCATTCGCTCTACGGGCCTGCGGCTTATCGTCGCTACGAGCGTCGCGCGCTGGAAGAAGTCTTGGCCGATCCCACGCCGGTGGTCATCGACACGCCGGGTGGCATCGTCACCGAGGCGGCCACCTTCAACCTGCTGCTGTCCCGTTGCTACACGGTCTGGCTGACCGCCTCACCCGAAGAGCACATGAACCGGGTCATTGCCCAGGGTGATATGCGCCCCATGGCCGGCAACAAGCAGGCGATGGAAGACCTGCGCATGATTCTGGAAGAGCGTTCACCCTTCTACGCCAAGGCCGATCTGTTGTTCGACACCAGTGGCAAGCCGCCTTCGGCCTGCCTGGAATCGGTATCCACGGCCATTCAGCGGGCCATCGCCACTCGCGACTGATCCGTTCGGGGCGGATGCCTGAAGCCATGGGTAGCGGGCGTCGAAAGGTTCGCCTGCTTTCCTGACCATGGGTGCGTTCAGCTGCGCCTTGACATGCAAAATAATGCATGCAAAATAGTGCATATCAATTCATGCGCTCAGGAGATGACATGCAGGCTTCAACGCTCAGGGTGGACTACCAGACAGACCCCTCCCGGTATCGCCATTGGAGCCTGAGCTTCGACGGTGCCATTGCAACGCTGGCCATGGATGTTTCCGAAGACGCCGGTATCCGCGAGGGCTACAAACTCAAGCTCAATTCCTACGATCTGGGTGTGGATATCGAGCTTCACGATGCATTGCAGCGCATCCGTTTTGAGCACCCGGAAGTGCGCACCGTGGTGATCAGCAGCCTGAAAGATCGCATCTTCTGTTCCGGCGCCAACATTTTCATGCTCGGAACTTCCAGTCACGCCTGGAAGGTGAATTTCTGCAAATTCACCAATGAAACGCGAAACGGCATTGAAGACTCCAGCCGACATTCCGGCCTGAAGTTCCTGGCCGCGGTCAACGGCGCCTGCGCTGGCGGTGGTTACGAAATGGCGCTGGCCTGTGACGAAATCTATCTCGTGGACGATCGGAGTTCTGCAGTGTCGCTGCCGGAGGTGCCCTTGCTGGGTGTGTTGCCGGGAACCGGCGGCCTGACCCGCATCACAGACAAGCGCAAGGTGCGCCACGACCGTGCGGATATTTTCTGCATCACCACCGAAGGCGTGCGCGGGCAGCGTGCCAAAGACTGGAAGCTGGTTGATGAAATTGCCAAGCCTGCTGTTTTCGATGAAGTGGTTGCCAGGCGTGCAGCAGAACTCGCAGCACAGAGCGACCGCCCCTCAGACGCAAAAGGCGTGGCCCTGACACCGCTTGATCGGACGATCACCGACGACGGCATTGAGTATGGATTCGTATCGGTGAAGTGCGATCGGGCAGGGCGTCTGGCGCACCTCACGGTCCGCGCACCGGACGCCCCGCAACCGACAGACATCGAAGGTATTCTCGAAGCAGGTGCCAACTGGTGGCCGCTGCGCATGGCGCGCGAACTCGATGACGCCATCCTGTCCTTGCGTACCAATGAACTGGAGCTTGGTACCTGGCTGCTGCGCTGCGAAGGCGATGCGCAGGCCGTGCTCGATTGCGATGCGGTACTGGAAGCGCACAAGGATCATTGGTTTGTGCGGGAAAGTATTGGCATGTTGCGCCGCTGCCTGGCGCGGTTGGACGTCTCGTCGCGCACTCTGTTTGCGTTGATTGAACAAGGCTCCTGTTTTGCGGGAACCCTGCTGGAAATCGCACTCGCCGCAGATCGTAGTTACATGCTGGACCTGCCGGACGAGCCCGAAAAGGCGCCGAAACTGCAGGTCTCTGCGCTCAACTTCGGCACCTATCCGATGGTCAATGGCAAGGACCGCATTGCGCAGCGGTACTACGACGATGCCGCGGAGATTGCCGCCGTGCGTGAACAGATCGGCAAGGCGATTGAACCGGCGCAGGCCGTCGAACTGGGCCTGATCACCGAGGCGCCCGATGACATCGACTGGGATGATGAAATCCGCATTGCGCTGGAAGAGCGCGCCAGCCTGTCGCCGGATGCACTGACTGGGTTGGAAGCGAATCTGCGATTCGGCATCACCGAGACCATGGAGACGCGCGTCTTTGGCCGTCTGTCAGCGTGGCAGAACTGGATCTTCACGCGGCCCAATGCCGTGGGCGAGAAGGGCGCGCTCAAGGTGTACGGAAAAGGCGAGAAGGCTGACTTCAACATGGAACGCGTCTGAACCCGCACTAACCGCGAAAGCCCGTTGTGATCGGGCTGCAAGACTCAATAACTGACGGAGCCACACATGGGCAGCATCGATTACAGCCAGAAAATCCCCAACAACGTAAACCTCAACAGTGACCGCAAGCTGCAACGCGCACTGGAAAACTGGCAGCCCAATTTTCTGGACTGGTGGGGTGACATGGGGCCGGAAGGCGCGCAGATGAATGATGTGTACCTGCGCACGGCCATCTCTACGGAGCCGTCGGGCTGGGCCAACTTTGGTTACGTGAAAATGCCGGATTACCGCTGGGGCATCTTCATGGCGGATCAGGTGCAGGATCGCCGCATTCACTTTGGCGAGCACAAGGGCAAGGAGGTTTGGCAGGACGTTCCCGGCGAACACCGCGCCAACCTGCGTCGCATCATCGTCACACAGGGTGACACCGAGCCGGCTTCGGTGGAGCAGCAGCGTTTGCTGGGCCTGACTGCACCATCGCTTTATGACCTGCGCAATCTGTTCCAGATCAATGTGGAAGAAGGGCGTCACCTCTGGGCGATGGTCTACCTGCTACATCGCTACTTCGGTCGCGATGGTCGCGAAGAAGCCGATGCCCTGCTCGAACGCCGCTCCGGACAGGTTGATAACCCGCGCATTCTGGGTGCCTTCAACGAGCAGACACCGGACTGGCTGGCGTTCTTCATGTTCACCTACTTCACGGATCGTGACGGCAAGTTCCAGTTGAACGCGCTGGCAGAATCCAGCTTCGATCCGCTGTCGCGCACCACGCGATTCATGCTGACCGAAGAAACCCATCACATGTTCGTGGGTGAAACCGGCGTGTCGCGCATCATCCAGCGCACTTGCGAGATGATGAAAAAGCATAACGTCGAGGCACCCGATCAGGTGCGCAAACTCGGCGTGATCGATTTGCAGACCATCCAGCGTTATCTGAATTTCCACTACAGCGTGACGCTGGATCTGTTTGGCGCCGACCAGTCCTCCAATGCTGCGATGTTCTACAGCTCCGGGCTCAAGGGTCGCTACAAGGAAGGCATGCGCAAGGACGATCACGAGCTCAAGGATCAGTCCTACAAGATTCTCGACGTGCAGGACGGAAAACTCGTAGAAAAGGAAGTGCCGATGCTCAACGCCCTGAACGAAGTGCTGCGCAATGATTTCATCGTCGATTCCGAAGGCGGCATCGGTCGCTGGAACAAGGTCATCGAAGCCGCAGGTCTGCCCTTCCGCCTGACCCTGCCGCACAAGGCCTTCAATCGCCAGATCGGTACCTTGTCTGGCGTGCACCTGTCTCCCGAAGGCAAGCCGGTGAGCGAATCCGAGTGGAACGCCAGCGTTGGCGAGTGGATGCCGACTGCAGAAGATCGCGAATACGTGGTTTCACTGATGAAGGCGGTCACGGAACCTGGCAAATTTGCCAACTGGATCTCGCCGCCGCGCGTGGGCATCAACAAGCAGCCGATTGACGCCGAGTACGTGCGTTTCAACTGATGGGCAATGCGGCACGGCGCTTGCAAGAGGTTTGCAAAGCGCCGGTTTCTTGAATTCGAGCGGGGCCGGGGCATACTTGCGTCGCAACGGGCAGGAGGCAATGCGCATGACCTTGGATCAGATCAGCAAGCGGACGATTGTGGCGCGCCAGCGCTATGGGCAGTATCGCGCCCATGTGGAGCGGTGCGAACAGGTGATTCAACACGCACACGACCTAGGCTGGAAAGTTACGCGCATGCTCCATGATGAGCGCAGCATCCGGGGCGCAGAATCCCTGTTTGGTGTCGTCATCCGCACCGATTTTCCGGAACGTACTCCCCTGTCGAAACTCATCTACAGCATCTGATCCGCGCAGTGGGGCGGGTGCGCGGCTGCCTGGAAAGATACTGAGGTCTACAGAAAGCCGGGTTCAGGCCTGCGCTTAGCCGTCGGCCCTGCTGAGCAGCTGAAGCGAAAAGAGTTGGTCCGCATCGGTCCAGCTGTTTACGACCTTCAGGCCCGCCTTGCCGGCCATGCCGGCGAAGTCCTGCGGCGAATATTTGCAGCTGTATTCGACGAGCATTCTTTCCCCGGCTGCAAACTGGGCAATCTGCGAGCCACCCATGGCAATGGTCTGATCACGGCGGCTGCGGATATGCGTTTCGATGCGCCCCGGAAGCGGGTTGTAGCGAGCGCAGTGCTCGAACTGACTCACATCGAAATTGGTATCCGCTTCGCGATTCAGGTGATGGAGCATGTTCAGCTTGAATGCTGCAGTCACGCCTGCGCTGTCGTTGTAGGCCGCCTCAATCACCGCAGCGTCCTTCTTCAGGTCAATGCCAATCAGCGCCAGTCCTTGCGCGTCCATTTGCGAGCGCATGACCGAGAGCAGGCGGATGGCATCGCTGTACTCGAAATTGCCGATGGTCGAGCCCGGGAAGAAAATCAGGCGGCGCGCCGGCTTGCGTTGCGTGGGTCTCGGCAGGCTGAGCGGCCGCGTGAAATCGCCGCACATGGGCAGCATTTCAATGTCGGGGAAACGAGTGCCGAGCTCCTCAAGGCTGCCATTGAGTGCGCTTTCGGAAATCTCGATGGGGACGTAAGCCACCGGCGACTGAAGTGCATCGAGCAACAGTCCGGTCTTGATGCCGCTGCCGCTGCCGTATTCGACAACCATTGCATCATCGCCAACCGCATTCGCGATATCAGGGCCCTGTTCGCGCAGGATCGAGAGTTCGGTCCGCGTGAGGTAGTACTCCGGAAGATCGCAAATCTGCTCGAACAATTCAGAGCCCCGCGCGTCGTAGAAATATTTCGACGACAGCTTCTTGGGCCGCGCCGACAGGCCGCGCCGGACCTCCTGACGCATGAGTTCCGCAGCATCTTCTGCGGTTTCGATGTGAAGCGCTGCGCTGGCTTGTTTCACGATTCAAGGTCCTTGGCGATGCGGATGCCCATGAATTGCCAGCGGTCCGCGGGATAAAAGAAGTTGCGATAACTTGCACGCATGTGCCGATCGGGCGTTACGCAGGAGCCCCCGCGCAAAACCTGCTGGCCGCACATGAACTTGTCGTTGTATTCGCCCAGTGAACCGGCGGCAGGTTTGAAGCCGGGATAACTGACGTAGGGGCTGGCCGTCCACTCCCAGACATCACCGAACATCTGTTGGAGGCCTTCGCCGCCGCTTGGCGGCTTGGGATGCAGAGCGCCGCTGCCGACAAAGTTGCCGGTGACATCGAGTGGTGCTGCGGCGGATTCCCATTCCGTTTCAGTGGGCAGACGCGCACCGGCCCATCGGGCGTAGGCATCGGCTTCAAAGTAACTGACGTGACTCACCGGAGCGTTCGGATCAATCGGCTGCGGGCCGTACAGGGTGAACTCGGTTTGCAGATCGTCCGACCAGTACAGCGGATGTGCCCAGCCCTCGCGCTGCACGGTATTCCAGCCTTCGGATAACCACAGCGTCGCCTCGCGATAGCCGCCGTCGCGGATGAAGGCCAGATACTCGGCATTGCTTACGCATCGGTTGGCAAGCGCATGCGGGTGCAACAGCGCGGTATGGCGGGGTGTTTCGCAATCAAACGCAAAGCCATCTTGTTGGTGACCGATTTCCACGAGGCCCTGCGCGCCTTGCAGAAACTGCAGCGGCAGTGCGCGTGTTGCAGTTTCGCTTGCAGGCCTTGTAGCGGGATCACGATAGGCTGGCTGCAAAGGATTGCAGGACAGCAGATGCTTGATATCGGTCAGCAATAACTCCTGATGTTGCTGTTCGTGGTGCAGGCCGAGTTCGATCAGGTCTTTTGCCGCCTGATCAAGACCGGCCTTCATCAGATCCTGCACGCGTGCATCAATGACATCTCGATACTCCAGGATCTCTGCCAATCCGGGACGTGACAGTAGTCCGCGATGAGGCCGCGAATGCATGGGGCCCACGCTTTGATAATAGGAGTTGAACAGGAAGTCCCAGCGCGGGCGATGCACCTTGTAGCCGGCATCGCGCCCCAGGAGGAACTGCTCAAAGAACCAGGTGGTATGGGCCAGGTGCCACTTCGCCGGACTGGTGTCCGCCATGGACTGCAAAGCCGTATCTTCAGCGGAAAGCTCGCGGATCAGTGAAGCACTTTGCTTGCGAACCTGCGTGAACTGCGCGGCCAGGTCCGTCGATGAATCCTGATCAGCCCGAACATCGTCGGTTGTGGGTATTCGATCCAGCATCTCGCTCCATGATTCTGTTCTTTCGTGCGACGCCGGCAGTCTGCACGCGTAAAGAGTATTTATAGTGACACCATGACAGTGACCAGACAGATCATCAACTACGACAGCGCGCAGTTATTTGATGTGCCGAAGGATGTCATCTATCTCAATACCGCGGGGCTGGCGCCACGTTTGCATAGTGTGACGCGCGCGGCTGAAGAGGGACTGTATGCGAGTGCGCGGCTCTGGGAAGCAGGGGCGGACGATTGGATCGTTCAAACCGAGCAATTGCGAGCGCTTGCTGCTGAGCTTCTGAACACAACGGTTGATGCGCTGGCCTTCACCCCATCAGTGAGCTATGCGATGGCGGTGGCAGCGCGCAACTGTCCTGTCCATGCGGGCCAGAATCTGATTGTGCTGGACGCAGAGTACCCGTCGAATCGTGGCATATGGCAGCAACAGGCCGAGGCCTGCGGAGCGCACATGCGTTACGCCGTTCGTGAGGCCGGTCAGGACTGGACATCCGCCGTTCTGGCGCAGATGGATGCGTCAACGGCGGTGCTGAGTATTCCGCATTGTCACTGGGCTGACGGCAGCCTGTTGAATCTCGAACAGATTGCGGCAGAAGCGCATCGTCTGGGCGCCGCCTTGGTGATTGATGCAAGCCAGTCGATAGGTGTCATGGCCTTGGACCTGGAAACCATCGCGCCAGATTTTGTGGTGGTGCCAGGCCACAAATGGTTGCTGGGTGCCTACGGTCTGGGCTGGTTGTGGGCGGCGCCAAAGCATTGCGAACGTGGCGAGCCGATTGAGCAGACCATTCTTGCGCGCGAGGCCAGTTGCGACTTCGCGTCGATGGGGCGGACGCTTCCCGCCTATCGTTCTGGCGCGCGACGATTTGATTTTGGGCCATTCCCTCATCCGCTGTCCGTGCCGATGTCGATGGCGGCGCTCCAGCAGATGCAGGCATGGGGCATTGACGAGATTGAAAAGCGCCTGAATGAACTGAGCACGCACTTTCGAGATGCCCTAGTTGCCAAAGGCTTGGGGCAGGGGCTGAGCGCGGAGCCTGTTGCACCGCATTTGATCGCGTGGCGGCCCGAAGATCGATGCAGTCTTGAAAGGCTCAGTGCTGCTCTGCACGAGCAAGGCATTTTTGCAGTGCCGCGTGGCGGCGCATTGCGATTTTCGCCGCATCTGCATATCAGTGAGCTGGCGCTGGATCGGGTTGTCGATGTGATGTGTGCAGCGCTGACCTGAAGAAGCGAATTGCCTGTCTGATGTAAATCCTGGGGATGCGTTTATGCGGCGGATTGTTGTTCAAGCCGCAGCAAGGGGCGCAGTGCAAGCAGGCCTAGCAAAGGACCAAGCGCCAGCCAGGGCAGCAGGCGTGACAGCGCGATCGTCTCTGACAACATCACAAACAGCTGAATGCTGACGATGGAAATGCCAAAGCCGATGCAGTTGCTCAGTGTCAGGATGCTGCCGACCCATTCCGGCGGTGAATTGTTGGCCGTTAATGCGGAAAACTGAGGTGAGTCCCCCGAGACAGTGGTTCCCCAGACCAGCATCCAAAGCAGGAACAGCGGCAACGCAGATTCCAGCATCCACGGGGAGATCAGGCAGCACAGTCCGCTGATCGAAAGCTGGATGCCCGCAACCCTGGCCCCGCCAATGCGCCGCGCCCACTGTCCGCCAATGACGCAGCCCAGAACGCCCGCGCCGAGCACCACGAAAGCGGTCCATGACAAGACCGCGTCGGACAGGCGGGTCAGCAGGATCATCGGTGCCAATACCCATAGCGAATACATTTCCCACATGTGGCCAAAGTAGCCGAACATGGACGCGCGAACTTTGGCGTTGGACATGGCGGTCCAGAGTGCGCGGAACTGCAGGCCAACGATTCTGCTCGCCCGAATAGGCGGCTCCGGAATCAGCGTGTGCAGAAGCAGTCCGGCGAACAGGGCTGCGAGCGCAACGCCATAGAAAACCGATTCCCAGGGCCAGCCCGCCGACATCGCGCGCAAGGCATGTGGGCTGGCGCTGCCCAGTACCAGCGCACCGACCAGAAATCCCAGCGCGGCTCCCAGACCTTGCGGAAACCACTGTGCGGCGATCTTCATGCCCACGGGGTAGATGCCGGCCAGGAAAAAACCGGTCAGGCCGCGCCACAGGCACAGCAGTACGAATGACTCCGCGCAGTACACCGCAGCCAGCGTGCAGAGCGCTTGTGCAATCGAGCAGAGCAGGAAAACCCGGCGCGCTGAGAATCGATCTGCGATGGACAACAGGGCGAAGACCAGCGCGCCAAGGATGAAGCCCAACTGCACGGCCGATGTCAGGGTGCCGATGTCACGCGCGGGCCATCCAAAGGCGGATTGCAGGTCCGGCATCACTGCGTTGACGGCAAACCAGGTCGAGGTGCCAATCAGCTGAGCCAGAACCAGCACTGGCAGCACACGCGCAGGCGCTTTCGTCATTCTGGAAATGCTTCGTCCATGCGCAGAATTGTTCCGGAGTTCATGGCGTCGTAGCCGGGCAGGGCGTTGATCACCGCGCGAAACTCCGCACTTTGTAGTTCATCCAGCACCGGGCGCATGGTGGGCGATTCGAGGAAGCCGGCCTTGCAGGCAAAGAAGTAGCGTTCTGATACCAGCGGGACAAAGTTCAGCCCGAATCTCTGTGCGGGCGTCTCCACCCCGAACCCCACGTCCGCCATGCCGCTGGCGATGTACGCGGCAACTGCAGCATGCGTGAGTTCGTGTACGTCATATCCCGACAGTGTTTTTGCATCGACGCCAGCGGCTTGCAGCATCAGGTCAAACAGCAGCCGGGTGCCGGAACCGGGCTGGCGATTGACCATGTGCAAATTGTTCTGGCTCAGATCTGACAAGGTGTGAATCCGAAGAGGATTGCCCTTCACCGTCATCAGGCCGAGCCTGCGGGTGGCCAGCAGAATCAGGCGGATATCCTTTGCCCGCAAATGAGTGGCGTAGTGGGCCAGCGAGGCGCCCTGGAATTCTCCGATGGGCACGTGAAAACCGGCCATGTCGCACCCGCCGCGTGCCAGGGTGGCGACGGCTTCAAGGCTCGTGCAGTACTTCAGATCCAGTGGAATCTGCTGCTCGTGAAAGCGCTTGCGCAGAGACTCCACCGCGAATCCATGACTCGCATGCAGACGCATGATGCCCTTGGCATGGGTCAGCACGCGCTCGATCTCGGCTTCCAGTTCCGAGGCCAGCGAGTCGAAGACCGGGGTCAGGCGCGCTGCAATGCGGCGGTCTGCCCAGACCAGACGCTCGCCCAGCGGGCTGAGCAGGGCGCCGCGACCGCGGCGACTGATGACCAGCGGCATGTCGAAGGCGCGAGCGCCTTCGCGCAGCATTCCCCAGGCGTAGCGATAAGACATGCCCATGCGCTGGCAGGCCTCGCGCAGGGTGCCGCATTCGTCAATGAGCACCAGCAGCTCGATCAGGCGCGGCAGCTCCGGCGCACCTGCGCCCCGGTCGAGTTGCCACTGGGGCCGGATGGAGACTTGAAACATGGGGGCATCATATATGTAAATAAAAACATAAAGTACCGGCGCGCTTGAGCCTATTGTTGGCGTCCCATTCTCAGAAGAATATTATTTATCAACAAGTTTGTGCTGGGTATGTGGCCCACTGCAAATAGGCTTTTATTGATCCTATAGTGATCGCTCACGGTGTCAGGCCCGATGAAAAAGCGCAGTACAGGAAAGCACATTCCCATCCGGCCGGAGCCGGGTGCGCGCCTGTTGCCTGCGCAGCGCGAAGCGGTGAAAGGCGCCATCAGCGCTTGTGGGCATCTGCAGGGGGCTCTGCTGCCGGTATTGCACGCGGTGCAGGAACGTCTGGATTTCATCCCCGCTGAGGCCATTGAGCTGATTGCGTTCGAGCTCAATCTGACCCGGGCAGAGGTCCACGGCGTGATCAGTTTCTATCCGGATTTTCGGACCCAGGCGCCGGGACGTCATGTCCTGCGCATCTGTCGCGCCGAGGCCTGTCAGGCTGTGGGCGCAACGCAGCTTGAGGCGCATGCGCGCAGCGCGCTTGGCATTGAATTTCATGGCACGACCGAAGACGGCGCACTGACTCTGGAGCCGGTCTACTGTCTGGGCAATTGCGCGCTGGGCCCTTCGGTCATGGTGGACGATCAGCTCTGTGGCCGGGTGTCGAATGGCAGGCTCGACCAGATCATGGCGGATGCCCGGTCATGAACACGCCGGTCAAGGTGTTTGTGCCTTGTGATGCAGCTGCGCTGAGTGTCGGCGCGGATGAGATTGCACACGCCATTGCCGCCGCAGCTCGCCCGCTCAAAGACAAGGTGCAGCTGGTCCGTAACGGAAGTCGTGGCCTGCTGTGGTTGGAGCCAATGGTGGAGGTGCAGACACCGGCAGGTCGGGTGGCCTACGGCCCGGTGCGTCTGTCGGACGTGCCCGGCCTGATGGCGGCAGATTTTCTGAATGGCGGCGAGCATCCGCTCCGACTGGGCCTGACCGAAGAACTGCCGTGGATGAAACAACAGCAGCGGCTTTGCTTTGCGCGTTGCGGCCTGACCGATCCGCGCTGTCTTGACGATTACCTTGCCCATGAGGGTTTTGCGGGCCTGCGCCGGGCGCTGCAGCAAACGCCCGAATCAATTATTGAGGCAATCAATGATTCCGGGCTTCGCGGCCGCGGCGGCGCTGCGTTTCCGGCGGGCATCAAATGGAACACGGTGCAGCAGGCGTCGGCTGAACAGAAGTACATCGTCTGCAACGCGGACGAGGGCGATTCCGGCACCTTCTCTGATCGCATGCTGATGGAAGGCGACCCCTATCTGCTGATCGAGGGCATGATCATCGCGGGTCTGGCCTGTGGTGCGAGCCGGGGCTTTATCTATCTTCGCTCCGAGTATCCGCATGCGCGGCGCACGCTCGAATACGCATTGGCGACAGCGCGAGACCGCGGCTACCTCGGTGACAGCGTGTGTGAGTCTGGGGTGGCCTTTGATATCGAGTTGCGGATCGGCGGCGGCGCCTACATCTGCGGCGAGGAAACATCCCTGCTGGAGTCGCTGGAAGGCCGGCGCGGAGAAGTCCGCTTCAAGCCGCCACTGCCTGCGTTGGAAGGCCTGTTTGGCAAACCAACCCTGATTCACAACGTCATCACGCTCGCCTCGGTGCCGATCATTCTGGACAAGGGTGCAGCGTTCTACCGGGACTTCGGCATGGGGCGTTCACGCGGCAGCCTGCCGATTCAACTCGCCGGCAACATCCGCCATGGCGGGCTCATCGAGCTGGCTTTTGGCATGAGTCTGCGAGAACTCCTGTACGACTTTGGTGGTGGTTCGCTCAGCGGGCGACCGATCCGCGCGGTGCAGATTGGCGGCCCGCTGGGTGCTTATCTGCCGGAATCCCAGTTTGATATCCGGCTCGACTACGAAGCATTTTCTGCTGCCGGCGCCATGCTCGGCCATGGCGGAATCGTGGTCTTTGACGACACGGTGGATATGGCCGCGCAGGCGCGCTATGCCATGGAATTCTGCAGCATCGAATCCTGCGGAAAATGTACGCCCTGCCGAATTGGATCGACCCGAGGCGTGGAAGTGATTGATCGTCTGGTGGCAGGCAAGGCAGATGAGGCACAAGCGGCACAGACAGTATTGCTTCGCGATCTCTGCCAGACCATGAAAGATGGCTCGCTCTGCGCCATGGGCGGCCTGACACCGTATCCGGTGTTGTCCGCCCTAGATTATTTTCCGGAAGATTTTGGCGCGCAGGCGAGACCTGTCGGTGCAGGAGCAACATCATGAGATCAATCGCAGAAGCTGATCTGGGAACTCCAGAAGTAAAGGCCGAAACTTCAGTCACGCTGAACATCGATGGCCATGACATCACGGTGCCTGAAGGCACCTCCGTGATGCGCGCTGCAGCACTGGCAGACCTGAAGATTCCCAGGTTGTGCGCGACCGATCAGTTGGATGCGTTTGGTTCCTGCCGCCTGTGCCTGGTGCGGATCGAGGGCGTCAAGGGTTATCCCGCCTCCTGTACCACGCAGGTGCGCGAGGGCATGAAGGTCACCACGCAGAACAGCAAACTCGCCGCGCTGCGTCGCGGCGTGATGGAGCTGTATATTTCAGATCATCCGCTGGATTGCCTGACCTGTCCGGCCAATGGCCACTGCGAGTTGCAGGACATGGCGGGCGCCGTAGGTCTGCGAGATGTGCGCTATGGCGATCAGGGCGACAACCACGTGCATCGCTATGTGCCGGGCAAGGGCACGGTGAATCCCCGGTTTGTCGAAAAAGACGAGAGCAATCCCTATTTCAGCTTTGATCCGAGTAAATGCATTGTCTGCTCGCGCTGCGTGCGCGCCTGCGACGAGCAACAGGGCACGCTGGCGCTGACCGTTCAGGGCCGCGGTTTCGACTCGAAAATTGCAGCGAGCATGAACGAGTCCTTCATGGACTCCGAATGTGTTTCCTGCGGCGCCTGCGTGCAGGCCTGCCCAACGGCGACGCTGACAGAAAAGACCGTGATCGAGAAAGGCCAGGCTGATCACAGCGTGGTGACCACCTGTGCCTATTGCGGCGTCGGCTGTTCCTTCCGCGCGGAAATGCAGGGCGCTGAGCTGCTGCGCATGGTGCCCAACAAGGATGGCCATGCCAATCATGGTCATTCCTGTGTGAAAGGACGTTTCGCGTTCGGCTACGCAACACATCCGGATCGCATCACCACGCCGATGATCCGCGCCAGCATTCAAGACCCGTGGCGGCCGGTGAGCTGGGATGAGGCCATTGCCCACGCCGCCAGTGAATTCAAACGCATTCAGGCCGAACACGGCCGCGGTGCCATTGGCGCCATCACCTCCTCTCGTTGCACCAACGAGGAGGTCTACATTGTTCAGAAGCTGGTCCGTGCCGGATTCGGAAACAACAACGTGGACACCTGCGCACGTGTCTGCCACTCGCCGACCGGTTACGGCCTGAAGCAGACACTTGGCGAATCGGCTGGCACGCAAACTTTTGACTCGGTGATGAAGGCGGATGTGATTGTCGTCATCGGGGCCAACCCTACCGATGGGCACCCGGTATTTGCTTCGCAGATGAAGCGCCGCCTGCGTCAGGGTGCAAAGCTGATTGTGGCCGACCCGCGTCGGATTGATCTGGTCCGGACGCCGCACATCGAGGCGGCACATTATCTGGGGCTGCGACCGGGGACCAATGTTGCGCTGATCAACGCCCTGGCACACGTCATCGTGGATGAAGGCCTAGTGAAGGAGGATTTTGTTCGTCAGCGCTGCGACATGGAATCTTTCGAGAAGTGGCGCGCCTTCGTTGGAGGGGAGAGCAACTCTCCCGAGAACATGGAAGCGGTCACTGGCGTCTCCGCGCAGGAGGTGCGCAGCGCCGCACGCCTCTATGCGAGCGTCGACAATGCGGCCATCTATTACGGTCTGGGCGTCACCGAGCACTCGCAGGGCTCGACCATGGTGATGGGCATTGCCAACCTTGCAATGGCGACCGGCAATATCGGACGTGAAGGTGTTGGCGTGAATCCCCTGCGCGGGCAGAACAATGTGCAGGGTTCCTGCGACATGGGTTCTTTCCCGCATGAATTCCCCGGTTATCGCCATGTCTCGGACGACGCGACGCGACAGGCCTTTGAGCAGGAATGGCAGCAGACGCTGTCACCGGTTCAGGGGCTGCGTATTCCAAACATGTTTGAGGCGGCCCTAGACGGCGAGTTTCTTGGACTCTATGTCCAGGGTGAAGATATCGCGCAAAGTGATCCCAACACACAGCACGTGACGGCAGCACTGTCTGCCATGCAGTGCATCGTGGTGCAGGATCTGTTTCTCAATGAAACTGCAAAGTTTGCGCATGTGTTCCTGCCGGGCTCTTCCTTCCTCGAGAAAGACGGCACCTTCACCAATGCCGAACGCCGCATTTCCCGTGTTCGCAAAGTGATGGCACCCAAGTCGGGCGTTGGCGAGTGGGAGGCTACGCAGAAGCTGGCCAATGCCATGGGGTATCCGATGCAGTACACACATCCATCGCAGATCATGGATGAGATTGCGCGCCTCACACCTACCCTCCAGGGCGTGAGTTTCGAGCGGATTGATGCACTGGGCAGCATCCAGTGGCCTTGCAATGATGCTGCGCCGCAGGGCACGCCGACCATGCATGTCGACAGCTTCGTGCGCGGCAAGGGCAAGTTTCTGGTGACCGAGTACGTGCCGACCTCAGAGAAGATCACCGCCAAATTCCCGCTGATTCTGACCACCGGACGAATCCTGTCGCAGTACAACGTCGGCGCGCAGACAAGACGTACCCACAACGTCAGTTGGCACAGCGAAGACCGGATTGAGATCCATCCCCACGACGCTGAGTCGCGCGGCATCGCCGAGGGTGACTGGGTGGGCGTCAGCAGTCGTGCAGGTGAAACGGTACTTCGTGCGAGCCTGACCGCTCGGGTGCAGCCGGGTGTGGTCTACACCACGTTTCATCATCCCTTCTCCGGTGCCAATGTCATCACCACGGAAAATTCAGACTGGGCTACCAACTGCCCGGAGTACAAGGTAACCGCGGTCGAACTGACCCGGGTTAGTCAGCCCTCGCAGTGGCAGAGCCGTTACCGGGCCTTCAGTGCGCAGCAAGAGCAGCTGCTTGCCGAGGCATCCAGATGATCGCGTCGGCTCACAGCACCAGCCAGGTCTGGCGCGATGGCGCCAGTGCGCCGGATCATCTGGCAGAAGAAGTGCCGGTTTCCCTGCGCTACAACGGACATGCCTACGTGGTGATGATGTGCTCCCCGCAGGATCTGGAAGATTTTGCGCGCGGCTTCAGCGTGACCGAAGGTCTGGTGGGATCGGTGCGCGACATTCTGGATATCAAGGTCCTGGCCGCGTCAGGAGACGACGCAGTGCAGATTGATATTCGCATCACCCCAGAATGTGCTCAGACGCTTGCATCGCGCGAGCGCAATCTTCAGGGGCGCACCGGATGCGGCATGTGCGGGGAAAAAACACTGGATGCGGCAATGCGGCCCGCGCCGCGGGTGCCGGCAGGTGTGGCCATTACCGCTTCAGCCTTGCGCAGAGCGCTGGAAGCCATCAAGCGGCATCAACCCGTGAATGGGCTAACCGGTGCAACACATGCTGCCGCCTGGGTGAGCACCGACGGCTTGATCCTCGCAGCCTGTGAGGATGTCGGCCGACACAATGCACTCGACAAACTCATCGGCCGTTTGCTGGCGCAAGGCGCGGACCTGTCACGTGGCTTCTGCGTGATTACCAGTCGCGCCAGTTACGAGATGGTGCACAAGGCGGCGGTTGCAGGAATGCCGCTACTGGCCGCTATCTCTGCGCCGACCGCGCTGGCCGTTCGCGTGGCACAAGGCGCCGGACTGACGCTGATTGGCTTTGCGCGCCGCAATCAGCATGTCATCTACAGTTGCCCGTCTCGATTGCTGGAAGCCTCATGAGAGTTGAGCACCTTGTCATCATGGCCAACGATATCGGTCGCTTCTTCGGCAGCGAACCCGAGCCTGCAGAAGCGGTCGCAGGCGTTCTCAATCATTTGCAGAAGTTCTGGGACCCACGCATGCAGCGTCAGATCGTTGAGCACCTGCAGACGGGCGGGGCAGGCCTTCAGGAACCTGCACGTTCAGCCGTGAGCGCGCTCGAAGAAGCGCTGGCATCATGAGCGCCGCGAATTGCATGGTTCAGATGCTGATGACAGATGAGCAAGCGTGCTGCCAGAGATGAGCGAGCTTCAGATTGAAACCTTGCGCGGCGCACAAGTCAGCGCGCACCTGGCGCCGCTGGCCCAGTTGCGCATCGAAGTGTTTCGCGACTGGCCGTATCTGTATCAGGGCTCTCTGGAATACGAGCGCAACTATCTCAAGACCTATGCGCAATGTGAGCGCAGCCTGATTGTTTTGGTGCGAGATGGTGAGCGTTGCGTTGGGGCATCAACGGCATTGCCCTTGTCTGATGCAGAACCCGCCATGCAGGCGCCGTTTCTGGAGCGCGGCATGCCGGTGGCTGACATCAGCTACTTCGGCGAGTCGCTGGTTCTGCCCGCCTGGCGTGGTCGCGGCCTTGGAGTGAAGTTCTTCGAACTGCGCGAAGCCCATGCGCTGAGCCTGGGTCTGTCGCTCTGTACTTTCTGCGCTGTCAGCAGGCCGGACGATCACCCGATGCGTCCTGCCGGGTATGTGCCCAACGATGCGTTCTGGCAGCGCCGTGGTTACAGCCCAGTCCCCGATATGCAGGCGCATTACGAATGGACTGATCTGAACCAGCAGCAGGCGACATCAAAGCCCATGCAGTTCTGGAGCAGGCGACTTTCTTTATCATGACGCGTCTGTGCCGCCGTCGCTTTGCTGATTGCAGCGCGAGCGGGCCAGACATCATCAACAGATCATTTTTATTTCTTTCAATTCACCCGATCACTACGTTCCGGAGTTTGCAAAATGGATGTTCGCGCTGCCGTTGCATTTGAGGCTGGAAAGCCGCTCGAAATCGAAACCGTACAGCTTGACGGCCCCAAGGCGGGCGAGGTGCTGGTTGAGATCAAGGCAACCGGGCTGTGCCACACCGACAAATACACCTTGTCCGGCGCAGACCCGGAAGGCTTGTTCCCAAGCATTCTTGGGCACGAGGGCGCTGGCATCGTTGTTGATGTGGGGCCAGGCGTCACGACCCTGAAGAAAGGCGATCACGTGATTCCGCTGTACACCCCGGAATGCCGTCACTGCAAGAGCTGCACTTCACACAAAACCAATCTCTGCACAGCCATTCGCGCAACGCAGGGCAAGGGTGTGATGCCGGATGGCAAGAGCCGTTTTTCGTACAAGGGCAAGCCGGTCTCGCATTACATGGGCTGTTCCACCTTCGCCAACTACACGGTGATGCCTGAGATTGCGCTGGCCAAGGTCCGCGAGGACGCACCTTTCGACAAGATTTGCTACATCGGCTGCGGCGTCACCACCGGTATTGGTGCCGTGCTGTACACGGCCAAGGTAGAAGCCGGCGCCAACGTTGTGGTGTTTGGGCTCGGAGGCATTGGCCTGAACGTCATCCAGGGCGCAAAGATGGTCGGCGCCAACATGATCATTGGTGTGGACATCAATCCGGAACGCGAAAAGATGGCGCGTGAATTCGGCATGACCCACTTCGTCAATCCCAAGGAAATCGAGGGTGATGTCGTTGCGCATCTGGTGGAACTGACAGACGGCGGTGCCGACTACAGCTTTGAATGTGTAGGCAATACAGATCTCATGCGACAGGCGCTTGAGTGCTGCCATCGAGGCTGGGGTGTTTCCACCATCATTGGCGTTGCGGCGGCAGGCCAGGAAATTTCCACGCGGCCCTTCCAACTGGTGACCGGACGACGCTGGCAGGGTACGGCATTCGGCGGTGCGCGAGGGCGCACCCACGTACCACAGATTGTGGACTGGTACATGGACGGCAAAATCAATATTGATGATCTGATCACGCACACCATGCCACTGGAAAAAATTAACGAAGGTTTTGATCTGATGACACGCGGTGAGTCCATTCGGGGTGTCGTCGTGTTCTAGGCGCTTGCTGACCCGGCGTTCTGCCGGCTCTGCTGTGATGCAACAAAAAAGCCGCTCCCGGAGGAGCGGCTTTTTTGTTGCGTGCGTACCCGCCGGGGACACCACCCCCTTTTTAAGGGACCGTCCTAATTGTTGCTCAGTAGACACAATTCCATAGTGGGTCTGCGGGGGAGAAAAGCGGTACACCCGCCCATTCCTTAAAACTCCAGAAGAAGAGGCGGACGTCCTATGTCCATGCTGATCAGTATCGATAACGGTGGCACGCTCACCGATGCCTGCGTCATTTACGGTGCCAAGGTGTTTCGTGCCAAGACCCTGACCACACCACATGACCTGACCCAGTGTTTTGTGCAGGTACTCAAGGATGTTTCCGAGCGGATTTATGGCGAGCCGCGCATGGACAGCCTCCTTGAGGAAGTTGATTACATTCGCTATTCCACAACCCAGGGCACAAATGCTGTTGTGCAGCGTAAAGGTCCGCGTCTTGGCTTGATCCTGCGCAAGGGGCAAAAGGTGAAGGCCCTTGTCCGCAACAAGGATGAAGGTGATCTGCTTGAAGCGATGGTGGGCGAGCGCGTTGCTTTTGTTGACCCTTCACAGTCGGAAGAAAAGCTCGAGACCAGCCTGACGCAGGTCATCAACGATCTGATGGCTGCGGGCGCCAATCGGCTTGTGGTCAGTCTGGGTGGCGACACTCTGGTCGCCGACGAAGGCAAGATCAAGCGAGTCGCGCTGGTGCGTTATCCGCGTCATCTTCTGGGCGCGGTTCCGATGCTGTACTCGCATCAGCTTTCTGATGATGGCGACGATGCACGACGTACCTGGAGCAGTCTGATCAATGCCTTCCTGCATCCGGCGATGGAGCGTTTCCTGTACAACGCCGAAAACGTGCTGCGCGAAGCGCGTGCGAGAAACCCGCTGCTGATCTTCTGCAATGACGGTACCTCGTCGCGCGTTGCCAAGACGGTGGCGCTGAAGACCTGGGGTTCAGGACCACGCGGCGGCATGGAAGGGGCCCGCACGCTGGCCCAGCATTACAACAAGACCACGGTACTGACCATGGATATCGGCGGGACGACCACCGATATCGGCATGGTCGATCGCGGAAGCGTCCGTGAGCAACGCTGGGGTTCTCTGGAAGATATCCAGATATCGTTCCCGCTGTGCGAAATTGACAGCCTCGGTGTTGGCGGCAGCTCCATCTTCAAGGTGGTCAAGGGCAAATTACAGGTTGGGCCCGAGAGCGTTGGCGGCGCACCCGGCCCCGCTTGCTTCGGTTACGGCGGCAAGGAAGCCACCATCACGGACGTGAACCTGTTGCTCGGCATTCTGGATGGCGACTCCTACTTTGGCGGAACCATCAAGCTCGATCCGGCACGCGCCAAGGCCGCCATTGAAGAGAATGTGGCCAAGCCTCTGAAGATCAGCCTTGATGAAGCCCTGGTGCGAATGGAGGCGGCTTACATCGAAAAGATCAGCAGTGCGATGGCAAGCATGGGGGCTGATGTTTCGAGCGCCGCGCTACTGGCCTACGGCGGCGCCGGTCCAATGACCGCGTGCAAGGTGGCGGAGAAGCTGGGCATCAAGGAAATCATTGTTCCGCGCATGGCGGCGGTGTTCAGCGCTTTCGGCATCGGCTTTTCTGATATCGCGCATAACTATGATGCCGCACTGACCCAGGCTGATGAGGGCGGATTGCGCGATGTGATCGCACGACTGAGCAAGCGTGCCGAACGCGACATGTTTGCGGAAGGTTTTGATCTGTCCGAGTGCAGCATCGACAAGACGCTGACATTCACCCAGAACGGCGAACAGGCCGCTCGCCGGCTCAATGGCGACCTCAGTGTTCCGGATGGCATCAAGCAGGCGCAGGACGTTCGTGTCCAGCTGCGGGCGACACGGGCCATTCCGCATTTCGCTCTAAAACAAAACGATACCAAGGGCGGAAAGTCTGCGAGCACCAAGCAGAAACGCTCGGTCCGACTGTTGGAGGGCAAGACCCTGGCGCCTGCCAAGGCACTGCCGCTGTACCTGCACAGCGAACTTGTACCTGGCAACTCTGGTGCCGGCCCCGCAGTGGTTGAAGAGGAGTACTTCACCTGCGTGGTTCCTGATGGCTGGAGCTTCAGCGTCAACGAGAACTACGACCTCGTTCTGACCCAATCAAACTGAGAGAGACCATGAAAATTGCAATGACCGAGTACCTCCAGATCGATCTGGAAACGGAAAAATGGCACTGCCGCGTTTGCGATCACGATGTGGGTCCTGCACGCGAGAACTACAAGGAAGGACTGCTCGTGCATGCGCGTGATCCGCGCGAAGTCCACAAGCCCATCCTCGACGAGTCCTACGAGTTCACTTTTGCTCCTGATCCGAAGTGGGTCCAGATCGTCGAGTACTACTGCCCGAGCTGCGGCACCCAGATGGAGGTTGAGTATCTGACTCCCGGTCACCCGCCGCTATACGACATGGAATTCGATATTGACGCGCTCAAAAAGCAATGGAAGAAGCGCGGCGCTCAGGATGTGTCCAAGCTTGCAGGGCCTGAGCCCGCCGGCGTGGACTATCACTCTCACAAGTCGGCTGGCCACGGAGGACGCTGAAAATGAAACGAGTTGCCGTCGATATCGGTGGAACATTCACCGACTGTTTCATGGTCTGGAACGAACACACCATTCAATCCAAGGCCCTGACCACGCATCACAACCTGGCGCTGGGATTTCGTGAAGCGCTGCAGGCCGGATGCACCAAGCTCGATCTCGACATGCAGGACGTGCTGTCGCAGGTCGATTCGGTTCGCTATGCAACCACGCTGGGCACCAATGCCTTGATTCAGCGCAAAGGGCCCAAGGTTGCACTGCTGATTACAGCGGGCTACGAATCCTCAGTGCCGCTGTCTCGCGGACGCGGATACGGAGAAGGTCTGGATTTCCGGGCGCAGCAGGATCTTCCGGGCGCATGCCGTCCGGAGGCCCTGGTGCCTATTCCGATGATTCAGGGGGTGAGGGAACGTCTGGATGCCGTTGGCAATGTACTGATGGCACTTGACGAAGATCATCTGCGGGAGACCATTCGAAATCTGGTGGATCGCGGCGCGCAGTCCTTCGTGGTTTCATTGGTCAATGCAGTGGCCAACCCCGTGCACGAGCGGCGCGTGCAGGAAATTCTTCTCGAAGAGTATCCAGAGCACATGCTCGGCGCCATGCCCATCGTCATGTCACACAAGGTCGCCGGCAGAAAGGGCGAGTATGTGCGCACCTCGTCGGCGATCATGGACGCCTTTCTGCACGACGTCATGTATCACGGACTGTCATCGCTGGAATTGAATCTGCGTGATTCAAGCTACAGCAAACCGATGCTGGTGATTCACAACTCGGGTGGCATGGCCCAGCTCAACTCAACCGACGCGCTACAGACTATTCACTCGGGTCCGGTGGCGGGCGTATCGGCTTCGGAACATCTTGCCGCCGAAGCAGATCTCGGCAACGTGATCTGCACCGACATGGGCGGCACCAGCTTTGATATCGGTCTGGTCGTGAAAGGCGGCGTAAAGCACTACGACTTCAATCCGGTGATCGAGCGCTGGATGGTGTCGGTGCCCATGATTCATCTGGTTACGCTCGGTGCTGGCGGCGGCTCGATCTGTCGCTACGATCGCATGTACAACACGGTGCAGGTTGGCCCGGAGTCAGCGGGTTCCGATCCCGGCCCGGCGAGTTATGACCGCGGTGGTCTCAAGCCAACGGTGGCAGATGCCGATTTGCTGCTCGGTTATCTGGACCCGGCAAACTATGCAGGCGGACAGATCAAGCTCAAGGCCAACCGTGCGAAGCAGGCGATGGAAGATGCCATTTGTGATGAGCTGGATTGCTCGGTGGCGGAGGCCGCGCTGATGGTCAAGCGCAAGGTGGACGCCAACATGGCCAACGGCATCGCGACCGAACTGCGTGCACGCGGCTATGACCCGACGGAGTTCACCTTGCTGGCCTACGGCGGAAACGGTCCCTTGCACGGGTGCGGCATTGCCAACCAGCTCGGCATTGACAAGATTCTGGTGCCACCTTTCTGCTCGGTATTCTCCGCCGTGGGTGCGGGCAACATGCATCAGCTGCATATCCACGAGAAGTCACTTTTCATGTGGATCTACGACAGCAACACCCAGCAGCTGTATCGGGACTACAAGGCATTCAACAAGCTGGTCGAGGAGCTTGAGGATGCGGGGCGGCAGGATTTGCTGCGCCAGGGCATGAAGGCCAAGGACATCAAGCACAAGCTGGAACTGGACATGCGTTTCGGCAATCAGCTGGCGCAAACCACGGTCGTCTCCCACAAGCTTCGTTTGGAGACCATCGATGACGTTATGAAACTCATTGAGCAGTTCTCCCTGGACTACGGAAACCGTTTTGGAAAAGGCAGTGAAGCACCAGAGGCCGGAATTCGCATCAACACGATCCGGGTGCAGAGCTATGTGGAACTCGAAACCGTTGATCTTGGCAATCTGCGCGCCAAGAAGACCAAGCCTGCTGGCAAGCCGGTGGCAAAACGCAAGTGCTATTTCGTGGGTCACAAGGGCGAGGTGGAGACCGCGGTCTACAACCATGAAGACCTGTCTCCAGGTGAGGTTGTGAGCGGACCTGCGGTCATCGTGTCGGCGACCACGACCTATCTCATCGAACCAGACTGGACCGTTGAGATTGGCGAGCATGGTGCGGCCTGGTTTACGCGGGGCAAAGCGGCAATTGGTGGCAAGGCGGGCAAAAGCTCGGCGAAGTCCAAAGCGCTTCCCAAATCCAAGGCCAAGGCCTGATTCAAAACCAAATACTGGAGTCACCCATGGGCAAGAATGAAACCCTGAGCTACACAGAAAAAGAAAAGAGCATTGTCGATCAGTTCCTGGCCAACAATGTTCTCTTCCTGGGCCCTGATCCGGAGATCATGGAAGAACATGATATTGCTCCGGAAACCGCAGTCGAAAAGGCCGCCAAGAAAAAAGCGACAGACCCGGCGATGCTCGCCCTGGTGCGTGACCGTTTGCAGGCGGGCACAAATGAATCCTTCGAAATGCTTGAGCAGATGGGAGCCGCGCCTGGTGCCAAGTGGGGCGATCTGATCACAGGCGTGTTTACCAAGAGCGGCGACCTTGCCGTATCCAGCGCCGGCGGTGTGCTGATCTTTGCCGCTGTGGTGCATCACCCGATCAAGTTCATCATGAAGAATTGGGTGAATGACAAGACCGTTGGCGTCAAGGAGGGCGACGGTTTTATCCATAACGATGCTCGCTACGGCAACATCCACAACACGGACCAGAGCCTGATGCTGCCGGTGTACTGGAAAGGAGAGATGGTTTGCTGGGCCAGCGCGACGGTTCATGAAGGTGAGAACGGCGCCATCGAACCAGGCGGCATGCCTTCACTGGCAGAGTCGGTTTATGAAGAGGGGCTCAAGATGTCGCCCTTCAAGGTTGCCGAAAACTATGAGTTGAAGAAGGACTTGGTGACCTTCCTGCAGAACTCGGTGCGCGAGCCCAAGCTGCAGTTCGAGGACATGAAGACCAAGCTGTATGCATGCCGACGCATGGAGCAGCGCATTCATGCCTGTATCGAGGAATTTGGTCTGGATTACGTGATTGCTGCACTGCGTACCGGGCTGGAAGATTGCAAGGAGGAAACCAAGCGACGCATCGCGGAATGGCCAGATGGAAAGGTCCGCGCCTGCGTCATGGCCGATTCCACCTTGCGCGAGAACGCCTTGATCAAGGTTCAATGCGAGGTCAGCGTCAAGGGCAATGAATTGATCTGTGACTTCCGAGGATCCAGTCCGGAGTTTGCCAACCGCTGCAACAATACCTTGCTGTCATCGCTGAAGGGCATGTTGGCGCAGTTGTTCCTCGTGTTCGTATGGCCGGATCTGCCACGAAACCAGGGCGTTTTTGCGCCCATCCGCGTCATCACGGATCCGAAGTCGGCTTTGAACTCGTCGTATACGACCCCCAACGCACAGTCGATGATGACCTTCTTCCCGTCATTCTCATGTGTGCAGTTGGCGGTGGCCAAGTTCATCTACAGCACGCCGCAGAAATATTCGAAGGTTATTGCTCCGTGGCACAACATGATTCGCACCTTTATCTGGGGCGGCATCACGCAGCACAATGAGATGGTCGGTAATCTCTGTGCTGACCTCAACGGCATGGGCGGCGGTGCGCGTGCGGACCGTGATGGTGAGCATGCAATTGCGCCGATCTTTGCGCCGATGGCCGATCTTGGCGAGCAGGAACTCAACGAAGAGGAAATCCCGTTCATCCAGATTGTCAGCAAGAAGATCATGAAAGATAACGTCGCCTTCGGTAAGTTCCGCGGCGGTCAGGGTTATCAGATGATCGCGTCGAGCATCGGCAGCCCGCTGTGGGGATTCATGACCTGCTGCATCGGCTCCAAGGTCGGTTGTGTGCCAGGTGTGTTTGGTGGCTATGGCGCGCCAACGTATCCGCTTTGCAAGGTGAAGAACATCGATGTGTTCGAGATCATGAAGGACGATCCGGGCAAGTTTGAGTTCGACATCGTCGAGATCATGAACAACAAGCCGTTCGAAGGTGCGAGTTACACCACGCATCACACGGGCCTGCAGTTTGAGCTGGCTCAGCGCGGTGAGCTGTACATGATCACGCAGGGCTCCGGAGGTGGGTACGGTGACGTGCTGCAACGCGATCCGGATCTGGTCATCCGCGATATTGAGGAGGGGCTGTTGTCTCACGAGACCGCGCAGCGCATGTACAAGCTGGTCTACAACCCCGAGACACTGGTGCTGGATCGGGAGGGAACAGAGAAGGCACGGCAAGCCGAGCGTGATGCACGAAAGAAGCGCGGTCTTCCGTTCAAGGAGTTCGTCAAGAAGTGGGTCAAGAAAGAACCGCCCGCAGACGTGCCTTATTACGGTTGCTGGGGCACTGACCGCGAGACGATCTACGCCGGTCCTCATGGCGGCGTGCCGCGCACGACCATGAGCGCCTCTGATATTCAGCCCATTTACATGCCCAATCCGCGGGACGTAAGAATTGCCGAGCTCGAGGCAAAAATCAGGGAATTGGAAAAGAATAGCTAGAAAGGTTTCATCCTTCGGTCGTTTGTAGAAATCTCCTTGAATACCGCGCCAATTGGCGCGGTTTTTTTATGCGTGGCGCTCCTGGCTCTGCTGCAGATCCAACCCTGGGTCGCTGTCCAATCTGCCTGCAGTGATCAATTAGGGTGCTCACTAGCGGTGATTCACTGACGTAAATTTGCCGAAGGTTTTGCCCATCTGATGTTGAACGGTGAGGAGGCGTATACCTGTTCGGGAGCCTTCGCAAGACAGACGAATGCGTCGTTACTGCATGGCTCGGTACGACAGCGCCGCGACCGAAAACAGGCGCACACACATTGCGATGGGGAGGATTGGATGAGGATCAGAAAATACGATTTTGACTACAGCCGCCGCAGCTTTCTAGAGAAGGTGGCAACCGGCGCAGGCGCCGGTGTGCTTGCGCCACTCTGGACCACGATTGCCAATTCGGCGGACGACATCAGCAAAGCTTACCCGGACGAATTGCTGTCTATCGAGATGTACACCAAGGGCAAGGTTAAGCCCGGTGATGTGATCACTGCTGACAACGTGGATGTCGTGAAAGACCTGCTCGAACCCATCGAATACAAGCAGGTCAAGGAGTTGGGGCGGCGCATCAATATTGTTGACTCGGTGAAGGATGTCACCAAGTTGTTCAATGCCAGTTACCTTGAGAAAACCCTGCAGAATAATGGCCGCGCGAAGATCGGTGCGGATGGCAATATCTGGACTGATGGTGACACCTCCAAGCCCTGGATCGGCGGGTTGCCATTTCCAGACGCCAAGACGGGCTTCGAGACGCAGGCCAATCTGACTCTCAACTGGGGGCGTCATGATTACTCGCAGTACGCCATTCCGTTCTACAGCCTGAATCCGGACGGTGAAGTGGGTTATCGCCACGAGCTGGTCTGGTGCGAACTCAACACCACAGCCCGTACTGACGGCACGGTGTTCCAAGGTCAGGCTGACAAGCTGCGTTTGCAGTCGGTGTTCTTCACTGCGCCGAATGACACCAAGGGCTCATCGTTCTTGTCGATTTGGTACTACGACCAGCGCAAGTTCCCGGATCTTTATGGTTACTTCCCGGCGTTCAAGCGTGTGCGCCAGTTCCCGACCAATCAGCGTTTTGAACCGCTGGTTCCAGGCGTCACTTTCTTCCTGTCCGATGCCTGGGCTGCCGGTGACCCGGTCCTGACCTGGGGCAACTACAAGATCATCAAGCGCCAACCCATGTTGGGCGCGGTGACTTCGCACAATTGGGCCAGCGATCATCCAACCTATGATCAGAAAGTACATGGCGGGCCCAAAGGCAAGACGTTCTACGACACCTACTTTTCACTGATTCCGGAAGTGATCGTGTTCTCCTGCGAGCCCACGGGTTATCCGCGTGCACCGGTAGGCCGCAAGGAAGTCTATGTGGACGCCCGCAATATGATGTTCCCGTCGCAGGTGACCTACGATCGTCGTGGCGACATCTGGAAGCAGTTCGAGCCGGGTTTCTGTCAGTACAAGAATGAGCATGGGGAAGTGCTCGACAGCAACGGAAAGCCGGATTGGAGCTGGTTGTACTGCCACACCCACGATATTCAATCAGGTCGCATGACCCGCTTCCGCAATGAAAAGTCGATCCCATCGGGCTACAAGCAACAGTTCTCCGAAGAGGGCGTCGACGTCTACAACAAGTTCCTCACAACCTCCGCGATGGCGAGGCTCGGCAGATAATCCTTGCTACAGCTTCGATTCCTGCCCGGCCTCTGAGCCGGGCTTTTTTTGTCTTCGAGCTTTCGGCGTATTCGTCGACGCCAAGCCGCGAGGCCGTCCGTTCGGTCAGTGCCGAGAATGGATAGTGTTCACCCTTACTCCAGGCAGACTGAACCTGCCCGGACGGGTAGGTTAAATAAAATGGGAATTACGACAAAATCGGCCCGGTATTGATCGGGTTGAGCGGTAGTTTTCTTCCAGACTCTCCCGACGAACGGTGCATCTAAAACGCCCAGAGCGCCGTATCTATCAGTATTCGTGAATCTCAGAATTTTTTGGGCCCGCCCATTCAATTCGAGGCTGTTGGAATCAAGAGCCGGCGAAAGTCGGAATCGTAATAATAGAAAGGGCAGGAGGAATCAAAATGCGCATACGCAAATATGACTTTGACTATAGTCGCCGCTCCTTTATGGAGAAGGTGGCAACGGGCGCGGGGGCCGGTGTTCTTGCTCCGCTCTGGCCCACGATTGCCAATTCGGCAGACGACATCAGCAAATCCTATCCGGATGAATTGCTGTCCATCGAGATGTACACCAAGGGCAAGGTCAAGCCCGGTGATGTGATCACAGCGGACAATGTTGAGGTTGTGAAAGATCTCCTCGAACCTATCGCGTATGAGCAGGTGAAGAACCGCGGTCGCCGCATCAACATCGTGGAGTCCAACAAGGACGTCACCAAGCTGTTCAATGCGACTTACCTCGAAAAAACTCTGCAGAATGCCGGTCGCGCCAAGACCGATGCGGATGGCAACATTTGGACTGATGGTGACACCTCCAAGCCTTGGATCGGTGGTCTGCCTTTCCCCGATGCCAAGACAGGTTATGAAGTTCAGGCCAACCTGACTTTGAGCTGGGGTCGTCACGACTACAGCCAGTACACGGTGCCCTTTTACAGCCTGAATCCGGACGGTGAAGTGGGCTACCGCCATGAGCTGGTCTGGTGCGAACTCAACACCACGGCCCGTACTGACGGCACTGTGTTCCAAGGTCAGGCTGACAAGCTGCGCCTGCAGTCGGTGTTCTTCACCGCGCCGAATGACACCAAGGGTTCATCGTTCTTGTCGATCTGGTACTACGACCAGCGCAAGTTCCCGGATCTTTATGGTTACTTCCCGGCATTCAAGCGCGTGCGCCAGTTCCCGACCAACCAGCGTTTTGAACCGCTGGTTCCGGGTGTCACTTTCTTCCTGTCCGATGCCTGGGCTGCCGGTGACCCGATCTTGACCTGGGGTAATTACAAGATCATCAAGCGCCAGCCCATGCTGGGTGCCATTTCCGGTTACCACAACTGGATGGGCGGCAAGCATCCCACCTGGGACCAGAAGGTTCATGGCGGTGAGAAGGGCAAGACCTTCTACGACACCTACATGGAACTGATTCCGGAAGCCATCGTGTTTTCGGCGGAGCCCACGGGTTATCCGCGCGCGCCGGTAGGCCGCAAGGAAGTCTATGTGGACGCTCGCAACATGATGTTCCCTTCGCAGGTGACCTACGATCGTCGTGGCGATATCTGGAAGCAGTTCGAGCCCGGATTTGGTCAGTACAAGAACGACAAGGCCGAAGTGCTCGACAGCAACGGAAAGCCGGATTGGAGCTGGTTGTACTGCCATACCCACGATATTCAGTCGGGCCGTATGACGCGCTTCCGCAACGAGAAGAACATTCCATCGGGTTACAAGCAGCAGTTCTCCGAGGAAGGTGTGGACGTGTACAACAAGTTCCTCACCACTTCTGCCATGGCCCGTCTGGGTCGCTAAGAAGGTTCTACCCCGTAGTGAAAAAGCCCGGCCTCATGGCCGGGCTTTTTTTTGAGCGCCGATTGTGATGCAGCGTCTGGCGAGGATGTCGCGTGGATTCCACGACAGCCAGCCTGCGACGTCTCGGGTGGAGACGCGTCGGCTCGCCTGGATGACTCGGCGTTGCGACAGTAGTTGGCCCATTGGCCGCAGCCCTGCAATAAGGCCTCGCCACAGTGCCGGCACCTGACCGGGCGCACGCATGCGTGTCATGCGAAGCAGCGTGAAGCAGATCAGCCCGGGAAGCGAGATGGCCAGCAAGGCCAGTGGCATGCAGCGCAAATGCATCCAGATCGCGTTGCGATAGCCATGGAACATGGAAAACGTGCTCTCACCTGATTCGGTACTCGCACCGCCGGCATGAAGAACGCAGGCGCGGTCTGATTGCCAGACACGTTCGCCTGCAAGGCGGGCGCGAAAGCACAGGTCGACGTCTTCCATGTAGCAGAAGAAGCGTTCTTCAAAGCCTCCAAGAGATTCAAACAAGGGTCGCGAGATCATCATGGCCGCGCCACAGGCTGAAAACACTTCGCCGGTGGGTAAGTCGTTTGAAACCGCGTGGCCATAGCCTGACCGCCAGCAGGGGCCGAACCCGGACAGACAGTCTCCGGTTCCATCGAGAATTGCAGGTTCGCTTGCCCGGATTTGTGTTGAGCCGAAGATCGCAACTTCGGGGTGGGCCTTCGTCTCGAAGATCAGTTGCTCAAGCCAGTCCGGCTGGGCAACCGCATCCGGATTGAGCAGTGCCAGCCACGGGCTGTGAGTGTCTTTTGCCAGCAGATTATTGGCTGCCGCAAAGCCCAGATTCTCCGCAGACTGATGCAAACTGAAACGCGCATCCGGAAGTGTCGGGTGCCCAGACTGGTCGGTAGAGGCGTTGTCGATAATGCGAACTTCGAAATCCCGCAGCGTCTGAATGTGCAAGGCATCAAGACACTTCTGAAGCCAGGGGCCGCTGTTGTAATTGACAACCAGGATGGTGACAGCGGGTGTATGCGGGGCAGGGCTTGCCGCCGCAGTGGCTTCAGGAAGCCCGGAGTTCATTCAGTGTTTCTTCCAGACCGATGCGCCAGTCGGGCGTTTCCAGGCCGAGTGCTTGCCGGGCCTGACTGCTGTCGAGTCGGGAATTGGCAGGGCGCTTGGCCTTGGTCGGATATTCGCTGCTGGGAATGGGCATGACATCGGGCGCACGCTCAATGAGTTCCATGTCCGTCGCCTGACGAAAGATGGTCGTTGCAAACTCCCACCAGCTGAGAAAAGGCGCTCCGCCACAGTGCCAAAGACCGGTGGGCAGAGTCTGTCCTTGCGCATGGCGATCCACCAGTGTGCAGAGATGTTCTGCAATGTGGCCGGCCCATGTAGGTCCGCCAATCTGGTCATCGACGACATTGAGTTGATCGCGATCAGCACCAATACGCAGCATGGTGCGGACAAAATTCGCGCCTTTGGCACCAAACACCCAGCTGACGCGCAGTATCAGATGCTGCTCTGCCTGCTGTGCCGCCACTTCACCTGCCAGCTTTGAAGCGCCGTAGACGCCGCTGGGGGCAGGGGTGTCGCTTTCGACGTAGGGCTCAGGCTTGCTGCCATCAAAAACGTAGTCGGTAGAAAGGTGAATCAGCGGGGCTTTGCGCGCGTTGGCGTATTCAGCGAGCACCGCCACCGCATCGCGATTCACCTGATATGCAAGTTCTGCCTCGTCTTCAGCCTGATCGACAGCGGTATAGGCTCCCACACTCAGGATCAGCTGAGGTTGTTCGCGATCCAGCCACGACCGGATTGAATCGGCACTGGAGAGGTCCATCGCCTGCCTGTCAGGTGCCTGAATCTGGCGGTGCCCTGATCGCTGCAGAACCTCGCGGCCGACCTGACCACTTCCGCCTGTCAAAAGAATGCGCATGTCTTGGCTGTCTGGAATTACTTGGCTTGATAAATCGGCAGCTGAGTCTGTTCGCTCAGCCGGGGAAGGGCGGCGTCTTTGTCAGAAAGCAGCGGTGCGCAGCCTGCGTCGGGCCATTGAATGCCAATCTCAGGATCATTCCAGATGACGCCTTGTTCTGACTCGGGGTGATAGTAGTCCGTGCACTTGTAGACAAAGTCCGCTTCCTCAGACAACACCATGAAGCCGTGGGCAAAGTTGGGCGGGACGTACAACATCCGCTGGCTGACATCATCCAGCACCAGCCCAAACCACTGGCCAAAGTGGGGCGATCCGCGGCGGATATCAACGGCCACATCAAAGACCGTGCCGCGCGAGACGCGAACCAATTTTCCTTGCGGCTGCGTCAGTTGATAGTGCAATCCGCGCAGAATGCCGCGACGCGAGCGCGATTGGTTGTCCTGCACAAACTCGAATCCCATGCCTGCGGTTTGGGCTAGCGACTTGCGAAACGTTTCCACGAAGAAACCACGCGCGTCGCCAAATACTTTCGGTTCCAGGACGAAAACGCCCGGCAGGCTTGATTCTGAAATTTTCAAATCGAATGGAAATCTGATGAGGCGCTTGGCGCCGAGGGGTGGGGCAAGATTATCAGTTCAATTCGGCTCCTCACAGGCGGTGCTCTAGAATGTCGCCCCCGCCGTGGCCTGCTCTGCTGGCAGTCCACGAAAGCGGGTGCATGCCCGTAATTTCACCCGAACACGCGATTCACCGGAACATTGATGAGCGCCTTTAGCCCAGAAACCCTGTCCAAAATCTTCGGGTCTTGCTGCCTGATCTCGCCCGATCGACTCGTGCCTTACGAGCAGCCAGAGCGCGGCGCGCCGGGGCATACGCCGGCGGTGCTGCTTCCGGAGAGCGAGAAGCAATTGCAGGTGCTGCTGGAAATCGCGAACCGCGAAGGCATCAAGCTGGTGTTGTCCGCAGGTCGCACCGGTCTGGTTGAAGCGCAGCGCCCGGAAGGGGAGTGCGTTCTGAGTCTGGAACGTCTTCGCTCGGTCACCGCCTTGCATTGCGCCGACGACACCGTCCTGAGCCTGGAAACAGGAATTTCAGCCGATGCAGCGCGGGAGCAATTATTTGCTCAATGGAACGATGCAGGACGCCCCGCTCTGGACGATGCACGAGTTTCCCTGCAGGCGGGCATGGCGGTAGACGCACTCAATGAGATGCTTGCCCCGCTGGGGCTGATGTTCCCGATGGAAATGGGATCCTCCGCTTCCGCCTCAGTTGGCGCCTGCGTCGCCAATGCTTCAGCCGGAGCGAACGCGGTCTGCTACGGCACTGCGGCGCACATGGCGGTAACGGCTGCCGGTTTTTGGGGCGATGCCAGCGACAGTGGTGACTGCCAGTCCGCCGCCTGGACACAGGTAGATGAAAACCAGCTGGCCATCGATTCCACGGCACTGCCAGAAACATGGGGGCTGATCGGGTCGCAGGGTTGCCTGGGAGTCATTACCCGGCTGCAACTGCGCACGTTCGCGGTGCCAAAGTCTCGCGAAGCGGTGTTGCTGGCGGTCAATAGCATGCCGCACGCCATGCAGTGTTTTGCCGAGGCGAAGAGGGTTTTCGGCAGCCAGGTTGAGGAGTTCGAGTTTCTTTCGCGCAGTGCTGTGGAACTCGTGCTGCGCCAGATGGGAGAGCGGGTTCGCCTGCCGTTTGAAGAGCTGCCGGATACGCCTTATCTGATTCTGATGCAAGTCAAGTCCGTCGAGGAAGACGAAGAACTTGCAGGAAGGCTGTACGAATTCTGCGTGAACGATCTGCAAATGGACGACGCTCATATTGGTTACGCGCCGCTGGCTGCATTGAAGAAGATTCGTCATTCGGTGACGGAGTCCAGCAACATGGAGATGCGTGCCTGCGGCGGCGGTCGCCTGTCTTTTGATACCGCAACCCCAGTCGCCCGGTTCGGCCAGTATCTGGATCAATTGGCCAAAGACATCCGCGGTGTGAGCCCGGATATACAACTCATCGATTTTGGCCATGCCGGCGTGGGCGGTGCCCATTTGCATCTGATCGGCAGTGAGGCGCAGAACGTTGCGCAACATGCCGGGGCGCTGACAGATCTGGTATTTGATGTGACGCAGTCATTCGGGGGCACTTTCAGCGCCGAACACGGAGTAGGTCCCAAGTGGGCACAGCAGTTTCTCCGACGCATGCCGCAGGCCCGGCTCGATGCGCTTCTGGCTCGCAAGCTCCGCCATGATCCGCGCAATGTTCTTTCTCCCCGCAGTTTCGGTCTTGACCAGTTGATGGCGCGGAAAGCGTAGACGTGAGCGCGTTCCTGTTGTTGCTGGTCTGCCCTTTTCTTGGGTGGGTGTTTGGCCGATTCCATTGGATGCCGCAGGGCTCGCATGCGGCGATCAATGCCTGGGTGCTGCGGGTTGCATTTCCGGCACTGGTCCTTGCGCAGGTGCCGGAACTGGCCTGGGATTCAGCACTGATATTCGCCATTGCCGGGCCGTGGATTGTCTTTGCAGGAGCCGCGATCCTGATTCCGGTGATCGGCAGGGCAGCGGGCTGGGACCGCAGCAGTATCGGCGCGCTGGTGCTGACTTGCGGGCTGGGAAATACGGCGTTTGTCGGACTTCCGATGATCGGCGCACTGGCCGGGCCGCAAGCCCTGGGGCCTGCCTTGATCGCAGACCAGCTCGGCAGCTTTCTGGCTTTATCGACTGCCGGTGTTGTCTTTGCGTCGATCTACGCGGGCGATCAGATTGATGCGCGCGAGGTGACGCGCCGCCTGCTGCGCTTTCCGCCGTTTCTGGCGCTGGTTGCGGCAATGCTGGTGCGTTTGCTCGGGGGCTGGCCAGAAGAAATTTCCATGGTGCTGCATCGTCTGGGCGATACGCTCACGCCGCTGGCGCTGTTCTCGATCGGCTTGTCATTCAAGTTTGGTGCGCTGCGCGGACGTGGTGGCATGGTGCTGGCTGGCCTGGGTTGGAAGCTGTTTCTGGCACCTCTGGCCGCATTTCTGGTGGCGCTCGTGGCCGGGGTCGGCGGTACCGCAATGATGGCCGGCGTGCTGCAAAGCGCACAGGGGCCAATGATCACGGCCGGCATCCTGGCGCAGGAACATCGCCTGAACCCCGATCTCGTGACCCTGATCGTTGGCACGGGCGTCCTGATGTCCTTTGTTACCGCGCCGCTGTGGTTCCTGTTTTTGAGATGAGTGAGAGCGTTCGCGGATTTGCCGCGTCATGCGGTATCTTCGAGCGCTGAGAACAAGGGGTTCTGAAATGCTGAAAGTATTCCGTTTGCTGCCCATCGCATTGCTGCCGGCCTGTGCCGCGCTACAGCCTGTTGCGCCGCCGCCGCCGCCCGCACCACCGCCTGCGCCGGTTTTCGTTGTGCCGGAGGGCACCGAGTTTGTTTCAACGCTGTTCGGATACTCGCAGGCGGTTCGCGTGGGCCCTTGGATCACCACTTCGGCCATTCCCGGGTTTGATATCGAGAAGCGCGCGTTCCCGAAGGATTTCGAGGATCAGGTCGCTGCCGCCTTCGATCTGCTGGAGGCGGTCCTCAAGGCCGCGGGCGCAAGCATGGACGACGTGACCGAGATCACCACCTATCAGCTGGATATGGAACAGTTCTTCAAGACGGTGGATGCGCGTAACGAAGCCTTTGGCGAACATCGCCCGACGTGGACGCCGGTGGGTGTGACCGGCATGCCGCTCAAGGCCATGCAGTTTCAGATCAGCGCGCGGGCCTATGTGCCCCTGACAGACAGCGTCGGGTCAACCGTCAATGCGGTTGTGCCACGCTCGCCTGCGGCGCCAGCGAAGGAGAAAGAAGCTGGCGAGAAGTCCGAGAAGATGGCGCCTTTCCTGCGACGCCCGGGTTACTGATCAGGGCCCTGCGCGAAGCTATTTTTGTTGCCAGCCGCCGGCTTCGGTCTGCGCATAGGTCTTGAGTGGGTAGCCGCGCTCGCGATAAAAGCGAAACCGCTCTCGCGATTTGCTGCGACGGTTCTCGTCTGAATCCACGACTTCGAGGACGCGCTCGAAACTGGAAAACCAGTCCGGGATCTGCGCCCCCAGATTGACCAGGATGTCGTGATGGCTTGGCGGCGCTTCCAGATCGCCAATCAGAATCGGCGGCTGCGGCTCTGTGATGGCTTCACCATGAAACCGCTCGTGCGCGATGAAGCTGTTCTGACGAAAACTCCACAGCGCGCCGTCGAGTTGTTCAGCGAGCGCGCCGTCGGTGGCCAGCACGTAGATACGTTTGCCTGCACCTACGGCTTTTTCGCACAGACGGCACACCGTCGCCACGGCATCAGTGGACGACAGCAGATAGAAATCGATACGCGTCACGAGCTCAGCGATGTCTACTCGGCAGACTGCTTGGCGACCCGGTTCAACAGAAACTGAATCAGCAGGGGCACCGGTCGTCCGGTGGACTTCTTGCCAATCCAGGCGGTGCCGGCGATATCCAGATGCGCCCACTTCATGCGTTTGGTGAAGCGATGCAGGAAGGTGGCGGCGATGATGGCGCCGCCTTCGCGACCGTTTCGTGTGGCGATGTTGGCAATGTCTGCGCAAGGACTCTTGATGTGGTCATCGTACTCCGGCCACAACGGCAGTTCCCAGGTGCGATCACCAATCTGTTCTCCAGCGGTCGTGATGGCGCGGGCCAGCGCCGGCTGGTTGGACATCAGTCCGCTGGGATAACCGCCCAGTGCAACCACGCAGGCGCCAGTGAGCGTGGCCATGTCGATGCAAACGGCGGGGTCGTAGTTGCGCTCGGTATAGGTCAGTGCATCTGCCAGGATCAGGCGGCCTTCGGCGTCAGTATTGAGCACTTCGATGGTGATGCCGGCCATGCTGGTCACCACGTCGCCGGGCTTGTTGGCCTCGCCGTCCGGAAGGTTTTCCGAGGCGGCGACCACGCCCACCACATTGATCGGCAGCTTGAGCTCGGAGAGCGCCTTCATAGCGCCGATGACAGCCGCACCGCCGCACATGTCGAATTTCATTTCGTCCATGCGATCAGCCGGTTTCAAGCTGATGCCGCCGGCGTCGAAGGTCAGGCCCTTGCCCACCAGCGCGACGGGCTTGTCGCCCTTCTTGCCCTTCATGTATTCCATGACGATGAGCTTGGCGGGCTGGCGCGAACCGCGCGACACCGACAGCAAGGCACCCATGCCCAGCTTCTCCATCTCTTCTTCTTCGAGAATCTTCACCTTCAGCCCGGAACTGGCCTTGGCCAGGCCACTTGCCGTCTGCGCCAGATAGGTGGGGGTGCAGAGATTGCCGGGCAGGTTGCCCAGATCGCGCGCCAGATCCTGCCCATGACTGATGGCCAGGGCCTGCGCCAAAGCTTCTTCGGCAGCTGGCAGGTCCGTGCGGCGCGGGACGTCAAAGGTCATGCGCTCAAGCTTGGGTTCCTGATGGTCCTTGGCCGGCTTTTCGCCGCGGCACTGGTCAAAGCGATACCACTGACCGTGCATGATCATTTGTGCCTGTTGCACGTTCCACGCGAGGTCACGTCCCTTGACGTCCAGGTGGGTGAGATAACTCACCGCATCGATTGCACCGGTGCCACTGAGCGCGCGGGCGCTGGCGGCAACGGCCTTGCGATAACTGTTGTCGTCGAGGTTGCGTTCCTTGCCCAGGCCCACCAGCAGGACACGGTCGGCAAAAAGGCCGGGCAGGGCATGCAGGACCAGCGTCTGGCCCAGTCGGCCATCGAGGTCTCCGCGGCGCATCACACTGGCAATGACGCCACCGGCAACCTGGTCGATGGCCTCGGCCTGCGGGGTGAGGGTCCTGCGCTCGAAAATGCCGACGATGATGCAGGCCACGCGTTGCTTTTCCGGATTACCGCTTTTGACAAAATATTCCATGATGAGGCGTGTTCCTGACATTTGGATGGGATGAATCTGGCCTGATTCTGATGGCAGTCAGACCGTTCGACGTTTTGAAACGGGCGGTCCAACAACGCTGAAATACGCGTTATTCAGGCGGACCCGATGATGCGCGCAACTTTATCAAGTTTTGCCCGCCCTCCCACCTTGATTGACCTGTCGCCGCGAGAGCACCGCATAATGTATCGCTCGTCTTCCTACGACTTATCTGCCTCGCATGCTCAGCGGCACCCTTGATCGCTATCTGTTGCGCGAAACGGCTACGGCAACCCTGGCCGTGACCTTGGTTCTGCTGGCCATCATGTTGTCAGCCCGCTTCGCACGATTTCTCGGCGCGGTAGCCACCGGCGATCTGCCGCGTGATGTGCTTGCGCTGGTCGTTGGCCTGTCCAGTGTTCAGTACCTGGTGCTCCTGATTCCCGCCGCATTGCTGCTGGCCGTCATGCTGACGCTGGGCCGGCTCTACAAGGACAGTGAAGTGGCGGCCATGATGGGTTGTGGCGTCAGCCTGGGCGGCCTGTATCGGCCCTTTCTCTGGTTGTCGGCGATCATGGCGGCGTTGACGGCTTGGCTGGCGTTTGAAGCGGGCCCCTGGGCCGGTCGTCAGGTTGACTATATTTCCAAGGATGCCCGTCGACTGGTGCAGTACACGCCCTTCGAGCCGGGCCGTTTCAAGAACGTGGCCGGCGGCCGTGCGGTGTTCTACACCGAGCAGATGGATACCGGCGGTGAAAACCTGACCACGGTATTCGCCCGTCTGGAAAGCGAAGAGGGCGAGAGCATTGTGCTCGCGCAGCGCGGTGCGCAGAAGGTAGACACAAGCAATGGCGAGCGTACAGTCACGCTTTTTTCGGGTTCGCGCTATGCGGGTGAGGCCGGCCGCGCCGATTTTGAAGTGATTGAGTTTGATGAGCTGGAAACGCGCATTACGCCGCCGCCCTTCATGTACAGCAGCAGCAAGCGAAAGCTCACGCCAACCAGCGATCTGCTGATGTCAGATAACCGCGAAGATCAGGCCGAGCTGGCCTGGCGCATCGCTGCACCCATATCGGTGTTTGTGCTCGGATTGCTGGCGGTGCCCCTGTCGTATTTGCGGCCCAGACAGGGACGTTACGGAAAGCTGGTGCTCGGCATCGTGCTGTACCTGCTGTACTCCAACCTGATGGGGCTGGGGCAGGCCTGGATCGCAAAAGGACAAGTGCCATCCATAGTCGGCTTGTGGTGGGTGCACCTGATTTTTGCGGGAGCAGGGCTAGCCATGTTTGCCCAGCGCCAGGGATGGTTTCGCATGGCGGCCCGAAGCTGATGCTCGCACGCTCAGACCGCTACATCATCCGGGCCATATTCAGCCTCACCGGCATCGTGGGCCTGGGGCTGGTGACGCTCTACAGCTTTATCAGTTTCATCACCGAAATCGATCAGGGTGACAAATCGATGGGCGTGCTGAGCATTTTCAAGATCACGGTCCTGACTATGCCGGCCGGCCTGTACGTGCTGATGCCGCTGGTGGCCATGCTCGGAACGCTGCTTGGCATTGGTCAGATGGCCGCGCAGAGCGAGCTCACGGCTTTGCGTGCCGCGGGGTATTCCAATATGCGAATCGGTGGTGCGGCGTTGGTGGCTGGATTGCTGCTCGGGCTGCTTGCGGTGGTGCTGGGCGAGAGCCTTGCCCCGGCCGGGCAGCAAGCTGCGGAACGGGTCAAGGTAGCGGCAAGTTCAGGCGGCGAAGTGGACCGCGGGGTTCGCTCCAAGCCCCTGTGGCTGCGTGACGGCGGCAATATTTATTTCATTCGAAGCCTGCAGTCGCGGGATCGCTTTGCCGATGCGGAAATCTATCGCTTCAACGATGAGCTCCAACTCGGCTCGATCCTGTCGGTTGAGAAAGCGCGTCATCTGGACGGCTTATGGCATTTGTCCGGCGTGGTGGAAACTCAGTTCGAAGACGACGCGGTCCGCGTGGACGAGCTCGGCGAAATGGATTGGCACAGTGGTCTGGACCCTGAGGTTCTCGAGCTCTACGTGCTGGAAGCCGACACCGTGTCCGCTGCGGGCCTGCTGCGTCTGGCTCGCTATCTGGAAAGCAATGGGCTGGATGCCACCGACCAGCGCCTGGAACTGTGGCGAAAAATCATCGCCCCGATCACGGTCATGGCCATGGTTCTGTTCGCAGTGCCCTTTGTGTTTGGCCCGACGCGTGGCGGCGGGGCCGGCCAGCAATTGCTGATTGGGGTTCTGGTCGGGGTTGGCTTTCACTTGCTCAACGAAGTTTCGGCCAATTTGGGTGTGCTTTATGGCTGGACGGCACCAGTTGCCGCAGGCTTACCTACTTTTGCGCTTCTGTTGTACGCCGCTGCAAGACTCGCCACGGCGCGTTGACGCTTATCCCGGAGAACGGGGCGGTCTTACTTCTTGTTCGCCGGTAGGACCACCACTTCCGTGCCTGCTATCCAGTCACAAATGGCACGTCTTCGCCCCTGCATCAGCATGGGGACAGCGGATGCTAGTACCAGCAAGGCGGCAATCACGATTCCGGCTGTAGTGCTGCCAGGCAGGGAAAAGCCCGGAATCAGCAGCAGAGCCGGAGCCAGAACCGCGCCCCAGGTCATCAACATGACGGTAAATCGGACCGCTGCCACCGGCGGACGCAATGGCGCGCCGTCTATGCGGCGCACCTGCAATCGCCATGCACGCATGCCCAGCGTCTGGCCGGCACGCACCCAGAACCAGCCGAAGAAAAACAGGCCGACGCCGTAGAAGTACAACTGCATCCACAGCCAGTAGCGGGGAATGCCAAGAATTTGCTCGCGCAGAACCAGATCGACCAATGCGGCTGCCATCCATAGCCCCAATAGCAGGAGTCCGTCGTAAATGCTGGCAATCAGGCGGCGCCACAGCGGGGCAGGGATCAGTGCAGAAACCATGAATGAATAATTGCGCGACTCGTGGAATTTCAGGGAACACCGCCCTATGGCGGGCAACGGGGCGCATCCTACCGGCAAATCGGGCAAGTGAGCGCCGCTGCCAGTGGAATGAAACGCTCACGTTAGGATGGGCCGTGACCATTGCATCCCGACTTCAACGCGGACTCAGTGAGTCGCCCAAGCGTTGAAACAGGCGTCGAACAAAAAAGATGTTGGTGCCCTCGGCAGGATTCGAACCTGCGACCCTCCGCTTAGGAGGCGGATGCTCTATCCCCTGAGCTACGAAGGCGATTGGGGCGCAAGTGTATCCAATCCAGCATCATCGGATGTGATTCGTCTGGTCTCGCAGAACTTCCGAAACTACTTCCTCATTCACGGGGAATCAGTTGTTTAGCCTGCATTTTCGATATAGCATCTAAACACTATCTGTGCGCCACTATGCCCGTGGCCATCTGGGGGAATTATGGGAAGTCAGCATTTTTTGCGTGTTCTGTTAGCCGCCTGTGTTGCGCTGACCCTCTCGGCCTGCGGTGGCGGCGGAGGCAGTGGCGCATCGTTCGTTGACGACGGCAGCGGCACAGGTGGTGGCGGTGGTGGTGGATCCGATACACCCACTGCAGCGGCGATCTCTCTTACCTTGCCCGATGGGGCCCAATTGGCTGCAGATGCGGACACCGTGGCTGAAGGCCTGAGTATTGTGGCCATCGCGGTCGACGCCAACAATAATGCCGTATCAGGTGTTCCTGTCGCTTTTTCAGCTACCTCAGGTGAATTGTCAGTTGGAGATTCCACAACTGATGGCAATGGCAGGGCGACAGCAGTACTGACAACTGCCAGCAACACGACGCTGCGTGATATCACTGTCTTGGTGTCGGCTGGTGGGCTGCAGGCCACCGTTGTAGTGACAGTTGTCGCGCCTGCGAATAATGCGAATCCTCAGCCCAGGCTCGGCACGATTGATGGAAGCGGAAATTTTCTCGCCGGGCAGATCGGAATCGCAGTAAGCCCGGTATCAGCGGGTGGCAGTTCCGCATTGCGGGTCGATGTTGTCGATATTGCTAACGGAAATGCCGTCGTCACTGATCCGGTCAGCGTGACTTTCACATCGCCCTGCATTACCTCCGGTATTGCGACTGTAGATCCGAATCCGGCAATTGCTGCCAACGGCGCAGCGACGACAACTTATGTAGCCTCTGGCTGCAGCGGCGACGATCAGATCACCGCTCGCGCTGTCATTGGCGGAACCAATCAGACCGCACAGGGCACCATTAACGTGTTGCCGTCCTCGTTGGGCAGCATCGAATTTGTTTCCGCCTCACCGACCAATATTGGTCTGCGTGGTAGCGGCGGGCAGGTGACCTCCACGGTTCAGTTCCTTGTGCGCAACTCGGTTGGGGGCGCAATTCCAGGGCAGACCGTGACGTTCTCACTGAATACGGAGGTTGGCGGCATTACTCTGGAGCCGGCTTCCGGCGTGACCAATGCTCAGGGCATCGCGCAGACGGTTGTCCGTGCCGGTACCGTTTCCACAGCAGTGAGAGTCACAGCAACCGCAGTCCAGAACGGCGTGACGGCGACCAGTCAGTCCGAACTGCTGAGTATCACGACGGGCGTGCCGGATCAGGATAGCTATTCGCTGTCGGCAGAATGCTTCAATCTTGAAGGATTGAACCGTGACGGTGTCTCCACACAAATCACGCTGCGTGGTGCGGACAGATATAACAATCCGGTCCCTGACGGGACCGCAGTCAATCTGACGACTGAAGGCGGAAGTGTGGTTGGAAGTTGCAGCACCACGGGCGGTGTTTGCTCGGTTGCGTGGACGAGTCAGAACCCAAGGCCTTTGGCTTACAACAACTGCGTAGTCGGCGGGGCTGAGAACACCGATGCCAATTGCGCTATTGGTGGCCTAAGGGGCGCCTCCCGCGCCGGCCGTAGCACCGTGCTGGCGTTCTCCGTTGGTGAAGAAAGTTTCTCAGATGCGGACGGTGATGGATTGTTCGATGGATCGGAAGGCTTCGGCGATCTGCCAGAAGCATTTCTGGATCTTGATGAAGACGGCGTACGAGATGATGCGAGCCATAACGAAGTGTTTTTTGACTTCAATAGCGCTCCCAATACACAGGGCGCTTTTGATCTTGCGGATGGGCAGTACAACGGTTTGCTGTGCGACAACGGCAACCCCGACAACGTGCAGTGCCCTGATCCCCAGACTTTGCACGTTCGGGATAGCCTGACCATCATCATGTCTGGGTCCAGCCCGGCGTTCGATGTGGCTAATGATATTTCCGTGAGCGGCGCGACCAGCTTTAATCCAGGTACCAGGACGATCGTTGTTCCCAGTCAGGGACTGTTCCTGATGTCTGCTGTCATTCGTGACATCAATGATCAGCCGATGCCCGCCACCACCTCCATCACCTTCACCGGTGGTGGTGATGCCGGCGCCACTGAGGGCAGCAATACATTCGCCGTTCCTTGCACCACGGATGACACTGCCGGGGGCAACACCTATGGCGTTGCGTTTGCAGCCGCCGAACTCGACCCTGGTGACCCAGATGAGTCAGGCATTCTGGAACTGCGGGTAACCTCGCCAAGTGGTGTGGTTTCCATCCTTCCATTTACTGTCATCACGACAGCGCCGGCTCTGCCAGCCCCCTAGCAGAATGCTTACAAAGAAAGCCCGGCCATGTGCCGGGCTTTTTTGCTTTCTAGCTCAATGTTTGCTCCAGAGATTACTAACGAACGTATGAAACCTGCTCAGCACCGTGTCAGCTTGTGGCTTCACAATTTTTGCTTGGTCTGTCTGGCCTTGGCGGCGGTGTGGCCATCCAGCGGAAATGCGGAAACCGGGGCGTTGGAAGCTTTGAAGGAGCAGGAGGCGATTGGCGTCCGAGTCAGTGCAATGGTTCTCGATTTGAACAGCGGACGCACCATTCAATCCTTGAACGCCGGAAAACGCCTTTCCCCCGCTTCAGTCTCCAAACTGGTCGTCAGTTCTGCTGCTCTGGCGACGTGGTCCGTAGACAAGGTGTTCGAAACACGCTTGCTGGCGTCAGGCGAGATTCGCGATGGGCGTCTTGCCGGTGACCTGTTGATTACCAGTGACGGCGATGCCAGCTTTGATCATCTGGACCTTTGGCATCTTGCAGGCCGTTTGCGGGCAGCGGGCGTCAGGTCCATTGGTGGCAGCGTGGTCGCCTTGCCTGCTTTCGGGCCTTTGCCTTGTGGCGACAAGGACCGATGCGAGGCAACTGTAGAAAGCAAGAATGCCTACGACGCTCCCATGTCGGCTCTGGGCGTGGATCTGGGTACCTGGTGTATCGAAATTCAGCCGGGCAATGTTGGCGCAGCGGCTCAGGTCAGGTCTTGTGCCGGAACGATGCTGCCTATTCAAGTGCGCGGCCAGATCACGACCGGCAAGCAGGGTAGCCGCTCCACATTCAAAGTCATTCGCAGAACAGAAAGCGGCAGGGATCACCTCGACATCAGTGGCTCGGTTGCCGCCGACAAGTTGGCCCGTGTGCATCGATCCATGTCGGATCCGGCTTTGGGAACCGCTCTGCTGCTGCGCCAGATGTTGCAGGATCTGGGCATCAGCGTGGCGGGCGTGGCAAGGGTTCAGTACACCCCTGGTATCGCACCTGGAACGGTGATCGCGCGCGTCAGCGGCCTGCCGCTGGGCGAGCAGATCGGCCGCATGATTCGCTACTCCAATAATTATCTGGCTGACCTGTTGACGCTCAATGTGGCCAGGGCGCGAACCAAGGCTGCGCCACAAAGTCTGGCGCAAGCCAGTGCCGTGCTGACACAGCATCTGACCGAACTCACCGGCACCACAGCGAATCCGCCCAATTTGCTGAGTGGTAGCGGATTGACGCCCGAGAACCGGGTGTCGGCTCAGGATATTGTGTCCTTGCTGCAGCTCGAATATCAGAAGACGGAAACCTTCCCGGCCTTCTACGGCGCCATGGTTGTGCCGCGGCAGGCGCCATCGGCGTTCCTGCGCGGGGGCGGAGAGGCCTGGCAGGATCGGGTGGCGCTCAAGTCCGGGACCCTGACTCAGCCCGATCCGGTTCGCTGCATCGCCGGGTACCTGCGCAAGAAGGACGGCGGCTGGATGGCGTTTGCGGTGTTGGTCAACGGCAGTACCAGCGATCGGCGACACAACAACCGCAATTCAATGGCAGCAATCAAGGCGGATATCGACCAGCTGCTGCAGAAGTATTGAGCTTTCCATTGGCAGCCGCCGCCGGTGGCGCTATGGTTGGGGCCTATCCGAATTCTTGGGGAGATTCGAAGATGGCAAAGCTGGATTCCGCGCGGGTACGTGATCACATGACCACTGTCGATCAGTTGGTCAAACTCAGCCCTCAAATGGAAGTGATGGCGGCCATCAATCAGTTGGTCAAGCATCACATTTCCGGCGCGCCGGTCGTGAATGCCGAGGGCGAGCTGGTGGGAATGCTCTCGGAAATGGATTGCATGCAGGTTGGCCTGATTGCAGCGGAAGACACCTGCGTCGCTGGCCCGGTCAATCAGTTCATGAAGACTGAAGTTGTTTCAGTGTCGCCTGAGGACAGCCTCACGCAGATTGCCCAGCTGTTTTTGAGCAAGCCTTTCCGGCGCTATCCAGTCATGGAAGGCAAGACGCTCTTGGGGCAGATTTCTCGCTCGGATGTGCTCAAGGCCATCAATCAGATGTGCTGAAACTGGGCATGTCCTGATCTAGGTCGCGGTCTGGTCTTTCTCCAGACGCGATTCGAATTTCTCTCGGTTCACTACCCCGCGAGCGTGAGTGCCCTCGCCAATCAAGCGCACGCCGTCGTGCGCGCTGACAGAGAACATCACCTCCCGATCGTTGATCGCCGTGACGATTCCGGTCGCTACTACTGTCCGGCCGATGGGGGTCGCGGCAAGATGCTTGATGTCCACCTTTGTGCCTACTGAAACCCATCCCTCTGGCAAGGCTGGCGTAATGGCATTGCCGCAGGCAACTTCCATCAGAAAAATCATCATCGGCGTGCCGTAGACGGCGGGCATCGATGAGATGAAATGCTGCACCGTGAGTTCGCGCGTTACCACCAGCGACTCAGTGCCTTTGTCGCCAATCTTGATGTCTCGCAGTGCGTTCATTCTTTGGCTGCTCCAGTTGTAGTGTCTGCCTTTGGAAAGCTGATTGAAGAAGCGTCACCTTGCGTGCCATCCAAGTACATCAATGTCGCATCGGGCGAAAGCGGGCCGAGCGCTGGCGGTTTGTCGTGGTCCAGTGCCGGCGGTTGAAGCACAATCCAAACGACAATGGCGCCGTGAATGAGCAGTGTCAGAATCAAGCCCATCAGCCAAGGCGCGCGCCCGGGCTTATAGGGGCGATCCAGCTTGCCGGCCAAGGCTTCTATTTCGGGCGAAACGGAATGATCGGCCACTGACTTCATGCGCTGGGTGTGCGGTGCGGATTTGGCTCAGGGCGTCCCGAGTACATCCGGCCAGTTCTGGTTGGCGGCAGGGATCAACTTGGACCTCTCAGCCTTCCATTGGTCTGCAACTTTGGGGTCAAAGTTCAGATAGAGCTTCCCGTCTTCTATATTCCAGCTTTCAGGGTCGCTGTGCGCGGTGTAGTTCTGACTGATGGCATACGCACAGTATCCGCCGTAGCGGGGCAGGTACTGTTCAGGAGACGCTGCGAACAGCTTGCGATGCTCGTCGCTGGAAAAATGCCAGGTTGCGCCGCCAAAATCATGCGTGATGTCCGGCGCACCACGCACCGCCTCAGACTGGGTGAAATAAGCGACCGTATCGTAGCCATCGATGGCCCCGTTTTGGGTCTGGAACACCGGATCACTGGAGAACAGGCCGATAGACCGAAGGAACAGGAATCCGCCTAGTGCGGCCAGGGATAGTGCAATGGCAGAACCCGTCAGGATGCGTCTGAGAAGCAAGTGCTGAACCCGGTCAGAATGTGGCTGCGCACCTTATCAGGCCAATCCGGTCCAGGGCCACGCCGGGAGGGGCGCTTGCGCCCCGCGACTATCGCAAACAGACTCGGCCGAATGACCCCCATGCAAACTGGAGCGCTGCAATGAGCGAATACTATCGGTCGGAAGACCTCAAGAAATTTGGCCAGATTGGGCGCCACGGAAAGGCGCAGGCAGACAGCTTTTTCACCTATTACAACCAGATCACCGGTCAGGACGGGGCTTTGACGCGACGCGAGAAATCATTGATTGCGCTAGCCATCTCGCACGCCCAGAAGTGCCCGTACTGCATTGATGCCTACACCACAGCCTGTCTGGAAACGGGCTCCAACCCCGAGCAGATGATGGAGGCAGTGCATGTTGCCGCCGCCATGCAGGCTGGCATCACTCTGGTGCATTCCGTGCAGATGCAGAACAAGCTCGATCAGATGGTTCTGTAGCGCGCAGTATCGCGCTCGCGGTCAACGATGAACGATCAGACCCTAAGCGCGGACGCCTGGAACGTACACGGCGGCTGATACGCGTGATCATGGCGCTCTGATGAATCAACGGAGCCGCCCATGTCAAAAACCGCTTCTAGCCTGCTTTTTGGCGGTGCAGCTGTGCTGGCAGTGTCGCTGCTCATGAGTCGCGTCATGCCGGTTCAGGCCGAAATGATGAGCGCACAGGCAGCGCCACCGGCGCCAGCCTTCACGCATCCACATGCGCAAGACTGGCTGAATTCGACGCCCCTGGAGTGGAAGGATTTGCGTGGCAAGGTCGTGTTGATTGACGTCTGGACCTTTGACTGCTGGAACTGCTACCGCTCGATTCCATGGCTACATTCGCTCGAAGAAAAATTTCCAGCATCCGACTTCCAGATCATCGGCGTACATACACCAGAGCTACCTCAGGAATACGTTCTGGACAACGTCAGGAAGAAACTCAAGGAATTCAAGATCACCCACCCGGTCATGGTGGACAACGATTACTCATACTGGAAAGCGCTTGATAACGCGTACTGGCCAGCCTTTTACACCGTGGACAAGCAGGGAAAGCTGCGCAGCCTGACGGTAGGAGAGACACATGAAGGTGATCGCAATGCCAAGATCATCGAAGCGCATATTGCGCACCTGATTGCCGAGCGTCCGCCTCATCAATAAACGAATGGGCTGGCCTGAAGGTCCTGGGCAAGTATGGTGATTTCCTGATTGGCGGCTGGATTTTGCCAATGCATCAGGCTTGAGCCTCGGAAGTTTGGGATAGGAGAAGCACAATGGACGACATGCGAGATGACAATGCGGTACTGGATTCAGTCAAGGACTACTACGGCAAAGTCCTCAAGTCCTCGGCTGATCTGAAAACATCCGCTTGCTGCCTAAACGAGGCGCTGCCCTTGCACGTGCGCGAGGCGCTCAAGGATGTTCACCCAGAAGTACTGGCGCGTTTCTACGGTTGTGGCTCGCCCATTCCTCCGGCGCTGAAGGGCGCAACGGTTCTTGATCTGGGTAGTGGATCGGGGCGGGATTGCTATGTCCTGGCCAAGATGGTCGGTCCTACGGGGCGTGTCATTGGGGTGGATATGACCGACGAGCAGTTGGCCATAGCCCGTAAGCACCTGGACTGGCACGCAGAAAAACTGGGCTACGCCAATGTCGAATTTCGTACCAGATATATTGAAGATCTTGCCACTGCGGGTATTGCGGACAGCAGTATCGATCTGGTGGTCTCCAACTGCGTTCTGAATCTCTCTCCCGACAAGCAACGGGTGTTCAGTGAAATATTCCGCGTGCTGAAACCTGGGGGAGAGCTTTATTTCTCGGACGTTTTTTCAGACCGGCGCATACCTCAGTCTCTCGCCGAAGATCCAGTGTTGCTGGGCGAATGTCTCGGCGGGGCGCTCTATACGGAGGACTTTCGCCGAATGCTGAATCATGCTGGTTGTGCGGACTCGCGTGTCCTGGTCAGTGGCCCCTTAGGCATCAACAATTTCGAGATCGAAAGAAAGGCTGGGCATATTCGCTTCACTTCCAGCACGGTCCGCGCGTTCAAGCTTGCGTTGGAGGATCGCTGTGAAGATTATGGGCAAGTGGCCACCTATCTCGGGAGCGAACAGAACAATCCGCACTTCTTTCTGCTCGATGATCATCATCGGTTCGAGACCGGGAAGCCGATGCTGGTCTGCGGAAACACTGCCGACATGATCGTCGGGACCCGCTACGCGAAGCATTTCAAGGTGAGCGCGCGCGGCGCTCATTTTGGCTTGTTTGACTGCGGCCCGAGCCCATCCGGAGTGGCCGCCACCGACGCCTCATCCGGAGCTTGCTGCTGACGTGAACTCGCCCAATGTTTCCATCAAACCGTCCGCGCGCTTCGATTTTGAAGCGCAACTTCAGTTGCGCGATCTGGATCTTTCAGTCAGTGGCATCGACACTCTTCAGATCAATCTGACCAAGGTCTGCAATCAGGCGTGCCGGCACTGCCACGTTGACGCCAGTCCGGCGCGAACCGAGGCGCTGTCCGACCAGGGCATAGAGCGATGCCTGGAAATACTCGAACATCATCCGCAGATCAGAACGCTCGATCTCACCGGCGGCGCGCCGGAACTGCATCCGCAGTTTGAGAATCTTGTCATCCGCGCCCGCGCGCTCGGGCGCAAGGTCATGGTCCGCCACAATCTGACGGTTCAGTTTGATGGTCACCCGGTCACCGGGGAGTCCAAGGCTCATCTGCCGGAGTTCTTCGCCAGCAATCAATGCGAAGTGATTTGCTCCTTGCCCTACTACCAGGAGTTCTTTACCGACAGCCAGCGAGGCAAGGGCGTGTTCGGGAAGAGCATGAAAGGCCTGGAGCGGCTTAATGAAGCCGGCTACGGCGATGCCGACGGTGGCCTGATTCTGAACCTGGTGTACAACCCGGTTGGACCTTATCTGCCGGCGTCTCAGGAAAGTCTCGAGCGGGACTACAAGCGTGAGCTATTGGAAAAATTCGGCGTTCGCTTCAACGAGCTATTCACCATCACGAACATGCCAATACACCGCTTTGCGCTGCACCTGATGAAGTCCGAGCAATACGAGGACTACATGGAAAAGCTGCTGGGCGCTTTCAATCCGCAGGCGGCCTCTGGTGTCATGTGCCGATCGATGATTTCGGTCAGTCACGATGGCCGAATCTTTGACTGCGACTTCAACCAGATGCTGGAAATGGACGCGCAGGATGAAGGGGGGCGTGCCCTTAACATTTTCGATTTCGACATCGATCGCGTGCTCAGGCGAAAAATTCGCTTCGGGGACCATTGTCTGGGCTGCACTGCCGGTGCCGGCAGTTCATGTGGGGGTGCTACCGCCTGAACCCAAGCGCCGTGAATAGGGCGGGCGGGTAATGGTTGCTGCAAAAGCTCTAGAATTGTCGAAACTTTTACAGGGACCGCGCCAAGATGAACTTGTACGATCGATTCGTGATGCCGCTGCTGATTGACTGCTGTTGCGGCATGAAGCCGGTTCAAGAGCAGCGCGCTGAACTGATTCCACATGCCACCGGCAAGGTACTGGAGATTGGCATCGGAACCGGCCGCAATCTTCCCTACTATGATTCGGCGAAGCTCGAAGCGCTGTGCGGCCTTGACCCCGCCGAGCAGATGAATGCGACGGCGCAGAAGCGCGCACGCGAGGCGGGTCTGGATGTTGAACTGCTAACCTTGTCTGCTGAGGAAATCCCGGCTGATACGGCCAGTTTCGACACCGTGGTTTGCACGTTTACCCTGTGCACGATTCCCGATCCGATCAAAGCATTGGGGGAGATGCGACGTGTTTTAAAACCCGGCGGCAAGATGCTGTTCTGCGAACACGGCCGTTCCCCGGATCAATCCGTTCAACGCTGGCAGGACCGGCTGACTCCGTACTGGAAGCCTATTGCTGGCGGATGTCACATGAATCGAGACGTGAAGCAAATGCTGGCCGAAGGTGGGTTCAAGATCAACGAAGTCAAATCAAGCTATCTGCGAGGCGGGCCCAAGGCCTTGCTGTGGGTGACACGCGGGCAGGCAGTCGCAGCCTGAGCCTGGCCTGGACGCGGCATGTCCATCCACGCGCGCTTGTGGTGCTTGCTGTTCTCGATATGCTTGTTGTTCAGCACGCCGGCTTCGGCAGCAGAAGTGCCGTTGCGAGTCGCGGCTGCTTCCAATCTCAAGTTTGTGCTCGATGAGCTTGTTCGCCTTTATGGCAAAGAGCGCCCGGAGGTAGCACTCCAGATGACCTACGGCGCGTCTGGCAAGCTGGCGACACAGCTCCGGCAGGGAGCACCTTTCGATCTTTTCCTGTCAGCCGACAAACTGCGTGCTGACGATTTATGGAAACAGGGACTCTGCATTTCCGCGCCTCGGGTTTTTGCGCGTGGTCGCCTTGTGCTGTGGAGCAGGCACGAAGATGTATCGAAACTGCAATTGGCAGATTTGCGCGCGCCACGATTTAGCAGAATCGCGATTGCCAATCCGCGACATGCGCCCTATGGGCAGGCCGCAAGGCAAGCCATGAAGCAAAGCGGCGTCTGGAGCGAACTCGAAGATCGTCTGGTCTTCGGCGAAAACATCGCGCAGGCCACTCAATTCGTGCGCAGTGGAAATGCACAAGTGGGAATCACTGCGCTGTCCTTGGCAGTGCACCCGGAGTTGGCTGGTGAGGGAGGGCATGCCCTGGTTCCGGAATCCATGCATCAGTCGCTGGAACAGGTCTGGGTCGTGATGAAGGCGTCCTCGCAGCCCTCAGTTGCAGGCCAGTTTGCGCGCTTCCTGCAAACGCCGGCGGCGCAGACCTTGCTGGAGAAATCCGGCTTTTCCGTTCCGGTTTCCAACTGATCAGTCGATGTTTTCCGAAGCGGACCTGCTGGCATTGATCCTGAGCCTGAAGCTGGCCAGCACCGTGACGGTCTTGCTGTTGATTATTGGTACGCCTCTGGCCTGGATGCTGGCGCAGGGCGGGGGCTGGGTTCGGCGCACCAGTGCCGCCATCATTGCCTTGCCCATGGTGCTGCCGCCGACGGTCATCGGTTTTTATCTCCTGGTCGCTGCGGGGCCGGAAGGGCCGATTGGGCATCTCACGCAGAGTCTCGGACTCGGCACGCTGCCTTTCACCTTCTGGGGGCTGGTCATTGCATCCATGCTGTACTCGATGCCCTTCGTTATTCTGCCTCTGCTTAATGCTTTCGAGAGTCTGGGCAGTGCGCCGCTGGAGATGGCAGCGAGTCTTCGAGCGGGCCCTGTTGACCGCTTCTTCAGCGTCGCGCTGCCCATGACGCGACCCGCGTTCCTGACGGCCGCACTGTTGGGTTTCGTGCATACCATTGGCGAGTTTGGCGTGGTGCTGATGATCGGCGGCAGCATCCCCGGCCAAACGCGCGTTGTATCCGTGCAGATTTACGATCACGTAGAGGCTTTTGATTATGCCTCCGCGCACTGGCTCGCGGGATCGCTACTGGTTTTCTCATTCTTGGTGCTGGTGTTGCTGTATAGCCTCAACCCAAAGGCGCGGCCTTTTCGATGAGTGCGGATCTGCACCTGCGTTGTCGCAGCCAGCGCGGTGATTTCTGTCTGGACATGGACCTGGTGCTGCCAGGGTCTGGTGTGAGTGTTCTTTACGGACCTTCGGGGGCTGGAAAGACCAGCTTGCTGCGCATCATTGCCGGCCTGGACCGCGTGCCGGGTGGCTACCTCAGTGTCGCTGAAGAAGTCTGGCAGGATGCTGAGCAGAATATTTTTGTTCCTGCACATCGCCGTTCCGTGGGGTACGTTCCGCAAGGGCCAAGTCTGTTTCCACACCTGGATGTGCGCGCCAACATTGAATACGGCTGGCACCGAAGCGGCCGGCCACCATCTCCTGGCTTGGCCGCAATCACCGCTCTGCTGGGCATCCAGCATCTCCTACAGCGGAGTACCGAAGCCTTGTCAGGCGGAGAAATCCAGCGCGTTGCCATCGCACGGGCATTGCTGACGCAGCCGCGTGTGCTATTGCTGGACGAGCCACTGTCTGCGCTGGATGCAGCGCGCAAGGCAGAGGTCTTGCCCTACCTTGAGTCTTTGCGCGATCAGCTTTCCATGCCGATGATCTATGTGAGTCACGCTATGGAAGAAGTAGCGCGTATTGCAGATTCGCTGGTGCTGATTGAGAACGGCAACATCAAGGCACAAGGCCATCTTGAAGAGATGTGCGCGCGCACGGATCTGGCGTCCAGTTTCAACGATGACCCCGCTGTTGTATTCGATGCCGTACTCGCCGCGCACGACGATGCTGATCACCTAAGTCAACTGTGCTTCGCAGGTGGCGAGCTCTGGGTAAGACGTCGCGACGAGGCGACGGGAGTCTCTCTGCGATGCCGGATTCGGGCGCGCGACGTCAGTCTGGCACGCAAAGCTCCAGAGGCAAGCAGCATCCTGAACGCTTTGAAGGCGCGAGTGACTGAAATCCATGCCAGTGAGCAAGACGCAAGCCAGATGCTGATCAAGCTCGATGCAGGCGGGACCGTCTTGCTTTCGCAGATTACGCGGCGATCCTGCCGACGCTTGCAGTTGGTGCCCGGCTGCGAAGTCTGGGCTCAAGTTAAATCCGCTGCCCTGTTGGGCGCGACCTGAGTCCCGGTCGCAAATAAGCCTGGCAGCTTAGCCAGGCCCATTTTCCAGCAGCTTCTGAACCAGTGGCTCCATCTTTGTCAGGCCGCCCGCGCGGCCCAAGGCCATGGCTTGCTCTGAAGTTTGGTTTTGTAACCAGGCGGCGCGCAGCGCCAGAAGCGCACCGACGCGATTGCTGCTTGCACAGTGCACCAGCGTTGGCGTCCCGGCCGCGGCCGCCAGGGCAGTGTCGAGCTTCTTCGCGTTTTCAAGATTGATATCGTCGGGTCCGGCCACCGCAACGACGGTGTAGTTCATGCCCAGTCCGGTTGCCATTGCTGCTTCGTCAAAGCCCGCATCCTCGGTGGAGGGGCGCAGGTTGATGATGTTCTTCAGGCCGGCAGCGGCCAGCGCTTCAATCTGCGCGGCGGAGGGCTGTCCCGCGGTGAGCAGGTCTGATGCGGGCATGCCGCCTTGTGGAAGGGTGATGTCTGAGAGCGCCATGAATATCCACCGCTGATGAAAGTTGATGCGGGGATGAAAGCCAATAACGCGGAAACTTGCAAGCCGGGTGGTAGCTTCAGCCGGTTTTCAAACCTTCAGCTCAGTCGCTGAGAGGAGTTCTCCGGTGCGGGCGAGGCTTCTTCGCTGAAGACCGAGTATGTCCCGCGTCCTGCCCCTTTTGCCTGATACAGGGCTTTGTCTGCGTTGGCGAGCAGAAGGCCGGCGTCGGTTGCGCCGGGCGTATTGTAAGCAACGCCGATGCTCAGACCCGTTGTTACCTCTACATCGCCAAAAATGACCGGCGCACACATCGACGACAGAATTTCCCGCGCAACATACTGCGCACTCATCGCGTCTTTGGGGTTCTCGATGAGAATAACGAATTCATCCCCGGACAGACGAGCCACCATATCGTTCTTGCCAATGCAGCCTTTGAGGCGACCTGCGACTTCCTGCAGGACGGCATCGCCCGTGGCGTGGCCGTAGGTGTCATTGACCTGTTTGAAGCGATCCACATCAATGAACATGAGGGCCAGAGGCTCAGATGCATCGGCAGCGTGCTGAAGCGCTGCTGCAAGACGAACGTTGAATTGGCCGCGATTGGCCAGGCCCGTCAGGGTGTCGTAGCTGGCCATTTGTTGCAGCTCACCCTGCATACGCTTCAGCGGCGTGATGTCGCTAGCCAAGGTGTACACGCCCAGAACGCGGCCTGATTCATCGCGATGGGGAAGGTAGGTTGCCTGCAGACTGCGGCAGCGGCCCTTGGCCTCAGCTTCAAACTCGGTTTCGACGCGCTGATCCTCCAGCGCCTGAGTGATGAAGCTGGCCTGAGGTTGCATCAGGATGTCGGACAGGGCCTCGTCCATGCTCTTGCCGATCATCTGATCGGGCGTGATGCCAAACCATTTTTCGTAGGCTGCATTGCAGAAACGAATGATGCCATTGCGATCCAGATAGGCGATCAGGCCGGGCAAGCCGTCAGTCATGGTGCGAATGCGTGCTTCGCTCGCAGCTTGCCGGAGCTCTGATGTCTTGCGGTTGGTGATATTGGTTGCGGCCGAGAAGAAGCCGGCAACACGGCCGTCCGGGTCCGCATCTGGTACCCACTCAAAAAGGAAATGCTCCTTCTGGCCCTGATATTCGAGCATCTGTTCAAACTGGACGTGCTCGCCGCGCATGACAGCCTGCAGGTGTGGGCTTATGCGTTGATAGAGTTCATTACCCACATACTCCACCAGTGATTTTCCGATCAGGTCCTCGGGCTCTGAACCCAGGATTTCCTTGAACCGGCGATTGGCGAACGCAATGCGCTCATTACGGCCGACATAAGCGATCAGCCCTGGCACATTATCCGTGACGTTGCGCAGCCATCGTTCGCTCTTTTCTACTTGCGACTCAGCGTAGCGAATGCTGCTGATGTCCACTGTGGTTGCGTAGAAGCCGCGGACGGTGCCATCGGGTGAAAACTCGGGAATGTATGAAACCCGGTGGTGGAGGCCGCCGAATTCCGTAGGAATGACATGCTCAAAGTCGACCCGCTCTCCCGACAGCACTTTGTCGACCTGAGGTTTGATGCTCCGATATTCTGCGTCGCCAATGCACTCGGCTACTGTGAGGCCAGTGTGAATGCCGGGATCGAGCCCATAACTGTTTTGCGGCGTATTGTTGATAAACAGGAAGCGCTCACGGGCATCGACGTGCGCAATCAGGGCAGGCACGTTGTCGGTAATGGTGCGCAGTGATTTCTCTGTCTGGACTAACTTTTCCAGCAAGGCGCTGCGTTGTTTGAGAACGATTGCGGCGCCCAGTGACAAGACACTAGAAGCAGCAATAAAGCATTGCAGCAAGACCACCTGTTCGCGTTCGCCCGAGAGATTGATCAGGGCAAAAGGACCGTGTCCGAGTGAGGTCAGGGGGACCGCAACCGCTGTGACCAGTCCGATACCGCAGGCGGCGCCGAAGTGGCCATGGCGAAATACCACGATCATCAGGGGCAACAGCACAAGAAATGAGATCGAGGGGATGTTCAGGGAAAAGACGCTGACCGTGGTCACGATCAGGAACAGAGGGGGCCACCAGTCGGCCCGGACCGCATCGCGTTTTGGGGGTAGGCCCTCCTGTATCCATACCAGGATCAGCGGCGTGACGATGCCGGTGCCCAGGGCGTGGGCAGAGAACCAGGTGCCGAGAACCGACTCAAACGGTGCGCTCTGAATGCCTTGCAAGTATCCCGATGCCGCCAGGCCGCCGGCCAAGGGCCCGAGGAAAACGCCAAAAATGAGGAAGATTTTGCTCGAGCGCCACTGAGAAAGATCAACGCGCTGCCCGCAGAAGTGGCGAATGCTGAAGCAGACCAGCAAAATTTCGAAACTGTTGAAAAGCGAGACGGCGAGCGCTTCCGGATAGGCGCGTCCAATGAGGATGCTGGCCGCACTGTTCCCCAGAAACCCTGCAGCGAGCAGGATGCCCCAGTAGTTTCGTGGAAAGGACAACAAGACCCCGACCAGGAATCCGTTGGCGAGCCAAATGGTGGCGATGCGTCCTTCGCCGCTGCTGAGCAGGTCGCCCAGCCAGCTGCTTGCAGCAACCAGCAGGAGGCAGGCAATTGCGGTGAGGGTCATCCTCACCCCGGAGGAGCCTGATCTATCGGAGCGAAACACGACACGGGGACCGGAGTGAATCAGCAGGGCGCGTGCGCGCTGTCAGCGCATGCCGACCTGCCTGACCCGACGCCTGCCCCCGCAGGAGACGCCGACTCGACATTGGTCGTTCCAGTAAAACCATCCTTTTCCCGCCCCTGAATCCCTTGAAATGAATGGCCATGCTGCAGCCAGTTGATCCTGCCTTAACAGTCGAATCGAAATGCGCAGGCTTTTGACCGACAAGCGGTCGGTCAAGGCGTGATTCAACCTGATTCAGGCCGCAGAAACGGGTCGTTCAGCCCGGTTCTCGCCGTTTCCGAGGGATGTTGGGTTGCGGAAATCTGGCTGTCAGCCGCTGCAGTCTTGATCGCTGCCTGCTGAGCCCGCAAAACGGTGAAAGACTGGCCGTTTCGGTATGTTGCTTATGTGCTGGGGTCGCGGACTGGGCTGGAGGCGTGCCCGTCTCCGGGCCGAGTCGCTACGAGCAACCCGCCAGATTCAGGAATACTTCGCGAGCAATCTGGTTTTCTCGGCAATGTTGTCGCGAAGCGCCTGCTTGCTCGCGCTCGCATCCACGTCCATCTCAAGGCTGCAGGCCATCATTTCAAAGAAGGCCCGATCAAGCGCCTTTCGGGCAGCAGACAGCTGCTGTGCGATCTCATGGCAGGGGAGCTCCTGGTCCATCATCGCAAGCACGCCCCGGATCTGGCCTTCGACCCTGCGCAGCCGATTCTTGACGTCTTTCTCGTGTGGGCGCATGGCCCGCTGCGGTTCAGCGGACTTCGATTTGGCGCGTTTTGCAGTCGCCGTAGTCTTTTTGCTTGTATACCCCATGGTGTATCCTTTCAGTGTTGCTGGAACGAGCACGCAGAATGCTGACGAAAAGAATTGTCAGTCATTTCGCAGGAGCGTGACCAGTCGTAATTGCGCTTTCACAAATCTTTAAACGTCAGGAGCACTCTCAATGAATGTCGTGGTTGATATTCCTTCATGGATAAATGCTGCAATTGGCGGGGCCATGATCGGCACAGCGGCCGCTTGCCTGTTTGCGTTCAATGGGCGTATTGCGGGGGTGAGCGGCGTGCTTGGCAGTCTTGTATTTGGGCCTGCAGACAGACAAACGCCGTGGCGTAGTTTGTTTCTTGGCGGCTTGGTGATCGGGGCTCTGATCGTGGGCCTGGTGCGCGGTGATCTCGGGCAAGTGGCGCTTGAGACCGGCTGGGCCGGCATGATTATCGGTGGTCTGATTGTCGGTTTCGGCACGAGGCTGGGTGGTGGCTGTACCTCAGGTCACGGTGTTTGCGGGATCGGGCGACTGTCACAAAGGTCTATCGTGGCCACTTGCACCTTCATGGCCGCTGGATTCGCCACGGTGTACGTGCTTAGACACCTTGTGGGAGGTGCGTCATGAGAGCGAACGCTTTGGTAGCGCTGATAGCTGGAACGCTCTTCGGAGCCGGCCTCGCGATATCCGGCATGACCGACCCGGGCAAGGTGATCGGATTCCTCGACCTCGCGGGTCAATGGGATCCATCTCTGGCGTTTGTGATGGGAGCGGCGATCTGCATTAGCCTGCCTACTTTTCAGCTGCTCAGTGGTCGTTCCAGGCCGGTATTTGCTAGCCAGTATTTTCTCCCCACAAAGCAGGATCTCGACCCGCAGCTGATTCTGGGAGCTGTGTTCTTCGGTATTGGCTGGGGAATTGCAGGCCTGTGTCCAGGACCGGCGATTGCCAATCTGGCATCGGCCTCGCCCGAGATTCTCGGCTTCGTCGTCGCCATGGTTGCCGGTATGTGGCTGCGTGATCGAATGAATTCGTCACCCGGAAGAGGTGGCGCTGAGAATTCAATTCCGGCCTGAGCGCTGGTGCGAGCCTTCAAGTCACCAATGAGTACCTCCGGGGGTATTAGCCAACTATGATTTTCAGACAGCTATTTGATTCCAAATCCAGTACCTATACCTATCTGCTCGCCTCTGGGTGGGGCCGCGAAGCCGTGATCATCGACCCCGTGAAGGAGTTGGTGGATCAGTATCTGAGCCTGATCAATGATCTGGATCTCAAACTGGTGCGCGCAATTGATACGCACACGCATGCAGATCACATTACGGGTTTGGGCGATCTTCGTGATCGCACTGATTGTGTGACAGTCATGGGTGAATTTACCAAGGCGGCCTGTGTTTCCAGTTCGATTCGTGAGGGCGAAACCGTTTCCATCGATGGCGTGAAGTTGCGAGCGCTCTACACGCCGGGACACACCAATGAATCATTCAGCTTCGTTCTCAACCCAGATAAGCCCAGCGCGGTGTTTACCGGAGATGTTCTCCTGATCAGAGGTTCCGGGCGGACTGATTTTCAGGGTGGCGATCCGCATAAATCGTGGGACTCGATCGTCAACAAATTGTTTGCGCTTCCGCCTGAGACCACGGTCTATCCCTGCCACGACTACAAGGGTTGGACGTCATCCAGTATCGGTGAGGAGATGCGCGCCAATCCGCGCCTGGCCGGAAAGACGGAGGCGGAGTATGTGGAGATCATGAACAATCTCAATCTGCCGGATCCGAAACTCATGGACATTGCGGTGCCTGCAAATCTGGCCTGCGGCCAGTCCTGATGCGCGAACTGTTGCAGCGCGTTTTTCCGCTGCTTTTGGATGTGCTGCAGCAACGTGGCAGCAATTTGCCGCAAGACGTGCTCGCCGGAAGCATTACGGCGATTCTGCTGATACCGCAGGCTCTGGCTTATGCTGTATTGGCGGGCTTGCCGCCGGAGATCGGTTTGTATGCCAGTGTGCTGCCGCCAGTCATCTACGCGTTCCTCGGTAGCAGCAGAACTTTATCGGTCGGGCCTGTCGCTGTTGCAGCTGTCATGGTGGCATCAACGCTGACAGCCTATGCGGGGGCTGACTCGGATAAATACCTTAGCGGTGCGCTGATCCTGTCTGCCTTGACCGGTGTATTGCTTGTGGGCCTGTCCTTGCTGCGCATGGGGTGGCTGACGCACTTCATCAGCCATCCGGTGTTGTCGGGGTTTACGACGGGTGCGGCCATCTTCATCCTCGGTACGCAAGTTGCCCCCTTGCTCGGCGTCACAGTGCCGAGGGACGGTCATTTTCAGGAGCTGGTGCTGTCTGTGGGTGGAAGCTTGGACAGTGTGAACCCAGTGACGGTGACGATCGGCGCGATTTCGGTGATCCTTCTTCTGCTGGCGCGTAGCCCCTTGATTGCCGGGCTCCAGCTTCTGGGGGTCAGAGAATCACTGGCGCGCACCCTTTCGAGGACGGCGCCACTTCTACTGGTTGTGGTTGCCACCATGATGTGCGCATGGCTTGGGCTGGCGGAGCGCCATAATGTCGCCGTTGTCGGGGTGGTGCCGCATGGATTGCCAGACCTCAGTTTCGCGTTTCTGACGCAGGAAGGTTGGCTGGTGTTGTTGCCGGGCGCTGCCATGATCGCCGTCATCGGCTACGTGGAAAGCATTTCAGTTGCGCGTGCGCTGGCATTTCGCAGACACGAACGTATCAACCCGAATCGCGAACTCATGGCCTTGGGCAGTAGCAACGTCTTTGGAGCGCTCGTGGGCGCCATGCCGGTTGCCGGTGGATTTTCCAGGTCCATCGTCAATTTCGAGGCCGGTGCGAAGACTCAGGCCGCGGCCGTGGTCACAGCGGTATGGGTGGCGCTGGCGACGATGTTTTTTGCAGGCATGCTCGCCGACCTGCCCAAGGCGGTGCTCTCGGCCATCATCGTCGTTGCCGTGATGCAGTTGATTGACCTGCCTGCGCTGAAGCACACCTGGTCCTATGATCGGGCTGACGGTCTGGCCCAGGGCGCCACGATCATCGGCGTGCTGGTGATGGGGATCGAAGGCGGTCTCATGGCAGGAGTCATTTTGGGGGCGGCCGCGTTTCTGTACAGGACCAGCAGGCCCCACATCGCGATCGTCGGGCGCATTCCGGGAACGGAGCATTTTCGCAACGTCGATCGACACGAGGTCACGACCTGGCCCGGATTGCTCATCCTGCGCGTTGACGAGAATTTCTATTTCGCCAACGCGCCGCGTCTGGAGAATGACCTTCTCAATATTGTTGCCGGCGAGAAGGACTTGAAGGGGCTGATCCTCATTCTCTCTGGCGTTGGCTACATTGATGCCAGTGGCTTGCAGATGCTGGAATCTTTCGAGCGCTCCTTGCGGGAAAAGGGCATCACGTTGCACCTTTCAGAGGTTAAGGGCCCGGTCATGGACCGTCTTTCGGGCACGGAACTTTTACGGCAACTCGATGATTCCAGAATACATTTAACCACCGATAGCGCGGTGAGGCGGCTCGCGGAAACTGCGTGAAAGCAAGTTGGGCAAGCCAGGTCGGATAGGCCTTTTGCGGGCACACAAGTCGCACCTGAAAATAATCAGGGAGATGGAAAAAATGAAATTCGGGTCGATTCTGATGCTCAAGACGGTACAATCTGCGCTTTATGTCCGGGCTGCGCGGCCATTGGCCCGAACCGGCTTTCTGTCAGGGTTTTCGGAAAACCAACTATGAGACTTGTAATGCTGGGCGCGCCCGGATCTGGGAAGGGCACCCAAGGTGAAATGCTGGTCAAGCACTTTGGAATCCCAAAGATTTCTACCGGCGACGCGCTGCGGGCTGCGGTCAAGGCTGGAACGCCATTGGGCTTGCAGGCCAAGAAGATCATGGACGAAGGCGGGCTGGTTGCCGACTCCATCGTGATTGGCATCGTTGAAGAGCGTCTGGCTCAGCCGGACGCCGGCAAGGGCTGCATTCTGGATGGCTTTCCGCGGAATACGGCCCAGGCTGAAGTCCTGGACCAGATGCTGGGTCGTCTAAATCTTCCTCCTGTTGACCGTGCGATTCACCTTCACGTGTCAGACGAGGAGATCGTCAAGCGCCTGCTGGATCGTGCGCAGAAAGAAGGCCGCACCGACGACAAGGAAGAAGTCATTCGCCACCGTATTGACGTCTACAACGAAGAGACGAGCCCCTTGCTCGACTTCTACAGCAAGCAGGGCAAGGTTGTGACCGTGCCGGGTGTCGGTGATCTGGACGAAATTTTCCAACGGATTCTGAAGGCGCTCGGTCAGTAAGTTCGTCGCTTGGCTGGCCTGACGCATGAGGTGACGCGCCGGCCAAGGTAGGCCGAGAATTTGCGTGACACTCTGCGTCGCAACTGGCAGAGGAATCAGCATGGATATCAAGATTGACGTTGAATGCGCACTGGCTTCAGAGGTATCGGCTGATCAACTGCTGGGCGTGCTCAGTGATCTGGACGCAACGCTCAAGAAATTTCCCAAGCTCAAGAAGCTGAGCAAGATCGACGGACAGTCTTACCGCATTGATATCCAGACCATCGGTTCGTCGGTGGCCAAGATTGCTCACGACGCCAGTTTTGGCGCCAAATTCGCGGTTGATCAGAAAAAAGCCGAGATGCGTTGGACGCCGGTCCCCGGTGTTGGCAACGCTCAGCTCGAAGGCTGCCTGCGTCACGAAGGCAGCAAGCTCACGATGCGCGTCAAGGGCGAAATCAAGGACGTGCCGGTCCCCTTGATGTATCGACTGGTGGCCCCGGCTTTCATCAAGGGCAAGTTTTCCGCTTTGGCCGATACCTGGCTGGAGCGCCTGGCAGAAGCTGCGAGTAGCAAGACGACGCGCGACGCCGCCTGATTCCGCCAGAGGGTCTCAATCATGCCCAAGGCAAAAGATGCAATGGGATTGGGCTTGCGTCTGCTCAATCGTTACGCTGGCCTGAAATGGATTGACCGCATGGGTGCCCGCGGGCCATCGGAGGCCGTGATCAATGCGGCTGCGCGAGCTGGCTTTGCCAGTGCTGGCGCGGCCAGCCGAATGTTCAAGGCCGTCAGTACTCGGAATCATTCGGAGCGACCCGCAAATGTGCAGGGTGCTGGGCTTTTCGATCTGAGCCTGAGTGACGAGCAAGAGATGTTTCGCGACACCTGCAGGGATTTTGCTGCCGAACAGCTGCGACCCGCGGCGCTGGATGCAGACACGCACTGCGAGACTCCGGCCCAGATCCTGAGCGATGCACGTGATCTAGGCATTCATTTGCTAGGTGTGCCCGAATCGCTGGGCGGTGTGGGTAATGATCGCAGCGCCATGACGCATGTATTGGTGACAGAGGCGCTCGCACATGGTGATCTGGGCATGGCTTGGGCGTGTCTGGCACCAAGCGCGGTCGCCAATGCCTTGGCACTTTGGGGCAATGCAGAGCAGCAGTCTGTTTATCTGCCCGAATTTGTCGGAGAGCAGGTGCCTGCCGCTGCTCTGGCGATTCAGGAGCCAACGGCGCTGTTCGACCCTTTCCGGCTCAAGACGACAGCCAGGCGCACGCCGTCTGGTTATGTACTGGAAGGGACCAAGTCATTGGTGCCGCTGGCTGTGCAGGCAGAAGTGTTTGTCATTGCGGCTCACGTCGAGGGGCGGGGGCCTGCGCTGTTCATTGTGGAGTCTTCCTCCAAAGGGCTGAGTGTCCGCGCCGAGCCAGCCATGGGGCTGCGAAGTGCGGCAACGGGCAGCGTGCAGTTGGATCAGGTCCAGGTTCCGTTTGGCGCGCAGCTCGCGAACGGATCGGCGCAGGTCTATGCCGACTGCATCAATCTATCGCGGCTGGGGTGGTGTGCCTTGAGTCTGGGGGCGGCACACGCAGCGCTTGATTATCTGGTGCCCTACGTTAATGAGCGTTCGGCGTTCGGTGAGCCCATCAGCCATCGTCAGGCGGTGGCCTTCAGCATTTCGGATATGGCCATCGAGTTGGAAGGCATGCGCCTGCTGACCTACCGTGCCGCCAGCCGCGCCGAGCAAGGTCTGGATTTTCATGAGCCGACTGCATTGGCAAGGCGCCTCTGCGCAGACAAGGGCATGCAGATCGGTTCGGATGCGGTGCAGCTTCTGGGTGGCCACGGATTCGTGAAAGAACATCCCGCTGAGCGCTGGTACCGAGATTTGCGCGCTGTCGGATTCATGGAAGGCGGAGTGCTGGTCTGATGATCAATCTCGAAACTCCACGCAAGTTCTCCGGGCTGATCGATCAGGCCAACCAGGTCGCACGCGAGATATTTCGCCCCAATTCGCGCAAGTACGATCGCGACGAACATCGCTATCCCAAGGAGCTCGATACGCTCGCGGCATTGCTGGATGGCATGACCGCTGCCGGTGGAAATTCCGGCGCCGGTGCTGCCGGGGTTCGGCGTGACGTGGTCAGCGGTGAAGGCAATCGCAACGGGTCTAATCTTTCCACGGTGCTGGGCGCCATGGAGTTGTGCTGGGGTGATGTGGGTTTGTTGCTGTCGATGCCGCGACAGGGGCTGGGTAATTCTGCAATTGCCAGCGTGGCCAATGAAGAACAGCTTGCGCGCTTCAAGGGGCGCTGGGCTGCCATGGCCATCACCGAACCCGGCTGTGGCTCGGATTCGGCGGCAATCCGAACCACTGCGGTCAAGGACGGCGACGACTACGTCCTCAACGGCGAAAAAATATATGTCACCGCTGGTGAGCGCGCCGAACTGGTTGTGGTGTGGGCAACCCTGGACAAATCCCTTGGCCGTGCGGCGATCAAGAGCTTCGTCGTGGAAAAGGATACGCCCGGTTTTGAACTGGTTCGTCTGGAGCACAAGCTCGGTATCCGCGCCTCAGACACGGCGGCATTTATTCTCAAGGACTGCCGCGTACCGGCGGAGAATCTGCTGGGAGACCCGGAGATCAACGTCGAAAAAGGCTTCGCCGGCGTCATGCAGACTTTCGACAACACGCGGCCCTTGGTGGCGGCGATGGCGCTGGGTGTGACGCGCGCTTGCCTGGAAGAATCAGAAAAATTACTGAAAAACGCAGGCGTCAGAATTGATTACCTGAAGCCGCCCAATTCGCAAAGCGCTGCGGCGGCAGAATTGATTCGCATGCAGGCCGACTTCGAGGCGGCCCGGCTGCTGACCTTGCAGGCCGCCTGGATGGCAGATAACCGCAAGCCCAATTCCCTGCAGGCAAGTATGGCCAAGGCCAAGGCAGGTCGAACGGCAACCCGCGTTGCGCTTAAGTGTGTCGAGCTCGCTGGTAGCCTGGGCTACGCCGAGGGCGAGCACAGTTTTGGCCTGCTGGAAAAATGGGCGCGCGATGCCAAGATTCTCGACATTTTCGAAGGCACCCAGCAGATTCAGCTGCTGATCGTGGCGCGCCGCTTGCTGGGTAAATCGTCAGCAGAATTGAAGTAACCTGCCTGCATCTCACTTTCACCTCTAGCCGATCGCCTATCAACATGTCCTACGCCATCAATATCCGCAAAGTTATACCTCTGCCGGTTGAAGAAACGTTTGCGATCCTGTCTGACCACAATCGTCTGGGGCCGATTCTTGGCCTTCCGGTCAAGCGCGTTCGTGATGGAGAAGACTCGGTCAATGGATTGGGTTCCGTTCGCAAAATGGCCTTCTGGCCCATTGATTTTGATGAGACGGTGACTGCGATAGAGCCCAATGCCCTGATCGAATACAAGATCACGCGGGGTTCGCCGCTCAAGAATCATCGAGGCACCGTGGCCTTCTCTTCCCAGGGCGACCAGGCAACAGAAGTGATCTGGGATATCGAATACGACATGGGCGTTCCGGTACTTGGGTCGGTTATCAAGCGCGTGCTGACCATCGCAATCGGGAAGGGGTTGGGCAAGATCGGACGCTAATGAGCGTTGGGTCGGCCGCTGCAGCTCGCGGCCAGGCGGGGATCCAAGCCGGGTATTCAGGGTGCCCGCGCTAGCGCCCAGGCTTCCACTTTACGAGCGCCCGCCTTGCGGGCAGCACGGGCAAGTGCATCCAGCGTAGCGCCTGTGGTCATCACATCGTCCAGCAGGGCGACATGCAGTCCGCTCAAGTCTCGATCGATGCGAAAAGCACCGCGCAGATTGCGTCGGCGCTGTGCAGCGCTTTGTCCGATCTGCTCCTCCGGGTTGCGCGCCAACTTGGCGGACTGAGTATCCAGTTCTATATCGAGAGGCCTGCTCAGGCGGCGGGCCAGCTCAACGCTCTGGTTGTAGCCGCGCAGGAACAGCTTCTTGCGCGCAATCGGGACCGGGATGATCAGGTCGGGCAGGGCGGAAGAACGTGTTTGCTTCAAGCTAGCTGCCATGAGGTGGCCCATGCTTCTTGCTTGCGAAAAGCGCGCGCCGTATTTGAGCTGGTGCACGCAGCGGCGCACGGGGTCCAGGTGTACGAAGGCTGTCCACGCGGAGTCGAAGCTGGGCGGTCGCTTGAGGCAGGTTGCGCAGAGGACGCTTAGGCGCAGCGGTTGGGCGCAGGACGGGCAAGCGGTCTGATTCCAGGGAAGGTCCTCGCTGCAGGCTTGGCAGCAAGCCGCGCTCTCACATTGGCAGCCGCAGAACGCGCATTGGCTCGGCGCCAGCAGGCCAATAAATTGGTCAACCCATGAGCGCATGATTAAGTTGACAGCCTTGAGCCTCGCTTGGAAACTGTCACGACATTGGTCTTGTTCCAGATTTTGAGCAAGCTCCTGAGCAAATAAATATATAAGTGAGCGATTATTCGATGAATATGCACATTGATCCGGGTTCCGCCGCGGCCGTCATTCGACATGACTGGACTCGCGAGGAAGTTGAAGCCCTGTTTGCGCTGCCCTTCAATGATCTTGTTTTCGAAGCGCAGCGGGTGCATCGCCAGCACCATGCACCGAATACCGTCCAGCTCTCATCCTTGCTCTCGATCAAGACGGGCGCCTGTCCTGAAGATTGTGGTTACTGCCCTCAGTCCGTCCGTTTCGAAACGGGTCTGAAGAAAGAACCGCTGATGGAAGTCGAGTCGGTGCTTGAGGCCGCACGCGAGGCCAAGGCCAATGGCGCCACGCGTTTTTGCATGGGCGCGGCATGGCGCTCGCCCAAAGACCGAGACATTGAGAAGGTCGAAGTCATGGTCCGCGAGGTTGGCAAACTCGGCATGGAAACCTGCATGACACTGGGCATGCTCAAGAAGCATCAGGCAGAGCGCCTCGCCGACGCCGGACTGGATTACTACAACCACAATCTGGATACCTCGCCTGAGTACTACGGAAAAATCATTTCCACACGCACCTACCAGGATCGTCTGGACACGCTCGAGCACGTTCGCGAAGCCGGCATGAAGACCTGCTGCGGTGGCATAGTGGGCATGGGCGAACAGGCAGAGGATCGTGCCGAGTTGCTTCGCCAGCTGGCCAATCTGCCAGAGCATCCGGACAGCGTTCCCATCAACAATCTGGTGCAGGTATCCGGCACGCCGCTCAAGGGTGTCGATGCGCTTGATAGCTTCGACTTCATCCGCCAGATCGCGGTCGCGCGCATCATGATGCCCAAGGCTGCTGTTCGCCTGTCTGCGGGCCGTACGGAGATGAATGACGAGACCCAGGCCCTATGCTTTCTGGCCGGCGCCAATTCCATTTTCTACGGCGAGAAATTGCTGACCACTGAGAATCCGCAGAATGCAAAAGATCGTGCTTTGTTCGCGCGTCTGGGCATTCAGGTGCAGGGCGCTGCGGAATGCAGAAAGGAAATGGACGCACCGCCCTCCAGCGATACCGCGGTGAGTGCTGACGTCGGCTGCTGATCGAGCGGCTGATTCGTGAGTGTTCTGCACGATCGCCTTTCGCAGAGTCTGCAGCGTATAGAGCGTGAGGATTTGTACCGCGTTCGCCGCATCATCAGCGGGCAACATGGCACGCTGATTTCGGTAGACGGCCGCGAATGTCTCAATTTTTGCAGTAACGACTACCTTGGCCTTGCTGGCGATCCGCGGGTTTCGCAAGCGGCGCAACGGGCGCTGGCAACATCCGGAACCGGCAGTACTGCTTCCGCGTTGATCAGTGGCTACAACGCAGAACATCGCGCACTGGAAGAAGAGCTCGCAGCGTTCACGGGATATCCTCGTGCGTTGCTTTTTTCCTCTGGTTGGGCGGCCAATTGTGGTGTTCTCAAAGCGCTGCTGGGAAAGAAGGACGTTCTGATCGCGGACGAGCTCAACCATGCCTCACTCATTGATGGCGGTCGGTTGAGTGGCGCACGTTATGAGCGAATCCCCCACGCAAATGTTTCAGCGTTTGCCGAGGCACTGAGCCGAGATCGTGAGCCGGAACACCCGGAACAGTTGCGCTTGCTGGCAACCGACGCCGTTTTCAGCATGGATGGCGATATCGCGCCATTGCCGCAACTGGCCGCGTTGTGTGCGCAGAACAATGTCAGTTTGATGGTGGATGATGCGCACGGTTTCGGCGTGCTCGGCGAGCATGGCCGCGGGGCTGTCGAGGTGCAGAACATCAAGCCAGATATTTATGTCGCGACACTGGGCAAATCGCTTGGTGCGTCGGGTGCTTTCGTCGCCGGGAGCGAGGACCTGATTGAGTTTCTGATCCAGCGAGCGCGCAGCTGGGTTTTCTCGACAGCGCCTCCACCGGCTATCGCCGCAGCGGCGCGTTGTTCCTTGCAAATTATTCAGAGTGAACCAGAGCGTCGTTCACGCTTGCAGCAGAATGTGCGCCGCCTCATGACCGGCGCCAGGCAATTGGGTTTGTTGTCTGCTCAGAACGAGCAGGCAAAGCCAAATGCCCTTGTCCCCATCGTTCCACTGATCATTGGTGATGCAGCCCAAACGATGGCGGTTTCCCGGACCCTGTTCGAAAAAGGCATCTGGGTGGCCGGCATACGGCCTCCCACCGTGCCGGCAGGAGGCTCGCGTCTGCGAATTACGCTGTCCGCGGACCACTCTGATGAGCAAATTGATCGATTGTTGAGCGCTTTGTCCGAGACAGGTCTGAATCGAGCCAAGTGCCTGGCAGCATGAGCGTCGACTGCCAGAGCATTTTTATCACCGGAACTGACACCGGCGTCGGCAAGACTCGTGTGGCCTCTGGCTTGCTCCGTGCAGCGCGCGCCGCCGGGGTGTCCTGCAGCGGCTTCAAGCCCGTAGCGTCGGGATGCCGACAAACCCGGCATGGTCTTCGTAACGAAGACGCTCTGGCACTGCAGGCTGCTGCAGGTGATGGCCAAGACTATGCATCCATCAATCCTTATGCATTTGCCCCTGCCATCGCGCCGCACCTGGCCGCGAAAGAAGCGCGGCGAAGCATCGATCTGCGCACGCTCAATGCCGCCCACCGCAAGCTGGAGCGTCAATATTCGTTGTTGCTGATTGAGGGGGCCGGTGGCTGGGCAGTGCCGCTCAATGCCCGATCCACTTTTGCCGATTGGGCCGCGAGCCATGAATGGCCGGTGATTCTGGTGGTTGGCATGCGCCTTGGAGCCATCAATCATGCGCTGTTGAGCGCGGAATCCATTGTGCGGCGCAATCGACTGCTCGGCTGGGTGGCCTGTGAATTGAGCCCGCGGCAACCGCGCCTTGACGAGAACATTCACGAAATTGCGAGCAGATTGCCCGCGCCGCTGCTCGGTAGGGTCGGTCCGAGACGGATGCGCCTGGACCCCGAGTTCAACAAGTTGCGCGGTCTTATCCGCATGAAAGCGGCCAACTGATTATTTTTGCGCGAAGTTCTTTGCGCCCGCTTGTCTGCATCCATTACAATTCCGCACCGTTGCGCGCCGTCTGTCCGCCCTTGAGTACATCGAATGACACGAGGTTCGTGCTGGTTCCGAATGCCTCACTGAGCGTTCGGGGCGCATGGCTCGTAATGGGATTGGCTTTTCTCGGTACCGGGGGATGCGCCGCCTACTGCACCTGGCTTGGATTCTGGCCGGTGTTGCCGTTTGCAGGATTGGAACTGGGTTTGTTGGGATGGGCGTTGCGCCATTCCATGCAGCGCAGCAGGTATCGTGAAGTTGTCAGCCTGACGGATGACAAGGTCACGATTGAATTTGGTGAAGCGGGAACCGGAGCGCGGAGCAAGCTTGAGATGCCGCGCTATTGGACGCGAGTGGTATTGGAGTGGGTAGGGCAAGGACGTATCAAAACGAGTCGTCTTGTTCTGACGAGCTCGGGAAATCGGGTCGTCATCGGACAGTTTTTGACAGATGACGAGAGAAAGGCGCTGGCAGCGCGGCTACAATGGTCGTTGCGCTTGGCGCCTGTGAACAAATTTGCGGGATTGGCGGCAAGTAAGACACTGGGAGATGGATAGATGGTGATGAAGAAACTCGGCGCGCGTCTGTCGATGATTGCGGCGACCTGGCTGGCGAGCATCGGTGTGGCAATGGCCTATACCGGCGAGCGCTACAACATTCCGGTCGGCGTCAGCGAGATCAGCCGGGAAGTGCACGGCCTGCACATGTTGATTTTCTGGGTCTGCGTGGCGATTGCCATCGTTGTATTTGGCGTCATGTTCTATTCGGTCTTTGCACACCGTAAATCAGTGCATCCGAAGCCCGCGGACTTCCACGAATCCACACTGGTCGAAATCATCTGGACCACCATCCCCTTCGTGATCCTGATCAGCATGGCCATCCCTGCCGCTGGCACCTTGATCAAGATGGAGGACACCCGCAACGCCGAACTGACCGTTAAGGTGACGGGTTACCAGTGGAAGTGGCACTACGATTACATTGGCGAAGACGTGGGCTTCTTCTCTTCACTGGATGAGGCTTCTAACCGCGCCCGTCAGCGTGGTTCAGGCATTGATCCGAACACTGTTCCGCACTATCTGGTGAATGTGGACAAGCCTCTGGTCATTCCCGTGGATACCAAGGTGCGCTTCCTGATTACGGCCAATGACGTGATTCACGCCTGGTGGGTGCCGGAGTTTGCGGTCAAGAAAGACGCCATCCCGGGCTACGTCAATGAAATTTGGACCAAGGTGGATGAAGTCGGTACGTATCGGGGTGTTTGCGCCGAACTGTGCGGACGTGACCACGGATTCATGCCGATTGTGGTGGAAGTCGTCTCCAAGGAAGACTACGCCGCGTGGCTGAGCAAGAAGCAAGCGGGCGAAGAAGTGGCCTCGGCCATGCCAGCGGTTGCCACTGACGCCGCTGTAGATGCCAAGCCAGAAGCGGTCGCCGCTCCGGTCGAAGCTGAAGCAGCTCGTGAGCCGGCGGCACCAGAAGCTGAAACCGAAGTTGCGGCAGCCGAGCCCGAAGCAACGCCGACGGCCGAAGCGGCTGGGGATTCCGGCGCTTCGAAGGAAGACCTGATGGCTTCCGGTGAGAAGGTCTATAAATCCAATTGTGCGGCCTGTCATCAGGGTGACGGCACGGGATTGCCGCCGAACTTCCCGTCACTGGTTGGCAGTGCGCTGGTCAAGGGCGATGCAGGCGAACAGATTGCGCAGGTTCTCAAGGGCAAAGGATTGATGCCGCCGTTCCCGCAGCTGTCGGACGCCGACATCGCGGCGGTGAGTACCTACACTCGAAACTCCTGGGGTAATGACAGCGGCCTGATTCAGGCTGCCGATGTTGCCGCTCAGCGCGGCAAATAATTCCCCATCTGAATATCGGTCAGAGCTGGACGATAGAAACAAGCTTGGATTAAGGAACACAACGATATGGCAACGCACGCTCACGACGAAGCTCATGGTCATGACGATCACCATCACGGTCCCCCTTCGGGCCTGATGCGCTGGGTCAAGACGACCAACCACAAGGATCTGGGTACGCTTTACCTGTGCTTCGCGTTCACCATGTTCTTCATCGGTGGCGTGATGTCACTGGTGATTCGTGCAGAACTATGGTCACCGGGCCTGCAGTTCGTTGACCCTGAGTTCTTCAATCAGATGACGACGCTGCATGCGCTAGTCATGATCTTTGGCGGTGTGATGCCGGCCTTTACCGGCTTGGCGAACTGGATGGTGCCGATGATGGTCGGCGCACCGGATATGGCACTGCCACGTGTGAACAACTGGGGCTTCTGGATTCTGCCTTTTGCGTTCGCCATGCTGCTGTCCACCCTGTTCATGCCGGGCGGTGGTCCCGCTGGTGGCTGGACCATGTATCCACCGCTGGTCCTGCAGACGGGAGCGGGTTTTCCCTTCCTGATCTTCTCGATTCACTTGATGGGTATCTCGTCAATCACAGGCGCAATTAACGTCGTGGTGACCGTGCTCAACATGCGCACGCCGGGCATGACCCTGCTCAAAATGCCGCTGTTCTGCTGGACCTGGCTGATTACGGCTTACCTGCTGATCGCGACGATGCCGGTGCTCGCTGGTGCGGTGACCATGTTGCTCACCGACAAGTATTTTGCCACCAGCTTCTTCACGGCTTCCGGCGGCGGCGACCCGGTGCTGTTCCAGCACATCTTCTGGTTCTTTGGTCACCCTGAGGTCTACATCCTGATTCTGCCGGCTTTCGGTGTGGTCTCCACGATCATCCCGACATTCGCCCGCAAGACCTTGTTCGGTTACGACTCGATGGTGTATGCCACCGCGTCCATTGCCTTCCTGAGCTTCATTGTCTGGGCACACCACATGTTCACCGTGGGCATGCCTCTGGCCGGCGAACTGTTCTTCATGTTCAGCACCATGCTGATCGCTGTGCCGACGGGCGTGAAGGTATTCAACTGGATTGCGACCATGTGGCGCGGATCGATGACTTTCGAAACGCCCATGCTGTTTGCTATCGCCTTCGTATTTCTGTTCAGCATCGGCGGTTTCTCGGGCCTGATGCTCGCGATTGCACCGGTCGACTTCCAGTACCACGACACCTATTTCGTGGTGGCGCACTTCCACTACGTGCTGGTGCCTGGCGCCGTGTTCTCTATCGTTGCCGCCGTGTACTACTGGATTCCGAAATGGACCGGCGTGATGTACAACGAGTTCTGGGGCAAGGTGCATTTCTGGCTGTCCGCCATATTCATCAATGTCACCTTCTTCCCACAGCACTTCTCGGGCTTGGCCGGCATGCAGCGTCGTGTACCGGACTACGCCGTGCAGTTCACGGATTTCAACGTGATCTCCTCGATTGGCGCCTTTGTCTTCTTCATTGCGCAGTTCATCTTTATCTTCAACATGATGGCCTGCATGGCTCGCAAGGGAAAGAAGGCAACCGACCGCGTCTGGGAAGGCTCTCACGGTCTGGAATGGACAGTTCCTTCACCGGCGCCATACCACACGTTTGACGATCCGCCGAAATTGTCTGATGGCGAAGTCACGGCGGTGCATGGCCCTGCCGGTCACGCGACCGTGCCCAAATAGTCATTGGGCTAAGCATGAGCGCCCCCGCTAGCAACAAGCAGGCACGCCAGCGCAAGAACGTGATTCTTGCGCTGGTGCATGTCGCGCTCGCAGTGGCGATCCTCGCGGGCTTCGTCTACATGCAGACGCGGTGATGAACGATCGAAGCAATGCCGGCAAGCAGCACAGCCTGCGACTAGTCGTGGTGGTGGTTGCCATGTTCGGGTTTGGCTTCGCCTTGGGGCCCCTGTACAACGCGCTTTGCAAGATCACCGGAATCAACGGCAAGACCACAGGTGAAGCGACGGCCGTTGCAGCGGTGACAGTTGTAGATGAGAGCCGGTCCATCAAAGTGTTGTTCGTGACAACAGTGAATGGAGGGCGCCCGTGGGAGTTTCGCGCTGAGCAGGCTCAGGTCATGGTGCACCCCGGAGAACTCAAGACCATCAATTTTTACGCAACGAATACCGAATCTCGCGACCTCGTTGCGCAGGCCGTCCCCAATGTTGCGCCTTGGGATGCAGCGCGGCACATGAAGAAGACGGAATGCTTTTGTTTCAACCAGCAGGCCTTCAAGGCAGGTGAACGAAAGGAGATGCCGGTTCGTTTCATGTTGGATCCGGCACTGCCGGCTGATGTAGATACCGTCACTCTGTCCTATACCTTTTTTGAGGTGCCGGACGCGGTAGTAGAGAAAGCTGCTTTGGCAGATCAGATCAAGAGTTAGTACCAGCGATAACAAGGGAATAGCATCATGGCTAATCAAGCGGGCACCGCCCCACAAAAATATTTCGTTCCGGATCCGAGTGCATGGCCGTTTGTATTGACACTGGGTCTTGCAATGGTGATTCAGGCCTTCGGCAATTTCCTTGAAGGGGGCTCCGCGATTCCTTGGTTGCTGTATCCGGGTATTGCGATTGCGGTCTACATCATCTTCCGCTGGCTCCGCGCGGTTTCCCTGGAAAGCGAAGCCGGCAGCTACAACAAGGAAGTGGATTCCACCTATCGCATGGCGATGGCTTGGTTCATTTTCTCCGAAGTCATGTTTTTTGCTGCCTTCTTCGGCGCGCTGTTCTACGCACGTGAGCTGTCGATTCCCTGGTTGTCAGGCGAAGGCACCAAGATTGCGACACACCTGACTCACTGGCCGATGTTCGAGAATATCTGGCCAAATAACGGTCCTTCAGAGCTGGGTGGCAAGTTCGAGACTGTTGGTGCCTGGGGCTTGCCCTTCGTCAATACCATGTTGCTGTTGACCTCGGGTGTGACCATTACCATGGCTCACCATGCACTCAAGGAAAACCATCGTCTGTCGTGCATTCTGTGGATGTGGGCAACCGTTGCTCTCGGTGTCGCCTTCCTGTACTGCCAGGCGATCGAGTATCACCATGCCTATGCCGAGCTGAACCTGACGCTGGGCAGCGGCATCTACGGCTCCACGTTCTACATGCTCACCGGCTTCCATGGCATGCACGTCACCTTGGGCACCATCATGTTGGCGGCGATTACGTTCCGCCTCATGTTTGGTCATTTCAAACCGGAAAGTCACTTCGGGTTTGAAGGCGTTGCCTGGTACTGGCACTTTGTCGATGTGGTGTGGATCGGACTCTTCGTCTTTGTCTACGTCCTCTGACGCGATAAGTGATCCGAAAGAAGGCCCGGAAACGGGCCTTCTTTTTGGGTGGTGTTTGAAGCTTCGTTTAACCGCCGGGAGGGTGGGGCTGCAGCCATCCCATAAAGAAAGCCACGATAAGCAGAACAATCAGCGCGACCTGCAGTCCAACTCGCCAGGACAGCGCCTTGACCGTGCGTTTGCTGGTGCTGGGATCCTTGACCAGGAACACGCCGCCCAGGACGAGGGCGACGACAATGGCCAGCAGCAGGCCGACGATCATGACTTTGATCAGCATGTGACGTGGAAGGCGATGAGTAAGGAAGACATGGTAGCGCGCACAGCTCGCAGGCAACACATCGCGCAATGAGCGTCCGTTTCCGCCCACCGCTATGGGCCATCCTCGGCACCCTGGTGCTGGGGGGGCTGTTTGTCTCTTTGGGCGTGTGGCAGTTGCAGCGCGCTGCTTTCAAAGAGCAACTGCAAATTGAATTCGATCAGAGCGACCTCAAGGCGGTACTGGAACTGGCTGTCGATACCCCGCAGCCGGACGCTCTATCTGTTCAGCCCGCGATCGCCAAAGGTCACTACATCTCCAATTCGCAGCTCTTGCTGGACCACCAGACCCGCAATCGCGTACCGGGGTATCACGTATGGACGCCGATGCGACTGGATAGCGGTGGCGTGCTCATGGTTAACCGCGGCTGGGTGGCTGCGAGCCCGAACCGGCACCTGATGCCCGACATCGAGGTCGATGAGGGTGAGCGGGAGGTCAAGGGTTTGTGGCGACCACTGCCGCGGCCCGGATTCGAGTTGAACGCGGAGCCCTGCGCGGAAGAAGGGTTTCCCAGGCCCATCAGCTATCCGACGATTGAACAATTGTCTTGTATCTATCAATCACCCGTTTCCGATGGTGTTCTGTTGCTCGCAGAAGATGCCGCCGAGGGATTTGCGCGAGAATGGCGTTTGCCCAATCCAGTTCCGCCATCGCGTCATTATGGCTACGCTGCACAGTGGTTCGCATTTGCCGCGACCCTGTTGTTTCTTTTCATCAAACTCAATTTCAAAGCTAAAGGCTCGACTGATTCATGAATGCCGCCACCTCAACAGCACCACGCGGGCGCCTGCAACTGGTTCTGCTCGCGATGCTGTTTTTCCTGCCCTTGCTGATTTCCTATGTCCTTTACTTCTGGTTTCCGGATTATCGACCCAGCGGAACGACCAATTATGGGCAGCTACTGGACCCTGCGAAACCACTGCCCATCAGTGAACTGAACCTGCGCGATGCCGATGGTGAAGCGCTGGCACCGGAGGCGCTCCTGGGGCGATGGAATTACCTGATCCTGGCGGGCAATGAATGTTCGGAAACCTGCCGCAGAAATCTGGTGATGGCCCGTCAGGTTCGCCTGTCACTCAATGAGAAGCGCAGCCGCGTACAGTGTGTGCTGATTGTCGATTCAGTTGATGTGGCGACCCGGCTTGCGGCCGAGCTGAAAGATGAGCATCCACAGCTTCTGGTCGTCGCTGACGAGACTCAGGCCGAGACCCGCTTGCACAGCACCTTGCAGCCAGCCGAGGCGTCCATGTACCTGAGCGATCCGCATGGCAACTGGCTAATGTCCTACCCCGCACTGACAGACACACAGGAGGGCACGCTGGCAGATTTCAAGGGCATCAAGAAGGACATCAAGAAGCTGCTGCGCCTCTCCCAGATTGGCTAGTAGAGGCTCGCCGGGTGCTTTGGTGTGAGAAAGGACCATTCTGGCCAATCCTCATGCCCTTCGATGCGGGTTAAAATCCCTCCTCGCACCGGCCACTACGCCCCAGTAGCCTGTAGCCATCCACTTATTGCCTGGTGAATGAGTGACCGATTCCGGCACTTCCTCTCCATTCCAGACTCGCCGCGCGAACGTGACCGCATTTCGATCCATCAATCTGATCTCCATTCTCCTGTGCTTCTGCGTAGTGGTGTTTGGCGCCTACGTCCGGCTGGCCGACGCGGGTCTGGGATGCCCGGACTGGCCTGGCTGCTATGGGCATATCGGCGTTCCCGATGCCGATCACGAAGTCGCGGCGGCTGAACAGAAGTTCCCCGAGCGGCCAGTTGAAGCCCATAAGGCCTGGAAGGAAATGGGGCACCGCTATGCGGCGTCCACGCTCGGATTGCTGATTGTCGTCATGGCGTTCATCAGCGCGTTTTCAAAAAACCCGGCAATGCCGCGCGTTTTGCCTTGGGCCTTGGTCGGACTGGTCATTTTCCAGGGCATCCTGGGCATGTGGACGGTGACGCTGCAGTTGAAGCCGCTAGTGGTGACAGGCCATCTATTCGGCGGACTGGCAACCCTTTCCCTGCTTGTTCTGATGTGGCTGTCGACCCGAGCGGGCCTGCACCCGGATGCCCCGCGCACTGCGATGTCTGTTGCACTGGCGTCGGAACGGTCGCGCGGTGTCGCAACACTCGCGGTTGCGAGCTTGGTGCTTCTCGTTTGCCAGATTTTCCTCGGCGGCTGGACCAGTACCAACTACGCTGCGCTGGCCTGCCCGGACCTGCCGACCTGCCACGGTCAATGGTTGCCGGATACGGATGTGAAGGAAGCGTTCACCTTGTGGCGCGGCCTTGGCGTCAATTATGAGTTTGGCGTGCTGGACAACCGCGCAAGAGTCACGATCCATCTGTTTCACCGCATCGGCGCTATTTTGGTCAGTGGCGTTGTTCTGCTGCTGGGTCTGTTGTTGCTGCGCAGTGAGAATCGCTTCTGGAAAATCTATGGCGGCGTGCTGATCGGCGCGTTATCCCTTCAGGTGATCATCGGCATCAGTACCGTGCTGATGCAGCTGCCCTTGCTGTTGGCAGCCGCACACAATGCCGGCGCCGCTATCCTTCTGTTGACGCTGGTGAGCCTCAATTACTTCATATGGAGCAAGCGCGCCGTATGAGCGTTGCACCCGAAACCCTGGCCGCAAATAAAGCCGCGCCTGGTCGCCTGCACGAGTATTACGAACTGTGCAAACCACGCGTGGTGATGTTGATCGTGTTTACTGCTGTGGTCGGCATGTTTCTCGCCGTGCCCGGGATGCCGCCATGGTCCGCCTTGCTGTGGGGAACGATCGGTATCGGACTGCAGGCGGCTTCTGCGGCTGCGGTCAACCAGATCATTGATCGCAATATTGACCGGCGCATGGCAAGAACCTGTGGTCGTCCGCTGGTGACCGGTACGCTGAGCATGACCGAGTGCATTGCCTTTGCCACGCTGCTGGGCCTGGCAGGCTTCGGCGTGCTGTGGTTCTGGGTTAATCCGCTGACGGCCTGGCTAACTCAGTTCACGCTCATCGGCTATGCGGGTGTCTATACGCTCTACCTGAAGCGCGCCACGCCGCAGAATATTGTGATTGGCGGTGCAGCCGGAGCAGCTCCGCCGGTGTTGGGCTGGGTGGCGGTGACGGGAGAAGTCCACGCGCATGCCCTGATCCTGTTCCTCATCATTTTCATCTGGACCCCGCCGCATTTCTGGGCGCTGGCGATTGAACGCCGTGACGAGTACGCGAAGGCAGATATTCCGATGCTGCCAGTCACACATGGCATCGAGTTCACCAAGACCCAGGTTCTGCTGTACACCCTGCTGCTGCTGGTGGTCACCGTGCTGCCGTTTGCCACGGGCATGAGTGGCTGGCTCTATCTGCTGGGTGCGCTCGCACTCGGGGCGCAGTTTCTGATCTACGCGATCAGGCTCAAGTGGAAGCCGGTCGCTGGTCTGCCAATGAAAACCTTCGCTTTTTCCATCCTCTATCTGATGGGAATTTTCACGCTGCTGCTGGTCGATCACTACCTTCCAGCAATGATGAATCTGTTTCAGGGCGCACCGGCCAGCCGCTGAGCCACTCTGATTCCGCGCGGGTCAAAGTACGCCTCAACATGGCAGAGCGATGCACCAATTTCGCGCAGACCGAAATTAACGAATGCCCAATTCTGAATAGTGTCTGGGGATAAGAAGGCCAGCACCCCCGAAGTGCATTCAAGAGCCCGCACGCCGCCATGCCGGGGTGGAAATAGGCTTGGGGAGGCAGGATCGGACTCACGTCCAGACTTATCCCGAACTGATCTACGGCAAGAAGCCCTGGAGCGCCACATCAACCATAGCGGGCCTGCCCCAGCGCCTGAGTAGAATCAGCGGCATCGACGCGGACTGCGATATCTGCTCCCGGGCAAGCGCTGCACACCCGGCTGAAATCACTGACGAGATCATGGACTGGGCATCGCACATATGCCTGCGACCTGCGGGCAGTTTCTTGAGGTCCGCTGAAACTCCTTACGGCAGCGCAGATCTTTTTGAGGCGAAGTCCGTCTCCTGGCACTCGCTTTTCTCGTGCTGGATCCGGGAATGTTGTCTGGCGCGATTGATCTGAGCTTTTTCCTCGGACAGGTGATTGCCCTCGTCCGCGCTGATCCACCCCTTTATCTGGCGAGCATTGCGTTAGGAAACGAGACTGCTTTCCGACAGGGGAAACACACGGTCCACCCTTACCAGCTTGCGCTCTGCTGATGTCCGAGGACGCAGTATTTTCCCGACTTTTTTCCGACAAGTTGGGCGTGCAAAATCAATGCGCTTTAGAATGAAGACCGAATCTTTTGGAGCGCTGCCCGCGAACAGACTCGCTGCGGCATCCAGCCTGCACTAATTGGAGAGAATTAAATGAGCACCGAGCGGCCGACCATCATCTACACATTGACCGATGAAGCACCGCTGCTGGCCACGCGCGCTTTCCTGCCCATTATTCGTTCCTTTGCCGAGCCGGCGGGCGTTGCCGTTACGACCAGCGACATCTCGGTGGCAGCGCGCATTCTCGGCGAGTTTCCGGAGAATCTGACTGAAGAACAGAAGATTCCCGACAATCTTGCTGAACTGGGACGGCTGACTCAGGACCCGGATACCAACATCATCAAGCTTCCCAACATCAGCGCCTCGGTTCACCAACTGGTGGCGGCGATCAAGGAATTACAGGGCAAGGGCTACAAGATTCCGGACTTCCCGGAAGATCCGAAGACCGACGAAGAAAAAGAGCTGCGCAAGCGATACGGCAAGTGTCTGGGCAGCGCCGTGAATCCGGTCTTGCGCGAAGGCAATTCTGATCGACGCGCACCCAAGGCAGTCAAGGAATCCGCGCGCAAGAACCCGCACAGCATGGGCGAATGGAGCATGGCCTCGCGCACACACGTTGCGCACATGACGCACGGCGACTTCTACCATGGCGAAAAGTCGATGACCTTGGAGAAGGGTTGCAGGGTTCGCATGGAATTGTTGACGTCATCCGGTGAAACCAAGGTGCTCAAGCCGGAAGTCGAGTTGCTGGATGGTGAAATCGTCGACAGCATGTTCATGAGCAAGAAGGCGCTGTGCGAGTTCTACGAAGAGCAGATGGAAGATGCGCGCAAGACTGGCTTGATGCTCTCGCTGCACGTGAAGGCCACCATGATGAAGGTCTCGCACCCCATCGTGTTCGGTCACGCGGTACGTACGTACTACAAGGATGCGTTTGCCAAGCACCACGATCTGTTCGAAGAGCTTGGCGTCAACGTCAACAATGGACTGGTCAATCTCTACGACAAGATTGAGGTGCTGCCCTATTCAAAGCGCGAAGAAATCATTCGTGATCTCCACGCCTGCCATGAGCACCGCCCTGAACTGGCGATGGTCGATTCAGCCAAAGGCATTTCCAACCTGCATGCTCCCAACGATGTGATCGTCGATGCTTCCATGCCAGCGATGATTCGCTTGGGCGGCAAGATGTGGGGTGCCGATGGTCGTCCGAAAGACACCAAGGCCGTCAATCCGGAGAGTACCTTCGCCCGCATCTATCAGGAGATGATCAACTTCTGCAAAACCAACGGCAATTTTGATCCGGTCACCATGGGGACTGTGCCGAACGTCGGTTTGATGGCGCAGAAGGCCGAAGAGTACGGCTCTCACGACAAAACCTTTGAACTCGAAGAGGGCGGCGAAGCGCGTATCGTGAATATCGATACGGGCGATGTGCTGATGGTCCAGAACGTTGAGGAAGGCGATATCTGGCGCATGTGCCAGGTCAAGGATGCGGCGATCCAGGATTGGATCAAGCTCGCGGTCAATCGGGCCCGTAGTTCGGGCATGCCCGCGGTCTTCTGGCTTGATCGCTATCGTCCGCATGAGGCTGAGGTGATCAAGAAGGTGCAGAAGTATCTGCCGGATCACGACACAGAAGGTCTGGATATCCGCATCATGTCGCAGGTGCGCGCCATGCGTTACACCCTGGAGCGCGTCATTCGCGGCAAGGACACCATCTCGGTGACCGGCAACATCCTGCGCGACTACCTCACCGACCTGTTCCCGATTATGGAGCTCGGAACCAGTGCCAAGATGCTTTCCATTGTGCCCCTGATGGCCGGTGGTGGCATGTATGAAACCGGCGCAGGTGGCTCGGCGCCCAAGCACGTGAAGCAGCTGATCGAGGAAAACCATTTGCGATGGGATTCGCTGGGTGAGTTCCTGGCTCTGGCAGTCAGCCTTGAAGAGTTGGGCGAGAAAAACAAAAACGCCAAGATTCGATTGCTTGGAAAAGCACTCGATGCCGCCACTGGCAAGCTGCTCGACAACAACAAGAGCCCATCTCGCAAGGTTGGCGAGCTGGACAACAGAGGTAGTCAGTACTATCTCGCGCTCTACTGGGCGCAGGAATTGGCATCCCAGAGCGAGGACAAGGAATTGCAGGAGCGCTTCAAGCCTTTCGCCAAGACGCTGGCTGACAACGAAGAGAAGATCATCAGTGAGCTGGGCGCTGTCCAGGGCCAGCCGGCGGATATCGGCGGCTATTACATGCCAGACGATGCCAAGCTGGACGCGGTCATGCGGCCCAGCAAGACCCTGAACGATGCGCTTCAGGCCATGCTGGCATAGCCGCATGTAGCGCAACTGTCGCCGGCCCGAACCTTAAATCTTATGCATTGATGGGTTTGGGCCTGGCGGCGGACAGTCACTGGCGCGTTCTCCTGCGCCATGGCCCGAACAGCAATTGCTTCCTGCTTGCTCCTGACGGATAGTTTCCGGCACTGGCGCCTTCGGACGAGTCCGCTCACCGAGGCGTACAGCTAAAACAATAATAGGGTAGCCCCTGAAGGCAAGGAGAACGTAAGTGCGAAGAGAACGTCGGTATGCCGTTCCTGCCGTCCTGATGTTTATCAGCGGCGCTTTGTTTCTGATGAGCGCGTGTTCCAAGTCTGCACAGACGGACCACCCTGATCGACCGCAGTCCAAGCCTGTGCCGATTACCGGATCCGGTTCTGTCGGTGCGGTTCCCAAAGAACAGGGAGAAACCATAGCCACCGTCTCAGACGAGATCGCACCTGAAAGCGCGATGGAAAAGCCCTTGAGTGAAAGCCATGTTCCTCCTGGCTTTCATGCGGTGCGCAAAGCCAGCGTCCTGCGTGCGCGGCCCGCATCGGATGGGAATATCGTTGCGCAGGTGCCGCAGGGCGCTGCCGTTGAAGTGGTGCGCAGCATCAAGAACGAAACCGGTATCTGGGCCTATATCAAGATGCAGTCCGACGAGGGATGGGTGCTGACGAGCGCTTTTTCCCGGCGTTGAATGCGCAGGGCAGGGCAAGCAGGTATTTCAGCGCAGTAACATCCAGGCGCCCAAGCTCAGCATCATCAGGTTCTCGGTCAGTGATATGAAACCCAGCGGTACGTCTGCATTGCCGCCCACGCAGGCGCACTTGAGTTCTCGTTTGTCGATGTAGACCGCCTTGAGTACCGACACTGCGCCGATGCTGCCGATACACAGGGCCACAAGGCCTATGGCATTGCTTGCTATGGATGCCCCAATCCCTGCCAGCATGCCAATTCCGACAAAGGCTTCAGCAAACGGGTAGAGGTAGGCATAGCCGAGGAAGCGACGGGCGAGGAGATCGTAGCCGATGAACTGATTGGTGAAAGCACCGATGTCCTGAAACTTGAGCAGTGCCAGGATGCACATGCTCAGGGCCACAAACCACTCAACCGACTGAACGGTCAGCAAGCTTCCCGGCATTGCCCAGCTCAGGGCCAGCGTCATCAGGGCAGCAATGGAAAAGACCGCGATGATTGCCTGATATCGGCGCCATCCTGAATCCGGGTCGGCTAGGCCAAGATGCTTGCGCAACCCCGAATAGCCGCCGATCCGGTGACCGCCAATATAGACTTGGGGTGTGGTTCGCACGCCTTCCTTGGCCTTGAAATGTTCAACGGCCTCCTCAGTCTCAAGCGGATGGTCTTCCACATCCATGCCTTCCTTCTCGAGCAAGGCCTTGGCTTTGATGCCGAATGGGCACAAGTGCCCGGGTGTCGCCATTCTGAATATCTGCGCTCTCGCCACCATCACGTGCAGCCTTTGAAAAATTCGTCTTCAGGCTAGTCATTTCGCATGAATAAAGCCTGATGCAGGCGTTCAGCTTGGATGCTTGGTGAGCCAGACAACTGATTTGCGGCGAGTCTTGTCAGCAAGCTCTTGGTGACACTGATACGTGTCTGGTATCGCAGGCCTCGCTTCAAAGTATTGGATGAAGAAGGTGATTCGCGGGTACTTTTGGCTAGTAGCAGGAGATGCCGGGTAAACGGCATCCGATAAACAATGAGGAGAATAGGCATGTTCGTCAGAAACGCTTGGTACTGCGCCGGATGGGACTACCTGGTCACGCAAGGAAAGGACTCTGTCATTGCCCGGCAACTCGCAGGAGAGCGGGTGGTTCTGTATCGCAAGCCCACCGGCGAGATCGTAGCCATGGAAGATCGCTGCCCGCATCGTCAGGCAGCCCTGTCGTTGGGACAGAAGGAAGGCGATGCCTTGCGCTGCATGTATCACGGCATGAAATTCGCGCCGGATGGCAAGTGCATTGAAATTCCAGGGCAGAAGCAGATTTCAGCGAGGGCCTGCGTGCGCGTGTTTCCGGTTGTGGAGCAGGAGAACTGGATCTGGGTGTGGATGGGGGATGCAGAAAAAGCGGATCCAAGTCTGATTCCCTTCGCCATTGGGCCGGGAAATCCGGACTGGACCATGCGAACTTCCCACATGCGTGTGGATGCCAATTACCGTCTGGAAATTGCCAATCTGGCTGATCTTTCCCACCTGGCCTGGGTGCATCAAAAGTCGCTGGGCGGAGCAGACAGCCAGACACAAACCCAGTACACGCATATCGAGCCCAAGTTCACCGTCGGGGAGCGTGACATGCGGACCGAATATGTGGTGCGAGATGTGCCTGCGCCGCATTTCCTCACGCACTTGTTTGCGCCGGATGCGCGTTTCAATCTTCATTTCGACATTACGCATACATTGCCCTGCACCTGGGTGCTGCACTTCCAGGCTTTTGTGCACGGCACGGAGAGTGCAGAAAAGCCGCATGGCGAGCCGGTGGCAGACACCTACACCTGCCAGGCAGTTGTCCCCAGTAATGAAGATTCGGTCGAGTATTATTTTTCCTGGGGTTCCAACAAGGCGTTTGACTTCCCAGGGCTCTCAGATCTACTACGCGATGTTCTGGATGTGGCCTTCCTCGAAGACCGCCACGTGCTGGAAGCGCAGCACATCCGCATCAGCGAAAAGCCGGACTTGCCGCTGATCAATATCTGTCACGACGACGGCCCCAATCGCATGCTTCGTTTGCTCGACAAGAATCTGAAGCGAGAGGCCGAGGAAGCTCAGGCGAGCAAGGCTGCTGCCTGAGGCGCAGGCCCCGACACTCGCGGTCTGGGAGCCTGCGTTTGGCTAGCGCTGCCGCTATGATGGCTTTGCATGAGCAAGCCGACAGTAGAAACAATTGAAAGCGCCCCCGCGCCCGGACATTCCGGGGCAGTAGAAATCAGGGGGTGGGCAGATGAGGCGCAGCTGGTTGCGAAGCAGGATTTTGTAGAGGGCGCTTTGCTGGTGGGCGAGTATCCGCTCGCTTTCGCCCCGACGCTGCCTGACGAAGATGCGGCCGGTCCCTGGATGCTCGTAGACATGATCCTCAGTCATCCCGCCGTTCTTCAACGGGTTCTGGATGCCCAGCTCAAGATCACGCGCTGGCCTTTGGATGAGGAAAACCTGGAAGCATTGGAACAGCTTGCCGCTCGCCACAAGCGCAAACCGAGAAAGATTCGCCAGTTGTATTACCAGGTGGCGGCAAACAACATTCGCTACAAGCACGGAGACATTCTGGGCTTTGGAATCTGGCCGACGTTGAGTCGGTCCAATCACTCCTGCGCGCCCAACGCGCGACTCTGTGCAGCCAGAAACGAGCCGCTGGCAGAACTGCTGCTCGCAACCCGGGAGATTCGCGCTGGAGAGCAGATCGCGTGGAATTACTTTTCAGATGATGCCTTTCTTGAGCGCGACTGGCTGGAACGCAATGCCCGGCTTCAGCACAGTTTCCAGTTTCTCTGTCGTTGTTCCCGCTGTGAAGAAGAAACGCCACAAGTTTTCGCCGGCATGAGCCCGAAAGAGCGGGCAGCAGCCGTCCGCGAACAATGGCGGGCACTACCCGCATAAAGATGCTGCCCGATCACCATGATCCACTGGCGCAGATGCGCTGGGTCATGGCAGTCGTTTCTGGTGCAATATGTCCCATCACATTGACGGCAAATTGCTACTCAGAGGCCACATGAAACGAAAAACGATTCTGATCACGGGCGCCAGTTCAGGCCTGGGTGCAGGCATGGCACGACGATTCGCCGCCAAAGGCTGTGACCTGGCCTTGTGTGCGCGACGAACCGATGAACTTGATGCACTCAAGCAGGAGATCGCGGTAGAGCATCCATCCAGCCGGGTCTTTGTGCGGCCTCTGGATGTCAGCGATTTCGCTCAGGTGTTCGAGGTCTTTGAGGCTTTCCGCAATGATCTTGGGAGTGTGGATCGGTTCATCATTAATGCCGGTATCGGCAAGGGCGCACCCATCGGGAAGGGCAATTTCAAGGCCAACCTGGAAACAGCTCAGGTCAATTTCTGTGCCGCACTGGCGCAGTGTGAAGCCGCGGTTTCCATACTGCGCGAGCAGAATGCAGGGCATCTGGTCACGATGTCATCCATCAGTGCCGTGCGCGGGTTTCGCGGCGCCATGAGCTGTTACGCAGCGACCAAGGCGGGGCTTGCCAACCTCAGTGAAGGCATTCGGCTGGAGCTGCTGGATACACCAATCAAGGTCACCACCATCTTCCCCGGATACATCCTCACGGACATCAATCGTGACATCAAGAACGCGCCTTTCCGGGTTGATCTGGATACGGGTTGTGATGCCCTGGTCAAGGCCATTGAACGTGAACCCGGGGAGGCCTGTGTACCTTCATGGCCCTGGGCTGCAATGCGCACTGCCATGAATCACATGCCGCTGGCGGCGCTCAAGCAGTTCTCCTGAACCGGTTTTTGCGCGTTTCAGTTTTCCTTGGGGGGCTGTCCGCTTCGCTCACTGCTCATGGACCTCACGGTATTGGCGAAGGCTTGTAGAAGGGCGGAGTCATCGTCATTGCGAAAGATCATGCACAGATTGAAGTTGGCCTGATCTTCCTTTCGCAGGGGAAGGTAGGTGACGCCGGGAAAGTGCAGGTTGCAGGCCGAGTCCGTTACCAGGCTCAGGCCAAATCCGCTTGATACCAGCGAGACCGCGGTCACCACGTCATCGACTTCCTGAATTGACTGCGGCGTCTGCCCCTTGTCATGAAACAGCTTCAGGGCCTGATCTATGAAGCTGGGCCGCGGCTGGCGCGGATACAGGATCAGGGTCTCACTGGATAACTGTTTGAGTGACAGTGTTTCCTGATTGGCAAGAGGGTGAGTCTGCGGAACGGCTGCATTGATGTTTTCTGACTGGATGACTTCCCAGCTGAGATCCGGTTCCTCGTCGAAGAAGCGGTTGAAGCCAACGGTCAATCGACGCTCACGCAGGGCCTTGATCTGACCGCCTCGGTCCAGATTGTGGAGCACGACTTCCACCTTTGGATGCGCCTTGCGAAAGCGCTGGATGATTCTCGGAATGGTGTCGAAAACCGCAGAGCCAAAAATGCCGACGTCAAGACGACCAAGTTGCCCCTGGCCAGCCAGTTGCGCTCGACTGGCCGCCTGTTCAGTGAGTCCCAGAATATTGCGGGCTTCATCGTAGAACACCTTTCCAGCAACGGTGGGTTCCACGCCGCGTGGCTTGCGTAGCAGAAGGCTCACGCCAAGCGCTTCTTCGAGTTGATGAATCTGACGGGTCAGAGGCGGCTGGGAGACATGCAGGCGCAAGGCTGCACCGCGAAAGCTGCGATTCTCGACAACGGCCACGAAGTAGCGAAGGTGGCGAATTTCGATGGCGGCGATGTTCATCAGGTGATGATTGATCGATGCAATGGACCATCATCATGATACTGATGGGGTATCAATATGGCGACTCAAAAGTATTGGACCGCATCAGTGCCAATGCCTACCGTAAGGACATAGACACGGGCCACGTATTTGCGATGGCAAGGTCAGAGGAGAACTAGGACCGACATGCACCACGATGTGACCATCCGCGGGGTCTCGCAGACGTTTTCCTGTCGGGAGACAGAGTCTGTGCTTGCAGCTGCGATCGGTGCAGGCGGATCGCCCTTGCCGGTTGGGTGTCGCGGAGGTGGTTGCGGTGTTTGCCGTGTGCAAGTTCTGGAGGGGCAATACCAGACGCATGCCATGAGCAGTGAGCAAGTCAGTGAAACGGACCAGGAACAGGGCATCGCGCTGGCCTGCCAGTTGTTTGCACGCAGCGCACTGATTCTGTTGCCGGTCGGACGCAAATTGAGCACGACGCCAGGTTCTGCGCCTGATCTGTTTCAGCGATTTCTGGCGCGCAGCGGTGCTCGAAAGGAAAGGGTGTCATAAGCATGGGTGGCAAAGTGATTTGCGAAACACGAAAGCTGATCAGGCACGACGCCGCGATCACCGTCATCAAGGCGGCGTTGGCGCATGCCGAATCTTTGGGAATCTCGGTCTGCGTTGCGGTGATGGACAGCAGCGGGACGCTGGCGGGTTTTGCCCGCATGCCAGGGGCATTTCTGATATCCGGTGATGTGGCCATGAACAAGGCACGCTCGGTTGCGGCGGTCGGGCTGGCGGCGCAAAACGTTGAGGAAGCACTGGCGCAGGAAGCGCCACGCGTGCGCGAGGGCATCGTGCAGACCGGTTTCAGTTTTATCCGTGGCGGCCTGCCGCTGCGAGAAGGTGAAGATCTGATTGGCGCCGTCGGGGTTTCCGGCGGCAGCGAAGAACAGGACGTGGCCTGCGCAGAAGCGGGTCTTATTGCACTAAAGGCATAAGTAGATGGAAACCAGGCACTTCAAGCATTTCATTGATGGCGAGTTTGTCGGCAGCGACAAAACTTTCGAGAAGCGCAGGCCTTCGGACCATGCGCTAGTCGGGCATATCCACGAAGGTGGCCAGGCGGAAGTTGATGCTGCGGTGGCCGCTGCCAACGCTGCAATGAAGGGCCCCTGGGGCAAAATGAGTATCGAGCAGCGTGTGGAGCTGCTCTACAAAGTAGCGGATGAAATCACGCGGCGTTTTGATGATTTTGTCGCGGCCGAGATGGCCGACACGGGGCAGCCCAAGGCCATGATGGAGCATGCTTTCATCCCGCGCGGCGCAGCCAATTTCAAGATTTTTGCCGACGTTGTGAAGAACGTGCCTAGCGAAAGCTTCATGACGCCAACACCCGATGGCGCCGGCGCACTGAACTACGCCATCCGCAAACCCAAGGGTGTGATCGGCGTCGTGTGTCCGTGGAATGCTCCGCTGCTGCTGATGACATGGAAAGTGGGACCGGCACTGGCCTGTGGAAATACAGTGGTGGTCAAACCTTCGGAAGAGACGCCCGGCACCGCAACGCTTCTGGGCGAAGTTATGAATGCGGTTGGCGTACCCAAGGGCGTCTATAACGTCGTTCATGGATTTGGCCCCAATTCCGCCGGCGAATTTCTGACGCGGCACAAAGGCGTCAATGCCATCACCTTCACCGGCGAAACGCGGACCGGTGCGGCGATCATGAAGTCGGCGGCAGATGGCATTCGCGATGTATCGTTCGAGTTGGGCGGCAAGAACGCCGGCATTGTTTTTGCCGATTGTGATTTTGATGCAGCGGTTGAGGGTATCGGGCGAGCGGTTTTTTTGAATTGCGGTCAGGTCTGCCTCGGCACTGAGCGCGTTTACGTAGAGCGGCCCATATTCGACAAGTTTGTAGCCGCCATGAAGGCCAAGGCAGAGTCCCTGAAGCCAGCGATGCCGGACGCCAAGGGTGCCAACTACGGCCCTCTGATCAGCCAGGAGCATCGCAGCAAAGTGCTGTCCTATTACGAGAAGGCCAGGGCCGAAGGTGCCAAGGTCGTGACCGGCGGCGGCGTGCCATCACTGGATGGCGACCTGGCGCAGGGTTCCTGGGTGCAGCCCACCATCTGGACCGGATTGCCGGAAAACGCGTCCGTGGTGCGAGAAGAAATCTTCGGGCCCTGCTGCCATATCTCGCCGTTTGATTCGGAAGACGAAGTTGTGGCCAAGGCCAATGACACCGACTACGGCCTGTCCACCACCATCTGGACCACGAACCTGTCGCGCGCACATCGGGTGGCAGCATCGGTAGAGGTTGGCATCACCTGGATCAACAGCTGGTTCCTGCGCGACCTGCGCACGCCATTCGGTGGTTCAAAGCAATCAGGCATCGGCCGCGAGGGCGGCGTTCACTCACTGGAGTTCTATACGGAGATGCGCAACGTCTGCGTAAAGCTATGAGCATGAATTCAGAAGACATCAAGAAATACGGCGACGAGCTGTATCAGGCGCTGATCAACCGCAAGACGGTCGCGCCGCTGCTGGAACGTGTTCCGGGAATCACGATTGAAGATGCCTACCACGTGCAACAGCAAATGATTGCGCGCCGCATCGAAGCCGGAGAGAAAGTCGTCGGCAAGAAAATTGGCGTGACCTCCAAGGCTGTCCAGCAGCTGATTGGCGTTGATCGACCTGACTTCGGTCAGCTCACGTCCCAGATGGCATACGAGGAAGGTGAGGATCTTCCCATCGGAGGTTTGATTCAGCCCAAGGCAGAGGCGGAGGTCGCTTTTGTTCTGAAGCGTGACCTCAAGGGGCCGGGCATCACGGCAACTGATGTTATCCGTGCAACAGACTATGTGGTGCCTTGTTTCGAGATTGTTGATTCGCGCATCACGGACTGGAAGATCAAGATTCAGGACACCGTCGCCGACAACGCATCCTGCGGCGTCTACCTGCTGGGCAAGGCAAAGAAGAAGCCCACGGATCTGGACCTGAATCTTGCCGGCATGGTGTTGGAAATGAATGGCGAACTGTTTAGCACCGCTGCAGGTGCTGCGGTGCAGGGTGGCCCGGTCAACGCGGTAGTTTGGTTGGCCAATACACTGGGCGAACTGGGCATTCCTTTCCTAGCCGGAGAAGTCATTTTGTCCGGCTCGCAATCCACCCTGATTCCCGCCGTTGTAGGTGACACCCTCAAATGCACCGTGGGTGGTCTGGGCTCCTGTGAAGTTCGTTTTAGCGGGGCAAGCGCATGAGTCTGTCAGAAGAAACCCGAAAGAAAATCACCGCCAGAATTCTGGACGCACAGGACGCGGTTCACACTATCGGTAAATTGACCGATGACTTTCCTGAACTGGGTGTGGCAGAAGGTTATGAGGTGCAGGACGAACTGCGACGCACCTGGATCGCACGTGGCGATCGTCAGGTTGGCGTCAAGGCGGGCCTCACTTCTAAGCCGAAGATGGAGCAGATGGGCGTCAAATTGCCCGGCTTCGGCTTGCTCATGGCCAGCATGTCGCGCCCGGAAAACGGTGTGATCGAGATGGATCAGCTGATCCATCCGCGCATTGAGGCCGAAATTGCGTTTGTCTTGAAAGATGAACTGAGCGGGGCTGATCTTTCAATTGAACAGGTCATTGCTGCCACGGACTATGTGATCCCCGCTGTCGAAGTCATCGATTCTCGCTTCGAGAAATTCAAGTTTGATCTGCCATCTGTCATTGCCGACAACACCAGCAGCGCGCGTTATGTCACGGGCGGGCGTCCGCTTGATCCGCGGACTGTTGATCTGCGCACGATTGGTGTGGTGATTGAGAAAAATGGCGAGATCCAGGCGCTCGGTGCGAGTGCTGCGGTGCTCAACCACCCGGCCAACGCCGTGATCATGCTGGCCAAGCATCTCGCCGGGCGTGGAGAAGTGATTCCCGCCGGCAGCCTGATCCTGACCGGGGGCATTACCGAAGCCATTCCGGTGGAGCGTGGCGACAACGTGATCGCGCGTTTCCAGGACATGGGCAGCGTGTCGTTTCGATTTGGTTAATTTTTTGTTTTCGCAGGAGAGTAAACGCGTGAAGTTTTTGCAAAACGCCTGGTACTGCGCCGGCTGGGACTATCAGCTTTCGCAAGGGCGAGACGCCATGTTGGCCCGCAAGATTGCAGGCAAGCGAATTCTTGTCTATCGCAAACTCGGTGGTCAGGTCGTGGCCATGGAAGATCAATGCCCGCATCGGCAGGCCGCGCTGTCCTTGGGCAGGCGTGAGGGTGATGCCATTCGCTGCATGTATCACGGCTTGAAGTTCGAAGCCGATGGCAAATGCTCAGAAATTCCCAACGTAGAGAAAGTGCCGGAGCAGATTTGTGTGCGGACCTACCCGGTAGTTGAGAAGGACAATTGGATCTGGGTCTGGCTGGGTGACCCGTCAAAGGCGGATCCTGCCCTGATCTGTGACGCAGTGGGTCCCGGAAATACGGAGTACACCACGCGTCCAAGTTACATCCAGATTGACGCCAATTACCTGCTGGAGAATGCCAATCTGGCTGATCTGTCACACAGCTCGTTCACCCACGACAACACCATTGCAATGGGATGGGCGCAGGCCTTGGCTAAGCCGGAGCACAAGATTCTTCCACGAGGCATCAAGACAGATTACTGGGTGCGCAATGTTGCGCTGCCAAAATTTGTACAGCACCTGTTTCCCCCCGGGTTCATGTGCGACGCCAATTTCGACATCACCCAAACCTATCCCTGTAACTGGATTCTGCACTTCAGGGTGTTCTCTGCCGGAACTGCGACAGAGGGCGAGTCCAACGGGCAGCTGGTGCTTGATTCCTATAGTTGCCAAGCCGTTACCCCGCGTGATGAAGGGTCAGTGGACTACTACTACTCATGGGGTGTCAGCAAGCAAACAGAGCAGCCCGGCCTCGCGGATACCTTGAAAGAAGGACTGGATCAGGCCTTCACAGAGGACAAGGCGATGCTGGAGGGCCAGCAGGTTCGCTTGAGAGAAAACCCCGACTTCAAGCAGATGGGTATTGGTCCCGCTGACGCGGGTCCCGCAAAGATGCTGCGGGTCATCAACGAATTGATTGAAGCTGAAGAACGCGAAGCGTCTCAGCAAGCCGTCAATGCCTGATTAATCTCACATTCTTCACACCCATTTTCATGTCAAATCCAGTGAATCCCGACCCGATGACACCACCACGTATGGAGCCTCAGCTCTATCACGACATGATGTCGCCAGATGAGGTTAAAGCCGTACGTGCTGACGTTCGTGCCTTCTGCGATGAGCACCTCGCGCCCGTCGCATGGGAAATCGGACATACCGAAGAAAGCGTGGAAGCGTTTCCACGCAAGCTGTTCAAGAAGATGGCTGATGCGGGCCTGTTTCGCATCCCTTACGCCAAGGAGATCGGCGGGCTAGGTTTGTCGCATCCTGCAACGGCAACGGCAGCTGTGATCGAGGAGTTGTCCTATTACTCCAATTCGGTCGCTGCTGTTTTTGATGTGCACTGCATTCTTGCTGGCCATGCACTCGAATGGGCGAGCCCAGAGCTGCAGGCCAGGTATCTGGCACCGTTGCTGGATGGCTCCATGATCGGCAGCTTTGCGACCAGCGAGCCCAATGCTTCCACCGACTTGTCCGTCAAGGCGCTGGTAACGGAAGCCAAGTTCCACGCGGACCACATTGAGATCAATGGGCATAAGCGCTGGATCACGAATTCACCAGTCGCAGACTTCGTCGTGCTGCTATGCAAGGATGAAGGTCGCATGACCGAAGTGGTGGTGGACCTCAAGGCCGAAGGCGTTCGTGTTGGAAAGCCGGACAAGAAGATGGGCAATCATGGGCAGCTCACAGCCGATATCCGGTTCGAGGGCGTCAGGATGCCGCTGGGCAATGTCATTGGCGAACGTGGAGAAGGTCTGAAAATCGCGCTGCAGGTCCTGACGTATGGCCGCATCGGCATTGCCGCAACCGGGGTTGGAATGGCACAGGCCATTTTTGATCACAGCACCGAGCGTCTGAAGACACGCAAGGCCTTCGGGCAGGCGATGGCGCAGTTTCAGCACTGGCAGTTCAGGATGGCCGAGCGTGCAACCGAGATTGAGAACGCGCGCAACCTTTATATTAAGGCCGGCCTTCGGATGGACGGCGGAGAGAAATTTCCCGAGCCGGAAGCGGCCATGGCCAAGTGGTATGCCACCAATCTTGCAGGCGAATTCGCTCGCGATGGCGTGCAGATTTTTGGAGGTTATGGGTTTACGCGGGAATTGGCTGCAGACGGATCGCATTACCGTGTCGAAGAAATTTACCGGGACTGCAAGATCGCGGAAATTTACGAAGGAGCGAACGAAATCCAGAAATGGGTCATCGCGCGCAACATTTTTGGAAAAGGACTGACCGGTTAGAAAGTCAGCCACATCGCAGGAGATCACAGATGTCTTTCCTTAAGAATGCCTGGTACGTCGCAGCTATTTCGACCGAAGTCGAAGGCGACAAGCTGGTTTCACGAAAGCTGCTGGATACATCTGTCCTGCTTTATCGCAAAGCCAATGGAGAAGCGGTTGCCATGCAGGACCGCTGCCCGCACCGCTTTGCGCCGCTGAGTCTGGGCAAGCGTGTCGGAGACGAAGTTCAATGTCTTTATCACGGACTTCGTTTCAACAGTGAAGGCGCCTGTACGCACAGCCCTCACGGTGACGGCAACGTGCCTGAGCGGGCCTGTGTTCGAACGTTTACAGTGCTTGAGCGCTACGGCTTTGTATGGATCTGGATGGGCCAGGCTCAAGACGCCGACGAGAGCCGCATGCCCGATTACCCGCTGCTCGAAAACCCCAAGCCAACAGCAGTGGGTCATGGCTACATGCACATGCAGGCCAATTATCAGCTGATCGTAGATAACGTCATGGATCTGTCGCATGTCGATCACGTGCACGGTCCCCTGCTCAATACGGCTGGAAAGCTCAGTCCGCAGAAGCCCCCTGTGATTGAGGAGGAAGGTTCTCTTCTGGTTCGCTGGGAATGGCAGCAACATCCTCCGATGGGCCTGTTTGCCCCGCTGATGCCGGATCCTGAAGGACCTGCTGAGCAGTTTGTTCAGGTGAAGTGGTCCGCGCCGTCGAACATGTTTCTGACCGTTGGAGCGGTGCAGGGGTCACGCGACTACGACAAGGGCATGATCTCCTGGGACTTCCACCTGATGACCCCCGAGAGCGAAACGAGCACGCATTATTTCTTCGCCAGTCTTCGCAACTTCATGGAAGACGACGCCGAATTCAACGCGGCGAAACTGCAGAGCATGATCGACACCTTCAAGGCCGAGGACGAGCCCCTGATCGCGGCGGTGCAGGCCGAGATGGGGACTACGGACTTCTGGTCGCTCAAGCCGGCGTTGCTGTCATGCGACCCGGCGCCGGTCAAAGCGCGCCGACGTTTGCAGAAATTAATTGATGAGGAAGCTGGATTGAAGATCAAGTCGCTTCCTCTGTCCCGAGTCACGGCCCAAGCCTGAATTCAAGAGACCACGCTATGCCAATTATTCAATTCAACTTGCTCGAAGGTCGCTCCAACGAGATGAAGCGCGAACTGGCCCGCAGAGTGACTGAGACCGTCACCGACGTACTTGGCGTAAAGCCGGAGCAGGTCCGCATTCTGATTCACGAAATGGGTGGTCATGATTTCTCGATTGCGGGCGTCACCGCAGCCGATCGGGCTCAGACCGCCAACGGCAACGGTGCTTGCCCCGACGCCGCCCCGAAACGAGAGGAACTCAACTCATGACGCAGAAAATCAAATGTGCCCTGATCGGGTCGGGCAATATTGGAACTGATCTGATCTACAAGATCCGCCGCAGCAAAATACTCGAGCCTGTGTGGATGGTGGGCATTGACCCGGAGTCGGAGGGTTTGAAGCGGGCAGCCGAGATGGGCCTCAAGACGACGGCAGAGGGTGTTGATGCCTTGTTGCCGCACATCGAAGACGACGGTATCCAGATCGCATTCGATGCCACCAGTGCTTATGTGCACGCGGAGAATTCTCGCAAGCTCAATGCGCTGGGCGTCCTGATGATTGACCTCACTCCGGCAGCCATCGGGCCGCTCTGTGTGCCATCGGTGAATCTGCTGGAGCAGGCGGCAAAGCAGGCCATGAACGTCAACATGATCTCCTGCGCCGGTCAGGCAACCATCCCGATGGTGCATGCGGTCTCTCGCGTGCAGCCGGTGAGCTACGCCGAGATCATCGCCACTACTGCATCCAAGTCGATTGGTCCCGGTACACGCGCCAATCTCGATGAGTTCACCTACACCACATCCGGTGCGGTGGAGAAAGTGGGCGGTGCAAAAAAAGGCAAGGCGCTGGTCGTCGTCAATCCGGCCGAGCCACCCATGATGATGCGCAACACCGTTTACTGTCTGACCGAGGGTGAACCTGACCAGCAGGCGATTATCGACTCCGTCCACAAGATGGTTGGCGAGGTGCAGAAATATGTGCCCGGATACCGGCTGGTGAACGGCCCGGTGTTTGATGGCAACAAGGTCGCTACCTTTCTCGAGGTTGAGGGCTTGGGCGACTACCTGCCCAAGTACGCAGGCAATCTCGACATCATGACCGCTGCTGCCGCACGTACCGCTGAGCTGTTTGCGGAGCAAATCATTGCGGGTCGGTATCGGCTCAAGCCCATCTCGACCCAAGAGGCGGCATAGAGCTGAGCGTATGCATGCCTTTGGAACTGAATTGAATAAAGGAATTCGTTGACATGAGCGAGACAGTTATCAACCGCCGGGGTCGCAAGGTCATCCTTCACGACATGTGTCTGCGTGACGGCATGCATGCCAAGCGCGAACAAATTTCAACCGAAGAAATGGTTCGGGTGGCTACGGCATTGGATGAAGCCGGTGTGCCACTCTTGCAGGTAACCCACGGTGCAGGCTGTGGTGGCAATTCCCTGCAACACGGATTTGCCCTGCACAGCAACGAAGAGTACTGGGATGCTGTCGTGCCCAAGATGAAACAGGCGGTGGTTTCCTGCCTGCTGATTCCCGGTCTTGGCACCATGAAGGAACTGCAAAGTGCGTTTGATCACGGCGTGCGCAGTGTCCATGTCGCTACGCACTGCACCGAGGCGGATACCTCGCCGCAGCACATCGCCTATGCACGCAAGCTCGGAATGGACACAACGGGCTTTCTGATGATGGCGCATCTCAACGAGCCCAAGGCGCTGGCCGAGCAAGGCCGGATGATGGAAAGCTACGGCGCGCAAACGGTGTATGTCACCGATTCAGCCGGATACATGTTGCCTGCCGATGTGACGTCACGGATTCGCGCGCTGCGTGATGTCCTCAAGCCGGAAACTGAAATTGGTTTTCATGGGCATCACAACCTCGGCATGGGTATTGCCAACTCCCTGGCTGCGATCGAGGAAGGCGCAACGCGAATTGATGCTTCCGTGGGTGGTCTGGGTGCCGGTGCAGGCAACACGCCACTGGAAGTCTTTGTTGCCGTGGCTGAGCGCATGGGCATTGCCACTGGATGTGATCTGTTCAAGTTAATGGACATGGCGCAGGACATCATTTTCCCAATGATGGAGCACATTGTTCGCGTGGATCGCTCCTCACTCACGATCGGATATGCCGGGGTGTACTCGACCTTCCTGCTGCACGCGGAACGCGCCAGCAAGAAATACGGCATTCCCGCTAGAGACATTCTGGTGGAACTGGGCCGTCGCAAGATGATCGGAGGCCAGGAGGACATGATCGAAGACACCGCTTTGACGATGGCTAAAGAGCGAGGTCTGAAAGGAGGCGCCAGTTCGTCGAAGGCTGCCTGAGTAGCGCCTGACAGACAGTCGGCAATCAACTTGATTATTTGAAGTGACAACACCCGTGATCCAGATCAGAAATCGGATCAATCACGCTTAAAGAGGAGAGTCAGCATGGCATTAAGAGGCGTTTTGAGAGCAGGCGAAATCTGCATCCGGGTCATGGATATGGCCAAGGCACGCCATCACTATGGTCACATCATGGGCTTGCATGAAGTCATGGAGGACGACAGCGGCAAGGTCTATTACAAGTGCTGGGATGAACACGATCATCACAGCATTATTCTCAATCCATCCGATAAACCGGGCATGGATTATTTCGCGTTCAAGGTGTACGACGATGCAACCCTGGACACGCTGGAACCCAAGATCAAGGCCTTTGGCCTGGACGTGAAACACATCGCAGCCGGTACTTATCCCAAGAGCGGGCGACGTCTTGAGTTTGTGCTTCCAACCGGGCACACCATGCAGCTTTACGCAGACAAGGAACAGATCGGCAACACCATGGGAACCGTCAATCCCGGTGTGGTTCCGGACGACGGTGTGGTGCGCGGGCTGCACATCAATCGTCTCGATCATCTCCTGCTGGGCGGCGGCAATATTGATGAGAACGTCAAGCTGTTCACCGAGGTTTTTGATTTTGACCTATCGGAAAAGCTAGTTGAGCACGAGTCTGGAATGTCGCTTGCCGTCTTCCTGACCTGCTCGACCAAGCCGCACGACATCGCCTTTGTATTACAGCCCGAGCAGAACCGTTTTCATCATGCATCCTTCTGGCTGGAATCCGGTGCCGACGTCATCAAGGCAGCGGACCGCATTGGCAAGTACAAGGTGCCGGTCGATGTAGGCCCGAATCGTCATGGCGTGACACGCGGCATGACCATCTACTTCTTTGATCCGAGCGGTAATCGCAACGAAGTATTCGCAGAAGGCTATGTGCATTACCCCGATACGCCAACTCTGACCTGGGATACGCGCGAACTCGGCCATGCCACGTTCTCGCAGGACAACACTCCGCGCCAGAGCTTCCTGGAAGTGTTGACCTGATGCGGGTATCCGAATGAGCCAGTCAGAGTGTGTCGTTCTGGTAGGTGCCACGGGGGCGATGGGGCAGGTGATTGCCCGTCGCCTGGCGGGACGCGGTTTGCGCGTCCTGGCCGTGGCACGGTCGGTTGATTCCCTGAAAGGGCTCACCGCGTCGGCCCAAGGCATTGAAGCCTGCGCGGCGGATATTTCTCAGGATGCGGCCATTGAAGCCATCAAAGGGGCGGTCGGCACTGACGTGGTGCGCATGATTGTCCACGGCCCTGGGGTGACCACCGCCGGCGGGGTGCTCAGTGCGCCGACCGAGGCGGTTGTCGAGGCCGTGAATATCAAGGTCGGCGGCATGATGCGACTGGTGCGAGCGGTAGACAAGAATCTGGTGAGCGGCTCCCGCCTGATTGCCATTGGCGGTCACTACGGATTTGAGCCAACGGCCTATGCGGCAACCGCGGGTGTCTGCAATGCTGCCTTGGCCAACCTGATCCGTCAGTATTCCTGGGCCTATGGTGATCGAGGCGTGACCGCGCACCTGGTGGCGCCAGGCCCGGCGGATACCGATCGGCTGCGCCGGGTCGCGCAATCAAGAGCTGAGCGTGATGGCATTACGGCAGACGATGTTCTGGCAGAGATGAAGAAGGAATCAGCGATTAGCGCCTTCACCACGGTCGAGCAGATTGCCTGGGGTGTTGAGATGCTGCTTGCGCCGGAGGCCGATGCACTTGCCGGCGGTACCTTGTTTATGGATGCGGGGCGGCGAAAAGGCCTGCCGTGACGCTGTAGATCAGCTTGATTTGGCAAGTTGGTTATTAGGGCCCAATTTGGTTAATTCACGGAAGAGCACATGCCGATACTCGAATTTCATCTGACCGAAGACAGCTACTCGGACCAGCAGTGCGAACAGTTGTTGCTTGAAGCCACGCAACTGTATGCCGATGTGTTGAAGAGCCCGCTTGAGCGCATTCGTGTATTCATTCATCTGCACAAGCCATCCATGATGGCGGTGGGCGGGCGCCTGGTCAGCAAAGGCGCTCCGGAAGCGCCGTACTTTCATTTCCTGGTTCTGCTTGGGCGACCTGTTGAGGAGCGCCAGCGTTTGCTGACGGGATTTACAAATCTCGTGGTCAAGATTCTGGGCGCCGAACGCAAACTGGTGCGCGGCGGCTGTTGGCCTATTGCGCCAGAAGACTGGGCCATTGGCGGCACGCCGGCCAGCGTCCTGCGCGCAGCGGAGGTCAAGGCGCGCGCGGAACAGGCGCAGCAGGCGCTCGCACCGTAATCCGGCTCGTCCCTGCGGTCATCGTCGCGGCGCGTCGGCGACGTCGTTAAACTCTCGGCATGTCAAATCAGCCGGGTCATCTCTACATCGTCTCTGCACCTTCCGGGGGCGGCAAAACCAGCCTGACCCGAGCACTGGTGTCTCGGCTTGCCGAGATGGGGCATGCCGCCGCCATATCGGTGTCCTACACCACGCGTGCACCGCGTCCGGGAGAAGTGGAAGGCACGCACTATCACTTCGTTGATGATGCGCAGTTCCTGTCGATGATCGAGCGCGATGCCTTTCTGGAGCATGCCAATGTCTTCGGACGGCGGTACGGCACGGGCCGCCAGTGGACAGAGGATCTGCTTTCGGCCGGGGTGGATGTGATTCTGGACATTGACTGGCAGGGTGCCCAGCAAGTGAGGAAAACGGCGCCGCAGGCGCGGTCAATATTTATTCTGCCGCCCTCGCTGGATGAACTGCGTCGCCGCCTGCGTGGCCGTGGGCAGGATGATGAGGCCACCATCGCAGCGCGCATGGCGTCGGCCAAGGATGAGATGTCGCATCACGCCGAGTACGACAGCCTGATCGTCAATGAAGATTTTGATCTGGCGCTGCAAGAACTGTGCGCCCTGTTCGTCGCGCCCAAGCTGGAGTTGGCCGCTCAGCTTGAACGGCATGCCGAACTCATCAGCGAGCTGACAGATTAGCGGCCAGCCAGGGGCGGCTGACAGCGGCTCTCGCGGAAAAGCGGGGAAGACAAGGGCCTTCTGCGCGCGTTGCTGTTTCTGAACGGAGTTGGGCAAGCAGTTGATTTGCAGAGATTTGCGCTGCCCCTACTGCCTTCTGTAGTAGCTAAGCGGACCGCATTTCGGCTACACTTCGCGCCCTTTTTTTCGCCCGAGTGCCCCATGGCCCGAGTCACAGTTGAAGATTGCCTGGATCGAATCCCCAACCAATTTGAGCTGACCCTGGTCGCTGCCAAGCGTGCCCGTCAGCTTGCCCGCGGTGCAGATGCAAAGCTGCCTTGGGCCAATCACAAGTCGACCGTGCTCTCACTGCGTGAGATCTCTGACGGTTTTGTCGGCACCGAAGTGCTCGCGGAGCAGGACCTTCCTGCCATTCAGCAGCCGCATGTTGATCTTGAGCCGCTGGACCCCAGCTACGACCTGTAAAGAAATGACCGGGGCCTGATCCTAGCGATCAGGCCCTTATGTTTTACGTTGCACCACCGGATCGTGATGCGAGCGAACTCGTGTCTGCCGGCCTATCCAACTTAAGAGCCTGACGATGAGCCACCGTCCTGACCTTGCAAACGCCATCCGCGCGCTGGCCATGGACGCTGTCCAGAAAGCCAATTCCGGACACCCCGGCATGCCCATGGGCATGGCCGATATCGCCGAAGTGCTGTGGAACGACTACCTCAGCCACGATCCCAACGATCCAAACTGGTTCAACCGGGATCGTTTCGTCGTCTCCAATGGTCACGGATCGATGCTGCTGTATGCCTTGCTGCATCTGACCGGTTACGACCTGTCGATCGACGACCTCAAGAATTTTCGTCAGCTGCACTCGAAGACGCCGGGTCACCCCGAACTGGGTCTGACCCCGGGCGTGGAAACCACCACCGGCCCGCTCGGGCAGGGTCTGGGCAATGCGGTCGGCATGGCGATCGCCGAGCGCGTTCTGGCGGCTCAGTTCAACCGCGAAAATTTCCCGCTGGTGGATCACCACACCTACGTTTTCGTGGGCGATGGTTGCCTGATGGAAGGCATTTCGCACGAAGCCTGCTCGCTGGCAGGGGTGTTGGGCTTGGGCAAACTGATCGTCCTTTATGACGACAACAGCATTTCCATCGACGGCGAAGTCCACGACTGGTTTGGAGACGACACGCCCGCCCGTTTTGAATCCTACGGCTGGGAAGTGGTGCGTAACGTCAATGGTCATGACGCGGCAGAAGTTGCCACTGCGCTCGACACTGCACGGGCTTCGGCTGACAAGCCCACGCTGATTTGCTGCAAGACCATCATTGGTTTTGGCTCGCCCAACAAGCAGGGCAAGGAAAGTTCACATGGCGCGCCGCTGGGCGCGGAAGAAATTGCGCTTGCACGGCAGACCCTGAAGTGGCCGCACGAGCCCTTCCATATCCCGGACGAGATTCGCGCAAGCTGGGATGCCCGGGTTGCTGGCGCGGAGCGCTCCACTCGCTGGAAAGCTCTGTTCAAGGACTACGCGCTGGCCCACCCGGAATTGGCGAGCGAGTTCATGCGGCGCACCGAGGGCCGTCTGCCTGAAAACTGGGCGGAGATTGCAGGCGAAGCGCTCACTGCGCTGGCCGCTAATGACGCCCCGGTTGCGACTCGCAAGGCATCGCAGAATGTACTCAATGTCATTGCGCCCAAGCTTCCCGAGATGCTCGGCGGATCTGCGGACCTGACGGGGTCCAACCTGACTCTTTGGAAAGGTGCGGAGCCTTCCGGCGCCGGCAACGCCGCAGGCAATTATTTGTATTACGGCGTTCGCGAGTTCGGCATGGCCGCAGCCATGAATGGCATTGCCCTGCACGGCGGCCTGATCCCCTTCGGCGGAACATTCCTGGTCTTCTCGGATTACGCGAGAAACGCAGTGCGCATGGCAGCGCTGATGAAGCTGCGCTCGATCTTCGTGTTTACCCACGACTCCATCGGTCTGGGCGAAGACGGGCCGACCCATCAGGCTGTGGAACACGTGTCCAGCCTGCGCCTGATTCCGAACATGGAAACCTGGCGTCCGGCTGATGCATACGAGACGGCGCTGGCCTGGCGTGCGGCTATCGAGCGAACTGACGGGCCTGCTGTACTGGCCCTGAGCCGCCAGAACCTGCCGCCACAACGGCATGACGATGGGCACATCGAAGGCGTGCTGCGCGGCGGTTACGTCTTGCACGAACCGGACACTGCGCCGCAGGCACTGATTATCGCCACGGGTTCCGAGGTTTCACTGGCGATGGATGCGGTGCGCAAGCTCGCTGCTGAAGGCAAGGCGGTTCGTGTTGTGTCGATGCCCTGCGCAGAACGCTTCCTGCGTCAGGATGCGAGCTACCGCGACTCGGTTCTTCCCAAGGGACTCAAGGCACGTCTTGCCGTTGAAGCCGGGGTGACCCTGTATTGGCGCGGCTTTGTTGGTGACGCCGGTGAGGTGATGGGTGTAGACAGCTTTGGTGAGTCCGCACCTGCTTCGGCGGTATTTGAACACTTTGGTCTGACGGTGGACGGCGTGGTGGCGGCAGTCGAAAGATTGCTCGGCTGATTCGCGGTCACATTGAGTTGCCGGGCTCGGCAACACCTGATTTTTTGATTTGAACGGAATATTGAGGACAGAGATATGACAGTCAAGGTTGGCATCAATGGTTTTGGACGCATCGGTCGCAATGTCTTGCGTGCGGCGGTGCAGAACTTTGGCAGCGATGTCGAGATCGTAGGCATCAATGATCTGCTTGATCCCGATTATCTTGCCTACATGCTTCAGTACGACTCCGTGCACGGGCGTTTTCAGGGCGAAGTTTCGGTCAAGGACGGCGCGCTGATCGTCAATGGCAAGACCATCCGCCTGACCCAGGAACGCGATCCTGCCAACCTGAAGTGGGGCGATGTGGACGCTGACGTGGTGATCGAGTCCACCGGCTTGTTCCTGACCAAGGAAACCGCGCAGAAGCACATTGATGCCGGCGCCAAGAAGGTCATCATGTCTGCGCCTTCCAAGGACGACACCCCGATGTTCGTCTTTGGCGTCAACCACGCCACCTATGCCGGCCAGGCCATCATTTCCAACGCGTCCTGCACCACCAACTGCCTGGCGCCGCTGGCCAAAGTCATCAATGACAAGTGGGGCATCAAGCGCGGCCTGATGACCACGGTTCACGCCGCCACTGCAACGCAGAAGACGGTCGATGGCCCGAGCCAGAAAGACTGGCGCGGCGGACGCGGCATTCTGGAAAACATCATCCCTTCCAGCACCGGTGCTGCCAAGGCTGTGGGTGTTGTGATTCCCGAGCTCAACAAGAAGCTCACCGGCATGTCCTTCCGTATTCCGACCTCTGATGTGTCGGTGGTGGACCTGACCGCTGATCTGGAAAAGCCGGCGACCTACGAAGAGATCAAGGCCGAGATCAAGGCGCAGAGTGAAGGCGCGCTCAAGGGCGTTCTCGGCTATACCGAGGACAAGGTTGTGGCCACGGATTTCCGCGGTGATGCACGCACCTCGATTTTTGACGCCGAGGCGGGTATCGCGCTGGATTCCACCTTCGTCAAGCTCGTCAGCTGGTACGACAATGAGTGGGGCTATTCCAACAAGTGCGTTGAAATGGCGCTCGTGATCGCTGCTTCCTAAGCAGTAGTCACCTTGTTTCAGGAAGGGAATCGGAGATCGTCCTGACGATTTCCGATTCCCTTTTTCTTTTCTAGCGAACCAACATGGTTACGGAGTTTCAAGCATGAATTTTCTGCGCCTTTCCGATCTCGATCTCAAGAACAAGCGTGTCTTCATTCGCGCCGATCTCAACGTGCCGCAGGATGATCAGGGTGCGATCACGGACGATTCGCGCATTCGTGCATCACTTCCGGGCATTCAGATGGCTCTGGAAAAGGGTGCTGCGGTCATGGTGACCTCCCATCTGGGGCGTCCGGTTGAGGGTGAGCTGAAGCCGGAGGATTCTCTGGCGCCCATCGCCAAGCGGCTCGAGGCCCTGCTGGGGCAGAGCGTTCCGCTGATTGCAGATTGGGTTGACGGTGGCTTTGAGGTTCAGCCCGGTCAGGTCGTGCTGCTGGAAAACTGCCGCGGCAATGTTGGAGAGAAGAAGAACAATGAGGAACTCTCCGCGAAGATGGCGGCACTGTGCGATGTGTATGCCAATGATGCGTTTGGCACCTCACATCGGGCGCAGGCCACCACGCATGGCATTGCCCTCAAGGCTGACGTAGCCTGCGCCGGCCCGCTGGTTGCCGCCGAACTTGAAGCACTCGGCAAGGCTTTGCATCAACCGGCCAAGCCGCTGGTTGCCATCGTCGGTGGTTCCAAGGTTTCAACCAAGCTGACCATCCTTGATGCCCTGGCTGACAAGGTGGACCAGCTGGTCGTGGGTGGGGGCATCGCCAATACCTTCCTGCTGGCAATGGGTCTGCCCATCGGCAAGTCGCTGGCAGAGCCGGATCTGGTCCCGGAAGCGCGGCGGATCATCGAGAAAATGGAAAAGCGCGGCGCATCGGTACCCATCCCGACTGACGTGGTGACAGCCAAGGAATTCTCGGCGGATGCCACCGGCACGGTAAAGGCAGCCAAGGACGTGGCTGCAGATGACCTGATTCTGGATGTGGGGCCCGCCACGGCCAAGACCCTCGCGGCGATCATGCACAAGGCCGGAACCATTGTCTGGAATGGCCCGCTTGGCGTGTTTGAGTTCGACGCCTTTTCGCACGGCACCAAAGTCTTGTCAGAAGCCATTGCGGCCTCCAGTGCAATGTCGATTGCCGGTGGCGGTGACACCGTAGCGGCGATCAGCAAGTTCGAAATTTCCAAGGACGTGGGCTATATCTCGACGGCCGGCGGTGCCTTCCTCGAATTTCTGGAAGGTAAGACCCTGCCAGCGATTGAGGCATTGGAGCAGCGCGCCAAGTCGGCATAGCGCGCGGCGGTGTGTCAGCCCTGATGGAGCTGGACGCCGGGGCTGACCCACAGGAATGCATTTCGGGCTAAGGTTGGTTTTGCCTTTTGGTCAGGGATTGCGCATGGAAAGCAGGTCGTGAGAATCGGAGTACTGGGGTCCGGACCGGCGGCCAGAACGCTGGCGGCAGGATTTCTCGGGCATGGTCACGACGTTCTGCTGGGCACGCGTGATCCCAACAAGCTCAGGGACTGGCTGAAAGATACGCCGCGCAGCAGTGCCGGCAGTTTTGCCGACGCCGCCAACTTTGGCGACGTAGTGGTGCTGGCCGTGCGCGGTTCTGTTGCCAATCGTGCGCTGCGCCTGGCGGGTACAAGCAACCTGTTGAACAAGCCCGTCGTCGACGCCTGCAATCCGATTGCCGATCAGGCGCCGGTGGATGGCGTGCTGCGTTTCTTCACCTCATTGGAAGATTCGTTGATGGAGCGGCTGCAACGAGAGTTTTCGGTGGTGCAGTTCGTCAAGGCATTCAATTCCGTGGGTCACGAACAGATGGTCAACCCCAAGCTTGAGGGCGGGCCACCGAGCATGTTCATCTGCGGAAACAATGCAACGGCCAAGAAAACGGTGGCCGAGCTTGTGAGCCAGCTTGGCTGGTCGCCCGAAGACATGGGTGGCGTCGAGGCGGCGCGGGCCATCGAGCCATTGAGCATGTTGTGGTCCATTCCGGCGCTACGCGAGAAACGCCTCGATCATGCGTTCAAGCTGCTCAGAGCCTAGGCGACAAGACGCTCGCATGATGGGTATCGGGATGCCATTCTTGCAGTATCAATATCTGGAAACGTCGAGACAGAAGTCTGGACAACAAGGGAGCTGAAGCATGTCCAAAGTCATGATGCGACTGAGTGTGGTTGTAGCGCTGCTCTTGAGCCTTTCCGGTTGCGGTTACAACACGCTCCAACTTCAGGATGAACAGGTCAAGGCGGCCTGGGGTGAAGTTGTGAATCAGTATCAGCGCCGCGCTGATCTGGTGCCCAATCTGGTCAATTCGGTGAAAGGCTTTGCAAAGCAGGAGAAGGACGTGCTGGTGGGTGTGACCGAGGCGCGGGCCAAGGTCGGATCCATCCAGCTGACGCCTGAGATGCTCAACAATCCGCAGGCGCTGAATCAGTTTGGCGCTGCGCAGGGCGAACTCTCCTCGGCACTTTCGCGCCTGATGGTGGTGGTGGAGCGATATCCAGACCTGAAATCAGACACGCTGTTCCGTGATCTTCAGGCACAACTGGAAGGCACCGAGAACCGCATCGCGGTCGCGCGGCAGCGCTTCATTGCAGCGACTCAGAAATTCAATGTCACGGTGCGCAGTTTTCCGAGCAATCTGACTGCGATGGTGGTGGGGATGGAAGTAAAACCCACGTTTCAGGTCGAAGATGAAAAGGCCATCAGCGAAGCCCCGAAAGTTGATTTCGAGAACTGATTGATCCTGCGGCTAGCACTCGCCAACGCGTCGACATTTTCAGCATGAACCGGCTCTTCGCCTTTCTGATTCTGGCGATATGCGGCTTGGCCGTGGCCGATGTACCGGTGCCCGAGCTGGCTGTTCGCGTCACCGATCAGACCGGCACGCTCAGCGCCGCGCAAATTCAGGCGCTTGAATCGCGACTGCAGGTGTATGAGCAGAGCAGTGGCAGTCAGATCGCGGTGCTGATGCTGGCCAGTACAAAGCCGGAAACCATCGAGCAATACTCGATTCGTGTTGTGGACCAGTGGAAGCTGGGTCGCGAAGACCTTGATGACGGCATCCTGCTGCTGGTTGCCAAGGATGATCGCAAGATGCGGATTGAGGTCGGGCAAGGTCTTGAAGGCGCGATTCCGGACGCGCTGGCTAAACGCATCATCAGCGAAACCATGGCGCCGCGGTTTCGAAATGCAGATTACGCAGGTGGCATCAATGCCGCGGTCGACGACATCATGTTGCTGATTGATGGTGAGCAGTTGCCGCCACCGAAGCGTTCGCAAGGCGCCGAAGACAATGGCTGGATTGGCATCTTCATTCTGGGTATGGGTTTTGTCGGCGCAGTGCTGACCTCTCAATTGGGCCATCTTCCCGGAGCGGGTATCACCGGTGGCCTGGGCTTTCTCGCCGGCTGGATTTTTGGCGGTGCAATCGGTCTGGGGATTTTTCTGGCCATTTTCTGCACCGTCCTTGCGCTCATCATCGGCGCCAGAGGCGGTGGCTGGAGTTCTGGTGGGGGATACGGTAGTGGCGGGTTTGGCGGCGGAAGCTTTGGCGGCGGTGGCGGCTTCAGTGGCGGCGGCGGTGGTTTCAGCGGGGGAGGCGCTTCAGGCGGATGGTGAGTTCAATCAAGCGCTGGCTGAAACATCTCTGTACCGGTGAGATTGCGCGTCGACGTGCATTCGTCCCCAAGGTGCTCAAGGCCATCGAGCAGGCCATCCACGATTGCGAGGCCTTGCATCCCGGCGAGGTCCGGTTTGCCATCAGCGCGTCACTGACTCCAGCGCAACTGCTGCGCAATATGACGCCGAGACAGCTCGCTCAGGACGCCTTCGCACGTCTCGGCGTCTGGGATACCGAGCATAACAATGGCGTCCTTATTTTCGTTTTGCTCGCAGACCGTGATGTGGAGATTCTGGCTGATCGTGGCGTCGGCAATGGCAAAGTGCCACAAGCTGCCTGGCAGCACTGCTGCCTTGTGATGCAGACACACTTCTCCGAAGGCCGCTTTGAACAGGGCGCGATTGAAGGCATTCGCTCAGTTAGTGAGGTGCTCGCACAATATCCGCCGACGCGAGGTGACGTGGGCAATGAGCAAGCCAACAAGCCTGATCTGTTATAGCTGCAAGATGGCAAACTCAGTGATCCAAGTGCGTATCTGAACAGCATGCATCGATTCCGCTACTACGATTTTCTGGTCGCCGGTCTGGTTTGCGTGTTGCTGTGCTCGAATCTAATTGGCCCGGGCAAGGTCTGCACCGTCAGCCTGCCGTACTTCGGTGATTTCAGTTTTGGCGCGGGCAATCTCTTCTTCCCGATTGGCTACATCTTTGGTGATGTGTTGACCGAGGTCTACGGTTATTCGCGTGCGCGTCGTGCCATCTGGGCAGGCTTTGGCGCCATGATCTTTGCAAGCTTCATGTCCTTTGTGGTGGTCAATATTCCCGCGAGCCCGGTCGAGCCCTGGAACGAGACCCTGCAGCCTGCACTGGAAGTGGTATTCGGCAATACCTGGCGTATCGTGGGCGCGAGCATCCTCGCTTACTGGGTGGGCGACTTCATCAACTCATATGTCATGGCAAAGATGAAGGTCTGGACGCAGGGTCGCCATCTCTGGATGCGAACCATCGGTTCTACCATTTGCGGGCAGGGTGCAGACTCTCTGATCTTCTACCCGCTCGCGTTCTACGGTCTCTGGAGCATGGAAGCGCTGGTGGCGGTGGTGATTTTCAATTTCTTGTTCAAACTCAGTGTAGAGATCGTGCTGACACCAGCCACTTATGCGGTCGTGGCCTGGCTGAAGAAAGCCGAAGGCGTCGATACCTACGATACGCATACCCGGTTCACGCCTTTCTCACTCAAGGATGAAGGCGATACCCGGCGCGTCATCAAACCCGAGTGAAAGCTGGAGCACTGCGCGTCTGCTGATTTTTGCCGATGATTCCGCGGCATTGTTGAACTAGAGAGTCTTTGTTTTTTCCTCTGCCCGGGATGAGCCGGGTGAAGCACGCAAACGGGATTCGTCTTGCGCAAAGCAATATTCTCGGTCGGCATGCAGGGGCCTGATCAAGGAATAAACCCATCAGCCGTTCATGACCGGGTTCGTGTCTGAACCAAATTGACAGACTTCGGCCCCGTTCTGATGTGCCATCTGCTCATCAGTGAATTCGCCATTCGCCGGGTGTGCGGGTCGGGTCGGATGGGCTGATCAAGTCTCGATCAGAGAGCTAGACCTTAATCGTGGCCTCCGGGCCCGACGCGCCAGGACACGTTGTGAGCCTGAATGGGCGTATGACAATGCTCACAAACGAGCGATGTATTGAGTACCTGTGCGCAAGGCGTGTGAATCAGTTCCAGCGGGGCTCCCTTTCCCTCGTCGAGCCATCGGTCGCCCCAACTCATAAGCATGACGATCGCGGGATAGAGATCGAGCCCTTTCCTGGTGAGGCGGTACTCGAATCGTCTTGAGTGGGACCCGTACTGAACCCGTTCAAACAGGCCGTGTTCGACCAGTTTCTTGAGGCGGCTCGTCAGGATATTGGGGGCGGCGTCGAGCGCTTTGCTGAAGTCGTCAAAGCGCCTTGCCCCAAAGAAGGCTTCTCTCAAGATCAGAAAAGTCCAGGCATCGCCCACCTGGGAAAGTGCGCGCTCGACTGAATCCACTTTAGGGCGAGCGGTGTCGGCAGGCTCCCCAATTGGATAGGCATTCGGGTTCTTTTTGCTTTTAACTTGCATTTCAATAGTTAGATCATTAGTATTCATTTGCAAGTTACATCCTAAAGACACGGTATTCAATTTTTTCCATTCCAGAGGAACCCAATGAACAATCTATTTGGCCACCGAGATGTCCCCGAGCCTGCACTCCCCGTATTCGATGACTTGATCTTCGAGGACTTGGGTCAAGTCGCCCGAATCACGCTGAACCGGCCTGAGGTGACTAATGCGCTCTCCATTCGCCTTTCGTCGGACTTCACAAAGGCAGTCGAATATCTTCGAGACACAGAGCGCTACAAGGTAGTGGTGATATCCGGCGCGGGCGGAAACTTTTGCGCAGGTGACGATCTGAGCGAGATGGGCTCAGGGGCATGGGGCGACGCCAATCAGGTCATGCGTCGCGTGAGGGGCTACCAACACATGGCCAACACGCTTGAGGAGCTGGACAAGGTCACCATCTGTTCGGTCGATGGATACTGTGTAGGTGGCGGTCTGGAAATCACCATGGCGGCCGACTTTGTGATCTGCACTGAGCGCTCGCGTTGGGGCATGCCGGAAGTGGATTGGGCGATCACTCCGGGCTGGGGCGGCACGACCCGAATGGCGCGTCTGATCGGGCGACGGATGACCAAAGAGATCAACCTGCTGGGTGCTTTGCATTCAGCCCGCCGTGGCTTGGACTTGGGCCTGTTCAACCGCGTTGTGCCCAACGATGACCTCTACAGCGCGACTCAAGAACTTGTCGAGCTCTTGCTGATGAAAAACCATCAGGGCGTTCGCCAGCTCAAGTACATGATCAACAAGAACGTCGAAGCTGATTTGTACACCGCGCAGGGTTTCGAGGCCATGGGCGCGGCGCTTACCGGCGCTGTTCTGGGTGGATGGAAGATCCCGGACTCTGACGGCAAGCACGGGTGGGACTCTTACCACTCCAAGGATCCAGAAAGTGTCATCCGCAAGCGCCGCGAAGCTGCGCTCAATTTCTGGGTCGACTAAGGCGAACTGGCTGGCATCTGCCTGCAGGTGCCAGCCCTTCCGCAGCTCTGCAATTAATCGTTCGTCGTCCGCCAATGTCCGGCGGCAAGGAGATGTAGCAATGTTCGGCGCAGAATCCCTTTATTCCCATGCCAATTGGGCAGAACCATCAAAGATGTTCAGCATACTTGCGACGCTGCGTCGCGAAGATCCTGTCCATTTCTGTGAGAGCAAAACCCACCCGGACCTCTGGCATATCACCAAACATGCTGATCTGCTGGAAGTCGAGAAGCTCCAGGACAAGTTTCTGGCGAACCCTCGCATGCTTCTGGCGACGCGCGAAGGCGAGGCCCAGGTCCAACAAATGACCGGGGGCAGCCGCAATCTCGTCGAGACCTTGATATGCACGGATCAGCCGGATCACCGCAAGTTGCGAACCCTGACTCAAGCCTGGTTCATGCCAAGAAATCTTGGTCGCCTTCAAACAGAGATTGAGCGTTCGGCCACACTGGCGATTGATCAATTTATCGAGCACAACGGCGAATGCGATTTCGCGCGTGACGTTGCTCTGGAATTTCCCTTACGCGTGATCATGACGGTCCTCGGTGTCCCGCAGAAAGATCTGCCCCTGATGGTGCGGTTCACGCAGGAACTGTTCAGCGCAGAAGATCCGGATGCGCGACGCGCCGACTTGCCCGAAGGGGCAGATGCGACCCAGTTACAGATCGCAACGCTCATGGAGTACGCGAAGTATTTCCAGGCCCTGACCGAGGCCCGAAAAACTGAACCTGGACAAGATATCGCCTCCATTATTGCCAATGAAACCATTGACGGTGCGCCACTGACTGAAGCCCAGCGTCTTGGTTATTACACCGTGATTGCAACGGCTGGCCACGACACTACAAGCTACTCTCTGGATGAGGCGATCCGCCAACTCGCTCTGAATCCGGAGCTTCTCGCGCGCCTCAAGAGTGCGCCAGAAGAAATGGCGCCGCGCATTGCCGAGGAAGCCATTCGGATTGCAGCGCCCGTGCGGCACTTTATCCGGACCGCATCTGAGGACTACTCGCTTCGGGGCAAGACCATCAAGAAAGGGCAGTCGGTCATTCTCTGGTTCCCTTCGGGCAGTCGGGACGAGGCGCTTTTTGACAATGCGGAAGCATTTGATCCGGACAGAGCGAACGTCAGGGCACATACCTCGTTTGGCCATGCCGCTCACGTTTGCCTGGGCATGAACCTGGCACGTATGGAAATCGCCACATTTCTGCGATTGTTGGTGCAACGAATTGATTCGATCTGCCTGACTGGAGAGCCGGCCTACGCCCACTCGAACTTCATCGGGGGTATCAAGAGGCTCCCTGTGCGAGCGACGCTGTCAGCGTAGCCCGTCCCGGTTCTCTTCTTCTACCCGGCTTGGCTGACAGTGTTCAGCGCAACCATCTTCGGACGATAGCTTGTATGAATTTCGAGCCTAGTGATCGGCAGAGAGAATGGCAGACCCGAATTCGGGATTTCATGGATCAGGAGTTGCGGCCACAACACCAAACGCTGAAAGCGGAACTGGCGAGCGGCGATCGATGGTCGCCCCTGCAAGTGATTGAGACATTGAAGCAGCGAGCCAAGAGCGAAGGCCTGTGGAATCTGTTCATGCCGGCCTATGGCGAACCGGATGAGTCACGTCGTGACCATTTCGAGTTCTCCGGAGCGCGCCTCTCGAACCTTGAATATGCATTGTGCGCCGAGGAACTTGGACGATTGTCTTGGGCTTCAGAAGTGTTCAATTGCTCGGCTCCGGATACCGGCAACATGGAAGTCTTGCTTCGCTACGGTTCGCTGGCCCAAAAAGAGCGTTGGTTGCGTCCCCTGATGAACGGAGAAACTCGCTCTGCGTTCCTGATGACGGAACCAGGGGTTGCATCATCGGACGCGACCAATATCCAGACTCAAATTCTGAAAGACGGGAACGACTACGTCATCAACGGCCACAAATGGTGGTCAACAGGCGCGGGTCATCCCCGGTGCGAGTTCGCAATCGTCATGGGGAAAACCGATCCGAACGCCGCCGTACACCGGCAGCAATCCATGATCCTGGTGGATCTCAAAACTCCGGGCATTCAGGTCAAGAGAATGTTGCCCGTGTTCGGCTATGACCATGCGCCTCACGGTCACGCCGAAATCCTGCTGGATAACGTTCGTGTTCCGGCTGAGAACCTGATCCTGGGCGAGGGGAGAGGATTCGAGATTGCTCAGGGGCGCCTCGGGCCAGGGCGAATACACCATTGCATGCGCACAATCGGCGCGGCAGAAGAAGCACTCAAGGCGATGGCGCTTCGTACGCTCGCGCGGAGCGCATTCGGCAAGAGATTGTCTGAGCAATCTGTTTGGGAACAACGCCTGGCTGATGCCCGCGTAGAAATAGAAATGACCCGTCTCCTGTGCCTGAGAGCCGCCGACAGGATGGATCGCCTTGGAAACAAAGCGGCGAGAACGGAAATCTCGATGGTCAAGTTGCAGGCGCCACGCATGGCCTTGAAGATCATTGACGATGCGATCCAGGCTCACGGCGGCGCGGGTGTGTCGGATGACTTTGGACTCGCAGCAGATTGGGCTGACATCCGTTGTTTGCGGCTGGCAGATGGACCTGACGAAGTGCACGCAAGAACGGTGGGGCGTGCTGAGCTATCCAAGTACTCTGGCTCATTGCAATGAGTGACCTGGACCGAGACGGGCTATCGCGCTGGATGGTCGCCCAACTTGGCGAATCGGCACGTGTACGCAGAATCGAACGCATGACCGAAGGTCAGTCGAATCCGACCTACAAGGTCACGACCGAGGAGCGCGATCTGGTTCTGCGGCGGAAGCCTTTCGGCAAGTTATTGCCATCGGCTCATGCGGTGGATCGGGAATTCCGGCTGTTGAGCGCATTGAAACCCGGCGATTTTCCAGTTCCGACGCCTCTGGCCTTATGCGAAGACGAGTCGGTCATCGGTGCAATGTTCTATGTCATGGAACTGGTCGAGGGGCGCAACATAGCCAACGGTCAGCTTCCTGATATCGAGGTAGAGCATCGCAAGTCCTACTACGCGTCAATGGTGGAGGCGATGGTCCAATTGCATTCGATCGACCCCTTCAGCGTCGGTCTCGGTGATTTCGGTCGCCATGAGAACTACTTGCCGCGTCAACTGGAGCGTTGGAGCAAGCAGTATCGCCTGTCCGAAACGAACCCAAGCGAAGATATGGAGAGGCTCATGTCAGGGCTTCCGAGGAAGATTCCCGCGCAATACCGAACATCCATTCTTCATGGTGACTTCCGCATAGACAACGTCATTTTCTCGCCAGACTCAGGACAGATAGCCGCTGTTCTGGATTGGGAGTTGGCCACGCTCGGAGATCCGCTGGCGGACTTCGCCTATTTTGCTCTGGCGTGGCTGCTGCCTGCAGATGGTCGGTTCGCAATCGGTGGCCTTGATCTCGCCGAGTCTGGATTGCCTGGCCTCGAGCAGGCTTGCGAAGCCTACTGCGAACTCAGTGGCAGCAATGTGGCAGCCAGCCTGAACTGGTATTTCGCATTCAACCTTTTCAAGCTCGCCAGCATCATTCAGGGCATCAGGAAAAGAATTGATGATGGCAATGCCTCAAGTGAACAGGCGTCGCAAATAGTCGCCAAACAAGCCTGCATTCTTGAGATTGCCGTTCGGCACGCGCGGCTTGCGCGCGTGATTGATTAACAAGCCAGATTGGTAAGGGCGAAACGGACCGGTTCATCACCGCGCTTCGGTGATCGGCGAGGCTAGGTTAGAGAGAGGACGAATGAAGCTATTTGAACTGAAGGACAAAGTGGCGATCGTCACGGGTTCGAGCCGCGGTATTGGGCGCTCGATTGCGGAAGCTTATGCGGCAATGGGTGCGCGGGTGATTGTTTCGAGTCGAAAGCAAGAGGCTTGTGACGAGGTCGTGGATTCCATCAACGCTCGTTATGGCAAGGGCCGTGCGGTAGCAATTGCAGCCAGCATCTCCGACAAGAGCGCGCTGAAATCGCTGGTGGATCAGACTCTGACTGAATTCGGAAAAGTTGATGTGCTTGTGTGCAACGCTGCAAGCAACCCTTACTACGGACCTATGTCAGGAATCAGTGACGAGCAGTTTCGCAAGGTGCTGGACAACAACGTTTTGTCGAATCATTGGTTGGCGCAAATGGTGTCAGAAGGAATGATTAGAAGGCGTTCTGGTTCGATCATTATCGTCTCCTCGGTAGGCGGGTTCATCGGGACGGATGTCATTGGCGCGTACAACATATCCAAGGCGGCTGATATGCAGCTGGTTCGAAATCTTGCGGTGGAGTTTGGCTCCAGTGGTGTTCGCGCGAACGCAATTTCTCCTGGCGTGATTCGAACAGATTTTGCCCGTGCCTTATGGGAGGATCCTAGGGGCGAGGCGACTCTGCAGCGGACAGTCCCACTTGGGCGCATTGGCGAACCCGATGAAATAGCGGGAGCGGCGGTCTACCTGGCTTCCGAAGCGAGTTCTTACGTCACCGGGCAGAACATGGTGATTGACGGAGGTCTCACCATTAAGGGCAGTCTTTAGCCGCCAAATGTTTTGGGGCCAGTTAAGGGGGCGAGGACAGCACAGGCTCCCTCTGCGTAGCGCGTTTCTCGATACACCAGGCGTGCAGCGGTCGTTACATGAGTTTGGGCTCGGCTAATAGATGGATGCGAGCTGTCGAGCTGCACCCGGCCGACTTTGATGAGATGTGATCGGTCGAATCTTCACCCCGACTCATTGCATCAATGCACGCTCTTCTGAAAGCGCCGGTGTTCGATTATCGAGATAGGGCCTCTGGCGATGTCCGCTTCAAATCTGTGAGGTCCCCTGATGTTGCGTTGAGATGAGCATCTCATGTGGGAAGCACGCTGTCTGTTCCAGAGTCTGACGCCGTCGCTGAGACGGCGTCAGACGGTCCTGGTCTACGGTAGCTTGATGGATGTAAATGCCACGCAACTGCGATGCTTGGCCAAGATCCATGGACGCGAAGCGCCTAGCGCAACTTCCAGGTCACACGAAAGCCGCCCGAGACATCGCTGTCGCTGTCATAGCGGCCCGGGAAGTTCGCGTTCTGTGAGGCACTGATATTTCGGGTTTTCAGATCGGCGTAGCCGGTGGTAAAGCCGACCATGAATTTTCCGTAATCGATTTCGTAACCGACCATGATCATGTGATTGTCGTGATCAAACAGGTTGGGACGCACAGCGCTGTCATCGATCATGGCTTCGCCAACGGTGTAACCGATCCTAAAGGTCGAGTTCTCTACAACTTTGTACTCGGCCGCAACTGCCCAGCGGGTCCGGTCGTGTGTGTTGCTGATGGTCGGGCCGTTCAGTGCAGTGCTGGTTTGAAACTCGACATCGCCTTTTTCAAAGTCCTTGTAGCTGGTCCACTGAATCTGGGCCATCAAGTTGAGATTGTCGGACCATCGGTATGCGAAACCGCCAAACAAGGAGGCCGGAGTCACAAAGTTCACGTCAACATCCTGTGCAACGCCGCCGACTTTGCCATCACCGCGCATGTCCACAAAGCCTCGCGATCTGTAGGAGAGTCCGAGAGACAAGGCGGGCGTCCATTCGTAGACCATGCCCAGCGTCGCAGAACCACCGATGCCATCGGCAACGAACTCCACATTGCCCAGAGGTGAGGGGAGTTGAGTTTTCTGCCTGCCGTATCGCGGGGATATCTGCAGGCCAACTTTCAATCCTTTGGTCAGTTCCTTTCCGATGTTGAACCCGACATTGATGATGCTGAGTTTTCCGGTATAGGGCGAGTTCACACCTACGTCGGGATCAGCTGGCAATGTGAAGGCTGCGCCAATCGACCCGTACAAGCCGACGCCCATCGACCATCCCCCGATCTCGCCGAGGCCGTACCAGAAGTCGATACCCATGGGGGACTGAGAGCCAGAACCCTCATAGCCGATGGCATCATTTCGGTACTCACCAGTGAAATTGAATGCCAGAAGGCCGACCATGGCCTGATCTCGGGTGTCACCGACCACGCCAGCAGGATTCACCAGCAAGTTGCTGCCTGGGTCGCCAGGGCTCGCGACGGTAGCGCCAGCAAGGTCAGCGTCACGTCCTGCACCGTGTGGCGCGACAATCACGGATGCCATGGCATGGCTTGAGCCGAGCAGGGCAAGTGCGGCGAGATGGAATCTTGACGGACGTAACAAGAAGCTTCGAACAGACATTAGGAATCCCCTGAGTAGTTTTATGTTCTTGGTTTTAAGGATGGTGCGAACGTTCGCGCAGTGATGTCAGGCGATCAGTTCAGTTTGAACGCTTGCGCGGGGCCTACTCCGGGAGCGTATTGCCGGAGCCACCCATTTCAGCGGGCATGTCTTTCATCTTGGGCAGGCCATCCCGAACGCTGATCACTTTTTCAGCGTAGTTGACGTGCAATGCGGGTTTGAACTGCAGTGATGGGATCGTGGCAGCGTAAACATCGACCAATCCCATCGGTGGGTGGTCGCTGAATACATGACCGCCACAGTCGGTGCACCATTTCCGGTAGCTGATCGGGGTCTTGTTATAAGTGGCGATCTTTTCTGCGCCGGCAGTTACTTCAAGACTTGTTGGCTTCCACAAACTGAAAGCATTGAGGGGGCTCGCGGACCAGTGTCGGCACGATTCGCAGTGGCAGTATCCCATTGCTTCGGGTTCGCCCGTCACTGTGAATTGAACTGCGCCGCAGAAGCAGCTGCCTTTGTGTTCGCTCATGAGAGATCTCCTCGATATGCCTTTCAGCCCGGCGCATTCCCAAAGGGCTGTTACAAGTGGGTGGGTTCTGCCCTGTCATCTTCGCGACTTGGCAGACCTGTGGCCAGATGGCAATAATGACAACAGTCATGGACATATCTGCCAAACCACAGCGAATCACCCGACGACGAAAGTCGAAGCCACCGGAGGTTGTTCTGATTGCACTGGCCGGGGGGCATGCATCCACTGCAGTAGGTCCTCTGGAAGTCTTCAATGCGGCTGGTGTCACCTGGCAGGAATTGACGGGTGACCCTGTCCTGCCTCGTTTCAGCATCCGTACCGTCTCTTTGGATGGAAAGGCGACGCGAATGGGCGACGGTGTCTCGCTCAAACTTGATCACGCACTCGATGAGATTTCATCAGCAGACCTGATTTTCATATCTTCTGGTGGTCCTGACATCGATGCCTTGCTGGAGAACAATGGACGCGTCGTCGACTTCGTCCGCCGACGTTATCGATCTGGCGCCAGTGTGGCTGCAGTATGTTCCGGAGTCGCCATTCTTGCGGAGGCAGGGGTGCTCGACGGTGCGCAGGCAACGACGCACTGGAGTCTGATCCCCGAGTTTGCAAGACGCTACCCGCGCACATCCTGGAAAGGTCGCGCCATGGTCACGGAAGGCAAGCGCGTCTACTGCGGCGGCGGGGTGTACGCAGCCCTGGACTTGGCGATACATCTGGTGGAAGTGTTTGCAGATCGCAAGACGGCGGTTGAATGCGCCAAGGCCCTGCTGGTCGAGATGCCTAGGTCCAGTCAGCCGGAGTTCGGTGCCGTTGCCAAGCGCGCTCTGTCCGTTGACAAGCGTATTGCCAAGGCTCAGCAGATGATTCAACGCAGTTTCTCACTAGGCGTTGTTCTTGAGGACGTGGCACGAGAGGTCGGCATGAGTCCACGAAATTTCATCCGTCGATTCAAGCAGAGCACTGGAAGCTCGCCCATGGCCTATCTGCAAGGACTGAGGATTGATCTTGCGAAACGTCTGATCGAGCAAGGTTGGTGCAATACGCAGGAAGTGGCCGCGCACATTGGCTACTCCGACGTCACGCATTTTCGCGGGATATTCAAGCGGGTTTGCGGTGTGTCGCCGTCAGAGTACAAGCGCTCGGTTGGGCAGTCCCGTCGTGGGCGCGCACCAGGATTGACGTCCTCGCTGAACTGAACTCAGAACGGCAGGAAGAGAGTCTTGATGAACTGCGCCGCGCCGCTGAAGACATTGCGGTCGTCGCCAATGGCCTCAACCACCATCAGGCCGCTGGGTTCGCCGCTTTCCTCTTTTTCTCTCACGACGGTGAAACCATCGAAGAAAACTGACTTCATGGTGCCCGCACTGGCAACGCGAAACCGCGTGTGCTTGTTCCAGGCGATCAGGCGCTCCAGCGGCGTGGAGTCGGTTCTCCGGTGATCGGTGACGGTGCCCTTTACCGTCAGGAGCAGGCAACCATCGCCACTCGTGCATCGCGCGCTGTGGAAGATGAAGCGCCCCAGCAGAATGGTTGAGAGCCGAAGGCTCACGATGGTTTTCAACTCAATGTTTGCGCTTGCACCGAAGAAATTACGGTAGTTGAAAATGACTTCCTCGCCTTCTACGAGATTCCATTTCACGATGTGCTGACCGTTGGCGCGAGAAAAGTGCATGGGCTGGGCACCGTCCGAAAAATGGCTGCCGCGCGTGAACAAGAAGTACGCGCCGTGCAGGATCCGCCCAATCGGTGCAGCCCACGGCCAGGGCGCCAGCACCTTGCTGTTCTCCTGGTTGTCCAGTGTGACCTTGGTAATCAAAGGCTCGCTAAAGCTACGCGGAATATCGAAGGAGCTGCCGGCTTCGTAGTTGCCTTGAGCGTTGGAGCTGGCTTCAAAGTCGATGCGTGATGCCCCCGAGGTGTCGAACACACGCGTCGCCAGCACGTACATGAAGCTCTTGATGGCCGCCAGCACCATCAGAACCGCGAGCACAATGGACACAACGCCAGCGACCTGATCCGCGCGTTCAACCGCCGCCTTCAGGTTTCGTGCGGTTGCGTCCAGGGTTTCGTACAGGTGAATGCGAGCATTGACGATCTGATCATCAACCGATTCGGTACTGGCTTTCTGCAGGCCATCTATTTTGTCTGTGATGTCGCTTGCGGCGCCCGACCTGATTTCAAAGAAAGTGGCTTCCGTGTGGTGCTTGGCAAGATTGCTGATGCAGTTGCCGGGACGCAGGACCAGATGGCAATCCTTGCGTCCGAGATCGATGGTCTTGGGTATGACGCCGCCTGAGTCCTTGAGTGCTTGCGCGGCCTCTGCGCCGGTGCGGAAGTTATGCCTGGACAGCTCGCGCAACTTGCGCATGCCGCTGCGCTCGCTTTCGATCTGCCAGCGATCGATGGAGTAGTCGGTACTCAGCTTCAGGCCGATATCCATTGATTGTTGCGGCAACAACGCCTGATCTTCCCTGATGCAGGCAAACTCGCCCTTGTTCTTCAGGCTCGGTTTGGACTCAGCATCCAGAACTGTTTCGTCAAGCGACGCTACCGAGCAGAGTCTGTCCATGTGCAGCAGGGAATAGACGATGTCAGGTTCTTTGGCGGATTTCAGGACCCTGACGGCCTCCGGTGTGACCCGCTGCTCCAGCTGGTCGAGTGCACGAATCAGAAACGCCAGTTGAGCGTTTTGATCCTCCGACGGTTTTGGAAGGCGTATAGAGAAGCGAAGCCGGTCCAGACGCAGTGCCAGCAGTCGCTGCAGTTGTCGCGTACGGCCCAGCGCACTGGCAGCTTCCTGATCCTTTGCGTTCTTGCGGAGCAGACTGACGCGTTTGCTCAGGGCGCGTTCAATACCGTTGACCAAATTCTGGCGGCGCTCTTTTTCCTTCTGATAGACCTGAAGGATGACCAGGCGCATGACGGGTGGTATCCCAGCCTTGGATATCTTCAATTCGTGGACTGCGCGTTGGGCCTTGCTCAGTTTTTTCTTGAGTTCGCTGGCTTTCTTGTCGCTCCGAATCAGGGCGTCCGCAGGGTCTGGCTCATTGCCGAGATTGAGAATGCGTGATGGCTTGAGTTCTCCGGCAAGCGCGCGGGCGCTGAGCCCCTCCTCGCTGGCACGACGCAACAACTCGCGGCCTCGTTCCAGGAATAGAGATTCGATTCTGAGGCGCACCGCCTGCTCGAAATCCAGAGGTTTCTGTCGATCAATCAGTTCTTCTGGATCCAGATCCGTGCAAGGCACGACAGAGACACGCGAAGGGGTGCTGATCTGGCAGTAGCGATCGATAGGGGTTGCCTGATAGACCGCCCGGTCAAACCATTGCGAGAGTTGGATGTTGGCGTAGATGCCGGCAGCCAGTACCAGCAGCAGGGGCGACCACAGTCGGGCGCTGGTCAGTAGCAAGGCAACAGGTTTGTCGCCCTGGACTTTGAGCTCGCTTACGAGTGAGCGGTTCTGCCGGATGATCTCGACAACAAGAATCGAAATCAGGATCGTACTGAACAAGAGCAGCAGACGCGCCCAGCCAAAAAAAGACCACTGCCATTGGAGAATCAATGCGAGCGTAGCGAATATCAAGAGCACTGGTGTGCGCTGCTTGCATCGCGTCGCAAACAGAATGATGCCCAGCACGGCCAGGCTCAGATAGGTCAGGGCGATGACGCTTGACCGCGGTGCGGTCTCGAAGCTGGGGTCCAGCAGGTGCTCATAGAAGAACAACGAGAAGCGGGGCGCGGTGAGTAATAGAAGGCCGGACCAGAGTGTCGTCGACAGCGGAGAGTTCATGATCAGGGCTGCGGCGTACTCGAGGCAGAGGGCGATGTAGTTGTGGGAAACAGCCTTCCCGTTTGCCCAAAGAATATCCCGAAGCGCTTATCTGTTCAGTCTTTGTCCCTCTGCAATGTGGCCTGTCTGAGCATCAGGCAGCAAAACTGCGTGAGATGATGGCATCCATTGGCAAATCGGCTGGCAAGGTGCCAAACGCTAAACCGTGTTCATTGGCCAGTCTGCTGCGACAGAAAGCATCGGCAATATCCGCGTTGCCGGCACCAAGCAGGATGCTGGCCTGCAAGGCCAGTGCGGTTCTCTCCACCAGCATGCGGCTGCGCATCTCGATGGTGCTGCGGTCATCAAAGGCCTGCTGCAGCCAGCTGACCTCGCGATCCAAATCAGGGCTTTGTCCGCGTTCGCGCATGAGTTCTGCAAACAGGGCTTCACGCGTTTCCGGTTCCTTGGAAATGGCGCGCAGGACATCAAGACATTGAATGTTGCCGCTGCCCTCCCAGATCGAGTTGAGCGGTGCCTGACGATACAGGCGTGGCAGATTGCTCTCTTCAACAAAGCCTGCGCCGCCCAGACATTCCTGCGCTTCATTGACCAGTGTAGGGGCGCGTTTGCAAATCCAGTACTTCCCGATCGCGGTTGCAATACGTGCAAAAGCGGCTTCGCCCGCGTCGCGTTCACTGGCGTCGACCGCGCGCGCCACGCGCATGGTCAAAGCGATGGCGGCCTCGGATTCCAATGCAAGGTCTGCCAGTACATTGCGCATCAGGGCATGTTCAATCAGTGGCTTGCCAAAAGCCTTGCGATGGCGCGTATGGTGGATCGCCTGCACCGTGGCCTGTCGCATCAGGGCAGATGATCCGATCATGCAATCCAGGCGAGTGAGCGCCACCATTTCCAGGATGGTCTGGATGCCGCGGCCTTCTTCTCCGACGCGCTGCGCGTAGGCCTGGCGAAATTCCACTTCGGACGAGGCATTACTGCGATCTCCGAGCTTGTCTTTCAGGCGCTGGATATGAATGGTGTTGCGCGTGCCATCCGGATGGATCTTGGGCATCAGAAAACAGCCGATGCCGGCATCGGTTCTGGCCAGCACCAGCCAGGCATCGCACATGGGCGCCGAGAAAAACCACTTGTGCCCGGTAATCTGATAGCTGCCGTCTGCTTGCGGGACGGCGGTTGTAGTATTGCTGCGCACGTCCGAGCCGCCCTGTTTTTCCGTCATGCCCATGCCGATAGTGCAACTCTTCTTTTGCTCCATGTGCACGGTGCGCGGGTCGTATTCCAGTGCATTGATCTTTGGCAGCCAGGCCGCAGCTAAAGTGTTTGAATGCTTCAGTGCAGGCACTGCCGAATGGGTCATGGTTAAAGGGCAGCCGGTGCCTGCTTCGGCCTGTGCGTGCAGGTAACTCAAGCCCGCTCGAGCAACGTGCGCCCCAACAGTGTCGGCATGTCGCCAGGCGAAGGCATGGACGCCGTGTTTCATCGCTATTTCCATCACCCGGTGATAGGCCGGATGAAACTCGACTTCATCAATGCGATGGCCATAGCGATCAAAGGCGCGCAGCTTGGGCGGGTTTTCGTTTGCGGTGTATCCCAGTGCCATGGTTTCGCCGCCGGTGACCGCGCCAAATTCCTCCAGCTGTGCTGCTGCCCAGCCTCCGCCTTCGCGTTCGATGCTTTCGATCAGAGCCAGGTCTGTGGTGTACAGGTTGTAGTCGCCGATGGGCGCGGCCTGATTGCTGACTTCATGGGTCGCGGTTGTATGGATCGAGCTCATGGTCTTTTCATCCTTGTGCGGGAGGCGAACGAGAGGCCTGTGCGAATATTACATATGATGACATCCATATTCGAAAAGTGTAATGTTCGCGTTGTTCAGGAATTGCAAATGCAAACTTCGGAGAAATCGTGTGAACTTTGATTATTCGCCAGAAGACGAGGCTTTCCGTGACGAGGTACGTCAGTGGATGGAGGCCAATGTTGACCAGAGGCCGCGCGGTGCAGCGCCCGGTTACCGTGCCGAGAAAGATGTCCAGTTTGACTGGGAGCGCAAGCTGGCCAAGAAGGGCTGGCTGACATTTGCCTGGCCCAAGGAATACGGCGGAACCGGCTGGACGGCGACGCAGCGCGATATTTTTGAGACAGAGCGCGCACGCGCAGGGGCGCCCGGAACCAGTCCGTTTGGCCTGATGATGCTGGCGCCGGTACTCATGAAGTTTGGAACCGAAGAGCAGAAGAAGCGCTATCTGCCAGCGATCGCCAACGTTGAGGACATCTGGTGTCAGGGTTACTCGGAACCGGGCTCGGGTTCAGATCTGGCCAGTCTCAAGACAACGGCAGTGCGCTCTGGAGACAAGTACATCGTCAACGGGCAAAAAATCTGGACCACCCAGGCGCATTGGGCGGACAAGATTTTCTGTCTGGTCAGGACCAGTAACGAAGGAGCCAAGCAGAAGGGCATTTCATTTCTCCTGTTCGACATGAATTCCAAGGGCGTGGAGGTTCGACCGATCGTTACCATCGATGGCCACCATCATCTCAATGAAGTGTTTTTCACTGACGTCGAAGTGCCGGTGGAAAATCTGGTGGGCGAAGAAGGACAGGGTTGGGCTATTGCCAAGTACCTGCTCACGCATGAGCGCACCGGCATCGCTGGGGTGGCTGACAACAAGGCGCAATTGGCAAAACTCAAGGCGACGGTGGCGCGCGATCCGGTGCTCAAGGAAGACCCGCATGCGCGTCGTCGTCTGACCGAGCTCGAACTGGACCTGATGGCGCTCGAGTACACCAACCTGCGAACCCTGGCGCGCATGGATCAGGGCGAATCTCCGGGGCCCGAGTCCTCTGGCCTGAAGGTGAAGGGCACTGAGTGGCAGCAGGCCGCGACGGAAGCTTTCGTTGAGTTCGGGGGGCACGATGCCATGGCCTGGCATAAGCAGGTGGAAGGCGTTGATCCTGCGTATCAGACAGCAACGGCGCGCTACAACTTCATGCGTGCCGCTTCCATCTACGGCGGCAGCAACGAGATTCAGAAAAACGTGCTGGCCAAAATTCTCATCGGACTTTAATCGGAGATCAGAAAAATGGATTTAACTTTCAGCTCCGAACAGGAGATTCTGCAGGACAGCGCGGTCAAGTTTGCACAGAAGGCTTGCGGTCTGGACCAATACAAGAAGTCGCTGGAGGCTGATGGTCAGTGCCACCCTGATATCTGGAAGCAGTTTGCAGAGTTTGGCTGGTTGTCACTGGCTGTGCCGGAAGCGGCGGGCGGTTTTGGCGGCGCGACACTTGATATGGCGCTGGTTGCCGAGGCTCTAGGCGCGGGATTGGTGATCGAACCTTTTGTGGCCGGCGCGCTGCTGCCCTGCTCAGTATTCAGTGAATCCGCTGCCCAGAAGCACGAGGCATTGCTTGGCAAAGTGGCAGAGGGCAGTGAGCAACTGGCTGTGGCCTATGCCGAACGAGCGGGTCGATTCGATCCTCGGTTCTGCGAAACCACGGCCCAGGCGGCTGACGACAAATTTCTTATCACCGGAAGCAAGCATTGCGTATTCAATGCGCCCAATGCCGCGCATCTGATCGTCAGCGCCAGGACTGGCGATACCGTTGGCTTGTATCTGGTGCCCCGGAATGCTCCTGGCCTGAGTATTGATGCCTACGATGTGCTTGGCGGCGGAACAGCCGCCAACTTGCTGCTGGACAAGGTCAGCGTGTCCTCGGATGCGCAGGTCGGAAATCTGGAAACTCTGGAGCGAGCGCTGGACCGGGCTGCTGTCGTGTCCTGCGCTCAGGTGCTGGGCGGGATGACGGCACTGCTTGAACGCACGACCAACTACCTGCGGACGCGAAAGCAGTTTGGCGTGCCTATCGGCAGCTTTCAGGTCCTGCAGCACCGTGTAGTGGATATGTTCATAGAGATTGAGCAATCACGGTCGATGGTGATGATGGCCTCGTCCAAGGCGGATAGCGACAACACTGCCGAACGCATGCGAGCGGTCTCGGCGGCGAAGGCGCACCTGTGCAAGACCTCAAAATTTGTCGCACAGCAGGCGGTGCAGTTGCATGGTGGTATCGGCATGACCGAAGAACTGGATGTGGGGCACTATTTCCGACAGTTGACCGCATTCAGCATTCGCTACGGTGACCGTGAGTTTCATCTGAGCCGTTTTGAGGCGCAGCCGGAACCTTCGGCGTGAGTGATCGCGGCACGGCGGAATTGTTGCGCCGTGCACGCAAAGTGCTTGAAGCAGGATCGCCGGAGATGGGTAAGAGTGAATCCTCATCTCCGGTTGATCTTTATCTGGATCCCGACCGGTTTAAAGCAGAGCGCCGCATGATGCGGCGCTTTCCGCAGGCTGTTCTGGCCAGCAGCATTCTCAGTCATGCAGGAGACTGGTGGTCCGGGGATGTCCTAGATGTGCCCTTGCTGCTTAGCCGTGATGATGAAGGTCAGGTGCGTGCTTTCATCAATGTTTGCCGGCATCGCGGAGCGCGCCTCGTGGAACAAGGGCAGGGATGTGGAAAGCGGAAATTTTCCTGCCCCTACCATGCATGGACTTATGGCTGCGATGGCCAACTCCTGCATGTCCCACATGCCAATGGATTTCCTGAGGCCGAGCAGGATGTAACAGGTTTGCGTGCATTGCCCTGCGTCGAACGAGCCGGTTTGATCTGGGTGATTGTTGACCCCGCAGAAGACAAGTCTGGCGAGGATATGGCGGCCATGCTGGGGCCTTTCTCAGACGATCTCCGTACGATGGGTTTCGACGCGTGCCAGGCCTATGCTCCGAGGGAAATTGAAATCGCCTGCAACTGGAAGCTTGTCATTGAGGGCTCTTCCGAGGCCTATCACTTCAAGATTGCGCATCGACAGAGTATTGCACCCCTGTTCGCCGACAACGCACAGATCATCGATGAGCATGGCTTGAACCGGCGCATGTTCATCGTCAGGGAATCCCTGCGCCAGTTCAGTGGCACGGCAGAGTCGCTTAATGAACTGCGTCAGCACGGCAATCTTCTCTATTTCTTCTTTCCGCTGACCATGATTCTGGTTCAACCGGATCACGCTCAGGTGACACGGATAGAGCCGATCACGCCTGAGCGCACGCGGATTATCGACATTGCACTGATTCCACCAGGGCGGCTCGATGAGCGGGCTCGGGAGTACTGGGATCGCAATGTCGATTTGTATCGCCGCACGCTGGGTGAAGATTTCTCGATGATGGAGTCCATTCAAACCGGACTGCGAAGCGGTGCAAACGGGGCTTTGCGCTTCGGTCGTCACGAGTTGGCCCTGACCCGATTTCATGAACAGCTCAGCGCACAACTGGCTGTTCTTGATTCATGAAGCACAAGCCCAAAGCCCGCAAGCTGATTCTGGATTTGATGCTCGCATCCAAGGAAAACAGCCTGTCCGCACAGCAGGCCGTGATGGGATGCAATATTTTTGGCATCAGCGAAAACAGCGCCAGGGTCGCGCTTGCCAGATTGTCGTCCGAGGGCATGATCAGGGTCGAGGAACGCGGCAGCTATTCGCTCAGTGATCAGGCCCATACTCTGGCAGACGATGTGGCCGCGTGGCGCACCAAGGAAGATCGGCTGCGACCCTGGAAGGGCGAATATCTGGGCGTGCACTGTGCTGGACTTGGCCGTAGTGATCGAGCCGTCACGCGCAGACGTGCCCGCGCACTGGACATGCTCGGATTCAGGGAACTCAAGGCCGGGTTGTTTGTGCGACCCGACAATATTGAAAAAGATGCAGCGGCCGTTGAGGCGAGGCTGCGAAAACTGGGTCTGGACAGGGACGCTCCGGTTTTTGTTGCCGGCCATTTTGATGCGCTCAGCGAGGCGCGTATTCGCCGGCTCTGGGATTGCCGCGTGCTCAGCGCTGTCTATCGAAAGATGAGCGAAGAGCTGCAGGCCTGGCCGCAGGAGCAGGCAGACAAGCCCCTGCAGCTACGCGCTCGAGATGCTTTCTTGTTTGGCGGTGAAGCCATCAGGCTCCTGGTTTACGATCCCTTGCTGCCGGAAGACTTGATTGATGGGCATGCGCGCAAGCAGTTCTTCGCTGCTGCACGCGAGTTCGACCGATATGGAAAGTCACTCTGGCAGAGGCTTTATCGAGAGAGTACAGGTATGCCTGCGCCCTTTGCCGATACTCATCATCGAAATAAACTCAGATCGACTAAGCTCAGTCGAAGCCTGACCCGCTGATCGAGCAATCATCATGAAGCCTGTTAGAAACGCACCATCGGCGCTTCCCACCTCTCTGCGCTTCATTGCCTCACGCCTCGCACATCGTGCGAAGGTGTCGCGGCAGGCGTCTGGCCAATTCGGGCCCGATCTATCCAGCGTCGTGGCCGCCTTGTCGTCGCTGTCCGAACATGTCCTGCGTTTCGACAAGATCGTGGTCAGTGCAAAGCAGGCGGACTGGCTCGACGCGGAACTGAACCTGAGCGAAGGTACGGCAATGACCCTGATCGCGAATGGAAAGGTATTCGCGTCGCGCCCACTCGATGTTGCGTTCGGTCCGCAGGTGGGCCTTTGGTATCGGATCGGTAGCGGTGCAGCCAGCAAGATGGTCGGCCATGCGAGCACATTCCTCGTTGAATCTGGCGGGCGTCTGGATCTGGTTGCCAAGCCTCCGGGCGAGTTCCTGGACCGTGACGGGACTTTCGATCCTCAGGAAAAGCGCAGGGGCCTCAGTGGCGAATTTGCGGTCATCATCATTCAATGGCGCGGTGACCCGGTGCCTGCACTGCAAGCGGCAGCCCAGGCCCATCCGGACTTGTTCAGCGAGGCGCTGTCCCGTTTGCAGCAACCCCGGCATCCGCCACAAGGATGGCACTATCTCTGGCGACTCGGGCAAGGCGAGATCTTCTCGCCAGGTGCTCATGACAAGCGCGAGGTCTGCTGTCACACACGCTCTGACGTGGGCATCCTGCAGTTTCCGATGGATGTGCCGCTGACGCCGGAAACAACCGTGAACTGGTCCTGGATGGTCGAGCAACTGCCTTCCAGGCTGGCAGAGCACACAGAACCCACCCACGACTACCTGTCGCTGGCAGTCGAATTCGACAATGGTTTGGATCTGACTTGGATGTGGAGCGCCGGCCTTCCGATAGATACGATTTTCCAGTGCCCTTTGGCGTGGTGGAAGCATCGCGAGACGCACTGGGTCATACGTAACGATCCGCGAGAACTGGGGCAGTGGCTCGAAGAGTCGCGAAACCTTTCGCAGGATTATGAGAAAGCGATCGGTGGTGGCATGCCCAGGCGAATTGTCGCGGTGTGGCTGATTGCCAACACCATCTTCCAGCGAGGCGAAGGCAAGTGTCAGTATCGGAATATCCGACTCTTGGACGGAGATGCCGAATACCCGGTAGCGCAGGCTTAGATGCTGCGCAGTTTTCCCGGTAAGCGTTGCGCGTAGTCTTTCAGCAAGACTGGAGGCCCCGCGCTTGTTGGGCCAGGGTGGTAATGAGTTGCCAGTTTCCTGCGCGCATCAGATCCAGCGGTGCCAGCCATGATCCGCCGACGCAGCTCACATTGCTAAGTGAAAGATAGTCGCCTGCGCTGTTGGCTTTGATGCCACCCGTGGGGCAGAAGCGAACGTCGGGAAACACGCTGCCCATTGCCTTGAGCATGGGCACGCCACCGGCCTGCTCTGCGGGAAACAGTTTCATGCGGGTGAAGCCTGCTTCTCGAACTTTCAGTACCTCGGAGGGCGTCATGGCGCCGGGCAGGAACGGAAGCTGGCTCTTCTTCACTGCGGCCAGAAGTTCTGGCGTGGAACCCGGGCTCACCCCGAACTGGGCGCCAGCCTCCATTGCCTGATCCAGATCCTCGACGCGCGTGATCGTGCCGACACCGACAATGGCTTCGGGAACCTGCTGTCGTACGCTGCGGATAGCATCAAGGCCTGCGGCGGTTCGCAAGGTGATTTCGAGTACGTGAATGCCGCCTGTGACCAGCGCGCGTGCCAGTAAAACGGCCTGCTCAGCGTCATCCACCACAATCACCGGAATGACCGGTCCGTTGTTCATCACTGCATCAATATTCATCATGCGTCAGTTCCATCCGAAACTCATGGCGCCTTCTTCGGCGGAGGAACACAGGCTGCGCATTCCGGAAAACAGTTCTCGCCCGATCAGTTCATGGCTGTGCGAAAGATCAATGCTCACCGGCTCGCGTGCTGACCAGTCTGCATCGGACAGGAGCACGTTGAGTTCTCCCGCTTCTGCATCCAGTCTGATCAGGTCGCCGTCGCGCAGCCTGGAAAGTGCTCCGCCCGCAAGACTTTCCGGCGTCACATGAATGGCCGCCGGAAATTTTCCGGACGCCCCTGACATGCGCCCGTCAGTGACCATCGCAACCTGATATCCCTGATCCTGCAGGCTGCCCAATGCAGGTGTGAGCTTGTGCAGTTCCGGCATTCCGTTCGCGCGCGGACCCTGGAAGTTCAGCACGGCCACAAAGTTGCAATTGAGTTCGCCTCGCTTGAAGGCATCCAACACATCTTCCTGTGAGTGAAAAACCCGGGCGGGCGCTTCGACCACTCGATGCTCGGGCTTCACGGCAGATGTCTTGATCACGGCTCGACCGAGGTTGCCCTTGAGCAGGCGCAGGCCACCATCCTTCTCAAAGGGTTCCGTCTTTGGACGCAGGACTTCTGTGTCCAGACTCACGGTGGGAGCAGGGCGCCAGGTGAGTGTGCCGCTGTCATCGAGAAACGGTTCTTCGCAGTACGCGCGCAGTCCATTGCCCATGACGGTACAAACATCCTCATGCAGAAATCCGGCATCGAGCAGCTCGCGCGTCAGCAAGCCAAAGCCTCCCGCGGCCTGAAAATGATTCACATCGGCTTTGCCATTGGGATAGATACGGCACAGCAGCGGCACCACCTCTGATAAATCCGAGAAGTCGGTCCAGTCGATGATGATGCCCGCGGCCCGTGCGATCGCAACCAGATGCAAAGTGTGATTGGTGGAGCCTCCGGTGGCATGCAGGCCAACCATGCCGTTCACGATGGCGCGTTCATCAATCACGTCATGCAAAGGGATGTACTGTTTCCCCTGCTGGGTGGTCAGCGCAGCACGTTGCGCCGCTGCGCGGGTGAGTTCATCGCGTAGCGGGGTATTGGGATGAATGAAGGCGGCTCCAGGCAGATGCAGGCCCATCAGCTCCATCAGCATCTGATTGGAATTGGCAGTGCCGTAGAACGTGCAGGTACCAGGGCCGTGATACGCCGAGGATTCCGCTTTCAGCAGTTCCTCACGCCCCACTTTTCCTTGTGCAAACAACTGGCGAATCCTGGCCTTCTCGGCGTTGGGTAAGCCTGAGGGCATGGGGCCAGCTGGCACGAAAATGGCGGGCAGGTAGCCAAACTGCAGTGCGCCAATCAACAGGCCGGGGACAATTTTGTCGCAAACACCCAGACACAGCACCGCGTCAAAAACATTGTGCGACAGCGCGATGGCGGTGCTCATGGCAATGACATCGCGCGAGAACAGGCTCAGCTCCATGCCCGCCTCGCCCTGTGTGACGCCGTCACACATGGCAGGCACGCCGCCCGCAAACTGTGCTGTGGCGCCAGCCTTACGGGCAGCCTGTTTGATCAGCGCCGGAAAACGCTCCAGCGGCTGATGGGCAGACAGCATGTCGTTATAGGCCGACACGATGGCGATATTGGGCCAGCGTGCGCGGCGCATTTCGGTCTTGTCGCCAGATTCGGCTGCTGCAAAAGCATGCGCGATGTTGGCGCAACTCATGCGGCCGCGTGCATTGCCGCGTTTTCCCTGCGCACGCATCCGGGCAAGATAGGCATCGCGCGAACCAGTGCTACGTTGACGTATGCGCTCGGTCACCTCGTTCAGTCTGGGATGAAGCTTCATGCTTTCTCCTGCATAGAGTCGGACTTGCCTGCGCTCAACATTGCGGCAGTTTCTGCGTCAAGCTATGGCAACGCAAACATTCTGGAGTCTTGGTCAGGTTTATGAGCATTTCTCGTGCCTTTGACATAATTTTCTTTGGCGGGACCGGCGATCTGGCGATTCGCAAGCTCCTGCCCGCGCTGTACTACCGGTTCCGCGATACACCGGATCCGGCTGGCTGGCGCATCATTGGTTGTGCGCGCACCGATTTGACGCGCGATGGCTATGTGGATTTGGTCAGCGAAAACTGTCGCCGGTTCATTCCATGTGAAGATTTTGACGAGAACACTTGGCAACGCTTCACGCATCACATTGAATACCTGACGATAGACGCGCTTTCCGGTGAGGGTTTTGACGAACTGGCAGAGCGCCTGCGTCACTCGCAAGATCGCGTCCGGGTGTTCTATCTATCAACGGCCTCCAGCCTGTATGCGCCAATTTGCGAAGGTCTGAGCCGCGTATCGGCGGTGACCGGCCTGTCGCGCGTGGTGCTGGAGAAGCCGCTCGGGCACGACCTGAGCTCCTCGGATTCGATCAACGAAGCGGTGGGCCGCATATTTGAGGAGCACGCGATCTTTCGAATTGACCATTATCTGGGCAAGGAGACCGTGCAGAATCTGATGGCGCTGAGATTCGGTAACTCCATTTTCGAGCCGCTGTGGAACCGCAGCAATGTGGAGCAGGTTCAGATCACTCTGGCCGAACAAGTGGGCGTCGAGGGTCGTGGTGACTATTACGAGCATAGTGGTGCGCTGCGCGACATGGTGCAGAGTCATCTGCTGCAGCTGCTGTGTATTCTGGCCATGGAGCCGCCGACCAGCATTGATCCGGACGCCATCCGTGATGAGAAGCTCAAGGTCCTGAAAGTGCTGCGGCCTTTCACCCCGGAAAGCGTGCGCACCGACATTGTGCGTGGCCAGTACCGGAGCGGCGCCATTGAAGGAAAGGTGGCACCTGGTTATCTGGAAGAAGAAGGAATTGCGGAGAACTCCCGCAACGAAACATTCGTCGCCATCAAGGCGCGGCTGGATAATTGGCGCTGGTCAGGTGTGCCGTTCTATCTGCGTACCGGCAAAAGAATGCAGGAGCGTCTGTCTGAGATCGTGGTGAATTTTCGAGAGGTGCCGCACCCGCTGTTGCCGCCACCGGCGAGTGGTGGAGGGAACCGCCTGATCATTCAGTTGCAACCGGACGAAAGCGTAAAATTGTTCGTGATGGCGAAGATTCCTGGTGATGAGATGAAGGTGCGGCCGGTTGCGCTGGACCTGGATTTTGATGAGGCCTTCAAGACCCGACAGTGGGATGCCTACGAACGACTACTGACGGACGTGATTGCTGGCAATCTAACGCTGTTCATGCGCCGAGATGAGCTCGACGCGGCCTGGCGCTGGATTGATCCGATCCACTCGGCGTGGGAAGTGCAGGACACGGCGCCCAAAACCTATGCGGCTGGAACCTGGGGGCCTACAGCGGCCAGTGCGCTGCTGGCGCGTGACGGAATGAATTGGCGGGAAGAGAACTGATGGATGTCATCGAAAAACATTTCGAATCTGATAACGAAGCGGCGCAGGCACTCGCTGACGCGGTTGCAGAAAATTTGCGCGAGGGCATCCTGCGTCGCGGGCGTGGCTCTCTGGTGGTGTCCGGTGGTCGCAGCCCGATTGCCTTCTTTCATGCGCTGAGGGTGCAGGAGCTGGACTGGAGCAGAGTCGAGATCACGCTGGCCGATGAGCGATGGGTGGAGCCCACTTCGGACGACAGCAATGAGCGTCTGCTGCGGCAGCATCTGCTGAAGGATGAAGCCATCGAGGCGAAATTGGTGAGTCTCAAGACCAGAGATTCCAAACCGATGAATGCGGTTGTCGAAATTATCGAGCGCATCAGTGCCATGCCACGGCCTTTTGATGCTGTTGTTCTGGGCATGGGGACGGATGGGCATACAGCTTCCCTTTTTCCGAACATGCCCGCTCTGAGCGCAATGCTCAATCCTCAATGGGCGGTGCAGGTGGGTACGGCGACAGCACCTACGGAGCCCAAGAGCCGCGTCACCCTGACAATGCGGGCGCTGCTGGATACGCGGCAGCTCTATCTCTCCATTTCCGGTGCCGAGAAGGTGGAGGTTTATGCCGCAGCCAGTGCCGGGAATCGGGAATATCCGGTTGCGAGCCTGCTTCACCAGAGGCTCACGCCCGTCTCGGTTTTCATTGTGGGCGCGTAAGTGTTTGAATGCTTGGGGCGCGCCCTAGCTAGGCGTGGCGACCTTAGTGCCCGATCATCTGTGCTGAAAGCACGGTGATTTAGCGGATTTGGATGCCAAAGTGCTTTCAAGGAAGAAGGCTCCAGCTGGCGCTGCAACGCTCCGGCTGCGCAATGCCATTCAGTTGGTTCGCAATGATTGGAAATTCCAGTCTGTACCCGGCGTTTCCTTATCGGGCAGATTGGGACAGACTTTGTTGTTCGCGGACAATTCAAGAAAACAAACAGCCCGAGCTGGAGGAGAGGGCATGACATGGAAAACCATGCAGAATCGCTGGTGCGTGATCATGAGAACATGATCGCGTCCCGGGAGAGTGATCCAGCAACCAGTCTGGCCTTGCACGAAGCGCTGGCTGAGCACCAGATCATCTTCGACAATGCCTTCGTGGGGGTCTGCTATACCCGCGAGAGGATCGTGGTGCGTTGCAATCGGCGTTTCGAAGAGATGTTTGGTTTCGGCCCGGGCCAGCTCAAGGGGCATGACGTTCTGGATCTGTATCCGTCACGGGAGGCATATGATCGTCTCGGTGAAGTCGGTTATCGCTATCTGGCAACGCATGACAGCTACACCGATGAGCGCAAGATGCGTCGCAGGGATGGCACCTTGTTCTGGTGCCAGGTTTCAGGCCGAGTACTGGATAACGAGCATCCCTCTCGTGACAGCATCTGGATTTTCCAGGACATCACTGACCACAAGGTCGCTGCTGAAGAACTCAAGCGAGCCAATGAGCGGCTAGAGAGCCGGGTTCAAGAACGTACCGCCGACTTGCGTCGGGCCAATGATGCTTTGCGCGAAGAGATGAACATGCGGCGGCAGACGGAGGAAGATCTGCGCGCCAGTCAGGAGAAGTATCGGGCGTTGTTCGAGAGCTTTCCAATTGGCGTGTCCATCACGGATGAGAAAGGCAATGTCATCGAGATCAATCGAAAGTTGTCGCGATTGATCTCATTGCCAGCGGCCTTCCAGTTAAGTAGCGAACTGAGCCTCACGCCAGGCAATGCCTCGCTGATTCAGCCCGATGGCAGCAGTCTGTCGCGTGAAGAACTGCCCAGTTACAGGGCTATTCGTGAGCAGCGCATCATTCCTGATCAGGAGTTGGGTGTTCGTTACAAGTCGGGGCGCATTCGCTGGTTCCAGGTCACAGCGGCGCCGATCCCCGTCAAGGGTTATGGCGCCATGATCGCCTACACGGAAGTCACGGAACGAAAAGTGATGGAAGAGCGCGAGCGCACCCAGCGGATTGATCTGGCGCGTGTTTCACGACTCAACACCATGGGTGAGATGGCAGCAGCCTTGGCACATGAGTTGGGCCAGCCGCTTGCCGCAACCCTGAACTATCTCCACGGATGCCAGTTGCGTCTCGGCGATGGCGAGTTCGATCCAACCTTGTTCGAGTCCGCGATTTCGCAGGCGATTTATCATGCTGAGCAGGCGGGCGGCATCGTGCGGCATGTGCGTCAGTTCGTGCGCAAACACGAACCCGAGTCGCTGCAGGTGGATATCAATGAACTGATCCAGGAAATGCTTTCTTTTCTGGAGTTCGAGCGTCGTCAGTCCAAATGCATTCTGAATCTCGACCTCGCTGAAACCTTGCCCGCCGTGTGGGTTGATCCGCTGGAGATCAAGCAGGTGCTGATGAACCTGCTCAAGAATGCACTCGAAGCCATGTCCGAAGTTGAGCCTTACCAGCGCATCATCGATATTGCGACCACTAGCAGAGGTGGCGCCATTGAAGTGACTGTTTCGGATCGCGGTCCCGGTGTCAGCAAGACCAAGCTGACCCAGATATTCAATCCGTTCTACTCCAGCAAATCCAATGGCATCGGCCTGGGTCTCGCAGTCTGCCGGTCGATTGTTGAATCACACGGTGGGAGACTCACTGTTCAGCGAAATGTTCATGGAGGCGCGTCATTTACATTCGGTTTGCCCATCAAGAACCCAGACGAGAAAGAATCATGATGTATGAACGCAAGGCAGTACGGCGCGAGCCGGAGCCTGTTGTCTTTGTGGTTGATGATGAAGATTCGGTCCGCAGTTCGCTCAAATGGTTGCTCGAGTCGATCCGCCTCAATGTTGAAACCTTCGAATCTGCAGAAACCTTTCTTGAAAGGATCGATGGGGATCATCCGGGCTGCATCGTATTGGATGTGCGTATGCCCGGAATGAGTGGTCCTGAGCTGATGGACAAGCTCAACGACCTGCATGTTTCGATGCCGATTATTTTCCTTTCGGCGCATGGTGACGTTCCTCTGGCCGTTCGCACCATGAAGGGAGGCGCGCTGGATTTTCTTCAGAAGCCCTATAACAACCAGCAGTTTCTTGAGCGTGTGCGACAGGCGCTGGAACTGGACAAGAAAAACCGTAGCTGGAGGGAGCAGCAGGGCGATACCGCCGCGCGCATCGAAGCGCTCAGCGGCCGGGAGCGGGAGATTCTGGACCTGGTCGTGGAGGGGCAGAGCAACAAGGTCATTGGACGTGCGCTTGGCATCAGCTACAAGACGGTGGAGGCGCACCGTGCCCGTCTGATGAGAAAGATGGGTGTGGCCAGCTTTGCAGAGCTCATGCAGGTCGTGCTCTCGTTCCGGAGTCGCGAACAATAAAAAACGGCGCCCTGAGGCGCCGTCTGTTAGTGCTTGTCGAAGATGTGCCGTGAGGCAACGGCTGCTTAGTGACTGGCCTCGATCGCCTTGCGAATCTTCTTCATTGCTGCGGATTCAATCTGGCGAATGCGTTCAGCTGAAACGCCGTACTCATCACCCAGCTCCTGCAGCCCCGCCTTTTCACCTTCATCCGACAGCCAGCGACGCATGAGGATGTCGCGCGAGCGATCATCGAGTTCAGTGATGGCATTGCGCATGCTTTCTTCACGCTGCTCGTGCCAGTCCGCATCTTCAATGCGGCGAATCATGGGGTCTTCTGCCGACAGATAATCTTCCGGCACGTAAGAAGATGACTCGTCGTCATCCTGGCTCATGCTGAAAGAAACATCGGCCCCGCCCAGGCGGCCTTCCATCTGCAGCACTTCCTCCGGTTTGACGTTCAGGTCACGCGCGATGGTTTCCACCTCAGCCTGGTTCATCCAGCCGAGCCGCTTTTTCGCAGAACGAAGGTTGAAGAACAGTTTGCGCTGCGCCTTGGTCGTGGCGATCTTGACGATGCGCCAGTTCTTGAGCACGAACTCATGTATTTCGGCTTTGATCCAATGAACTGCAAAACTGATCAGTCGAACACCGACATCCGGATCAAAGCGCTTGACTGCCTTCATCAGGCCGATATTGCCTTCCTGGATCAGATCCGCCAGTTGCAGGCCGTAACCCATGTATCCGCGGGCAATGTGGACCACAAAGCGCAGGTTGGACATGACCAGTTCCTGGGCTGCGTTCAGGTCTTCGTGGTCACGCAGGCGGCGCGCCATGGCTTGCTCAGCCTCGGGTTCGAGCACCGGAATCTGGCTGACCGAATGAATATATGAGTCCAGACTCCCGGCCAGCGGGACTGGCAAGGCTGCAGGACGCAGCGCTAGGGTCGTAGACGAACTCATTGTGGTACCTCCCTGAAACGTTGACGGAAAATTTTAGCACTCGGTTGATTTGAGTGCTAACAGTGCGAAAAGTTCCGCTCCCAAGGAGGTCTTTCGTGTTTGATAAACGCAGTATAATCAAATAGTTCCAATCTGGCGTCCTGCGGGAAGCATTGATCCCCAGTACTCCCCGTTTTCCAGGCATTGCCAGCAAAGGCTTTCAGAATCAGCATGCTATGAATGACTGCTCCACCCCTCCTGACTGGACGCTGTCAATAGTCAGTCATGGTCACTCGCTGGAGGCGCTGGTCCGGGGGCTGGCGACGAAGCTGCGCTGCCCAGAGCACTTTGAACTGATCATCACGCACAACTTGCCGCAAACCGGTTCCGACCTGGCAGCTCTCTGGCCCGGACCGATCAGCATCATCAGCAATGTCAGTCCGAAGGGCTTCTCTGCCAATCACAATGCTGCGTTGCGTCGTGGGCAAGGGCGATACCTGGCGGCGATTGATCCGGATCTGGTCATGTTGGGGGACCCCTTTGATCAGCTTGCCCAGGTACTGGATGAACCCGCCAGCGGCATTGTCAGCACGCATGTTCTGGATGAGTCGGGGCAGTGGGCAGACCATGCGCGACCCGCGCCTTCGCCATTGCGGTTGTTGAAGCGATATCTGACTAGCGCACGAGATAGCTCTGAGTCAGCGCCGGATCGAATCCTGAGAACAGATTGGGTCGCCGGCCTCTTCATGGCCATGCGCGCAGAAACTTTCGCGAGACTGGATGGTTTCGACGATCGCTACTTCATGTATTGCGAAGATGTGGACCTGTGCCTGCGCGCATGGAATATGGAACTGAGCGTGCTAGTCGTTCCTGCTGTTGCCGTGGTGCATCCCGCGCGGCGCCAGAGTTTGAAAAAACTGCGGCACTTTCTGTGGCATTGCGCGAGCCTGATTCGCTTGTGGACATCGGTCTCGTACTATCGGTTTCTGAACAGCGAACGCGGGAAACATTCTCGCAGAGGGTAGATCCGTGAATCAGTCCCAATCCCCAAGCAACTTGAAGTCTCCTTCCTTGCCATTGCTGATGCGCGAAGCTTTTGCGCCGGCAGAAATCATCAGCTATCTGCTTCGGCCGGCGAAGACGCGCGGCATGCCTCAGGGCGATGGACATCCGGTGGTGTTGATTCCAGGATTCGGTGCGACGTCACTGAGCATGCGTCCGCTAAAGCAGGCGCTGAGTTCGCTGGGTTACGAAGCGGTGGATTGGGGGCAGGGGCGCAATATGGGTATGCGACCCGCGATCAAGGATGCGCTGTTTCGATTGTTGGAGCGGCTTCACGATCGACATGGAATGAAGCTCACACTGATTGGCTGGAGCCTCGGTGGCGTTTTTGCACGTGAACTTGCACGCGCAAATCCGCAATGGATTCGCCGTGTCATTACGCTGGGGAGTCCGATCAATGGTGCGCCCGATGCCAACAACATGATGCCCCTGTTTCGCCTCGCAAATAGAGGCCGCCCACCGAAACTTGATCGTGAAGGTTTTGCAAAGCGCATCGTTGCTCCGCCCGTTCCGTGTACTGCGGTGTATTCCAGAACTGACGGGATTGTGGCTTGGCAGGCTTGCCTGGAAGCGCCAGCAGCGAACACCGAAAATCTTGAAGTCACCGGAAGCCACTTTGCATTGGTTACCAATCACAAGGTCCTTCGGTTGATTGCGCAGCGATTGCATGACGACGCTGACTGACAGATAAGCAGGCAAGAAATTCGCGCGCGGGTATTGACACAACATCTTGTGTTTTGTCTAGCCCCAGTACACTATAGGCCGTGGTTGGCTGCCGTCGACGGTGGGCGTCGCCGGATCTGACCTCATGACGTACATGCTGAAGGAGATTGTCATGCCTGTAGCTAAGAAAAAGCCGGCCGCCAAAAAAGCGACCGCAAAGAAAGCGAAGAAGCGAGTTGTAAAGAAGAAAGTGGCAAAGAAGGCCGTCAAGAAACGCGTCGTCAAAAAAGCAGCAAAGCGCGTTGCGAAGAAGGCTGCAAAAAAAGTTGCAAAGAAAGTTGCCAAGAAGCGCCCGGCAAAGAAAGCTGTGAAGAAAACAGCCAAAAAGGCCGCAAAAAAGGCTGTAAAGAAAGTTGCCAAGAAGCGTCCGGCAAAGAAGGCGGCCAAGAAAGTTGCCAAGAAGCGCCCAGCCAAAAAGGCTGCGAAGAAGGTTGCAAAAAAGAAGGTTGCCAAGAAGCGAGTAGTGCGCAAGAAAAAATAATCGAGGTTTCTCGATTTAGCGCGCGGCGGGTTTTCCGCCGCGCTTTTTTTTGTCCGCCGTTTGTCCTTGGCGCAAATCAGGTGCGCCAGGCAAATCGGAAAAATCTAGTCTAGAAAAAACTGCGCGACGCGATCTGATTGCGCTCTAGCGCATTCCAGATTGCGCACATCGGCCCAGAATTCATCTGCGCCCTCATGACTACGGCAGTACCACTGAATATGCTTTCGCCCTACGCGAACACCTCGGCCAGTGCCGTACAACGCGTAAAGCGCGTCGAGATGAGCCAGCAGTGTCTTGCCTACCTCGCTTCTCGAAGGGGGTGGTCTGTGCTGACCCAGAAACAGGTAGTCGGAGAGTTCCGCGAACATCCAGGGCCGACCCAAAGCTGCGCGACCAATCATCAAGCCATCTGCGCCCGTGGCATCAAGGACCGCTCGCGCCTTGGGGCCTGAATCGATATCGCCATTGGCGATCACCGGAATCGATACTGATGATTTCACGCGAGCAATCGTTTCGTACTCGGCTTCACCCCGATACTGATCCTGCCGTGTGCGTCCATGAACACTCAGCGCAGCGATGCCAGCGTCTTCGGCAATCTGTGCAATGCGCACTGCATTGCGTTCCTGTGGGCACCAGCCGGTGCGGATTTTCAGCGTCACGGGTACCGGGACAGCTTCCACCACCGCAGCGAGAATTCTTGCAACCAGGGGTTCGTCGCGTAGCAGGGCAGAACCAGCGTCAACCTTGCAGACTTTCTTGGCAGGGCATCCCATATTGATGTCGATGATCTGGGCACCCTGTTCAACATTGAACTGTGCTGCCAGCGCCATCGCTTGAGGGTCGTAGCCCGCGATCTGCACGCTGATCGGTCCGCTTTCCAGATCGTGTTGTCGACGTGTGCGAGATTTCTCCGTGTGCCACAGCTTCGGGTCCGATGACACCATTTCCGACACGACCAGGCCGGCGCCCAAACTGCGGCACAGTGACCTGAATGCGCGATCAGTGACGCCGGCCATGGGCGCCAGCACCAGGGGAGGATCAATCGTATAAGGGCCGATATGGAGCGGAGAGATCACGAAACAAGTACTAATTTGCGGGTAATTGCGATTCTACAGCTAGCAAAATGGGACCATGCCGGACGAGCGGTAACTGGCGGCGCCTGAACGAATGTTCAAGTAATGTTGCTGGTGTTAGATTCAACAACATAACTCTCAGGGAGAACCTGCTCTTGAGCATGAGCGGAAAATCGGCGCTGATTATTGATGATTCCAAATCTGCGCGATTCGCGTTGCGCCGCTACTTGGAAGGGCATCGCTATGACGTGGATGCGGTAGAGAGTGCCGAAGAAGCGATGCGCTTTCTCAGTGGCGTCAAGCCTGGGGTCATCTTCCTTGATCACGTCATGCCAGGCGTTGATGGCTTTACTGTACTCAAGACCCTGAAGTCCCAGCCTGACACGGCGGGTATTCCGGTTGTGATCTGTTCTTCCAACGAAGGACCGCAGTTCAATGCTCAGGCCCGTAATTCGGGTGCCCATTGTGTATTGCAGAAGCCGCCGAACCCCGAGATTCTGGGCCGTATTCTCAAGGAGATCGAGTCTGGTCGTAGCGACGCACCAATGCCAAAGCCGGTCAGCCCGCCTGCCACATCTGCTCCGTCAGCTTCTCCTGCGGTTAAAGAGCCGCCGGTGCTGTCACTGGTATCTCGGGAGCCACAGCAGGCGACAAACGCCCACTCAGTTGCGGGTGCCAGCCTTGTACAAAAAACCAATGTCGCCCCTGCGAAAGACGCAGGCGATCCCGGTTCGGGCTCCGAAGAAGTAGTGCGCGACCAGTTGGAAACGCGCATGAAGAAAGTCTCTCAGGGCTTGTTCGTGCAGTTTGCCGAGATCAAGGCGACAGTTGCACATCTCACCAGCCAGCAGACGCGCCTTGCCGAGCAACCCACGAATCTGCGCAATGAAATGCGAAAGCGCCTCGACGAAACCAGTGAAGCACTGGCGCTGGTGAGTTCGCGCATCGAAGGAATCGAAAGAGAAGTGTTTTCTCAACTCACCGCAATGCGGGCTCATCTTGATGAGTCATTGCAGTCTCACTCTGACCGCGTCAACGAACTGGCCGAGACAGCGCGCCAGGCCGCTGCCGAAGAAGCCCAACTCGTTGCAGAGCGCACCGTCATGTCTGCTGCGATGCGCATTTCTGATCAGTTGGCCGATGCCATTATTGGTGCGGCTGGCCGACGCTAGGCTACTTCAAGAAGCGATGCCCTGACTGCGCCAGGCCGTCCACGCCAGCACAGACCAACCCGCGAGAAACAGGATGCCGCCGATAGGGGTGATGGCGCCAAGCCATCGCGTTCCGGTCAGTGCGAGGATGTAGAGACTTCCGCTGAACACGACGATGCCAGCCATGAACAGGATGCTCGCGGTGTCCAGTCCTGGCGAGCGCAGGCTTCGCGCCAGAATGCCGACCAAGAGCAGCGCAAGTGCGTGATAGAAGTGGTACTCCGTCGCCGTTTTCCAGATGCCGAGCATTTCCGGGTCCAGGCGCGCGCGCAATCCGTGTGCGCCAAACGCACCGAGTACAACGGCCATGAATCCAAAAATGGCGCCCCAGAAAATGGCGAGTTGTGCCATGTCAATTGCTCTCCACGACATTGAAGCCAATGCCCGCCTTCTGCAGACGCTTGATCAGCTTGTCACCCATCGCAGTGGCGGGCGTCAGCAGGCCTGAGCGTTTGGGCAAACGATCTTTCGCCAGACACATGGCGGATTCGGCGAGCATCTTGGCAGTCTCGCCGTAGCCGGGATCGCCACCGGTGACTTCGGTAATGACCTGTTTTCCGCCACCCTTGCCAATGAAGCGAACGCGAAACCAGGCCTTTGCGCGGGTTTCCGCACTGGGCCCGTTGCCCGGATCACGAAACTTCAGAAGCCTGCGGCGGGTGAACTTGAATTGAGCGCCCAGCATGGCAAGGCTTGCACCGCCGACCAATGCGGCTACTTTGGGCAGGCTCTTGACCTGAATGTAATGCCCGTAGCGAAATGCCGGCCCGTAGCGCTCGTCTGAAGCCGCAGAGCGGCGGACAACTTGCGGGTCAATGCCGGGGAAGGGAACAACCCAGGAACCGAGAACCTTCGAGTAGCGGATACCTTGTTGTGTAGAGCCGATGCGACGATCGCCGGGCCAGGACTCACGTGCGCGACGCTGCTTGCCAGCCTCAATGGTCTTGCGCAGGCGGGAGAATGCGGTGATCGCCGAATGCCAGGTGCCGCCGGAAATGTCGCCGCCTGCGCGTACGAAGCCTTCAACCTCGATGGGCACGCCCTCGGGCAACTGCTGAACCGTAAACAGGGCGCCCAGATCGTGGGGAATGGAGTCGAAGCCGCAGGATGTCACGATGCGCGCGCCGCTGGCCTGTGCCTGCTCCTGATAGGCCAGCCACATGCGGTCAACAAATTCCGGCTCGCCCGTCAGGTCGACGTAATCGGTGCCGCATTCGGCGCAGGCTGCAACCAGTGCCTCGCCGTAGCGAATGTAAGGACCAACGGTAGTAATAATGACGCTCGCGGCTGCGGCAACTTCCTTCAGGGCTACGGCATCGCCTGCATCGGCCAGGAGAATGTCGATTTCTGCGCAGGCAGGATTGATTGCGGCCAATTCTTCGCGGACCTGCTCCAGTCGAGTTCGGTTCCGGCCAGCGATGGCCCAGGTCAGATTCGAATCCGCTTGACTGGCTAGGTACTGCGCCGTCAGTTCACCGGTGAACCCAGTTGCTCCAAAAAGAACGATGTCATATTTGCGGTTCTTGGCCATGGCTCAGATACAGTTCCGGTGTGGTCGATGGGTGCCGCGGCGGATCGCCAGCAGGACGCGAAAGTTTCGCATAACAATCTCATAGCTACTGCAGCAAAATGAGCCCGGCAGTGGCTTGCCCTGCCTCCAGCGGGCTAAGGGCGGTCGGTAGGCTATTCTTGGACTGCGCAACACAACTGACGAACTGCCCGCGAGGAAAGGAGAGCGTGAATGAACTTTGAAGTGAACAGCATTTTTGGCCTGATCCTGCTGATTCTTGATGTTTATGCCATCGTGAAAATCACACAAAGTTCCGCGGGTACCGGCGCAAAGGTGATCTGGATCGTCGTGATTGTCCTATTGCCGGTCGTGGGCCTGGTTTGCTGGGCCTTGTTTGGTCCAAAGGGGCCGGCCGCAAGTTGACCACGTAGGCTCAGTGCAGCCTACGCTCATTTGATATTCGCCCCTTCTGGGCGAGCCAAACTAACTGGATGCATAAACGAAAAAGGCCGGACCCGTGGGTCCGGCCTTTTGTATCGCGACCGCTTTGAGTCTCAGGCCAGCTTCTTGTGTCTGGCCCGGCGATTGACCCCCGGCTCGGCACCGTTGCGACGCCGAAAGTCATCCTCGTACTCGCGATAGTTGCCTTCCATGAAGGTGATTTCCCCTGAGTCTTCGAAAGCTAGGATGTGCGTGGCAATGCGGTCCAGGAACCAGCGGTCATGCGAAATGACCATGGCGCAACCGGAAAAATCGAGCAGCGCTTCTTCCAGTGCGCGCAGCGTTTCCACGTCCAGATCATTGGTCGGTTCGTCGAGCAGCAGCACGTTGCCACCGGAGAGCAGCAGCTTGGCCAGGTGCAAACGATTGCGCTCACCACCTGACAGATCTTTCACGCGCTTCTGCTGTGAGTCGCCCTTGAAGTTGAAACGTCCGATATAGGCGCGGGCCGGCATTTCAAAATTGCCGACGCGGACCAGATCATTGCCGCCCGACACTTCTTCAAAGACGCTTTTGTTGCCGTCCAGAGCATCGCGGCTCTGATCAACGTAGGCGAGTTTGACGGTTTCACCAATGACAACTTCGCCGGCGTCCGGCTTCTCCTGCCCGAGCAGCATGCGGAACAAGGTGGTCTTGCCGCGTCCGTTGGCGCCAATGATGCCGACCAATGCACCCTTGGGCACCTGGAAATTCAGGCCTTCGTAAAGGGTTCGGTCGCCATACTTCTTGGCCACATTGTTGACTTCAATCACCTTGTCGCCGAGACGCGGACCGGGCGGGATATACAACTCGCGAGTTTCGGCGCGCTTCTGGAACTCCTGGCTGGCCATTTCCTCGTAGGCCTTGAGACGCGCCTTGGATTTGGATTGCCGCCCCTTGGCGTTCTTGCGCACCCACTCCAGCTCTTCTTTCATCGCACGGCTGTGCGCGTCTTCCTGCTTCTGCTCGGTGGCGTGGCGATTCTGCTTCTGTTCCAGCCAGGAAGAATAATTGCCTTCCCAGGGAATGCCGGTGCCGCGGTCGAGTTCCAGAATCCAGCCGGCAACGTTGTCGAGGAAGTAGCGATCATGCGTGACTGCGATGATCGTGCCCGGAAAATCTTTCAGGAATTTTTCCAGCCAGGCCACGGATTCAGCGTCGAGGTGGTTGGTGGGCTCATCGAGCAGGATCATGTCCGGCTTGGAAAGAAGAAGCCGGCACAGGGCAACACGGCGACGTTCACCGCCGGAGAGTTTGGTGACGTCGGCATCCCAGGGCGGCAGGTTCAAGGCCTCGGCAGCCTTGTCCAGCACAACGTCCAGATTATTGCCGTCGCTGCTCTCCAGCTTGGCTTCCAGCTCGGCCTGTTTGGCCGCGAGCTTGTCGAAATCTGCGTCTTCTTCGGCATACGCCGCGTACACCGCGTCCAGTTCGGCTTGCACGTTGGTGATTTCGGAGAGGGCCTCCATCACGTTTTCACGAACGTTCTTGGCCGGGTCCAGCTGAGGCTCCTGCGGCAGATACCCCATCTTCAGTCCAGGCTGCGGGCGGGCTTCGCCGACGATGTCGGTGTCCAGCCCTGCCATGATTTTCAGCAAGGTGGATTTGCCGGCACCGTTGTAACCGAGCACGCCGATCTTGGCGCCCGGGAAGAAAGACAAGGAAATATTGCGCAGGATTTCCTTCTTGGGCGGAACAATCTTGCCCACCTTGTTCATGGTGTAAACGTACTGGGCCATAGTCGCGGTTCGAATCAGGGTTGAAAGGGGGCGCACATTATCCACGGACCTCGCGGACAATGCAGAATCGGCGTTCGCTCGTTCTCCAGCCAAGGCCTAGATATGGATTTGCGTACTCACCTCGAGCTGCTGGCCGAATACAACCAATGGATGAATCAGAAGGTCTATGAAGCCGCCGAGAAACTGGCGCCGGGCGAAGTGGACGCTGACCGCGGCGCCTTCTTTTCTTCCATTCTGGGGACGCTCAACCACATTGTGGTGGCCGATACGATATGGCTGAGGCGCTTCATGACCATGCCCTCACAAGAAGCAATGCGAAAGTCGCTGCCGATCTGGCCGAATCCGCAGGCCCTGAATGACACCGTTTTTGATCGTATTGGGCCCCTGTGGGCGCACCGGCAGAATGTCGATTACCACATCCGGTTGTGGGTCGGTGCGTTCACTGAGGCTGACCTGTCTTACGTACTGGAATATTCCAACACCAAGGGCGAATTGAAGCATCAGGTGTTTTCGGTGCTCCTTCTGCACTTCTTCAATCACCAGACGCATCATCGCGGGCAGGTGACCACCTTGCTCAATCAGCGTGGCGTGGATTTGGGGTCAACGGACCTCATCAGCCGCGTGCCGCTCGCACTGCCTTGAGACATAATTTCCCTCAAACAATGGGGGGAGCAAACATGAGAAAGATCCTTATGTTGGCGTCGATGCTGGCGCTGAGTCATCTCGTCCGCGCCGAGGTTTATCTCTGCGAGGCAGATGGCAAGAAGGTGTACACGGACAACCCCTGCACGCCGGGCGACAAACCACACCAGATGCCCGAGATTAGTACGGTCCCGTCCGTAGAAGGTCTTGATCTGGCAAAGCAATACGACGCCCGAGCGAAGAAGTCGCGTCAAGCGCGCGACGGCGAGGACAAAGCCTGGCTGGAATCGCACGACGCGGGGAAGGCGCGCGACAAGAAGATGCGCGAGGCCATTTTCGACAAGCGAGTGCTCAAGGACATGAGTTCGGACGAAGTTCGCCTCGCCATCGGGAGTCCGGATGAGGTGGAGTACAGCGGCGGTCAGGAGCGCTGGATCTATCGAAATGGCCGCCAGAAGCGGGTAGTGACCCTGCAGGATGGGCGCGTCAGCGCCGCCGGAGCGTTTCGCTAGATCCGCATTCCGGGTGGGCAGGCGCAGCGGTTTGTGGACGCGGGTACCTACATCTTGAAAAATGCGCCAAAGGTCCCAGCTAACAACCACCCCCCACTCTTGAACAGAAGTCTCTAGGCCATGCCTCTATACGAATATGCTTGCGGCGCTTGTGGAACCGTTTCCGAAATCAATCACCGAATTTCCGCTCCGGCGCCGACGGACTGTCCTGAGTGTGGAAAGCCGGCCCTGAGCAAGTTGATGTCAGCTTCCAATTTCCGGCTCAAGGGCGCGGGCTGGTACGAGACTGACTTCAAGTCCGAGGGCAAGCGAAATCTGGCCGGAGATGGTGAATCTTCTGAAAAATCAGCAGGTTCCTCAGCATCTGCGAGTGCAACTTCTACATCGGGGTCCGAGTCTAAAACGGCCGCAGCGCCAAAGTCGGAGGCCAAGCCTGACAAGCCCAAGGCAGATGCCAAGCCCGCCGCAAAAGCTCCGCCCCCAGCCGCTTCCAAGCCGGCCAAGCCGAGCGGCGCAGCCGCCTGACGCGGTACTTTCCAAGCAAGCGAGCAGGGTCGCGGCTACAATCCGCGACCCCAATTTTGCTGGCGAAGCTGAATCCATGCGTTCCCATTACTGCGGTCAGGTTAACGAAACACTGATCGGCGAAACCGTTACGGTCTGTGGCTGGGTGCACCGCCGCCGAGACCACGGTGGTGTCATTTTTATTGACCTTCGTGATCGCGAAGGCCTGCTCCAGTGCGTGTTTGACCCCGATACCGTCGAGGCCTTTGCACTGGCCGACCGTTTTCGCTCGGAGTTTGTCGTGCGCATTACGGGGCGGGTGCGCCCCAGGCCGGCGGGCACCGAGAATGCCAACCTGAGCACGGGCCAGATTGAAGTACTGGGCAAGCAGGCGGAGCTATTGAGCAGCGCGCTGACGCCGCCGTTCCATCTGGATGATGAGAATGTCGGTGAGGAGACGCGCCTCAAGTATCGCTATGTCGATCTGCGCAGACCTGCCCTGCAAAAGAATCTCAAGCTGCGCCATGACATCATCCGGCGCATTCGCAATCACATGGATGAGAACGGGTTTCTTGAAGTAGAAACCCCGATCCTCACCCGCGCAACACCCGAGGGTGCGCGCGACTACTTGGTGCCTTCGCGTACTCATCCAGGGCATTTCTTTGCGCTGCCGCAGTCGCCGCAGCTATTCAAGCAGCTGTTGATGGTGGGGGGGCTGGATCGCTACTACCAGATAGCGCGCTGCTTCCGCGACGAAGATCTTCGTGCCGATCGCCAGCCCGAGTTCACCCAGCTGGATATCGAAACCTCCTTCCAGACACAGGACCAGATCATGCAAATGATCGAGTCGCTGGTGCGGGACCTATTTCAGAAGGTGCTGGACGTTGATCTTGGCGAGTTGCCAAGAATGCCTTACGCAGAGGCCATGGCCCGCTTTGGCTCGGACAAACCGGACCTGCGTAATCCGCTGGAGCTGGTCGATATCAAGGATCTGGTAGCCGATTCCGACTTCAAGGTTTTTGCGCGGCCGGCTCAGGATCCGAAATGCCGGGTCAGCGCCTTGCGAGTGCCCGAGGGTGCCACGAAGCTTTCGCGCGGCCAGATCGATGCCTACACCGGGTTTGTCGGCCAGTACGGCGCCAAAGGGCTGGCCTGGATCAAGGTCAACGAGGCGGCCAAGGGTCGTGAAGGTCTGCAGTCGCCCATCGTCAAGAATCTGTCTGATGCAGCGCTGAGCGGCATCCTCGAGCGCACCGGTGCTCAGGATGGCGACCTGATTTTCTTCGGTGCGGACAAGTTTTCAGTGGTCAGCGATGCGCTCGGCGCATTGCGCCTGAAAGTGGCTGCGGACATCGGCATGGTCAGCAGCGGCTGGAAGGCGCTGTGGATCGTTGACTGGCCAATGTTTGAATACGACGACAAGGACGGACGCTGGATCTCTCCGCATCATCCGTTCACCGCGCCGCAGCAGTTTGATGCTGATGCCATCCGCAAGGACCCGGGTTCCATCGTTTCGCAGGGTTACGACATCGTGCTCAACGGTGTTGAACTCGGCGGAGGGTCGGTGCGTATTCACCGCGCTGACGTTCAGCAGGCCGTGTTTGAGCTTCTGGGCATCTCCGAAGAAGAGCAGAAGGAAAAATTTGGCTTCCTGCTTGAGGCCTTGTCCTTCGGGGCGCCGCCTCACGGCGGGCTGGCGATCGGCATTGATCGCCTGGTCATGTTGATGACGGGGTCGACTTCGATCCGCGAGGTCATCGCATTTCCGAAGACTCAGACGGCGCATGACCCGCTGACCAATGCGCCGGGTGAGGTCGATGTGCGCAATCTTCGCGAACTCCATCTGCGAAGCACGGTCACAAAGCAGGCCTCGACCCCAACAGAGTAGAACCACATCCCATGCGCAAGCATCAGAGGAACAGGACGTACATGAACCGATTTCAATTGACGGCAGCCGCCTTGCTTGCCTTGGTGCTGACGGGCTGCGGCAGCATTGGTGACGGCAGCAAGCCTGAAACCCTGACCATTGTCGACAACACCCTGTTGACCGGCAGCACCTCGCTGAATGATTTGGCGCTGAATTCGGACGGCACGGGCGAGGCGCTCGAGTGCATTGCCAAGCAATTGCGCTTGCTGATTCGGTTTACCGACGGGTCTCTGGGCGATTTCACGACGCGCGCCACATGGTCCAGCAGTGACCCCACTGTGCTGGGGGTCAGCAATGCTTTCGACACGGCCATTCCGGGTCGAGAAGGAGAGTTCTTGATTCCGGGGACCCTGTTGCCAGCTTCCGAGACTGGGGCTGGCTCCACCGTCACGATCACGGCGGAGTATCAGGGCCTGAGTCAGACCTTTGAAGTGGAAGTGGATGCGCTTGATCCAGGACCTTTCAGAATTGCCTTGGGTTCGGGCACCAGCGCAACTGATCTGCCTGACGTGGTAGCCATGGCGCCCGTCACCTCCGAGATCTACTCAGTGCAGGCGATGATCAATGGTGAATCTCAGGACATCACCGGATCTGCCACTTTCGGATTTGAAACGCCGATGGACGATCTGATTGTGGTCGGGCTGGATGGTCGGGTTTCTATAAGCGGAACTGATCGCGTGGCCTTTCCTTTGCCGCAAACCCTGACTTTGCAGGCAATACCGGTGGTGGAGGCTTGCAGTGGTCGCCAGGCGACACTTGACCTGCGTGTTGCCGAACCAGTCTCGGTCAGTCTCCAGCAGGAAGATGGTTTCTATCCGGCCGACGCAGCAGATGGTGAAAATCGGCTGGTCGTGGGTTTCTCCCAGTTGCTAAAACTGGTCGGCAATTTTGGCGATCTTGATGGTGACGGCACCGACGAGACTCAGGATCTGAGCTCTCAGGTCAGGTCACGTTTTGATCTGGTTGACGCCACCGTGACGGATTGCTCATCGGCATTTCCCGATCTGACAGACGATGGGACTGAAGAAACTGAAGAAACCACTGAGGAAGAGGAGGTTCTGCCGGTACTGAGCTTTGGCTCCGCCTTGTTCGCTCGAGCCAACCAGGCTTTTGGTGCCAATCCCGGCGTTACTGCAGTCTGCAGCCGTTACGGGCCGGTAGAAATCACCGATGAAGACAATATTTATACGCCCAACAGTGCGCCTTTGGTGATCGAAGTACTCCCGGGCCTCGATGCCGAGGAAGATCCGACCGCCATCGCAAGTTCGCTGACGGTTACGCCGGAAACAACGCCCGCCTTGATTGACGAAATCAATGGTCAATTGAAGTACACAGCACGTGGCACCTTCACGCCCGCTGGTGATGGAGCGGTTCCAGTGAGTTTCGATGTGGGCCGGCACGTTTTCTGGACGGTGGATCCAGCTGTGGACATGGACGATGAAGAACGCGTGGTTGCCGGTGTCACCAACTTCGGCAATGGCCCTGAACCGGGCATCGCGGTTTCCCTGCTCAGTGCGGGAGACGAGGAGGCGACGGTAAACGTCAATGCGACCTTGGTTCGCGGCTCCTTGGACGAGTCTGCGGTGAGTGAAGACGACATCACGGATGTCACCGGCCAGGCCTCATTGACCGTGACAGCCCCAGCGGCGGACACGCCCTGAGCCTGCTGCTCAGTCCCAGCTGAATGGCAACGGCGGCGCCTGCGAATCTACGCAAGCGCCGCCGTTTTCTTATGCGCGTTCTGGAGGTGTCCGCCTGGCGCGAATCTGCCCTTGAGCGAGCAGCAGTTCGAACTCGGCATCAGCCGGAACCTGCTTCGGATTGCGCAGAACTGTGCCGTCCTGCAGACGGGCCAGCGCGTAGCCGCGGTCGAGCACGGCTTTTGGGCTCAGGCTCTTCAGAATCGCCGATGCGCGATCAAGCTGCGCCTCGTGCTGGCGAAGCATTCCGCGTTGTGCGTGGATCAGGCGTTGCAATGATGCATCCAGCCGCATGCCAATCTGGCGCAGGGCGCGCGCCGGGTGCTGTGCCGACAATCGCTGCCGAAGATGTTCAAGGCGGGCACGCTGGACAGTCAGGTGGCGCCCGGTGGTCAGAGTCAGGCGATGTTCTATCTCGTCCAGTCGTTGCGCGCGGTCCTGAATGGCCCGCTGCGGATGAACCAGTCTGAGTCTGGCCTGCAGGTGCTCAAGCTTGGCGCGCTTAGCCGCCATGCCGTCTTCCAGGGCTTCAGCCAGATGAGCTTCCGATTCTGCGATGCGGTGCAGGAGTTGTCGGGCGTCCGGGCTGACCAACTCTGCAGCAGCAGTGGGGGTGGTAGCGCGCAAGTCAGCAACGTAGTCGCAAATGGTGGTGTCGATTTCGTGACCGATGCCGCTGACGACCGGGACGGTGCAGGCACGGACAGCACGCGCCACGATTTCTTCATTAAAGGCCCACAGGTCTTCCAGCGATCCGCCCCCGCGAACCAGGAGAATGACCTCGACCGGTGCGCGTTGCGGCAGTTGCTGTAGCGCCTTGACGATCGCCGGCGCCGCCGCATCACCCTGCACGGGAACCGGCCAGAGAAAAACCTTGGCCATACCGAAGCGCCGTGCCAGCGCGGCCTTGACGTCTTGAACCGCCGCGCCGGTCCCAGAGGTGATGAGGCCAATGCTGGACGGCATTGCCGGTATGGGCCGCTTGAGCGCCTCATCGAACAAACCTTCGCTCGCGAGCCTGCGCTTGAGCGCTTCAAAGGCCTGGAGCAAGGCACCTTCGCCAGCGGGCTCCATGTGCTCGCAGATTAGTTGGAGATCGCCCCTGGCGGTATAGAAACTCACCGAGGCGCGCAGCAGGACACGATCACCATTTGCAGGCTGCGGTCTGACCAGCTGATTGGCGCCGCGAAACATCGCGCAGCGCAATTGTGACTTGGCGTCCTTGATCGTGAAATACCAATGACCGGAAGCCGGCCGGCTGAAATTTGAGATTTCGCCTTCTACCCATACGCGCGGCAGGCTGTCTTCAACCAGCGCGCGCAGGGTTTGCGCCAGCTCGGATACTGCGTAGATCGTGCGCAAAGTTGGTTCAGTCACGAAAATTTTCGGAGGTTCGAATGCTGATCCGTATAATAGTCGCTTGACGGAGCTCTCTATGCGAATTGAAACCGAGGCCCTGACGTTTGACGACGTCCTGCTTCAACCCGCCTATTCCGAAGTCCTGCCACGCCAGGTCAATCTGACCACACGGCTGACTTCTCGAATTACGCTGAATATCCCGCTGCTGTCCGCTGCCATGGACACGGTGACTGAATCTAAGCTGGCCATTGCGCTGGCGCAGGAAGGCGGGATGGGCATTGTTCACAAGAACATGACCGCCGAACGCCAGGCTGCTGAAGTGCGAATGGTCAAGAAGTATGAATCGGGCGTGATTGCCGATCCGATTACCGTGCCGCCGACCATCACCATTGGTGAAGTCATTGAGCTGACTCGTGCCAATCGAATTTCCGGCGTGCCGGTAGTCGATGGCGATCAGCTGGTTGGTATCGTGACCAGCCGCGACCTGCGGTTTGAGACGCGTTATGGCGAGCCGGTCAGCGAAGTGATGACGCCCCGGGACCGGCTGGTCACCGTGCAGGAAGGCGCATCTCGCGAAGAGGTTGTCGCCAAGCTGCATCAGCATCGCATTGAAAAAGTGCTGGTGATCAACGACAAATTCCAGCTGCGCGGCATGATCACGGTCAAGGACATCCAGAAGTCCAGCGATCATCCTCTGGCCTGCAAGGATGAGCGCGGCAGCCTGAGAGTGGGGGCCGCAGTAGGCACCGGACCGGAGACCGAAGAGCGCGTCGCCGGACTGGTCCAGGCGGGGGTGGATGTCATCGTGGTAGACACCGCGCATGGTCATTCCAAGGGCGTGATTGATCGCGTCGCCAGCCTCAAGCGGCAGTATCCGGACCTGCAGATTATTGGCGGCAATATCGCTTCGGCCGATGCGGCGCTCGCGCTCGCTGATGCCGGTGCGGATGCGGTCAAGGTCGGAATTGGTCCGGGTTCTATCTGCACGACACGCGTGGTGGCCGGAGTGGGAGTGCCGCAGATCAGCGCGATCATGTCGGTGGCAGAGGCACTCAAGAATCGCGATGTACCGCTCATAGGTGATGGCGGGGTGCGTTTTTCCGGTGATTTCTCCAAGGCGCTGGCGGCTGGTGCGCATGCAGTGATGGTGGGCTCCATTCTGGCCGGCACAGAAGAAGCGCCTGGAGAAGTGGAGCTGTATCAGGGGCGTTCGTACAAGTCTTACCGCGGCATGGGATCACTCGGCGCGATGTCTCAGGCGCAGGGCTCGAAGGATCGCTATTTTCAGGACACCACCAGCGAGGTCGAGAAACTGGTGCCAGAAGGTGTGGAAGGCCGGGTGCCCTACAAGGGTCCAATGGCAGCCATCATTCACCAGATGATTGGTGGCCTTCGCGCATCCATGGGCTATACCGGTTGCACCAGCATTGAGGAACTGCGCACCAAGTCGCGTTTCGTGAAGATCACATCGGCCGGCATGAAAGAGAGTCATGTGCATGACGTGAGCATCACAAAGGAAGCGCCGAACTACCGCACGGAATAATCCGCTCAGGGTTGAGTCGGCTCTGATGCGATAGAGCGGATGCGCCGATCAGCTTGCTGATTGACACACAGGCTGGTGGCGCTTGCGACGGCCACCTGCAGTACCGCACAGGCAATGAAGCCGTTGTTATCACCTGCGGCAATCGCGTCAACGATGTCTCCCACTGCTTGTCCGTCACCGTTGGAGTCATGGATGGAGGTCCCCGGTGCCGGGGGCTCGCCCTCCCCGTGGATCACGAACATGCGCTTCTTGAGTTTGCCCAGATAGTGCAAGCGGGCAATGACTTCCTGCCCGGTATAGCAACCTTTCTTGAAATCGATGCCACCGGCAAACCGGTCAATGTTGAGCATCTGTGCAACCCACTTGTCCTGGGTTTCAGGCATGACGACCGGCACGCCGGACGTGATTTCAGCACGCCGCCACAGGTCCTGATCGGACTCAGATTCTAGGCTCGCCAAGTTTTCCGGGCTACCGCTGATGAAGTACCGCGCTGCTTCGCCGTAGGCGCGCATGATGCGCAAGCCCGAGTCCGCCTGAGTCACCTCCAGGGGTGTCACCGGGATGCTGCTCAGCTGTGCGGCGAGGGGAAAATCTGCGATCTGGCCCAGCAGGCCGAGCGCTTGCGAGTCGCTTTGTTCGATATTGAGCTTCGATCTGAGGACGAACATGCGCAGACGTTTGCTGACCACATCCAGAAGCGAACGCGGTAGCCAGAGTTCGAAACCGTCCGCAATCCGCATCATCAGGGGCAGGGCCAGCACGCGACCTTTTGGACTGCTGTATGACGTCAGTACGGCGGACTCTGCGCGCAGGGCGCGGATATCCGCGCTGATCTGGCCCTGAAGAAACGCTTCCGCATCTTCCCCGCAAATCTTCAGTGCGGCCCATGAATCGAGCCGAATTAGCCTGCTTTTGCTGTTTTCAATTTGACTCACAGTGACCTGTTATTCCTTCATTCGTTGCGGCCAAGGCCTCAACTTTGCGAAAATGGGGGGCTGCTTTCCCAGAATATGCGCCATCTCAAGAATGTCAGACAAACCTGATGAAGTCGTAAAACGGTATCGCCCAAAAGCGAGCGATGCCATTGCCTTGAGCGAATTGCTGGCTAATGAAGGCCAGGCGAAAGCAGTTGATGGTGACAAGGACGTCATCGCCGTAGATGACGGCAAGCCGAAGGAGTTCGGCGGCCGCAAGAACGGGATGGAACCCACTCGCTACGGCGACTGGGAAAAGGATGGACGCTGCATCGATTTCTAGCAACCGATTCAAACCCACGTGGTCTGCGGCGCCATCGTGGCGTGCGCACAGTCGAAGGTATAAAAAATGAGTACTCCGAAAACGCCGAGCAGTCGGCCGCTGTCGCCCTTCATGATCGGGCCTTATTACAAGCCACAGCTGACGTCGATGCTGTCGATCATCCACCGAATTACTGGCATGGCCCTGAGTGCGGGCACCTTGCTGCTGGCGGGATGGCTGGTAGCACTGGCCAGCGGTCCAGAAGCATTTGAAGCCTATGCCAGTCATATTTCCGCCTGGTACGGGCAAGTCGTGCTGTTCGGTTTCAGCTGGGCCTTCATGTATCACCTGTGCAACGGGATTCGGCACTTGTTCTGGGATATTGGCAAGGGCCTCGAGATTGAAAAGGCCTACGCCACCGGTTATGCCGTTGTTATTGCCTCCGGCGTGCTGACTGCAGCTGCCTGGCTCATTGCCTGCCTGACCTGATAGGAGCTTTCGAACATGAGTCTTCGTTCCCCTTTAAGCCAGGCCCGTGGCCTGGGATCTGCCAAGGACGGCACCCATCACTTCTGGGTTCAGCGCGTATCTGCCGTTGCCCTGATTCCCTTGAGCCTCTGGTTTGTATTCAGTCTGGCCAGCCTGCCCGGCGCCAGCTATGAGCAGGTGCAGTGGTGGGTGGGTTACCCGGCGGTCGCCGTTACCCTGATCCTGTTCATTGGTGCGGCCCTGTATCACTCCATGTTGGGCGTGCAGGTTGTGATTGAAGATTACGTGGGCAGTGAAGCGCTCAAGATCACGGCGCTGCTGCTGTCCAAGTTTTTCCACTTCATCGTCGCCACTGCCAGCATCTTTGCAGTGTTGAAAATCGCGCTCAGCTAAGGATTTGAAAGACTGATGTCTGCATACGAAATTGTTCACCACGAATATGACGTGGTTGTGGTCGGCGCCGGTGGCGCGGGCCTTCGCGCTACCCTGGGTCTGGCCGAATCAGGTCTGAAGACAGCCAATATCACCAAGGTCTTTCCCACCCGTTCGCACACCGTTGCGGCGCAGGGGGGCATCTCCGGTGCGCTTGCCAACATGGGCAAGGACGACTGGCGCTGGCATTTCTACGACACGGTGAAGGGCTCCGACTGGCTGGGTGATCAGGACGCCATTCAGTACATGACCCGCGAAGCGATTCCCGCGATCATCGAACTTGAGCACTACGGCGTGCCGTTCTCCCGCACGGAGGAAGGCAAGATCTATCAGCGCCCCTTTGGTGGCATGACCACTGAATTCGGTGAAGGTCCTCCGGCGCAGCGTACCTGCGCGGCAGCCGACCGCACCGGTCACGCCATGCTGCATACGCTTTATCAGCAGAGCCTGAAGTGCAAGGCGCAGTTCTTCATCGAGTACTTCGCACTCGACCTGCTGATGGATGAAGACGGTTCCTGCAAGGGCGTCATGGCCTGGGATCTGTCCACCGGCCAGCTGCATCGTTTCCGCGCGCAGATGGTCATTCTGGCTACTGGCGGCTACGGGCGTGCCTATTTCTCTGCCACCTCGGCCCATACCTGCACCGGTGATGGCAATGCCATGGTCCAGCGCGCAGGCCTGCCATTGCAGGACATGGAGTTTGTGCAGTTCCACCCCACCGGCATCTACGGTTCAGGCTGTCTGATCACCGAAGGAGCCCGTGGTGAAGGTGGCTTCCTGACCAACAAGGACGGCGAGCGTTTCATGGAGCGCTATGCGCCGAGCGTGAAGGATCTCGCGCCGCGCGACATGGTGAGCCGCAGCATGGCTACGGAAATTCGCGAAGGTCGTGGTGTGGGTGCAGAGGGTGATCACATTCACTTGCATCTTGAGCATCTGGAGCCTGAGCTACTCCACGCCCGCTTGCCGGGCATTTCCGAAAGCGCCAAGATTTTTGCGGGTGTGGACGTGACCAAGGAGCCGATTCCCGTGGTGCCGACCGTGCACTACAACATGGGCGGTATTCCAACGCTCTACTCCGGCGAAGTGGTGACGTTGAAAGATGGCAACGCAGACTCCGTCGTTCCCGGCCTGATGGCTGTGGGCGAGGCCGCTTGCGTATCGGTCCACGGCGCCAATCGCCTGGGCTCGAACTCGCTGCTCGATCTGGTGGTGTTTGGTCGCGCAGCGGCCATCAAGTCCTCCGGCATGATCAAGGCCGGCGAAAGCCATCGGAAGATTTCGGGCGCCTCGGAAGAGGCCTGCCTGTCACGTCTGGATCGCATTCGAAATGCCAAGGGCACTAAGTCCACGGCCGAGCTTCGCCTCGACATGCAGAAGACCATGCAGAAGCACTGCGCGGTGTTCCGCGATGGCCCGACCATGCAAGAAGGCATTACCAAGGTCAAAGGCGTGGTCGAAAGCTTTGCCAATGACCTGAAGGTGTCGGACCGTTCCATGGTCTGGAATTCGGACCTGATGGAATCGCTGGAGCTGGACAATCTGCTGGGTCAGGCCTTGACCACAATTGTTTGCGCAGAGAACCGCAAGGAATCGCGTGGTGCTCACGCACGTGACGACATCAAGGACCGCGATGACAAAGACTGGCAGAAGCATACGCTGGCCTGGCGTGATACGGACACGGATGTGCGTATCGATTTCCGACCGGTTCACATGAATACACTCGACAGCGATGTTGATGTTATTCCGCCGAAGAAGCGCGTCTACTGATTCGGCCTCGGAAAACCGATGCGCATTGGAATCGCAGTTGTTGTGCTGCTCGCAATCCTGGTGGCGGCAGGTGCCTACTGGGCGCGCCCCTTGATTGCGCTCGGTCAGCTCAAGTCTGCGATCCAGGCGCGTGACGAAGCTGCTGTTGCGCGGCGGGTGGATTTCGACAAGCTTGAGAACAATGTGGTCCATCATCTGGATCAGCGGATCGAGCAGAAAAATCAGGACAAGTTCCTCGGAAAATTGCGCGGCGAGATCGAAAGCTTCGTGACTGGATTCGTGGTCGAGGATCTTGCAACGCCTTCGGGTCTGATTCATTTGTCCTGCGACACCGATGCGCAAGGCAACATTGATCGCAGCCCCAAGCCGCCAGGAACACCGTGCGAATTTGATGCTGATATTCAATCGGCAAATTACGAGTCCAAAACCCGCTTCAACGTGGTGGCCCATCGGCCGCAGCGTGGCGAAATAGGAATGGTCATGGAGCAGGGGGCTGACAGGCAATGGCGTCTGGTCAGCCTGACCGGGTCCGGGCCACTCAGCGAATAAATCTAATTTTCAAGTATCAAGCAGGATTACTCAGGAGTCCGTCATGGCCCAGTTCACACTTCCCAAGAATTCGACGATCAACAAGAGTGCGGGCAAGAATTTCCCCGCACCGGCTGGCGCGAAGAATGTCCGCACCTTCAAGGTCTATCGCTATGACCCGGAGACAGGTGAGAACCCGCGTGTCGATTCCTACGACGTTGATATGGACAGCTGCGGCCCGATGGTTCTGGACGCGCTGATCAAGATCAAGAACGAGGTTGATCCTTCGTTGACCTTCCGCCGGTCATGCCGCGAGGGGATCTGCGGCAGTTGCGCAATGAACATCGACGGCACCAACACGCTGGCCTGCATCAAGGGCTGTGATGAGGTCAGCGGTGATGTTGCGATCTATCCTCTGCCGCACATGCCGGTAGTCAAGGATCTGGTCCCTGACATGACACACTTCTATGCGCAGCTGGCCAGTGTTGAGCCCTGGCTCAAGACCGACTCACCCGCGCCGACTCGTGAGCGTCTGCAGTCCGAAGAAGAGCGCGCCAAGCTCGATGGCTTGTACGAGTGCATTCTCTGCGCTTGCTGCTCCACCAGCTGCCCAAGCTATTGGTGGAATGGTGATCGCTACCTCGGTCCGGCCGTTCTGCTGCAGTCCTATCGCTGGCTCGCAGATTCGCGCGACGAAGCCACCGGCGAGCGTTTGGATGCGCTTGAAGATCCGTTCAAGCTGTACCGCTGCCACACCATCATGAACTGCACCAAGACCTGCCCCAAGGGCTTGAACCCAGCGAAGGCTATCGCTGAAACCAAGAAAATGCTGGTGGAACGCAGAACCTGATCTGCAGGTGACGTCAAAATCAGAAAAAGGCCCCGCATTGCTGGGCCTTTTTTATTGAGCGACATTTCTCATTCTAGATTCGGTCGGAATCGTCTTGCGCCGGTATGTTCAAACGCCTGAGGTACTGAATAAACGGTAGTCCGTGGCGGCGTCGCAATATGTCAGCGCGATCGAGCAGGGCATTGGCATCGGGCGGCCAGGTGCCGCGCCTGATCGCAAACAGAATTTGATTATTCTCGGCGACACCGGGCAATACGCAGCTGGCGCCGTCAAAGACCTCATTGATCAGACGTTTGAGTTTGCCGACGCGCGTCGCACTGCCCACCAGGTTCACGGCGAGCACGCCGTCCGCTTTCAGGCGAGCCAGAGCATCCTCATAGAAGGCGGCTTCACGGAAGGCCGGTGCGATACCGTTCTTGTCGCAGCCATCGACCAGGATCACATCCGCACCTGCGTTCGCTGTCTTTACGAATTCAGCACCATCACCGTGGACGATTTTCAGCCGTCCATCGGGTTCCGGCATCTCGAACAAGTGTGAGAGTTCAATGACCGTCCGATCGATTTCCACCGAAGTGATACGCGTTGCGGGAAGTTGCTGATAACAGAATTTGCTTAGCGAACCGCCTCCCATGCCCAGTATCAGGATATGCGACGGCTCGGGCCTGAACAGTAGAAAGGCCATCATTTCGCGGGTGTACGCGAAGCTCAGTTCATCGGGTGAGGCCAGGCGCATGCGGCTTTGCATGTATCGAAGGCCAAAATGCAGTTGCCGAAATTCACCATCTTCCAACACAAAGGGTTTCTGGTAGGTGCCGCTGCGCAGTTGCCGCATGATCTGCATCAAGCTGGTCGATTCGGGCTCCAGGATGTGGGCGATGAACTCGCCATCGGGAAGGGAAACAGGCACCTCCCAAGACTGCATGTGTTGCTCAGTTCGCGAGGGACGAGGCAAAGCGGTTACGCGAGTCATGTCCTGCTTGGGCATGCGCCTAGAAATCATATGGGCCAGCGGCAATCTGTTCGGGCGGCAACCAGGTTTCGTGAATGTGCTCCCAAACCAAGTGCTCTCTAACGGCGAATAACACGGTCGCGATGCGGCCATTGTCAGGAGGCGTGGAGGCGAGTGCGTTGCGTTGCCATTCCTCATAGGTCGCAATCAGATAATCACCGAAGACCTGCTCGACCCGCACATTACGGATCTGGATACGAAAAGCGGGGTTGCTTGCGTACGCCTGGTATACGGAATGGCTCAGATTATCGAGCCCAAGGCGACGTCCGGCAGGCGGAATGAAAACCAGGTCGGGGCTGAAACGTCTGGAAAAGTCACGCTCGAAGCATTCTCTCGCACATTGCCCGCTGAACCAGGAAACAAAAAAAGCATGGAGTGATTCAACTTCTTGCGTGACTAGGTCATGGATCGATTTTTTCAAGATTTAGCACGCCTCTTTTGAGATGCAGATCCGAACTCATCGTGCCACCCACCATCACGCAATGCGCGGAACGCGAGTCGCACCCAGTGGCGCATGGTTTTCTCGTTCTCATCGGCTGCCCATGCGCGCATGGCAGATACCAGCGTCGCAGTCGCCGCCGCCACCTGAACTCTGGCCTGAAATAGGTCCTTCGCTGGCCGGCCCTGCATCAGACGTTCGGTGACCTCTCCCTCCCAGCGAGAATTTTCTGCCTGATAGCGACGGGCGAGCGAGGGGGTGTCGTACACGATGTGCGTCAGAAGGCGCGCGCGCGCAGTATCTGCATCCAGAAATCGCGCCAACTGCAACATGGCTTCTTCGAGATTCTGCATCGGGGGCATTGTTGTCGGCCCCGGTGTGACGTGATCGCAAATGATCTGGCCCTGTTCATCCAGCCAGTCAAAGACAACATCGTCCTTGGTCTTGAAGTAGCGAAAGAAGGTTCTTCTGGATGAGCCAGCAGCTTCTGCAATTTCGCTGACGGTGGTGCCATCGAAGCCCTTCTTTGCGAAGAGGGCAATGCCAGCAGCGATGAGGCGCTCGCGCAGCTGTTGTTGTTTGTCGAAACGTTTTCCGCTGGGTTCAACAGCAGCGCCAGCGTCGACAGAATCTTTTGGCATTTCACTATTTGAGTACGCGTCAGCGGGCAATCTTATGCCAGTCGCCTGTTCAAGGTATGTCAGACAATGCAAAATGGCACCAAGTGCCAAGAATAAAGAATGCGGGAACAGAAACCGAGTGATGCCTGGCTTGAAATCGAAAAATTGTGTGGGTGCGTGCCTGGTAGCAGGTTTGTTGTTCGGCAGCGGGCAGGTCCAGGCGGGCCGCGCGTTCCTGCCGAATGGATATGGATCAGAAGCCTTGGGCATGGCTGGGGCAGATGTGGCGGTTGCGCGTGATACCAATGCCATCAATACCAATCCGGCGGGCCTGACACAGATCAGACATCGCGCCTTTGATGCACAGATTCAGCCCTATATTTCCGGCTTCAAGCATGAGGACAGCCTCGGCAACAATGAGCTGTTGACGGACCCTATTGGAGCCTTGACAGCAGCAGGCTTCGCATCGCGTTTTACCTCGCATCCAGATTGGGTCTGGGGGCTAGGCATGTACGGGCAGGGCGGGACCAGCGTCGGCTATGACAACCTGCTCACGGAGTATGGAAACCGCGACATTGTCTCGGCCAACATCGGGGTGCTCAAACTGGCGGGCAGTCTTGCGTGGAAAGTGCGTGAGAACCTGAGCGTGGGCACAACACTGGGTCTGTTTTATTCATTTGGTCGTCAGAAATTTTTCCCGGAGACTTCGGACAACTCGGATCCTACGGCACCTTTTTTCGGTCTGCGCTTTGATGATGGCAGTGGTATTTCAGGAAATATCCTGGTCGGCATTCAGTACCAGCCCAAGGAGCAATGGACCGTGGGACTGGTCTACACCAGCAAGACCGACCTGCGACTTACAGGAGGCACCGCCACTCTGAACTTCGAGTCTGTGGGACTGGGTCGTGTGCACTACGACAACGCGCGATTGGAGGGCTTTGCACTGCCTCAGCAAATTGACCTTGGTGTGGCCTGGCGGCCTGATGCGCGTTGGCTCGTCTCTGCCGAGTTCAATTGGCTGGATTATTCGCGTGCCTTGAGTTCCAGCCGCTTTCGTGCGGATACCCCGAACAACCCCGGTGCCCCCGCCAATATCGATTCTGTCACTCAGCTGCGTTGGCGTGATCAGTACGTTTACGCATTTGGCCTTGCTTACACTTTGAGTGACAAGACCATCCTTCGCAGCGGCTTCAACGTAGAGAACAATCCCGTGCGTGGAGAGACCGCAACGCCGCCTCTCGGTCTCGGACAGGAAAGATCAATTTCTATCGGGTTCGGTCATGAGTTGGAAAGTGGCTGGCATTTTGATGCCGCATTCGAGTACCAACTACCCAGTACGCACAGCTACAGCAATCCGGAGCTTCCGCTGGGAGAGAAGGTCGACAATCGCTACGCGCTCTATGATTTCATGTTCAGTATCGCGCGCCGTTGGTGAATTCCACCCTCAGGCCTTGGGTTTTTCCCGCAGGGTGACGATGCGCGACACGCCGTCGGCTTGCTTGCGATCTTCGAGTTCAAACAGGCCAATGGCCTTAACCAGCGCGCTGAGCTTGGCGTAGCCCCAATTGCGTGGGTCAAAGTCCGGGGCCTGCTTGCTGATGTGCTGACCAACCGGGCCCAGATGCGCCCAGCCGTCGTCGTCAGAAGCCGCATCGATCGCGTTGCGAACCAGATTGACCAGACGCGAATCGCCGCGAAGCGCCTTGGTAGATTTTCGCGCAGGCGCTTTCTCAGTCTCGGCCTGTTCGGTGCTGTTGCGCAGGACGTCAACATAGATGAACTTGTCGCAGGCCGACACAAAGGCCTGCGGTGTCTTGCGCTCCCCGAAGCCGAACACGCTCAGCCCTGCTTCTCGGATACGCGCAGCAAGGCGGGTGAAGTCACTGTCGCTGGAGACGATGCAGAAGCCGTCGAAGCGATTGGTGTAGAGCAGGTCCATGGCATCAATGATCATGGCGCTGTCTGTTGCGTTCTTGCCGGTGGTGTAGGCGAACTGCTGCATGGGCTGGATCGCATGCTCCGCGAGTACCTTCTTCCAGCCGCCGAGATTGGGCTGTGTCCAGTCGCCATAGACGCGTTTGACGCTGGCCACGCCGTAATTGGCGATTTCGGCAAACAGAGCTTCGGCCAGCTTGGGCTGGGCATTGTCGGCGTCGATCAGGACGGCGAGGCGGGCGCTGCTGGTATCCGTTTTCATGGCGCTAGGCTATCGCATCCGGAGGCTGGGGCTGCATCCCTGTGCGGCATGGCCCACAATCCGCGCATGGAAAATCTGAGTGTGGACGAGCGTCGCCTGAAATTTCTGTTGCGACGTGGAATGAAAGAACTGGACGTGATGGTCACGCGCTATCACGCCGGGCGGTATGCGCAGGCACCAGAGGCCGAGAGACAGACCTTCGTGCGCCTGCTGACCACCGTCGAGGACCCGGACATCTGGTCATGGACCATGGGCTACTCGCCGACGCCGGAACAGTACCGGGAGCTAGTAGCCGAGCTGCGTGTTTTCAGGTGAACGCGCCCGATGCGCCCGCGGTGGATGTTGAGCTCAAGCCGTCGCATCGCGCACACCATTTCCTGTTTTGGGTTCATGTCGTGCCGCTGGTCTTGCTGCCGCTGACGATGGAAACGGGTTCGGCGATGTTGGTCATCGCTGCCGCTATTGCAGTCTCGTGGTTCTGGCTTCGTCGGCACCCGGCCTTCGGATTCGGTCCGCGCGCCATCATTCGGGTGCATGCGCACGGCGATGGGAGCTGGAGCATCGAAAACCCGGCCAGAAAACCTGCCGAAGCCGAATTGCTGGGTAACAGCTATGTCCATCCGCGTTTGCTGATACTGAATTTTCGCGTTCCCAGCGGTCAAAGCAGGACGCGCATCATTCTCGGCGACGAAGCGCCGGAAGATGTCCTGCGCCGCTTGCGTGCCCGGTTGAGCGCGCTGGGCGCCTCTCATCCGGACAAAAACTGACATGCAAGCAGTAAAGATAACGCTATTGATCATGGCTGGAATCCTGGTGCAGGGCTGTGCGTTGTTCGGCCCGGAGCGCGAGCCGATCCCCTTGGTGGAATCCGTCGATCTGCAGCGTTTCATGGGCGACTGGCATGTGATCGGATTCATCCCGATCTTTGCCGAGGCCGATGCCCACAATGGCATTGAGACTTACGAGCTCAATGAAGATGGCAGCATTGCCACAACCTACCGATATCGGGACGGCGGTTTCAATGCGCCGCTTACAGTCAATACACCCAAGGGCTTTGTCGAGCCCGCCACGAACAACGCCTTGTGGGCCATGCAGTTCATCTGGCCATTCAAGGCGGAATACCGGATCGTGTATCTGAAGCCGGATTACTCAGTGAGCATCGTTGCGCGCAACAAGCGCGACTATGTCTGGTTGCTGGCACGCGAACCACAGATGGACGACGCCAGCTTTGAGCAGTACCGCAGGAAGATTGCCGCCATGGGGTACGACCCAGCCGAGTTTGTCCGCCAGCCCCAGCAATGGCCGGAGTTTGAAAAGCGTCCGCCATTGAAGCCCTGAGAGACCCGTATACCTGCACGGTCCATAAAATGATCGGAAGCTTGCGCGTCCGAAAACGGCGAGAACCTTTCGGGGGCAGGGCGCACAATACCCGCCATGCAGATTCAGCCTGATCACTGTTACGAGGCACTCAAGGCAAGGGACGCACGCTTTGACGGACGCTTCTTTGTCGGCGTTTCCACGACCGGCATCTACTGTCGGCCGATCTGTTCAGCACGAACACCTGGACGCGATCGCTGTCAGTTTTTTGAACACGCCGCGGCTGCCGAGGATCAGGGGTTTCGGCCCTGCTTGCGTTGCAGGCCGGAACTCGCGCCCGGACTTGCACGCAGCGATGCCAGGGCCAGCGCGGCGCGTTGGGCGGTGGAGCGTATTGAATCCGGGTATCTCAATGACAACAGCGTAGATGCACTGGCCGCAGAATACGGGTTGTCTGCACGTCAGTTGCGTCGCAGCATCCTCAGCGAGTTTGGGGTCAGCCCGGTTCAGCTGGCGCAAACACGCCGACTCCTGCTGGCCAAGCAGTTGCTGGCGCAGACAAGTCTGAGCATGACTCAGGTCGCCCTGGCGAGTGGCTTTTCGAGCGTGCGCCGTTTCAACCATCTTTTTCAGATGCGCTACCGGCTCAATCCAAGTCAGCTGCGGCGAGATGCAGGAGCTAAATCCAGCGACGCGATCATCCTTCGGCTGGCCTATCGCCCACCTCTGGCGTGGGCGACTTTATTGGAGTTTCTGGTAGGTCGCGGCGCGGCCGGGGTGGAGGCGGCTCGCGGCCTGAAGTACCTGCGAACGGTTCATCTGGACGGGCGCACCGGATGGATGAGCGCGCAGCCTGAAGCGGGAGCGCATCGGCTGCTGGTTGAGATTTCTCCTGAGCTGGTTCCTGTGCTGGCCAAGCTGTTGCCACGTATTCGTCGACTGTTCGATCTGGATGCGCATCCGGCTCTGATCGATGCACAGCTTTCGACTGATCCGCACCTCGCGCCCCTGGTGACGGCCTTGCCCGGATTGCGGGTGCCCGGAGCCCTGAATGGATTTGAACTGGCCTTGCGTGCAGTGCTGGGCCAGCAGGTGACGGTCAAAGCTGCGAGCACCTTGTTCGGACGTTTTGCACGTGCCTTTGGCCAGCCTGCAAACACGCCCCATCCTGAGCTGCTGTATTACGCACCAAAGGCGGAACTGATTGCGCAGGCGCCGGTTCAGCAACTCATTGATCTGGGGCTGACACAGCGCCGAGCGCAGACCATTTCCGATCTTGCGCGGGCGCTGGCGTCGGGGGGTCTTGATCTTGACCGGCCAGCAGACCTGCAAGCTAGCGCTGCGCAATTGCAGTCCATCGCCGGCATCGGACCCTGGACCGCGCAATACATCGGCATGCGCGCGCTGCGCGATCCCAACGCGCTGCCGGCATCCGACCTGGGCTTGATGAAAGCCCTCGCAGTGAGCAAGCCGGCGCAGGTCATTGCCGCTGCACAGGACTGGCAGCCGTGGCGCGCATATGGCGCACTGCATCTCTGGCACAGCTTGAAATCAGGAGGCTGACATGAAGGGTGATGCTGTTCAGCACAGCTACCTTGAGAACACACCACTCGGGACGCTGCTTCTGTTATCGCGTGATGGACGATTGTGCGGCCTGTACATGGGCAAGCATGTGAATGAAGGCACGGGAAAGTTTGTAATCGGAACGCGTGATGACGCTGCGTTGGCGCACGTAAGCAAACAGCTTCTGGCCTACTTTGCGGGAGAGCTGAAGACTTTTGATCTGGACTTCTTCGGGCAGGGAACCGAGTTTCAGCAGCGCGTGTGGGCCGCGCTATGTGAAATTCCCTATGGTGAAACGCTGAGTTACGGTGAGCTGGCCCGCAAACTCGGAAACCCCAAGGCCTCCCGCGCCGTCGGGTTGGCCAATGGCCGGAATCCGATTTCCATCATCGTGCCTTGTCACCGCGTCATAGGTGCAAACGGCGCCCTGACCGGTTACGGCGGGGGTATCGAGAACAAGCGCTGGTTGCTCGATCACGAAGCGCGCCAGCGCCAGCTCCTGTGAAACCTACGAGATGCTTTGCATCTCCACTTCTTTCTGCCTTTCGCGATTGAAGCTGGCCGAGGCTTGTTCCTTTCTGCCGGGCAAGATGGTGGGCTCGGCCCTGGGCAGGGCATCCGGATAGTCCGTTGTGAAATGCAGCCCGCGGCTTTCGCGGCGTGACAGCGCCGAGCGGACGATCAACTCCGCACAGACGACCAGATTGCGCAGTTCGATCAGGTGATGACTGACCCGATAGTTGCCGTAGTACTCCTGGATTTCCTGACGCAGCATTTCGACACGGTGCAGCGCCCTTTGCAGACGCTTGGTGGTGCGCACGATGCCCACGTAGTCCCACATGAAGGTGCGCAGCTCCAGCCAGTTGTGTGAGACCACCACGTCTTCGTCCGAATCTGTGACGCGCGACGCATCCCAGGGCTTGAGCTTTCCCGGCGCCTCGATGCTGTCCAGCCGCGAGAGAATGTCGTCGGCTGCTGCGCTGGCAAACACCAGGCATTCGAGCAGGGAATTGGACGCAAGCCGATTGGCACCGTGCAGGCCCGTGCATGCCACCTCGCCAATGGCATAGAGATTGGCGACGTCGGTGCGCGCAGCAAAATCGGTAACGACGCCGCCGCAGGTGAAATGCGCCGAAGGCACCACCGGAATCGGATCGGTGGTGATGTCGATTCCCAGTTCCAGGCAGTGCGCGTGAATGCTCGGGAAGTGGCTGCGGACGAAGTCCGCATCGAGATGCGTCACGTCGAGCAGGACGTGCTGCAGGCCCAGCCGTTTCATTTCGTGATCAATGGCTCGGGCCACGATGTCGCGGGGCGCCAGTTCCGCACGCTCATCGACTTTCAGCATGAAACGCTCGCCGGGTTCGCCATTCTGAGATGGCAGGCGCAGGTAGCCGCCTTCGCCGCGCAAGGCCTCGGTCATGAGGAAGTTGCGTGAGTCCTTGTGGTACAGGCAGGTCGGGTGAAATTGCATGAATTCCATGTTCCCGACGCGGCAACCCGCGCGCCAGGCCATCGCAATGCCGTCGCCAGATGCGCCGAAGGGGTTGGATGAATACAGATAGACCTGATTGGCCCCGCCCGTACACAGTGCGACCACCTTCGCCGGCACGGCCTCAACCTGCTTGCTTTCGCGGTCGTAGAGGTATGCGCCCTGCGCGCGCTGGCCGCTTGGGTCCAGGATCAAATCCACCGCGACGGCGCGTTCGCGGATATGAATGTTGGGATGATCAATGGCCAGCATCGCCAGCGTGGTTTCCACTTCGCGCCCGGTGGAATCGGCGGCGTGGACCACGCGCCGGTGGCTGTGACCGCCTTCGCGCGTCAGGTGCAGGCGGGCTTCATTGCCGTCGCCATCATCCTGGGTAAATGAAACGCCCTGATCGAGCAGCCAGTGAATCGCTTCGGGGCCACGTTCCACCGCAAATTCAACGGCGGCCGGGTCGCACAGACCGCCGCCGGCAATGAGCGTGTCCTTGACGTGTGCCGCCAGGGTATCGCCCTTGTCGATGACTGCGGAAATGCCGCCCTGGGCCCACAGCGTGGAGCCAGACTCGAGGCGGGTCTTGGAAACGACGGTGACTTGTTGGCCGGCCTGGGCCAGGCGCAGGGCGAGGCTCAGGCCGGACGCGCCGCTGCCGAGAATCAGAATGTTGGAACTCAATGTGATGGCCTGATTGATAGACTGTGTCCAATTATGAATGGCTGAGCGATGCAGGGGTGGTCTCTGTGTCCCGCCAATCTGAATCAGAACGAATGAGTGAACAGCAGCCAGGGGTGGATGATCAGCTTGTAGCGCGCGCGCAGGCCGGAGACAAGCGCGCTTTCGAGCTGCTTCTGCGTAAATACCAGCACAAGATCATCCAGTTGGTCAGCCGTCTGGTGGGCGAGGCCGACGCACCCGACGTCGCACAGGAAAGCTTCATCAAGGCCTGGCGCGCGCTGCCGGGGTTTCGCGGCCAGAGCGCCTTCTATACCTGGCTTTATCGCATCGGCATCAACACGGCGAAGAATCATCTGGTTGCGCGCAATCGCCGGCCCAGCACCCAGGACATCGACGTGGACGAAGCTGAACAGTTCGGCCACACCGAACAAATGAGCGATGTTGCAACTCCTGAGGCACTTCTGTTGTCAGACGAAATACGGCAGCAGGTTGGGCAAACCATCGCCAGCCTTCCGCCGGACCTGCGCCAGGCCATTACCTTGCGCGAGTTGGAAGGTTTGTCATACGAGGACATCGCCGACGTCATGAATTGCCCGATTGGAACTGTTCGATCCCGCATCTTCAGGGCGCGTGAAGCCATTGATGCCGTGATCAAGCCGCTGATGGAGTGAACCCGCACATGATCCCTTCACTGACCACTTGTCGCCCCGATGGAACTTTCCCGTTAAGCTGCGGTTTAGTTTGGGAACCATCGCATTCCGTCAGATTCGAACCGACTTTTTTCAGGAAATGAGCTCCCACATGAACAATGCTTCATTGTCTGCACTGCTCGACGGGCAGTGCCAGGGCCCAGAGCTGGACCAGTTGCTGGAAGAGATGGATCGAGATCCTGAGCTGGCAGAACAATGGAGCCGGCTGTGCATGACGCGCGAGGCACAGTCTGGCGCGCGCTTCGATTCCAACCTGCCCTGCATTTGTGCTGGCGTGATGGCGCAACTGGATGATGCTCCGGTGGAAGGCGGCGATACGGTCGTTCCTTTCGCGCGGCCAGAAACGCCAGCGCCAGCGGTGCAGTCTGGTGTACGCAAACGTTACTGGAAGCCGGTGGTGGGTTTTGCCGCAGCAGCCTCCATGGGCGCCGCCGCCGTTCTGCTGATTCAGCCGCAGGCGACCACGCAACAAGAATTTGAGAGCCCGGCGACCGCGACCGTGGCCAGCGCAGAACCTCTCCAGTGGACCGGAAGTTCAGCGCCGCAATCTACCCAGGTTGCCAGCAACGATGACGAGGCACATTCCCAAATGCTGCGGGAATACCTGATGGACCACAGCAATGCGGTCTCCGGTGAAGGCGTTGGCGGCACCTTGCGCTATGCCCGCTTTGCCGCGCATACCGCCGAGTATCAGCCCTATCCGGGCGAGTTTCGTTAATGAAGCGGGGGCTCGTCTACGCCGGCCTTGCTCTCGGCCTGTGCCTGAATCTCGGTGCACAAGCGGCTGAAGGCCAGGCGGGTGACTGGTTGGTCAAGGCAGCAGCAGCGGCCCGCGCGACAAATTATGAAGGCGTGCTGGTCTATCGAGGCGACGACGTGCTCGAGACTTTCCGTGTGACGCATCGGTTTGCGGACGGCTCCGAGCGTGAGCGGATTCAGTCCATGACCGGCGAAGTTCGCGAAGTCCTCAAGCAGAACGACAAGCTGACCTGTCTGTTGCCCCGTGATCGGAGGCTTACTGCGCGCCGTGCGGCCAGCCCCAAGGGACTGCTCCTGTCACTGTCGCCGGAGCGGTTGCAGCAGATCAGTGCCTACTATGAGGTCAAGGAACTGGGTGAGGCGCGTATTGCAGGGCGCAAGTGTCGCGGCATCGCCATCGCGCCACGCGACGAGTTTCGCTACGGCTATGAGGTCTGGGCAGACCGTGATTCTGCGGTCCCCCTCAAGCTGAGCTTGGTGGCGCCGGATGGCCGATTGCTGGAGCAGATGTTCTTCACCGAAGTGAGCTTCCCGCAAAGTATTCCGGATGCCGCTTTCAGGGCCGTCACACCGGAGGAGCAGGTACGGGAATCCACTGAAACGGCCGTTGACGCCATTGCCCAGGCCCATGCCAGCGAGCCGGTCGCGATTGAGGAGACCGAAGTCGTTGATGAGCAGGAGCATGCGAAATTCTCCAAGTTGCCACCCGGGTTTCGCGTGGTTCGACGGCGGGTTCAGGCTTCTCCAGCCGGTGTTCGTGAGCACGTAGTTTTGAGTGACGGCCTGAGCGCCGTCTCCGTCTACAGAGTCTTGCGTCCGACGAGCTCGGAGATCCAGCCGGCTGCACAGCGCCTGGACCGCATGGGGCCGCTCAACGCCTACAGCCGTTCGGCCGGAGACGTTCAGGTCACGGTCGTGGGAGAGGTCCCGCGCCATACGATCAAGATGATTGGCGACAATCTGGAAGCCGCACAGGGCCGGCAGGACCTGGGTTCCAAGTTTGCTGCTGAGGCGATCGACGCCCGCTGAGGTACCGCGCGGCGCTGCCGCAAGGGGCGCGAATCGAGGGAGGCCAGAGCAAACGCGCTAAAATTGCCGTGCTCATCCCCTCAGCTGACAACGGCGACCATACATGCCCGTCTCATTGCGACCCATGAGGGTCTGCGTACTACTGTTTCTGGCCCTGCTTTCCGGCGCATGCGGCAAGGCTCACAACGGACTGCCCGACTTCGCCACGCTGGTGGAAGACAACAGTGCCTCGGTGGTCAATATCAGCGCCGTCGCGGTGGCCACCGCCGCTGATATTCCCGAGTATGACGAACAGACCCCAGAATGGTTTCGACGTTATCTTGAGAAGCGGGCGACACCGCCAGATGGGCCCGAGGACGGGGCAGCTGCTCCAGCCGAACCAGAACCCGAACCGCTAGGGTCAGGTTTTGTCCTGTGGGAAAACGGCTACATCTTGACTAACTATCACGTGGTCGAGGGTGCTGGAAAGATCATCGTCCGGCTGCTGGATCGCCGCGAACTGCCGGCGCAATTGGTGGGCGTGGATCGCTCCACCGACCTGGCCTTGCTCAAGATCGATGCCAAGGGGTTGCAGGCCGTTCGCATCGGCGACTCGCAGAAGCTGCGCCCCGGACAATGGGTCTTCGCCATCGGATCGCCTTTCAGCTTCGATTTTTCGGTGACCGCTGGCATCGTCTCTGCCAAGGGTCGCAGCTTGCACACCGAGCAATACGTTCCCTTTATCCAGACCGACGTGGCCATCAATCCGGGAAATTCGGGTGGTCCTCTATTCAATCTGGAGGGTGAAGTGGTTGGCATCAACTCGCAGATCTACTCACAGTCCGGGAGTTTTCAGGGGGTGAGTTTCTCGATACCGATTGATATCGCCTCGCGTGTCGCGGTGCAGTTGCGCGACAAGGGGCGAGTGACGCGAGGCTGGCTCGGAGTGGTGGTGCAGGAAGTCGATGGAGATCTTGCGCAATCATTCAATATGGAGCGCGCAGAAGGTGCTCTGATCTCCCGCATCATGCCCAATAGTCCGGCGCAGGAGTCTGGCCTCAAGCCTGGCGATATCATCGTCAGCTTCAACGGTGAATCACTGCCCATTTCCGGAAGCCTGCCGCCGCTGGTTGGACGAGCCGATCCTGGCCAGGTGCTGCCCCTGGAAGTGATACGTGGCGGTGAGCGCCTCAAGTTTCAGATTGAAGTGGGGGTGCTGGAGGAAGAACCGTCCGACGTGGTGTCGCAGCCTTCGCCGCGGCCTGAGCCGGCTGCAGATGGTGCGTTGGGCATGGTGGTCACCGCCCTCAGTGATGAAGAGCGGCGGCGTCTGCGTGTGAACTCAGGTGGCGTGCGGGTTGAGCAGGTATCGCGTGGACCGGCCCGCGCCGCCGGTGTACGCACAGGCGATGTGGTTTTGTCATTGGCGGGGCAGGAGGTAGATTCTCCGGAGCGCTTTGCCGAAGTCGCCGCAAGACTGACGCCTGGAAGCACGGTTCCGATGCTGGTCAGCCGTGAAGGCGCGCCTTCCTTCATGCCGCTTGATATTCCCTGAAAATGAACGAAGGAACATCCGCAGAGATTCATCTTCGTCTCATGACGCGCGGTGAATGCGAGTTGTGTGAGTACATGGAGATTGCCCTGCGCGGTCACCGCCTGTTCGCCAATGTCACTTCTCTGGAATTCGTGGATGTGGATGAAGATGAGCTTCTGAAGCGACGATATGGGCTGCGTATTCCGGTACTGGTGGATGCCTGGCAGGAGGTGATCTGCGAAGGCAGGTTCGACGAGCGGGCGTTCGAGCAGTGGTTCGACGAAATGCTCAACGACAATGAGCGAAGCTGAGACGGCCTTGCAGCGGCACAAAAGGTTTGTTCTCTGGCGAATCGAGTCCTAACATTGAACCGCGTCTAATTTGACGCGCGTCCTCAAGAGGAATTCAACCGTGGCCACAAAGCTCAACCTCAATCAGCTCTCGGGTGATCTCGCCGATCGTGCACGCAAGGCCTTCACTGGCGTCGTAACCGACCTCGACAATCTGCTATCCACCGTGACTCAGAAACTGGACGAAGGCTCTTCGGTCCAGAAGCAGGAACTGCTTCGTGTGATCAGTCGCGTGCGCAAGTCACTGGATGGGCGCTTGTCCTCGCTTGAAAAGGCGGTCAAGAGCAGCAAGAAGCCGTCCGCGACCCGTGTCGTCAAGGCAGCCAAGAAAGCCGCCAAGTCGGTCAAGAAAACAGCTGGCAGCCGGAGCAAGGCGGCCAAGAAAACGGTGCGAAAGACCACCAAGAGTGCCAGGAAGACGGTCAAGAAAGCCGCTGGAAATGCTCGGAAAACCGTCAAGAAAACGGCCAAGAAGGCACGCAAGAGCGTGCGCAAGGCCACCAGCAAGAAATAGGCTTTGACCCCTTAGCCGTCGCTGCCCCCGAACGGGGCAGTGCGGCGGGCGGGTCCGGACCAAGGCTGGCAAAGAGGCCCGGGAAATCTGCGCCGGGGCTGATCCCCTGCCTGCCAAAACGCTATACTCCGCGGCCTTTTTTGTATGTAGGTCGTCGTGAACCTGGCGAATATTCGCAACTTCTGCATCATTGCCCATATCGACCATGGCAAGTCGACTCTGGCCGATCGATTTATCCAGCTCACGGGCGGTCTTCAGGCGCGCGAGATGCAGGCGCAGGTGCTCGACAACAATCCGATCGAGCGCGAACGCGGGATCACCATCAAGGCACAGGCGGTCTCGCTGAATTACAAGGCGCGCGATGGCCAGATCTACCAACTCAATCTGATCGACACCCCCGGGCATGTGGACTTCAGCTACGAAGTCTCGCGCTCGCTGGCTTCATGCGAGGGCGCACTGCTGGTGGTTGATGCCAGCCAGGGCGTGGAAGCGCAGTCGGTGGCCAATTGCTACACGGCGCTGGACATGAATCTGGAAGTCGTGCCGATTCTCAACAAGGTGGATCTGCAAAACTCCGAACCCGAGCGCGTTGCAGAAGAGATCGAGCAGGTCATTGGTATCGAGGCAACGGACGCGCTGCGCATTTCAGCCAAGACAGGACTGGGCGTCGAAGAAGTGCTCGAAGCGGTAGTGACCCGGCTTCCGCCGCCCAAGGGCAACACTGAGGGCAAGCTGCAGGCACTGATTGTTGATTCCTGGTTTGACCCTTATCTGGGCGTTGTGTCGCTGGTGCGGATTGTGAACGGACGCATCGAGAAAGGTCAGAAAGTGCGAGTCATGTCCACTGGGCGCGACCACGAAGTCAGCATGCTGGGTGTGCACGCACCCAAGCGTGTGTTCAAGGACGCGCTGGAAACCGGCGAAGTCGGTTTTCTCATTGCCGGCATCAAGGACATTTTCGGCGCCCCGGTTGGTGACACGCTGACCCTGAGCAGCGATCCCTGCACAGAGCGCCTTCCAGGCTTTCGCAATATCCAGCCGCGCGTGTTTGCCGGTTTGTTCCCGATTGACGCGGATGACTTTGAAGATTTCCGGGAGTCTCTGTCCAAGCTGAGGCTGAACGATTCAGCCTTGCAGTTCGAGCCTGAAAACTCTGGCGCATTGGGCTTTGGCTTCCGCATCGGGTTTCTCGGCATGCTCCACATGGAGATCGTGCAGGAGAGGCTTGAGCGCGAGTACAAGCTGAATCTGATCACGACGGCGCCGTCGGTGGTCTACGAGCTGGAAATGAATGATGGCGAGATTCGCAAGATTGAAAATCCTGCAGCACTTCCTGAGCCCGGCGGATTTTCCGATCTGCGTGAGCCCATCATTATTGCCCGTGTGCTGATGCCGCAGAGCTATGTCGGCCCGGTCATGCAGCTGTGCATGGAAAAGCGCGGCGTGCAGAAGAACATGCGCTACATGGGGCAGCAGGTTCAGCTGGAAATGGAAATGCCGCTGGCCGAGGTCGTGCTGGATTTCTTTGATCGCCTGAAGAGCGTGTCGCGCGGCTATGCATCGTTTGAGTATGAATTCCTGCGATTCCAATCCGCTGACCTGGTCAAGCTGGACGTGCTGGTCAATGGCGAGCGGGTCGATGCACTAGCCACCATCGTGCATCGGGATGCGGCGTATCCGCGCGGTCGGGACCTGTGCGAGCGCATGCAGGATGTCATTCACCGGCAGCAGTTTGATGTCGCTATCCAAGCCGCGATCGGCGCGAAGATTATTTCTCGCAGCACGGTCAAGGCCCTGCGCAAGGACGTAACGGCAAAGTGTTACGGTGGCGATATCTCGCGCAAGCGCAAGCTTCTGGAGAAGCAGAAGGAAGGCAAGAAGCGCATGAAGCAGGTTGGCGCGGTCGAGATACCGCAAGAGGCTTTTCTTGCGGTTCTCGGCGTGGATCGAAAAAAATAACAGCTCAATTGCGAGGTTCGCGGTATGGCATCTGACGTGCATTTCGACTTTGCGGTATTGCTGACGGTGCTGACGGTGCTGACCGGCCTGGGTTGGCTGCTGGACAAATTCTGGCTGGGGCCAAAGCGCCGGAGCCTGATTGAAGGCGAAGATAAACCTGGCTGGCTGATCGATTTCTCCCGTTCGTTCTTTCCGGTCATCCTGGCTGTGCTGTTGCTCCGCTCGTTTGTCGCAGAGCCTTTCAGGATTCCCTCGGGTTCCATGATCCCGACCCTGCTGATCGGTGATTTCATCCTCGTCAACAAGTTCAGCTACGGCCTGCGCGACCCGGTCTTCCACACCCGCTTCCTCGGAAACGGCACGCCCGAGCGCGGTGATGTGGTGGTGTTTCGTTGGCCCAATGATCCCTCGGTGGATTACATCAAGCGCATGGTTGGCCTGCCCGGGGATCACATCGTGTATCGAGACAAGGTTCTTTACGTCAACGGCGAGGCTCTGGAGCAAACGCCGGATGGGGTCGTGGCGGTTACGGGCTTGCCTGGCGGCGCGGCATACCGTCTGAAAGAAAATCTGGAAAATCACGAACACCACATCATCGTGGACCCGGATGCGCCTACCGAGAACTTCGAGTTCACCGTTCCAGAAGGCCAGTATTTCGCCATGGGCGATAATCGCGATGGCAGCTACGATTCGCGGCGCTGGGGCACGGTCCCGGAGCGTAATCTGGTTGGCAAGGCGTTTTTCGTCTGGATGAGCTGGGACGGGAGCATCATGCGGCCCAATCTCTCGCGCATCGGTACGCGCATTCGCTAGGAGTTGAATCGCCGGTGGCGCCAAGGTCGAAATGCGCGTTTTCTCGTATGTAGACTTGGATTCTGCGTCAAAGCGCGCCCGGCCAACCCTTGCTCGCTACACTTGAGCAGGGATTTACATATCTAGCGGTACTTCATCCCAGGGAGGGATTACGCAAATGCAGCAATCCATCAAACGTCAGCGGGGACTTGGCTGGTTCGGCCTCTTGTTCGTCTTTGGCACTATTGCCTTCTTTGCCCTGATTGCCATCAAGGTGGGGCCTTTGTACCTCAACCACGGCACCATCGTTCGAGTGGTCAAGACCGTTGCCAAGGATTCCGGCAGTGCAGAGGTTGGCGAAATTCGCCGGTCGCTGGAGCGTCGCTGGGACATCGACTACATCAGCCAGATCGACGACAAGGACATCAAGGTCAAACGCACCCCCAAGGGTCGCGCGCTGGCCTACGACTATGAAGCGCGGGTCAATCTGTTCTACAACGTATTCGTCGTCGTCCACTTCAAGGGCGAGCACCTGATGTCGGGCTCCGCCGCCAGCGACGTCTGATCTGAGGTGGAACACGAGCGCCTGTGCGCTGATCTGGCAAGGCGGCTCGGTCATGAGTTCGCAGACCCGAGTCTGCTTGTCAGGGCGCTGACGCATCGCTCGTTCACCGCTGACAACAACGAGCGGCTCGAATTTCTCGGCGATGCCTTGATCAGCGTTGTCATCGCTGAACTGCTGTTCCGGCAGCGACCGAAGGAAAGCGAGGGTGCGCTTTCACGGCTGCGTTCCAGCCTGGTCCGTGAGCGGGCCCTGGCTGGGGTTGCCCGGCGCCTGGATCTGGGTGAAGCACTGCTTATCGGCGAGGGTGAACGCAAGAGCGGTGGATGGCGCCGGGACTCGGTGCTCGCAGACGCCCTGGAGGCGGTGATTGCAGCGGTGTATCTGGACAGCGGATTCGGCCAGGTCAGCCAGGTGTGTCACGCCCTGTTCGCCCCGGAGCTGGAAAACCTGCCGGACGCAGAGTCGCTCAAGGATGCCAAGACCCGTTTGCAGGAATGGCTGCAGGCGCGGAATCGTCCCTTGCCGGTATACGAGGTCATCTCTGAATCCGGGCCAGCGCATCGACGCAGTTTCTCGGTTCGGGCGACCGTAGCCGATGCAGACGGCGAAGCGCTGGCCACGGCGGCGAGCCGCCGAACGGCCGAGCAACAGGCAGCCAGGGTCTTGTTGGCACAGTTGGCCGACGCCGGCGCTTCCTGAACCGAATCCACTACTAAAGGTTAATCCTCATCATGCGCAGCGGTATCGTCACTCTGATTGGACGCCCCAATGTGGGCAAATCCTCGCTGCTCAACGCCTTGATCGGGCGCAAACTCAGCATCGTCTCGCACAAGCCGCAGACCACCCGCAACGCCATTCAGGGCGTCCTGCATTCCCAGGGTGATCAGGTCGTCTTCGTTGATACGCCCGGTCTGCACATGCAGGCCAAGAAGGCCCTGAACCGGGCCATGAACGATGCCGCCGCCAGTGCGCTACATGACATTGATCTGGCGGTGTTCGTCGTCGAGGCGCAGCGATGGACCGAAGAAGACGAGGCGGTTCTGGAGCGCCTCAAGAGAATGCAGGCGCCGGTTGGCCTGGTCATCAACAAAGTGGATCGCATCAGCAACAAGAGTGAGTTGCTGCCTGAGATGGAAGCGATGTCGGCGCGTGGCGAGTTTGTGTTCGTCATGCCGCTGTCTGCCACCAAGGGCGACAACGTGCCGATCCTGGCGCAGGAAATTCTCGGGCGCATGCCGGAAGGCCCGCCGCTGTATCCGGCAGATATGGTTGCCGGGTTTGATAATGGTTTTCTCGCTGCCGAACTGATCCGCGAAAAGCTCACCCGGACATTGCATCAGGAGTTGCCCTACTCGCTGAATGTGTCCATTGAATCCTACGAGATCGAACCGCCGCGCAAGCGTGGTGGTGCGCCGGCAGAACCGGGCAAGGGAGGGGGGCTGCACCGCATCAGCGCAGTGGTGTGGGTCGAACGTGATAGTCAAAAGAGCATCGTCATCGGTGACGGTGGCAGCGCACTCAAGAAGGTTGGCACGGCGGCGCGCAAGGAGTTGGAAGTCTTGCTGGGTACCAAGGTTTTTCTGCAGGTTTGGTGTCGTGTGCGGGAGAACTGGAGTGACGACCCCAAGGCCCTTAAACAGTTTGGATTCAGCGGCGACTGAGGCGCAGTGGTGTCCCGTGCCCGTATCCAGCTGGTACCGGCGTGGATTCTGAAAACCACGCCCTATCGGGACTCAAGCCTGCTGGTTGAAGCTTTGACGCGGGATCATGGCCGGGTGGGGCTGGTGGCGCGTGGCGCGCGTTCCGGGAAATCCAAATTGCGTGAGCGACTGCAGTGTTTCCGGCCCCTGCTCATGTCCTGGGTGGAGGCCGGTGATCTGGGCACCCTGACACATGCCGAGCCCGATGGCGTCGCCGTCAACCTGGTGGGAGAGCGAATTTTCAGTGGCTGGTATCTGAATGAATTGCTGCTGCGATTGCTGCAGCGTCACGATCGTCACGAAGCGGTATTCGAGCACTATGCGCAGACCTTGCCGGCGCTGCTGCGCCAGGGTGAGGCGGCCCTGCGCTACTTTGAACTGACCTTGCTGGCAGAAACCGGGTTTGGATTGGACCTGCCCGAGGATCTCGAACCTGAGCTTTGGTACCACTATTTGCCCAGCGGCGTTCCCGAGCCCCTGAGGCAGGAAGAAGCCGGCGCCTATCCGGGCCGTTGCCTCATTGGTCTACGTGACCGGTCGTTGCGGGGAGAGGAAGATCTTCTTTTCGCGCGCAAGTTGCTGAGATCAGCATTGGCCGCTCAGCTAGGGGACAAGGCACTGGCCTCGGCAAGTGTGCTGCGCAGTTTGCGATTGCAGACCAGGCGCAATCCGGGGCAGACCTAGTCGATTCGTTGCCTGACGGACTGGCTTTCCCGACTGTGGGCCATGAAGTTGCACAGGACCCAGCCGGCAAACGACAGGCCAGCGATTGCGGCAGACACGTAGACGATCAGGCGCAACCAGCTTGGGCTTTGCGTTTGCTCGCCGTAGTACAGGAGGCCGGCTCCGGAAGTGATCAGGGCAGCCAGAAAAACGATGAAGATATGGCTTAGGCGTCTCGCCATGGGGCTATCCAGGTTTTCTGCTGATCTGAACAAGGATTTACTCCGGCCCTGGAAAGTCTTTAAAAATCGGCCCGGCCGGCGAACCGGCCGAGCCGAATCGACGACTCAGCGGGGAGAGAGCGCCGTCGATACGTGAAATCGGATACAACCAGACCCATCCGTTTTATTGATGTGTCCTGTTCAAGTGAAATGCGCCGATCGTGCCGTTCTTTGTTGTTGCCAATGAAACCCTATAAAACAAGGGAAATTGGACGATTTTCATGATGGTGTCCTGAGGACTTTCTCCGCCGCTTATGTCAGCTCATGTCCAAATTTGACACGCTTGGGCAGCTCTGTGACTTGGATGGACAGTTGCAAGACCTGAGTCTGCTGGCATGCCCCGTGCGTGGAGCAGCAATGCCCCGTTATACTGAACATCCCCTGCAAACTCATACTCGAATCAAGCGTGTACGCGCAGTTCTTCAAGCTCCGAGAGATGCCGTTTTCGATCACGCCTGACCCGGCGTATCTATACCTGTCTGCGCGGCATCAGGAAGCACTGGGGCACCTGCTTTACGGAACCGGCCAGTACGGCGGATTTGTGCAGCTCACCGGTGAGGTGGGAACTGGCAAGACCACCGTCGTGCGGACACTGCTCGAGCAGAACCTCGACGATGTCGAGGTCGCCATGATCCACAACCCGCGACAGAGCGAACGTGAATTCGTGCGAGCAATCTGCGATGAACTGCGGGTGCAGTACGTGGATGCTGCGAGTATTTCGCTCAAGGATCTGATCGACAGCCTGAATCTTCATCTGCTGCGCAATCACGCCAACGGCAAGCGGACGGTGGTGATTATTGACGAGGCACAGAATCTGTCGCCTGGCGTTCTGGAGCAGGTGCGCCTGCTGACCAATCTTGAAACGCACAAGGAAAAATTGCTGCGCATCATGCTCGTCGGCCAGCCCGAGCTGAATGAGCTTCTGGCGCGCGAAGAACTGCGGCAACTGGCCAGCCGTATCACCGCACGCTATCACCTGGCACCGCTGGAAGAGGCCGAGACGCGCGAATACGTTCGCCATCGTCTGAGCGTTGCCGGCAATCAGGAAAACCTGTTTCCCGATGACGCCATTGCCGAAGTGCAACGTTATTCGCGCGGTATTCCCAGGCAGATCAACATCCTGTGTGACCGCGCATTGCTCGGCGCCTATACCCGCCACGAACGGCCGATATCGCCACAGGTCGTGCGCGCTGCGGCTGCTGAAGTCCTCGGGCGTGGTCAAGGTGCTGCGAGCCGTGACCGTCGAGCGGGCGGCCTCGTGGGATATCTGGATCGTCGCTCTACAGGCCGTCTTCCTCGTATCAGTCTGTCCGTCCTTGAGACGGTCATTGTCTCCTTCGCCTTGCTGATCGGCGGCGCTCTGCTTCATCAGACGGCGCAGCAGTGGTTATATGCCCAGGCCGAAGTCAGCGCTGAGGGCAACGGCAAGCAGCAGGCGGCGGCAAGCGAGTCTGCTGGCAGCGCGGACAAGGCAGCCGGTGCATCAACTGCGCAATCGAGGACTGAGGCCAGGAAGCCGACACAGAAAAATTCCGCCCAAAGCAGAATCTCGCCGCGTATTTCACTGCCCCCGGGTGGCCCTGCAGCGGCGCGGACCGATCCAATTGATCCTAAGGCCATGGGCCGCGTGTTGGCATCGAAGCTCGAACTGGGAGAGCTGACGCGTGATCTTATTCAGCTGTGGGATGCCAGTATCCGGATTCCCGGCAGTGGTCCGGTATGCCGCAAGCTCAAGAAATTTGACCTCGAGTGCTACCGGACCGGGGGTACGCTTAAGGATCTCAGGCAGATGGATCGTCCGGCGATTCTGTCACTGAAAAATGCAGACGACGATACGGTCTATGCGCTGGTGACACAGCTTACCGAAGACAGGGCGCGCATCGACTTGGGCGAGAAGGCGTATGAGGTTTCACTGAAGGATCTGTCGCGGGCCTGGAGCGGCGACATGCTGCTGTTCTGGCGTCTTGAAACCAAGCAGGTCCAACTGGCCCCGGGGCAGCGCGGCGAGCATATCGTCTGGATGCGTGAGCGACTCGCGCAGATGATGGGCCAGCCGGCTCCGGCACGCTTTGATGATCGATACGACGATGATCTCAAACGTCAGGTTGCCGAATTCCAGAAGGCGCGCGGTCTGGTTGCCGATGGTGTTGCCGGTATCCGCACCCGAATTGCGCTCTCCGATCCGGCACCGGAAACGCCGACGCTCAGCTATACCCCATGAGCTTCATTCTGGACGCGCTGCGCAAAGCGGAACGCGACAAGAATCGTGGCACGACGCCCAGTCTCGAGGATGTGGTCCACATGCCGCCAAGACCGTTGGAGCCCGTTCGGTCAAGCCGTCCGTGGGTGATCGTGGTCGGCGTCTTGTCGCTGGCGATCTTCCTGCTGTTGTGGAACCAGTTCGCAAAGTCACCCGCCCGGTCTGCTCCCCAGGCAGGTGTTGTTGCTGATGTTGATGCTGATAGTGACGTGGGCATGGCAGAGATGCCTGCGGCCCCCGATCACGACGATCATCATGCTCATCAGGCCAGTGCTGAACCGTCGGGCCGCTCAGGTGGCGAAAGAGCTCAACTCCTGCAGGGTGACGCTGTGACAGTTGCGCCCGGTGCGGCGACGCAGCTGGCACAAGGCGATTCGCCTGCTGACGACCGTGACGATCCCGACGCCGCCATGTTCCGGGCGCAACCCGAGCGCGTTGAGTATGTCGATGATAGAGCGCTGGCCTTGCGCGCCGGTCGCGCCGAGCACGCCATTCCTGCCCGTGTTGTAGAAGAGCCCGAACCGCAGGACCATGAGCCGATTCAGGCAGACAGCTTTGATGATCTGCTTGGAGATTCCGATTCAGCAACGGTGAAGCGTGCCGCCGCGCGCAAGGCGGCAAAGCAATCCGCACCTGCTCAGAAACCGGCAGTCAAGAAACCCGCAACCAAGGCACCACCAGGCAAGGCACCAGCTCCAGTGCCAGCCGCGCAGCCAGCAGATGAACCCGGATCGGCCTCAGAGCAGCGTCCCGTCGAGACGCCAACGGTGCCTCCGGGGGAAGCATCGCCCTTGTCCGCGTCTACGCCGATCAGCGAGAGTGATCTGGGCTCTGATCCGCCTGACTTGCGCGCGATGGCCGATGCCTATCGCAGTGCATTCCCTGAGCTGAACCTGGACGTTCATGTGCACGACGCCGAGCCGGACCGTCGCTGGATCATGATCAATGGCAAGAAAAGCGTAGAGGGCGCCACCTTGTCCCAAGGGCCTACGGTTGAAGAAATAACCGAAGACGGTGTGATCTACAGATTCCGCGGTGAACTGGTCAAGGTTCCATTGAACCGCTGAGATCGATGTGCGGTCGGAAAGATGGCCATGGCCGCTTCGCTAGTTCATGGGGTGAGCAGCGGATAACGAAAAGCCTCGAACACCTTGCTGAAGCGGTTCTGGATGTATTGAATGGCTTCCGGCGAAAGGTGCTTTTCAAAGTTGCCCGGTTTGACCTGACGAACATGCTTGGACGGATCTTCTGACGAGGGCAGTACATCGTATCGATCGAGCAGGTCACTCATCAGGGCGTCCGGGATAGAAACGCGGAAGACGTGACCGATCTCCTCAATCCATTCCTGCTTGTTGAAGATGATGTCTTCATAGCGAAAGACATGCAGTTTTTGGCTGCCGAGCAGCCCGCTGAGTCGTTGTAGGGAATTGAGAACGGGATTCGCCTTGCCGTCCAGGACATAGCGGTTAATGTCGACGCTCTGCGCATTTGCCCGGGTTTTCTCGAAGCTGGCAGTCAAGGCACCGCGGCCGGGCGCGCCATGACTTTTTGCCTGCGAGAAATATAGCGAAGTCGCAACATCACGCGGGTCACGAACCAGCAGAATCTTGCGCGCATCACGCCGGAACTCATCGGTTTCGAACAATGGGTTCGGAGAACGGATGCCGGCAAATGTGTACCCCGGCTTGCGCCAGATATCGAACACCTCGGCAGGCGCCTTCATGATGGGATAACCCTGCTGGAACAACTGACCGGTCAGTGACAGGAAGGGCTTGTCGGCGTGTCGCGCAATATGCTGGAGAATCCCTGCTAGCATCGTGCTGCCGCATTTGTGCGGCGAAATGGCAAAGACACTCTCGCCACTTCCGGGTGCCGGAATCTGTATCTCAATGCTGACGCCTGCAGCGTCGGTGACGCGCTGAATTCTTTTCTCTTCCATGCTTTGCGTTGAAGTCACTTCCATCAGTTTCATTCAGAATTATTGATTACGGATATGCAGCCGATGGATCGCAAACCGCTGCGCACCCGTCAAAGCCAGCGCTCGAAGCCAAAGGGCGTAGGCCATCACAGGTTCCAGTATCTGTTGTTCGGCAACGCGCTGCAGCATCGGCAAGCTCGCCAGCGTCCTCAGCTCCGAACCAGCTTGTGGGCCAGCGCGCCGAGTCGTTCGATGCCGGTTTGCAGTTCTGGGCCCCATGGGTGGCCAAAATTCATCCGCATGCAATTGGAGAAATTCCGGTCGGGTGAAAACATCGGCCCGGGCGAGATGCCGATGCCTTCTGCTGCGGCCAGCTTGTGCAACTGCAGAACGTCCAGCCGATTCGGCAGGCTCACCCAGGTGAAGTAGCCGCCTTCGGCGCGGGTAGCGGTCGTACCTTCAGGAAAGAATTCAGTCATTGCGCTCAGCATCGCGTCCTGCTGGCTGGCGAGCCGGCTTCTGAGCTTGCGGAGGTGTTTATCGTAGCGGCCGCTGCGCTGAAGGTATTGGGCGAGCGCGCCCTGCGCGGGAATACTGGTGGCCATGCTGCTCATGCTTTTGAGTCGAGTCAGGCTGCGCCCGTAGCGATGGCTGGCGACCCACCCAATCCGATAGCCGGGTGCCAGACACTTGGAGAAGCTGCCGCAATGCAGGACCAGATCTGCGGCGTCAAAACTCTTGAAAGACCCGGGTGCGCGATCAGAAAAGTACAGCTCCGCGTAGACGTCGTCTTCAATCAGCGGAATATCGCGTTCCGCCAGCATGGATACGATCTCGGAACGAGCCTCGTCGGGAATGCTTGCGCCCAGTGGATTCTGGAAGTGACTCATGAACCAGCAAGCCGTTACCGGCTGAGTGTCGATGATGCGCCTAAGCGCGTCGGGCCTTACGCCGCGTATGGGGTCGGTCGGCACGAGCACGACATTCAAGCCCAGGCGCTCGATGCATTGCAGCGCCCCATAGAAGGCGGGAGATTCGATAGCTACCAGTGAATCCCTTGGCGCAACCGCCTCCAGACTCAGGCTCAGCGCTTCCATCGCGCCGTTGGTGATGAGGATGTCGTCTGGCATCACGTTCACGCCCTGAGTGAGATACCGGCGTGAGATTTCCTGGCGCAGCAGGTCGTTTCCGGGAGGCAGGTCGGTCACGGTGGACCACGGGTCCATGTGTCTCACGCTGCGTGCCAGGGCAGTTGCGAGCTCAGGCAGGGGAAACAGAGCAGGGCTGGGAAAGGCCGAACCGAAAGGCAGCAGCTTGCGGGCCCGAGTGGCATCCAGAATATGAAAAACCAGCTCGGATACATCAACTGAGTGAACCTTGGCGTGCTCCTGAGCCTGAGCCATCTGATCCGCTTCGGAGGTCATCCTACGGTGCGATACAAAGTATCCGCGTCGTGCGCGTGCCTCGATCAGACCCTGATGTTCCAGTACCGCAAAGGCTTGCATCACAGTGGACTGGCTCACCGCACGTCGGGTGCACATTTCGCGCAGAGAGGGAAGACGGTCGCCGGGTTTCAGAACCCCGACACGGATCATCTGCGACAGTTCCTCGGCAACGGTCTCGTAGAGGTTGGCGCTTTGCCGGGCACGCTCGGGATTTTTCGCCATGGCCATCTGCTCTGCTGAAACTTGCGCCAATCTGTATCTGCCAGAAGAACGGCCTTGAAACTAAGATGGGCTGGTACTTGGAAGGAATTGGTATTGTGACTCCTCGCTGTGAATCGACCCAAGCCGAGAAGAATCGCGTCGGCCTGCTTCAGACCTTGTTGAGCGTGCTCAGCGCGTTTTTCGGCGTCCAGAGTTCGCGTGTTCGACAAAGAGATTTCACCAGCGGATCGCCAAGAATGTTCCTGATCATTGCGGTGGCAATGACACTGGCGCTGGTTCTCGGCCTGGCGCTGGTGGTGCGGCTGATCATGGCGCAGTCTCAGGTGCTTGGCTGAGCATGCGCGCAGCCCTGCAATTACTCGCTGTCACCGGCCTGATGACTCTGGCAAGCGCCGCTCATGGCGCGCTGCCGCCGGACATGGACAAGCGCACCGCGGCTTGCACGGTCTGTCACGGGGATCAGGGCAGGGCAACTGCAGACGGATACTATCCGCGCATTGCTGGCAAGCCTGCCGGCTATCTGCTTGAGCAGCTGCGCAGCTTTCGTGACCGACGGCGCGTTCACGATCAGATGGCGTCTCTGCTCGCCTTTCAAACAGACGAATACCTGCGAGACATGGCGGAGTACTTCGCGCAGCTGGAGATTCCCTATCCGTCTCCTGGTTCGAGTCCCAGGGACACACTCAGCCTGCGGCGCGGCGCGATCCTGATCCAGCAGGGCGATGGCGAGCGCGACATTCCTGCATGCATCGCCTGTCACGGCGAAAAATTGACTGGCCTGCAGCCGGCGGTGCCGGGTCTGCTGGGATTGCCATACGACTATCTGGTTGCACAGATGGGTGCCTGGCGAGAGGGATTGCGGCGGTCGCGTGAGCCGGATTGCATGGCGCATATCGCGCGGTCGCTTTCGCGGCAGGACATCGACTCACTTGCGGCATGGCTCAGCGCGCAGGTGGTGCCGGAATCCGCCATGGCGCCCGAGGGACAGATCAACTCGAAGCTGCGATGCGGCAGCCTGGAGGTTGGGCCATGAGGCGCCTGTTGTTCACCCTGATCAGCCTGGTCCTGTTGGCGACAGCCATGCTGTTCTGGCTGGGACTGAAAGCAGACCGTGCGCCGCATGGTCGTGCGCCGCTTGTTGCGCCGCATCTCACAGACCCGGTGCAACGCGGTGCTTACATGACCGTGATTGGGAACTGCCGCGCCTGCCACACCGCTGCCGGTGGAACCGCTTACGCAGGCGGGCGACGGATTGCGACGCAGTTCGGAGATTTCTATTCGCCCAACATCACGCCCGACAAGGCGACTGGCATCGGAAGCTGGACCCCGGATGATTTCTGGTGGGCGATGCATGAGGGACGTGGCAAGGACGGGGCGTTTCTGTATCCGGTATTTCCGTTCCCCCATTACACCCGGCTCAGTCGCGCGGATACAGATGCCATATTCGCCTACCTGATGGACCTTCCAGCGCACTCCCTTGAAAATCAGTCACACCAGATTTCCTTTCCCTTCAACCAGCGCTGGCTGATGCTGATCTGGCGCGCCTTGTACTTCCGGCCCGGCGTCTACGAGATGGATGCAGCGCAGTCGCCTGAGTGGAATCTGGGTGCCTATCTGGGAACGGGCCTGGCGCACTGTGCCTCTTGCCACAGCCCTCGCAATGCACTGGGTGCTACGGTTTCTGATCATCGCAGCGGAGGGGGTGTGGCGCTCGGTTGGTACGCGCCGGCTCTGGATGCGGATCGCGAAGCAGGTGTCGCAAGCTGGTCGGAGCCAGAGATTATTGAGTTCCTGCAGTCAGGCCGGACGTCGCATGCCACTGCACTGGGACCGATGGCCGAAGTTGTATTTGAAAGTACCCAGCACTGGTCGACGAGGGATCTGCAAGCACTGGCGAAGTATCTGCTATCCATGCCGGACCAACCCGCTATGGCACCACAGAGAAGATGGACGGCAGACCTTGATGTCAGGGAGCAGCGCATGTTCGCGGGAAGCGAGATTTACGCGGAGCACTGTGCCGGGTGTCACGGTGACGCGGGCATCGATCCAAGCGGTGACATCCTCGCTTTGGACGGTAACCGCGCCGTCACCATGGCCTCAAGCATCAACCCTATCCGCACCGTGCTTTACGGCGGCTACGGCCCCGGAACCCGTGGAAATCCGCAGCCCTACGGCATGCCGCCATTTCACATGACGCTCAGCGATACCGAGATCGCGGATGTCCTGAGCTTTGTGCGGGGCAGCTGGAATAATCAGGCCGGCCCGGTCAGCGAGCATGAGGTTCGCCGGCAGCGGACGGGGCCACTGTGGTGAGCGCGTTGCGGTCTGTGCGCCGTGGTGTGTCAGCGTCTGGCGCTTACTGCGTTGATGTCGATGACAGTTGCGCTGCGAGCACTGCCCTGACACTGCTCATGCCCTGCTCGATGCTTTTTTCGATCTCGTCGTGAATGCCGCCACTGCCGATGCCGGCCGCCCAGTTCACCGATACGGCTAGGCAGGCATAGGGTAAGCCTGCTTCCGCGGCGAGTGCGGCCTCGGGCATGCCGGTCATGCCGACCATGTCGCAGCCGTCTCTCCTCATACGCTCGATCTCGGCAGGTGTTTCCAGCCGTGGGCCCTGGGTGATGCCAATAATGCCGCTACCCACAATCATGACTTGTGCGGCTTCGGCTGCCACGTAAAGACGCTTGCGCAGGTCCGGGTCATAGGGGTGGGTGAATTCCACGTGATGTACTTCATCGCCTGCCAGCTCGCTGCCGTCAGCGTAGGTATGTTCGCGGCCCCAGGTGTAGTCGATCAGGTCTATCGGAACTGCCACTGTGCCCGGAGCAAACCATTCCGCGATGCCACCGACCGCGGCGATGGAAATGATCTGCGTTGCGCCTGCCTGCTTTAGTGCGTGGATGTTCGCCCGGTAGTTGATCTTGTGCGGTGGAATCTTGTGGCCTTCACCATGCCGCGCCAAAAACAATGCCGGGCAAGCATTGAGGGCGCCCGTGACCACTGGCGCAGAAGCGGGTCCGTACGGGGTATCAAATTGCTGCTGGGAAATTGTTTCCAGTCCCGGCCATTGATTCATGCCGGTGCCGCCGATGACGGCAACGAGTCCGGGTTTCTCTTTCATTCTGGATTCACCGCGTAGATAGCGGGCAATTGCCGCCAGTATTCCTTGTAGTCCATGCCACAGCCAAACACGTAGTAATCATCGACACTGACCCCGATGTATTCGGCGTGCGCACCTTCGGCGCGGCGCTCGTGCTTTTTCTCTGCCAGCACCGCGACCTTGAGGCTCAGTGGAGAAAAATCCTCGAGGGCTTTTCGAATGGCAACCAGCGTGTGGCCTTCATCAAGGATGTCATCCACAACTAGGACGTGGCGATCTGCAATGTTCTGGCCATCGGGCTGGCGCTTCCAGACCAGACCGCGACCCTGCGTGCCACTGCGGTAGCGCGTGGCGTGGAGATAGTCCTGCTCGAACGCGAAATCGAGTCGGCGTGTGAGCTCGGCAGTCGGGAACAGACCGCCGTTCATGACGCAGAGAATGATCGGGTCCAGTTCTGCGTAATCGCTGGTGATCTGCGCCGCGAGTCGATCGAATGCAGCAGAGACGGAAGCTTCATCTACCAGACACAGGGCAGACTCGCGAACCCGCACCGCGTCGTCTCTGAGGCTCATCGTGGCCCCTCGGTACGATAGACCTTTTCAAGCCGGCGACTGCGCGCCGGGCTGGGCTTGAGATCCTTCAACTCATCAATCAATGCGATGGCTGCGGGACGATCGTTACAGACCGGCAGCATGTCGCAGCCCGCCGCCAGCGCAAGTTTCGCACGCTCGGACATTGAGCCGACGACCGCTGCGCCATTCATGGAAAGGTCATCGCAGAACAGTGCGTTCTTGAAGCCCATGCTGCGTCTGAGCCTACCTGCTATCCACTTGCGCGATAGCGAGGCCGGCGTCTGGTCGATGGCGGTGTATCGCACGTGGGCCATCATCAGCGACTCGATGCCATCGTCGATCAGGGCCTTGAACGGGACCAGTTCAGTTCGCTCTATTTCCTCGATGCTGCGCCGATCCACCGGCAGGTCATGGTGGGAGTCGGCGGCAACAGCCCCGTGGCCAGGAAAATGTTTTCCGGTTGCCGCCAGACCCGCACGATTCAGGCCTGCCCTGAATGCACGAGCCAACTTGATGATGACGTCGGTTTTGCAGGAGAAGGCGCGATCACCGATGACGCCCGAGACTTCGATGTCACGATCCAGTACCGGACCAAAGCTCAGATCAATACCGTAGCTCGCCAGTTCCGAACCGATGGTGAAGCCGTGCGCTTCGGCTTGTTCCGATGCATTGCGCGGACTTTCATCATGTACGCGACCCAAGGCGCGCATCGGCGGGATGCGTGAAAACCCGACGCGGAATCGCTGAATGCGACCGCCCTCATGATCAACGGCGAGAATCAGGCGGCGCGGTCGTTTGATGTTGAGCACTTCATTGCACAGGGCACGCAGCTGGTCCGGGTCACGATAGTTGCGTGTGAACAGGATCATGCCGCCGACCAGAGGGTGTGCCAGAAGCTCGCGATCTTCCGCGTCCAGTTCCAGGCCTGCCACATCAATCATCAAAGGGCCGATCAATTCGGCCGCGGATTTACTTGCCATGATTCGCTGTTGTGCCCTGGTGATTCCCGAATATTCTGTGGTGGCTACTCGTGTAGCCAGACGCGTGTTCCAACATCCACTGCATCAAACAGGCGGATGATGTCCTGATTGCCAACCCGGACACATCCTTTGGAGCCCGGCGCACCCATGCGGGTGATCGGCGGGGTCCCGTGGAGATATACGTAGCGGCGAAAGGTATCGACGCATCCAAGCCGGTTCTGACCGGGTTCGGTTCCGGAAAGCCAAAGGATGCGCGTCAGAATCCAGTCTCGGCCCGGAAAGCTGGTGTGCAGTTCAGGTGTCCAGATCTCGCCGGTGGGCCTTCGGCCGCGTAGGACCGCGCCCTCAGCAAGGCCAGCACCCACCTTGGCGCGGATCACATGCCAGCCGCGCGGTGTGCAGCCCGATCCGTTAATTTCTCCGGGCCCGTTTGCGCCAGTGGAAACAGTAAATTCCTCGACACGGGCATCGCCATCGAGGAGCCACATCTTCTGCCGGCTCAGATCAATTTCCAGATTCATTCCAGCTCCGGAAAGGGCACTGGGCCAGTGCATGGTTGTAGTAACGTTTTTCCTCAGTCACTTCCTTGCCCAGCCACGCTGGGCGAGCAAAGTCCTGCTGTGGATCAGTCAGCTCAATCTCGGCCACGACCAGGCCATCGTTGTCGCCGTGGAATTCGTCGATTTCCCAGACCAGATTGTCATGGCCAAGCTCGACATAATGTCGCGTCTTGTCGATGCGACCGACGCACAAGATTTCGAGTATTTCCTGTGCCTCTGCCGGCGGGATTTCATATTCGTACTCGGCCCGCGCGCTACCGACAACCGAGGCCTTGATGTTGAGTCGCGCTTCCTCGTCATGCAGACGTACGCGGATCGAGGCCTTGCCGCCGACCGCGCCAAGATATCCCTGGCGCATCACTTTTGAGTGGCTCACCAGCTGGCGCCAGCCGTCGTTGGCGATCAGAAACTTGCGTTCAATTTCCAGCGGCATGTCGGTGGTTCAACGGCACTCGCGATGATGCTCGGTGCTTATTGCATTTGAATGGTCACCGCAGGACGGTGGTCGGTGGTTTGCATCCGGTCATGAAAGGGCGCTGTGCACCCGTCTGCATAGTTTACGTTCTCGCTCTGTCCTTGCGCTCGAACAAGGCCATGGATTCCACATGCGCGGTATGAGAGAACATGTCCATCACGCCGATTCTGGTCAGTTTGTAGCCAAATTGATTGACTAGGATGCCGGCATCCCGGGCCAGAGTGGCGGGGTGGCAGGAGACATAGAGAACTCGTGTCGGCTCGCAGTTGGCGATGGTTTCCAGAATGGCCTCGGCGCCGGCTCTAGGCGGGTCGAGCAACACTGCTTCATATTTGCGGTCCAGCCAACTGACACCGGCTGTCGGCTCGAACAGATTGGAAACGTGGAACCGCGCTTCGAGCCCCAGCCGGACAGCATTCTGCCGGGCGCGCTCGACAAGGCTGCGTTCGCCTTCCACCGCAGTCAGATCTGCGCCCGCCTGAATCAGTGGAATGCTGAAGTTGCCCAGGCCGCTGAACAACTCCAGCACCGATTCTCCAGCGCGAATTTGTAGCCAGTCCAGCGCCTGTCGGACGGCTTTCTGGCTGACCTCTTCATTGATCTGGATAAAGTCGTTGGGCTGGAATTGCAGCCGTGCGGCGCCGCCATCGGGAGAGTAGTCGAGGATCGGTGCCTGATCTGCGATGCAGCGAATCGTTTCCGGACCACCTGATTGCAGATAGATGCTGAAATCTTCCTGCTCGGCGAAGTCATGGAGGATTTTCAGGTCTGCATCTGATGGCGCTTCCAGCACGCGGAAAACCAATGCCACGGTTTCAGCGCAGGCCATTTCGATCTGCGGAATCACGCGCCGGATACTGAGGCTAGCGATCATCCTGCCGATGACGTCAAGGCGATTGCCGACACGCGGATCGAGTACCTCGCAGCGATCGATTGTGGCCAGCATGCTGCTTGCCCGCTCGCGAAAACTCACCAGTGCGCGTCCAAGCCCCGCTACATAGCGAACCCCGAGACGCGCGCGCCGCCGGTAGCCCAGATGCGGGCCGGCGATGGCCGGGGCAATGTTCTGCGCCTCGACCTGACCGACTCGTTTCAGCGTTTGCACCAGCTGCTGTTCCTTGTGCCGCAACTGGGCATCCGGGTGCATGTGCTGCAATGTGCAACCACCGCAGGTTCCAAAATGCGAACACGGTGGTTCAGCGCGATCTGGCGACACCTCGAGTACTTCGGTGGTCTGTGCCTGATCCAGTTGCTTGCTGATGTGGGTGTAGCGAAATTTCACCGTTTCGCCGGGCAGGGCGTCGTTGATGAAACACACCTTGCCGTCGATGCGCGCCACACCAAAGCCGTCGTCGCTGAGGTCGTCGATGCGCGCCTCAAACTCTCCGGATGGAATGGGTTTGCTGCGCCGGCGCGCGCCCTTGCGGGTGGTTTTCAACGTGAACCCCCGGGTGGAGCGAAGCTGCTTTTTCATTCGCTCCAGGCGGCAGAAAATTCGACCCAGTGCGGGGCCTGGCTTGCATCCAGCATGTCGCGTGTCTTGAGGATTTCCTGCTCGTACTCGTCCTCGGACAGATGCCCCCGCATGAACTGAAAGCGCAGATAGACCAGCCAGGTGTTGAGGACGTCGGTTTCGCAGTAGGCGCGAATCTCGTCGAGCTTTCCGGCGCGATAGGCATCGAATACTTTCGAGCCATCCATGCCCAGTTTCCCGGGCAATCCGAGCAGCACTGCAATTTCGGTCAGCGGTGCATTCTGGCGGCCCGTGTAGAGCGCCAGCACGTCCATCAGATCGGTGTGCTGGAATTCATAACGCTTGGTGTAGTTGTTCCACTTGGTGTCGCGCTCGAAATGGCCGTTATCCCAGTAGGCCTGCGCCCGCACGCCGTTGATCAGGCCGCGATAGTGCAGCACCGGCAAATCGAAGCCGCCGCCATTCCACGACACCAGCACCGGGCGATATCGATCAATGCCGTGAAAGAACTTCTGGATCAGTTCGGCTTCGTCAGAGGTCTCGTCGCCGATAGACCAGCAGGTGAGCGTGTCAGCAGCCCGCATCACACATGAGATGGCAACGACCTTCTGCAAATGACCGGGCATGAACTCCGTACCCTTGTCAGCGCGGCGTTTTGCCCGCATGCCTTCCCACACGGTGGCATCGTCTTCGGATTCAAGCCCCAGGATGCGGCGCCCGCCGTCGATGTCGGGCACGGTCTCAATATCAAAGACCAGCGTTGCGTTGCTCAAGCGGGGAACACTCCCGTGGAGACGTAGCGGTCGCCGCGGTCACAGATAATGCAGGCCACGGTGGCGTTTTCGAGTTGCTTGCACATCTCCACGGCGGCAAAAAGTGAGCCGCCAGACGAAGGTCCACAAAACAGGCCCTCGGCGCTGGCAACGGTGCGCATCATGTCTTCGGCGTCACGCGCTTCAACCTCGATGATGCGATCGAGCTTGGTCTTGTCGTAGATGCTGGGTTCGTATTCCGGTGCCCATTTGCGGATACCGGGGATGGAGGATTCTCCCGCCGGATGCACGCCAATGAGTTGGATGTCGCGGTTCATTTCCTTGAGGAAACGGCCGGTGCCCATGATCGTGCCGGTGGTGCCCATGGTCGCCACGAAGTGGGTGATCGTGCCCTCGGTATCGCGCCAGATCTCAGGACCGGTACCTTCGTAGTGCGCTCGCGGATTATCCGCATTGGCAAACTGGTCCAGCACACGGCCTTTGCCTTCGGCCTGCATGGTCTGCGCCAGATCGCGCGCATATTCCATGCCCTGTTCCTGGCTTACCAGCACGATCTCAGCGCCAAAGGCTTTCATCTGGGCGCGCCGTTCTGCGCTCATGTGCGCAGGCATGATCAGCACCATGCGATAGCCGCCCATCGCGGCGGCCATGGCCAGGGCGATACCGGTGTTGCCCGAAGTGGCTTCAATCAGCGTGTCGCCGGGCTTGATTTCGCCGCGCTCCTGCGCCCGCTGGATCATCGACCAGGCCGGTCGATCCTTTACCGAACCTGCAGGATTATTCCCTTCCAGTTTGGCAAGCAGGGTGTTGTTACCGATCCCCGGCAGACGCGTCAGACGCACGAGGGGCGTATTGCCGATGGTTTCGGCGAGAATTGGAGTGTTCATTAAGAACGGATTTTAGGACATCAGAGCCGCTTTGCCCCATTTGCGTGGCACAGGCCCGATGTGCGCCTCAGCGAATCAGAACAAACGTGAGCCGCGTATTCATCAATTCAAGCTCATCGCCATCCTGCAGCTTCTGGGTTTGCGCCCCCATGGCAACGCCATTGAGAAGTACAGGTTTGTACTTGCTTCCATTTCCGACCTGCGACAGATAAAAGCCTTCTTCGCGACGCGTCAGGGCGGCAACCTGCACACCCGGTTTGCCAATGGTGGTCAGTGGCTTGTTGAGTTCCAGTTCGCGACCTTTATTGGCACCGTCACTCACCTGCAACTTGGCATGAACGGGCACCGTGGTGTGGGTTGAATGGGCGCTGGAGACGGTCTGGCCTTCTTCTTGCGCTGTGACGGAGCGTTCGCCCAAAAACCTCAGGGTGACGCGGCCGAGCTTGATCTTGTCGCCCGACTGCAGCAGTTGCCGCGAGACGCGTTTTCCATTGACCAGGCTGCCATTGGTGGAATTCAGGTCCTCGAAGAAGGTTTGCTGTCCTTCGACCTCAATCAGTGCATGGGAGCCAGAAACCGTCTTGTCAGACAGCTGAATGTCATTGTCCGAATGACGGCCAATGCGGGTGCGCGACGGCTTGAGTTCGTGTTCGCTGCTGGCTCCGCTGACGTCAGAGATGATCAACTTGCCCATGGATATTCCCTTTGTTCTGCCGAGGATTGGACCGCATTGCAGCGTTTTTAGCTAGTCGCTCAGCCTTTGAGCCAGTTCAGGAGGCGGGCCGGGAAGCTCTTCGGAACTGAAAAGGACTGATCGATGCGGGCAAGAATGACCGACACATTGTCTTTTCCTCCCGCGCGCAACGCCTGCTGCACCAGCTGTTGAGCTCCTGCTTCGAGATCGTCGTGGTATTGGCGCATCGTTACGCGAATGCTCTCGTCAGGAACCATGTCACTCAGGCCATCCGAGCACAGCAGGAGCAAGTCACCGATCTCGAGGGAACGGTCATTGAGTTCGACCTTGACCTCACCTTCGGCCCCCAGTGCACGGGTGACGATATTTTTTCTCACCATGCGTTGCGCGTCCTGCCGGGAATATTCACCACGCGCAATCATCTCTTCCACAAGCGAATGATCGCGCGTGATCTGTGTCAGCTCGCCGAGGCGGAACCGGTAAAGACGCGAATCGCCCACATGAGCGATGCTCATCCGGTTCTGGTGCAACCAGACCGCCACAATGGTGGTGCCCATGCCTGTGCACTCGGGGCGACTGGCCGCAGTCTCGTGAATGGCCTTGTGCGCCTGCTTGACCGATTCTTGCAACAGCAAGGTCTGCGGCCAGTTGGCCTGATCGCGGTCTTCGGCGGCGGTCCGTATGGCCCTGGCTTCTCTGCGCACCCTATTGAGGACGGTCTCGTTGGCGATGGCACTGGCCACTTCGCCGGCCTGATACCCGCCCATTCCGTCTGACAGCAACAGCAAGCCAAGCTCCGGGTCAAAGGCGATGGCATCTTCGTTGTTGTCTCGGACACGCCCAACGTCAGTGAGCATGGCAATGGCAACAGAGTTGTTCAGTGCCGATGGCAAGGCTTGGACTCCCCAGGAATTTTCTAATATGTGATGCCGGTAGGCTTTGATGACTTGTCAGCGCCTGTACCGACAATCTGCCTTGAAACGGCTCTGCTGCGATACTAGCGCGCTTTTCCCGCAGGCAGGAAGCAGAACTATCCAGAGCGCCATGGCCAAAAATAAAACCAGCTATATCTGTCAATCCTGCGGGAGTGCCTCGTCCAAATGGCAAGGTCAGTGCGCTGACTGCGGCGAGTGGAACACGCTGGTGGAAGCGGCTTCTGCGCCGGCTCGCAGCGGTGGCAAGGCCGCAGCCCCTGCCAGTATTCATCGTCTGAGCGATGTGGGCACGGAGTCTGCGCCGAGGCTGGCCAGCGGCATGCCCGAGATGGATCGCGTGCTCGGCGGCGGTTTTGTCTCTGGCGCGGTCATCCTGATTGGCGGTGATCCGGGTATTGGTAAATCCACCTTGCTGTTGCAGGTCATGGCAGCAATAAAGGCGCGACAGGAAACGCTCTACGTGACCGGCGAAGAATCCCTGTCACAGGTTGCGATGCGGGCGCAGCGGCTGGGTCTGGGCAAGATTGATCTGCCGGCATTGGCAGAAACCAGTGTGGAAACCGTCATCGCCAGCCTCAGCGCCAGTCGTGCAAAGTTGGCGGTCATCGATTCAATACAGACCCTGTTCACTGATTCACTGGATTCTGCGCCAGGCTCAGTCTCGCAGTTGCGCGAGTGTTCGGCGCAGTTGGTGCGCTATGCCAAGAGCAGTGGCACCACCGTGATCCTGGTGGGGCATGTGACCAAGGAAGGTGCTATAGCGGGGCCCAGAGTGCTGGAACATATGGTCGATACCGTGCTGTATTTCGAGCACGATCCAGGTTCGCGCTTCAGGCTCATTCGCGCGGTCAAGAATCGCTTTGGCGCGGTCAATGAATTGGGCGTGTTCGCCATGACCGATATCGGGCTCAAGGAAGTCAGTAATCCTTCCGCGCTGTTCTTGTCACGACATGAAAGCCCGGTGCCGGGCAGCGTGATCATGGTGGCGCGTCAGGGCACGCGGCCTTTGCTGGTGGAAGTTCAGGCGCTGGTGGATCGCTCGATGCTCGGTAATCCGCGTCGCGTGGCGCTGGGTCTGGAGGCCAACCGTCTGAACATGTTGCTGGCGGTGTTGCATCGTCACGCAGGTATTGCGCTGGGCGATCAGGATGTTTTCGTCAATGTCGTGGGTGGAATGCGCATTTCCGAAACCGGCGCCGATCTGCCACTGCTGCTGGCCACGCTGTCCAGCTTTAGAGGAAAGCCTTTGCCATCCGAACTGGTGATCTTTGGTGAAGTCGGTCTTGCCGGCGAGATCCGGCCCGTGCAGGGCGGCGAAGAACGTCTGATCGAGGCCGCCAAGCAGGGCTTCAAGCGAGCGCTGGTGCCAGAGGCCAACAAGCCGCGAAAGAACGCCGGACTCGGCATTCAGGTCACTGCGATCAGCCGGCTGGAGCAGGCGCTGGATTACATTGCCTGAGCCGCGACATTGCCACTGGCCTGCCCAAAGGCTAGAAAGAGCCCTATCCGAATAACCAACCAAGACACATCAATATGGAAAATCTGCTGATCGGCAAGGGCGAGACCCCGCAAGTCATCCTTCCCAAATATGCCAATCGGCATGGCCTGATCGCTGGCGCCACTGGTACTGGCAAGACCATCACCCTGCAGATTCTGGCCGAAGGTTTCTCCGATCTGGGCGTGCCGGTCTTCGCTGCAGACATCAAGGGTGATCTGTCTGGCATTGCGGCGGCAGGGGAGGCCAAGCCCAAACTGGCCGAGCGCGCTGAAGCGGTTGGGCTGAGTGGCTACGCGCCGCAGGCCTATCCCACCGTGTTCTGGGATGTGTTCGGAGAGCAGGGCCACCCGGTGCGCGGCACGGTTTCGGACATGGGGCCTGACATGTTGTCCCGCCTGCTCGAATTGTCAGATGTGCAGGAATCGGTGCTGATGCTGCTGTTCAAGTATTGCGACGATCAGGGGCTGCTGTTGCTCGATCTCAAGGACCTGCGCGCCGCACTGACTCATCTTGCAGAGAATGCCAAGGAACTGGGCGCTGAATACGGCCTGATCAGTTCCTCGTCCGTTGGCGCCATCCAGCGCAGCGTCGTCGCACTGGAGCAGGGCGGCGGTGCCATTTTCTTTGGCGAACCGGCGCTGGAGCTGTCGGACCTGATGCGGACCGATATGTCCGGACGCGGCATCATTAATGTGCTGGCGGCGGACAAGCTGTTCCAGAAGCCGCGGCTGTATTCGACCTTCCTGCTGTGGTTGCTGGCCGAGCTGTTTGAGGAGCTGCCGGAAGCCGGCGATCAGGACAAACCCAAGCTGGTGTTCTTTTTCGATGAGGCGCATCTGCTGTTCAAGGATGCTCCGCGCGCGCTGCTGGACAAGATCGAGCAGGTGGTTCGGCTGATTCGTTCCAAGGGCGTGGGCATCTACTTTGTGACCCAGAATCCGCTGGATCTGCCGGACACGGTGCTCGGGCAGCTGGGCAATCGCGTCCAGCATGCGCTGCGCGCGTTCACGCCGCGTGATCAGAAAGCGGTGCGTGCCGCCGCGGAGACCTTCCGGCCGAATCCGAAACTCGATGTGGAAGAGGTGATTACCACGCTGGGCGTGGGAGAGGCCTTGGTGTCCACGCTGGAGAAGGGCGGCATTCCCGGCATCGTCGACAAGACGCTGGTCAGGCCGCCGCGTTCGCGCATGGGACCCATCACCGCCGAAGAGCGCAAGACAGTGATGAGCCGCAGCCCGGTTCAGGGTCGGTATGAAAATCTGATTGATCGGGAGTCGGCCTACGAAAAGCTGACCGTCCGCGCCGAGAAGGCCACCGAGGAAGCGCAGGCAGAAAAACTTCGCGAAGAGAAGGAAAAGGCGGACAAGGCGGCGGCCAAGCTGGCCGAGGACGAAGCCAAGGCGCGTGCCAAGCGGGAAGCCGAGTGGAAGCGCCAGGTCAAGAAGGATCTGGAAGAGCAGGCGCGCAAGCAAAGAAAAGCTTCCGGCAGCAGTCGATCACGTCGAGGGGACACGCTGGCCGAAGCGGCGATGAAAACGGCCACGCGAAGTGTGGCCAGCACCATCGGGCGCAAGATCGGGCAGTCGCTGCTCCGCGGAATCCTGGGTTCGCTGACCAAGCGTTGATCGCCGTCCGAGGTCCTGACAACGATGCAGAGCCTGACGATCTGAGCAGCGGCTGGACAGCCTGTATTGAGAGATTGTTGCCAATCATTGACTGACCGCTTACCGTCATTTGAGTGGCCGTAAGCTTGGCTGTAATGGACAAGGAGAATGCTTTGAGAGACATGCGCGCTGTGGGTGCCGTGATGTTGGCGTTGGTGATGAGTGGATCACTTCAGGCGGCGAGTCTTCCGGTGGTGCTTGACCATCAGGGCGGCGATATCCGGCAACTGCGTGGTGATGACATTCTGGCCATCGAAAATCAGGAAGCTATCGCGGCCGGCGCAACTGTGTTCACCGGTAAAGAGGGTCGCGCGGAATTCTCCGTCAACGGTGCGCCCAGCCTGAGCCTGGGTGGAAGCTCGGCAATTCTGTTTCACAGCGCTCCAGACGACATCCTGCAGGCCGCGTTGACCAGTGGTTCACTGGAGGTCGATGCGCGTTCCAAGAGCGGCCAGTCTGCGCGGGATATTCGGCTGCGGGTGGGCACATTGCGGGTGCGCGTCGTCAATGCACGCGTCTGGGTCGAGAAAACGCCCGAGACTGCACAGGTCTGTCTGCTGTCCGGCAAGGTGGAACTGCGTGCAGGTGAGCGTCCGCTGATGATGGATACGCTCAATCAATGTGTGCGCCAGACCGGACAGGTCCGGCAGTGGACCATGGTCCCCCAGCAGGTGCTCACGGAAAGAATTGCGCTGACGCGCGTGCCTCGTACGGTCGGAAGTGGTGGGGCTGAGGTGGCAGCTGCCAAGCCGGTGGAGGTGGCGGCCCAGTCCGCGCCAGTCGAGGTTGAGGCTGAAGTCCCGGCCCCCGAGGTTGTGCAGCGCGCAGAGCCGCTCGAAGCTGAAGTTGCCGAGACGGTTTTGGAAGCTATTGTTGAGCCTGAGCCTGAGCCTGAGCCACGAGCAGAGCCAGAGTCGCCGTCGCTCGATATTGCGGTTGCCGAAACGGTTGCCGAGGACGAGGCGGTAGCGCCCGAAGGAGTGCCGGAACCAGTCGCAGCTGCGGCGGAGCCGGTAGAGCAAACCCTTGTCGTGGAAGAAGTGCCGAGCACCAAGCCGGTGGGTACGGCGATGGTTTTTGAAACACCGTCAGAAGAAGCCCTGACTCAGATTCTGACAGTGCCATCAGTCAAGGGCCTCGCCGTTCGCGTCGGCGCAAACCTTCAGGCGCCCGAGATTGATCCTGTTGAGGTGGCAGTCGCTGAATCGGCTTCAGAGCCGGAAACAGTCGAGCTGGAAACAGTAGAGCCGGAGGAAGCGCCGGAGCTTGATACGGTTATCGCCGCGGCAGAATCAGAGGCGGATTCAGCGATGCAGGAGGATGTTGAAGTCGAATCCTCGGTAGAAGTACTCAGTGAAGAGGCACAGATGGAGTCGGAAGCGGAGGATGCTTCCGATGAGCAGGGCGCACCGGAAACCGACACGGCGCCCGACGAGCCCAAGCGGTGGAGCGTGGTACTTGCTTCACACGACGATCTTGAAAGTGCAGTCGTGGAGGAGGAGCGCCTCAGAGCCAAGGGGCTGGATGTGCAGGCGCGCGAATATCGGGTCGGAGAGCGTCACGGATATCGCATCGGCATCGGTCGATACGAGACGCAGGCACAGGCGCAGGAAGCCCTGGCGGAACTGCAATCACTTAGGCCCACAATCGAAGGCTGGCTGGCCCGGTACTGAACCGGCCAGCACGGCCCGGCTGATTACGCCGGAGGCTTTTTCAGGCCTCCAACTGGGCCGGCGAGCCGCGCAGGCTCATGATGGTCCAGCCGTTTCGCTCGGCTTCAGCACGCAGGCGCTCATCCGGATCGACGGCAATGGCCTCGTCAGCTTTCAGGAGCAGGGGCAAATCGTTGTGTGAGTCGCTATAGAAGCGCGTCCGCACGGGCTGCAGCTTCATCTCTTCGAGCCACAATTCGAGCCGCCTGACTTTCCCGGCCTGAAAATTGGGAACGCCGGTGAGTTGGCCGGTGTAGTGGCCATTGCGCATTTCAGGTTCCGTCGCGATCAGATGCTCAATGCCCAGGAGCTCGGCAATGGGCTCGGTAATGAAACGATTGGTTGCGGTCATGATCAGCAGCACGTCGCCCTGACAGCGATGCTTCTCCAACAGGGCAGGGGCCAGCGGCGCGACGATGGGCGCAATTTTCTCTTCGACGAACTGTGCGCGCCATTGGAGCAGGTCGGACATCGCATTGGCCGCCAGAGGTGCCATGGAAAATCGCGCGAAGGCCTCGATGTCTAATGTGCCATCGCGGTATTGATCGTAGAAGATCTGGTTCTGGCGCTCGTACGCAACTTCGTCCACCCGGCCGTTCTCCACGAGGAAACGCCCCCAGAGATAGTCACTGTCCCCGGCGAGCAGGGTGTTGTCGAGATCGAAAATAGCCAGTTCCATGCGGCGCGCAGTTTCCTTTTTCTGACGCAATCTATCTACCCCCTGATGCCAGCGCTTTGATCCCGGCGTCAGCCTGTGCACAATCAGGGTGAATTTTTTCTTCGGATCCTCGCGCGTCTCGTGATTGACAAGGACGGCTATCGACCCAACGTCGGCATCATCGTGGCCAATGCCGCGGGCGAGGTGCTGTGGGCCAAGCGCGTGCGTCAGGAGGCATGGCAGTTCGCCCAGGGCGGCATTCAGCGTGGCGAATCTCCTGAACAAGCCATGATCCGCGAGCTCAAGGAAGAACTGGGCTTGTCGATGTCAGATGTGGAAATCATTGGCTGCACCGCTGACTGGCTCAGCTACCGTCTGCCGCGTCAGTACCTGCGCCGCCGAAAGCACGGCAGGGTATGTATCGGCCAGCGGCAGAAATGGTTTGCCTTGCGTCTGATCGGGCCGGAGAGTCATGTCAGGCTGGATACCTGTGAACAGCCGGAATTCGATGGCTGGCGCTGGGTGGACTGGTGGCATCCGCTCAATGAGGTCGTCGATTTCAAGAGGGAAGTCTATGAATCTGCGCTGCGTGAGCTGGCGCCCATGGTCGGAGTGAATCCTCAGTAGAGGGATATTGCGGATTCGTCGGCAGTGCTTTGAACATTGTTGACAATCATTCTCATTACGCTTACGGTTCGGCCATGATCGTTTGCGTGTGCAAGGCTGTTTCCGACAAGACCGTTCGCCGAATGGTGCAGGCGGGCGCGTCCAGCGTTCGGGAAGTCAGCCGCGAGACCGGTCTGGGCACCTGCTGCGGCGTCTGTGTCCCGCACGCCCGCCAGATTCTGGCCGAGTCCCTCAGCGCCCAGCCCATGAAGCTGGCAGATCTGCTTCCCGGTTCCATCGCGCCTGCCGGCATCTGATCCGCCCCGGCGGTTTGGACGCGTTTGAGAATCAGACGCAAAATCAATAAAAACACTATATTCATCATGTAGTTAGCTGGACTCTGAAGTCGCGGGTGACTACACTGGCGGCTCTTCAAACGGAGCACTGCCATGCGCGGCGACGCCAAGGTCATCGAGTACCTCAATCTCGCACTCAAGAACGAACTGACGTCGATCAATCAGTATTTTCTGCACGCCAGAATGCTGGATAACTGGGGGCTCAGGGCCCTGGGCAAGCATGAATATGCAGAGTCCATCGACGAAATGAAGCATGCCGACAAGCTGATCGAGCGCATTCTCTTTCTGGAAGGCCTGCCCAATCTCCAGGACCTCGGAAAGCTGTTCATCGGCGAGGATGTGAAGGAAGTCCTCGAATGCGATCTCAAGCGCGAGCTCGAGGCGCATCCGATGTACAAGGAAGCCATCGCCCACTGTGAGGTGGTGCGTGACTATGTGACGCGCGACCTGCTGGTGGAAATCCAGGAGAGCGAGGAAGAGCACATCGACTGGATCGAAGAGCAGATTGGGCTGATCGACCGGATGGGATTGCAGAATTACACCCAGACGGCGACCGGAGATCTCGAAGGCGCCTGATCAGCACGGACCCAATAAAAAGCCCCGCAATGCGGGGCTTTTTTGTGCCAATTGAAGTTGGGGATGATGCGGCGGTCAGAACGGCTTGACCACGACCAGAATGACGGCACCGACCAGCACCAGCACCGGGACTTCATTCATCCAGCGCCAGAACGTGGCGGAGCGCTGATTCTGGTCTGCGGCGAACTTGCGCAGATTGGATTTCAGCCAGCCCTGATAGCCGCTGAGCGCAATCACCAGCGCCAGCTTGGCGTGCATCCAGCCCTGGCTCATGTAGGACGGCAGCAGGGTGAGCAGCCAGACGCCAAAGATCCACGTCAGGATCATGCCGATGCTCATCATCACGTAGAGCCGGCTTTCCATGGTCACGAAGCGTTTTCGCTCTTCGGGCGTGCCCGCTTCGCAGTGGTAGACAAACAAGCGCGGCAGATAAAACAGGCCGGCAAACCAGGTCACCATGAAAATGATGTGGAAGGCCTTGATCCAGAGAATCATGTGGAACGTCGTAGATGAATGAGGGTCGTTAGAATAGCGGACGTTTGTCCCGAATCGTGGTGGCAGTACTCTGATGATCAAAGTAGGCATTGTGGGTGGTACCGGCTATACCGGCGCCGAACTCTTGCGTTTGCTGGCATTGCACGGCAGCGTCAATGTGGAGGTCCTGACTTCGCGTCAGGCCTCCGGGCAGCGCGCGGATGCCATGTTTCCGCATTTGCGCGGCTATTGTGATGCCGTCTTCGAATCGCCGGAGATCGAGCGACTGGCGCAGTGCGATGCGGTGTTCTTCGCCACCCCGCACGGCACCTGCATGCAGATGGCGCCGCAGCTGATCGACAAGGGCGTGCGCGTCATCGATCTTTCGGCCGACTTCCGCCTCAAGGACCGCGAGGTCTTTCAGCGTTGGTACAAGCAGCCGCACACCGCCTTCGATTTGTTGCAGGAAGCCGTCTACGGCTTGCCGGAGGCCGATCGGTTTGGCATTGGTGCTGCGCGTCTGGTCGCGTGCCCGGGTTGCTATCCAACATCTGTGCAGCTGGGCCTGATGCCGCTGCTGGAAACCAGCGCCATCGAAACCAGCGGGATCATTGCGGACTGCAAGTCGGGCATCAGCGGTGCGGGCAGGGAAGCCAAAGTCGGCTCGCTGTTTTGCGAGACTACTGACAGCTTCAAACCCTATGGCGTAGCCGGGCATCGACACGGGCCGGAGATCGAGCAACAGCTCTCGGTCTTCGCTGACGAGCCGGTCAAGCTGACATTTGTGCCGCATCTGGTGCCGATGAGTCGTGGCATTTTGTCGACGATATACGTCAGGCCCAAAGACCCCAAGGCTGATCATCAGGCCTTGTTCCAGAAGTGGTACCAGGGCGAGCCGTTTGTCGACATCCTGCCCGCCGGAACCTTGCCGGAGACCCGCTCTGTGCGTGGCGGCAATGTGTGCCGGATCGCGCTCCAGCTTGCGCCGGACCGGGAAACCCTGATCGTGATGTCGGCAATCGACAATCTGGTCAAGGGCGCTTCAGGCCAGGCGCTGCAGTGCTTCAATCTGATGTTCGGTTTTGCCGAATCCCAGGGGCTTGATGCACCTGGGCTGGCGCCGTGAACGGGATCCGCGAGCAGACGCGCGCATGAAGCATCGCGTCGTTGTCGGCCACGAACGCCGATGGCCGCAGAGAGTCTTGGTGGGACTGATTCTGCTGCTGGGATTGTGTGGCTGGCTGCTCGCCGCAGCCTTGCTCACCAATCGTCCCGCGTCGCTGTTGGCGCTGATCGACCCTGATGAACAGCGCAATGCGCTGAGAATCGAGAATGCCAAGCTGGCAACTGACCTCGACCAGGCCAGAAATGACCTGGATAAGATCCGTGGGCACGGTACCTTCGAGAAGCAATCGTGTGAGATCGATACACAGGCCTGTGCTGCGCTGCGCGAATCAGTTTCTGGTCTTCAGGCTGAGTCAGCGCAGCTGCGCGAGCAGCTGGCTTTCTATCGCAGTGTTGCCGCGCCGGGTCAGGCCCAGATTGGCGTACGTATCGTTCGTCTGAGCCTGAGCGCAAGGCCGGGCGATGGCACCTGGGGCTATGAACTGCTGTTGCTGCAGCCTGCGAGACGGAACGCGGATGTCTCGGGCAGCTATCGCATGCACATTCAGGGAAAGCTCGGAAATAAGCCCAAAACCCTTACAATGAGGCCCACAATCGTGCCTTCGCAGGCCAAGCCGGTGTTCTCTTTCCGTACATTTGGAACGCTCGTCGGTGAAATCAGGCTCCCTGACGGATTCCAGCCGGAGCGAGTCAAGGTGGCCCTCAAGGTAGACGGAATCAAGGGCGCCTCCAGCGAGGTGACGGAATCATTTGACTGGTTCATGCTGGTGGCCGCCGCAAAGGAGTAGGAACTGATGTTTGCCAAACCTGAAAAAACTGCCAAGAAGCGCAAAGCCGGCACCGTGGATACCCTGGTGGGCGGACTCACCGAGATCAACGGCGATGTGCTGTTTTCCGGCGGATTGCACGTCGATGGGCGCATCAAGGGAAAAGTGCTGGCCAGTGAGGGCGATAGTGCGAGCCTGTCCATCAGTGAAAACGGCGCTATTGAAGGCGACGTCAGCGTCCCCATCATTACGGTGAACGGCACGGTTTCGGGCAATGTCCACTCCAGCGAGCACATGACACTGGCTGCGAACGCGCGCGTCACGGGCAATGTCTACTACAACAAGCTGGAAATTCAGCCAGGGGCTGAGGTCAACGGCCAGATGGTCCATGATCCGCTTGGAGATCACACGCCATCGACCACGCAAAGCGCTTCGGGTAGTGCTGCACCGCGAGACGTACGAGACTTGCCCAGAGTCAAACTGGCATCCGCAGCCGAGTAAGGATTGAACATGGAAGCACAGAACACCTCAGACAATCTCTCGACAGACGGCGTGGAAATTCCGCCGCTGACATTCAGTGATTCGGCCGCGCTCAAGGTGCGTGAGCTGCTGGACGAGGAAGAGAATCCGCAGCAGGTCCTGCGCGTCTTCATCACCGGAGGTGGTTGCTCCGGCTTTCAGTACGGCTTCAAGTTTGATGAAGCTCAGGAAGAGGATGACGTGTCGGTCCAGAATCAGGGCGTCAAACTGGTGGTCGACCCGATGAGCATGCAGTACCTGATCGGCGCCGAGATTGATTACAAGGACAATGTCGAAGGTGCGCAGTTCGTCATCCGCAATCCCAATGCGAGCACGACCTGCGGCTGCGGTTCTTCATTTTCGGTCTGACCCTGCCTCGGTGGTCAGCTTGCTGACCACCCTTGCGATGCAGTCGATGCATTGCGCCTGCCCAGCTGATTTTTGAATGCGGTTTGCCGGCGTCCGACGCAGGCGCAAGCGCACGCTGTGGGTTGTTGCAGGCCTGTTCCTGCTTTTACTTTGCACACTGACCGCGCTGCGATATTTTCCGCGTCCGGCGCTATCTGACGCCATTGCCCAATCACGGGTGGTTTTCGACGAACAGGGTGAGTTGCTCCGTCTGAGTCTGGCGCGAGATCAGCAATACCGTTTGTGGGTGCCCTTGTCGCAGGTGTCGCCGCGCTTTATTGAAGCGCTGCTGCTGCATGAGGACCAGTATTTTCGCTGGCACCTAGGCATCAATCCGCTGGCCGTCCTGCGCGCAATGCGCGACATGGCCAGCGGCGCGCGCCGACAAGGCGCCTCCACCATCAGTATGCAGCTGGCGCGTCTCTACTACGGACTCAATACCCGAAGTTTCAGCGGCAAGCTCAAGCAGATGGTGCTCGCCCTCTGGCTGGAGGCGCGCTACTCAAAACACGACATTCTTGAAGCTCACATCAATCTGCTGCCCTACGGCGGCAACATTCAGGGCGTGGGCACAGCCGCCCTGATCTATTTCGACAAGCCGGTGGCCGCGCTCTCGCTGCCGGAGTTGTTATCGCTGGTATTGATTCCGCAATCACCTGCGCGTCGCGCGCCGGATGAACTGGAGCCGGAATCCTTGCGCCTTGCGCGCCAGCAATTGTTTGAGCGCTGGTCCGAGCTGCATCCGGCGGACGCAAGCGAGCGGGGTCTGGTTGCGCTGCCCCTGAAGTTTCGCAAACGCGCTGATCTGCCATTTGAAGCGCCGCATCTGGTCGATTCGCTCTTGAGCCAAGATCCCGCGAAGCGGCAACTGCGCACCACCTTGAATCTGAAATTGCAGCACAGGCTGGAACGCCAGATGGAAAAGTATCTGGCATCCAGCCATCGTCTGGGCATTCGCAATGCCTCGGCCATGTTGATCGACTGGCGCAGCATGGAGGTCAAAGCCATGCTCGGCTCTGCAGATTTCGGTAACGCGGATTTGCATGGGCAAGTCAACGGGACCTTGGCCAAGCGCTCGCCGGGTTCGCTGCTCAAGCCCTTTATCTATGGTCTGGCGATGGATCAGGGGCTGATCCACCCGCGCAGTGTGCTCAAGGATGCGCCGACTGCATTCGGTCCTTTTTCACCAGACAACTTTGACGGTGCATTTGTGGGTCCCATCGATGCGACGCAGGCCCTGATCCGTTCGCGAAATGTGCCGGCCGTTGCCCTTGCGGCGCGCCTGAAGGATGACGGCCTTTACGGCTTTCTCAAGCGCGCCGGGATCTCGCAACTGGCCACGCGCAAGCACTACGGCCTGGCATTGGTACTCGGCGCGGGCGAAACCACCATGGCGGAGAACCTGATGCTCTATGCCTTGCTGCCCAACCGCGGCCGGCTACGGCCGCTGCATTACTTGCAGGGCGAAAGCAGTGAGGCAGGACCACAGCTGTTGTCGGAAGAAGCGAGTTATCTGCTGATCGACATGCTGCGGGAAAACCCCCGACCCGATGACCTGATCATTCAGGGCGTTGGCGGCGGTGCGCCGGTGGCGTGGAAGACCGGCACTTCATGGGGGTTTCGCGACGCCTGGACCGTGGGCATCTTCGGCCCTTACGTGCTGGCGGTCTGGGTGGGCGAGTTTGATGGTCGCTCCAACCCGGCCTTTGTCGGTGTGCGCGCTGCGGCGCCCCTGTTCTTTCGAATGCGCGACAGCTTGCGCGCAACGCGGGGCTATATCGAGCCCGCTCGCAAACAGCCAGCCCGACTGGCGCGCATCGAGGTGTGCGCCGCTTCGGGTGACCTGCCCAACGCAGAATGCCCCGTGACGGTGACCACCGGATTCATCCCCGGGGTGTCGCCCATCAAGCTTTCGGATGTGCACCGCCGTGTTGCGGTGGACCGGCTAACCGGTCGTCAGGCTTGCCCGCCGTTTGCGGACAAGGACCTTCAATGGGAACTGCACGAGTTCTGGCCCTCGGACCTGATGCGCCTGTTTGCCCAGGCAGGAATCCCGCGCCGACCCCCTCCTGCGCCCGGAGAATGTGCGCAAGCTTCCGGAGAAGGCGTCCCCCCGCAGATCGTGTCACCGCTGTCCGGCGTGAGCTACAGCGTTCGGGAGGCCAGGCTCGGCGAGCAAGTCCTGACTTTGAAGGCTCATGCGCAGGGCGATGTCCGCCACATCTACTGGTTTGTGGATGAAGCTTTTGTCGGCCGCTCGGCGCCGGGTGTGGCTCTGGGCTGGGTGCCGAGCCAGCCGGGTCAATACTCAATTCGTGCCGTTGATGAGCGCGGCCGAGCCGATGAGCGTGATCTGCGGGTGGAACTGGTCCGTTAGCGCAGCAGGCTCAGACTGCAGAAGCGAGAATGTCGTCGGCCTGCTGATCGGCGTGGTAGCTGGAGCGCACCATCGGCCCGCTGGCCACGTGCGCAAACCCCATTTTCTCGCCCACAACTCTCAGGCGGTCAAATTCATCCGGATGAATGAAGGCTTCGACCGGGAGGTGATTCTTCGAGGGCTGCAGATACTGTCCCAGGGTCAGCATGTCGACCTGATGGGCACGCAGATCCTGCATCACCTGCTCGATTTCTTCCGAGGTTTCGCCCAGCCCCAGCATCAGGCCGGATTTGGTCGGAACGCCTGAATGCAGTGATTTGAAGCGCGCCAGCAGATCCAGACTCCACTGGTAGTCAGAACCGGGGCGTGCACGCTTGTAGAGCCGGGGCACCGTTTCCAGATTGTGATTGAACACATCCGGCGGAGTGTCCTTGAAGATGGCCAGCGCAGGGTCCATGCGACCGCGGAAGTCCGGCACCAGCACTTCAATCTTCAACTGCGGGCTGGCGATGCGGCTCTCGCGAATGCAGGCCGCAAAATGGGCAGCGCCGCCGTCCTTGAGGTCGTCGCGATCAACGCTGGTGATGACCACGTACTTGAGCTTCATCGCCGCAATGGTCTTGGCCAGTTTGGCCGGCTCGTTTTCATCCAGCGAATTGGGTCGCCCGTGCGCCACATCGCAGAACGGGCAACGCCGCGTGCAGATGTCGCCCATGATCATGAAAGTGGCGGTGCCCTTGCTGAAGCATTCAGACAGGTTCGGGCAACTGGCTTCTTCGCAAACCGTATGCAAATCCTGCTCGCGCAGGGTTTTCTTGATGCGCTCAACCTCTGTTGCATTGCCCAGGCGGGTGCGAATCCACTTGGGTTTGCGCGGCATCACGCTCGTGGCTTCGAATTTGACGGGGATGCGCGCCATTTTTTCGGCGCCGCGCAACTTCACGCCGGCCACGACGGGCGCGGGTCTGTTCGGGGGAGTGCTCATGCGCCTAGTTTACGCGCCTGTCCCTCTGGAATCAGCCCGTGCCCAGCTTCTGGCGAATCTCCTGCCGTGATGCCTCGGCCAACTGGGCGCGAGTTTTTCCTTCAGAGTCCAAAGGGGTGGAGGTCATGATGCTGACGTCCATGCCGGGGTCGCGTAGCACCCTGAACAAGTGCGCAACCAGATTGTCGTCGCCGATAAAGGGCGCCAGCGCCTGTCCGTCACATCCGGGGTCGTACTGGATCGACACGGGAGTCACCTGGCAGCCCGACTCGATGGCAGCCGCAAACAAGCGAGAGTGAAAGGGCAGGACCTGAGTCCCGTCGCTGGTGGTACCTTCGGGAAAAATTGTAACCACGCCGCGATCCTGCAAATGCGGAATCAGTCGATTGAGCAAAGGGCGTGAGCCGCCCTTGCCGCGGCGGATGTAGAAGGTGCCAGCCGCCTGTGCGAACCAGCCGGCAATCGGCCAATCGCGGACTTCAGATTTGGAGACAAAACGGCAGGGCAAATGTGTCTGGATGACCGGGATATCCAGCCACGAGACGTGATTGGCCACGATCAGCACCGGCTGGTCAGGCACGCTGCCGACAAATCGCACCCGGATGCCGAGCAAGGCAATGAGCAGTCTGGACCAGTGCGCCGCAAGGGCTTCACGGCGCAGGTAGCCGCCTGCATCCAGACCGACCAGCAGACACAGCAGCAGGCCGTAGGCCAGAAGCGGAATCAGCGCGCAGGCGCGCAGCCACAGCCGGACAAGGCCGGTCAGCCCGGTGCTGGCCCCGGTTGGTCGCTCGGATTCGGTGATGGTCGTCACATCAGGCCTGAATGCTGACGGCCTTGCTGGACGCTGTTGAACGTTGCATGAAGTGGCGCGTATAGCGCGGATTGAGTTCACTCACATTGAGCAGCATGAACACGTCGGCACAATTGAACTGCTGGTCCCAATAGGCTTCGCCGCAGGCCTTGGCACCCAGGCTCATGTAGGCCTTGAGCAGGGGCGGCATGCGTACACGGCCAGAACTACTGTTCTGGTCGGCATTCCATTTCTCCGGTCGTGCGTCCACTGCGGGCAGTGGGTAGTAGGGCCGCACACGCTGATAGCTCGGTGCCAGGTGACGCGCCCGGACCTGCTGGAGTATGGCGTGGGCCTGCGCGCCGCCATCCTCAAGACTGATGCTCGCGCAGCCAAACAGGTAGTCAAATCCATAGGCCGTGACATGCGAGGCAATGCCCTGCCACAGGGTGGCGATGACTGCCCCATTTCGATAGTCGCCGTGGACGCAGGTGCGGCCGATCTCCATCACCCGGCCAGGCAGTGCGTCGAGCATGGCTAGGTCGAATTCGCCGGAAGAATAGAACCCACCCGCATTGGGCGCGTCGGAATCCGCCAGCATGCGGGTGCAGGCGACCAGGCGACCGGTCGCGGTTTCGCGCACGAGCAGGTGGCGGCACCAGGGATCGTATTCGTCGCAGTCGATGTCGCCATCAATCTCGGCGCCAAGCTCGCCTGCAAAAATTTCGTATCGGAGACGCTGTGACTCCAGTACTTCACTCTGTGTTTCGGCCACGCTGACTTCGAAGCGAGGCCGCTGTGATTTTTCCGGTTCGCTGCAAATAACGCCATTACGGGTAATGAGCGTATCGATGACTGCGGACATGGTGACTTCCGTTATTCGCCCCTTATTGGACGCACGAAAATCTATGAAAAGCCCGTGTGAGTGATGTTAAGCAAGCATGAAAGTTCGATGACAGGCCGGGCGCTTGTCGCGCGCGTTCCACCGTCTCGCGCTGCGGCGAAGATATGAAGAATGGTGTTGTGCCGATAACATGCCTTGATTGAGAGCCGAATCCGCTTCGTCCACAGGTGCGCAAGATGAATCAACCGCAGACATCCGAGAAAGTGCTTAATGATGGCGGCGACTGGTATCCCTTCGGTGTGCCGGCTTCGCGCCTGAAGGCCGCCGTGATCCTGCTTTTGGGCTCGCTCCTGCGCTGTCTGCGTCCGCAGCGAATGGCCGAGCTGCAAGCGGCCCGCTTCGACGATTTTGCGGATTTGTCACGACAGGATCGCTGGATGCTGGCGGCATTGGGTGCCTATGCCAGACGCAATCACCAGCTGGAGTTGTTGCAGCCGGTTCACAAGAAGTTCTGGGAAGCCGGGGAAGGCGCTTCACTGCATCAGCACTACGCAGACCGGTTCGAAACCGATTTCCTGAAACACCATGCCGAGATTGCGGTGTGGTTGCGTGAGGAGGCGGCGTCGGCCGGCGCGACCCGATTGGTGGAGTTTGGCTGTGGCCGGGGCGAGACACTGGAGTACTGCGTCAATGAAGCTGGATTCCAGCAGGGCACGGGAGTTGACCTGAGTGCGCAGCTCTTGGACATCGCCAGGGCCAGCATCCAGAACCCGGCACTGGATTTCCAGCATTCGGATGCCATTGAGTGGCTCAAGGCCCATGGACAGCCCGGGACCGTGTTTCTGACCAATGGCGGTGTTCTGGAATACTTCACGCCAGCCCAGCTGCAGGAAATGTTCTCTCATATCCAGACACACCTTGGGCCCTCCCTGGTGGCCTTGGTGGAGCCACTGGGCCTGGATCACGACCAGAAAGCGTCACCCAAATCACAAATCTATGGCAGCGAGATGTCGTTTTCGCATCCCTACGATGTTCTGCTTGAGGCTGCTGGCCTTAAGGTTGTGCGCAAGAAGGACTATCGGGTGGGAGATCGTGAGCGCTGGATGATGGTCGTTGCTACGACCACGTCGGCCCAGACTTGAGCCAGGCGCTTACTGGGAAGGCGTTGGCGAAACCGGCAAGGCATCAAACAAGGGTTTGATGCGATTGATCAGCAGACAGTAGAGATCGGCCGTAATCTCGGCGTCGTAAATGGCCGAGTGCGCTTCCTTAGTGTCGTAAGGCAGGCCGGCGGCTTGTGCGGCCCGTGCCAGCACCGTCTGGCCAAGCAGACTGCCCGCCAAGGTGACGGTGTCGAAGCAGGAGAAGGGGTGGAAGGGGTTGCGCTTGATGCCTGTACGCGCGACCGCGGCGTTGAGAAAACCGAGGTCAAAATGCGCGTTGTGGCCGACCAGAACCGCCCGGGTGCAGCCATTTTCAGAAATGGCCTGCCGGATGGGTTTGAAGATGTGCGCCAGGGCTTCCTGTTCTTTCTTTGCCAGCCGCAGGGGGTTGTCCACCTTGATGCCGTTGACCTCCATGGACGCCTTTTCCAGATTGGCGCCCGGAAATGGCTCCACATGGCAGAACACCGTGTTGCGCCGGACCAGCATGCCGTTTTCGTCCACACCCAGGATGACCGCTGCGACTTCGAGCAAAGCATCGGTTGCGCTGTTGAATCCGCCGGTCTCGACGTCTACAACAACCGGAAGAAAGCCACGGAATCGATGGCCGACTTTGGGTGGCGAAGATGGGTCTGGGGTCTCCATGGGGGCGGCACTATAGCGGCACAGGAGCCCAAGCGTCCTTATAATCTGCCGCCTGTCACCCGTTTGCAGGCCTGCAAACGGGCCAAAAAATACTCAGACCCGATGTCATTCCCCCTATGAGCAAAGCCCGTAAAGTCGTTCTGGCCTATTCCGGTGGCCTAGATACCTCCGTCATTCTCAAGTGGTTGCAGGATCACCATAACTGCGAGGTTGTGACCTTCACCGCTGACCTTGGGCAGGGCGAGGAATTGGACCATGTCCGGCCTAAAGCCGAGCAGTTCGGGGTCAAGCAGATCTTCATTGACGACCTGCGCGAAGAGTTTGCGCGGGACTTCGTGTTCCCGATGTTTCGTGCCAATGCCATTTATGAAGGCGAGTATCTGCTCGGCACGTCCATCGCCAGACCGCTGATTTCAAAGCGCTTGATTGAAATTGCCCGGGAAACCGGCGCAGACAGCATCTCGCACGGCGCCACCGGCAAGGGCAACGATCAGGTTCGTTTCGAACTGGGTGCCTACGCGCTGCAGCCGGACATCAAGATCATCGCGCCCTGGCGCGAGTGGGATCTCAACTCCCGCGAGAAGCTGCTGGCCTACGCGGCCGAGCACAACATTCCCATCGAGAAGAAGAAAGGTGGCGGCTCACCGTATTCAATGGATGCCAATGCGCTGCATATCAGCTACGAAGGCGGCGGCTTGGAAGATCCGTGGTGGAACCCACCGGACGATATTTGGCGCTGGACCACCAACCCTGAAGATGCGCCCGATGAGCCACAACTGATCACCATCAGCTACAAGAATGGTGACCCGGTGGCGCTGGATGGCAAGGCCATGTCGCCTTACGAAATCCTTGCGGCGCTCAATGAGGTTGGCGGCCGCCATGGCATCGGACGTCTGGATATCGTCGAGAACCGCTACGTGGGCATGAAGTCGCGCGGCTGCTACGAGACCCCGGGCGGCACCATCATGTTGCGTGCACACCGTTCTCTGGAGTCCCTGACTCTGGATCGCGAAGCCGCGCATCTCAAGGACGAACTCATGCCGCGCTATGCCAGCCTGATCTATAACGGTTACTGGTGGAGTCCGGAACGCAAGATGCTGCAGGCCATGATCGATGAGTCTCAGCAGTACGTGAACGGTGACGTGCGCCTCAAGCTGTACAAGGGTGGTGTCTACAACGCCGGCCGGCGTTCACCCGATTCCCTGTTTGATGCGGATGTGGCGACATTTGAAGACGATGGCGGTGCCTACAACCAGAAGGATGCGGAAGGATTCATCCGGCTGAACAGCCTTCGACTGCGCACGGGCGCAAAGCGCAGGCAATACGAAAAACAATAAGCAGAGACGTAACTTATGAGTCAGCTTGCCGTGAAAACCATCCGTGCGAACGGCTTGGACTTTGCCTATCTTGAAGCTGGGGAAGGGCCACTGGTCCTGCTGTTGCACGGTTTTCCGGATACGGCTTACGGCTATCAGAAGGTCATGGCTTCACTCGCCGCCGCGGGTTATCACGCGGTTGCGCCGTTCATGCGCGGATATGCTCCAAGTCCCTTGGCGAGTGACGGTGACTATTCCATCCCGGCACTTGGGCGTGATGTACTGGCGTTGATCGAGCACTTTGGCGGTGGTGAAAAGGCGCGCGTGGTGGGTCACGACTGGGGTTCGATCGCAACGCAATACGCTGCCAATCTGCGACCGGACCGAATAGAGAAAATCGTGCTGTGCGCAGTACCTCAGATGAGGCGGTTTTTTCTTTCCCTGACTCCCGCCCAGATCAAGCGCTCGCATTACATCTTCCGCTTCCAGGCACCGTTGTGGGCGGAAAAGCGGATTCCCAAGGATGATTTTGCGTGGCTCCGGGAAGTGATCTTCAAGCGCTGGTCGCCCGGCTACGATTTCAGCGAAGAGGAATTGGCGCCGCTGCTGGAAGGCTTCAGGGACCCTGCGCGACTCAAGGCCGCACTGGCTTATTACCGCGCACTTCCTGCCACGATTGCCGATCCCAGAAAGGCACGCATCGCTTTTCGTGCACAGACGGTCCCGGCAATGGTCATTTTCGGCAGTGACGACGGCTGCATCGGCCCTGACATGTTTACCAAACAGGAAAAGCGCTTCAAGGGTGGTCTGAAGCTGGTCGAAAAGCCCGGAATGGGGCATTTCCCGCAGTACGAGCAGCCGGAATGGTTCGCTGCCCAGATACTGGAATTCCTGGGCAACCCCGCGGAACAATCCTGAGTAGAACGGGAATCCATCGTCTGATGGATTCCCGTTTCTTCAAGCCTTATAGAAGCGCCACTGGCTGATCGCGTCACCGCGCGACAGTGATCGGTCCAGGCTGCAACGCAGGCCCCAGGCCTGAAGCGGCAGGGTCGCTGACCAGGCGCGTGCAATCGCGTCATCAATCTCGAACAAGGCAGGGTCCTCACCGCGCCAGAGCCGGTTGCTGCTCTGGTAGACCACCGCCTCGTCGCCTTTGACCTCTACTTCCACTTCGTCACCGATCAAGGCCGCAGTCTGCGCGTAGTAGATCGCAGCGTCGCGCGGTGTTTGTGCGCGTTCAAGGCCGAGTTTTGCAGGCAGCCATTGCCATCGAGCAGCAAGCACGGTTCTGAAAGCGTGTTCGGTAATCGCTGCTGCGCCGACAGTACCGAACATGGCGGCCAGGCTTGCCAGTCGTGAAGCGGTATGACCGATCGCGAAATTCTTCAGTGCACCTGCCTTGCGTGCTTCCGGCCAATCTTCGTGCGGCAGACGAGGTGCTTTTTCTGCATCGAACGGCGGCGAGAATTCGCCCGGCCGGCGTTGATAGACCAATTCAGGTTCCAGTGGCTCCGGGTACTCGATGAAGTAGCCGGCTTCCCAAGGGTCGCCTTCACATTGGCTCTGTGTCTGCACGAATGCGAGCCTTGGATTGCCCAGCATCGCGCCGTTATGCGCATGCCACGCTCGAAACGCACCCCGGCCGATCTGCGGGCCCAGTGCCGCAATCGACGCCATCGGGGCGTCGGTGCCGTCACAGATCCAGAAAGGTGGGTGGTAGCGAATCCAGACCTTGTTTGGCGTCTCTTCGACGTACTGCATGCGCCGGCCGCCGAGCGAGTTGGAAAAATAGTGATACTTGGCGCAGCGTAATGCGTCGGTGGGTTCACGCTCCAGCCCCAGTTTCCGCATGCCGTCGACAAAGTGCTTGTGCTGGTGGCGGCGCAAGCTGAGGAATTCCAGTTCGCCGATGGCATCCTGTCCGTGTGTGCGCAGGCAGGACAGGGTCAGGCCGGAGCAGAAGGACAGCCACAGGTCGTTGGCGATGTTGTGACGCACGACGCTGTCTTCGGGCATCGCTTGAATCTGGATGGTGGTCGAACTACTCATGGCGTGCCCCTCGCATCAAATGCCCATTCATCGCAGCTGTCTCCCATGGACAGCAGCTGGCTTGCATGACACCGAAGGCCTGGCGAGTGCATTGGAAGAACGCCGGACCAGGCGCGAACGATGGCCTGGTCAATCTCGGGCAGCGCGATGGGTTCGTCGCGCCACATGCGAGAGGTGGAAAATCGAACCCGCACTTCCCCTGTGTTCTCGATGATCTCAGCTTCCTCGTTGAGAAGGCCGCGTGTGGTGGCCATGTAATGCGCTGCTTTCAACGGCGTATCGATATGCTCGATGCCGAGCGCGGCAGGCAGTTCCAGCCAGCGCTGCGCCAGCACCATGCGAAAGGCATGTTCCACCACTGCGGCTGCTGCTTGCAGACCGAGAATCTCGGACAGGATCGTGAATCGGGTGGCGGTGTGATCAACAGCGTAATTGCGCAGGGCGCGCAGCTTTCGCTCCTGTGGCCAGCTTGCGTGAGGCAAGGCCGGTGCACGGGCAGGATCAAACTCCGGTCCCCATTCTCCGGGGCGGCGCTGATAGGTTTCTTCCGGCTCCAGATCACGGTCGAACTCGCAGAAATATCCGGCATCCCATGGGTCGCCGTCGGTCAGGTTCTGGGTCTGCACAAAGGCCAGCCGTGGATTGCCGATCATGGCGCCGTTGTGCGAATGCCAGCCGCGAAAAGCGGCCCGGCCGAAATCCGATCCCAGCGCTGCAGGTCCTGCCGAGGGTTGTGTCACGCCATCACCAATCCAGAAGGGTGGGCGATAGCGCACCCAGACCTTGTTCGGCGTCTCTTCCACGTACTCCATCGGCAGCCCGCCGAGCGTATTGGAAAAATAGTGATATTTGCCGCACCGCACCGCGTCGGTCGGCTCGTTACCAAGCTCCAGCTTTTCCATGCCCGGAAGGAAGTGCTTGCGGTGATGTCTGCGCAAGCTGCGGAATTCCAGTTCGGTGATGCTGTCCTGACCGTGCGAACGCACGCAGGCCAGCGTGACGCCGGTCCAGAGGCTGGTCCAGAACTCGTAAGCGAGCCGGCACTGCGTCTGGGTGTCAAAGGTCTTGATATCCACGAGAGCCTCAGTGCTGACTTTCAGGCAGGCGCACGACCAGTCCTTCCAATTCTGCGCTGACGCGCAACTGGCAACTCAGGCGTGAAGTGGTGGCCCGGTCGTCGATGATGTTAAGCATGGTTTCTTCCGATGGCTCGATCCCCGGAAGCTTCTCGCTCCAGGGCGCTTCGACAAACAAGTGGCAAGTGCCGCAGGCCGCTTCGCCGCCACAGTCACCATCGATACCGGGAACGCCATGATCCAGCGCAGTTTCCATCAGTGAAGAACCCTCGCTGGCCTGAACTTCGTGCGCGGTACCGGAAAAATCAATGAACGTTACTTTTGGCATGTGGTGATGTCCTCAGGCGTTGATGCGTACAGGCAGGGCTTCAAATCCCTTCACAAAGCAGGACAGGATTCGCTTGGGCTGCCCCACCACTTCAATCTGACCTGGACGCGGCCATCGCTTGAGCAATTCTTCCCAGAGGATGCGCAGCTGCATTTCGGCAAGACGATTGCCCACGCATCGGTGAACGCCGAAACCAAATGACAGGTGGTGACGCGGGCGCTTGCGATCGATGAGGAACTCGTTGGGGCGCTCAATGGCGCGTTCATCCCGATTGCCGGAGACGTACCACATCACCACTTTCTCACCCTTCTTGATTTTCTTTCCGCCCAGTTCGGTATCGACGATGGCATCACGACGCATGTGTGCAAGCGGCGTCTGCCAGCGAATGATTTCGGGCACGAGGGAAGGGATCAGGCCAGGGTTTTCGCAGAGCTTGGCGTATTCACCCGGATGTTCATTCAGTGCCAGCAGTCCGCCGGTCATTGAATTGCGAGTGGTGTCGTTACCGCCCACGATGAGCAGGAAGCAATTGCCCAGCAGTTCTTCCTGCGTCATGTTCCGGGTCTTGTCCGAATGCGCCAGCATGGACAGCACATCGTTACCGGGCGGCGAGTTCACGCGCTGATTCCACATCTTGGTCATGTACACCGCCATGCCCTTGATCTCTTCAACGCGCTCTTCTTCGCTGTCGATGATGCCGGCACCGGGAATGGTCGTGGCCAGATCCGACCAGTGCGTCAGCATGTGGCGCTCTTCCCAGGGAAAATCAAACAGCGTGGCCAGCATCTTGGTGGTCAGGTCGATGGAGACTTTCTTCACCCAGTCGAAGGGCTCGTTGACGGGCAGGTGGTCGAGCACGTCCGCTGTGCGTTCTCGGATCAGGCCCTCGAGCTTGGCCAGGTTGTCCGGTGCCACGATGGGGCTGACGATCTTGCGCTGCTCGTCGTGGATGGGTGGATCCATGGAGATGAACATCGGCATGCTCGCTGCCGAGTTGTTGTCCATGATGGTGATGCCGCCGCCATAGGTGTCCGACGTGTACAGGTCGGGATGCGTCTCTACTTCCATGATGTCGGCGAATCGGGTGACCGACCAGAATGGACCGAACAGGCTGTCGCGGCAGTAGTGGACCGGGTCTTCGTCTCGCAGTCGCGCGAAGTAGTCCCACATCACATTATCGCGATGCATCTCGGGGTTGCTGACATCGATGTCTTCCAGCGGGATGGACGAAACGTGGTCAGGGATGGGTGAGGCACCGTTCTGTGGGGTCGGCGTAACGGTGGATTGTTGCGTGCTTTGCATGAGGTCTCCTCGCAATAGGGGTTCAGCGATATGTGGCGCGTCCGTAATCTCCGCAGGAGCAATTCCGGGAGCGGTGCTGGCCATCAGATTTGAGCTTAGGGGCTTGCTTCCTGCCGCAACCCTGCCATTGGTAAGGGTTCCCCAACCGGGGTCAGACGCACATACTCCGACTCATCGCAGATTCGTGAGAGGGGTCTGCCAGACTGGCCTCGCGCCTTTAATTTGAGACGAATTTCAAGCCTGACGTGCCCAGCCATCACGCCCCAGCGCTGTACAGAAAATCCTGGGAGCTGCCCAGGAAACGTTTGCTGCTTCCAGAAGAAATATGGGAGCAGAGTCGGCAGATCGTGTCGGTTTCGGCGCCTGCCGGATATGGCAAGTCGACGCTGCTGTCGCAATGGCGCAGTCATTTCGAGAACGATGGCGCGCGCGTTGTCTGGTTGACCGCCAGTGGTGATGACCGCGAAGGCAGCAAGTTGCTACTCGACTTCGCGCAGTCTCTGGAGCACGCTCATTCGCAAAGTCCTGAAAGTCTGATCGATCGTTACGGCAGTCAGGGCTGGGAAGCGGTGATCAAGGCGCTGTATGCAGAATTGACTGCCCTTTCTCCGCGTGCGGCGCTGTTTGTGGATGACGTGCATGAGTTGCTGGATGGCCCCGCCGAATCCATGTTGCGCTTGCTGTTGCGCTATCAACCTGCTCGGGTTGTGCTGGTGTTGTGCGGTCGCGCGCCGGTGCATCTGGCAGTGAGCAAGGCATTGCTGGAAGGCCGGCTCATCCGCTATGCCGACACACAGCTCGCGCTCAACAAAGCCGAGATATCAAGCCTGCTGGAGCAGCATGGAATTCGACCACGCGAGGAGCTGATATCAGTCCTGCAGGATCGCACGCAGGGCTGGCCAGCGGCCGTGCGACTGGTTGCCCTGACAATGCAGGGCGATACGCGTTCACAGGACCAGTTTGTCAGCGGCCTCGGTCTTGGGCCGCAATCACTGACGGATTACCTTAACGACAATCTGGTTGCACAGCAGTCGCCGCGCATGAATCAGTTTCTCCAGCGCGTGTCACTGCTGCGCCAGTTCACCGTGCGCAGTGCACGCGCGGTCACCGGCTTCGACGATACCGCAGAGATTCTCGACGAGATTCATCGCAGTGCTTTGCCCATTCGCTGCACCTCGGACAGTGAGACGGTGTACGTCCTTCATCCGCTGATGCGCGATTTCCTTCTCGCGCGTCTGATGCGACTCAGCGCAAAGGAGATTGAGCGTTACCGCACGCGCGCTTTGCGCTGGTTGCTGAAAGCCGAGCAGATCGACAAGGCCATCGAGGTCTGCCTGGACTCGAATGATCTGGCTGGCGCTGCGGCACTGATCAGTGAGCATGCTGCTGCAATGGTGCAGCGATATGGTCGCCATGTGACCTATCTCTACTGGATCAACAAACTGCCGAAAGAAGAGTTGGCGCAGTTTCCGGAGATACGACTGAAGCAGGCCTGGTCGCTGAATTTCCTGCAGCGTTACGAAGAAGCCGAATCGATTCGTAATGAACTGGAGTTGGAAATTCAGGAGTCGGCCGGGACCGTGGACGCGCAGTGGCAGGAACGTCTGGAGCAGGCGATCGAGCTGCAACGTTGTGCCGAAGCCGCGCTGCGTGATCGCGCCGTGACCAGCATCGCGCGAAGCAGCAATTGGCTCAGGCGCTGGCCGCAAGGCGGCGAGTTTGAGCGCTCTGTAGCCAATAGCTGTCTGGCTTTCTCGCAAAAAACCTTGGGCAGGTTCGAGCTTGCCGAACGCCATGGAAGGCAGGGGCAAACGCTCGCACGCCAGTGTCAGGATCATTACGTCCTGGCCTGGGCAAGCATGCTGACCGCATCGGTGCTTATCAAACAGGGCCAGTGTCGTCAGGCCCTGTACGAATGTGATCACGGTCTTGCCGAGTTGCGGCCACATCTGGACAAACGCGCGCCCGCCACAATGATGCTGCACGCCATGCGCGCAGGCTTGCTCTACGAGTTCAATCAGCTGGACGAAGTTCGTGATGCTCTTGAAGAGGGTCTTACCGCCCTGGTGGAGCAGTCGTCTGCTGATCCGATGATCATTGGCTTTGTCACACTGGCCCGTTTGCAGGCCATCGGTGGCAATGTGCATGCGGGCATTGAGACTCTGCACGAAGGCGAGGTGCTCGGACGCGGACGGCAATTGCCGCGTCTGGCCATCACCCTGGCTGCCGAACGGATTGTGCTGTTGCTGCGCAGCGGCGAAGTCAGGCAGGCACGCCAACAGTGGGAAATACTTCACGAAGATCCGGCCCTGGGTGGCGCTGGAAATTTCGCCAAGGCGCTGGAGGACAAGGCTGGCAGAATTCAGGCGCGCATTGGAATTGCGGAGGGCAAGTATCAGGAGGCCCTGGAGCTTCTGGTGCGACCACTCGAGCATGCTCGAGCCACGGGGCAGAGAAGAAAGCTGGTGGAGTTGCTGCTCCTTCGCGCCATCGCGCTGCGTCAATCCAAAGCACCCGTATCAGAGGCTTTCGAAACACTCGGAGACGCTGTTGGTATTGCCATGCAGGGCGGCTACGTTCGCACGCTGGTGGATGAGGGTGAGCCCCTGCGCCGTCTGCTTGCCGAGTACACCTCGGGCGGTGTTGCCGCGCCACCGAGTCAGGCTTGTCAGGCCTACCTGCGCGAGATTGACATCGCAATGCACCGAGCATCGCCCGGGGCGGGCAGTGATGATGACGAGTTCGGCCAGAAGGTGGTGGAGCCCCTGACAGAACGAGAGTTGCAGATCGTCGTACGCCTCAAGGCCGGGCCCAGCAATCGGCAGTTATCCGATGCCTTGCTCATCACGCCGGGGACTTTGAAATGGCACCTGAGCAATATCTACGCGAAGCTGGGAGTCAGTAACCGGCTCGCTGCCATCAGCCGGGCTCAGGCGCTAGGTCTGGTCGACTAGCAAAAAAAAACGCCCCGATAAATCGGGGCGCTCTTACCGCGATGTAGCGATGTCGCTGGGCTGTTACAAGCCGCCGCCGGACAGGATGCGATTGACGCGGGTCAGCTGCCCCTGAACGATGGACAAGGGCAACGGGCCGCTGGCGATACCCGTCAGCGTGCTCAGCGTGTTGGGAACAATCGCGGTCACGTTGCCCAGCTCACCGAGGTCTGGGAGCGTAGCGAGTCCTGTCAGACCGGCAGCACTGCCCGCGCTGGTCAGTGACTGCAAGAGGCCGGGAATATTGCCGGTCAGAGCCGTCGTGTCGGGCAGGCCCGGAAGCGCAAGAAGGCCACCGGTGCTGGTGCCGGGCAGTGTGCCCAGACCTGGAAGCGCGCCAAGGACCGGCAAGCCGCCGAGGCCCGGCAAGCCGCCCAGACCAGGCAGTGCAGGAAGACCGCCGCCACCCAGGATGGGCAGTGCGCCGAGGCCGGGCAGTGCAGGAAGACCACCGCCACCCAGGACGGGCAATGCACCCAGACCTGGCAGTGCGGGGAGTCCGCTGCCGCCGCCGATGACAGGTAGAGCACCCAGGACCGGGAGCGAGCCGACCGCAGGCAGCGCGGGCAATGCACCCAGCACCGGAAGTGATCCGATCACGGGAAGTGCGGGGAGTGCCTGCGCCATGCTGTTGCCAGAAAATACGGTCATGCAAGCGGCGAGTGCGAGTGCTTTCTTCATGAGTTTCCTCCAATAAGAGTATTTACAAAATGACGGGGTCAGATAGATGCGAAATTATTCTTTCATCTTCGAATGCTTCCTGCGCCCTTGATGACTCAACGACGAACCTTGGCAAATGGTTCCAGCATGCACAGCAGTTTTTTTCGATTCTTATTTACGCGATATTTGGTTTGTTAAAGCCTCAGTGAAATGCGCGGTCGTCAAAAATTGCCCTCAACGTAGCGCGGCTTATGAGCACGAAATTTCTGAATGTTGATGATGTGCAGCGTGCAGCGCTGATGAACGCTTTTTCATCGGACATGTGCGCAGCATCTGAAAGGGCAGGTTCCAATCCTGCACTGATGGCGTGTAGCAGACCGGTGCTATCGAGTACTGTTCCTTGCGTTAGTTATTCGATGATTCCGTTCATGGCTTGGTGTTGGTCAGGAAAATCCTGACAAAAAAATTTCAGGGGACCGAATCGCGGGGCGCGAACTGCGCATTGAAGCGATTCGATCGCCGACTCCGGGCGTTCGAGCAGGTAACAGATTCCAAGGCGTGAAGTTCAGATCGCAGCCCTTCATCTGAACATGAATCTTCCTTCGACAAACGAGGACAAGCCGGTTTGTCCCTGCTTTGGCGAGCGGACGTTCTGTAAGCCCACGCACGCCCACGCCGAAGGCGGATGCCGAACCTGAAAGAGGGGGAGGCCACGTCCGGCCCTCGGTGAGCTCTGCTTCATCAATGCCTGCGCTTGATCCGGCCATTTTGGTCTTGCATTGACGACATGGGCGACAGAGCGGTTCGGGCCGCGACTGATTGACTGCACAGTGTCGGGCAGCGGCCAGTCGTAACGGCCAGGCGACCGGCTCGGGCGGCGCAGCAAAAATTAATTTGAGCCAGCCCCTTGAAAGACGATCAAGAGTCGCCAATGATTAGCAGCCTTCGTAGGAGAGTGCTAACAAGCCGAAGGTCGAGGCCAGGTCTCGACCCCGAACGCGCGTTGGTCCGGCATTTTGCGAACAATTCAAGTTATTGATAACAGGAGTAAAAGTATGGCTCTGCGTCCCCTGCACGATCGCGTGATCGTCAAGCGTCTCGAAGAAGAAAAGAAAACCGCCAGCGGTATTCTCATCCCCGACTCGGCTGCCGAGAAGCCTTTGACCGCTGAAGTGGTCTCGGTTGGACCCGGCAAGCGTTCCGACGACGGCAAAGTTCACGCCCTCGACGTGAAGGCTGGCGACAAGGTGCTCATCGGCAAGTATTCCGGCACCGAGGTCAAGGTTGACGGTCAGGATCTGGTTGTCCTGCGCGAAGACGACATCATGGCAGTGGTTGCCTAAGTAGACGCCCGTCTCTCAATCCATAACGAATTCAAGAGGATAATTAATCATGGCTTCAAAAGACGTAAAGTTTGGTGACGACGCGCGTTCGCGCATGGTCAACGGTGTGAACACCCTGGCCAATGCGGTCAAGGTCACCCTGGGCCCCAAGGGCCGTAACGTTGTGCTCGACAAGAGCTTTGGCGCACCGACCGTCACCAAGGACGGTGTTTCGGTTGCCAAGGAAATTGAGCTGAAAGACAAGTTCGAAAACATGGGCGCCCAGCTGGTCAAGGAAGTGGCTTCCAAGACTTCAGACGAAGCAGGCGACGGCACCACCACCGCCACCGTGCTGGCCCAGGCCATCGTCAACGAAGGCCTCAAGGCAGTGACCTCCGGCGTTGATCCCATGGACATCAAGCGTGGTATCGACCAGGCCGCTGCCGCCGTCGCTGCCGAGCTCAAGAAGATCTCCGTGCCTTGCAAGGACCGCAATGCAGTTGCGCAGGTCGGTACTGTTTCCGCCAATGCTGACAGCGCCGTGGGCGACATCATTGCTGACGCGATGGACAAGGTTGGCAAGGAAGGCGTCATCACCGTTGAAGAAGGCAAGGGCCTTGAGAACGAGCTCGACGTGGTCGAGGGCATGCAGTTTGATCGCGGCTATCTCTCCCCGTACTTCATCAACAACCAGCAGAGCCAGACGGTTGAGCTGGAAGACCCGATGATCCTCATCACTGAGAAGAAGATCGGCAACATCCGCGAACTGCTTCCGGTGCTGGAAAATGTGGCCAAGCAGGGTCGTCCGCTGCTGATCATTGCTGAAGACGTTGAAGGCGAAGCGCTGGCCACCCTCGTGGTCAACAATCTGCGCGGCGTGCTCAAGGTTGCTGCAGTCAAGGCTCCTGGCTTTGGCGATCGCCGCAAGGAAATGCTCAAGGACATCGCCATTCTCACCGGCGGCACGCTGATTGCCGATGACGTGGGTCTGAGCCTGGAGAAGGTTGAGCCGACCGACCTCGGTACCGCCAAGACCGTGCAGATCGACAAGGAAAACACCACCATCGTTGACGGTGCCGGTGACAAGACCAAGATCGAAGAGCGCGTCAAGGAAATCCGTACGCAGATCGACGTTGCGACCAGCGACTACGACAAGGAAAAGCTGCACGAGCGTCTGGCCAAGCTGGCTGGTGGTGTTGCAGTGATCAAGGTCGGTGCTGCGACCGAAGTCGAAATGAAGGAAAAGAAGGCCCGCGTCGAAGACGCCCTGCACGCCACTCGTGCAGCCGTCGAAGAAGGCATCGTGGCTGGCGGCGGCGTGGCACTGGTTCGCGCCTGTGCCGTGCTCGACAAGCTCAAGGGCGCCAATGCAGACCAGCAGGTCGGCATCAACATCCTTAAGCGCGCCATTCAGGAGCCGCTGCGTCAGATCGTCAAGAACTCCGGTGACGAGCCGAGTGTGGTTCTGGCCAAGGTTGCTGAGGGCAAGGGTTCCTTCGGTTACAACGCTGCCAAGGGCACCTATGGCGACATGATCGAGTTCGGCATCATCGATCCGACCAAGGTCACCCGCATGGCCCTGCAGAACTCCGCCTCGGTTGCCGGTCTGTTGCTGACCACCGAAGCCATGATTGCCGAGCGTCCTGAGAAGGATGCCGGTGGACCTCCGATGGGTGGTGGCGACATGGGCGGCATGGGTGGTATGGGCGGCATGGGCGGCATGGGCGGATTCTGATCCGGCCTCATCCCGCTTTGCGTGCCCACCACGCAACAGCAAAGCAGTAGAGAGCAGGGCGCCTTCGGGCGCCCTGTTTTTTGCGTGTTTCAAATGCAGACACGAAGCCTGCATGGTTCATAAGGGTGCGTCTGGCATTAGAATTGCCGTCAGCGTTCGGACCTGAAGCCTCATAAAACATGAAAGTATTTGTAGTCGGTGGGGCCGGATACGTTGGCGCTCACGCTTGCCTGGCACTTCACGAAGCAGGTCATGGCGTCACGGTGTTCGATGATCTTTCCACCGGATATCGGCAGGCTGTGCAATGGGGAGAGCTGATTGAAGGCTCGATTCTTGACCCTGCGTCAATATCTGCTGCCATCGCCGCTGTGCAGCCCGATGCGGTAATGCATTTCGGTGCGCGCTCTCTGGTTGGGGAGTCGGTAGCTCAGCCCTATCCCTATTACCAGGCCAATGTGGCCGGCACCTTGAACCTGCTCGAGGCCATGCGCGCGCATGACGTCGACAAGCTGGTGTTCTCATCCACCGCAGCTGTTTTTGGTGAGCCATCGAGCACCCCCATCACCGAAGATCATCCTCAGCAGCCGACCAATCCCTACGGTCGCTCCAAGCTCATGATCGAGTGGATTCTGCGCGATGCTGCCCACAGCTACGGCCTTCGCTCCATTGCCTTGCGTTACTTCAATGCCGCAGGCGCAGACCCGCAAGGACGTATCGGAGAAGCGCACGAACCCGAAACACATCTGATCCCCCGGCTTCTGCGCCGGGCCAGAGGCGAGGCGATGCAGATGCAGATTTTCGGCACTGCGCATCCGACCCCGGACGGTACCTGTGTACGCGACTATGTCCACGTACTGGATCTGGTGGATGCTCATATTCGTGCCCTCGACCTGCTCGGGCGCGAACCAGGTCATCAGGTTTTCAATCTGGGTAATGGGCAGGGCTTTAGCGTCCGCGAAGTAGTTGAGGCTGTGGAGGCGCTGACCGGGCGCGACCTTGAAGCGGTAGACGCGCCGCCCAGAGCCGGTGACCCGCCTATCCTGGTCGCCAGCCATCAACTCGCCGCGCGCAAACTCGGCTGGAAACCAGTTCGTTCTTCCCTGCAAGTGATTCTGGAAGACGCATGGAACTGGCATCAGCATCAGCGCTATTGCGCCTGACGCGGGCTTGTTGCGGGAAGCCAGTACCGGGTAGCGACGCGCTTGGCTTTGTCTGCGCGGGTTAAACTTATTTGCCAAATGTACCGACGGTAGGCCAGACAGATGCACTGCCACGGCATGAAACCCAACACCAATATTTGAGGCTAGGCACCTAATCATGAGTATTCGCGGTCATTTCGATGGAATAGACGGCATCAAGGCCAGCGGCTGGACGCAAGATGCGGCGCAGTCTGAGAAGCGCCTGATGATCGAACTGTTGGACGGCAAGGACGTGCTGGTTCGCGCGCAAGCTGACGCCTTTCGACCAGACCTGCAGCAAGCCGGAATTGGTGACGGTGCCTACGGATTCCAGATACCGCTTCCAGAAAGCCTGTTTGACGGGAAAGAGCATATTCTGAATGTCGTTGTAGAAGGCAAAGTCCAGCTCAAACCTTCCGACATTGCGTTTCAGTCCAGTGCTCCACAGCGCTGCGAGAGCATCGATTTGCAAGGCACTTCCATTGTGCTGAAGCTTGAAAATCGAGGTGTCGGTGTTGGACCCGTTCGATATGAAGTATGGGAAGGCACTCGCAAGATTCTTGAGCGTCTGGAAGTTCCCGCCGGGGACGGGGCGGTGACTTTGCCGTTGCCATCAGATGTGTTGGACGGAATGCCACACACCTTCTCGGTACGCGTTGCAGATCCGGTTTGCAGACTTGGCGAGATTGCGGCGGTGGTGCCGTCCCTCAAGCGGACTGGAACTGTGCCTTTTTCCTCAAGTGTTGCGGCTGGCGCTGGAACAATCAGTGGTCTCGCAGGATTCCGATACGAATCCCTGCGCAATGGCCTGAAAAAGGCCATGTCCCTGAGCAAGACGGATGCATTGGCAAGCACCTTGAAGCGCTTGGTTGCCGCACATGAACAGGTGACGCGAGGATTCGCGGGGAAATCTGCAAATTTTGACGACCTGGAATTTCCAGTGGTTGAGTCTCCGGATGTTTCGGTGGTGATGCCGGTCCATAACAAGTTTTCGGTGACCTACAACGCGCTGGCCTCGCTCTTGCTCGCCAATAATAAGAGCAGTTTTGAAGTGATCCTGGTAGATGATGGATCGACTGATGAAACCCTTGGTGCCGGCCAGATTCTCAAGGGTGTAACGCTCGTCCGACACGATGAGGCGCAGGGCTTTATTCGCAGCTGCAATGATGGAGCCGGACGGGCAAAGGGTAAATACATCGTGTTGCTGAACAATGATGTCGAGGTCAGTGACCGCTGGATCGATGAACTGGTCTGGCCATTCGAAAATTTTGACGGGGTTGGTCTGACAGGTTCAAAGCTGCTGTATCCAGATGGGCGCCTGCAGGAAGCCGGAGGTATCGTCTGGGGAAACGGAGCGCCATGGAATTACGGTCGAAACGGCAATCCGTCGGATCCGCGCTATTCCTACACGAGACAGGTTGATTACATTTCCGGAGCCTCGATCATGGTTCCGCGCGATCTCTGGGTCGCCTTGGGAGGCTTCGACGAAGAGTTTGTTCCGGCCTATTATGAAGACACCGATTTGGCCTTTCGGGTACGCAAGGCCGGTCGCAAGACTGTGTTTGCCGCGCTGTCTCAGGTCATTCATTATGAAGGTGTCAGCAGTGGCACTGATACCGGCTCAGGTATCAAGAAATATCAGAAAATCAACGAGCCCAAGTTTCGATCGCGGTGGGCGAAGGAATATCGCCAGAATGGCATTCAAGGGCGCGAGCCAGATATTGCCAAGGATCGAAACGTATTCAAGCGCGTTCTCATGCTCGATCATCAGGTTCCCACGCCTGATAAGGACGCAGGCAGTTACGCGGCCGTGCAGGAAATCCGACTGCTGCAGAGCCTTGGGTTCAAGGTTACGTTTGCTGTTGAGTCTTTGACGCACTTTGGAGAGAGCACGCAGGCGCTGCAACGCATGGGTGTTGAGTGCCTGTACGGTCCGTATTTTTCTTGGCTGCAAGACGTTCTGGAACGCAGGGGCCAAGAGTTTGATGTGGTTTACGTTACGCGCTACTCGGTAGCGTCACGCGTCGTACCACACATCAAGAAATATGCGCCGCAGGCGAAGATTGTTTTCAATAACGCCGACCTTCATTTTCTCAGGGAGATGCGAGCCGCAATAGCTGCCGATGACAGGCAGGCCATGAAGAACGCCACTGACACGCGTGAAAGCGAACTGGCAGTGATGCGGCAGGTTGATTTGGTGCTGTCCTATAACGAAGTCGAGCACGCGGTAATCATGAGTCACAACCTAAACTCGAGCCAGGTGGCCAAGTGTCCCTGGGTGGTTGATCCGCGAGAGGAAGTGCCCTCTTTTTCAGAGCGGTGTGATGTTGCGTACTTGGGTGGATTTGGGCATCCGCCAAATGTCGAGGCGGTTTGCTATTTCGTGTCGGAAGTGATGCCAGTTCTGCGAAAGCGAGTATCGGGTATTCGCTTCCTGATTTACGGAAGCAACATTCCCCCTGAGGTGGAGGCACTTGCGGGTGATGACGTCGTGATAAAGGGCTTCGTTGAAGATGTGGCAGAAGTGTATGACACCTGTCGCGTCTTGATTGCGAGTTTGCTGAGCGGAGCCGGCATCAAAGGAAAAGTGATTGGCGCACTCGCCAACGGCTTGCCGAGTGTGCTTTCGCCCGTGGCGGCCGAGGGGACCGGAATCCGGAACGGTGTTGAAGCCTTGATCGCCAAAACGCCCGCACAATGGGCATCGCATATCGAGTCCATCTATTCAGACGAAGAACGTTGGGGAGCCATGTCGAAGGCGGCATTGATCTTCGCAAGAGATCAGTACTCTTTTACCGCAGGCCAGGAACTCATGAAGGAAGCTCTCGAGAAAGTGGGCATCCATAGTGACCCTGAGTTTGCAACCTTGTATGCAAGGACTGCATCGCAGACATGACAAACACGTTTGACAAGGAGCTGCAGGCTAGCGGTGCGGGTGAGAAGTTTCTGTTCGTTCACTATCACTTGTTCAAGAATGCCGGCACATCAGTAGATCGTGCGCTGAAGCAATTGTTCGGTGATCAGTGGGCCTCATTTGAAGCAGAATCTGGCGACCAGTTGCTTTCGCCGGAGGCATTCATGAGTCGTCTGCTGCAGCGCCCGGAATTGAAAGCCGTCTCTTCGCACACGGCCCGGATTGCGCCGTGGACGCTGAAAGAGCTGCATGCAGTTCCTATCGTTTTCGTGCGCCACCCTATTGATCGAATCAAGTCAGCGTATGAGTTCGAACGGCAGCAGGACGCGCAAACCCTTGGCGCACGGCTCGCAAAAGAGATGGACTTCAGGGCCTATGTTGAGCATTTCATTCACAAGAGTAAGGGTCGGAATTTCAGGAATTTCCAGACTTTTCGCATCTCTCATGCATCAAGGCGGAGCGAACTCCCCGAAATTGAAAAAGCTTTGGATGCCGTGGACTCTTTTCGCTTCGTTGGCTTGGTAGAGCGCTACGAAGAATCGATGTCCTGGCTCGAGCGAATTGCCCGAGAATATTTGCCGGACATCAAATTGCCCGTTGTAAAGGCAAATGTTGGTAAACGGAACGGCACTCTCTTGGAACGACTCTCCAGCATTCGGGAGGAATTGGGCGTTTCTCTATACAGCGATGTCTGCAATGCCAATCTGGCCGACATGGTGCTATGGGAGCGCGTCAACAACCGCTTGGCTCTACAAGCGCTGTGAAAACGAGAGTTTGACGCCTGCTGTAACGGTTATGTGTGGTCCCGAATTGAATCAGGAGATTGCAGTTGAAAATTGAAGGCGACAAGGCTCTGCAGAATGCATGTCGGATCAAACCCATGCATCGCTATCCCGGTGTTCAGGATCAGCAGCGCTCACGGGGTGGCTTACTGTTCCCGTCGCTGAATCCGAGTTTTCAGCTGTCCAGGGGGGGGCGGGTGTTCACGCTTGGGTCTTGTTTTGCACGCAATGTGGAAGAAGTTCTGGCTAGTGACTTTGAACTGCCGGCCATGCGATTCAAGGCGCCAAAGACGGAATGGAAATTCAGGCCCAATGGTTTGCTCAATGAATACAATCCTGCGGCCATGTCACAGCGGCTGCTCTGGGCCGCAAACGGCCAGAACATTGCTGACTTGGATTGCGCGCTTGCCGGGTCTGATGATGACTGCATTGACCTGCTACTTGCCGGAGGATCTGCAGTTACCCGGTCTAGGGCGGTCGAGCGCCGGCGGGAGATTGATCAGATATATGCAGATCTGCCAGGCAGCGAGGTACTGATTCTGACCCTGGGTATGACTGAATGCTGGTATGACACCGAGCAGAAGGTACATCTCAACCGAGGCCCATTGCCCGCCATGGTCAGGGCAGAACCCAAGCGCTATCGCTTTGAACGTCTCGATGTGGGCGAAAGTTACCTGATGCTTGAAAAAGGCATTGACGCCGCACTGTCTGCAGGTCTGAAACGCGTTCTGTTGACGGTTTCACCTGTGCCTTTGCAATCTACCTTTTCGGGTGACGACTGCGTGATGGCCAATCAGTTTTCAAAGTCGGTGCTGAGAATTGTCGCTGATCGCCTGCGACGCAGATTTGTCGGCCGCCTGGATTACTTTCCGAGCTACGAGATTGCATTGTCGGGTGGGCTTTCCGCGTTTGGAGAAGATCATGTACACGTCAGGCCCGACATTGTCCGGCAGATTGTCGAGTATCTGTGTGCGAGCTACATCAAGGCCGACGGCGTCTGAACGGAGTGAAAGCGTCTCAATCCTGGCGGCTTGTTGTGCTCATGCAAAATGCGCCCGCGCTGTGAAGCCCTGCGGTTGATGACTGACGAGCGGGATGCTTGCCACGTACGCGTTTGTCCTCAAGTCCGCCGGCAAGGGCTTCCTAATCTTGGCGAATATTCTGCTGACGTGGGTCTCGGAACCGGCGGCTTCTTCTGGAGCCGCAAGTGCCATCAGGTACCAGTCAAGACTGAAAAGCAGGCCATGGCTGTCCACGATCTCGAGGAGTTTTGCGGCGCCGCGTCGTGACAGGATGTAGCCATCAGCGCCAGGTGCGCGTGTCTCAGGGGGCAGGTTTTGCAGGGCTTCTGCCAAAGGGGCGAATCGCTGCTGCAAGGGCGTATGCCGATACCAGTCCGGATTGGCCCGATCATTGACGAAGCAGTAGTCATAGTCCGCCGGAATGATGCTCGATACTTCGGCAATATCGAAGTCGTACATGGGCAGCCCATCATCTTCCAGGACCAGCACATGGTCTGCCGGCCCTTTGGCGACCTTCTCCCAAACGCCGACGTGCGACAGACAGCAACCAACGGCATTGGTCGCGCAATTCCAGCGAAAGATTCTTTTGTAGAGCACTTCGGGTACCGATGCGCCAAACACCCCGCTGTGCCGATCAATTGCGCAGCCCAATTCCGCGTAAGTTGCGCGCGCACCTCGAATGCGATGCGAATCGCGATCCAGGTTGATGCAGATGACATGCGAGCCAGGCTCAGCGTCGCCCGCGCGACGACTGCGGTCAAGAGTGCGCAGGGCATTGGCACTGGCAATAAAGTCAGCCAGTTCGCCTTGAGACTCTCTCTGAACAAGGGGAAGGTCCAGCAGGGCCTCAACCGTGTCCCAGGCTCGATAACTCAGGGCCTGTCTCAGTACCGTGATAGCAGTTTCCCTGTCGCGGGCCGGAAGCATCGCCGCTAGTTCATCTCGAGCAGCTTCCAATGCGCCGGTTCGAAACAGGGCCTTGCTCATCTGCAAACGCGCGCGAATGGATTTCGGAAAAGTGTCCAGGACCTCGCCCAAGATACTCAGGATGCCCGAGGTGTTGTCGTCCTGAATCAAGGTATCGCAGACCGGACCGACTAGTGCATTGGCAGCACCCTGGCTTCGTCCCATTGCATATGACATGCAGCCACGCAAAGCAGCCTCGCATGCTTCCGGGCTCGGAGCGAGAAGCCGAACTTCAGTCGTAACCTTGCGCCAGAAAGGGGTATTCGAAAACGGCAGCAGGGGCTGGCCATCAAAGCTGCCGTCAAGAATCATTTGGGCCGCAGACTGCGGATCGGCTTCAGTAGACATTGCAGAATACGTTGCGTCAGTGGCGTGATTACTGATTCGACGAAGGCTGACCGATCTGCTCAGCTCGATCCTGGTTCCATGCCGAAACGCAGGGAATCTTGCTCAGATCGCAAAGGTGAGCGTACTTCCGGGCGATGTCGGTGATCTCGTCGAGCAAGCCATCTTCGAGCACGATCGGCTCAAGGCCATCGGACAGGAAGCTATCGTTGACTACGTGCAGTTCATTCTCATCGGCTTCATTGCGCGGGTTGGGGACCAGGGCAACTTCGGCGTTGGTCAGCCTGGATACCAGCTTGGCAAGATCACGGACCCGATGGGTCTCTGTCATCTGGTTGTAGATCTTGACCCGATCTCCTTTTTGCGGCGCGTTCTGCAAGGCGATCTCGATGCACCGAACGGTGTCCTGAATATTGATGAAAGCACGTGTTTGCCCTCCGGTTCCGTGAACCGTAATGGGATGTCCAACCGCGGCCTGCACCAGGAAGCGGTTCAACACCGTGCCGTAGTCACCGTCATAGTCGAACCGGTTGATCAGGCGATCATCCATCCGCGTTTCGATGGTCTGTGTGCCCCAGACAATTCCCTGATGCAAATCGGTGATTCGAAGCTTGTCGTTCTTGCAGTAGAAGGCGAACAGCAACTGGTCCTGAGTCTTGGTCAGGTGATAGATGCTGCCGGGGTTGCTTGGATACAGAATTTCAGCGTCCTGCCGGTCTCCGGCATCCGAATCAACGGAGATTTTCAGATAGCCCTCTGGAATCTTCATGCCAGCGGTGCCGTAGCCATACACCCCCATAGTGCCGAGATGGACCAGGTGTGCATCGAGACCGGTCTCTACCAATGCTGCGAGCAGATTGTTGGTGGCGTTGACGTTGTTACTGACCGTATAGCGCTTGTGGTACGAGCTCTTCATGGAATACGGCGCAGCGCGCTGCTCCGCGAAATGCACGACGGCATCGGGCTCAAAGCTGCGCAGCAGGTCCAGCAGGCGAGCATAATTTTCGGCAAGATCGAATCGCACGAAATCGATGCTGTGACCGCTCACTTCCTTCCAGGCTTTCAGGCGTGTGCCAATAGGCTGGATGGGTGTCAGTGATGCGCACTCCAGTTCAAGGTCTATGGCGCGTCTGGACAGGTTATCGACGATCAGAATGTCGTGGCCCTGGTTGGACAGGTGAAGGGCGGTGGGCCAGCCGCAGAAACCGTCGCCGCCGAAAATGATGATCTTCATGTAGTTGTCAGATTCCCGAGATTTGCCATGTTTGGAGGGTGAGACTTTATTCAGAGTAAAGAAGTACTTTCAGAAGGTTGGGGACAAACTAACTGTGCTCGGATAGCTCGTTCTCAATGGTATCCAGGTGCTGTCTGAATGCATCGAGTTCGCGCCGATAGAAAAGCGCAGAGTTATCGCCTTCTTCTGAATCGATTTGTGCATTCTCCTGAAACGCTGCGCTGCGAAGTCGTTCACGAGCAACTGCGTGCTGAGGGTCCATGCCGATCAGCTTCCTCAGCATGCTCATCCCTTCGTCAAATTTCCCTGCTTCTATGAGTGCATTCGCTTCTTCCAGAAGCCGGGTTTTGCTTGCTTCTTCCTTGCTGGTAGCAAACAAGGCATTGTCGGGAGCCAATTCCTGTGCCTTGGCATAAGCGTCGTCGGCTTGCGACCATTTGAGCTGTTTACTTAGGACGCAGGCCAATCCGTAATGACCCCAAGCGAAATCGGGATCAATATCGATTGCTGCCATGTAAGCGGTTTGAGCTCCCTGGATATCCTTGCTGCGAAGCTTGGCATCCCCAAGGCGAGTATGAACAGCGGCGGAGGCTTTGCCGTTGTTGATGGCTTCCTCGAATGTCTTGATTGCTTCAGCAAGCCAGCCAGCGGCCATTAACTTGGATCCCGCCTGCACGATCTCATTGGAACTATCCGATTGTTTGCTGGCTGGTTTCGGCGCGGTTTTCTTCTTTTCTTCAGCCCCAATCGCACGCTCAAGCGTCTCGTCGGGGACTTTGCCCTTGGCGCAGGCCCGCGCCAAGTCAAACTGACTCAAGGCTGCTTCATGCATTCTTTGGCGCGATAGCGCTACACCTAGGCCGTAGTGAGCCCAGCCGTATTCGGGATCTTTTTCAATCGCTTTTTCATACGTTTTAGTCGAGCGCTTTGCATCTCCGGATCGCAGAGCGGCGTCGGCCAGTTTGCAGAGCACCAGAACATTGCCCGGTGTTTTCTCAAGCTGCGCTTCGCAACTGCGAATGGCGTCCTCGAAACGCTTCTCAGCGATGGCCACGGCGACCTGATCAATGGTGCTTTTTACGGAATCTGACATGTCGTGGTTCTCAGCGTGCGGTTATCTTTGGCAAGCAGACCTCAAGCGCCTGCTTCGCCGCATGGTTCTGCCTAGGCAACAGGCTCACGGTGCTGCATCAGTCTGCTGAGCGAGTTGATTCTTTTTGAGTCGCTCTCGTTTCAGTGCGTCGCCCTGCCGATCTATGAGGTCAATGGCGCGGCGCAGTTGCTTCTCGTAATCGCCTACCAGTGCCTTGAGTTCTTCTGATTCGGCCTTCAATGCACTGGCGCGGGCTGCCAGTTCAACCGCTTCCAAGCGGTAGGCCCGGGCGCTCTCGTCTGAACCGGGGCTCGTATCGACGCCAGGTTCGCGAAGCTGATCAATCGTGGCCCGTGCACGGCAGGCGAGCACCACGGCCTGATCGAGGAGTTCGGTTTGCTCGACTCCGCGCTGGAAGCTGATTTCGAGTTCGTCCTGAACCTGCCCAAGTTGCAGTTCCAGCAATTCGCAGCGTGAGCTGACCGCATCCATCCTGGATTGCATATCGCCCACCAACTGACTGTCGTAATCAGCACTGGATGTATCGGTGTTGTTCAGTTCTTCGGTGAGGCGTTCCGTATCTTCGCGCAGACGCTGCAGCTCTTCTTTCTGAAGTTTCAGGTTCCGGTCGGAGGTGCTGAGTTGCTTCTTGAGCTCGGCGGCCTGCTGGTCACGCTCGGTTGTCAGTTGCAGGATCTGTGCCTGCAGCGCGGATGTCTGTTTGCTGGACCCGGCTGAGGTTGACCATTCTGAAAGCAGGGTCTGCAGCCCAATCTTCGGGTCAGGCACTGGGATCTGGAAGACGGGTTCCTCGCCGAACAAGTCAGCGCATGCTTCCAGTGCACGAAAAATATCAGTCGCCCTGGGGCAAACCTGATCCAGAAGGCTCGCGTAGAGCTCCGATCTCGGACCGCATTCCTGATGCTCTGGAGGGGGTGGCTGCACCTCCGTCGTCGCTGGAGTGCCGGCAAGGCGCTGGACGGCGGTCAGCCAGTCCGGCCAGGTTTCGGAGACCAGATCGAACCGGAAAAGCAGGCATTCAACGCCATGCTCCTGCCGCCACTGCAGGAGGCGTTCGTGATAATCGCACCAGTAGTCCAGCAACTCGGATGGCGATGTTTGTTCAGACCCAGATGCCAAGAACAAATCAAGTGCTTTCCACGGCGGCAGGTAGCCTGCCGCAACGCGAAGCTGTACGCCCTCATCTTTTAGTGCTGGCAAAACCCACGGTGCCTGCGGATCGTGCAGAAAGACAGGAGGGCTGTCACTGTCAGAATGCGCGGACAGTGCGGCTGCAATATCCGCAGAGTGCGCCTGAATCTGCTGGTCTGTCGGCGGGATATAGCCCACAAGCTTGGCGCTGTCAGGCATCTTCGCCGCCCCGGCGTGCTCGGGATGAGCCATCGCAGCCTCGAAGCTGGCCAGAAATTTTTCATGCACCGGGATGCCGGTCACGATCAGTTGCGGATCGGTCATTAGTTGTGCGCGCGGTTCAGCTGGAGTCGTTTGAAGGTTTGTCGGTAGGGTGTGGCCGACGCTCATTCGAGCAATTATCACCGGTTCTGCCACAGATCGTCGATGTTGCTGAGGATTTGGTGAAAATGTTCGCGCTCGTGCGCCATTGAATACGCTTCACTTGTGGCCTGGGCCTGCTTCAGCATGGCCCTGAACTTGCGCGGGCGCATGGCTCTGGCTTGCGCAACCGAACTGCAAAGGGCCTCGACATTGGCATCAGGCATTAGGCAGTTTTTCTCATGCTGACAATACTGTTGATTGCCCACTGCGTCGGGGCAAATCACCAGTGAGCCCAATGCCATGGCTTCCAACGCTGGCAGATAGAAGCCCTCGTCAAAATGCGGATTCGGCAGGCAGAGGGTCATTCGGGATTGCGTTAGTGCGGCCAGAAACTCATCTCGCGGCAGCCATTGGCTGATCAGGCGATAAGCGTGGCCAGCCTGTTCCATGCGCGCCGCCAGAGTCTTGCCCAGGGCTGGATTCTTGGGGGCAACAATCAAGACTTCGCATTCTCGCTCGGCCTGATTTGCACGGCTGAGGACAGACTCTGGCAGGTCAATGGCCGCCGGAATGGTAATGAGCGGGCCAGCAGCCTGCCCCGAAGCCGTCACCGCCTTGTTCACCGCATCGCTGACACAAATTCGGATAGCGGGATACTTCAGGTAACGATAGCGTTCGTCATCAGGATTGGCATGACGCACATGCTGAAGCAGATTGATTACGGGTGTGTCGCGATCGCGCAGCTGGCGGCCCTGCACCAGGGGCCAGTCACTTGCACCCTCCACAAAGAGCAGGTCAGGGGCACGAAGCGGGCGCGCCACTACGTGACCGGTCATTCGGTGCTTCATCCAGGGATTGTCTTGGTCCCAACGACTTTCGGGCGAAAAATGGATGTAGGGCAGGTAGCCGGGGTGGGCTAGCGCGTGGGAAAAATAGTTGTCCACTTTCAGGTGGCCACCCGAGAAGCGGGTGTAATGGCGAAAGAACTGAATCGTGCGGATACGCACCGGGTCCAAGGGGTCCTGCTGTCCGAGCTGCGACCAACGTCTGTCGAGCTGACTAGAATAGTCTTTCGGAGTCTTCACGCTGCGGCGCTCCGGGCGTACCTGTTCCACTGTCTACGACTGAAATTCATGGCTGATCTGAGTGAGGCATTCCGACATTCGCGGCAAGGACGCTGGGAAATGGGCGCGCTCAGTGCGGAGTCGGTGATGAACGATCCGGCGACACCAATGCCGAGCAAGCGAGCCGCAGCGCTGCTGAGCTTGTCCTGTCGCAGTGTGCTGCTCCAGCCCGCGCCTTGTATTTCGGCCATTCGGGCCCTTGATGAGATGGGCCTGCCCAGCCGCGACCTGAGTGAAGCGCTCGATGCCAGTCTGGCAGACATCCGCCACTGCCTTTCCGTACAGACATTCCTCACTGCAGTGTGGTGGGGAACGCTGGATATGCAGGTTGCGTGGCGGCTGGATTTTCTGAACATGGCGGTCAGTTTGGCTCATGAGCCCGCAGTTTTTCACTCTCTGCTCGGCGATCAATTGCTGGCTGCGGGCGATGCCGAAGCTGCCATCGCTCAGTACCGCATGACCATTGCCACTTCGAGCGAGCCGGTTCACCTGCTTCATTATCGGAATCTTGGTCTGGCGCAACTGGCGGCGGGCCACGACCAGCCTCAGTCTGCATCGGCATCGGACAGTGGCTGCGGTGGGGGCTGATCCTGCAGCACTCGCAGGTATTCCGGCGTATGGCCGTAACTCAGATAACGACGCAAGAGATCAGCTCTGGTATGTCGGTCTGATCGCCATTCTGGTCCCTCGAAGCGACACAGCGCGACTGGACTGGTGCGCCCCACGCCTCCTTTTGACGAGCAAAACATCAGGCGTTCGAGCAGGGATGATCCTGATGTCATGGAGGTTTCAAAGGGCCCGCAACGGCGCAGCCATTCAGTGGAAAACAAAGTGCTTCCTGGCTGGATCTGATCCAGAAGTCCCTTGCCCAGCCAGGGATGAATGCCGCCGATGCCTTCGCGCCCGGTGAGGGCTGTGTCGAGAATCTGGATGTCTGTTCTGCGGCCTTGAAACTCACTGTTGCACAGGAGCCATTCGCAATGACCCTCTGCACTGGCAAGCTGTTCTGCGGCGTGACACAGGGCCTTCACATCCAGCTTTTCCTTGCCTTGCAGAAACAGGACGGTCTTGCCCTGGGCGTGCTTCAGGCCCTCATTCCAGCATTGAACTGTCGCAACGCCCGTCCTGCTTGTGGCGCCGACTGACACTGGAATGGCCTCAATGTCTTCTTTCTGGCCCAATTGTTCCAGTCCCGCCGGCGGGTGGCCTTTCGCGAAAATAATGCTCACAAGAGGCCTTTCTTCTTTCGCAGGCCAGATCGCGGCATCGGCGCAATTGCCGGCCTTTGTACCCATGCGCAGGCGCCGGTTGGCCAGTGCCTCCGGCCCAGAGAAAACGCGCCAGCGTCCGCCCTGCAGGTGCCCGTACTCATGGTTCTGGTGAATCACCGGCGCAGCGAAGCTTGCGTTCAAAAGGGGAATGCCCCGTTCTAGTGCCTGACCGACCATCCAGTTATCCCAACCGGCTCGGCCTACTGCCATGTCGGGCATGTCGGGAAACGCAGCACGTGAAAAAACAAAGTAATCCAGAGCGCCGATTCCGCCGAGGATGGCACGTTGCTGGATTGCGAATTCAATGTCCCCCAGCCAGGCGTCGCTGGAGTAATCCACGGGTTCGCTCAGGTCCAGATTCCAGCGGCGGCCAATCATCTGGAAACGATCGTGCTCTTGGGCCGCTTTTTCCGCGCTTTGGACAAAGGCCGGGGTGAGAATGATGTCGCCGTTGCAGTAGATAAAGAGATCGCATTGGTCGAAGCGATCGCGCGCTTGGGCGAACATGTCGCTCAGCAGGGGGGTGCCGTACTCGTTGGTCCGGACGTTCGCAAAATGATGGGCGCCCAGTTTCTGTGCGAGGGCCGCGGTGCCGCTTTCCGAGCCAAACAGTGCCACTTCCAGTCCGAGCTTGATCCAGCTGCTGACCGCATTGGTCTGTTGTATGCCGGCCAGGCCAGTGCCGGGCTTGAGAGTGGAAAATATCAGTGCGCGCATGGACCCATGATAATCGCCCTGCCCAGGCAGGCCGCTATGGGACGGACCGAATTGTGCATGCCAATGTAAACTTGCGGGATGTCACCCGGCACCGTTTTCAATATTGCAGTTCGCTCTTGCGCCTGGCGCAGACCTAGGGCGACCGAGAGAGGAATGTCATGAGTCTGGCCCTGCACAAGCTCTCCGCACTAGGCGGATCTGAGCTTGGTTTCGTGGTACACGCCGGCGCAGGAAGCTGTCGTCAGCCCCAGCACTACCTGCAATTGGGTGCTGATGATGTGCTTCTGATAGAGCCTGTCCCTCAGCTTGCGGCTTCCCTGCGAGCGCTCACCAGTGGTTTGGATGGTGTGCGGGTAGAGGAAGGAGCACTGAGTGATACGGAGGCAGAGCAGGACTTTTATCTGCTCAATAACCCGGTGGAAAGCAGCCTGCTCAAACCGAGCGCTTTGCTGGAGCAATTTCCAAATCTGAAGTTGCGGGAAGTGTGCAAGGTACGGACTTTGCGGCTGGACACCTTGCTCCAGAGCGTGGTCCGCAGGGAGGGAAGAAGTAATGTCCTGGTGCTGGAAATCAAGGGCATGGAGCACGAGGTGCTTCGCGGCTTGAGTGATGCGGATTTGGAAAGGTTTGATTTTCTGGTCCTGGAAACCGCGGCACAGCCGCTCTATGAAGGTGCGGCGCCGGCCAGTCAGACGGTTGATGTGCTGCATGCGCACGGCTTTGATGTCGTTGATGCGCCTGTCAGGCCGCACCTGCCCAGGCAGTCTCTGATCCTGAAGCTGGACCGGGGTCGTGCACAGTTAGTGCAATTGCGTCGCAACCTGGGTAAGAAGCAAGGCCGAATTGGCGAGTTGGAAGCCGCCGTGGCGGTGGAAGCACGTCGGGCTGAGAATGCCGAGAAGCAAATTGCCGAGAAATCAGCTGTGATCAGCGGATTGCAGGCCCAGCTCGAAGACGAGGCTCAGAAATGCAAGCGTCAGGCAGGACTGGTTGCCCGTCAGGAAGAAGAGCTTAATCGTATCCGGCCGCAGCTCGCATCATTAGAGCAGCATAAGTCTGAGCTTGAGTCTCAGTTCGGAAAATTGCGAGCACAGTCCGAACAGGAGACGCAGAAGAGCGAGCAGCAAGCTGGCCTGTTATCACGTCAGGAAGAAGAGTTGGGCCGTCTTCGCCCCCATGTTGCAGCGCTTGAGCGACGCACTGCCGAGCTTGAAACCAAGCTCAAGGACGCCTTGCACAAGTGCAAGAGCCAAGAGGATCTGGCAGCGCGCCATGAAGAGGATTTACAGCGCGTTCGACCGCGGTTGGCTGCGCTCGAAAAGCGGAATTCAGAGTTGGTCGCTCAGCTTGAGACAGAGTCGGCAGAGTTTGAGTCTCGTTTGAACAAGATTGCGGCTGACCACGAGCGTGAATCCGGCCTTGCGGCGACTCGCCAGAAGATCATTCACACGTTGAATGATGACTTGAAGAAGCAGGCGTCGCGCTATGCAGCCTTGGACGAGAAGTTCAGTGGAACCGATGCGGAATACAAGAATCTGCAGAAGCGCGTAGCTGAGCAGCAAAAAACAATCGATACGCTTACCGCCAAAGAAGAGGAGCGCGCCAGACTTGCAGGCGAAGATCAGCAGCGCGTCAAATCGCTGGAGAAACGGAATCACGAAAACAATGCACGGCAGCATTTGCTGGACAGTGAACTGGTCAAGGCAGAAGTGCAGTTGGAGCTGATCAAGGACATCCTGATTCGTGAAAAAGCGTTCTAAGCGCCAATCCCGGGCAAGTCGCAGCCGCGCCAGGCAGCATAAGCAAGCGCAGGTCAAGAATGCCGCTCGCGCCGAGCCGGTGACCCAGATGCATGAAGACAGCGAGCCGATGTTGAACGCGGTGGGCAGGGAAGTGCTGTCGTCGAAAGAGCATTCACTGGGTGGAAAGGACGCGCTTTCTGGCGGTGAAATATCGCTTTCGCGCGCAAAAATGCTCTGGCTGTTCGGCGAGTGGCGGATGCTGGCCGAACTGGGTAACCACGAACTTTCCGATCATCCGGAACGAGACCGACTCGCATTGTTTACTGCGAGTGGGTACTCCCAGTTAGGGGAGAAGGAGCCTGCAGAAAGGTGGATTCGCAAGGCTTTGGAATGGGGATGTTCGCCGCGCTTGGTCGCGCAGGTCCTCATTGCAGGTGTCCATAACACTCTGGGAAGAGTGTCAGCGCTGAAGAAAGATGAACCACGCACGGCCCGCCATTTTGGCGCGGCGACAGCTGTTGGGGCTTCCGAGCAGGAAGCCGCAATGGTGCGCCACGCGCGCTCAGTCAAGGAGATGGCGCGGCTCGGACTGTTGCCGCAGTCGGCGAGTCTGGTGCATGAGGCTTATGCAGAACGACAGGCCACAGTACAGCGACCACTGCAGCAGCTCTCGGATCAGAAGGTGTTCGAGACTGAATTGGAATTACTGCGAGGCGAACTGTCTCTTGCCCAGAGTCGCCAGCAGATCCTCAAGGCTCCGCAACCCGAATCCGGCGATGCTCCGGCAAGTGCCGGTCCCGCGACAACAATGGGGGATCTCGCCAAGAAAGCAGTGTCTCAGCTCGGGCAGGATCTGTGGGCAGCCGAAAGGTCAAATTACAAGAAGGATGGCTACTTCATCGAGTTTGGAGCCACTGACGGTGTGCTGCTCAGTAACTCCTGGTTGCTCGAGAAGCACTTCGGCTGGTCGGGAATCTGTGCCGAGCCTAACCCGAAATTTCTTGAGGCTTTGAGAAAGAACCGCAGCTGTCACGTCAGTGATGCTTGCGTTTCAGGCGAGACCGGTGAGGAAGTGGAGTTCATACTGGCTGATGTTTATGGTTCCATGGCCCAGTACGCCAACCGGGATGGCCACGGCCAAAAGCGCTCGGCTTACGCCTCGAAACCTGAAAATATCGTCAGGATGCAGACCATCTCCCTGCATGATTTGCTGCAGAAATATGATGCCCCGCATGACATTGATTATCTGAGCATTGATACAGAAGGGAGTGAGCTGGAAATTCTCAGCGCATTTCCGTTTGATCAATGGAATATCCGCCTCATCACTGTGGAACATAATTTCACTGAGGACCGTGCAAAGATTCGTGCGCTCCTTGAGGGTCAGGGATACGTCTGCACCGAAATGGAATGGGACGACTGGTACGAGAAGTGCAAGTAGAAGCCCGTCGGGTTGGTCCTATCTCACACCTGTCATGCAAATCTGGATAATGGTCTGCTGCACGGGGCGTATTCGGCCCTGTAGAGACGACCTGCGCATTGGTGTGCCAGTTCGCCAAAAATTGTTATTACCTGAAAAATTTTGTCACGTATGAATGTGGTCAACGCCGTTGTCGTACCCATGATCCGGATGGAAATTCCGAGTCTGTTGACATGGATTCGCTACTGTCCTTCCTCAGGGAAAAGAGATTGCAAATTGTTGCTGTCGCTGGACACGAGTTGGGAGACAGCCGACCGCGAGCGAATTCAGGATACGTTTTCACGCTCAGCGTTGGCATCAGAAGGCTGGACGATCGAGTTTCTCGATTGCGGAATGACGGTAGAAGAATCGTTCTACATCAAGAATCCGAAACAGGAAATTGACCTGGAACGATTTCCTTACGGGCTCAAGTCCGGGCCCAACAAGCAATTCTTTACGACGCTGCGCCTGCTTCGCCCTCAGGCCAAGAGTATTGGCGCGGTGCTTCTCATGGAGACGGACGCTTTTCCTTTGTACGACGGTTGGCTCGAAAGGCTCAATCAATACATGGAAAAGACCGCGAGCAATGCATTGGTAGCGGGCCCGCGTTATGCCGGCGCGTCAAAGATGAGTCCACACATCAGCCTTCACTTCAACGGCAACAGTGTGTATTGCATTGGTACCAGCGACTTTTACGATTTTCTGGATGACTGGGATCACCTGCTTCGCGAGACACTTCGGATTGCACGTCATCAAGCCTACGACTGCGTTATTCCCTGGTTCATGAATTATCGAAGCATACATCCGGGGGTGCGCAAGATGTCCGAACGCATCTCGCCGACACTGGGCGAGCGATTTACCAAGCGCTGCTTTGATCTGTCGGAATGCCTGGTCAATTATGGAGGCGAGGTCGAAAACGCCAACGGCTATCGTCTGGATGTGATCCGATTCCTCGAGAAGCATCCGGAAGCGACTATCGTTCACGGCAAATGCTTCATGCTCGATGTGCATCGTCTTCGTGAGGCCAAGGCCAATGCCGCAAGAAAGCACCTGGTCAACGTTGCGGTTGATCTGGTCAATAGCGGGGAGTACGAGAAAGCCATGCGGTTTGGATTGGCAAAGGCGCGAATCGCACTAGCGGCGGCGCAGAATATTGATCGTTTGTCCGAGATGGACGTATCGATGATTCAGCGCGCGTGGAAAGGGAGTCAGGCCAGTGCCTGAAGCCGTCAGAATCGTCAGGGAACACATGGCCGAGCGCGGTGGAAACGCGCCCAAGGCACCCGCTTATGCCATTGGCATGCACAAGGGTGGCTCGACCATGCTGCAGGATTTCTTCCAGATCTATTCCGCTCGCTCGCAGATCCGCTCAATCTCAATCAGCAATGCGCTGTTCAAGCACGGAATCTCGGATGACGAGTACACGGTTAACAACAATCTTGTACCGCTGACTCTGGAAAAGTATCTTTATTTCGGCTTTCGCTACGTGCCAGGCTTCATGCTTGCCAACAAGTCGCGGTACCTCAATTACAAGGGTATTGCCCTGGCGCGTGATCCCCGTGATTGCGTGGTGTCTGCATACTTCAGCTTTCTGAAGTCGCACGTGGTGATGTCTGGTGCTGAAACATCAGCAGCCCAGCAAATCGAAGCCGAAAGGTCTCGGCATGCAGCCTCGAGTATCGATGAGTACGCACTGTCCGAGATTGGCCGCTTCACCGAAGAACTGTGTGGATTCGCCTATTTCGCTCACGAGAACGTCAAGATCTACCGCTACGAAGACATCATCTTCGACAAGCGTCCGTTTTTTAAGGAAGCGATCGAGTTTCTGGGTCTGGAATGGAACGAGGCTTCGTTCGAAGCCGCGCTCAACAGGGTTGATGTGTTGCCTGATGCGGAGCGACCCGATGCGCACATCCGAAATGTCCGGCCTGGAAACTACAAGCAAAAACTGCAACCGGAAACCATCGCGCGAATCAATGCGCGGTATCGTAGTGTTCTGGATTTGTTCGGATACGAGACTCAGGACAGCTGAATCGGATCGCCGCGACCGCGATAGCGATAGCGGACCGCTGAAATAGTCCAGAAAAATTCATATGGAGACAAGAATGTCGGAAATCGAGATTAGCCTGGGGGGCAAGACCTGTGTGCTTCCTTCACTGGAAACACACGCCACAGCCCCGGGTGGTTTCGCTTTTGGGGTGTATAAGGCCGGAAGCACTCTGCTTAACTCAATCATTGTGCGCGCGTCCAAGACGTGCGGGATGCCAGCACTGAATATTGTTGGCCACTTCAGGGCTAATGGCATTGTCATTGAGCGTGAAGATTTTGATGCTTCGGCACAAAAGAGTTTAGACGCCTATTTGCAGCGACCAGGCGCGGTGTACTCTGGGTGGCGTGAGTTTCCCCGCAACTACACGCTGCCTTTGACGCCCCAGACGCGGACCTATCTGCTGGTTCGCGACCCCCGCGACATGCTGACGTCGCAGTTTTTTTCTCTGAAGTTCAGCCATACGACTGCTGGCCCCGCGGGTGCTCAGATTCAAAAGGCCCGGCAGAAAATTCAAGAGACCGATATCGATACTTTTGTTCTGGGCTCAGTTGAAAAGCTCAAGGGCTGGTTCAAGAGCTACGACATACTCGCCAGTACGACAGCGAAGATTGAGCGCTATGAAGACATCATCTTCGAAAAGGAGATGTTCATCGGCAACCTGTTCGGGCACTTCGGTATGGATATCGCCCAGGCCGATATTCGGGCGATCGCCAATGCGGTGGATAAGCGCCCCGAAGTAGAAGATGTGCACGCACATGTTCGTCAGGCGGCGCCCGGCGACCACAAGAAGAAGCTCAAGCCCGAGACCATTGCTCAGCTAAATGATCGGCTTGCCGATATCCTCACGCGGTTCAATTACAGCTGAGCTGCAGATCGGCGTGTAATCAGCGCCAATCGATTGTGGCTTCGTGCGCCTCAAGATCAACACGAACATCGGCGTACTCAAAGCTGCGGGTGAATACGTAGCCGTCAATTTTTGCATCTGCTTTGGGAGCGCCTAGGCGACGCTGGAGTTCCGGGTACCAATCCGAATCTACAGTCAGTCCGGCGTCCTTGTAGAGCAGCGTCCCACCGCCGGGCTCACGATAGCTCCACGAATATCCGAAATAGGTCCCGGGGTGGGCTACTACCAGAAAGCACGCTAGTGGAAAGGTAATCGCGCTGCGTGCCTTGCTTGAGGTGTCGCGATATTTCTGGAGAGCAGCTGGAGAGCGGTTTCTCTTGTCGCCAAGATAGTCCGAATCGAGGATCTCGAAGCCCGGCCAAGTCTTGAACAAGACGATGTCGCCGCGCTTTCCAGCCGCGTCGACTGCCATCATGTCGGCCTTGAGATTATCCGCCCCAACAACCTCGAACTGATCGAAGCGCTCAAAAATGAAGCCATCAGTTGTATCCAGTGCGCTGTACTCTTTCAAGGTTGGATACCCGGCGCTGCCCCCATTGAAGATGATGAAGTCGCGGCCCATCGGCTTGAGAAGTGCTTGAAGGCGATTCAGCATGTCCGGAACGTTCTCGTCGTAGCGCTTGCCGGTTGCGTCAGCCATCACGCCGTCGCTCCCGCTGATCTTGACCGCCTCTGCAGCCGTTTCGGCCCACCATTTCCTGAAGTCCGCAGATGATCGGTCGTAGTGAATGCGCTTGCGCCGGTCTCTGACGCAGGGCGTTGCTCCGGTGTCAGCCGCTTTGGATTCGTCGCGGCACTGACTGAGCTGGAAGGGAACCTTGGTGCGATACCGAGGTGTGTACACCAGTGTGTTCCAGTAGAACAGCACCTTGATATCGGGGTTGGCATTCTTCAGGGCTGATACTGCGTCGCGCATGGACTCTTCGGCCTTCTTGCCCGGTGAGGGCAACATCTTGAGTCCCACCCAGGAGAAATTCTTGGCAATGAACTGGATCTCGCTCTCGTTCATCGGCCGCAACAGGGTAATCACGGCGGCCGAAGGCACACGGTCCCATGAGAACGTCGGCCCTTCCGAGGCGCTAGCCTTGGATGTGAGCAGCGTAAAGCCTGACAGGATGAGGGCAGTCACCGTTACCGCAATCAGCAACTTCCATTGTGTGCGGCGTTGGAAAATTGAAAGGGTCATCTCTATCGCTCAGTCAGTTGAGTTGTTCGGCTAGGTCAGTTGAGTTGTTCGGCTAGGCAGGATTATGCGCCTTAAGTATGAATGGGCGATGGAGGAGTAGCTGAAGGTTCAAGATGCGTCAGATATCTCAGTCTGTGGAGGCGTCGGGTATACCTCGGGTAGCGAAAGCAAAAAGCGCCGGAGTATCCGAGACACATCGGGCAGGGGGCACGAATGTGGACTTGGCGAGATAGTTGCAAGCCAGATGTCTTTGCTAAAGGCGGCGCTGTTCGCTTAGCATTTGAAGCCCGGCGCGGTCATGACGAGCGTGTCGATACCCCCATTCAGATATTTCAGGAAGTAGCGATGACCAACCTTGATGCAGAAAAGGAAAAGCGCAAGCAGGAGCGTGTTGAAGAGCGACGCGCGGCAAATCGGGCCGCGAGAGTTGAAGAGCGCAAGAAGGAGCGCGCTGCTGAGGCCGCAGCCAAGAAGGCTGGCAAGTAACAGTATTTGAGGCCTGTTGCAGAAGCGACGACTGACAGTCATCGCTTGCCAAGCATAAAAAAGGGGACTCCCTCGAAAGGGAGTCCCCTTTTTATTACTTCATTCTCAGTTCTTGTCGCTAAGTCTGAGAATCGCTCGCTCGGCATCACGGCGAGCCTGGCCACGTGCACGGACGGTTGCGTCAACATCCACGTAGTTGGGCGCAGCAGGCACGCGTACTAGCGGCTCATAGCCACTGAGCGCCTCGAATGGCACATCGGCTTTATCGCCTTGGGCGAGTTTGTCGTAGTCGAGTCCATATGGGCGGAAGTCTTCAACGAGGAAGCTCTTCCGAATCCATTTGTCCTGTCGCTCGGCAACGACACCATCGCAGGCCCGGAGCACCATGAAAATGCGACGAATGCCTTCGGAGCCGTACCAAACGGCGTCAAGTACTTCCATGCGAAGCATGCGGCACCAGTAGTCCAGAGCTTTGGGCGAAATCTGGAAATAATTGGAGCCCGGATAAAGTTGTGCGTTGTGATTGCACTCGGCCACGTAGTCGTCGCGGGTAGAAACCGAGGTTTCCAGGAACATGATGCCGCCGGTGCGCAGGAAGGAGCGCGCCAGTGCCATTCCGGCCAAGGGATCAAGCATGTGATAGAGCACGCCGGTGAAATTGACGAAGTCAAAAACCGGATCAATGTTCTTCTTGCTGAGCTCATTACGCAGCTCAAGCAGAGGAATGCCGTGGACGTAAGTCGTCGTCGGCATGCCATAAATGTTCTTCAGGAACTCGAACTGGTCAGTCAGTGACAGCCTGTCGTAGGCCACGATCTCGCTGGGAGACTGGCGCTCAATCAGGATGGGAGCAACAAACTCCTGCGCTCCAATATCCAATACACGCTGTCCTTTAAGCGAGATATTCTGCAGGATGGACCTGACGATCGGCAGAGTCCCGATAGGCCTACCGGGAGTGAAAACTTCCGGCTCAACTTCAATTTTGTAGTACCAGCTCTCGCCTGGGATATCCACGATGTGACAGCTCCTTAGATTTTGGACTTACGATTGTTTGAAAGGCGCGCAATGATAACTGAACGGCGCTCAATTGCTGGTGCGATGCTTGCGATTTGCGTGCCACCTTTGTGCTCATTCTCCAAACGGAAGGAATGTTCCGGCCGATATATGGGCATTCTTTACAGCCCGATAAGTTGGAAGCGTTACCATTTCGTCGGTCGATCTTAATTTTTTCTTCATGATCAAGCCTGATATGCAAGCACCCGCTCGCTTTGTCGAGACTGTTGGGAAATCACAACAGAAGCGCGCTCCGCGACGGCGTCCGCGATGGTTGGTTCTGTTCAATTGCCAGGGGTTTGGCCTGTCCAATTGCCTGGAACTGCTGTGCCCCGAACTGGTGGTGACCACTGTGAACGTCCTGCGTGCTCAGGAGGAGCTTGAGGCCATCAGCAGTAAGCTCAGGGGGTACGACAAGGTAATTGTTGGCTCCAGTATGCTGACGGAGCCAACCGAATTGTGTAGATCAGTCTCTGCAGCGGTTTCAGATTTGCCGAACTTTGTGCGATGTCCGGAAATTTGGTTTTCTGGCTATCACCCGGATTCCTGCTTGCTCGCTCTGGAAGGGCCGCTGGCAGAGAACACGCAGATCGGCTGGCATTCTGCCATCGTCTATGCCGCTTACAGAGCCGGTTTGGATCGCCATGCTGCCGCAGAACTTTTTTGCGAAAGCGTTTACCGGGAGTTGGGTTATCTCGATTGTTGGGCTGTCGCTCGGGACGAGATATTCAAGGAATTTGACGAGCACGGACTGGATATCCGCGAAGAGTTTGTTCAGTGGAGCCGCAGAGGTCCTTTTATGCACACGGCAAATCACCCCAAGATTGGTGTTCTTATGGGATTGGCACGTGTGCTGCTTCGGAAATTTGGTCTGCCAATCACTGAGTGCGGGATCGTGCCACACGACAATTTGGTCAATGGTGCTGTATTTCCGGTCTACCCGGAGATTGCGTCCGTGCTTGGGGTTCAGGGTTCGCTTCTGTTCAAGAGGGGAGGGCGCTACAGATTGATTGAGCTCGAACCGTACATCGAGAGATCGTTCGAAATTTACAAGAACGCAGAGGGCGTCGAGCCTTCGTTCGAGTACTACTCGGATGTCGTAAGCAATGTGCGGAGTCGGTTGAGGGCAGTCATTTGAAGACCAATCCATACGCTGATCTTCCTGACCGTCAGTTCTGGCGGCGTGGCGTTTCCTCTGTCGAAAGTTTTCGAATTGATCCCGTTAACCCTCCCCGCTTCAAAATAAGCAGAGGGGATCGTATTGCGACCGCTGGAAGCTGCTTTGCACAGCATATTTCCAGCCGACTGAAAGCCTATGGTTTCAATTATTTTGTTGCCGAAGATGGGGCTGGCATTGCTGAGTCGGATCGAGAAAACCTAGGATACGGAGTGTTTTCCGCACGGTACGGAAATATCTATACCGTCCGACAGTTGTTGCAACTGGTTGAGGAATGTTTTGATGCGGCGGCCCCCAGGGAGGGCATTTGGGAAACTTCGGACGGGCGCTATGTCGATGCACTGCGACCCCAGATTCAACCGGGTGGATTTGCATCAAAGTCTGAAGTGCGTGAAGAGCGTGTCCGTCACCGTGTTCAGGTGCGCCGACTTTTTCGAGAATGCGACGTTCTGGTGTTCACCCTCGGGCTCACGGAATGCTGGCGATCGCGGCATGACGGAAAGATATTCCCGATTGCTCCGGGGGTCGTCGGCGGCACTTTTGACGCAAGCCGTCACGAATTTGTAAATCTCGACGCCCCCGAGGTGACTGACGATCTGCACAAGTTTCTGGACAGACTCAAAGAGATCAGGCCTTCCATAAAGGTGGTTCTTACCGTATCTCCCGTTCCATTGATTGCAACGTTTGAAGATCGTCACGTATTGGTCTCCAACACATACAGCAAGTCTGTACTGCGCGTTGCGGCGGAGGCCGTCTGTCAGTCACGAGATTGGGTTGAGTACTTTCCTTCTTACGAGATCATCACTGGAAATTTCAACGAATCTGCCTATTACGATGCTGATTTCCGCAACGTGAACGCAAAGGGCGTCGATCATGTCATGCGAACTTTTTTGCGCAATTTCATTGACGAGCCTGATCTGATTGAGCCAGCCGACGCAGGGTATTTTGCGAGGGCAGCGCCCCATCTGGTTTGCGATGAGGAGGCCCTGGAGGAAACGCGCCGCGTCTGACTACACATCGCCCGTTCCGTTCGAGCCTGGACGGCACTTGAGTTTTTCCATCTCTCACGCAGCACATCTCATTTATACTCGCGCGTTTTGGCGGGTGTCGCCAATGTCTACAACATGTTTCAGAAAGGTTAAATAATTCAGATGCCAAAAGCATTGATCACCGGCGTGACCGGACAAGATGGCTCTTATCTCGCGGAATTTCTTCTCGAAAAAGGGTATGAAGTGCACGGCATCAAGCGTCGCGCCTCATTGTTCAACACCCAACGTGTGGACCACATATACGAAGACCCTCACACGCAGAATCAGAGCTTTATCCTGCATTACGGTGATCTGACCGACTCCTCCAACCTGACGAGAATCCTGCAGCAGGTTCAGCCGGATGAGGTCTACAACCTGGGCGCGCAGAGCCATGTTGCGGTGAGCTTCGAGTCGCCTGAGTACACCGCCGATGTTGATGCGATGGGCACGCTGAGGCTACTTGAGGCCATACGCTTTCTCGGTATGGAGAAAAAGACGCGCTTCTATCAGGCAAGCACCTCCGAGCTTTATGGTCTGGTGCAGGAAACGCCGCAGACTGAAACCACCCCTTTCTATCCACGCAGCCCTTACGCTGTCGCCAAGATGTATGCCTACTGGATCACGGTGAACTACCGCGAGGCCTATGGCATGTACGCATGCAACGGCATTCTGTTCAATCACGAATCGCCGCGCCGTGGCGAAACCTTCGTGACCCGGAAGATTACTAGAGGCCTGGCCAATATTGCGCAGGGCCTGGAAAAGAATCTGTACCTGGGCAATCTGGATGCGCTTCGTGATTGGGGGCATGCCAAGGATTACGTACGCATGCAGTGGATGATGCTGCAACAGGAGCAAGCTGAAGACTTCGTCATTGCCACCGGCGTTCAGTTCAGCGTGCGACAGTTTGTCCAGTGGTCGGCAGCAGAACTGGGTATCACTCTGCGCTTTGAAGGCACAGGTGTGCAGGAACGCGGGATCGTAGAGTCGGTCGAAGGTGACAAAGCGCCTGCGATCAAGGCCGGCGATGTAATCGTTGGGGTAGACCCGCGCTATTTCCGCCCGGCTGAAGTTGAGACTCTGCTGGGTGACCCCGCCAAGGCCAAGAAGAAATTGGGTTGGGAGCCGGTCATCACCGTGCAGGAAATGTGCGCCGAAATGGTTTCAGAAGATTTGAAGACTGCGCAGCGACACGCGCTGCTTAGGGCACATGGCCATGAAGTTTCCGTGTCTCGGGAACACAACTCGTGAGCAACAATCGCGATCAGGTCGTTTTTGTTGCCGGTCATCGCGGCATGGTGGGGAGCGCCATCGTCAGGCGCTTGAGCAGTCTGGGCTACGAGCGAATTCTCACGGCAACACGCTCAGAACTGGACCTGACAGATCAGGCAGCCGTCTTCAATTTTTTCAAAGCGAACAAGATTGATCATGTGGTGCTGGCTTCGGCCAAGGTGGGCGGCATTCATGCCAACAACACCTATCCCGCAGAGTTCATTTACGAGAATCTGCTAATTGAAGCCAATGTCATCGGTGCAGCGCATCAGCACGATGTGAAAAGGCTGCTGTTTCTCGGCTCCTCCTGCATCTATCCTCGCGATGCTGAGCAGCCCATGCGAGAAGATGCTCTGCTGACAGGAACATTGGAGCCCACCAATGAGCCGTATGCCATCGCCAAGATCGCTGGCATCAAATTGTGCGAGAGCTTCAACCGCCAGTATGGCCGGGACTACCGCAGCGTGATGCCCACCAATCTGTACGGCACCAACGATAATTTTCATCCCGAGAACTCTCATGTCATCCCCGCCCTGATGCGCCGGTTTCATCAGGCAGTCCAGGAGCAGGCTGAAGAAGTGGTGATCTGGGGTAGCGGCAAACCGATGCGAGAGTTTTTGCATGTCGATGACATGGCAGCGGCGAGCGTGCACGTCATGGAACTGGACGAGCAGAGCTACAAGGCCAATACGCAGAGCATGCTCTCGCATATCAATGTCGGTACGGGAATCGACTGCACCATTCGTGAACTGGCAGAGACCATGGCCCGCGTCACGGGTTTCAAGGGCAAGCTCGGATTTGATGCCAGTAAACCGGATGGCACCATGCGCAAGCTGATGGACGTTTCCAGGCTCGCATCACTGGGTTGGAAGGCGGAAATCAGCCTGGAAGAAGGCCTGACCCAGACTTACGCCTGGTTCCGCGAGAATATCTCCGATATTCGCGGCTGATCGTCACGTTTGCCAGGCCATATAGCCGCTCACGAGGTTGTGAGCGGCTTGTTTCGCCATTGACGCTGGATCTTGCGAACCTGCGCCAAATACTCCAGAAGTAGTGCAGGGCTCGCCTGATTGATCTGCACCCGGGGCATGGGTTTGAGGCCTTCCAGAACCGGCGCAATAGCCGGGCTGGAGGCGTAGATAAAGCCGTCGAAAGATGTCGTCCCCGTATCAAAATCTGCCTCGACCTCAATTCTGTAATCTCTTTTGGCGAGGAAGGCGATGCAGTCTCGGTGCAACTCCTGAGAATGTGTAGACACAAAGATCCGGGCGATCCTGCGCTCTTCGATAGCACGCTGAGCAGATGCCAGCATCTCCATTTCATAGCCCTGAATATCGGCGTGAAGGATGTCCAGGCAGGGCCACTGCGCCTGATCCATTTGAGGATCAACCTCAAAATGCCCCGTCCCGACAAAGCCTTGGGTGAAGGTGCCCTGAAAGCCGTTGTGACGGAAATTTTCCTTGCCGACTTCCAGATTGGCGGGCTCGGGCTCAACCAGCATCACCTCTGCCCGAGGTCGCTGCAGCTTGAGCCACATGGAGTAGTGACCCCAGTAGGCCCCGAGCTCCAGCATGCGGGGTTCCGCCCCCAGGGTCGCCACGACCTCCTGGAATACAAATTCCTCCAGCGGTTCATGAACACCGCGATTGAGCACGAGGATCGACGAAAAATCTCCGTAGTAGGCATTCGAGCCTGTATACGCTACTGATATGCCGTTGTGGAGGGTGACCCGATCGCCCGAAGTGAACCCGGCTTCGGGCTTGCGACGGATCAGCAGGTTCAGTGGGTCCGAAATAATCTCCCGGTGGCGTCCGGGAAAATCATTGCCAGGAGCTTTGGCGCTCATCGGTAGGCCTCCGGCAGAAACAGTGCGTCAGCCCACTTCCAGCCTTGGCGTGGGTCTTTGGCAACGTCCACAAATCCGAACAGGCCGTATCCATGAGTACGCAGCATCTCGAGAATGCTGCCGCACCAAGCCTGCCCCTGGTAGAGATCAACAAACAGTACCTCAATAAACAGCCCTCTAATCTTTGCGGGCCTGAGAAAGCGGCCGCAACCCTGCAAAATTTGACGCTCAAAGCCCTGCGAGTCGATCTTGAGAATATCGATTCTGTCGATTTGCTTGTCGGTACAGAAAGTATCCAGCCGACAAACCTGGATTTGCTGTTCGCCCATCGGTGTGCACATGGATTCGGGGGCAAAATCGAAGATGCGTTCGGAATTTCTTAATAAAGAGCTGGTGACATCGTCGGTATTCTGGTGCAACTGCGCCAGCGCATTTTCAGCGCCAAGCGCACTGTTGAACGTCATCCAGCGATCATCGTTCATCGCGGATCGCTGAAGGTCGCGAAAGGGCTCCTCCGCAGGTTCAAATGAGTAAATGTCGGCCTGAGGTGCAAGTTCTCGAAAGCCCTTCATGAACTGGCCGCGATTGGCGCCGACATCAAACACGATATCAACTGCGCCTCGCGTTCGAAGCATGCCGAGCCATTGATCGATCAAGATCTGATCATTCTCATCCATTCAGCGTGATCCATTGTTCAATACGAGGTGGCGGGAAAATGCGGCTGCTGATCATCGTAACGCGAGCTGCTGTTCAGAGGGCAATAGCGCAGAAAATCTCGCGTCTAGAACATCATCATGAAGTTGCAGGTCCATTGCGTTGGCTTTGACGAGTCTCCGCCGCACGGCAGGATCCAGGGACGTTTCGCCAGCTACTGCAGGATCATCATGGAGCTCGGCTTGCAGTCTCTCAGGAATGCTTGTTCGCCATGTCCTTTCAGGAACGCTGAGCACGTCTCGCAGGCGTTCAAGTTCTTCCTGCAAATTGTCAGCGTCGCCAACAAAGCCCATGCGAAGCAGTGCCTGTTCGGCGCAAGCGAGTTCTCCTTTGCCCGATGCCAGATCGTCCAGATCATCAAATAGCTGAGCAAGGCGCAGAGTTTGATAGTTTCGCAAGCTTCGGTCAGCGCCGCGATCCAGTCGCCATTGAACGTAGTCGGAAAAGTTCATGCGTATCGCATTGCGGTGTCCTTCAGTATCGACAGCGACTCTGCGGTCGTACTGATAGAGCATTGCAGCGCGCTTCACCGGGTTCTGCAAAAAAGCGATCGCAAGAATATCGAGTGCGTTACTGGTAGGTGCGCTCAGTCGCAAGGTGTCGGATGAAACAGCCTTCACCTGTGGTTTCAAGCTGAGCCAATTCAGCATATCCCGACTGCTCCATCGGCTTGCGGGTCCTTCGTACTCCTGCCATGCCCTGCCGAAAACCTGGCGCAACTGAAAGTCGATGATCGCGTCTGAGGATTGGTGCAGACGGCAATGAACCAGGACTGTCCGCCGCCCTTCGGATGCGCGGTCTGAATGTGCACGGAGATTGAAACGGGGCGTTGCACTTAAGCTCTGTGAGGAGCTGTGCGCCTGCCGCAGGGAGACAACGTTGTGATCCTGCGCATGCTGCCTGGAGGGTGCGGTATCAAAGCCGGCAACAAGCAGGCTGTTCAGATCAACGCCAGCGCTCTTGCAATTCTTGCGGAAGGTATCGCAAACAGTGTGAAGCGGCACTTGCTTGAGCAGGCCGTGCAGACGGGTGGACGCGGCTGCAGGTGAGCCGTCATTTTGGGCCACTGCCATCTGAGGGACTTGATGGTGTTTCAGGCGTGTGTCGAGGAATTGTTTGATATTTCGAATCCGAGCCTCATCGGCCGACTTGAGAAGCTCAGGCAGGGGAGTTCCGATGGCCCTGAAGGCTAATTCAATCGCGGGCTGCCATTGCGCCATCAGGTCGCTGAAATCGATTGCGGCGCGTGGTAGGCCCTCACTACCGTCCAGAGAGTCCAACAGATAGCGGACCCAGAGCTGGTAGCCCAGGGTCTCGCTCATTGCATTGCGCGCACAAAGCGAGCGAACCATCTCCTCCGGCTGGCGATAACCGATCAGCGCCGAAACCGAAAGATTATTCAGCGCACAGGCATCGCGCCATATGGGCATCAGCCGCGAGATTCGCGGGTCCTTGAGGGCCATCAACTTCGCCTCGCCGAACTCGCGGGCGAGTAATGAGGCCGCCTCTGCCACAAAGTCCTTGCTTTGCCTGCTCGCAAACCAGTCCGGTTCAATCGGTCGAGGATCGTCCCAGCTGCGATCGGCCTGCAGCAGAACGCGCTCGTTGAATCGGGTGATGGGTAGCGACTCCCAAAACCCTTTCGGGTTATCCGCTTGCGGCGGCATCAGCGTGCCGGGGCCCTGCGCACCGAGCAGGTTTACGACTCTGGACAGCGCAGAAGTGCCGGAACGATGACCGCCCAGGATCAGGACAATATGTCGTGAGCTGGTCGGCATCAGCGCGCCATGGCGGCGCTAAACCGCTTCTGTGCAATTGCCAGAATTGCGCTTAGGTGCGTTTTCAAGGCGTTGTCGGTCACTGTCATCAGACCAAGTTTACTGGGCGGGCACAGATTAGTGAGACGGTACGATGCGGTCCTGTTTCTGGCAGACATTTACAGCAGCGCCTATCGGCCAGATCATGCTCGTCATGGGCGAGGCATTACGATCAAGAATTGGCGAGAGGGTGGCATGAGTGCTGTGAGCGACGATCTGGAGCGCGTAAGCCGCGCAAGTCAATTCTTTGCAAGTAGTGTCCCGGAGCAGCCGGAGCGGTCACTGGGGCCTTCCATGCGGCTGGATTTCGACATCTCCGGATTGTCGGAAGCCGAACTGATGCAGCGCCTCCGCCAGTTCCGCGCTGAACAGATGCGTCGCATCGTCTTCCAGGCGCTGGGCATGAGAGTGGCGCTGGATGAAACGCTGGCCCAACTCTCTTCTCTCGCCGAAGTCTGTTGTGTAGCGGCGTGTGAGCACGCTTACGCGCAACTGCTTGTCGCCCATGGCCAGCCCAAATCTTCCGATGGGAGCGATGCCCGGCCGGTCATTCTGGCAATGGGAAAGCTGGGTGGGCGCGAACTCAATTTCTCATCCGACATTGACCTGATATTCCTGCATACCGCTGACGGCATGACCGATGGCGAGTCTGCTCTGGATAATCAGCGATTCTTCATCAAGCTCGCGCAAGCGGTGGGGCGTCTGCTGTCAGAGCGCACGCCGGACGGTTTTGTGTTTAGGGTCGATACCATGCTTCGGCCATTCGGCTCGGCCGGGCCGGTTTCCATCAGCATGGATGCGGCCGAAGACTATTACGAGAACCATGGCCGCGAATGGGAGCGCTACGCCATGATCAAGGCGCGTCCCATTGCCGGCGATATTGATGCGGGCTACGCGTTTCTGGGCCGGATTCAACCCTTCATTTATCGTCGATATCTGGATTACAACGCGATCGGCAGCCTGCGCGAACTCAAGCAGCGTATTCACGACGACGTGGTTGCACGAAAAGTGGTGGATGACGTCAAGCTCGGGCCTGGTGGTATCCGTGAACTTGAGTTCATTGTGCAGTCGTTCCAGTTGGTGCGTGGCGGCCTAGACCAGAAGCTGCGCAACTCTTCCTTGCGACCCACTTTGGCTTATCTGGGCGAGTGTGAATTGCTGCCGATTGAAACGGCCCAGAAACTGGATGAGTGCTACGTGTTTCTGCGCGAACTCGAAAATGCCATCCAGATGTATGACGATCAGCAGACGCACCGCCTGCCGCGCGGTGAGGCGGCTCGTGAGGCGTTATGCGTCGGGCTGGGCATCCAGACATGGAAAGAGCTGCTGGCCCGCTACGAATCGGTAACGCGATACGTCAATCAGGAGTTTCAACGCGTATTTGCCGAGCCCGAGGACGCGGACGCTGAAGGCGCCTGTGCCGGAGCCGTCAATCTTGCATTTGCCATGAATCCTGAGCGCGAGACCGTCATGGCTGCGCTCGCCGGCTACGGGTTCGAAACCGGCCACGATCTCATGGCGCAGCACCTGATCGACCTGGCCAAGAGTCACCTGGTGCAGGGACTGTCGGAGCCTTCCCTGCTGCATCTGCGGCACATGTTGGGCCTGCTCTTGAACGAATGTCTGGAAGCGGACGCTCCCGTGCAGACGGCCGAACGCGTCCTGCGCGTGATTGACGCCATTTCAGGGCGCTCTACCTATCTCACCCTGCTCGACGAATCGCCGGTGGTCCGTTCACATCTGATCAGGCTCTGTGGGGCCAGTGTTTGGGTGACGGATCAGATTGCCGCTTCGCCTGCGGTGCTCGATGCGCTGCTCGACCCGCGCAGCCTTTATTCGCCGCCCGGGCGCGAGGAGATGTTTGATGAGCTGAGCAAACTTCTGGAGCAGGTGCCATCAGAGGATGTTGAAACCGGGATGGATGTGCTGCGGCGCTACCGCAACGAGATCACGGTGCGGATTGCGGCCGCTGAGATTGCAGGCAGTCTCAAGGTGGTGCAGGTCAGTGATCACCTGACCTGGCTGGCCGAAGCCTGTCTTAGTCATGCCATGCGGCGTGCCAGAGCCGAGGTAGAGGCCGGTACCGGAGAGGTGTATTGCGAAGACGGCTCGGTGGCAGAGCTGGCGGCGATCGGCTATGGAAAATTTGGTGGCATCGAGCTGGGTTACGGATCAGATCTGGACCTGGTTTTCATCTACGACAACATCTCGGATGACGCGGACAGTCAGGGCGGCGCGCGCAATTTGCCTGCGCCTGCATGGTTTACTCGAGTTGTGCAGCGAATTGTCCACCGTTTGTCGACGCTGACCCCCGCGGGCCGGGCCTACGAGGTTGATCTGGAGCTCCGGCCAAACGGGCAGTCAGGTGCCGTAGCGGTGAGCTTTGATGCCTATGCGCGCTATCAGCGGGAGAAAGCCTGGACCTGGGAGCATCAGGCGCTGACGCGCGCCCGATTTGTGGCCGGGCCAGAGCGCTTGCGGCAGAAGTTTGAGGCTCTGCGCGAAGAGATTATTTGCCGCAAGCGGGATGCAGGGGATCTCTCCACCAAGATCGTTGAAATGCGCGAGAAGATGCGGCGTCATTCTGAAAAGCGCCGACCTGAAATGTGGGACGTCAAGCAGGGCCGGGGCGGCATCATCGACTGCGAGTTCATCACCCAATTTCTGGTCTTGCGCGATGCTGCAGCGCATCCTGAGCTGGTGCGCTGGTCAGATAACTGGCGCCAGCTTGATGCCCTGATGGAGGCTGGCTCCCTGAGTCTGGAGGACAAGGAGGGCCTGATCGCGCACTACCGCAGCTTTCGTGTGTTCGCCAATGCCTGCGCACTGCAGAGGGCCGATCTGATTGCACCGGCGACGCAGTTCGAATCAGAACGCGCCGCCGTGGTATCTGCTTGGGACCGGCTGTTTCCTCACGCCAGAGACGAGACTCCTCCAGCGCGCTAAATACTTACTGTCGCTCGCGACTAGATTCGCTTGCTCCAGCCCAGCCAGAAGCTGTCGACGTGCGGTGTGATGGTTTCAATCCCGCCTACGCCAAGACCAGCACTAGCCGAGGGACCGGAGTAATCAGCTTCGATATACCGACCGTATGCAAAGTGGAAGTCGTTGCCGCCATTCCATTTGTAGGTCATGCCAACAGTGGCGTTGCGTGTCGGGTTGGGTGCCAGCATATTGAAGGTGACCGAGTTGGCCGTTCTGTCACGTTGGGGTTGGCGTCCGTATGCAAAGCCGGCGCGCAGCGTGATCTGCGGTGTGGCCTGATGAATGAGCGCAATACGGTAATTGGTCTGGTCGCGCCAGTTGAATCCGCTGCCATTGCGGCCGCCCAATGGGCTGTTGGCAGGGTCTTGCAGGGAGTTGAGGCCACCATTGCCCAAGGCTCTGATTTTGCCGAACTCGATGTGCTGCACATCTACGGCAACTTCCCATTTCTCTAGCGGCTTGACTGAAAGGCCCACGCTGAAATTGGCCGGAATATCGAACCGGCCATCGCCGGCCAGAAGGCCGCGATACTTTTCCAGCCGCTCAAAGAAGACCCGTGAGGAATAGCTGGCGCCCAGGCTTAACCAGGGGTTCATTTGCGCATACCAACCGACCCGCACACCGGCTCCGAATGAACGATCGTAGCCCCGGTTGCTGACCGCATTGGCGTCCTGGGAAACCCCTTCGAATGCCTGCAAACCGTAGGCCTTGAACTGTTGATAGCCCAGCAGAGGCGCAACGCCAAAGCTGTGACGTGGGGAGAACTGCCAGCTCAGTGTTGGCGCAATAATGACCTGGCTGATGTCGATGCCGACGTTGCCGCAGCCGAACAGGAAGTTGGATTCCTGATTGCCGCAACGTCCCGGGTTGAAGTTGCTACCGGCGACGCCATTGGTGTCCTCGTAGCTGGTATTGAGGCCGCCATTCCCGTACAGGGAGAGGCCCCAGGAAAATTCTTCGTTGATGCGTCTGGCGATGCCCGCTTCGGGCAGGAAGAATGCCGAGTTGGCGCTGACCGAATCAAAATCGTAGTCCGTTCCCGAGCCCTCACGTTGAACGCGGCGGTAAGGGGAGAACACAACCAGTCCCAGATCGTGCCGGTTGCCCACTGCCGATAATTTTCCCGGGTTGGTGGCGCCCGAGAAAGCGTCCAGACCGGTGGCGGTAGCGGTGCCGGCGGACTGATGCGCCAGTGGGCCATAACCCAGAATGAAATAACCGCCTGCTGCCTGGACCGCGCCGGAGGCAGCCAGAAGCAGGGCTGCTGCGCTGCAAGGTCGAATCAATCTGCTCAGGTGAGGCATCTTCATGCTGCGTTACTCCTCTGCTTTTTATTTCTTGTGTACTGCCCCGCAAACAAGTGGGGACACTATCCCAAGGACATTAAACCGCAGGCAGTACGCAAAGACCAATCATCTGAACGGTTGTGGGTCAGCAGAATGCTGGCGATCTCAGGCTGCTCACATCGCGGGCTGGCGGATCCTGGCCATCGCACGGATGAGGCAATTGTGATCCTGTGGCCTTATAATGCGCGCCCGCTGTCATGCTCCTATCGTCTAGAGGCCTAGGACGGTGCCCTCTCAAGGCATAAACCCGGGTTCGAATCCCGGTAGGAGCGCCAGCCCGCTGCGGCAGGCAAGTCTTCGGCTGATGATGGGCCGCGAGGCCCCGTCTTCCAGACGCAGATCAGGCTTTTCGGCGCATGCCGTAGACTTTCAGCCCGCAGTGACCGTTGCTGCGGCAGTTGCGTTGCCGGGTTCACGCCTTGTCAGAGCAGACCCTGCCCATTTACACCTTCTATACAGGACTGAAGTCATTACTGAACCGCGACGCATTCCCCGCGCCGAGCATCCGATCTCGCGCTCACTGATCTCGCCCGGGGCGCTCAAGACGCTCTATACCCTCAAGGACGCCGGTCACGAGGCCTATCTGGTGGGTGGAGGCGTTCGCGACCTGCTTGCTGGCATCACGCCGAAAGATTTCGATATTGCGACCAGCGCGCATCCTGAAGAGGTTAAGAAACTGTTTCGCTCGTGTCGGCTGATTGGACGCCGATTCGTGATTTGTCATGTTCGTTTTGGCTCCGAAATTCTTGAGGTCACGACCTTTCGCGGGGCCATTACCGACTCACATGAGCGTGACGAAACCGGTCGCGTCCTGCGCGATAACGATTACGGAACACTCGAAGAAGACGCCTTCCGGCGCGACTTCAGCATCAACGCCCTCTATTACGACATTCGTGACTTCTCGATTGTCGATTACTGCGGTGGCCTGGAAGATCTCAAGAGCGGCACCCTGCGTTTGATTGGTGATCCGGAGTTGCGCTACCGCGAAGATCCGGTTCGCATGCTTCGCGCGATTCGCATCGCCAACAAGATGAAATTCCGCCTCGATCCGGCGGCGGCAGAACCCATCAGCCGCCTGGCGCCGCTGCTGGCGGAAATTCCGGCGGCGCGATTGTTCGATGAAGTCATCAAGGTGCTCTTGTGCCAACAAGGCGCGGACAACCTCTACGGCCTGCGTGTTTACGGGCTCTTTGGCCAGCTCTTTCCAGCCACTGAAGCGGAATTGTCGAATCAGGCGGCGCTGGATTTTGTGACGCGCGCCTTGAAGAACTCTGCGAACCGGATAGCGAAGGAAATGCCGGTCAGCCCCGCTTTCATGTATGCGGCCTTGTTGTGGCCGCCAGTTGAAGCGCGTACCCGGGCGCTGATGCAGAAGCAAGGACATGCGGAGCACATTGCACTGGCTCAGGCAGCCGAAGAGGTCATTGGTCGTGCAATCCGGCGCGTAGCTATTCCCAAGCGCTTCTCCTTGCCCATGCGCGAAATCTGGGTCATGCAATCCCGCCTGAAGCTGCGCACCAGTGCGCGTGCGCGCCGCACATTGGCGCATCCTCGGTTTCGCGCTGCGTACGATTTTCTGCTGTTGCGCGCCGCTTCGGGAGACGCAGAACTTCAGGAGCTCGCCAACTGGTGGACGCAGGCTCAGAAGTCGGACGAATACCTGACGCCGTCCGCAGATGGCAGCGAGCCACAAGTTGCCAGCGATGACGGCTCCGAATTTGATCCTGCGAAGAAACCTCGGCGCCGACGTGGACGTCGTGGCGGGCGCAGTCGTGGCGCGGGCAGCAAGTCGACGCCAGCCTGACTGGGTAACGCTTCAGATGATGCGTGGGAAGCGCTGCGTTGTTGAAGAAGGGCGGGAGTATTTCGCGTGATTCAATTCGACACGGAAGTGGCATCGTGATGCGCGCCTATATCGGGCTCGGGTCCAACCTGGGCGGGCCGGAGCAGCAGCTGCGCAAGGCCTTGCAGAACATCGAGCAAATTGAGCGCAGCCGCATCACGGCTATATCGCGGTTCTATCGCAGCGCGCCCATGGGACCAGCCAATCAGCCTGACTACTGCAATGCGGCCTGCACGCTGGAAACCGAATTGCCGGCGCGCCAGCTCCTGGAGGCCTTGATCGAAATTGAGCGCGCGCTGGGCCGTGAACGCGGCGTAGAGCGTTGGGGGCCGCGCCTGCTGGATCTGGATCTGCTGCATGTTGAAGGTCTGGAGCTGGATGAGCCCGGCCTGAAGTTGCCGCACCCCGGATTGATGCAACGCAACTTCGTGCTCGTTCCGCTGGCAGAGATCGCCCCGACCCTGGAAATTGCGCATGCAGGCTCGGTGGCGCAAGCAGCTTATCGAATTGGACACGAAGGGCTTGAGCCCTGGCATCGAGAAGAATTTCTGCAGGAATGAAGCCTTCGTACATCGCCATTGAAGGGGTCATTGGGGCGGGCAAGACAACCTTGGCGCATAAGCTGGCCAAGAGTCTTGGCGCCTCTCTGCTTTTGGAACAGCCGGACGAAAACCCGTTTCTGCCCCGCTTTTATCGCGACCCGGAAGGCGCCGCATTCTCAACGCAGATGACCTTTCTTCTGCAGCGAGCGGGGCAAATGGAGCAGCTCCACCAGCGGGATCTATTTGCCGGCCCCTGCGTTGCAGATTTCATGTTCGAAAAGGATCGGTTGTTTGCCGAACTGACGCTGGGGCAGGCAGATTTTGCACTCTATGTGAGCGTTTTCGAACGTCTTTCATTCGAGATGCCACAGCCAGATCGATTGATTCACCTGACCGCGCCGGTCGATGTGCTGATGAGCCGTGTCGAACAACGGGGACGCGCCTACGAGGATCCCATTCAGGCCAGTTATCTCGCGCAGTTGGGTGAGGCGTATTCGCGATGGTTTCGCGAACAGACGCGCGTGCCCCTGATCGAAGTCGATGCCGCTCAGTACGATCTGCTCAACTGCGAAGCAGATTATGCGGATCTGCTGGCAGCCCTGGATTCAGATCAGGCTGTTGTGCGGCTGTCCAGAAATGATCTGATTTAGTTTTTCATCCTGACGTGGCAATGTGCCGGACCCTGACGCGGCGATTCATTCAAGGCCGGGTCATTCGGTATCGCAGCATTCATCAAGTGGAACTGATATGGAAACTCCCAGAAAACCAGTGCAGATCAGCGCGTTGCGCAACATGCGCGAAGCCGGCGAGAAGATTGCCTGTCTGACCTGCTACGACGCCAGCTTTGCCCTGATTCAGGATCGGGTCGGCGTTGATGTCATCCTGATTGGTGACTCGCTCGGAATGGTGTTGCATGGCGGGACCACAACCACGCCGGTGTCGGTCGACGATATCGTGTATCACACGAAATGCGTGGCACCGCATCTGTCGCGCGCCTACCTGATCGCAGACTTGCCGTTCCTGTCTTACGCCACTTTGGATCGCGCTCTGGATTCAAGCCAGCGGATGATGCAGGAAGGCGGCGCCAAGATGGTCAAGCTTGAAGGTGGCCGCGAGCAGGCCAGTATCGTGGAGTACCTGTCTATTCGCGGTGTTCCGGTTTGCGCGCATCTGGGATTGCGGCCTCAGTTCGTTCACAAGATGGGGGCCATGAAGGTGCAGGGCAGGGATGAAGCTTCTGCCAAGGAGATGATTCATGACGCTCATGTGCTGGCCGAGGCCGGGGCAGACATGTTGCTGCTCGAATGCGTTCCTTCTGATTTGGCAAAACAGATCACCGAAGCCAGTCCGGTTCCCGTCATTGGCATCGGTGCCGGTCCAAGTGTCGATGGCCAGATTCTGGTCATGCACGACATTCTGAATATCTCGCCCATGGTCACGACCGGGCACACGCCGCGATTCGTCAAGAACTATCTGGTCGACGGCGCTGACATCGAGACGGCGATCGGCAATTACGTCAAAGAGGTGAAGTCGGCCGCCTATCCGGCACCGGAGCATTGCTTCGCAAAATGAAGACCGTGCATGAGGTCAGCGCATTGCGCGCGCAAGTGAATCAGTGGAAGCGCGAAGGTGCGCGCATCGGATTCGTGCCGACCATGGGCAATCTGCACGAGGGGCATCTGCAGTTGGTGGCACGCGCTCAAAGCGTCTCTGACAAGTTGGTCGCGAGCATATTCGTCAATCCGCTGCAGTTTGGTCCTGGTGAAGATCTCGACCGCTATCCGCGAACTCTTCCCGAAGACAGTGCCAAATTGATCGATGCCGGGTGCGATTTGCTGTTTGCCCCGAGCGTGTCAGAAATGTATCCGCGTGGGCGCGCAGAACTCTGTCAGATCAAAGTGCCCGGGCTAGGAGAGATTCTTGAGGGGCACTATCGACCCGGCTTCTTTGATGGTGTCGCGACGGTCGTCAGCATCCTGTTTCATCAGGTGCAGCCGGACGTGGCCGTCTTCGGCGAGAAGGACTGGCAACAGCTGCAGGTCATCCGGCGCATGGTTGCCGATTTGCATCTACCGATTGAAATCGTTGGTCATCCGACGCAGCGAGAGGCCGATGGGCTGGCACTCTCATCGCGCAATCAGTACCTCTCAACAGAACAGCGAACTGCTGCGACAGCGCTTCACAAGGCGCTGGCAGGAGTGGCTGAAGGCCTGCTTGATGGTCAGCGTGACTTCCAGGCTTTGCAGAAGAAGGCGATACAAGACATTGAAGCCGCTGGCTTTAGATCGCAGTACTTAGAGGTACGGTCAATGGATCTTGGAGCTCCCGGGAAAGATGCGCGCAATTGGGTGGTTGTTGCCGCAGCTTTCATGGGAGATACGCGTCTGATCGACAATATTACGGTTTCTGCATGACATCGATGTTGCCGCGTGGCGACGGGTATGTTTAACTCGCCCCCGGCTTCGCGCAGTGCGCACATGAAGCTCGGGCGTATGTCTTAGTGGGCCGCCCGTCTGCAGCTCAACAACTTGATACCGGGTGCATGTCTTAGTGGGCCACCCGGGGTCGCCAAGCCAAGTGGTCTATCCATGCAACTGACGATGCTCAAGTGCAAATTGCACCGTGCCTGCGTTACCCATGCCGAAATCGATTACGAAGGGTCGTGCGCTATCGACTCTCGCCTGCTGGATCTGGCGGGAATCTTGGAATACGAACAGATTCAGATTTACGACGTGGCCAACGGTGAGCGTTTCACAACCTATGCCATTCGCGCGGAAGCCGGATCTGGAATCATCTCTGTCAACGGCGCGGCTGCGCACAAGGCCAGAGTCGGTGATCGGGTCATCATCTGCGCATACAGCGAGATGGAAGAAGGACAAGCCAAGGTCTTCAAGCCGCGTCTGGTTTATCTGGATGAGGTTAACAACGTGACGCGCACCGCCAACACCATTCCGGTTCAGGCTGCCTGATCCGGGCGTCGTTTCGGCGACGCCCAAGCGCGCAGGTTTATCATGGCAGGTTCATTCGCTGAACCACGATGTTCCCATGACTGATCTGAACAACACGCCATCCAAGCGACTGCGAACAACTTGCGGGTGGGCATCGGTGCTCGCTCAGGCTGGACGCCTGCAAGATGTTCATCTCAACGAACTGTTTGCCTCGGATGCAATACGCGTCCAGCGATTCACGCGCGTCGCTTGTGGACTGACCCTGGATTTTTCCAAGCAGCGCATTGACGATCGCAGTCTCGCTCAGTTGCTGGAACTGGCTGAGGAGCGCGATGTTGCTGGAAAGGCTCGCCGAATGTTCGCCGGCGAAGCCATAAACAACACTGAGAATCGCGCGGCGCTGCATGTCGCACTGCGCGCGCCGGTCGATGTTCCGATGGCTGCCGCTGGCAGGCCCGTCAATGAGCAAGTCCATGCGGTGCTCGCAAAGATGACGGACTTCTGCGCGAGGGTTCGTGACGGTCAATGGAAAGGTCATGGTGGCCAAAGCATCACCGACGTCGTGAACATTGGCATTGGCGGTTCCGATCTGGGTCCGCGGATGATCTGTGAGTCCCTGGACGCGATAGCACCAGACGGGCCAGCAGCACATTTCGTTGCCAATGTTGATGGCGCGCAGCTCCATTCCATCCTGCAGAAGCTGGATCCAGCGCGCACGCTGTTTGTCATCACTTCAAAGACCTTCACCACCCAAGAGACGATGGCCAATGCAGTCAATGCGCGCGCCTGGCTGGTGAAGGCGCTGGGGGAGGAGGCGGTGGAGAAGCATTTCGTCGCCGTCTCGACCAACGCTGCGGCGGTAGAAGCCTTCGGTATCGGTGCCGACAACATGTTCGAATTCTGGGATTGGGTAGGCGGTCGCTATTCGGTCTGGTCCGCGGTGGGATTGTCGGCAATGTTGCGTCTGGGTCCCGAGATGTTTCATGAACTGCTGGCTGGCGCGCACGAAATGGATCAGCATTTTCTGAATGCACCGACTGCGGCGAATCTTCCCATCCTGATGGCCCTCTTGGCGGTCTGGAACTATCAGGCGCTGGGCTGTGCATCGCAGGTAATCGCGCCGTACGCACAACGCATGGAACGATTCGTTTCTTGGCTGCAGCAACTGGAAATGGAGTCGAACGGTAAGCGCGTACTGTGCGACGGGTTGCCCGCTGGTCCAACCAGTCCGCCTGTTTGGGGCGATGTTGGTACCAACAGTCAACACGCCTTTTTTCAGATGTTGCATCAGGGCAGTGAAGTGCATCCCGTTGATTTCATCCTGCCGATGCAGGCAGATCATCCGTATGCTGACCAGCATCGCTTGTTGATCGCCAATGCCTTGGCCCAGGCCGGCGCATTGATGCAGGGTAAGGCTGCTGAGCAGGTCCGAGAAGACCTCGCGTCGCAGGGCCTGAACGGTGAGGCCTTGGACGCTGCCATTGCGCATCATGTGTTTCCCGGCAATCGACCCAGCAATCTGCTGCTGTTGTCGCAGCTGGATGCACGCAACCTTGGCGCCCTGATGGCCTTGTACGAGCACCGCACGTTCGCCTTGTCCGTATTGTGGGGGATCAATGCCTTCGATCAATGGGGTGTGGAACTCGGCAAGCAGCTTGCCGCCAAACTGCTCAGCCCGGATTCAGCGCAGGACAGTACGGTAGATGCATCAACCCGGGCACATCTGCACTTGCTCGGGCAATAAACAGAAAAATTTTCGGGGCTGAACTTATGAGCAACTCAATTCGACAACTTCTGACGGGCTGGCTGTGCGCAGTCTTCATGCTGTCTGGCTTTTCTGCCCAAGCCGGCATGATTGGAACTGAGCGAGCCGCTTCGACTCAAAGTCGCGAAGCATCGATTAACACTGTGAATGCCTTCATGGCACGCGATGATGTTCGAGGTCAGCTGGAAGCCTGGGGCGTTGAATCTGAGCTGGCTTCGCAACGTGTCGCCAGTCTCAGTGATGAAGAGCTGCAGCGCCTGTCTCACAACATTGAAAACCAGCCGGCGGGCAGCGGTGCCCTGGCGGTGGTCGGGATCGTGTTCGTGGTCCTGTTGATTCTGGAACTGGTGGGTGTCACCAACATCTTCACGCGGTTCTGATACTTCCGCCTAAGCTTGAATATTTTCAGACAACGGCGAGCCCTTTGGCTCGCCGTTCTTGTTTTGAGTGCGGGTTGTTCGCTGCTCAGACCTGTGCCTTTCGAGCCGCCCTCAGGGTTTTCAGTCGAGCTGTCAGATACGCCGTTTTTTGCGCAGACGCAGTATCACTGTGGCCCCGCCGCGCTCGCGACTTTGCTGGCAGCAGATGGTCTTGAGGTGACTCCGGAAGAACTGACCCCGCTGGTTTACGTGCCGGAGCGTCATGGCAGCTTGCAGGCTGAAATGCTGGCCGCTACCCGCAAGTACCAGCGGATTCCACTGCGATTGCAGCCCGATCCGGCAGAACTGATCAGCGCCCTGGATGCGGGTTCTCCGGTGCTGGTTCTGCAGAATCTGGGACTTGAGAGTCTGCCGGTCTGGCATTACGCGGTGGTGATCGGTTTTGATTCGCAAAGCAATAAATTTGTGCTGAGATCTGGTGAAGACGAACGTCTTGAGGTTCGAGCACAGATTTTTCTCAAGAGCTGGGACTTGGCCGGACGCTGGGCATTCATTGCAGCGCATGCCGATCACGTTGCGCCCATGGCCACTCCTGCCAGTTGGATTGCCGCAGTAGCACCTTTCGAATCCATTGGAAATAGGGCGCTGGCGCGCCGTGCCTATCTGGCTGCGCAAGCACATTGGCCGACGGATGCCCTGTCTCGTCTGGCAATGGCCAATCTCGAATATGCAGAGGGCGATCTAGATGCCGCACTCACGCAACTGAGTGAAGCGGTGCACTATGCGCCGGATGATGTCGCAGCCAGAAACAACCTCGCGCAGGTACTCTTAGAGAAGCAATGCCCGGCCAGTGCGCGAGCGCAAATGGATCGCATCATCGATATCCCCGCATGGTTGCAGGATGCGGTTAGCCAGACACGTGCAGAGATTGATGGCGCCGGGGATCAGGATGCGCCCGGGTGCGCTGGACTTCCGGGGCAGCGCTGAGTCAGGCCGGCACGCCCTGCTTTGCCAATGCCCATTGCACGTGCTCACGAACGATAGGGTCCGGATGATCGCGGCGCTGCTCAAGTGCCGCTATGACCGCGCTGGATTTAGGTGCATTGCCTAGCGCGACTGCAAGATTGCGCAGCCATCGCTGAAAGTTAAGACGTCGAATGGGCATGCCTTCGGTATTGATCAACCAGCGCGCTTCGTCCCAGGCCCACAAATCCAGAAGAGAAATGGCGTCCAGACTGTGCCGCGGCGTGAAGTCGTCAATATCGGTTTGCTGCGTATGACGATTCCAGGGGCAGACGAGTTGGCAATCATCACAGCCAAAGATGCGATTGCCGATCAGTGATCTGAACGCCTCAGGAATAGCGCCGTGGTGCTCGATCGTCAGGTAGGAAATGCAGCGGCGGGCATCAAGCGTGTAGGGCGCAACGATGGCGTTGGTGGGGCATGCGCGCATGCAGGCCTGACAGCCGCCGCAACTGTTCTCAACCGCGGGTCGCGTATCCGGCGGCAGGGGCAGATCGGAATACAGTTCACCAAGAAAAAACCACGAACCCTGTTCCTTGCGAATCAGGAGAGAGTGCTTGCCGATCCATCCCAGACTAGCGTCTCGCGCCATGGCTTTTTCGAGCGCCGGTGCGCTGTCCGAAAACACCCGGTATCCAAGCGGCCCGGCTTCGGCCTCGATGCGCTGGGCCAGTTTTCGCAGTCTCCCGCGCAGGACCTTGTGATAGTCGCGGCCCAGTGCGTATCTGGAAATGTAGGCTTGATCCGGCTGCTTCAGGACCGTCGCAGCGGGTTTCGCATTGGGCCAGTAGGGCATGCGCACGCTGATGACGCTGAGTGTCCCGGGGTGGAGTTTGTCTGGTGTTGCGCGCATTTCCGGATCGCGCGCCATATAGGACATGGCGCCGTGAAACTCCTTGTCCAGCCAGCCTTTGAGGTGGGCGAGGTCTTCGCTCAGTTCCACACGGGAGATTCCCGCATCGGCAAAGCCGAGCTCGATCGCCCAACTGCGAATCCTATCCGCCAGTTCTCGCAGCGCGTTATCAGACAGTGCGCTTGCACTCATGAGAGGGCTTCACCCGGTCCAGCTGGCGCACGCATAATGTATTGATGAATCTTGACCATCGCTCGCAATTGTATTCCGCCGAACAGGTGCGCGAGCTGGATCGCCGGGCCATCGACGAATTGGGCATCGCCGGATACACGCTGATGCACCGCGCTGCACAAGCCAGTTTCGATGCCTTGCGCATGCGCTGGCCCGATGCCCGTAGTCTGGTGGTTCTCTGTGGCCCCGGGAACAACGGCGGTGACGGCTACGAGCTCGCAAGCATCGCGCGGCGTGAGGGCTTCAAGGTGCAACTGGCGCGAATCGGCAACGTGCCCAAGGCCGGCGATGCTGTGCAGGCGCATGCGGGTTGGGCGCGCGAAGGCGGTGTGGTCCACGAATATTCGATCCTGTTTGCCGACCAGGCGATGCATTCGGCGGATGTGATTTGCGATGCCATTTTCGGCATCGGTATGAGCCGCGATGTGGACGGCGTGGCGGCACAGGCAATTCGGGCCATCAATGCGCGGCGGCCAGAGCAGGGCGTGATTGCCATCGATGTGCCTTCGGGCCTGAATGCAGACACCGGACAGGTTCACGGCGTCGCGGTGCGGGCGGATCTGACAATCAGTTTCATCGGGCGAAAGCTGGGCTTGTTTGTTGGTCAGGGCCCGGAACACTGCGGTTTCCGGCATTTCCATGATCTGGGTGCGAGCGGAGTTCTCGACGGCCGCACGCCGGCTCTGGCGCGCCTGCTCGCGCCAGCGGATTTGTCGAAGCACCTGCCGCGCAGGGCCGCAGCAGCGCACAAGGGGCGTCACGGCCACGTTCTGGTGGTGGGCGGTGATACCGGCATGAGCGGGGCAGCCTTGTTGGCTGCGCGCGGTGCTCTGCGCTCGGGCGCCGGTTTGGTCAGCCTGGCCACCCGGCCGCAGCATGCATTGCAGATCAGTGCGGCGCAGCCGGAGATCATGGCGCACGGCGTCGACTGTGGTGATTCGATTTCGCACTTGCTTGAGCGGGCGGATGTCATCGCCGTCGGTCCGGGTCTGGGGCGGTCGAACTGGGGTGGTTCACTGCTGGAGCAGTGCCGGTCCGCAGGTAAACCCATGGTCGTCGATGCGGATGCGCTCAATTGCTTGGCCAGCGCGCCGCATTCAAGGCTGGATGCGCGTTGCGTGATCACGCCACACCCCGGCGAAGCAGCCCGGCTTCTGGGCATTTCAAACGCAGACGTTCAGGCGAACAGGGTCGATGCGGCACGCGCGCTTCACAGAACATGGTCGGCAGTCGCGGTGCTCAAGGGCGCTGGCAGTCTGGTGAGTGGTCACCATCTGGCCCTGTGCCCCTACGGAAACCCTGGAATGGCGGTCGGCGGCATGGGCGATGTGCTGACCGGGATCATCGCTGCACTCATGGCACAAGGGCTCGGCGCGGAATTGTCCGCGAGTATTGGGGTGCTGGCGCACGCCATCGCGGGGGATCGTGCTGCACAGGACCAGCCGCGCGGCCTGCTGCCCAGCGATCTGATTGAACAACTGCGCGTCGTGCTCAATCCGCGATGAAATTCGAACTTCCCGACGAAGCCGCAACGCTGGCATTGGGCGCCGGTCTGGCGCAGGTGCTGCTCCAGCGTGGGCACGGCGTGGTCTTCCTGCACGGCGATCTCGGTGCCGGCAAGACCACGTTAGCGCGTGGGCTGCTTCGCGCCGCTGGGATCGGCGGCACCTTGCGTAGCCCGACCTATACCCTGATGGAGCCTTATGCGGCGGGCCAGCAGAATTTTCTGCATCTGGACCTTTATCGGCTGGCTGACCCTTCGGAAGTGGAGGAGTTGGGCTTGATCGACTACTCCCCGGAAAGCTGCATCTGGCTGGTGGAATGGCCAGAGCAGGGCGAGGGCTATTTGCCGGCTCCGGATATCGAGGTTTTCCTGAGTCATCAGGGCGAGCATCGGCTCGCCACTCTAGAGAGTTCAGTCGGCGGCACAATTGACATTAAATTGATCCCCTAAGCGATTGCTGCATAAACGAATAAAATCTTGCGTTCGATGATTAGTCACGCTATGTTTCCGCCAGCCTCAAGGCTGGAGAAAGCCGTTTTGCGTTGGGTAACCGTCATATTTCTGGGTTTGGCAGCGTTTAGCGCCCACGCCGGCGAGCTACGCGACCTGCGCCTGTGGGCGTCACCAGAGGGGACGCGCGTCGTCTTTGAACTGGAGTCCGCACCGGATCATCACGTTTTTACGCTGGATGCTCCGAACCGAATCGTGGTTGATCTGCCGGCCACGGCTGGCGCCAGTATCGCCAACAAGGTCAAGGGCCAGGGCGTGGTCCAGAAGATTCGGGCCGCTGCGCGAGAAGACGGCAGTTTGAGAGTGGTCCTGGATATGGCTTCCGAGGTGAATCCGCGGACCTTTCTGCTCGACCCGGCTGACCAGTACGGCTACCGGCTGGTTCTGGATATCGGCGAGGAAGCGCCCGGCGTAGTCATTGATGATGCAATCGAACGTGTCGCCCGCAAGGTAACGCCACCGCTCAAGGAAGAGGCCTGGAAGCCGCGCCCTGTCATTGTGGCGATTGATGCGGGTCACGGCGGTGAAGACCCGGGTGCGATTGGCAAACACGGTGCGCGCGAAAAGGATGTGGCGCTGGCGCTTTCGCGGCGCCTGGCGGAAATGATCAATGCCGAGCCCGGTTTCAAGGCCGTCATGACCCGCGATGGTGACTACTATCTGGGGCTGCGTGAACGCATCAATCGGGCGCGCAAGGCGCAGGCCGACCTGTTTGTTTCGGTGCATGCCAATGCCATTACCAATCGCAGCAAGCGCGGTTCTTCGGTCTACGTGGTTTCGCCGCGCGGCGCGACCAGTGAACATGCGCACTGGCTGGCACAGAAGGAAAATGCGGCGGATCTGGTCGGCGGGATCGCCCTGGACAACAAGGGCGATGACCTGGCGTCCGTCCTGATCGATTTGTCCCAATCCTCGACGATGGAAGCCAGCTTCGATGTCGGGGCGCGGGTGCTCAAGGCGCTCGGGCAGGTCAATCCGCTGCTGCGCAACTCGGTTCAGCAGGCGGCATTTGTGGTGCTCAAGGCGCCGGATATTCCTTCGGTTCTGGTCGAAACCGCGTTTATCAGCAATCCCACCGAAGAGCGGATCCTGGTCAGCAAGAGCGGCCAGGAAAAGCTGGCGCGCTCGATATTTCTGGGCGTGAAAGGCTATTTTGAAAGTTATCGTCCTCGAGAATTGCAGCCAGACCCGGGATCACCGCGTTTGCTCAAGGTGCAGAACGATCAATCCACCTTCAAGGAGGACGGCTGAGAATCAGGCATAAGAACTGAAAGCCGTGAATGCCCGAATCTGGGGGCAGGGAGAAAGGGCCGCGCAGGGATGCGCGGCCCTTTTATTTGTGAAGTTCTTGCTGTTTTCTGACGGCCCAGTAGGCCTAATGCCAGATTCAGAATCGCAAAGTGCGGATAATGCGCGCCCATGCCGATTCAGATTCTCCCTGATGTACTGATCAACCAGATCGCTGCTGGCGAGGTGGTCGAGCGTCCGGCGGCCGTGGTCAAGGAGCTGACGGAGAACAGCATCGATGCCGGCGCAACGCGCATCGAAGTCGAACTCGAGCAAGGCGGACAGCGCCTGATCCGCATTCGAGACAACGGCAGCGGCATCGCCCCTGAAGAGTTGGAGCTGGCCTTTTTCCGCCACGCCACCGGCAAGATTCACAGTCTGGAAGATCTGGAATCCGTGGCCAGCCTCGGCTTTCGCGGAGAGGCCCTGCCAAGCATCCTGTCAGTGTCGCGCATGTCGATCACTTCCAGGCAACCGGGTGCCGAGCACGGCTGGATGATGGGTGGAGCGGGAGAGATTGCCAGCGGAACGCAAGCTCAGCCCAGCGCCCATCCGCCGGGAACCACGGTCGAAGTGCGCGATCTGTTTTTCAATACGCCCGCACGGCGAAAATTCCTGAAAAGTACGGCGACCGAGCTGCGCCATGCGGATCAGTGGTTGCGACGGCTGGCGCTCGCTCGCATGGATGTGGCCATTTGCCTGCGACACGAGGGGCGCGTGCTTTTTGATTTGCAGCCGGCGACCGATGAGGCCTCACGCAAGTCGCGCATTGCTGCGGTGTGCGGTGCAGAGTTTGTTGCGAACCGGGTCGAGGTTGATCAGTCGCGGCTGGGCATGCGGTTGTCGGGCTGGTTTGCGCGCCCCAGCTTTTCGCGCGCCTCAACCGACCTTCAATATTTCTTTGTCAACGGGCGCAGCGTGCGAGACCGTCTGGTGGCATTCGCGCTGCGTCGCGCGCTGGCCGATGCGATGCATTCCACACGCCATCCGGCCTTTGTGCTGTATCTGGAGCTGGATGCGCAAGCGGTCGATGTCAACGTGCACCCGCAGAAGACAGAAGTGCGGTTTCGTGAATCCGGTCAGATCCATGACTTCCTGTTTGGCGCGGTGCAACGTTGTTTGCGCGACTTGCGCCCCTCAGAAGATCAGCACCAGGTCGCGTTTGACCGACCGGTGAGCGAGGCATCGACGCCTTCGCGTCCATGGGGTCCATCGGCGCCAAGAACAGACTGGCAGGTGCGGGAGGGCAGCATTCAGCAGACGGCCTGGGCCATGATGCAGGGGCGCGAATCCTTGCCGGTCTCGCCTCAGGACATGGCCTCCGATTCGTCTCACGAGCCTGCGGAGACGGGTCACACACTGGGGCGCGCCATCGCGCAGTTGCACGGGGTTTTCATTCTTGCGCAGAACGCACGGGGCATGGTGGTGGTGGATGCCCATGCTGCACATGAGCGTGTGCTCTATGAGCGCATGAAGCTTGAGCTCAACGCAGGCAAGTTGCCCTCGCAAACGCTGTTGTCTCCCGAAGTGGTCAATCTCAGCGAGGATGCAGCGGACGCGCTTGAGACGCGTCGCGAAGAATTTGCTGCTCTGGGTCTGGACATCGACCGAGCAGGGCCATCGAGCATTCTGGTTCGCGGAGTACCGCCCATTCTCGCGCGGGAAGATGTTTCAGCCCTGCTGACCGGCCTGACGCGAGAGGATGGTCGTTCAGCGCCGCACGCGCATCTGGGTGAAGTGCTGGATGCGCAGAGCCGGGTGCTCGCAGACGTGGCCTGCCGTGCGGCGATCAAGGCCAATCGTCGTTTGACACTGCCGGAGATGGATGCGCTGCTGCGTGACATGGAACGCACTGAATTGGCCGATCAGTGTAATCACGGACGGCCGACCTGGGTGCAGCTCGAAATGGCGGCGCTGGATCGTCTATTCCTGCGCGGTCGTTGATCAGCGAGTTGCCAGCACCGCGCGCAGTATTCCTGATGGGGCCCACCGCATCGGGCAAGTCTGATCTTGCGCTGGCCTTCGCACATGCACTGGCAGTACAAGGCCAGCCTAGCGAAATTGTCAGTGTGGATTCGGCGCAAATTTTTCGCGGCATGGACATCGGGACGGCCAAGCCGGACGCCGCGACGCAGGCACTGATCCCGCATCACCTGATTGATATCCGCGATCCCGCACAAATCTATTCGGCGGCAGAGTTCGCCCATGATGCGACACAGTTGATCGATGACATTCGTGGCCGCGGCGCGCTGCCGCTGCTGGTGGGCGGCTCCATGATGTATTTCCGCTCACTGGAATCTGGGCTCAGTGACTTGCCACGCGCAGATAGCGGCATCCGCAAGCAGATTTCTGATCGCGCAGCACGCGAGGGCTGGCCTTCATTGCATGCAGAGCTGGCACAAGCGGACCCGGAGGCTGCGGCGCGTTTGCATCCGAACGACAGTCAGAGAATTCAGCGTGCGCTGGAAGTGGTCCAGCTGAGCGGGCGTCGCATCAGTGATTTGCAGGACCGAGCACGGCAGGCGCCACGAGATCGTCAGTACCTGAAGCTGGTTCTGCAACCGCACAGCCGGTCTGCACTGCATGCCCGCATCGAGCAGCGCCTGCAGCTCATGTTTTCTGCGGGCTTTGTTGATGAAGTGGCGGCACTGCATACGCGCGACGATCTCGGGCCTCATCTGCCATCGATTCGCTCGGTGGGCTACCGGCAGGTCTGGGACTATCTAGACGGGCAAGGAACGCTTGCCGAGGCGCAGGCCAGAGCGCTGGCGGCGACGCGGCAATTCGCCAAACGGCAGGTGACCTGGCTGCGCTCTGAGCATGATATTTGCGAGTTGCTTGGCGATCCCGGCGCGGAGCAGCGAAGCGATGTGAACTTCCGACCCGAGTTGTTGGTCAATGAGGCGCTCGAATACCTGAAACAATGGGCGCCATAATCGTCGTGCTAGACTTTTGCGACCGCGCGGGCGGCGTACTCGCGGCGCGATAAATAACGAAACACCTGGGGATTCACCATGTCAAAAGGCCATACGTTGCAAGAACCATTTCTCAATGCGCTGCGCAAAGAGCGCATTCCGGTTTCCATCTACCTTGTTAATGGCATCAAGTTGCAGGGTCAGATCGAATCCTTTGATTCCTTCGTGGTTCTGTTGAAGAACAGTGTGAGCCAGATGGTCTACAAGCATGCCATTTCCACCATCGTGCCGGCGCGTGCCGTCAGGCTCTATGACCCGGAAGCGGATAATGCTGAAGATGCGGCATCCTGATTGTCTGTAAAGGCACTCTTTGAGCGGCCGCCGAGCGGCCAACGGGCGGTACTGGTTCATCTCGAGTTCCCGCGAACCGACTATGCGTCGGACCGGCGGGAATTCGAGGAGCTGGCTCATTCCGCCGGAGCTGAAATCCACACCGTCATTGGTGGTTCACGGGTCAAACCGGACTCGGGTTTGTTCGTGGGCAGCGGCAAGGCGCAAGAGATTGCCGCCATGGTCCAGGAATCCTGTGTGGAACTGGCAATCTTCAATCACGATCTGTCTCCCAGTCAGGAGCGCAACTTGGAAAAGTTGCTGCAGTGCCGGGTGCTGGATCGTGCAGGGTTGATTCTCGACATTTTTGCCGCGCGGGCCAGGTCGCATGAAGGCAAGTTGCAGGTTGAACTCGCCCAGTTGCAGCATCTGGCCACACGCCTTGTACGCGGCTGGACTCACCTTGAGCGACAGAAAGGTGGTATCGGCTTGCGCGGGCCCGGTGAGTCTCAGCTGGAAACGGATCGCCGTCTTGTTCGAGACCGCATTACTACGCTCAAGCGACACCTGGATCAGGTGCGCAAACGGCGCGCGCAGAGCCGTTCGTCACGAAGGCGCAACGAAGTGCCAACGGTATCGCTGGTGGGATATACCAATGCAGGTAAGTCCACTCTGTTCAATGCCCTGACAGGTAACCAGACGTTTGCGTCGAGCAAGCTCTTCGCCACGCTTGATACCACGGTCCGTAAGTTTGAACTGCCCAGTGGCGAATCAGCGGTTATCGCCGACACGGTTGGTTTTGTACGCGATTTGCCGCATGAACTGATCGCCGCGTTCCGCGCGACTCTGGAAGAGTCGCGTGATGCTGATCTGCTGCTGCATGTGGTGGATAGTTCTGATCCCGAGCGCATGGTGCGTATTGAGCAGGTCGACGCGGTTCTGGAGGAAATTGGCGCGGGAGAAGTTCCTCGGCTGCTGGTCTTCAACAAGATTGACCTGCGCGAGGGCGAGACTTCGCGCATCGAGTGCAATGATGAAGGCATCCCGGTTCGCGCATTCGTTTCTGCGGTATCGGGTGAGGGTCTGGAAGAATTGCGCCAGGCTGTGGCGCAATGGCTGCATCAGGACGAATCCATCTTTGAATTGATTGTCCCCCCCCAGGCGGCGCGGCTTCGGGCGCAGCTTTTCGAGCAGAATGCGGTTCGAAAAGAGTCCCTTGGCGAGGACGGGGCCTCACATCTGGAAGTCTCCATGGGCTATCAGCGCCTGCGCGGACTTTGCGTTGCGGCGGGCGTCAAACCTCCTCCCGAGCCTCGGTTGATTGAGGAATGGGAGTCAGAAGCCTAGAATCTTCGCCCTTATGCGCCGCGAATTTTGATGTGCCGCGTACTTGTTCGAGCCTAAATCACGATGCGTGCAGGGCTTGAGTGAGCCAATACCTTATTTTTAATACGAAACGACGCCCCATGGCTTGGAACGAAGGACCTAATCGCGACCCCTGGAATCAGGGCCCCGGCGGAAAACCCGGCGGCGGACCCCCTGATCTCGACGAGATGCTCAAGCGGCTGAAGGACCGCTTCGGTGGTGGAGGCGGCGGTAGCTCCAACCGAAGCGGCGGCGCGCCCGGTCTGCCCAAGGGTGTCATCGTGCTGGTCCTGGTGGCCATGGCCGTGCTTTGGCTGATTGACGGCTTCTACGTGGTGGACGAGCAGGAACGTGGTGTCATCCTACGGTTTGGTGAATACAGCCGCACCGCTCAGCCGGGTTTCGGCATTCGCGCGCCGCGGCCGATTGAGTCCATGGAAAAGGTCAACGTCACGCAGGTGCGTCAGATCAAGGATCGGCAGAGCATGCTGACCAAGGACGAGAACATTGTTGATGTGGAACTCACCGTTCAGTTCCGCGTTTCTGACGTTGAGAACTATCTGTTCAATGTGGACGAGCCGGACCTGACCTTGCAGCAGGCCACCAAGTCCGCAGTGCGCGAGACAGTCGGACGCAGCGAGATGGACTTCATCCTGACGGCGGGTCGCCAGGCAACGGCAGACCGTACCAAGGAAATTCTTCAGGAAACCCTGGACTCCTACCAGGCGGGCCTGATCGTGACTGAGGTCAACTTGTTGCAGGCGCAGCCGCCACAGGCCGTGCAGGCCGCTTTCGCAGATGCCATCAAGGCACGCGAAGATCAGGAACGGCTCAAGAACGAAGCCGAGGCTTATGCCAACGATCGCCTGCCCAAGGCGCGTGGTGCCGCGGCCCGGCAGATCGAGGAGGCCACTGCCTATCGCGATCAGGTGGTCGCCAGAGCGCAGGGTGACGCTTCGCGTTTCAGCCAGTTGCTGACCGAATACAAGCGCGCGCCTGCAGTGACGCGTGATCGCCTCTACCTGGACAGCATGAGTGATGTCATGAGTGGCAGCTCCAAGATCCTGATTGACATCGACAAGGGCAACCCGATGTTCTACCTGCCATTGGACCAGATCATGAAAGCGGCACCACAGCGGGACAACAGCTCGTCCAATAACTACCAAGTGCCTTCAACATCTTCAGGCCCCGCAATGGGTGGTGCAGATTCAGCACGTTCACGCGATCGGGGGAGCCGCTAATGAAAACCGGAACTCTGATATCGCTGGTTCTGCTGGCACTGCTTTTGTTGGTCGCGGCCAACAGCTTCTTCAAGGTCGACGAACGTGAACGCGTTCTGTTGTTCCAGTTGGGTGAGATCCGGGGTGCTGATTACGAGCCCGGCCTGCATTTCAAGATTCCTTTTGTGCAGAGCATCCAGCGTTTCAACAAGCGCCTGCTGACGCTCGACAACCAGACGGAAAGCTTCCTGACGGTTGAGAAGAAGAATGTTGATGTTGATTTCTTCGTCAAATGGCGCATCGTCGATACCACGGACTACTACCGTGCAACCGGTGGCCAGGAGTTGGTGGCGATGGATCGACTGGCCGCTATCGTCAACCCGGGTCTGCGAGCCGAGTTTGGTTCTCGCACGGTGCGGGAAGTGGTTTCCGGCGAACGTAACGAGATCCTCGACGCGCTCGAAAAGATGGTGAAGACCAAGGTTGCAGATCTGGGCATCGAGATCGTGGATGTCAGGGTCAAGCGCGTTGACCTGCCGTCTGACGTCAGCGACTCGGTCTACCAGCGTATGCGCGCAGAGCGCACGCGTGTGGCTTCAGACCTGCGTGCGCGCGGCGCTGAAGAGGCGGAGCGCCTGCGTGCCAACGCTGATCGCGAAGCCAAGGTGACCGTTGCCAATGCCTATCGTGACGCTGAAGTCCTGCGTGGTGAAGGTGATGCCAAGGCGGCTGACATCTATGCCAAATCCTACGGCGCAGACGAAGAGTTCTATCGCTTCTATCGCTCGCTCAACATTTATCGCGAAGGCTTCGGCTCGCGTGACAGTGTTCTGGTGCTGGAACCCGATGGCGCGCTGTTTGACTACTTCAAGGACGACAGCAAGAAGTAGTCGCGATCATTTCCGTGGGCAGATTGCCGAGCAGGTTCTGAGTGTGGAGCGAAGTCCTACTGGCGTTTGGCTTGCTGATGGTGGTGGAAGGGATTCTTCCCTTCCTGTCACCGCGACGCTTCCGCCAGGCCCTGCTCAATTTTGCCGCGATAGAGGACCGGGGCATGCGCATCATCGGGTTGATTTGCCTGGTGGGCGGAATGCTGATCGTGCAGGCAGTAAAATAGCGTTCCTCCGGCTGCACTAGCAGCGGCACACTTTTCTTCAAGATAACCCCATGGCCATCAAACGCTGGATGCTGCCTGACGGCATGGAAGAGACGCTCCCGCCTTCTTCCTGGCAGCTTGAGACTCTGCGTCGTTCACTGCTGGATCACTATCGTGAGCTCGGCTACGAGCTGATCCTGCCTCCGCTGGTGGAGCATCTGGACTCCCTGCTGACCGGAAGCGGCAGTGACCTCGAACAGCAGACGTTCAAATTTGCAGATGCCGAGGGAGGGCGCATGCTCGGTATTCGTGCCGACATGACCCCGCAGGCCGCGCGCATCGCTGCTCGACGTTACAGCGATAGCGAGATCGTGAGGTTGTGCTATCTCGGAACCGTCTTGCGCACCACGCCGGAAACGCCGGGCGGGCCACGCTCCCCTCGCCAGGTCGGCTGCGAGCTATTCGGCGTAGCCTCACTGGACGCAGACCTGGAAGCGCTGAAGCTGATGCTCAAAACATTGTCGTTGGCAGGTGTTGAGCAGGTTCATCTTGATCTTGGCCACGTTGAAATTTACCGCGCGGTGGTTGCCAGTCTCGGACTGAGCGTGGATGACGAGGCGCAGCTGTTCGATATCGTGCAGCGCAAGTCCCAGCCTGATTTGCTCGAGTTCGGGCGCACAGCCGGACTGGAGTTGGCCGCATCCAGATTAAGTGCGCTCATGAATTTGCATGGGAATACGGGCGTTCTCAAGACAGCGCGCCAAGCTTTGGGGCAGCAAGACCCACGAATCGATGCGGCACTGGATCAGCTGGAGCAGGTATGCCAAACACTCGGTGAGCTACATCCCGAGATTCCGTTGCATCTTGATCTGGCTGAATTGCGCGGTCTTCGTTACCACACCGGTCTAGTGTTTTCGGCCTACGTGCCGGGGCACGGACGTGAAATTGCGCGTGGCGGGCGCTATGACGGCGTCGGACGCGAGTTTGGTCGTGCCTTGCCCGCTACCGGGTTTTCGGCTGACATGAACGAATTGCTGCGTCTGGGGGCAGACGCATGATCGAATCAGAAATCATTTTCTATTTTTCATCGGATCAATGCGCCGGGTCTTGTCCCATTGAGCGCCTGGAGCTGAAACATGGGTAAGTCGGTTGTCATTATTGGGGCGCCGTGTTTGCGTCTTGACGCAATCACCGAAGGATTGGGGCTTTGCCCCATTGGGCGCCTGGAGCTGAAACATGGGTAAGTCGGTTGTCATTATTGGCGCGCCTTGTTTGCGTCTTGACGCAATCACCGAAGGATTGGGGCTTCGCCCCATTGAGCGCCTGGAGCTGAAACATGGGTAAGTCGGTTGTCATTATTGGCGCGCCGTGTTTGCGTCTTGACGCAAGCACTGAAGGATTGGGGCTTCGCCCCATTGGGCGCCTGGAGCTGAAACATGGGTAAGTCGGTTGTCATTATTGGCGCGCAATGGGGCGATGAAGGCAAAGGCAAAGTCGTTGACCTGCTGACCGATCGCGTTCAGGCGGTGGTGCGATTCCAGGGCGGTCATAACGCCGGGCACACGCTGGTCATCAATGGTGTGAAGACGGCGTTGAACCTGATCCCGAGCGGCATCATGCGGCCGGGGGTTGCCTGCTACGTCGGCAACGGCGTCGTCCTGTCTCTGCCCGACCTGTTCAAGGAAATCGAGAAAGTCGAGGCGACCGGCGCTTCGGTCCGTGATCGCCTGCGCATTTCCGAGGCCACGCCGCTGGTGCTTCCGGTACATGTGAAACTGGACCAGGCGCGTGAAATTGCCCGTGGCGAAGCCAAGATCGGCACCACCGGAAAAGGTATTGGCCCCGCTTACGAAGACAAGGTTGCCCGGCGCGCCATCCGGGTCGGGGATTTGTTCCACCGCGAGCAGCTGGCTTCCAAACTGGGTGAACTGCTCGCATTCCACAACTTCGTCTTGAAGGGCTACTTCAAAGAAGAGGGCGTGGATTTCCAGCAGACGCTGGATTCTCTGCTGGGCTTTGCCGAGCAGCTACGTCCGATGGTGGCCGATGTCACCGAGCACCTGCGGCTGCATCTGCGCGGTGGTGACAACGTGCTGTTTGAAGGTGCACAGGGTGCTTTGCTGGATGTCGACCACGGCACCTATCCCTATGTCACTTCAAGCAATACCACTGCGGGTGGCGCTGCTACCGGTACCGGAGTTGGGCCGCGCGAAATCGACTATGTTCTTGGTATCGTCAAGGCCTACGCAACACGTGTTGGCAGTGGTCCGTTTCCGACCGAGCAGGAAAACGATATCGGCCAGCTGATTCGCGACAAGGGCCAGGAATATGGCACCGTGACCAAGCGTCCGCGCCGATGTGGCTGGTTTGATGCAGTGGCAGCGCGTCGTTCCATTTTCAACAACAGCGTGACGGGCTTGTGCGTCACCAAGCTTGATGTGCTGGATGAACTTGATGTCATTCGTATCTGCACCGGCTACAAACTGGATGGCAAGGATGTAGACGTGCCGCCTATTGGTGCAGAAGGTTTTGGCAAGGTGGAGCCTGTCTATGAGGAGTTGCCGGGCTGGAAGTGCAGCACTTACGGCATCACCAGGTACGCCGACCTGCCTCAGGCTGCGCGCAAGTATCTGGAACGTGTTCAGGAAGTCAGCGAAACCGAAGTGGCACTGATCTCTACCGGGCCGGACCGCGATCACACGATTGTCCTTCGCAATCCGTTTGACTGAATCGCCGGCTGAGCTTCGTTGCTGAAGCGGGTCTGACTAGCGGGACTTCTGCGTCCAGGGATTATCGCGGCGCCACTGTTCAGGGTTGTCGAAGGAGCCGCTCCAGATGCCGCGTTGCGCATTGCGAGCGGCGGCTTCTTCGTTCGCAAACCGCCCCTTGCTGTAGCGCGAATAATCCAGGGCCCAACCTTGCTCAACCATCCAGGCGTTGAGGCTGAGGCCGCGGATGGTGCAGGTGCAGACCTCACGTGCATAGCGGTCTGTATCCAGTATCTGGCAGCGCAAGGAGGCGTTACTGATCTTGTTGCGCAAGGCATGCTTCGCGGCTGCACCACATTTCCATGATTTGCCGTCGCGGGTGCAGGTTTGCCGGTACTCGGGTGCATCAATGCCCCAGAGACGGATATTCCTTCCATCGACTTCGAGGCTGTCGCCGTCAATGACAACCGCTGGGCCCGCGCGTTCTTTCGCGCTGACAGAGGGCGAAAGTATGAATAGAAAAAATATCAGGATCGTGATCAGCTGCATCCCGAGATGATGGCCGATCAATGCCTGCTTGTGGTGCTCGGACTCAGTTTTCTTCAATGATGTCGTGGAAGTGACGGCTGCAGTTTCGTCCGGCTCCCTTGGCCGCATAGAGCGCGCGATCCGCGTCGTGGATAAACGAGTCGATCGATCCGGACTCCAGTTCTTCGATAGACCTTGCCGTGGAGATGCCGCAAGACAAGGTCAGAAGTCCCTTTGTGCCGGGGTGCGCGATGCCAGCCTCATTCAATGCAGTGCGGATTTTCTCCGTGACCAGCAATGCGGCTTTGCCCGATGTCATGGGCAACATAAGAGAGAATTCTTCGCCGCCAAAGCGTGAAACGACATCGCCTGCTCGGCTGCAGGTCTGGGTCAGTACATCTGCAACGGCTGCCAGCGCCGCGTCACCTGCCATGTGTCCTGCGCTGTCGTTGAACAACTTGAAATGATCGACATCGAGCAACGCGAAGCTCAGCGGAACCTGCATGCGCATCGCGCGACGCCATTCAATGCGCGCCTGCTCCTCGAAATAGCGGCGATTGAACAGATTGGTCAGCACGTCGCGCACACTCATGCTGCGCAAGAGCAGGGAGTCTTCAATCAGCCGTACATAAGTGTTGAGCAACTCCAGCGATGATTCCACATCTTCTGCCTGTTGATGCTTGTTGGAGAACAGACTCAGGGCACCAATGGGTTGGCGGTCCGGGCTGAATACAGGAACGACGCAATAGGCCTCAAGTGGCTCACCAAGCAACGTCTGGCCAGACACCTCAGCGTCCGGTTTCGCAGTCAGGCTTTGATTGACGTAGGGCTTGCCAGTATCCAGGACATGTAGTCCGTCTCGAGAATTTTCGACGTGGCAGTTCTCGGCTCCGGGCGTCTCGCAGATCGAGCACATGACGCCATCCTGGACGATGGAAAATCGCGCGGCATCGGCGCCGACCGCGCGTTGCGCCAGCGACACAATTCTGAACAGATTGAAATCTCGTGTGGCCGTGTTCAGCCCAATTTTTTTGAGCGCCAGCATTCGCAAGGCCTCGCGCCGTTGATCGGCAGATACTACGTTCATCCCCATACTCTCCAAGCGGGCTTGGTGCTCGTCGACTCTGTGTGGCGCGTGACCTGGCTGACGATGCCCAAAGAAATTTAATCGGACGCCCTGCGTCCGATTTTCTTGTCAGGGGATTGGAACAGGCGCGAACAGACTTACGGCTTTCAGCCCGATGAGTGGGCCGAGCCTGGGGACGAGTGGGCGGGTGCGGCGGGGATCAGGCAGACGGTGCCGGGCTGCGGCCTGCCAGTTCGGCGGTGACTTCGCGGACACGATCTTCAGACAGATCCTTGAAGTGGCAGCTTCGATTGCGTCCACCGCTCTTGGCGGCGTAGAGGGCGCGATCTGCATCACTCAGAAAGCTTTCCAGTGTGCCGTTTTCGAGAGCTTCGACGGTGTCAGCGGTTGAAACGCCGCAGGACAGGGTGAGCAGTCCGCCGGTGCCGGGGTGGCTGATGGCCATGTCGTGCAGCAATTCATGCGTTCGCTTCAAACGGGACATGGCGCCGTGCGCCGGGGTCGTCGGCAGCAGCACGGCAAATTCCTCACCGCCAAAACGGCACACCACATCGCCGGCGCGCTTGAAGCTCTCGCGGAGCACGCGCGCAACGCTTTCCAGCGCGTCGTCACCGGCATGGTGGCCTGCGCTGTCGTTGAACTTCTTGAAGTGGTCGATATCGACCATGGCAAAGCTCATTGGCACCTGCATGCGCAGCGCACGTCGCCATTCCACCCGGGTCTGGTCCTCGAAGTAACGCCGATTGAACAGGTTGGTCAGCGGGTCTCTTACGCTCAGTGAGCGCAGGAGCAGCGAATCTTCGATGAGCCGGACGTAGGTATTGAGAAGGTCACGCTGTTCGTCGACGTTGATTCCATGGTGAGCCTTGGCGCCGAACATGCAGACTGCGCCGATGGGACGCCGGTCGGGGCTGAAGACAGGGAGCATGCAGCAGGCGCCCAGAGGCTGACCCTCGAGCCGGGCGTGCGACAAACTTGGTTCCGGATTGTTCGCAGCAATATCCGGATTGAAGTAGGGCTCTCCGGAATCCACCGTGTGGTGGATGATGGAAGAATCTTCGATATGGCAGCCACGCGCCCCCGGGGTTTCACTGACGGTGCAAAACTGTCCTTCCTCAAGAATGGAAAAGCGAACGCCGTCACAGCCCATGGCGCGTTGCGCCAGATTCAGGATGCGATCCAGGGAGTGATCCCGTGCGTCTGTCGTCAGGCCGATTCTCGCCAGTGCAATTTTGCGCAAGGCGCTGGATCGGTCCTCATGGTGTAGGTGATCCACGGGGATGCTTCCAATGAGTCGGATTTAATGTGACCTAGGTCACTGTCTGCAGAAAGTGTAGAGTCTGAACAGACAGGGTACAAATGAAATATTTGCCATGGTTCGCTTTATATCCGAAGCGAATCAAGTCTCGAGGCGATCCGAATCACGCACAGATTTCTGATTCGAGGTCTGCCTGGCTCAGTTGGCGCACGTGTTGACAGCGATTGCGTCCGTTTCGCTTGGCCGCGAACAGGGCGCGATCAGCCTCATCCATGAAGCTCTCAATGGTCCCGCGTTCCAGCATTTCTGTGGTTTCTGCTGTTGAGACACCGCAAGAGCCGCTCAGCAATGCGTTTTTACCTGGGTGCACGATGCCGGCGTCTTGAATCGCCTGACGGAGTTTTTCGGCCACAACCATGGCCGCGCCGCTGTTGGTCATGGGCAACATGATGGCGAACTCTTCCCCGCCATACCGACAGATCATGTCGCCCGCACGGCGGCAGATGCCTGAGACCATCTTGGCGATGCGCTGCAAGGCCTTGTCGGCTACCTGATTGCCTGCGTGGTCGTTGAAGGACTTGAAGTGATCCAGGTCCAGCAGCACAAAGCTCAGCGGAATTTGCATGCGCATGGCACGTCGCCATTCGACGCGTGCCTGATCTTCAAAATAGGCGCGCGTGAAAAGCTGTGTGAGGGCGTCACGCACGCTCATGCTGCGCAACAGCAGCGTGTCTTCAATCAGTCGAACATAGGTATTGAGAAGTTTCAGGGTCGGCGTCACCTGGTGCACAGGGTGCTTATGTCTGGAAAGAAGACTCAGGGTGCCAATGACCTGCCGGTCCGGGCTGAAGACCGGCAGCACACAGAAAGCCGACAGCTTCGCACCATCGCCAAAATGCTCCGAGATGCCCGGCACGGGGTCACGTGACAGGTCGGGGTTGGCATAGGGCTCAGCGGATTCCAGTACCCGCAGGGCGACGGCTGCCTGTTCCACGTAACAGCCTGTAGCACCTTTGGTTTCGATGATGGAGCACAGGACGCCGCCTTCAGCAATACAGAAGCGGGCGCCATCCACGTGGGTTGCGCTCTGTGCAAGGTCAAGGATTCTTTGCAGATTGAAGTCGTGCGAGTCGACAGTCAGGCCGATCTTCTGCAGGGCCAATGCCCTGAGCGCTCCAACATTGTTGCCACTCTCCATCTTCGTCCCCCATTCGGATTCTTGCCGCCGGCGCGCGGGCAGTCGTGAGAACGGCGCGCGAGCGCCTGAATTCACATATCTGCGCGGCCGGCATGCCGTGAACCCTGATTTCGCACAGCTTTGCTGCTGTTGTCCGCCCTCAGTTGTGTCAGCGGTAACACTGGGGTGTTCGGCGGTGCCGCTGCGTCGCGTCGCAAAGGGCAGCAGCTGCGCAAAAAATCAGCGCGCAATAAAAAACCCCGCACTTCTGCGGGGTTAAGCGATGAATGCTGCACCATCGAACTCTGATATGGTGCCGAGAAGAGGACTCGAACCTCCACGGTTTTACCCGCCAGTACCTGAAACTGGTGCGTCTACCAATTCCGCCATCTCGGCTTTGTGCCCAAACAATCAGTGAGTCATTGAGCGACAAGGGCGCGAATTCTGGAGAGGCGTTACACGGATGTCAATGAAACGAAATAAAGAAAAGGGTTCACGCGACTGGCGTGGACAGGATCCGGCCTTCGCCCGGGAGTCTCAGCGCTACGATGAGCCCGTACCTTCGCGGGAGTTGATCCTGCGTCATTTGGGCGAGCACGCTGGCCCTCTGACGCTGGATGAACTCATCGGCCAGTTCAAATTGGCCAAGCTCAGTCAGCACAGCGCGCTGGAGAAACGTCTGGCCGCAATGCTGCGCGACGGCCAGGTCGTACAGAACCGCGTGGGCGGCTTTGGACCGGTCAGCAAGATGAACGCGGTTCCCGGCACGGTGCAGGCGCATCGGGACGGATTCGGTTTTCTGATCCCGGATGCCGGCCCACCCGATATTTTTTTGCCGCCGCGGCAGATGCGCGAGTTGATGAACGGGGATCGCGCGCTGGTGCGCATCACCGGCAAGGACTACAAGGGCCGGCCCGAAGGCTCGGTGGTTGAGGTGATTGAGCGCGCGTCGCGCCAGATCGTCGGCCGTCTGCATGTGGATCAGGACGTGGCCTATGTGATTCCGGACAACCCGCGCGTCCAGCAAGACCTGCTGATTCCTTCCGACCGGCGCAAAAAGGCGCGGCACGGCCAGATGGTGGTCGCGGAGATCACCGCACCTCCGGGGCATCGCACCTTGCCGGTAGGAGAGATCATCGAGATTCTTGGCGAGCATCTGGCGCCGGGCATGGAAATTGAAGCTGCCATCCGCTCGCACAGCCTGCCGCATGTATTTCCCGCTGCTGTGAAGAAGCAGGTTGCGCGAATTCCGGATGAGGTGCAGCCGTCGCAGTTCAAGGGCAGGGCAGACCTGCGCGAACTGGGGCTGGTCACCATCGATGGCGCTGATGCGCGCGATTTTGATGATGCGGTGCACGCGCGACGCATGCGCAGCGGCGGCTGGACACTCACCGTGGCCATCGCAGACGTGGCGGCGTACGTCGAAGCCGAGTCGGCGTTGGACAAGGAGGCCCTGCTGCGTGGCAACTCGGTCTACTTCCCGAGCCAGGTCATCCCAATGCTGCCGGAGAAACTGTCGAACGGCCTGTGCTCGCTCAACCCGGAGGTGGAGCGTCTGTGCATGGTGTGCGAGATGCGCGTCAGTGAGGATGGAGAAATCACGCGTGCCAAGTTTCTGGAAGCGGTGATGTGTTCCAAGGCGCGTCTGATTTACGAGGATGTGGCGCGGGCGCTGGAAGGTGATAGCGACGCGGTGCCCAAGGCTGTGCTGCCAGGGCTGAAGATTCTCAGCGACTGTTTTGAGGCACTGCACAGCGCACGGCAACGACGCGGCGCGATTGATTTTGAGTCCACCGAAACGCGCATCGAGTTCGGACCTGACAGGAAGATCAGTCAGATCGTGCCGGTACAGCGCACGCGTGCGCATCGCCTGATCGAAGAATGCATGATCGCCGCCAATGTCGAGGCGGCCAAGTTTGTCGCCAAGCACAAAATGCCTGCGCCGTATCGGGTGCATGAAAAACCCGAGGCGCTCAAGGTGCAGGCGCTTCGCGAATTCCTCAGTGCGCAGGGACTCAAGCTCGGTGGTGGTGACCGGCCCGAAGCGATTGAATTTGCCGCGCTGATGGATCGGGTGAAGGATCGGCCCAATCGCAATCTGGTGCAGTCGGTGATGTTGCGGTCACTGATGCAGGCACGGTACAGCGCCGGCAACAACGGACATTTTGGATTGGCGCTGACTCACTACGCGCATTTCACGTCACCGATCCGGCGCTATCCCGACCTGTTGCTGCATCGGGCGCTCAAGCATCTGATCCTGAAGCGCAAGAAAGACAGCTTCGAATATGCCGAGGCCGATATCGAGCGCCACAGTGCGCATTGCTCAACGACTGAACGTCGCGCCGATGAAGCCACACGAGATGCGGTGACCTGGCTCAAATGCGAGTACATGAGCGACCGGGTGGGCGAGATTTTTGACGGCGTGATCTCCGGTGTCGCTTCTTTCGGCGTGTTTGTGGAGCTCAAGGGCCTGTTTGTGGACGGCCTGGTGCATGTCAGCAGTCTGTCCAACGACTACTACCAGTACGAGGCGCATCATCACCGTTTGATCGGTGATCGCAGTGGACGGGTTTACAATCTGGGGGATATCGTTCGCGTGCGTGTGGCTCGGGTCAATCTTGACGAGCGCAAGATTGACCTTGAAATGGCCGACACGCGCGGACGAGCATCCAAGGATTCATCATCAATTAAGGGCCCCCGCCCAGAATCAAAATCCGCCAAACAGTCAAAACGCCGCGAGCGAAAGGGAAAGCGCAAATGAAAAAATTCTTCAAACCCATGATCCTGTCTGTCGCCGTGGTCGGCCTGGCCGGTTGTGCTGCAGATGACCCCAACAAGCGTGCCAAAGTGGGTACGGGCATTGGCGCAGTCGTCGGCGCAGTCATCGGCGAATCCGTCAGCGACGCGCGCGGCGCGCCCATCGTCGGCGCTGTGGTCGGTGCCATTGCTGGCGGTGCGGTTGGCAATTACATGGACAAGCAGCAGCGCGAGCTGGAGAAGCAGTTGGCCGAAGAAGCGGCGCGCAACGAACTGCGCATTGTTCGCCTCTCCGACAACTCCTTGAAGATTGGCGTCGCCAGCGATGTGAGCTTTGATGTGGGTAGCGCAACGCTCAAGCCGGGTGCACTGACCACCTACGGCAAGATTGCAAGCATCCTGAGCACTTACGACAAGACGGTGATCCACGTTGTGGGCCACACCGATTCCACCGGTTCCGCGCAGTTCAATCAGGGCCTGTCGCAGCGTCGCGCTGCTTCGGTGAGCACTTACATTGCGCAAGGCGGTGTGCCGGCAGCGCGTATCCGCGAGGAAGGTCGTGGCCTGCGTGAGCCCATCGCCGATAACGGCAGCGATGCCGGTCGCGCACGCAATCGGCGCGTCGACATCGTGCTCAAGCCTGTTGTTGAAGGTAATGAGCAGGCTGCCTGGACGCCGCCGCCCTATCTCGGTAGCTAAGAGCAGCAGATGCAGATCATCGAGGCGCTTCGGCGCCTCGATTTTTTTGTGCCGTCGATGCGGGATAATCCAAACCCGCCCCTGACGTGGAGACCCCTATGAACACGTTCTCAAAATGGATGATGACCGCTTCGGCGGCGCTGTTGCTCGGTGCCTGCGGCGCACCGCCAACTCCATCCGAAGATGATCTGGCCGAGCCGCGTGCAGAAACCCAAGGCATCCGGAATACCGAAAACGTTGGCTACGGCGGCAACGCCATTGCAGACAAGCTCGATGCGGCGCTCGATGCCAATGACGCGCGCGCGGCGGTGCTGGATCAGCAGATCGACAATTCAGCGAGCCCCTCCACTCCATGAGTCAATCCGATGAATGGATTGGCGGCTTCCATGCTGTATTGGCCGCCCTGGAAGATGGCAGGCAGAAACCCTTCGAAATTTTGCTGGCCGATTCGCGTAATGACGATCGCTCGCGGAAAGTCCGATCACTCGCCCAGGCACTGAACATTCCGGTCCAAGTGATGGGGCGCAGCGACCTTGATCTCAAGCTGCCCGGCTTTCGTCACCAGGGCGTGCTTGCCCTGATTCCGCAGGCCGAGCGGGTGGGCGAAGACGTCCTGCACGCGCCCGCCGAGGAAGGACGCTTGTTTCTGGCGCTGGACGGTGTTCAGGACCCGCACAATCTGGGCGCCTGTCTGCGCACGGCCGAGGCAGCGGGCGCAACGGCGGTCATCGTGCCGCGCGATCGCGCCGCAAGCCTGACGGCGGTGGCGCGCAAGGTGGCTGCGGGTTCCGCCGAACGAGTGCCGCTGGTATCGGTGACCAATCTTTCGCGCACGCTCGCGCAACTCAAGGAACGTGGCTACTGGCTCACCGGTCTTGCTGGTGACGGTGAAGACACGCTGTATGACGTCGATCTTCGCGGCGCTGCGGTGCTGGTGCTGGGCGCCGAAGGGGAGGGCTTGCGCCGACTGACGCGCGAGACCTGCGACCGTCTGGTCAAGATTCCGATGGCGGGCAAAGCTGAAAGCCTGAACGTCTCGGCTGCCGCTGCGGTGTGTCTGTTCGAGGCCTGGAGACAACGCAATCCGCGGGTTCGAAAATGATTCCGCAGTGGTTGAAATGGTTTGCCGTGCTGATCGTGGTGCTGGTTGCGGCGTTCTGGTTCATGAATCGGGTGCCAACTACGTCGGAGGGCGGCGCCATGAAGCCGGAGGCCGGTTCCGGCGCTGCTGAGCACGGTGATCAGGCTGGGCAGCAATCCGATTCTGACGCAGGGCAGGCGCCGGCCAATGACAAGCCCAAGGTCATCGAGGCGGTATCGGCATCGGGCGTGGCGCTGCGAATCACCCGGCGCCCTAGGGTTGAGATTCCGGAGGCTCCGTATGGCGAAGCCTACGAAGAGCTGCATCAGAATGCGGAGAATGCCGATGCTGAGACGCAGTACAAGCTCGGCCAGATTCTCTATCGGTGCCGTGACGTCCCGGTGCAGGCCAGCGAACTGAAGGCGCAGATTGACCGGATGTACCAGACGCGTCGCAGCGGTGGCTGGGAAGTCGATGATCCGGTGACAGAAGAAAAAGTGATGCGCCAGAACTACGAAAACTGCGATGGCGTGCCGCTCGAAGCCCGCGAGGACTACCGCTCCTGGCTCCAGCGTGCCGCGGAATCGGGGCTGCTCGAGGCCCAGCTCAACCTGATGTATCACTTGCCCAAGGGTGAGTACTGCCAGTTTCTGGCGGATTGCTCGGAAGATCAGAAAGCCCTGATGGACCAGCTTCGCAAGGAGGCCCGGATTCATGTGGGGCGGGCCCGGGAGGCCGGGTCTGTCGAGGCGCTGCGCACCATCGGCGGCTGGGCCCTCAATGAGGAAATGGGGACGCCGGACGAAGTCGAGGCCTACGCCATGTTCAGTGCCTACGACCAGATCCAGAAGGCCGCCGGTCAGCCGGGGGAAGTGGACGCCATGCTCGCTTCGGTGAAATCACGTCTGCGCGCGGTTGATCTCGAGCGGGCTGAAGAACAAGCGCGAGAGTTGCTCAGCAATCCGAACTGCTGCGTGCTGACCCGCTGAGCCTCTGTCGACCGGCCGCTGCATTGCGGCGGGCAGGCGAATCGCCTAGAATCCGCGGCCCTTCGTCTCCCTGCGAGCGAAGCCCTGTCCCACTGATCTTGATCGGGGGACTGTCCCGGAACCGGAGTTTCCCGGTTTCCGACATCCACAGGAGTGTTATCGCATGCGTCACTACGAGATAGTGATCATGGTGCATCCGGACCAGAGTGATCAGGTCCCTGCCATGATCGAAAAGTACAAGTCCATGGTCGAAGCCGACGGCGGCAAGGTTCACCGTCTGGAAGACTGGGGCCGTCGCCAGCTGGCCTACGCCATCCTCAAGCTGCACAAGGCGCACTACGTTCTGATGAACGTCGAATGTTCCGACACCGTGCTGTCCGAGATGGAAACCGCGTTCCGTTTCAACGACGCTGTCATCCGCAAGCTGGTTGTCCGCAAGGAAACCGCCGTCACCGAGCAGTCACCTCTGTTCAAGGCGCCCGAAGAAGACAAGAAGCCGGAATACAAGCAGCGTCAGGAAGCCGAACTGGATTCTTCTTCTGACGATGCTGGTAGCGCAGAAGGGTCTTCCAGTGAGGAAGGTTCAGAAGAGAAGAAATCAGAGGAGGGCGTCTGATGGCCCGCATGTTCCGTCGCAAGAAGTCCTGCAAGTTCACCGCCGAAGGCGCCACCGGGATCGATTACAAGGATCTCGCCACGCTCAAGCAGTACGTGGGTGAGAACGGCAAGATCGTTCCGGCCCGCGTGACCGGCACCCGCACCAAGTACCAGCGTCAGCTGTCGACCGCCGTCAAGCGCGCTCGATTCCTGGCTTTGCTGCCGTACACCGACAAGCACGAGTAAGGAGAATCAACATGGAAGTCATCCTTCTCGAGCGTATCCGCAATCTTGGTGACCTCGGCGATACCGTCAAGGTGCGTGCCGGATTCGGCCGTAATTTCCTGCTGCCCAAGGGCAAGGCCCTGCCGGCAACCGAAGCCAACCGTGCGGTCTACGAAGAACGCAAGGCCGAGCTGATGAAGAAAGCTCAGGACTCGGTCAACGCTGCCAAGACCCGCGCCGAAGCCATCGCTGGCAAGGTGCTGAAGATCACTGCACTGGCCTCTGAAGAGGGCAAGCTCTACGGTTCCGTAGGTGCTGCCGAAGTGCTCGAAGCCGCTCAGGCTTTGGGTCTGGACGTTGAAAAGCATGAAATCGACATGCCGGATGGTCCGATTCGCACCACCGGTAGCTTTGCCGTCGCCGTGCACCTGCACTCCGAAGTGCAGACGGCACTGACGATTGAAATCGAGGAAAAGCGCGCGGCAGGCGAATAAATCCTGCTTAGTGCTGAAAGAACGGCCCGCAATGCGGGCCGTTCTTGTTTGTGCTGTCTGTTGCTGGCCCGCTTGGCGGGGCTTGAGGAGCGCGCATAGGGTTTGTTCAGCCCGCACAGTATTTATTTCAGACAGTCACAGCAAAAACACAATTTACGCACAGCTTGTCCATCGGCAGGCTGCGCCCTGCAGGCTACACTGACGCACAGTGACTCAAGAACGCCAAGCCCCCTATTCCGTCGAAGCCGAGCAGTCCGTGCTAGGCGGCCTGCTGCTGGATAACCGCAGCTGGAACGACATTGCCGATCAGCTCGCCGAAGAAGATTTCTACCGCGCCGATCACCAGCTGATCTGGCGCGGCATCTCGCAGCTGATCGGTGCCAATCAGCCTTGCGACTTTGTCACGCTCACCGAGCATCTTCGGGCACGCAATGAGCTTGACGAGGCAGGTGGCCTTGCGTATCTGGGGTCACTGGCCAACGACACGCCCAGTGCCGCCAACGTCAAGGCTTACGCTGACATCGTGCGAGAGCGCTCCGTGCTGCGCAATCTGGTGGCAGCCGGTGGCGATATTGCCGAGCTGGGTTTTCGCCCGGATGGCCGGGAAATCTCAGAGCTGATCGACATCTCGGAGCAGAAAGTCTTTGCCATCCGCGAGCGCGGTGCCCGGTCCAAGACCGACTATTTCGACATGGCCACGGTGCTGGACGACATTCACGGTCGCATCCTCGACATGCAGAACGTGCGTCGCAAGGTCACCGGCCTGGAAACCGGCTTCAAGGATTTTGACGACAGGACCACCGGCCTGGGCGCAGGTGATCTGATGATTCTGGCGGCGCGTCCTTCGATGGGCAAGACGTCGCTGGCGACCAATATTGCCGAGCACGTGGCCTTTGATCTGAATCTGCCGGTGGCCATTTTCAGTATGGAAATGAGCGCCGAACAGGTCGGCTTCCGCATTATTTCCTCGCGCAGCGGCATTCCGATGCAGCAGCTGCGTACGGGAAACCTGGGCGACGTCGAGATGGATGCCCTGACGCACACCATCAAGCGTCTGCATGACGCGCCCCTGTTCATCGACGAAACCGGTGGCTTGTCACCGATGGAGTTGCGAGCCAAGGCACGGCGTCTGGCCGCTCGCAAGGGCCTGTCACTACTGGTGGTGGACTACATCCAGCTGATGCAGGTGCCGGGCAAGGGCGACAATCGCGTGCAGGAAATCAGTGAAATCTCGCGTCAGCTGAAGTCGCTGGCCAAGGAGCTCAAGATTCCGATCATCGCCTTGTCTCAGCTTAATCGCGGTGTTGAAAACCGTGATGAAAAGCGTCCGCGCATGGCAGACCTTCGTGAATCCGGCGGTATTGAGCAGGACGCCGATCTGGTGGTGTTCATCTACCGTCATTGGGTCTACGACAAGAATGCCGATGAGTCGGCTGCAGAATTGATCATCGCCAAGCAGCGTAATGGCCCGCTCGGCAAGATCGATCTGCAGTTTGTGGGTGCCAATACCAAATTCGAGAATCTGGCTTCGAATCACTACTCATGATTCCGCGCGTTACTGCGACCATCGATCTGTCGGCGATTCAGCACAACTTGGCGCAAGTGCGGCGGTTGGCGCCGAATTCCCGTGTCATGGCAGCGGTCAAGGCCGATGGTTATGGTCACGGCGCGGTGCCGGTCTCCCGCGCTCTGGAGGATGCAGGGGTAGATACCCTGGCCGTGGCCTGCATGGAAGAGGCGCAGGTCTTGCTGGAGGCGCACGTCAAGGCACCGATTGCGCTGCTCGAAGGCGTCATTTCCTCAGACGAAGCGGCGCTGGCGGCCTACGAGAACCTGCAGGTCGTGGTGCATGATTTCTGGCAGATCGAACTGCTGGAAGCGATGCCGGCGGCGTCCAATATTGCACTGTGGTTCAAGCTCGATACCGGCATGCATCGGCTGGGGTTTCCGCTGGACGCGGTGCCGCGGCTGTGCGAGGTGCTGGCGCGTCACCCTCGCTGGCGATTCCAGGGCTGGATCACGCATCTCGCGCGCGCCGATGAAACCGACTCCAATGCCACCAGCGAACAGATACATGCCTTCGACGAGGCGCTGGTGGGCGTGCCCGGGCCGCGCTCCATTGCCAATTCGGCCGGGCTGCTGGCCTGGCCCGAGGCACGGCGTGAATGGGTGCGTCCCGGTCTGGTGCTCTACGGTGCCAGCCCGATGCCGGACAAGAGCGCTGAAGACCTGGGTTTTCGACCGGCACTGCAATTGGCCAGCCGGCTGCTCGCCGTGCGCACCTACGAGGCGGGCAGCTGCATTGGTTACGGCGCGGCCTACGTTTGCCCGGAGCGCATGAGCGTTGGCGTGGTCGCCGTGGGCTACGCTGATGGAGTTCCGCGGTGCCTGCACAACGGCACACCGGTCAAGGTGCGCGGCTTGCGTGCGCCGCTGATTGGCCGCGTCTCGATGGACATGATTTCCATCGATCTGCGCGGTATTCCCGACGCTCAGGTCGGTGATTCAGTCCTGATCTGGGGCGAAAGCCTGCCCGCAGAAGAGATCGCGCGCTACGCCGGCACGATTGCCTACGAGCTGTTCTGCGGGCTGACCAATCGGGTTCGCTACAAGTATCTCGGCGGTAGCTGAGCTAGCCCGGCGGCCATTTCAAAGGGCGTCCGCCGACAACATGCAGATGCAGATGAAAGACGCTCTGGCCGGCCTCGGCACCGTTGTTGATAGCCAGCCGGAAGGCCTCTCCGCAGCCGGCATCGGCTGCCACCTTGCCCGCCACCAGGAGCAGATGGCCCAGCAGATTCTGGTCTTCTGTGGTGGCGTCGATCAGCCGCGGAATCGGCTTTCGCGGAATTACCAGCAGGTGGGTTGGGGCGGTCGGGTTGATATCCTTGATGACGATGCACTGATCATCTTCGTGAACAATATCGCCAGGAATTTCGCGGTCGATGATTTTCTCGAACAGCGTCTTGGACATGCGGCTTTCCATGAACAAATGAATGTAGGCCGATTCTACGCCATGGACTTGCTCAGACAGCCCGTCGGTATTGCTACCATGCGCCCAGCATGAGCTTTGAACCCCTGACAGATTATCGGCCGCTGACGGTTTACAAGCGCCTGCTGAGCTTCTCACTGCCGCACTGGCCGGTGTTTGTGGTGGCGACCATCGGCATGGCCGCGGCGGCGGCCACAGACGTGGGGTTCATGAGCCTGATGAAGCCGCTGCTCGATGGCAGCTTTGTGGAGAAGGACCCAGCCGTGATCCGCTGGATGCCATGGGCCATCGTTGGCCTGTTTCTGGCGCGCGGGCTGTCCGCTTTTCTGGCCACTTACGGGATGTCGTGGATTGCACGCAATGTGGTCAAGACGCTGCGCGCCGAACTGTTCGACTACCTGTTGTGCATGCCCACTCGCTTCTATGACCGCTTCAGCAGCGGCCATCTGATTGCGCGGCTGACCTTTCATGTCGAACAGGTGGCTGAGGCGGCAACCACGGCGCTCACCACCATCATCAAGGACGGTCTGACCATCATCGGTCTGATTGGCCTGATGTTCTGGCTCAATGCCAAGCTGGCCGGCTTTACCATGCTGGTTGCGCCCTTGATTGCCATCATCGTGACCTACGTATCGCGCCGTTTTCGCAAGGTTTCGGGCCGCATCCAGGAGAACATGGGCATCGTCACTCAGGCGGCTGATGAGACCATCAACGGGCAGCGCGTGGTGAAGATCCACAATGCTCAGGATTACGAGCGCGGTCGCTTTGAGAAGATCAACGAACGCGCCCGGCAGTTGGCCATGAAGATCATCGCCACCAAGTCCGGCAGTGACGCGCTGATCCAGTTCATCGCGGCCTGGGCGGTGGCAGCGATCGTGTATGTAGCCACGCAGCCCGAAATGCTGGAGGTGATTACGCCGGGAACCTTCGTCTCCTTTGTTGGCGCCATGCTCGCCTTGCTCAATCCGATTCGGGCCCTGGGCAACGTCAACGAGAAACTGCAGCGCGGAATTGCTGCGGCCACCGACCTGTTTCAACTCATGTCGGAATCGCGTGAGCCGGCCGGCGGCGACCTTCCGCTGGAGCGTGCCCGCGGAGATGTGCAGTTCAATGACCTGCATTTCTCCTACCGCGACGACTTGCCGGATGCGGTCAACGGCGTGTCGGTACAGATCAAGGCCGGGCAGACCGTGGCCTTTGTAGGCCGGTCCGGCTCGGGCAAGTCAACGCTGCTGTCACTGGTGCCGCGTTTCTACGATCCCGATCAGGGCAGCATCGAACTTGATGGCCATGACCTGCGGGAATATCCCATTGAGCGTGTTCGTGCGCAGGTCGCCCTGGTGGATCAGCAGGTGCGTCTGTTTGACGCCACGGTTGCAGAGAACATCGCCTACGGACTGCCATCGCTTCCGGAGGAATCCCGCATCATTGAGGCCGCCCGGCAGGCCAATGCCTGGGAGTTCATTGAAAAACTGCCGCAGGGTCTGAACACGCCGCTGGGGCCCAATGGCGCGAGTCTGTCCGGTGGCCAGCGTCAGCGCATTGCCATTGCCAGGGCTTTGCTCAAGAACGCACCGATCCTGATTCTTGATGAAGCCACTTCGGCGCTAGACACAGAATCGGAGCGCCTGATCCAGGCAGCGCTGGAGCGACTGGTGGTGGGGCGCACCACCCTGGTCATCGCCCATCGCCTGTCCACTATCCAGAACGCTGACCTGATTGTGGTCATGCAGGATGGCCGCATCATTGAGCAGGGCGGTCACGAGGAATTGCTTGCTCTCGACGGCCACTACGCCGCCTTGCATCGCATGCAGTTTCAGGAAGCCAGCTGATGCGTGAGTGGCTGGAACGGCGCTGGTACTCGGACGAGCCTGCGCCCTGGCTGCTCAGACCGCTGGCCTTGTTGTTTGGGGCCGTCGCCAATTCGCGCAGGAAGCGCCTGAGCGCACAAGCAGAACAACTGCCGCTGCCGGTGATCGTGGTCGGCAATATCAGTGTCGGCGGCACCGGCAAGACCCCGTTCACGATCTGGTTGCTTGAGCAGTTGCAGGCTTGGGGGTATCGCCCTGGGGTTCTGTCGCGTGGCTATGGCGGTGCGCCGCCGCAGTCGCCGTACCGGGTCACACCAGCCTCCACGGCCGCCGAGTGCGGCGACGAGCCCTTGCTGATTGCAAGCCGATGCGGTGTGCCGGTCATGGTGGATGCGGACCGGGTCCGCGCCGCGAAGGCCCTGATCGAAAGTGGTGAGGTGGATGTATTGGTAGCCGATGATGGTCTGCAGCATTACCGGCTCGCCCGTGATCTGGAAATCTGCGTTGTCGATGGTCGTCGTGCCTTCGGCAACGGGGCGCAGATGCCGGCGGGACCCCTGCGGGAAATGCCGAAGCGTCTGGATGAGATTCCGATCGTGGTGGTCAATGGTGGGCCGCTGGAGCTGTCGCATCCGGGTCGTATCGACATGGAGCTGACGACGCACGAGGCGGTATCCATTATGAGAAAGGAGCCGCGCGCGCTGGCCAGTTTTCGGAAGTCGCCAGTACACGCCGTGGTAGGAATCGGCAATCCATCGCGCTTTTTCAATACCTTGCGCAAGGCGGACATCGAGTTCATCCCGCATGTGTTTCCGGATCATCACGCCTATCGCGCCAGCGATATCCGCTTTGAAGATGACCTGATGGTGCTGATGACGGAAAAAGACGCCACCAAATGCCAGGCCTTTGCGGATGCCCGCCATTACAGCGTGCCCGTCAGCGCCCGGATCGACGCGGCTGGCGTTGCGCTTGTGCAACAATCCTGTGCCGCACTGAAACCCTCGAATTTCGATGCTTGATAAACAACTGCTGGATATTCTGGTTTGCCCCGTGACCAAGGCCCCGCTGGAATGGCATGAGGACCGCAAGGAACTTTGGTGTCGCGCCTCGCGGCTGGCCTATCCGGTGCGAGACGGTATTCCGGTCATGCTCGAAGACGAAGCACGACCGCTGACGGCTGACGAACTGCAGTGAGCTTCAAGGTTGTCATACCCGCCCGACTGGGCTCCACGCGCTTGCCGCAGAAGGTGCTTCGCCTGATCGCGGGAAAGCCGTTGGTGCAGCACGTCTGGGAGGCTGCGCGACGAACCGGTGCAGAACAAGTAGTCATCGCAGCAGACGACGAGCGCGTGGCGAAAGTAGCGCGTGAGTTTGGTGCTGACGTGCGTCTGACCGCAGCAACCCACCAGTCTGGAACCGACCGTGTTCACGAGGTTGCACGAAGCGAAGGCTGGCCCGGCGATACGATTGTGGTCAATTTGCAGGGCGACGAGCCCTTGATGCCGCCATCGCTGGTACGCGAAGCAGCGCAGATGCTCAAGGATGATCCGGCCGCCGATATTTCAACTCTGTGCCATCCCCTGCATTCAGCCGAAGAATGGCTTGATCCGAATGTCGTAAAGCTGGTGATGGATCGTCGCGGCTACGCGTTGTATTTTTCCAGAGCGCCCATTCCATGGAAGCGCGACGCAGCAGACCCGAAGCAGGCGGCACAGCATATGCCGGAAGGTTTGGCCTTTCGCCACATCGGTCTGTACGGCTACCGGGTGGCCAGCCTGAACCAGTTCAGTGCGCTTCCAGCCGCTGAGCTGGAGCAGTGTGAAGCACTAGAGCAGTTGCGGGCGCTGAGTCACGGTCTGCGTATCCGCGTGGGTGTGACCAATGATCCGCCGCCGCGCGGGGTAGATACCGAGAGTGATCTTGCCGCGATTGAAGCTGCGCTCAAGCGGGCAGGTTCTTAGTTTTCAGGCAGCTCAAACGCCTGCGTGTGAACTAGAAGCGTAGTTTCGGCCCCGGAAAAAGGGGCTGAGGGGCCTCAGTACTGCGATTCTGGAATACGGAAAACCGCGCCTTCGAGCTCTTCGGTAACCATTACCTGGCAGGTCAGACGGCTGTTGGCCTCAGGGTCGATGGCCCCTTCAAGCATGTCCGCTTCGTCTTCGCTCTTGGGCGGAATTTTGTCTACCCAGCGTTCATCCACGTAGCAATGGCAGGTAGCGCAGGTGCAGCTGCCTCCACAGTCGGCGAGGATGCCGGGAATCATATTGCTGGTTGCGACCTGCATTACGGATTCGTTCAGAGGGGCATCAACCGGGTGCTCGGTGCCATCGGCTTCAATAAAAACGATCTTCGGCATTGCGGATTTTCTGGCTTGACTGAGAAGGGAATCAGGTCTGCGTAACCACCGCAGCCTTGCTTGCGGCGGGCAGATTAGCGTAATTCCGACCCAGATACACGTACATGGCGGGTACCACGAAGATGGTGAACAGGGTGCCGATACTCATCCCGGATGCAATCACCAGACCCATCGAGAAACGCGCCGAGGATCCCGGCCCGGAAGACAACAGGAGCGGGAACATGGCCACAACCAGCGCTGCGGTGGTCATCAGCACCGGGCGCAAGCGAATGCTCGCTGCTTCTTCGATGGCCTCGCGTTTGCTCATTCCGCCCATCTGCAGCTTGTTGGCGAACTCCACGATCAGGATGCCGTGTTTGGTGATCACGCCAATCAGGGTCAGCATGCCCACCTGGGTGTAGAGGTTGAGCGTCATGCCCGGGAAGTTGGTCAGCTGGAAGGAGTTGGTCATCCCCAGAATGGTGATGAAAAGCAGCGCGCCACAGATCGACATCGGCACGCTGACCAGCATGATCAAGGGGTCTCGGAAGGACTCGAACTGAGCGGCCAGCACCAGATAGATCACGATCAGCGCGAAAGCAAAAGTGACCAGCAGGGCGGAGCCTTCCTGCTTGTACTGACGTGAGGTGCCGGAATAATCCAGGCTCACATCTGCAGGCAGCGTCTGGGCTGCAACCGTTTCCAGGGTTTCCAGCGCTTCGCCCAGCGTCACGCCAGGGCGTTGAACGCCGAGGATGGTATTGCCGTTGAGCTGCTGCACATGGGTTCTGGTACGCACCTTGACCTCGTCCCGGAGCGTGACAACGGTGGACATCGGAATGAGCTCGCCGTCCCGGGTGCGGGTGTAGTAGTTCTGAAGCTGGTCAGGGTTGAGGCGCTCGCCGCGCGTGACCTGCTGGATCACCTTGTAACTGCGGCTGTCAAACGAGAAGCGATTGACCTCGCCACCGGAGAGCGCGGAGCTCAGATCAGCGCTGAGGCGGGCCATGTCGATACCCAGCAGCGCAGCCTTGTCGCGATCAATCTCCACCACCGAGGTGGGCAGGTTCACCTTGAGCTCGGGCACCATGAAAATGAACTTGTTGGTGGCCATGGCTTTCTGGATGAACTCTTCGCCGATGCTCATGAGTTGGGTCATCGGCCGGGTCGACTTCAGCGCAACCTCCACGGGGTAGCCTTTGCCGGGCGAGGGCAGCGGTGGCGGCTGAAAGACAGAGATGCGCAAGCCCGCGTTCTGAGACACAGCGTTCGTCGTCTCGTTGACGATGCTCGTGGTGTCCCGGTCGCGCTGGCTCCATGGCGTGGTCTGCATGCCAACAAAGCCGGTGTTCGGGTCGGTGGAGAAAACACCGGTGAAAGAGAAGAAATTCCGGACATCCTCGATCTCACGCACGACGTCGTGCATATCAAACAGATATTTCTCCGTGAATTCGAGCGTTGCGGAACTGTCAGCTTCGATGAAGACGCCAAAGAACCCGGAATCTTCGGCAGGGACCAGTTCGCCGGGCAGACCCTTGAACAGGAAATAGCAGCTCGCCAGGATCAGGGCGCCAAAAACACCGATGACATGGTGCGTATTCAGGGCGCCGTGCAGCCGGCGTTTGTAACTGTGGCGCAGGCGCTCGAACTTCTCGTCCAGCCAGTGTGCTAGACGATTGTTCTCGGCTCCTTCGCCTTGCGAGGGCTTGATGATGCGTGCGCACAACATGGGCGTGAGCGTCAGCGCAACAACGCCTGAGATGACCACCGCGCCGGCCAGTGTGAATGCAAACTCGGTGAACAGCGTTCCGGTCAGACCCGTGAGGAAACCGATGGGGGCGTACACCGCGACCAGTGTGATCGTCATGGCAATGACCGGGCCGACCAGTTCGCGCGCGCCCTTGATGGCCGCATCAAAAGGCTTCATGCCCTCGTCTACGTGGCGGTGAATATTTTCCAGAACGATGATGGCGTCATCCACCACCATGCCAATGGCAAGCACCATCGCGAGCAGGGTGAGGATGTTGATGGTGAAGCCCATGACAAACATCAGCATCAACACACCGACCAGCGACAACGGCACAGTCACCGCTGGAATCAAGGCGCTGCGGACCGAACCAATGAATAGGAAGATGACGACAACAACGATGAAGACGGCCTCAATCAAGGTGGCGCGAACTTCGCTGATGGATTCGCGGATGTACTCGGTAGCGTCGTAGGCGATGTAACCCTGAACACCGTCGGGCAGGCGCTCGACAATCTGGTCCCAGTCATCACGCAGTTTGGCCATGGTGCTGAGTACGTTGGCGTCCGGTCGCACCTTGATGCCGAGAAAGATCGCCGGGTCGCCATTCCAGAAGGCGCTCTGGTCATAGGTTTCGGCTCCCAGATTGACGTCCGCCACATCGCCGAGCCGGATCAGGCCGGTCTCGGTGGACTTGATAACGAGCTGTCGGAATTCTTCCGGCGTGCGCATCTCCGTGCGCGCCGTCAGGGAAATCTTGATGAAGCTGCCCTTGGTTTCTCCCAGTGCCGAAAGAAAATTCTGTGCGCGCAGGGCAGAGCGAACTTCGCCGGCGGTAATGTTGTACGCAGCAAGGCGGTCGGACTTGAGCCAGACGCGAATCGCAAAGGTGCGTCCGCCAATGAACTGAACCTGCTGGATGCCATTGATGGCGCTCAGCTCGGGCTCGACCACGCGACTCAGATAGTCCGTCAGCTGATTGGCGTCCAGCGTCTTGGATGAAAATGAGATGTACATCGGCAAGGTCTGTTCGGCGTCGATGACCTCGATAATCGGGTCCTCGGAATCGGCCGGCAGCTGGTTGCGAATCTTGTTGACCTTGGACGAAATCTCCGTGAGCGCCTGATCGGGATTGCGGTCCGGGCGCAGGAAGGCAGAGATGGTGGTGACGCCTTTCTCGGTACTGGAGTAGAGATAGTCAATGCCATCCGCTGTGGCGACTTCCTTTTCCAGCGGCGTAGTGACAAAGCCTTCCATCAACTCCGGGTCGGCGCCGGGGTAGAGCACGCGCACGTCGACCTGCGCATTCTGCAGGACCGGGTACTGGCGAACGGTGAGTTCCGTGCCCGCCCGTATACCCATCAGCAGGATGATCAGGCTCACCACGGTGGCCAGCACAGGCCGGCTGATGAAGATGTCAGTCCATTTCATAGGAAGGCCTTTGTGTTAACCCTGTCGTGGTGAGGGTTGCGGGTTTGCATCCGGCGTCACGTCGTTGTTGATCACAACCGGTTGTCCCGACCGCAGTTTGAGTAGCCCCGAAGTGGCGACTTCTTCTCCGGGTTTCAGGCCATCAATAACGGTGACAAGATCGCCTCGAGTCGGCCCCAGCTTTACGAAGCGATTCTGGGCTTCCCACTTCGCCTCTGGGGGCTGGCCCTCCGCAGCGGCAGCGGGCGCTTCTGAAGTAGCGGCATCCTCCTGCTTCTCGGCAGGATCTTTGTCGCTGATCACAAACACGGAGGTGCCATAGGCGTTGTAGTTGACCGCCGTTGCCGGGATCACCACGTAGTCGTGAGACTCCAGCAGGTCCATCGTCACCTTTGCAAATTGTCCTGGCAGCAAGGCGCGGTCTTCGTTGGGCAACTCTCCGCGCAGGCGGATGTTGCGGCTGGCCGGGTCGATCTGCGGATCCACCGCCTGGACTTTGCCCATGAATACGCGATCACCATAAGCCTCGGTGGTGAGCTTGATGGGCATGCCAGTCTTGACCGAACCCACCCAGCGCTCAGGCAGTTCGAAGTCCACCAGCAGGGATTCGAGTTGGCGCACGGTGACGGCAGCTTGTCCGGGCTGGAGGAAGGTGCCCAGATTGACCTGAATAATGCCGACGTCGCCCGAGAACGGCGCAATGATGCGCTTTTCATCCACCTTGGCCTGCTGCGCCTGGACCGCAGCGCGTGCAGCGGCATATTCACTCTCGGCAACTTCAATTTCGGACTGCGAAACCGCTTCCAGATCGAACAGTTTCTTGCGGCGCTCGAAGGTCAGCCGCGCCAGTTTGGTCTGCGCCTTGAGGCGATCCAGTTCGGCGCGATCAGTTGAGTCCTCGAGTTCAAGCATGACCTGGCCCTTCTTGACCTGGCTGCCGGAACCGACATTGATCTTGGTGACGATGCCGCCCACCTCGCTGCTTACATCCGCGCCGAGCGTTGCAACCAGAGAGCCGGGTGCTTCCAGCTGTGTCTGCCAGGTTTCGCTTTTTGCCAGGGCAGTGCTCACTGTCGCCGGTGGAACTGGCTGATTGTTGAAATACTCGGTCATGGCTTTCTGACCCATGTACTTCATTCCAAAGATGCCGCCGAAGACAACGGCAACCAGCAACAACATGATGATCATTCGACGTGCGGTCATGACGGATTCGACTTGATTGGTGGCAATGGGGTTCAGGGCGTTTCAAACAGGTAATCAAGGTCGCTGACGACCTGCGCGGTCAGCAGCCCGGCTTCTGCGTGCAGGGTGAGCAGATTGATCAGGGTTGAGTAGCGCGATGCGTTGCGGTTGCGGCGCGCCTGTACCACGCGGCGCGCTGCATCGAGCACATCGGTAATGGTTCTGGAGCCAGCGTCGTAACCGGCCTGCGTCGCCTTTTGCGCGGCGATGGCGGATTCGAGCGCCCTGGAATAGGCCTGGGCTTCGGCACGCGTTGTATTCACCGAACGGTGCAGCTTTCGTACATCGCGTTCTGCCGCGCGCTCAACCTGCAGCAGGCGAAATTCTGCCTCGTCGACTTTTGCCTGTGCCTGCCGAATTCTGCTTTGGCCGAGGCCGCCGGCGTAAATTGGAATGCTGAGCTGCAAGCTGATCTGAGCATCGTCCTGACGTTGGCCCAGGATGTATTCGGTGGATTCGTTTCGCCCTGCCTGTGCAACCAGATCAATCTCTGGGAGCACCTCGGCGCGACGTGATTCGAGTTCGGTTCTGGCCAGTTCGAGGTCCAGCAGTGCACTTTGCGTAGCTGTGCCATTTTCACGGGCCAGTTTCGCCCAGGACTCGACATCAAGAGGTTGCGTCGCCGGCAGTACCGCATCGTCTCTCATGAGATTGGGCGCATCGCCCGGCGTGCCGGTGACTTCGTCCAGTGCATCCTGCTGGTCTTCCAGTTCTGCCTGCGCACTGACCAGGCGGGCTTTGGCCAGATCGGCGTGCGCCAGCGCCTCCTTGAGATCGGTGCCCGGAACCAGGCCGACATCAAATCTCTGACGCGTGGCTTTCAGGGATTCCTGCACCGACTCGACTTCGCTGCGGGACTCTTCCACCGCTTCGCGGGCGAGCAGGGTATTCAGGTAACGGCTCGCCACGCGCACCACAAAGTCGCGTTCTGAATCCTTGGCGTGGCGAGTAGCGAGGCTGTCATAGACCTTGGCCCTGTCCTTGCGGGCTGACCAGTCCAGTCGCAGCAAGGCCTGCCTGACCTCCAGATAAGCAGACCACGAGGGGTAGTGGTCTTGCGCGGAGCCGAAAGCGAACTGCGAATCGGAATAACTGTAGTTGGCCCGGCTATTGATGGAGACATGAGGCCGTAGTTCGGAATATTCCTGCTGGCTTTCCTCCGACTCTGCAGCAAAGCGGCTGCGCGACTCGCCCACGGCGGGGTCGTGCTGTGATGCGCGCTCAAGTGCTTCGGTCAAGCTGAGTGCGCTGGCCAGTCCGGACCAGGCCATCAGAATTGATCCGAACAAGGTGACATTAAGCCGCATTGCAAAGATCCTCCGGAAAGACTTCTTTCTTGATGCGCTCAATCAAGGCGCTGATCGCCTGCGGTTCGGCCGGACCTGCAATCGGCTTCCAGTGATAACCGTCCAGCAGGTTTTGTAGGTGGCGACACATCAGGAAATAGGGTTCGGTAATTGACAGGTGATTGAGCAGGCCTTCGGCATGCGTGAAGTTGTGGTAACCCGAGCAGATGGCCCAGACACCGAGCGCCAGTTCTTCAGCAGTTTGGCCGTCAATTTCGAGGTCACCAGAACGGCGAGCGTCTTCAACTATGGTGCTGACCAGCTTCAGGCCCGGTCGGTTGGCGTCGTGAAAGGCTTGCTTGCGTTGCTCGGAGGCAGCATTCCAGGCCACCTCGCACAGGATGTATTGAACAATCCGGAAGTAATCCGGGTGCTTTTTGACGAACACCAGATCGCCTACGCCCACGGCAAACATGCGGTCGCGGCTGGGGGCTTTCCATTCCGAGGCTTTGCGGGTCAGATCGTAATAGTCCTTCACCGTGCGAGTGACCAGGGCCAGCAGCAGGTCTTCCTTGGAGCTGAAGTGCAGGTAGAGCGTGCCCACGGCGTATTCGGCCTTTTCCGCAATTCGGGACATCTGCAGGTTGAGCAGACTCTCCTCGCGGACCAGTTCCAGAGCCACATCCAGAAAGAGCGCCTCTCGTTCTGCGACCTCCCGTTGTCTGCGCTCCTTGGTTCCCACTGATGCCCATCCAATAAATGATGAATGAATAGTTTATGAATGCTATTCATGAAATGGCAACAGCTCATGCAATTTTCCCATTGCCATTGTCTGAGTGGGCCTCCCCGAATTTGGTCAGGGGCGGGCGGTACCTATATAAGGGGGCGGTACGCCCAAGCTGAGGCGGTGCCGCGCCGATGAGGGAGATGCAGAAACCGGGGGGGCAGCATCACTTTCGGGCGCTATTGCCGCTCAAATGCTTGCGTTGATCCGTCTACATCACTATCCTGCGCGCCCGAAGTTGATCCCGTCGGCGGTTCTGGCGAGGTACAACTGAACTATAAAGCCCTATCAGGGGAACATTGATGAGCACGTTTTTCGCAAACGCCGAGAACGTCAAGCGCGACTGGTTCGTGATTGATGCAGAAGGCAAAGTTTTGGGTCGCCTTGCGACCGAAGTAGCACGCCGCCTCCGCGGTAAGCACAAGCCCGAGTTCACGCCGCACTGTGATACCGGCGATTACATCGTCGTGATCAATGCCGAAAAGATTCGCGTGACCGGCAACAAGCTCAACGGCCCGGAAGGAAAGCTGTACTGGCGCCACACCGAGCATCCTGGTGGCATCAAGCGCACCACCTTGCAGGAAATGCTGGCCAAGCACCCCGAGCGCGTGATTGAGAAAGCGGTCAAGGGAATGCTTCCCAGGGGACCTCTGGGCTATGCCCAGTATCGCAAGCTGAAGGTCTATGCCGGTGCCGAGCACCCGCACACCGCCCAGCAGCCGCAAACCCTGACGATCTAAGGCGAACCCAATGGCTTCCATCAAAGCACCAGCAGAACAGAATTACGGCACGGGCCGTCGCAAGACCGCCGCTGCCCGCGTTTTCATGCGCCCCGGCAAGGGCGATATCTCCATCAACGGCAAGACTGTCGAAGATTATTTTGGTCGTGAGACCTCCCGCATGCTGGTTCGCCAGCCGCTGGAACTCTCTGATCACCTGAGCACCTTCGACATCAAGATCACCGTCTCCGGCGGCGGCCCAAGCGGCCAGGCCGGTGCGGTCCGTCACGGCATCACCCGGGCACTCCTCAAGTACGACGAAACACTTCGTCCTGCGCTGCGAGCTGCCGGACTGGTTACCCGCGACGCACGAGAAGTGGAGCGCAAGAAGGTCGGTCTGCGCAAAGCGCGCAAACGTCCTCAGTACTCCAAGCGTTAAACTGCTTTACCTCGGAACCTGTTGCCACTCATTCTGGTCACAGGTTCCGAGTCTCAAGAACGCTTTTGTTTCTTGGGGGATCGTTCAATGGTAGGACAACAGTCTCTGACACTGTTTATCCAGGTTCGAGTCCTGGTCCCCCAGCCAACAAGAGTTCCAGCGACGTCCTAGGAAGTCCGGAACTCACACTAAACCCCGCTAATTGCGGGGTTTTTTGTGCCTGTAGGGTCCGTAGGGGTCCCCCCTGTTCCGAAACTTGATGGGTAGCACAACAGGTAGCACACTCAAGAATGCCCCCGTCTTTACTACCTAAAGGCGTCATTCTTCCAAGTTGGTGCTACCCATGGCTTCCGGGTTTTCTGATCGGTAAATGAGAATATCCAGCATGGGAAAAGAGGTGCGTGCTCTCTGACGGCCACGGCTTGACGATCGCGATCATGCATTCCGGAGATCCCGACAAAGTTTCACGGGACTTATAACAAGGCCACTTATCTGGAGGGTCGTCGAGAAATGATGCAGCGGTGGGCCGACCACTTGGACGAGCTTCAGGATATGCAGACGCCTGCATCTAGCGCCAAATCAACTGCCAACGAGGCATCTGCCAGAACGTATAGTGCCCCCGGATCACCAGACGATGCTATTCAATGCGATCGGCTGGTAGAGCAGTTGGATAAAGCCTCACTGAAACGGGCCGCGAATGGTTAGGTGAATAGATAGGAAGCCGCCGCGACGCCCAGAATTCCTAGGGATATTGCCCAGCACCCGGCGAGCGCCTCAGCAGCAAAAAATATCTGGTCAGCCCGCAACCGGGCGCCGATCACCACACCTCATGTTGGTGGGCCTAGGTGTAGGCGACTCGAGAACGGGTGGAATCTACGCTTGCTGAAGGAAGTGATTCAGCTCCGGCCCCATGACTAGCTTGCCCTCAACATGTTGCTTTGAGACTCTGTAGGGGCACATCACACAGCGCGACAGCGGCGGTCGCAGAGCCGGCGTTGGAGTCAATGCGGTTCTTAGCAAAGCAGCAACCCCAGAAAGCCCAATGTGCCTAGGGGAGCAGGAGAAATTGAAATGGCCTACAACGTCAAAAGAACAGAGCACTCAGGAGGCAAGAAAGGTGGCGGTCACTGGGGTAAGCGAGCTGAAGCGAAGCAGCAAAGTAGCCACGAGCGCCGCGTTCAGAAGAACAAACAGATTTCGGAAGAGCTGAAGGATGCGGATCTCGAACCTGAAGGGCATCGGCCACCCGGGGCGTGATTAATCCGGGAGTTCTGGACATATGGCGTTCGTGGCCCGAATTGATATCGCCGGAACTGTGTTTCCCTAAGCAAACGCCTCGAAGAATTTCTCGTCAACGTCGAAGGTCGATCTTTCCCTAAGGCCCAGGCATAAGGTTTCAGCCATCCCAACAAAATTTTCGCGCGAGCAGGGTCTGACGGGTTTTCTGACTTTCAGGATGTTCGAACTTGGCCGAGCGTTCGGGTCAACGCTGATTCATTAGATAGCGGTCGGAGAAAAGGCAGACTGCCCGGGATGCGAGCCGCGAGTGAGGGAGGCACTGACGGCGCTGCATGCGCAGGGGAGGGCTGCAGTGCACCCCGAGCAGTCTGCGTGGACCAGCCTCGCAGCCAGTAGGCGGTATCTGGGCACTCAATCCAGAATCACGCCACGGCTGTGAGACTCATTACTACAAACACCGGGCCTGGTCTGCTGGTTCCCGCAGCGGATAAATAATTTTTGATCCGCCAGTTGGAACCGCGTCGTAGCGTAGGGTGTGTTTCTGATTGTCGGCTTCTTCGGTCGACCATCAATGATCCCCCGGGCGCTGCGAGTTCAATGACATTCTGCTTTTGGCTCGAATGGGCGAACAGGCGTTCGTGGGGTCACCAAATCAGAAAATTCGGGTGACGCATCTGCGTGCCACGAGTTTGAGTGCGAAGCGGAGGTGGTGGCATGCAATTGGCAATTGAAGCGCTGGATACCATGGTCTTGTTGCTGGCGAATCTGATCACGCGATGCGCCGTGATGCTGGTTGGCAGCGGAAGCTGGTAGCAGGCGCTCATCCAGAACGAGACGCTCGCCCGCATCTGCAGGGCAGTTTGCGATTTTCCGCTGTGCCCCAATTTTTGGTTTACTGCGCTGCGGTTCCGAACCAGTCCTGATGCGCGTTGGCCTGGGTCCACACCTTTCGATGTAGGCGCCGCAGCAGGATCGGATCCTGCAGCAACTGATTACGTGCGCCTTCGTCCAGCGACTCGGGGCCTTGCAGGGTTCCCGATTCCAGTAGTTCGTTCTGTTGCATGGCAATACTCTGAGGTCTGCGCAGCCGTGGGATGCCGTTGCGGCACATCAGAGCATTGAGCAGCGGAATGGACACCGCGTCCCTAAATCCGGGCGGGGACCGCAGCGCCTTTCGCAGGCGTAGCTGAAGGGTTCTCAATACACGCGGCGGAAGAGATTCTTCCGGAATCAGGAACAGGCGTGATCTTCTGAACCGCATTCCAAGTCCGATGCGGGATGACCACACGGAAAGCGGGATTGCGATCATCAGGCTGCCGACAACGGGCAGCAGCCACCACAGGAATTGCGGATTCAGCCAGTAAACAAGACCGGCCCACGCCATGCCCAGCAATGTGCCGCCACCGTGCATGAACATGGCTTCGCGCCAACCTGTTTCGTTGTTGCCTCGCGGCGGCGATTTCCACGACAGCTTGAGTCCCAGCAGAGCCCCCAGGACGAAGCGGGTGTGAAAGAGCATGCGAACTGGCGCCAGTAATGCGGAGAAAAGAGTTTCGAGCGCAACGCTGACCAGCATTCGCGGCCCGCCCCCAAACCCCTTCAACTCCTGGCGCCGGATCAGCAGCAACAGGGCAGCCAGAAGTTTTGGCAGGAATAGTAGCGTGGCGGTAGCACCGAAAAGGCTGATCGCCCATTCCGGGTGCCACTGTGGCCAGACCGGGAATAGTTGGTGTGGTTCTGTGAAGTAGACCGGTTCGCTCAGGACATTGACGGCCAGCAGTGCGGTAGACAACAGCAGGAACAGAAACCACAAGGGCGCTGAAAGGTAGGCCATGACCCCGGTCATGAAGACAGCGCGATGCGCCGGATGCAGACCCTTGGCGGTGAATAGCTGGAAGTTCTGCAGATTGCCCTGACACCAGCGCCGATCCCGCTTGAGTTCGTCGAGCAGACTCGGCGGCATTTCTTCAAAGCTGCCGGGCAGGTCATAGGCAATCCACACGCCCCAACCCGCGCGTCGCATCAATGCCGCTTCCACAAAATCATGCGACAGAATCTCACCTGCGAGCGGCCCTTTTCCGCTGATCTTTCCCAGCGCGCAGTGCTGCATGAAAGGTTCTACGCGCAAGATCGCGTTGTGCCCCCAGTAGTGGCTCTCGCCCAACTGCCAGAAGTGCAGGCCAGCCGTGAACAGCGGTCCGTAGATGCGCGTGGCCATCTGCTGGATGCGCGCATACAGGGTTTCGATGCCAGCAGCGCGAGGCGCGCTCTGGATGATTCCGGCCTGTGGATTGGCCTGCATCATGTTGACCAGAGAACTCATGCAGTCGCCGGTCATGATGCTGTCTGCATCGAGCACGATCATGTAACGGTACTGACTGCCCCATCGACGACACCAGTCCGCAACGTTGCCGGACTTCCGGCGAACCCGATGTGTTCTGCGGCGATAGAAGATGCGGCCAATGCCATCGACATCCCTGCACAGCTTGAACCAGGCCTGTAACTCAGCAACCCGCGTATCGGCGTCGCTGCTGTCACTGAGAAAGTACAGATCAAACGCCTGATCGTTACCGGTTTCCACCAATGATTCCCAGGTTGCGCGAATCCCTGCAAAAACACGGGTCACGTCTTCATTGCAAATGGGGACGAGTATCGCGGTTCGCGCCTCAGGGTCTACAGGCCCTCGGTGCTCGGCACTCGCGGTAATGGAGAACCGGTCCTTGCCTCTGAGCAGTACCAGAAATCCCATCAATGCTGTCCAGAAGCCGGCGCCAACCCATGCGAAGAGAATGGCGTACACCGTCAGAATCATCATCTCCAGCCAGTGCGAGCCGTGGTACGGCAGGATGGCCGTCATGAAGTAGGTGGCGAGCCAGGTTTGTCCGAGCAGAAATGAAAGCAGGACAACTCTGCGTATGCGGCCAGCGTTCTTCCAGGGGTGTTGTGCGCGATCTGGCCCCGCATTGCTTTCAGTGGCAGACGATTGCGATGCCTCAGCGTGCGCCTTGGCTTTCTTGCGACGCCAGCGCCAGCCTAGCCGCGAGAAGATGCCGGTATCCCATGGGCGCGCCTTCATCGAGGCGCGGGCCAGCGGTGGTGTTGATTGCAGGCGAGCGATTCCGCGATGGTCGCGCTTCAGCACGGACATGTTGCGTTCGCCAGTCTGACTCGATGCGTCCGATCCCTGAAGCAGACATTCTTCGGATTGCTCAGACAGGGTGGCGCCGGATGCCTCACCTCCGGCTCGCTTCACGAGCTCGCTGTGTATCAGATCAAACGCAGCGTCCGGTTCCAGATCAACAATAGACTGAATTAGCTGCGCCCTATGACTTGGGTTCAGGTCCAGTTGCAGGATGTACTGGATGAGCCGTTTGCCTACTACATCCTTCTCCGCGTGTTCTGTCGGTGTGCCGTCCGCCATCAGGGACTCCGCAGATAGCTCCATGTTTCAGTCACCACCTCCTGACCTGACTTGAGTACGGCGCGCATCTCCAGCGGTTTCTCGGGGTCGAGGTGCTGATAGCGAAAACTCAGCCGCCAGCCACCGGTTACCGAATTAGGAAAGACCTGCTGCTCCAGAAGTTTGCCGTTGTCATCCAGCGTCACAAGCGCGCTGAGCTTGGCATCGTCCTCGAGTGCCTTCAGGGCAGGGCCGTCAAAGTCGATCACCATGCGCAGCGAATCATCGGGCTCTTTCTGCCAGCCGTGTCCGCGACGGGACTGCTGCGTCGCCGCGCTGGGCGGGCTGGTTTCATCTTTCATCTGCCATTGCAGGCTGTAGTTGAAGTCGTAAGCCTTGCCGGGAGAGAGACTGTCTGCTGGGACCCAATAGGCAACGATGTTGTCATTGGTTTCATCCGGCGTCGGGATCATCACTAGTTCAACGCGGCCCTTCCCCCATTTGCCGTCAGGCGTGACCCAGGCACTGGGCCGCCGCTCGTATCTTGCTTCGAGATCTTCGTAGTTGGACCACTTTCGATCACGCTGCATCAAGCCAAATCCAGCCGGATTCTCGGTTGCAAATGAGGTGACGGCCAAACGCTCGGGATTGCGCAGCGGGCGCCAGATCCATTCGCCATTTCCGGCATGCACCATCAGGCCGTCTGAGTCGTGTACTTCTGGCCGGTAGTCGTCGTGGCTCGCTGGTTGGTTCTCACCAAACAGATACATGCTCGTCAGTGGCGCTATACCCAGCTTCTTCACCTTCTCGCGAAGAAAGATGCGGGATTGCACGTCCATGCGGGTTGTCTCGCCCGGTTTGAGCTCAAAGCGATACGCACCCGTCATGCGCCTGGAATCGAGCAAGGCATAGATCACCAGATGCTTGTCATCCTGGCTGGGCCAGGCGATCCAGAATTCTTTGAACTCAGGAAATTCTTCGCCCGAGAGTTCGCCGGTATCGACCGCCAGTGCACGGGCAGACAGGCCATAGTGCTGATCCTTGCCCAGCGCGCGGAAGTAGCTTGCACCGCGGAATACCAGCACTTCGTCCTTGTATTTCTTGCTGTTGAGATTGTAGTGAACGCGCAGTCCGGCGTAGTCGATGTCACCGAGTTTCTCGGTCTCTAGGTCTGGGTTCAGATGACCGTAGTCAAAGGAATCAGGTTTGAACGGAACCCGATTGACGCCGTCGGCAGTGACCAGATTGATCCGCACCGGATGATTGAAGCGGTGACCGGGGTGAAACAGTTGAAGTTCAAAGTTCAGCTTTCGCTTGCGCCAGATGGAGGCTTCCGGGTTGAAGCGAATATCTCGGTACTGGTCGTAGCTCAACTCCGTGAGTGCATCCGGAACGGCATCTTTGTCAGGCGTTTGGTAGGGTTTCTCCGCCAGCGCTCGCGCCTTGTCTGCAACATTTTCCAGGTCAAACGCCTGCGCTATCGAGACAGTAAAAAAATACATGCACAGGGAGGCCACGAGGCCGCGAGAAAGCCGGACAGTTTTCTTCATCAGAATCGAGAAAAAGTGATCGAGCCATCAGGTTGAACGATGGCGCTGAAGTGACGATGAACCTGAGGCTTGCATGCAACCCAGCAGCGCCAAATCGCTGCTGGGTCTGTGCCCGGCTAGAGCGGGCTTTCCAGCGGAATCTCTTCACTCACGGTCGTGGGCATGGCATCGACGCGACTTGCTGGATCGTTCACAGCAGGGAGCAATGAGGGGTTCTCATCAAGAACTTCGTCAATCGCGTTTTCGTTCGGCGTGGCAAGCTCGGCGACAGCTTGCATGGCATCGCTGGATGTTTCGATCATGGCGCGGCTGGCAATTTCGTCCAGCCGCTCATGAGAAACGTTGCCAACCAGTGCGTAGTGACGTCCCTCGTGTTGCCAGTACACAAGTTCGTGATCCCCGGCCTGCGCCGAATGCAAAGCTTGCGCGGCCGTTGCGCTGGGCTCGCTGATGAACAGGCGCAGGTTCTGACCCTGTGCATCCTGATAGATGACCTCACTCAGATGCTCGCCCTCAACCAGAGCCTGTCGTGCAGTCGTGGGTTCGAACCCGGCAAGTACAGGGCTGGCGATGCCGGACAAGTCTGGGATCGGGGCGGGGGATGCAAGCTCCGGCTGCATCAGGTGTCCTGCGACGCGCGCCGCAAACACGTCCAGATCGCTGGAGTCTGCCGGGGCTTGCGTTGCTGGCCCGCGACTCAGTAGCAGGCCCATTGCGAGCACTAGCACCGCTGCGCCCGCCCAGTTGAGCCAGCCACGCGACCGTCGCCTGCGCGCCGACTGGATATTCGAAATGCGAAGCTGCGGCGGTATCGGTGCTGCCATGACCGGCGCGTAGTGACGTCGAATCGCCTTGTCCTGCGCCTGGTAGTTCTGCACCATCGCCTCGGCCTCGGGATCATTGCGCAGCATCGCCGCAATTTCTCGGCCGCGCGCGGACTCGGGGTCGATGCGTCCTTCGGCGAAGGCAATGAATTCCAACTCATCAGGTCTGTTCATCGTGTTCATTTGACCCTCCGCAAGGCAGTGCGTTGTGGGGCTTCTAGCATTTTCTCACCACACATGGCGCGAAGCACGCTGCGGCCGCGCGAGATGCGTGAGCGCAGCGTGCCCACTGGAATTCGCAGCACCCAGGCTGCTTCGCCGTAGTTCATGTCTTCCAGCGCAACCAGAACGATCGCCTGCTTTTGATCTTCGGGAAGTTGTTCCATGGCCCGGATGATATCGAAGCACTCAGCGCGGCTCTGCTGTTGGGCTGCCTGGGCAGGCTCCACGGTGAGATCATCAAGAGACTGATGGGCGCGCTCATGCTTCTGGCCACGCCGGCGATTGAGATGCACGCGAAACAACATGCGAAACAGCCAGCTTCGCAAACGCCCTTGCGCCTGCCAGCGCCGCCAATTCTGCAAGGCACGTTCGAGACAATCCTGTACCAGATCATCTGCTTCTGCCGGGTCGCTGGTAAGGGAGAGCGCATAGCGCCGCAGATGTGGAATTTCCTGTTCAAGCAACCATTCAAAGTTGTCGCGTTCTTGCACTGTGACTCCATGACGGTCGCCTTGACCGATGCCGTTGAGCCATTCTGGAAATCAGCGCGTGTGCGTCAGCTGAATAGCCCCTGTGCTTCAAGAACACGGTCTACGTCCGGCTGGTTCCATGGAACGAAAGACGGTGTGGGGGTGTTTGTACTGCAGGAGCCATTGAAACGCGCAGCTCTATCTCTTGCGCATTGGCATCTCATTGCAAGATTGATTGCATTCCCAAAGTTTTAATTACATTCAGGAGTCATCCCATGAACACATCACTGACCCAGGCGATCGATATGAAGAAAATTCTGATACCTGCAGCTTGTCTGCTTCTTATGTCAGTCGGCGCACCTGTCATGGCCCAGGACGGCGCAAGCTCTGAGGCCATGCCCGAATCACAGGCGCCCGCGCCAGCCTCCATTACCGACGATCAGGTGAAGGCCTTTGCCGATGCACAGTCTCGTGTTCGCGAGATCAGTCAGAAGTGGAGCCCCAAGGTAAACGAGGCCCAGTCCGAGGAAGAGGCGGTTCAGGTGCAAGAATCAGCACGTCAGGAAATGATCATCGCGGTTCAGAACACAGGCCTCACCTTGACTCAGTACAACGAGATTGCGCGGGCTGCGCAGTCCGACCCAAAGCTGCAGCAACGCATCCAGGGTGAGCTGTCGAGCTAAGCAAAACGAATCGCCCCGCATGGCAGGCGCTGTACGTCAGCAGCGCCTGCTATGTGAGTCTCGAGAGATCAGGACTTGTCCGTGACTCCGAAACGTCTCAGCAGTTTGTAGAAATCAGTCCGGTTGCGACCCGCGAGACGGGCGGCGCGACTGACATTTCCTTCCGCCAGGCTCAGAGTCTGGCGCAAGTAACGACGCATGAATTCATCTCGGGCTGCATCCAGCGGCGAGAGATTGTCATCAGCCTCTCCCAATGCCTTGCGCACCAGCGTGGCGGTGATGACACGGCTCGACGACAGCGCTGCGGTTTGTTCCACAACGTTAAACAACTGCCGCACATTGCCGGGCCACGAGGCCGACAGCATCATTTCCATCGCATCGGGCGCGAATACCCGGCGCGGCGCACCCGAGTCCGCCAGTTGTGCCAGGTGACTGGCAACCAGTAGCGGAATGTCCTCGCGGCGCTCCGCCAGAGACGGTAGTTTGAGTTGGACCACGTTGAGTCGGTAGTACAGATCTTCGCGAAACTGTCCCTCCGCAATGAGCGTGGGCAAGTCGCGGTGCGTCGCAGAGATAACACGCACGTTGACCGGTACGGCACGTAGCTCGCCGACGGGACGCACTTCCTTTTCCTGCAACACGCGTAACAGCTTGGCTTGCAACTGTTCTGGCATGTCGCCGATCTCGTCGAGAAATACGGTGCCACCTTCGGCAGATCGGAACAAGCCGGGATGGTCCTGGTTGGCACCGGTAAACGCGCCGCGCTTGTGTCCAAAAAGTTCGGACTCAAGCAGTTCGGCAGGCACCGCAGCACAATTGATGGCAACAAAGGGCTTTGCTTTTCGCGGGCCGCCTTTGTGTATGGCAGTGGCCAGCAGTTCCTTGCCGCTGCCACTGGGGCCACTGATCAGCACGGCTGAATCCAGACGTGCGACTCGGCGTGCATCTTCCAGGACCGTTCGCAACAAGGGGCTGTGCGTGAGGATGCCAGAGTTCCATTGTTCGTCGGTGACTTCACCGCGCGCACGATGAATATGTCTTTCAACGCAGGCCAGCAGTTCCGCACCCACCGGCTTGGTCAGGAAATCAACGGCGCCCGCCTGGGTGGCCCTGACTGCGTCGGGAATATCGCCGTGGGCGGAAATAATGGCAACGGGCAGGCCCGGATGTTGCTGATGCAATGTCTGCAGCAGGCTGATCCCATCAATGCCCGGCATCCGCAGATCCGTGATGACCAGCTGCGGCGCGCAAGTCGGGAGAAGCTCGCAAGCCTGCTCTCCGGATGATGCGGCGGTGACATCGTATCCGGCGGCTTCAAGACGCATGCTGAGCATGCGGCGCAGGTTGGCATCATCATCAACAATCAATACGCGCCCGGCCGCAGGGCCGGTCTCTTTCACGGTTGGATGCATTTGTGCAGTCTCAGGGCGCATTTGCGAGTTGCCCTTCGATGTCGGCGATCTGACTCACCTTGGCGCGAAGCGCGTTGACTTCGCTACGCAGGTGAATGACTTCGCTGCGCGCATGAGATTTCTCCGCATAGCATCCTGAAACCGTCGCCAGTTCTTCCGAGCGCAGCCGTGCGAGCGCCTCGCGGTTGGGTGTCAGCCCTGTATTGATCAGCGTTTTGAGTGTGCTGCGCGTGGTCGCTGCGTCGAGATGTTCTGGACCCGGAAGAGAGCGCAGCATCGCAATCTTCCAGCCATCATCCTGCTCCCGCGCTGCTTCAAGCATCTTGGCCCGCTTCTGCGCGGCGGCATCGACAGCGTCTGCCCAGTAGGTGAGGGCCTGCTGGTCCGACAAGCTAAAGCTCTGCAAAGGCGCACAGGCTGTGCTCAGGAGCACAGCGCTAGCCAGAGCCAGTGTTCGGGCAGGGCCAGTCCATGAGGAACTTTGCGCCGGGTTTTGCATTTTGTACATCGAGTGCACCTCCATGTGCGCGAATGGTTTCACTGACAATTGAGAGTCCGATACCGGTACCGTGGTTGCCGCCTTCATTGGGTGCGGGTCCTCGGACAAAAGGAAGAAAAATGCGATCACGATCCTCATCGGGGACACCGCGTCCCCTGTCTCTGACACTGACTGAACATCGCCCGTCGTGCATGGATAGACTGATATCAATGATTGCGCCCTGGGGCGAATGCTTGATGGCATTGCTCAGCAGATTGCTGATAGCGACCCGCAGGCTTGATCGTTGGCCGTAGAGATCTACTGTTTGTATGTCGAGCCTTGCATTGATCCCGCGTTTGGCCAGGGGAAGTCTCTGCGACGCAATGATTTCCTCCATGAGCTTTCGTGCGTCGAACCAGTTCATGGCCAGGACCTGCTGCCCACTGCGCCATTCAGCGTAAGCCAACAGGTTTGCGATCTGTGCATCCAGGTCCTGAGCGGACTCTGCAAGAATTTGCGACACCTCGGCCTGACGGCTGTTGAGCGGCCCGAGCGCACGTTCGCTGAGTAAGTCTGTTCCTTCGCGCAAGCTCGCCAGCGGCGTCTTGAGTTCGTGCGATATGTCTCGAAGAAAGCGATCTTTGTCCGCTTCCAGGCTACGCAGACGGTGTCGAAGCCACTCGAGCCGGTCACCGAGTCTGGCGAGTTCGCGCGGATAAGTGATTTCTATCGGATCGCCGTAATTGGAAGTGCCCAGCGCCGCAATGCCTGCGCGCAACTGCTTCATCGGGCGGGTAATAATGATGGACAGGGCAAACGCGAGAAGAACGGTCAGGGGTACGATGAAGATCGCTGCAGTGATCAGCAGCTTCCGCGAAAGCTGAGCCTGATCATGCAGATTCTGGACCTGCCGGTGAATTGACAGCCGACCTTCGACGACGACGCGAGCGGCCTTACTGCTCAGTTCGCCGATCTGATCCACCAGTTCAGCGCGCAGGGCTTCGTTGTCATCGTTCTTGCGCCACTGGCTTCCCAAAACCCGCAGTTCCCGGGCCAGTGCTGCGGCGGGTGATTCCAGTTCTGGTGGTAAGTCATCATTGCCAAACAATTTGGCGGTATTGCGAACCATGCGGAGCCGCTGATCAAACAGCGGGAGCAGGGCGGGGTCTTCCAGCGCCAGGTACTGGCGGCCCACGCGCTGCAGATCGCTGAGTTGATCACGCATCTGCGCGCCCAGTGCCTCAACCTGCTGGCCATTGCTGACCAGCTTTTCAGACTGTGTCAGCACACGGTCAAGATTCAGGCCCAGAATAATCGCACTCGCCAGAATCGGGGCTATCGCCAGAACCATGCAGATCGAAACCAGCCCGACCATGGTGCGAGGCAAGAACCACGGCCCAGATTTTTTTCGCAGCGCCGGTCTTGCTGGCGCAGACAAGGCCTCGTTCTGCGTGGCACGAGCAATGACCGGGGCCGAAACAGTGAGACTCATCTGAGCTGTCTCGACGTGGTAGCAGATGAATCGTGAAAGCTGTGTCGCAAGGAAGCGACAAGTTGAGCGGCGAGCCCGTGAAACGTTGCCAGTAACCGTGTTTGATCAAGTTGGCGGGCGTCGCCCATCAAGGGAACAACCGAGATAGATGCTGCGTTCGTCTGCGCGGCTATCCATCTCGAACATTCGCTGTGTCGTTTTTTGGCGACAGAAGCACATGTCCTGAAATCAATCACTTGAGCGGGTCCCCTTGGTGACCTGTCGCCAAATGCAGACAGGTTTGTGTCTCTTCAGGCCACCAATGTGAGCTTCTTCACCTGAGCAAGTAATTAACCGAATGAAATGTTTCGGGAAATCCCATGTGGCACCGCGCTTGCCCTATGGCCGGCAAAGGGGCGCCCCTGAGGAATCTTAGTTCCGCCAAGGCGAACACGATTTCTGAAGGCGTTCCAGCTTGTTCAACCTGCCTATCAATGAAGAGGAAGCCATGCGCATCAGCATATTTGGATTGGGTTACGTCGGCGCGGTTTGCGCCGCGTGTCTTTCAGACGCCGGACACGAAATCGTTGGCGTTGATGTGTCTGCCATCAAGGTCGACCTGGCCAATCAGGGCAAGGCGCCCGTGGTGGAGCCGGGTCTTGAAGAGATCATGCAGCGTCAGGTCAAGACCGGTCGTCTACGCGCGACCAGTGATACCGCTCAGGCGATTCGCGATACCGACCTGACCATGATCTGTGTCGGCACGCCGAGCCGTGCCAATGGTTCATTGGATCTTCGCTTCATCACCTCGGTGTGCGAGAACATCGGGCGCGCACTCAAGGAGAAGAACGTCTACCACACTGTGGTGGTACGCAGCACCGTTCTGCCCGGGACGGTCCGCAATGTTGTGATCCCCGCGCTGGAAAAAGCATCGGGCAAGCGAGTCGGTGAAGACTTTGGCCTGGCGGTGAATCCGGAATTCCTGCGCGAGAGCACGGCCATTGCTGATTATCTTGAGCCGCCGATGACGGTCATCGGTGAAGTGGATGAGCGCTCCGGTGAGACGCTGGCTTCCATCTACAGCGATCTTCCCGCCCCATTGATTCGCCGATCCATCGAGATCGCGGAAATGGTCAAGTACACCTGCAATGCATGGCACGCCACCAAGATCACGTTTGCCAACGAGATCGGGGCCATTGCCAAAGCTGCCGGCGTTGATGGGCGTCAGGTGATGGAAATTGTATGCACGGATACACGGCTCAATATTTCGCCCTACTACATGCGTCCTGGGTTTGCTTTTGGCGGCTCCTGCCTGCCCAAGGACCTTCGAGCCCTGATGCATCGCGCCGGACAGCTTGATGTGGAAGCACCGCTGTTGGGTTCGATCATGCGCAGCAACAAGGCACAGGTGGAGAAGGCGGTTGAAATGGTTGCGGCATTTGGCAAGCGGCGTATCAGTCTGCTCGGTCTGAGCTTCAAATCGGAAACCGATGATCTGCGTGAAAGTCCCCTGGTCGAGCTGGCCGAAACACTGATCGGCAAAGGCTACGAGTTGTCGATCTTTGATCGCAACGTGGATTACGCGAGGGTACACGGCGCGAATCGCGACTACATCAACACCAAGATTCCGCACGTTTCATCCTTGCTCAACTCAAATCTGGATGAAGTGATCTCGCACGGCGAAGTCATGGTGCTGGGCAACAATGATCGGGCCTTCGGCGAGGCGCTTTCAAGACATACCTCAAGGCTGCCGACGCTGGATCTGGTTGGTTTCATGAACGGCGCCTCTGAAGGGCACGCACAGGGCATCTGCTGGTAGATCCATGAGCGCTCTTCGCATACAGGCACGCGCCTTCCTCGATGATGTAGCAACCGGCTTCGGCTGGTTGCTTTATCTCGCAGTGTTGTTTGTTGGCGCGCTGTTGTTGCCGCAATCGGCTTTTGATTCGCAGCATGCGCACTACTGGGTTGCACTGGGGAGCATCGGCGTCTGGCGATATTCCCTGGGTGCAATTCACTTCACGCGCGCCATGTGGTTTCTGCGCAGCCGATTTCCGAAACTGAAGAAGCAGGCCGCCGCGCTGCAGGCCAAGGGTGCCGCCGTGCCGCCGGTGTACCTGATGGTGACCAGCTTTCGCATTGAAACCGGCACGTCCGCAGCGGTGTATAGGGCCGTGATCGAGCAAGCGATGGCCTGGCATGGACCGGTGACCATCGTGGCCTCGATCGTGGAACTGGCGGACGAGCAGATGGTGAAGATTCTTTGGCAGCGTTATGCCCCGCCGGACCGCGTGCAGTTGCGAATCGTGCGCATTCCCGGCACCGGAAAGCGTGATGCACTGGCGCAGGGCTTCCGTGCAATCTCACGTGATCAGCCGTCTGATGATGCGCTGGTGGCAGTGATCGATGGGGACACCGTGCTGGATCCGGGCGTGCTTGAGAAAACGGTCCCGTACTTCGCGCTCATGCCCAATGTCGGCGCGCTGACCACCAACGAGTTCTGCGCAGTGAAGGGCAGCGTTTGGATGCGTGAATGGCATCGGCTGCGTTTTGCGCAGCGGCATCTGAACATGTGCTCGATGGCACTGTCGCGCCGGGTGCTGACCTTGACCGGACGCATGTCCATGTTCCGGGCCTGCATCGTGACCGACCATGAGTTCATCAAGGATGTGGAGGAGGATCATCTGGATCATTGGCGTCTCGGGCGCTTCCGATTCCTGACCGGTGATGACAAATCCAGTTGGTACAGCCTGATGCGCCTGGGCTGGGACACCTTTTACGTGCCGGATGCGTCGATCACCACGGTTGAGCATCCACCCGATAAATCCTTCTTCAAATCCAGCCGGAAGCTGATGTTCCGCTGGTACGGAAACTCACTGCGGCAGAACAGCCGTGCGACACAGCTGGGCTGGAATCGCCTGGGACTGTTTACCTGGTATGTGCTGCTGGACCAGCGGATTTCCATGTGGACCAGCTTGCTCGGAATTTCCGTCGCGGTGTACGGCAGCTTTCTGTTCGGCCCGGCGATGTTGATGGCCTACCTGCTGTGGATCGGTGTTTCGCGGCTGGTTCTCACCTTGCTGCTCAAGGCCTCGGGGCATCAGATCCGGCCGAGCTTTCCGGTGTTGCTCTACTACAACCAGATTGTGGGTTCACTAATGAAGATCGACGTGTCCTGCAATCTGGACCAGCAATCCTGGACTCGCCAGAGCACCAGTCTCAATCGAGGACTGGGCCGTGGTCAGGTTCTCTTCAACCGTTTCTCATCCACCGCAATGAAGCTGTCAGGCGCGAGCATTTTTGCGGCGCTGGTCGTCAGCGTCGTCTAGCTCGCTGAGCGACAGCGAAGCGGTTATCGCACTCTATTTCAATTTTTTCAGGGAATTTTTCAATGTCCTCAATCCATACGAGCCAAGCATCGCAACTGGGCAACCTCGTGCATGAGACCGAGACCCAGCGCCAGTATGTCCGCGCAAAGGTTCCAGGAACGCTGGAACTTCAGAACGACGGTTCGACCAGGCGCTTCAAGCTGCTCGATCTTTCCGGTGGAGGCCTCAGCTTTGCGGCCGGCAAGGGCGCATTCTCTGCCGGACAAACCTGTAGCGGAAAGATCAAGCTCAAGCTCGAATCGATCACGGTGGAAGTGCCGCTTCAGTTCCAGGTTCGCTATGTAGATTCCGACGGCCGGGTCGGTGCGCGCTTCGAACAGATTGATCCAACGCAGATTGCCACTATTCGCCGTGTCGTCAGCAGCTTTCTCGGCGGCGAACTCATTGGTGCGGGTGAGCTGATGCACACCCTGTCTCGCAACAATTTCACATCACCGCGCGGGGGAGGTAATGGTCGACCGCCCAAACGCGGATTCCTGGGTCACTTCCGCGCCCTGGCGCAGACCAGCCTTATCGTGGTGCTGGGCATTGTTGCTGTGGTTTACGTGGGGCAGAAGCTCGGCGAGAAATTCTTTGGCGCGAACTCTCTGGCCGCACGTGTCACCGGGCCAAGCTTTGATGTGGAGATGCCGCGCGATGGCGTCTTCCGCAGCCTGATTCCTGATGATGGTGTGGTCAAGAAAGGCAGCCCCATCGGAACCTTTGAAACGTCCATGCTGGGCCTGGTCAGTCGGCAGGCGCTGGAGGCCGAACTCTCGCAGTCAGAAATTGATGCGATGCTGGGCAAGGAGATCAAAGGCACCGTGACCAGTCCCTGCGACTGCCGGGTGACCACCACCTATGTCACCAACGAGCAGTATCTGCGCGAAGGGCAACGGCTGGTGTCACTGACGCCGCTGGAGTTCGAGCCCTTCGTCATTGCGCGGTTCGCCTATGGCGAGGCCGGCAATCTTGAGGCGGGGACGCCGGTCAGCCTGAAGGTCAATGGTGATCCGATTTCGCACAAGGCCAAGGTCACCCAGATTCGACACGATGGTGATCCCAACGTGCTCAGCCAGGATCTGGTGGTAGTGGTCAAGCCAGACAAGCCATTGCCGTCATCGATGATTGCGCGTCCGGCGCACGTGAGTATTGATACCGAGCATTGGTTCAGCGGCGCAGAACAGTTGATGGATGCCGGTAGCGCACATGCCGAGGCCAGTCCGTGAGGGTTCTGTTTCAACTGATGCTGCTTGCGGTACTGAGTCTGAGTGCCACTGCTGCTTGGTCTCTGCCAGATCTGGCCAGAGGCAAGGCGGCGCTGGAGCGAGGCGATCTGATTGTGGCTGAGGAAAACCTGCTGCCACTGGCAGAGCGCGGCTTCGTGGAAGCGCAGATCTATCTGGGCCGCATGTACAGCGACGCCGGTACGCCCGAGTCGATGGAGAAGGCGCAGCAATGGTATCGCCGCGCCATGGAGGCGGAGCCTGAGGTTCGGGTTTCCCTGGCACGCCTGTTACTGCAATCACCGGAACAATCGGATCCGCGTGAAATCGAGACGCTTCTGATTGAAGCCGGCAGGAATGATCACGCTGACGCTTTGCCATTGCGGGTCCGCCTCTATCGCAGCTACCCGGAACAGTTCAGTACAAGCGAGGCAGCGGAGTTTGCCCAGCGCGCGGGCGATAGCAAACGAGCCGAGGATCGCGCCGAAGCCATCTCCTGGTATCGCGTGCATGCTGATGTGCCGGCCTATGCGCAAGCACTGGCTGCCCTCTGTGAGCAGGACAAGGACTTGCAGGAAGATTGCCTGTCTGACCTGGCCCAGCACTACCGCACGCAGAATCAGGAAGAAGCGCTGCTCGAGCTCAAGCAGGAAATTAGTCAGCGTTACGAAGCCGGGCAGATTTCCAATGACGCCCTGGAACGCTTTGCACGGGTTCTGGCGGCAGAAGATTTTCCGGGACAAGTGGATGCAGAAGGTGCGTTCGAGATGTTCTCGGCGATTCCTGCCCCTTCGCCCGATACACGGGCCCGATTGGCCAAATTACTGATCGCGCATCCGGAGCTTGATCCGGATCGCAATCCAGACGCCTTGCTGCAAGAGGCCTTCGAAGCGGGTTCCTACGAAGCAGCCATGTTGCTGGGTCGTCGTTTTCTCAAGGCCAATCATCCCAAAGCAAATCCGGAGCGTGCACAGGAACTGCTCAGCGAAGCCGCGCAACATGTTCCTGCTGCGCACTATTTTCTGGGCCGCTATTACGAGCGTGGATATCAGGGGCCACCCGAGGCCAGTCGCGCACTGGATCACTATCTCAACGCCGCTCGGCAGGGTTATGCGCGAGCAGATCTGGCGCTTTCAAAGATGTACTGGAATAACCGCGGCATCAGGGTCGACCCGGTCAATGCCTATGTGTTTGCACGAATCGCAACGCACTACCAGGTCGAGGGCGCAGCAGAGCTGTTGGGCGAAGTGCAGCAGGGCATGAGCGCGCAGGAGCTTGCGCAAGCGCAAGCGAAGGCAGAGCGCGAGTACGACGCCAGACGAAACGAGACGCCGGTCATGACGACGGCACAAATTGAAAAGAGGGAGACACGATGAAGGAATCATTAAAGGGTATTGCCACAGCGGCATTGGTCTTTGCACTCAGTGCAGAGGCATTTGCAGATGCAGAACCGCGCACCGGCCTTGAAACGGACTTCAAGGTGCGTCTTGGCGGTTTTGCCGAAGGCGAACGTGATCTCGGCGCAGGCAACGCGGAATCCACGGAAGAGGGCTTTCTGGATGGGCAGGCAGTACTGCACTGGCAGTTCTCTCCCAAGGCATCGGTGTTCTTCAGGGGGCAGGGCTTTGTGCCAACCGATGAGTTGGTGATCACCGACGAGAACGCCCCGCGCAACAGTGATTCCTATCTTGGTGTGCGCGAACTGTGGGCAGACTATCGAGGCCTCACCAGTTTTCCAGGCGAAGTGATTCGCCTGGGCCTGCAACGGCTGCGTGATCCAGATGGTCAATGGTTTGATCGTGATATCGAATCGATACGCTGGATCTTCGACACCACCTTGCTGCAGGGTGATCTGGGTGTTGCCGAGTCTTTCCGCACCTGGCGCACCGATGGATCAGAGATACCCACCACGGACCGTGATCGTGCCTACCTGTACGGTCGACTCGGTTCACAGATCAGGCCCGGACATTTTGTCGGTGCACGCGCGATCCACGGATTTGATCATTCAGACCCGGCCGAAGAAGCGGCGTCCAATCGAGCTGATCCAAAGCTCGACCGTCGCCAGTACACCTGGGTCGACTTCTATGCCCACAGCAATTACTACGCAGAAACCGAGAAGCCGGGCTTCTCCTATTGGGTTGACCTGAGCGTGCTCAGCGGTACGCGCGAGGATTACCAGGGGCCCACTGCGACCAGCCCGGCCTTCGTAGGCAGTGATTCGGTTTTGGGTTGGTCCGGAGACCTGGGGCTGCGCTGGAGATTGCCAACCGCGTACCCGATACAGGTCGGTGGTGCGCTGGCCTATGGTTCGGGTAGCGATGACGGACAGCAGAACAATCGCTATGAACAGACGGGTCTGCACAGCAATCGCTCGCGCTATACCGGAACGCGCAGCATTCTGTATCGCTACAACGAAGCCTATCAGCCGGACATCGGCAACATGCGAGTGGGATCCGTGTACGCATCGATTCCGCAGGAGCGCTGGGATGCCAGCTTCGTGCATCACTGGTTTACGCGGAATGAAACGCGTCAGGGTGTGATTACGGACGGCATTGATGTCCAGCCGCTGCCAGGGCTTGAGGACCTGGGAGAGGGTAATGATCTGGTGGTGGCGTGGTACTTCGGCGCGCCGCGAACGACCACGCTGGCCAATGAGAGCGAAGACAACCGGTCCAGCCTGCGTCTGCGCGCATCACAGTTTTCACCGGGTCGCGCCTATGGCAGTGATGTAGACGACCAGTATCGCGTCACCATGGAGTTGACCCTGTGGTACTGAGCCAGGGCCATTGCAGAGCGGTCCTGGCAGGCGCATGGATGTGTGCGTTTATGCTCAAAGGCCTCGGTGTTGCGCAGGCGTCCACCGAGGCCGCCAACCCGGACATCGTCAAAAGCTCTTCGCTGATGCTCAAGGACTACGTCGTGCGCGCAGCGCCGGTAGAGGAACTTGCACGCGACGAGCCTGAGTTGCCCGATCTGGATCAGTTCAACCTTGCTCAGGTTGAGAAGAAGATCGATCGCAGGACACGCGGGCGTGTGGGTTATCGCCGCCTGGTCGAGATTCTGGAACTCAGTGAGTTCACCGGTGGCGATAATCGTCTGGTGCAGTGGGCGGTAAGGCAAGGCCGTAATCCTGTCGCCATCGTTCTGGAGCGTGGTTATCTGACGCCCCGTGATCTGCTCAAGGCGCTGCCGCCGCGGCATTTTGAGGAGGTGGAGGCGGGCGTCTATCTGCTGCGATTGCCGCTGTTCATTGCGCAGGGCGCGACGCTGCATATTGATGACAAGACCCGTGATTTCCGCATGTCGGAAGAAAGCGGTGCCTTTCTGGTCAATGATGGAAAGTTGTTCATTACCAATAGCGCGCTGACCGCGTGGCGAGAGGGCGACAAGGGTCCAGCCACCTTTGTGGAGGGAAAAAAATACAGGCCCTTTCTGCTGGCCTGGGGCGGCACTGAGACTTACATCGCCCATAGCACTGTCAGTAGCCTTGGCTATGCAGCGAGCAAGTCCTACGGCATCTCCATTTCGCAGTACAGCCCCGGCATGGTGGATCGCATGGACAGGCCAAGTCCCAAGGCCTGGTTGATTGATTCAGAGTTCGTGGACAACTGGTACGGCTTCTATTGCTACGAAGCCGATGATCTGGTGATTGCCCGCAATACATATCGGGACAACATCGTCTACGGCATCGATCCGCATGACCGGTCTCACCGCCTGATCATCGCCGAGAACGAGGTTTTTGGAACGCGCAAGAAACACGGCATCATTGTCTCGCGCGAAGTCAACGACAGCTGGATATTCCGTAACCGCTCGCACAAGAATGGATTGTCCGGTGTTGTTCTGGATCGTTCCAGTGTCAATAACGTCGTCGCACATAACACCGCTTTCGACAATGCCTCGGATGGATTCACCATCTATGAGAGTCCGGACAATCTGCTCTGGAACAACCACGCTGTCGGCAATCATCGACACGGCATCCGCGTGCGCAACAGTGTCAGGGTCAAGCTCTATCAGAATCGTTCTATCGGCAACGGCTCGTCTGGAATCTATGGGCACATCAAGGATCTGCGGGGCACCGATCGAGATTTGAGACTGGATCCTTTTGAGCAGACCGTTTCGCTGGTCGTCGTTGGCGGGCAGCTCACGCACAACCACAGCGGACCGGTGGCCATCGACAGCCCGCTCAGCCTGGAGCTGTACGACGTCGATCTGCTGGCGCCGACAAAATCCACCGGCGTGCAGATGCGCGGCGTGCTGGGCCTGTTTCAGAACGAGGTGCTGGATCTGTTGATCCGACAGCGTCTGCCTGTCGTCATCGAGCCGGCGGGCGGCGCCGGTCGCGGGAGCTGAGGAAACGGACATGGTCTTCTCATCCAACATCTTCCTGTTTCTGTTCCTGCCGATATTCTTGGCGACCTATTACCTGAGTCCGAACCGATTCAGGAATCTCATTATTGTTCTGGGCAGCTACACCTTCTATGCCTGGTGGCGTGTCGATTTTCTGCTGCTGTTTGTGGCGGTGACGGCATGGAACTTTGCCATCGGCAACATGATCGCGCGGCATGGGGTTCGCAGCGAGGGCGGCAAGCGATGGCTCATCGCTGGTGTCACGGGTGATCTGGCGGTACTGGCCTATTTCAAGTACGCCAACTTCGGCGTGGAAAGCCTCAATGCCATTTTCGAATCCATGGGATTCCAGTCCATGGCATGGTCGAGCATCATTCTGCCCATTGGCATCTCCTTCTACATTTTCCAGGCGATCAGTTACCTGGCGGATGTGTATCGAGGCGATGCGCAGGCCAGCAGTGACCCCATTTCTTTCGCGGCCTTCATCGCATTGTTTCCGCAGCTGATTGCCGGTCCGGTGCTGCGCTACAAGGATCTGGAAAACCAGTTCATGGCGCGAACGCACTCGGCGGATAAGTTCGCCGAAGGCGCGACGCGTTTCATGCAGGGCTTCATAAAGAAGGTCTTCATCGCGGATTCCATTGCGCCGCTGGCTGATACGGCCTTCGCCTTGTCTGAGCCGAGTACCGCTGATGCCTGGCTCGGAGCGCTGGCCTATGCGGCGCAGCTGTACTTTGATTTCTCTGGCTACAGCGACATGGCTATCGGCCTGGGCTTGATGATGGGTTTCCGTTTCATGGAGAACTTCAACCAGCCCTACATCAGTCAGAGCATTACCGAGTTCTGGCGGCGCTGGCACATCAGTCTGTCTAGCTGGTTGCGTGACTATCTCTACGTGCCACTGGGCGGCAATCGCGGCGGCACCTTCAATACATATCGCAACCTGTCCTTGACCATGATCCTGGGCGGGCTTTGGCACGGCGCCAACTGGACATTCATGATCTGGGGCGCATGGCATGGCTTCATTCTGGCCATTGAACGTGCCCTGGGCGTGAAGCCTGAAACCGGCGGGCGCTTCAATCCTCTGCGCTGTTTGCTGACCTTCTTCCTGGTGCTGTTGGGATGGGTGGTATTCCGTGCAGAGAACGTGGGCGACGCCATGCAGTTCTATGCCGCGATGTTCCGTTTTGACGGCGCTGGACTGAGTCCTGCCTACGCGCAGGGTATCGACTCTCTTCAGGTCAGCACGCTCTTGTTGGCAGGCATCGTGATCGCCGTCAGCGGATGGCGAAACTCGCGTCCTGAAGGCAGCGCACCGGGAACCGTTTCCGAAACTGGAAATGTTCTGGTGTGGCGTAGTGCGCTTTCTGCAGCGGTGGTGCTGCCCTTGTTTGCTCTGGCGGTGCTCAAGTTGTCTGCGCAGAGCTATTCGCCTTTCCTCTACTTCCAGTTCTAGGACGCCACGATGAAATTTCACAGTCTGGTACTGAACATTGGATTCATCACGATCATCGTTGTCCTGGGATCGGTCGCGGCAGTACGCGCGCTACCTTTTGAATGGCCCCAACAAGCGCAATGGTTGCGCGGGGAAGTGGCGCAGAAGTTCGAGTCACACTACGACGAGTCGTTTCCGGTCAAGACGCTGGGCATCAACCTCTGGGCCGCGATCCAGTATCTGGCTTTTGCTGAGGGCCGCAGCGGTGTTGTCGTTGGCCAGCAAGGCTGGCTCTACACCGAAGAGGAGTTTTCCAGATTTCCTGACGCCCAGGATCGTGTTGCTCGCAAGCTCGCGGTCATTGAACACGTACATGAGGCGCTGGCTGAGCGCGGCGTGGATTTGAAAGTGGCGCTGGTGCCCGCCAAGACCCGTGTTTACCCAGAGTATCTGGGAGATGATCGCCCGGGCGTTTTCCGAGAGAAGCTCTACGGCCAGGCGCGGGACGCGCTGGCTGCTCGTGGTCTGGATGTGCCCGATCTGGCGCATGCACTGATTGACTGCAAGTCTGAGCAGCAGGTTTTCCTGAAGACCGATACGCACTGGACACCTGCCGGTTCGCGATGCGCCGCATCCACCCTGTCACCGCGCAAGCAGGCCACGGTCATGGCTTATGAGGAGCGGGTGATGGACACCGAAGCTTATCGCGGTGACCTGCTCAAGTTTCTGCCACTGGACCCTTACTTCTCCCGGTGGCTGCCGGAGCCTGACCATCTGACGCGTATCAAGGATGCTGCGCCGACGCAATCGGACGCGGCAGGTCTGCTCGGAGATGTTGATGCGCCTCAGCTGGTTCTCATCGGAACGAGCTACAGCGCCGACGAGCGATGGAACTTTGCTTCGGCACTGCAGGAGGCGTTTGGTGAGGACGTGCTCAATCTTGCAGACGCGGGGCATGGACCCTTTGCGCCAATGTTGGCGTATCTGCGCGACGCCGATGCGCAGAGCACGCCGAAGCAGATTATCTGGGAAATACCGGAGCGCTATCTGCCAGCACCGGACGACACCGATCTGGGCGAACTGACCCGACTTGCGCTGTCCCTCCAGGCACCGCGAATCCTGCCGACGCAGACGATTGCACAACCTCTTCTCAAGGAGAACCTGATATGAAAACAATCAAACGATTCAAGCGCACACATGCCTTATCCCGCGTGAGCAAAGCTGTAGCTTTGGCGAGTGCGCTGGTCATGTTGCCCATGGGTGTGAATCATGCCGGCGATGAAGCCCTCTACGGCCCCGATGCGCCTCCGGGCTCAGCGTTTGTTCGACTGTTCAATGCCAGCAGCGCCGCCGACTTGGACGCCAAGGTTGGCAATGAAGAAATTTCCAATATCGATTCACTCGATGCCAGCGAGTTTGTCTTTGTGCCGAGCGGCTCACATAACCTGTCCGTTGGAAGCGTCCAGAAAGATGTGCAACTCGAGTCTGGGGCGTACTACACAGCCGTATTGAATGAAGACGCGCAGGCCGATGGCATCACCGTCATCAAGAGCGAGAAGTACAGCAACCGGCTCAAGGCCCTGGTCATTCTCTACAATCTCACCGACGCCAGTGATCTGAGCCTGCGCACCGTCGATGGCAGCACCAGTGTGATTGATCCGGTGGCCAGCCAGTCCGTCGGTACACGGGAAGTCAATCCTGCCCGCATTCAGCTGGCGGTGTACCAGGGTGAAAAGAAGGTGGCCTCCGCGCCAACGGTGAGCTTTGCACGCGGCAAGGCATTCAGTCTGTTCGCAGTAGGCAGCGCAGATGCGCCGCGACTGGTCTGGGCCAGCAACTGAGTTCGCTCGTGATTATCTTCAAGAAAATGACCCGTCAGCGGCCGCGGCTTGTTCGGGTTGGCCTTGCCTTCGCGCTCGCAACTTGTCTGACCAGCGCCTGGTCTTCTGGTGATTTGCATCAGACCGAGCCCGCCGTGCTCAGTCAGATGAGTCAGAGTCTGAGCTTTGGCCGGGAGTCATCTGTGCAGAACAGCGCAAGCGGGTTTCCGCAGTTCAGTGCAGAGACCTGCTGCCAGCTGTGCCCGCAGGCCTCGGATATCCGTAGTTATCCATCTGGCTTTCTATCCAGCTTCAAGGTCCTGGTGCAGGGGCGAGATGGCTGGTTGTTTCGTAGTGAAGATGATCTGCGCATGAACTTCGGCGCGGATGCCGAAGGCCTGCGCCTGCTGCGGGAATTCCGTCAGACCCTGAATGCGCGTGGAGTCGAGCTGGTGTTGGTCATGCAGCCGCCGCGTGGCCTGATGCAGGCACACAAGCTGCCGCAGAACACGCCGGTTCCGTACAACGCAAAAGTGGCGGAGTCCAGCTATGCAGCAGCCCTGGAGCAGATTCGTTCGACGGGTGTGATCGTGCCAGAGCTGGAGAAGCTGCCAGCTCAGGAAGCCGAGGATGACTATTTCTTTCGAGGCGACCATCACTGGACACCATCGGGGTCACGGCGGACGGCGCAAGTCGTGGCAGATCGCATTCGCAGCATGTCCGCGTATGCCGACCTGCCGAAGAAGAAATTTGAGACCCAACGCGACGGGCTGCTGGCCAAGCGCGGAACCATGCAAAAGGCCGCGCGCCTGATCTGCGGGTTCGGTGCCAGTGATCAGTATGTGCCGCGCTATGTCACGACGCCGGCTGAAAGCAGTTCATCATCCGCGCTGTTCGATGAGGAAGTGGCGCCCAAGGTTACGCTTGTCGGGACCAGCAACAGCGAGCCGGCCTACAACTTTGGCGGGTTTATCTCGGAGTATCTGGAAGCAGACGTTCTCAATGTGGCCGATGCAGGTGGCGGCATGGACGGCGCAATGCTGTCTTATCTGCCCAGCGAAGAATTCCAGACCAATCCGCCGCGCATCCTGATCTGGGAGATCGAGACGTATCACAATCTTTCCGATCCCGATTTCTACCGGCAGGCCATCCCGCTGGTGCATAACGGCTGCCAGTCTTCGCCTGCGGTGATACAGAACGACGTCACGCTGCGCAAAGGTCGAAACGAAGTGCTGTTTAACAGTGGCGTGCGTCTGCTGCGCGGTGACCGGCATTTTCTCGACCTCAAACTCACGGGCAATGTGCCCGAAGAGATCGAGGCGGTGGTCTGGTACACCGATGGCAACAAGGATCAGATCAAACTGGAGAAGGCCGACTTCGGTACCGGTGATGGAAGGTTTGTACTCAATCTTCGACAAGGCGGCGACTGGGGTGAGCAGACGTTCCTGTCCCTGGATCTGGTCAATCATTTTCCCGCGCCCGTGGCAGTTGCGACAGCCCATGCACAGCCGTCCGCAGACGCTGCTGCGCCGCTGAGAGTGGATGCAAAGCTGTGTTCCAAGTCGAGCGCCCACGCAAACATGGCAGGACGTACGCAATGACAGACAGAAACGGCAATGGGGCAATGCAACTGCTGTTGGCGACGACGCTGGGGATCATGTCCGTTGGCATTGCCTGCAGCAGCCCCGGTCTGCGGCCGCCGCCAGGGTTTTCGGTTCCTGTCCGCGACCTGGACAAGAAGGTGCGCGCATGCCCGACCGATGCGCAGCCTTATACAGGCGATCTGGATTTTCCAAGCAAGTTCGAAGGCTCCGACAAGGCGCGAGACGATCTGAATCGAGAGGCTGAAAAGCGATACAAGAAATTGATAGCCCCAATCCGCAACATGGAGCGCGGCGTCAATCAGCAGATCGAGGATTACATGCGCAGTGGCAATCAGGCCTCGCTGGACTGCGCGCTGAAGCTGCTTCGGGACTGGTCTGCCGCTGACGGCCTGATGGGGGCTTCGCGCACGCACACTGGAAAATCCATGCGCAAGTGGGCGCTCGGCACAGTGGCTTCATCCTGGTTGCGACTGAAGTTCTCTCCAACGCAACCCCTGCAGGACGATCCGCAATTGGTGGCGCAAGTCGATGCATGGCTGGATCGACTGGCGGCGCAGGTGGTCAGCGAGTGGCGTGACCAGCCGCTCAAGAAAATGAATAACCACGAGTACTGGGCGGCCTGGTCAGTGATGGCAACGTCTGTTGCCTTGAACAAGCCGGAATACTTTGATTGGTCGATGAAGCAGTTCGCCATCGGTGCCTCGCAGATTGATGACAGCGGCTTTCTTGCCAATGAACTGAGCCGCGATACGCGTGCGCTCTACTATCACAACTATGCCTTGACGCCGCTGCTAATGATCGCGGCTTTTGCCCAAGCGAATCATCATCCCATTGATGCTCAGCAGCGCGAGGCATTGCATCGGCTTGCTGAGCGCATTCTCTCCGGCGTTCATGACCCGGACGCCTTCGAGAAAAAGACTGGCAAGAAGCAGAATCTGAAAGATTTCCAATCCAATTCCAAATTTGCCTGGATGGAAATCTACTGCGTCACGCTCGAATGCAACGACGCGCAGCAAGCGCATCTGTCGCAGATTCGGCCACTCAAGAATTATCGACTGGGCGGCAATCTGACGGAACTGTTCGGTCCTTCGATGCCTTCTTTCTGATAGCGGCACTGACAACATCTTTTCAATATCTGGAGTTACTTCATGGTTCGTTCCAATCAAGGCAGTAAAGATTTGCTGGATACCGTGGTGCCCGTGCTGATGGCCGGCGGCAACGGCAGTCGACTGTGGCCCTTGTCACGCAGCAGCCATCCCAAACAGTTCCTGGCACTGCAGGGTGCCCTGAGTCTTTTGCAGAACACGGCGCTGCGCGCGCGGCTGATCCCGGGGGCGACTGACCCCGTTGTGATCGGCGCTGAGGCGCATCGGTTTCTGATTGCAGAACAACTTCGTGATGCTGGCGTGAAGGACGCTTCCATTATTCTTGAACCCGAAGCGCGTGATACGGCGCCGGCTGCAGCGGTGGCTGCGCATCAGGCGCTCAAGGAGCATGGTCCGGATGCCATCGTTTTCCTGATGGCTGCCGATCATGCGATCACGGATCTGGATGCTTTTGTCGAGGCTAGTGAATCGGCAATTGCGCTGGCGCGCGAAGGTCGTATCGTGACCTTTGGCATTTGTCCCAGCGGCCCGGAAACCGGCTTTGGTTACTTGCGCACAGGCAAGGCCATCGATGGCAGTGGCGGTTATGAAGTGGAGGCTTTTGTCGAAAAGCCCGATGAAGCCAGAGCGATCGAGTTTCTGCGCAAGGGCAATCACTACTGGAATGGCGGCATGTTCCTGTTTCGGGCCGATGTGTTTCTGGCTGAGCTGGAAAAGCTGGAGCCGACACTGAATCAGTGCGCCTATGCCGCAGTGAACATGGGCAAACAATCGGAGCAGTGGTTGACCTTGAATGCAGAAGCCTTTGCTTCATGCCGCAAGGTGTCGGTGGACTATGCGGTGATGGAGCGAATCAGCGGTCTGGCGCTTGTCCCTCTCGAAGCCGGCTGGGATGACGTGGGCTCCTGGAACTACCTGAGCAATCTGGAAGCCACCGACGAGCATGGCAACGTGTCACGAGGCGATGTTGTTCTGGAGCAGTCCAGCGGAAACCTGGTGAGCGCGCAGAAGCGGCTGGTCACCATGATTGGCATGCAGGATCACGTGGTAGTGGAGACGGGTGATGCGATCCTGATTGCGCCCAGAAATCGGGTGCAGGACGTCAAGAAGGTGGTGGATCGCCTGCAGCAAGCGGGGCGCAGCGAGGTGGCGAATCATCACCGCGTGGCGCGCCCTTGGGGCGCTTATGAATCCATTGCCGACGGTGATCGGTTTCAGGTCAAGCGCATTACGGTCAAGCCCGGAGAAAAACTGAGCCTGCAGATGCATCATCACCGCGCCGAACATTGGATTGTCGTGCGCGGGACAGCACTGGTGACTTGCGAGGACAAGGAGTTTCTACTTTGCGAAGACCAGTCCACCTACATCCCGCTGGGGCATAAGCATCGACTGGAAAATCCGGGCCTTGTGCCGCTGGAACTCATTGAAGTCCAGTCGGGCGCCTATCTCGGCGAGGATGACATTGTCCGATTCGAGGATGTCTATGGACGCACAGCGCCGCTACAAGCCGAAGCTGCCGATGTCGAAGTTCCGGAAAACATGGCGGGCTGTTGAGAAGTGGGCGAGCGCCTTTCGGCCTGAATCTCAGTGAACGGTGGCGCCGGGCAGTTCGGGTGCAGGCACGGCTTGCTTGCGCATCTCGCGTTGAACCATGCCGGCGCCATAAGTCATGGCAGCGCGTTCCCATTGTTCGCAGGCCTCCAGCACCCAGGTGGGCAGCAGGCCTTCATCGACAGCAAGTTCGATCCGCCGCCGTGCATCAAGCACGTCGCCTGCGGCTTCTTCCATCATGTCCTTGACTTGAACGGAATTCATCGGGTCTCTCCATGTGACATTTGAGTGTCAACTTTGCCGTTCATGCAAACACAGATTGCCACTCTTGCGATAATCGGGGTCCTGCGCTCGCTTGAACGGCGAAATTCGCCCCTTTATTCAGTTATCAATATCTACTTATGAAAGCATCACCGCAACTCAGCTGCTTCAAGGCCTACGACATCCGCGGACGGATTCCAGACGAACTAAACCGCGACATCGCCTACAACCTGGGTCTGGCCTACGCGGAATATTTCCGCCCGGAGCGCGTGGCACTGGGCCGTGACATGCGCCACAGCTCTCTGGAACTGCTTGAAGCCCTGGCCCTGGGCTTTAATGAGCAGGGTGTGGAGGTTCTTGATCTGGGCTTGTGCGGCACCGAAGAGGCCTATTGGGCGGCGCAACAGGTGGGCGTGGATGGCGCGATCGAGGTCACGGCTAGTCACAATCCGGCGGACTTCAACGGCATGAAACTGGTGCGCGCCGGTGCGGTGCCGGTATCCGGAGATACCGGTTTGCGTGATCTGGAAGCCATGGTGGCCGCTGCGCGCGATCCGGCGCCAGACAGAAAGCCGGTCATGAAACCCACCAACTATCGTCCGTCCTATGTCGAGCATCTGCTGACGTATGTCGACAAGGCTTCCTTGAAGCCGCTGAAAATCGTGGTCAATCCCGGCAATGGCGCGGTGGGGCCGCTGCTCGATGCGCTAGAGCCGCATCTTCCTTTCGAACTGATCAAGCTTCACTTCGAGCCCGATGGTGATTTCCCGAACGGCATCCCCAATCCGCTGCTGGTGGAGAATCGCCACTCCACGAGCAAGGCAGTTCTGGAATCGGGTGCGGACTTTGGCGTTGCCTGGGACGGTGATTTTGATCGCTGCTTCCTGTTTGATGAAAACGGTGAGTTCATCGAGGGCTACTACATCGTGGGTCTGCTGGCCGAGGCTTTGCTGATGAAGGCGGCTGGCGGCGGTACCGAGAAAATCATTCACGACCCAAGACTGACCTGGAACACCGTGGACATGGTGCAGGCCGCGGGCGGCGAAGCCATCATGTCCAAAACCGGGCATGCCTTCATCAAGGAGCGCATGCGCAGCGAGAACGCCATCTACGGCGGCGAAATGAGCGCGCATCACTACTTCCGCGAATTCGGCTATTGCGACAACGGCAATATTCCCTGGCTGCTGGTTGCACAGCTGCTGTCCGTGAGCGGCAAGCGCATGTCGCAGCTGGTCGGCGAGCGGGTTGCCAAGTTCCCGGTCAGCGGTGAGATCAACCGCAAGGTGGCAGACGTCAAGGCAACACTGGCCAGCATTGAGGGTGAATATGCATCCCAGGCCAAGGGCCGTGACACCACCGACGGCATCAGCCTTGATTTCGGTGACTGGCGTTTCAACCTGCGTGGCTCCAATACCGAGCCGCTACTGCGTTTGAACGTGGAATCGCGTGGCGATCAAGCCTTGATGGAAGCCAAGACAGCGGAGATTCTTGCGCGCATCGACGCGCTTTCCTGAGTAAAGCTGCGCAGGCGTCAGGCCTCGGTGTCGCCAGCCGGCTCCGAGGCCTGATGCCGTCTGACCGCATGGCGCGCTTGCCGCGAAAGCAGCATCGCAAGGCCGATCAGGGCCACGCCGAGCCAGGGCAGGTATTGCGCGTTAACCACGTCCCATAGCGCGCCGCCGAGCAGCGTTCCGGAAGATTGCCCGAGATAGAACGCCGATGAGTTCAGGGCGATGGAAGCGGCCGCCAGACCGGGTGCAACGCTGGCCAGACGCGCCTGCTGCAGGCCGTTAAATCCCGCAGCCCCAACGCCCCAGAAAAAGATCAGCAGGTACAGTGTCGTCAGGTTCTGGCTCAACAGCGGCCACAACAACAGAACGGCGAGGGGGATCAATCCCCAGATGCGGACCATGGATTCCAAGCCGAGCCGGTTCATCAGAACCACTGCCAGAACATTGCTCAACACCGCCGCAACGCCATAGGTCAGGAGCAGGCTCGACAGCAGCGCTGGGTCATCCGGCTGTATGGCAGCAATGATCGGCGCGATATAGCTGAAAACCGAGTGGTGGCCCGAGGCGAAGATCAGACTGGTGCCGATGAGCAGCAGCAGTGCTGGTGTCCTGAGTACACGCATCCAGCTTTGCAGATTGATCCTGGGTACATGCAGCCCGCGCGGCAGAATCAACCACAGCGCCGCGGCCACGACGAGGCTGCTCAGGCCGATCAGGCCCATGGTGGTGCGCCAACCGAAATGTGCACCTACCCAGACCCCGAGCGGTACGCCCAGGACTGCCGCCAGACTCCAGCCCAGCATGATTGCGGACGTGGCCTGCGTTCTTTGCGCGGGCGTGACCAGCAGACCCAGCACTGCAGCGGCCTGAGGCGTGAACACCGCAGAACTGATAGCGGCAACGAGGCGGGTGGCCAGCAGTTGCTCGTAGGTCTGCGCAAAGTAGGCCAGGCCGTTGGCGAGCGCGCAGATCAGCAGCATCAGGGTCAGGAGTTTGCGACGATCGAATCTTGCGCTGAGTGTTGCAAACAGGGGCGCCGCCACCACGCTGGTCAGCGCAAAGGCGGCAATCAGATAGCCAGCCTTGGCAATGGAGACCTGGAAGGCTTCGGCGAGTTGGTTGAGCAGGCCGCCGATGACGAACATGCTGGTGCCGATCATAAAGTTGCCGGCGCTAAGAACGCCCAGCCGCAGATCCTTGAAAATGGGTGAAATCATCGGGGCATTGTCGCTTGTCGCATCGCCGGCTGCCGGGGCAGGGTTATTTTTCTTGGCCCAATGTCAGCGGCCATAATGTCTGGCGCAGATGACCTGCGCAGCTGTTTTCACTTTTCTTCGATCATGGATTCTAATCTTCCAGCGACGGTTACACCGGTCTCGGCGCTCTCCGAGCAGGTCGTTCGCGCTTTTTTTTCAGCCCATGGTCTGGTCGTGGTCTTCGTGCCTGAGAATGAAGAGATCCCCGGCAGCTATTGGGGAGAATCGGAAGCCGGTCTGATCGGGCATCAGCTTTATCTGCGAGCGGATACGCCGGTGCATTCAGCGCTGCACGAAGCCTGTCATTTCATCTGCATGGATGATGCGCGGCGACAGGCACTTCACCGCGATGCCGGTGGCAGTGATACCGAGGAAAACGCCGTGTGCTATCTGCAGTGCCTGTTGGCTGACGAACTGCAGGGCTACTCCATGCGCCAATGTTTTGCTGACATGGATGCCTGGGGCTATACCTTTGTGTTGGGTTCGGCCAGCGCCTGGTTCGAGCGCGACAGCGACGACGCCCAGGTCTGGCTGCGAGGGCAGGGCCTGCTACCGATTGTTAAAGGCAGAAGTTAGACTCCCCGTATGCGCCGCACACGAAGTCATTTGTTACTGATCGTCAGCCTGCTGTTTGGGCTGTGGATGAGTGCGGCACATTCGGCAGAGCATCTGTCGACGCTTGCCGGGCATGAGGCCTGCGAGGTCTGTATTTTCAACAGCGGCCTCGGTAGCGGCTTGCAGCTTGCGCCCGCATCTTTGCCATTCCTGACTCGTGATACGCCGGATGCACTGAAGATTGAAGCGTCGATGCCCGTGGCGTCGGTTCCGCTTCATCACGCACGCGGTCCTCCACGCAATTTCGCCTGAGTCCGCATTGACTGAACATCTGCAGGGCGCATCAGCCCTGCGGCGGACTCCCGAGTATTGAAAACCCTCGACGCGGCTTGCCGCGTTTCGACGCGCTTATTTGGCGCTTTTCTGACTTCGCGAGATTCAACAATGTCATTTCACAAACGCATTCTTCGTGCACAGCTTCTGGCTGTGCCCGGCATTCTGCTTTCCAATGTGCTGTATGCGGCCGATTCCGAAGAGGTGAGCGCCGGGGGCGAAGCCGACCCTATCGAAACCATCGTGATCACGGCTGATCCCTTTGCCAGGACAGCAGACCAGCTCACACAACCCAGCGAAATCCTTGCCGGCGAAGCACTGGATCGCAAACGCGGTCTGAGTCTGGGCGAAACCCTTGAGCACGAACTGGGCGTTTCCAGTACCGATTTTGGACGCGGTGCAGGTCGGCCGGTGATCCGCGGTCAGGGTGGTCCACGCGTCCTGAATCTGCACAACGGCATGTCAGCGGGGGATGTGTCGGATGTGAGTTCCGATCACAGCGTCAGTATCGATCCGGCTCAGGCCGAACAGATTGAAATTCTCAAAGGTCCGGCGACACTGATCTACGGCAGCGGTGCTGCGGCAGGGGTTGTCAACGTGGTGGACCAGAGCTTGCCGACCCAAGCCGAAGAAGGCCTGCGCGCACGCCTTGGCGCATCGTATGCCAGCGTGGCGGATCAGCCTGCGGCTTCCGGGCGCATCGAGTACGGCATAGGACAGACCCTGCTCAACGTGGACGCTGCATGGCGTGATGCTGACGATTACCGGATTCCGGATGCGCCTTCTGATGAACTTGAAAACAGCGCGGTTCGCACGGCCTCGGGCTCAGCATCCGTCGCACAGTTCGGCGCCATGGGCTCCATCGCGGCGCGTTATGGCCGGTTTGATTCCCGTTACGGCCTGCCCAATGAGGAGACCGCCTTCATCGATCTCGAACAAAGTCGCCGGGATATCGAAGCGCGCCTGAATCGGCCGATTTCAGGGCTGGAATCCTTGCGTCTGCGCTACGGTTCAAGTCAGTACGAGCACATAGAGTTTGAAGATGTCGGAGAACCAGGCACGCGATTCACCAACGATCAGAAAGAAGCCCGGCTGGAGTTGCTGCACGAGCCATTCGCTGATTTTCGCGGTGTCATCGGCGTCCATCGTCGCGATCGTGATTTCGCTGCGCTGGGCGACGAGGCCTTTTTACCGCCGAGCCGTAGCCGTGGCCTTGGCGTCTTTGTGGTAGAGCATCGTCCAACTAGTTTCGGCAGCATCGAACTCGGTTTTCGATCCGATGAAGATCGCATTAGCAGTCAGGGGCAGGCGCCGGTATCGCGGCGCTTCCGGCCTCTGACCTGGTCTGGGGGTGTGTCATGGGAACTGGATCAGAAACATCATCTCAAGTTCTACGCCACGCGTTCGCAACGTTCACCCGTTGCAGAAGAGTTGTTCTCGTTCGGGCCACATCTGGCGAGTAGCAGTTTCGAGCGAGGCGATCGCAATCTGGAACTGGAGACTTCGCAAAACTTTGAACTGGCACTGGACCGGCACGGCGAGGTCTGGGATTGGCGGGTCAATGTTTTTCACCAGCGCATTGCGGACTACATCTACCAGAAGGAAGTCGATGCAGGGCTCAACGCGGATGGCAGCGGCGTCATGCTGAGCGATGGCGTGGCTGATCGCGTGGATGAAGACGGAATGCTTACCCCGCAGGGCGAGTTTTTGTTGCTGGACTACCGGTCAGGAAACGCGCGCTTCTGGGGGGCTGAGGCGGAAGTCAGCCGGAACTGGTCAATGGGACTAACGCAGCTTCAGACCCGGATTTTTGCGGATTGGGTTCGTGGTCGCATCATCGACCAGGAAAATCTGCCACGGATCACGCCAGCGCGGTGGGGTATGGCCGTGCATGCCCACCGCGGTCCCTTGAGTGCGAGTCTGGATTGGATGGTCGTGCAAGAACAGGATCATGTTGCTGCACTGGAGTCCGAGACCGATGGCTATGAAATGCTCAGCGCTCGCGCGGAATACGCTTTTGCGCTGCGCTACGGAAGCCTGTCGCTGTTCCTGGCGGGCCACAACCTGCTGGATCAGGAAGCGCGGCGACATACCTCATTGATCAAGGATACGGCGCCCTTGCCGGGGATTTCAGTTCACACCGGATTCGAGTGGCGAATCTGAGGGAATTCGGCCCGTTTCAGCCCCCACTGGCACTTGAAGTAATATTGGGCTTCAAAGCGTTCGGCCTTTCGCCTGAAGGAGAGAAGACATGAGCATTACCGGAATCATCGGCACCATCATTGTTGGATTCATCGCCGGTCTGGTGGCGCGAGCGATCAAACCTGGGGATGACGGCATGGGCTTTTTCATGACCGTTGGTCTGGGCATCCTCGGTGCGGTCACGGCAACTTATGGCGGTCAGGCGCTTGGACTGTATGAGCCGGGCCAGTCGGCAGGATTTGTCGGCGCCGTCATCGGTGCGATCGTGGTCCTGGTGATTTATGGATTTGTCCGCAAATCCATGAAATAAGGGCTTTGCAGACAGCGGCGCCCAGATCAAGGTCTGGGCGCCGCTGTCGTTTCAAGCGCCAGCCGCCTGTGGCCTGCTTATTTTGTTTTGGCCTGGTTGGCCACCGCCTCAGCAGCCTTCTTGGCAGCATCAGCGTCGCCAAGATAATTGAAGCTCTTTACCTTGAGTTGATCGTCCAGCTCGAACTTCAGCGGAATGCCGGTCGGAATATTGATTTCCAGAATCTCGGCTTCCGAAACATTGTTCAGATACTTGTAGAGCGCGCGCAGCGAGTTTCCGTGTGCCGTGATCAGCACGGTCTGGCCCGCCTTGAGCTGTGGCGCAATCTGGTCGTGCCAGTAGGGCAGCACGCGATCCAGCGTGGTGGCCAGTGACTCCGTGCCGGGCAGGCAGCTCGCATCGAGCTTGGCGTAGCGCGGGTCATTCGCCGGATGACCGGCATCGGCGGCGGACATTTCGGGAGGTGGCACGTCATAGCTGCGGCGCCAGATCTTGACCTGCGCCTCGCCATGCTTTTCGGTGGTTTCGGCCTTGTCCAGACCCTGCAGGGCACCGTAATGACGCTCGTTGAGGCGCCAGGTCTTGGTTACTGGCAACCACATCATGTCCATTACATCCAGCGCCGTATCGAGCGTGCGAATGGCACGTTTGAGGACCGAAGTGTGCGCACAGTCAAAGCGCAGTCCTTCGGCTTTCATCAGCTCGCCCGCATTGGCCGCCTCGGCTCGTCCCTTCTCGGTCACATCTACATCGACCCATCCAGTGAAGCGATTTTCGAGATTCCACTGGCTTTGGCCGTGACGAAGGAGAACGAGTGTTGGCATTGAGAGAGCTTCCTGTACTGGTGAAATAAGCGTGTTCGGGCAGCGGAATCATTCCGGATGCTCGCGGGATGGGGCCTATTTTAAGGCCTCTTGGCCAGGCTTCGCGTCTTCGCCGCCTTTCAGGTACTCATTCTTCACTTTCACGTAGTGCCGTGCGGAGTATTGGAGATTGGCTATTTCCGCCTCACTGAGCTCGCGCACCGGGCGGGCAGGGCGACCGGCATACAGCCAGCCGGATTGCAGCCGTTTGCCCGGCGTGACCAGACTGCCGGCGGCAATCAGGACGTCGTTTTCGATATGCGCCTTGTCGATGATGACGCTTCCCATGCCAATCAGGACACGGTCGCCAATGTGACAGGCATGCAGGATCACGCCATGCCCGATGGTGACATCCTGACCAATCTGGAGGTCGGCGCCGCCGGGCGAGTAGGGCCCGTCGTGCGTGACATGCAGGACCGAGTTGTCCTGAACATTGCTGCGCGCACCGATGTGAATCCGGTTGACGTCGCCGCGGATCGACGCAAACGGCCAGACTGACACGTCATCGCCGAGTGCCACATCGCCAATCACGCAGGCCTGTTCGTCCACATAGGCGTCCTGCCCCAGGGTGGGAACGATGCCGCGATAGCTGCGAATCATGAAGGCTGGTTGATCTGGCTCAAGCCTAGAGCGGCAGGGGCACAGCTTGGATGCTGTTTTCGGTTTCCGGGTGAGCCGCTGAGCGCGGCGCCTTGGACCACTCACGCACGAACTGCGCAACGTGCTGGATGACGTCAGTCTGGCCACGCAGGGGCTTGGCCAGGGATTTGACGATGTAGGTATGGCTCATCTTCGGATAGATCACCGTGGAGATCGGTCCGCCCGCTTTCTTGATGGTGCTGGCCAGGTTCAGGGTGTCCTGAACACGGACAATCTCGTCGTCTTCGCCGTGCATCAGCATCATCGGGGGATTATCCCCTTCTACATAGAGAATCGGCTGGGACTGCTCGAATTTCTCGGGGGGGCCGAAAATGTCGCGCATCTGCGGGTCGGTGATGGGCAGGAAGTCATAGGGACCGGCCAAACCGATCATGCCGCGCAGCCAATTGCGTGACCCGCCCGCATTGACCAGGTATTCGTCCTTGAGCGCGAGCAGGGAGGCAATGTGGGCACCGGCGGAATGACCCATGACAAAAATCTTGTCAGGGTCGCCGCCGTAGGTCTTGGCATTGTTGCGTGCCCATGCAACGGCACGCGCTGCGTCATTGACGAAAGCCGGGAAGCGAACCTCAGGATACTGCCGATAGTCCGGCAGGGCAGCGATGAAACCGCGTGAGGCGAGGGCTTCGCCAACGAATTTCCATTCATCCTTGGAGCCTGAGGACCAGCGGCCACCAAAGAGGAATACCACCACCGGCGCATTGTTGGCTTCGCGCGGGGCGTAGACATCCAGTCGGAGCTTCTTTTCCCGATCGTAGATCAGGTTGGAGGCAATATCGTAGCCCTCGGTTGGCGTCAGGGTGTTGAGCATGGCCTGGCCTGTGCAACCGCAGAGCAGGGTCAGGGTGACGAGACCGGGTAACAGAAATCGCACGAGTTGAATCCTCTCAAGAGTATCGGTTCGCGGGCACAGCCGCGCGGTGCTGCAAATATTACCGCAGGGCAGATGAATCGCGGCGAATTTAGCCCGTCGCGGGTAGACTTCCTTGCTCGATCAAGGGGGAAAGGCATGGGTACCTACATCGTTCTGGGGATCATCGCGGCGCTGCTGATCTACGGCATCATCATTTTCAATGGGCTGGTCGCGATCAAGCACAACATTTCCAAGTCCTGGAGCAACATCGACGTGCTGCTCAAGCAGCGCCACGACGAGCTGCCCAAGCTGGTGGAAGTCTGCAAACAGCACATGCAGTTTGAGGCGGGCACGTTGGAGAAGGTCATGCAGGCGCGTAGCGGCGCCAAAGCCGCTTTGGACAAGGGTGACGTCAAGGGCGTGGGCATTGCGGAAACCATGATGCGCTCCGGGCTGGGCAGTATTACCGCGACGGTGGAGGCCTACCCCGAGCTGCGTGCCAATGAGTCGCTGCAGACCCTGCTGGGCCGGATATCCGGGCTTGAGAACGCGATTGCAGACCGGCGTGAGTTCTACAATGAGAGCGTGAACATCAACAACGTCCGCATCGAGCAGTTTCCGGACCTGATCATTGCCCGCATGGGTGATTTTCCACCCGCCGTGCTGCTGGAGTTCCAGGCCGAGGAGCTTGGTGATGTCAACGTGAAATCCCTGTTTGCTTCATAAGGGCCGGTGATCACACCCGTCCGCCTGAAGCGCTGCCTGTTCCGCTCCCGCCGAGTCGGTTGCAGGTCTATCTGAAACCTGGAGGCGCTCTATGACCAGCAGCCTTGCTATCAGCATCATTCTCACCGCGATCCTGACCGCTCTGTTGACCTGGCTGTTTGCCTATCTGCTGTATCGAGGACGAATTTCCCGTCACCTCGAAAGCGAACTTGAGCAGTTGCAGGACGAGTTTGAGCAGCGGGTCAGGAAAGGCGTTCTGGCCGCAGGTGAAGAACTGATGCCCGAGCTGCGCAAACACGTTCGACTGGGTTTCCAGGATGCGCTGCGCAACAGCGAAACCGGCGAGTTGGTCGAGAATTACGCGACAGCGGTTAATCGCGGTGCAGACGTCATCAGCAATCGCCTGGGCGGCCTGTTCGGAATCAAGCCCAAGAAATAGTGCGCGCTCCGCGACCGGCATCGACTTTGGCAAGAATGCCGAACGGGGAGTTCCAGCTGTGGAAGTCCTGAGACATCTGCTGGAGACGATGGCCCAGGCCGAACCTCGCAAGTTCTGGATGATGGCGGTGATTCTCGCCGGGGCCGCGATTGGCGTATTTGCATACGGTTTTGTCCGACTTCAGCGCGCGCGCCTGCTCGAAGACACCCCGACCTCGCGCATCCGGTCTGCCGCCCAGGGCTACGTTGAACTGCACGGTCATGCGCGTCTGCTGCCGGGGCCAGAAATTATCGCGCCGCTATCCGGCGAAAAGTGCTGCTGGTGGGATTATCGGGTTGAGCGGCGGCGGACCAGCTACAGCGGCGGACGTCGTCAGACCAAATGGGTGGTGGTGGAATCAGGCACATCCAATGATCTGTTTCTGCTGGACGATGGCACCGGTCAGTGCGTGGTGGACCCGGTGGGCGCGAAGATTATCCCGAGCGTGCGAAGACGCTGGCGCGGTTATCACCGCCGGCCCAAATCCGTTCCCAAGAAAAACAGTTTCTTCTCGCTGGGCGACTATCGATATACCGAGGGCATTGTTCGCTATGGGGCCTGGCTCTACACACTGGGACAGTTTCAGACCCAGATCGCTTTTCGTGCCGACAACGAGTCTCTGGATGTCAGCGAACTGCTCTCGATCTGGAAAAAGGACAAGCGCGACCTGTTGCATCGCTTTGACAGCAACCGGGATGGCGAGATCGACTTGCAGGAATGGGAAGTCGCGCGACGTGAGGCCATTCGGATCGTGCGCGCTGAGCAGGTGGGGCGTTCGGTCCAGCCCGACCTGAATATCCTCAATCGCCCGGCGGGGCGACGGCCTTATATTCTCTCAACCAAGACCGAGCACGAATTGACCAAGGGGCTGCGATGGGGCGGCCTGGCCATGGTCATCGGAGGCCTTGTGCTCGCCCTGTGCGTGGTGTTCATGCTGACAGTTCGCGGCCTGTTCTGAACCGACGCGCGGGTTTGGGCATGATCCGTGCGGAGTGTCGTGAGGGAACTTCCGTTCAGGATTTGACTCGCATGTGCGGGTACTGGCACGGCATTCTTCAGGCCAGCCATAACTCGATAGCGCCACCGTGCGAAACTCCTCGCCATCTGAATTTGAATGTATTTATTGCTCATATGACCAATCCGCTGCTGACCGAACGTGCGCTCAATGTGCTCCCACTTTTTGACCAGATTCAGCCCAGCCATGTCGAGGCGGCGCTGGACGAAGTTCTGGCGGCCAATCGCAGCCAGCTCGCGCGCATCGTGGGGGCAGAAGGCGCACCTGACTGGCAAAGTCTGGTGGAGCCGCTGGATGAAATGAACGAGCGTTTATCTCGCGTCTGGGGCCCGGTCTCGCATCTGTTCAGCGTCAATTCCACGGCCGAATGGCGTGCGGCCTACAACGCCGGTCTGCCCAAGGTCACCGACTACGGACTGGAGCTTTCGCAGTCCGAAGCATTGTTCAAGAAATTTGAAGCGCTATCGCAGTCCGCAGGGTTTGCGGCGCTGAGCGCGGTGCAGCAGAAAGTGGTGCTGGACGAACTGCGTGATTTCCGACTGTCCGGCATTGGCCTGCCGCCGGAAAAGAAAGAGCGCTATCGGCAAATATCGCTGCGCCTGTCGGAGCTCAACACCCGCTTTGAAGAAAACGTGATGGACGCGATCCAGGCCTGGTCGCTGCACATCACCGACGCGGCGCGCCTCAACGGCATGTCGTCGGCGGCGATCGAGCAGGCCGCCGCACGTGCCGCCGACAAGAAACTCGAGGGATACCTGCTCACGCTGGACTATCCGAGTTTTGATGCGGTCAACACCTTTGCCGATGACCGCGAACTGCGCAGGGAGATCTACACCGCTTTTGCCACGCGCGCATCCGATCAGGGGCCGCAGGCCGGCACGTTCGATAACAGCGAACTGATGGAAGAAATCCTGAAGCTGCGCCACGAAAAGGCGATCCTTCTGGGATTTGCTAACTATGCGGAGTTGTCGGTCGAAACCAAGATGGCGCAAGCCCCGGATGAGGTCGAGAAATTCCTGCTCGATCTCGCTGCCCGGGCGCGTCCTGCCGCGCAGCAGGATCTGAAAGAACTGGAAGCTTTTGCCCGGCAGCAGGGAGGTCCGCGAAAGCTTGAATCCTGGGATGTCGCCTATTACTCGGAGAAGCTCAAGGAATCGTCATTGGGTCTGAACGAAGACGCTTTGCGGCCCTACTTTGCGATGCCAAATGTGCTCGGCGGTCTGTTCGCTCTGGTTGAGCAGCTCTACGGCGTCGCTATTGTGCGGCGCGAGGATCAGCGCGCATGGCATCCCTCGGTCGAGGTTTATGAGGTGCAAGGGGCCGGCGGCGAATCGCGCGGGATGTTCTATCTCGATGCCTACGCACGCGAGAATAAGCGCAGCGGCGCGTGGATGGATGAATGTCATGGCCGGCGAACCACTGCGCAAGGTCGCCAGATTCCAGTGGCCTATCTGGTGTGCAATTTCCGCCCACCGATGGACAGCCAGCCCGGCTTGCTGACACACGACGAAGTCCTGACGCTGTATCACGAATGTGGCCACGGCCTGCACCTGCTGATGACGCAGGTGGATGAAGCGGCGGTATCGGGTATCAACGGGGTGGAGTGGGATGCCGTGGAGTTGCCGAGCCAGTTCATGGAGAACTGGTGCTTCGAGCCCAGCCAGCTCAAGACCTGGGCGCGTCACTGGCAAACCGGAAAAGCCCTGCCGGATGATCAGATCGAGCGCCTTCAGGCTTCGCGTCGATTCCAGGCCGGGTTGGCGACGGTGCGACAGGTGGAGTTCGCCTTGTTCGACCTGCGTCTGCACCGGGATTACCAGCCGGAGCAGGGCGCCCGCGTGCTCGGACTGATCGAACAGGTACGCGATGAAGTCGCTGTGCTCAGGCCACCGGCATTCAACCGCATGCCCTGGAGTTTCAGTCACATTTTCGCCGGCGGCTATGCAGCGGGTTACTACAGCTACAAGTGGGCAGAAGTCTTGTCTGCAGACGCTTACGAGGCGTTTGTTGAAGCAGGGCTGGATCAGACCGCGCTGCGATCAACCGGGACTCGCTTCCTGGAATCGCTGTTGTCGCGCGGGGGCTCCAAGCCCGCCGCAGAACTGTTCGAGTCATTTCGCGGGCGCAAGCCCAAGGTGGATGCCCTGCTTCGCCAGGACGGACTGATCGCGGAGGCCGCGTAATGAGCAGCACACCAACCGCATTCCCGCTGGTTCGCAATGTTCGTGGCCTGCAGCAGGAGTTTGATCTGCTGGTTATCGGCGGCGGCATCTACGGTGCCTGGACCGCTTATGACGCAGCTCTGCGCGGACTCAGCGTCGCATTGATCGAGAAAAACGACTGGGCCAGCGGAACTTCATCGGCATCGAGCAAGCTGATTCACGGCGGCCTGCGATATCTCGAACACTATGAATTTGCATTGGTGCGCCATGCGCTCAAAGAGCGGCGCACGCTGTCGCGCATTGCTCCGCATCTGGTGCGGCCAATGGATTTCATCATGCCGGTGTGGAAAGGCCCGCGCGCCAGTCCGCTGAAATTGTCGGCCGGCCTGACCTTGTATGACGCGCTCGCTTTTGGCAGTGGACCGGTCAAGCCACACAAGCATTTCCGGCCCAAGACCCTGCTCAAGCATTACCACTACATTGATCCTGCCAATCTGGTGGGCGGCTTCCGCTATGGCGATTGTCAGGAAGACGATGCGCGCATGACCATGACTGTTGTGGCAGCAGCGCAGTCGGCAGGCGCGGTTTGTGTCAACAAGATGATGGCCGAGAAGATTGAGCGCGATGCCAAGGGCATTTGCGGTGCGCAGGTGAAGGATCAGCTTTCCGGCGAAGGCTTTTCCGTGCGTGCGCGTTGCGTGGTCAATTCTGCCGGCCCCTGGGCACGCTCGCTGTTGGGTGAGGATGCGCCCAAGATCAAATTGGTGAAGGGCACGCACTTGCTGCTGCCGGCGATCCCCGGTTGCACCGAAGCCTTCCTGTTGACGGCCAAGGATGGCCGGGTGTTTTTCGTTATCCCCTGGTATGGCCGCACGCTGGTCGGAACCACCGAATCGGAAGTGGAATCCCCGGATGAAGCGGTTCCCACGGATGAGGAAACCAGCTACCTGATTGATGGTGTTCGGCGTGGTCTACCCGGTCTGGGCTGGACGGAGGCCGACGTCATCGCGCGCTATTCCGGTGTGCGCTCGTTGCAGGCAGAAGATGCAGCGAGCCTGGCCGCAGTTTCCAGAGAGTTTGATATTGCCCAGCCCGAGCCACGGTTGGTACTGCCCATTGGCGGCAAGTACACCACCTCGCGTTGCGACTCGGTAGAGATTGTCGATGCCGTCGAGAAGGCCCTGGGCCGCAAGAAAACGAAAACCCGCACGCATCTGCGGCGACTTCCCGGTGCGCCGCCAGCCAAGGATTTCGATATCTGGCTGGCCGATGCAGTCAAACAACTCACCGGTGCGGGCGTGGATGGCGTCGCAGCGCTCACCGCGGCGCATCGCAATGGCACACGGGTGCGTCAGTTGCTGTACCTGATCGAGAAAGAGCCTGCTCTGGCGGAGCGGGTGCATGCTGAAGCGCCTTTCATCAAGGCGGAAGTCAAGCTGGCGTTTCGCGACGAGATGGCCCTGACCGCGGATGATGCTTTGCGCCGCCGCATGCCACTGTCGTTGCTGGTACAGGACCTTGAGGCGGCACGCGAAATTGCCGAAAACCTGCGCGCCTGAGCCGGCTGTCCGCAACGCCATACTTATCCGTCTGGAATAGCGCACAATCATGTCTCTGTAACAGCAGTTCGAATATTGCTGTCCGAATCGTCGGGAGAGAAACGACCTTGGCTGATATGCGCCGAAGATGCGCGTACGGTAGAGCCTGAATTCCGCGATTGGAGGAGACATGCGACTATTTCATATGGCCACTACAGTGGCTTTTGCCATGATGTTGGCCGCCTGCAACAAATCTGGCGATGGCGCAGGCAGTAACGAGCCGGGGACGCCCGACGGCAGCGAATCAAGAGCTTTCTCTTTATTCGACCCTTTGGCCGGCACTGTGCCCTTTCCTTTTTTCGGTTTGCAGAACCCGGCTACTTCGCGGGTCAGCCTGCCGCTCAGGGACCCCTCCAATCCCTCAGCGCCTGCGAACGGGCCGGTCAACGCCGCCAATCTTCTCGACGGCTTTTCAACCGTGGCATCGGGTTTCACGGATTTCATCGGCTTTGTTGATCTGGCCACGGCGGCGTCGGGCGGACTGTTGGTGATCGAGGTCAATATCGACCCTGCGACAGGCCGGCCGGTGCCGCGATTGCTGAGTCAGAGTGCCGATGGCGGTGCCACTGGTGACTACGTGATTCAGAACTACGACGCGCTCGATGCGGCAACGGGGCGTCCGCTGTCCGAAGTGCGTACGCGCATGATGATCGAGCCGGCGGTTCCCCTGAAGCAGGCCACCACTTATGTGTTGGCGGTGACCAATCGCCTGCTCAGCACCGATGGCGTTCCGGTTTCACGCAGTGCTTTTTTTGACGCCGTCAGCAGCTCTACCGCGGTGCAGAGTCAGGACCGGCCCGAACTCGCCGGTCTGAGCGATGCACAACTCGCCACGCTCGAGGCGATTCGTCAGGCCGAGACCGGATCAATTCTTCCGCTCGTGGTCGGCGTGGGGCAGCAGGCCCTGTCGCCGACATTTTCGACCGATGACGTGGTGTTGGCCTGGAGCTTTACGACCCAGTCCATCACCGACACGTTGGAGCAGGTTGTGGACGCCGCACCTGCAGCGACTTTCGATGCACTGACCCCGGTGGGTACGACGGATCAGATTGGTCAGCTGCTGGGCTTGCCGATTCCTCCCGGTGCAACCATCTACAAGACAGTGCTGCGCGGCGTGCCGTATTTCCTTGCTGACAACTCCGCGCCACCACCAGCCGGTGTTCCGCTGCCCAATCCGCTGACCAACTACTGGCTGGCAGATGGCAGTTATCGCGCGCCGCGATTCACCACCAATGGCGTGCCTTGCTCCAATCTTTCAACGCCGTCCTTGTCCGGCAGCAGCCCTGATTCCACCACGCGCTGCTTCCCTCGGCCGCTTCAGCGCAGCTTGCAGGATCTGCCGGTTCTGGTTGCGGTTCCCAATGGTCAGGGCGGCGCACCGGCAGCTGTTCCCGGCGGCTTTCCGACGACCATCTTCCAGCACGGTATTACCCAGGACCGCAGCAATCTCCTGTTGATTGCAAGCAGTCTGGCCCGTGCCGGGCAGGTCAGCATCGCGATGGATTTGCCGCTTCATGGCATCGTTGATCCGACCAGCCCACTGCGGGTTGCCGGAGTGGGTGAGCGCACGCTCAATCTGGACGTGTCCACACAGAACGCTGATTGCGATACCACGGCGCAGTTCGCGCCGGATGGCATCCCGGATTGCTCGGGCTCGCACTTCATCAATCTGGTCAGCCTGGCCACCAGCCGCGACAACATCCGCCAGGCCGTTTCTGATCTGACCGTGCTGGCACGCTCCATTCCGAGCCTGCCCGGCGTGGCGATCAACACAACTGCAAAACCCTCCTTCATCGGACATTCGCTCGGCGGCATTATCGGCACCACTTTCCTGGGCGTCAGTGATGACGTTGGTACGGCTTCCCTAGCCATGGCGGGCGTGGGAATCGGCAAGCTGCTGGATGGTTCCGTGGCTTTTGGCGATGACGTCGCAGCAGGGCTGGCGGGCAACGGTATTGTCGAGGGCAGCGACGGATACGAGACTTATCTGCGGGTTGCACAGCAGGTGCTCGATTCCGGTGATCCTGCCAATTACGCAGTTGCAGCGCGCGCCACCCGGCCGATTCACGTGGTCGAGATTCTGGGAGACGATGCGGTTCCCAACAACGCAATCAACAACCCTGTGGTGACCGTAGACGGTTACCTGTCCGGCACCGACCCCTTGATTCGCCTGATGGGATTGCAGCTGCCAGACAGCCCGGTGAATTTCAGCGGCAGTCCGCTCGCCGTGGATGATCCTCAGGTGTTCTTCAATACGGCAGGTGCAGCAAATGGCCTGGGCGTTGCGGTTCCGTTCACTCAGGGAACGCACGGCTCGATCATCGATCCGGGCAGCACGGCGACCAGCCTCGCCGTCACCCAGGAGATCCAGACCCAGATTGCCACCTTCCTCGCCACCGGCGGGCAGTGCCTGCCCATTGGAGCCTCTTGCCAATGAAAACGATTTCCAAAACTCTCGGCTTTTCGACACTGCTGCTGACCGCTCTGCCGGCCAGCGCCCTGCAATTCAATCTCGGGCCAGCGGAGGCGTCACTTGAAAGTGTGGCCTCGCTGGGCCTGGCCTGGCGTACCGAAGCACGCGACCCAGATCGCATTGGTGTCGGTAATGGCGGGAACGCTTTTTCCACCAATAGTGACGACGGCAATCTCGCCTTTTCCAACGGCGATACCATTGCCAGCACCCTCAAGCTCACGTCGGACTTCAGCGCGAGCTGGGGCGATTTCGGCGTGTTCGTGCGGGGCAGCTACCTCTACGATCCCACACTGGACGATCATGAGTTCTTTGATGGTGCTGATTACGGTCCGGGCCGCGAAGCACCGGCGAGTGAGCGCTACTTCAAGCAGAGTGCCGTGCAGGGTCATATCGGACATGACGGCGACATCCTTGATGCCTATGTGTCCTGGCAGGGCAAGATTGCCTCGCGCGATGTCGGCATCCGGGTTGGCCGCCAGCATCTGAGCTGGGGTGAGTCCGTTTTCATCCGCAATGGGCTGGACAGCATTGGCGCTGTGGATGCCAATCAGCTACGCGTTCCCGGCTTCGAGCTGGAGGAAGTCTTTACGCCGCTGAGCATGGTGTGGGCATCCATCGGCCTGCCTTTCGATATGAGTCTGGAAGCGTTCTACCAACTCGACTGGCAGCAGACCGAACCTGATGTTGCGGGTTCGTTTCATTCCACCAGCGACTACGTGGGTATTGGCGGAACGCGCGCCAATCTGGGTTTCGGACAGGTGGATGAAAACACCCCCGGCAGCAGCGTGATCCGCGCCGGCGATGTGGAGCCTGACGACGAAGGCCAGTTTGGATTTGCGCTGAGCATGTTTCTGGCCAAGCTCAACGACACCAGCGTGACGATCTATGGCTCGAACTATCACTCGCGTCTGCCGGTTTTTTCCGGAACCTCATCCAATGCGCCGCAATCCACGGTTGGTGCCAATTACTTCATCGAGTATCCCGAAGACATCCAGCTCTACGGTCTGAGCTTCAACACGCCGGGGCCTTTCGGTCTGGCCCTGCAGGGCGAGTACAGCTACAAGGTCGATCAACCGCTGCAGATTGATGATGTGGAACTGCTGCTGACCGGTCTGGGCATTCCCAGCCAGATCAATCCGGTGCTGGGCGGCGCCTCGGGCAACCAGTACCTGCGCGGCTGGCGGCGTCATGACATCAGCCAGCTCAATCTGTCCACCACGCAGTTGTTTTCACCCAACAAGGCGCTGGGCTTTGACCAGCTGCTGATGGTGGTGGAAGCAGGTGCCATGTACGTGCACGACCTGCCTGAAACCAATGAGCTGCGCTATGAGGGGCCGGGTACCTTCACCCCGGCCTTTGATCTGGCGACCGATGGGCCATTCAGAGGCGCGTTTCTGGCCAGTCAGGGTTTGCCCGCGCAAGACGGTGGTTACGCCACGCGATTCTCCTGGGGCTACCGGATCGCGCTGCAGGCTACTTATCACAACGTGATCCAGTCCCTGAAGCTGATTCCGGGTATTCGCTTTGAACATGACGTCAACGGCGTGTCGCCGGCGCCGGTCGTCAATTTCTTCAAGGAACGAAAGACCGCGCAGCTTTCCATGGGCTTTGATACCGGCAGCGACTGGAGTTCCGAGGTGGGTTACACCTTGCGCTTCGACGGTGGCGACGGAAATATTCTTTCGGATCGCGATTTTGCCTATTTCAATGTGAAGTACTTCTTCTAAAGCAGAGAGTTGCGGGCCACGGTGGTCGCTGCGCCCCGGCGCAAGGCCGCGTGGTCCGCTGCCTCTGGAGGTGCGACGCGGGGCGCGTCTGAGGCAGCGCTTCGCAGGCTGCGGCAAAATGGGCCATCGTGAAACTGACCCCGGAAAAACTCGCCCCTCATCTAGCCAAGTCGCTGGCACAGGTTTATCTGGTGGCGGGCGAAGAGCCGCTGTTGATGGAGGAGTCTCTGGACGCGATCCGTGCTGCGGGTCGTAAGCAGGGATACGGCGAGCGCGAAGTCTTTGATGTGGAAAGAGGCTTCGACTGGAGCCGGGTTATCGAAGCCTGCGGCAGCATGTCCTTGTTTGCTTCGCGCAAGATGGTCGAGATTCGCATGCCGAAGGGGCCCAATCCGGGACGCGGCAAATCGGCGGATGAGGACTCCGGCAGTGCCAAGAGCGGCAAGAGCGGCAAGTCGGCCGTCGACGGCGCCAAGCTGCTGACTGAGATCGCACAGAATCCGCCTGCTGATGTGCTGCTCATTGTCAGTGCGGGAAAGCTCGACTATCGCCAGCAGAAGGCAGCCTGGGTCCTGACCCTGGAGTCGGCCGGGGCCTCGGTGTATGCACGGCCCATTGCGCCCGAGCGCTGGAATGACTGGGTGGCCCAGCGCATGCGCAGTGCCGGGCTCAAGCCCAGCGCCGATGCGGTGCAGGAACTGGCCGACCGCGCGCAGGGCAATGCACTGGCGGCCAAGCAGGATATCGACAAGCTCCTGCTGCTCTATCCGCAGGCTGAGGTAGGCGTTGATGAAATTCGCGATGCGGTCGCCGACAGTTCCCGCTACGACGCTTTCGGGGTTGGCGAGCGCATGCTGATGGGAGACGCGCAGGGGGTGGCGCATGCCATCAATCGGCTGCGCGAAGAAGGTCTCGATGTCCTTGCAGTGCTGGGCCCGCTGGTCTGGATGCTGCGCCAGTGGGCGCAGGTGCAGGGTCATTTTGCGCGCAGCGGCAACGCATCACGGGCCTGTAGCGAGGCACGTCTGCAGACCGCGCGGATACCGGCTTTTTTGGCAGCACTGCCCAGAACCCGACAGACCCAGATTTATGGCTGGCTCCGGCAGGCCGCGCTGATTGATCAGCTGGCCAAGTCGACCGGCGGCAAGGAGCAGGCCTGGGAGGAGTTGCTAACATTGTCGCTTTCGGCTGCCGGACGCCGGGTTGTCCGGCCGATGGGCGCATGAGTAAAGCGGAGAACAACATCAGCAGTAACGACGAAAAAATCGTGCGATACATGCGCGAAAAGGGCGAGCGTGCACGAGGTGCTGCGCGCGCCGTGGCCAAGGCCGATACCGGGCAGAAGAACGCCTGCCTGTTCGCCCTGGCAGACATCATCATGGACGATAGCGAGGCCATCCTGTCTGCCAATGCCCGGGACATGCGTGAAGGCCGCGCAAATGGTCTGGACAGCGCCTTGCTGGATCGCCTGGAACTCAATGCTGATCGCATTGCCGCGATGGCAGAAGGGGTTCGCCAGGTTGCCAGCCTGCCAGACCCGGTGGGTGAGTTGACCGACATGAATCAGCGCCCTTCCGGGATTCAGGTGGGCCGCATGCGTGTTCCTTTGGGCGTTGTGGGCATCATTTACGAATCGCGCCCGAACGTGACCGCCGATGCTGCCAGCCTGTGCCTGAAGTCGGGTAATGCCTGCATCCTGCGCGGTGGTTCGGAGGCCGTGCATTCCAATCAGGCGATTGCGGCGTGCATCAAGCGCGCTCTGCGCAACGCCGATCTGCCGGAAGATGCAGTACAAGTGCTGGACATTACCGACCGCGCCACGGTGTCACAGATGGTGCGCCTGCCGGAATTCATTGACGTGGTCATTCCGCGTGGCGGCAAGGGCCTGGTGATGGCGGTTTCAGACAATGCCCAGGTGCCGGTAATCAAGCACCTGCACGGCGTCTGCCATGTCTTCATTGACCGCGATGCGGATCTGGAAAAGGCGGTGTCGATTTCCGTCAATGCCAAGACCCAGCGCTACGGCACCTGCAACACCATGGAAACGCTGCTGGTGGATGCGCCCATTGCTGAAGCGGTGCTGCCGCGGCTGGCGCAGATTCTCGAAGAAGCAGATGTCGAGATTCGCGGCTGCGAGCGGACCTGCAAGATTCTTGAGCAGGCCCGGCCTGCAAGCGAGGCCGACTGGAGCGAGGAATATCTTGCGCCCATCCTGTCGATTCGCGTGGTCGACGGCATGGATCAGGCCATTGACCACATTGCGCGCTATGGCTCGGCGCACACCGACAGCATCATTACGGAAAGCTATACGCGCAGCCGACGCTTCCTGCGCGAAGTGGATTCGAGTTCGGTGATGATCAATGCCTCCACCCGCTTTGCCGATGGCTATGAATACGGGCTGGGTGCAGAGATCGGCATCAGCACGGACAAGTTCCATGCCCGTGGGCCGGTGGGCCTCGAAGGCCTGACCTCTCAGAAATGGATCGTGCTTGGCGACGGCAATGTTCGTTAGCCCAGACCGACCCTGCTGCGGCAATGCCGCATCCCGGCTGTAAGTTTCGGTGTCAGAACTTCAAATTTTTTTGCAGGACTTGAAGTGGGTGGTCTGGCTGCGCGAATCCGGGCCCATGCAGTGCCAGAGGATTCGGTCATGAGCGTGCTAGGCGTTTTTGGGGGTACCTTTTCGCCGATCCACAATGGTCATCTTCGTGTCGCCATTGAGGTGCGCGAACAACTCGCGCTGGATGAAATTCTGGTCTTGCCCAGCGGTGATCCGCCGCATCGCGAGACGCCGCGCATCAGCGCTCAGCGGCGGCTGGACTGGGTCAGGTTGGCCTGTGCCGACATTCCAGGCCTGACGGTTGATTCGCGAGAGGTTGAACGAAACGGCCCGAGCTATACCGTCGATACGCTGTGCGAACTCCGCGCACAAAGGCCGCATGACTCACTGGTATTGTTGTTGGGTGAAGACGCTGCCAATCAGTTTCATCGCTGGCACCGCTGGCAGGACATCATCGAGTTGGCGCATCTGGTGTTTGTGGAGCGCCCCTACGAAACCTCCATGCTGGCTGGCGAGACCCGGCAATTGCTGAGCGGACGCAGAGTGCAGGATCCGGCCCGCCTTCGCGCGCAGACGGCTGGGCTGTTCATGCATTGCGCCATTCCGCCGCTGGCCATTTCTTCAACGCGTATCCGCGGATTATTGAAAGCAGGCCGATCAGTTCAAGGATTGGTCCCGCAAACGGTTATCCAATCCTTTATCGACGAGGACATTGAATCCCTGACTTATGACGAAGAACCCGAAAGCTGCTGACACAAGCGTCTCTGATCTGGCGCGTGAAGCGCTGGAAGACCTCAAGGCCCAGGACATCAAGGTACTCGATGTGCGTGGGCTGACTTCCATCACCGACACCATGATCATTTGTTCCGGCACGTCCAACCGACACGTCAAAGCGCTGGCGCAGTCGGTGGCAGAGCATTGCAAGGAGCATGGTCACCGGGCCCTCGGCATGGAAGGCATGGACGAAGCCGAGTGGGTGCTGGTGGATCTGGGCGATGCTGTTGTCCACGTGATGCAGGTGCAGGCGCGTGCGTTCTATCAGCTGGAAAAGCTGTGGGACATGAAGCCGGGCGAGCGTCAGCCCGAAGCCTGATCCGGGGCGACGCGTGAAGATCAAGCTGCTGGCCGTAGGCGGGCGCATGCCCGACTGGGTGAGTCAGGGCTTTGAGGCGTTTGCCAGTCGCATGCCGCGCGAACTGCGCATCGAACTTGTCGAAATTCCGCTGGCCGTTCGCGGCAAAAATTCGGATATCGAACGGGCCAAGAACACCGAAGGCGAGAAGCTGCTGGAGCGTTCCACAGGTGATCTTCGCGTCATGCTCGACGAGCGTGGAAAAGGCTGGACCAGTGCGCAGCTGGCGGCAAAGCTTGAAGGCTGGAAGCAATCGGGCCGCGATGTGTCGATCCTGGTCGGTGGGCCCGATGGTCACTCTGACGCGGTCAAGGCCAGTGCCGAGCAGGCCTGGTCCTTGTCCAATCTCACCTTGCCGCATGCGCTGGTGCGCGTGCTGGTCGCAGAGCAGCTCTACCGGGCCTGGAGCCTGAGCGCGAATCATCCTTATCACCGAGCCTGAAGGGCTTGCCGTTCAACCGCTTCAATGCAGCCGACTGACGTTCTGATGCTTGCCACTTAAGGCCACGGTTGAATACTTCGCCAGTCAATTCAGTGGGACCCCACCATGCCTCGTTTTGCCGAAGCCATCGTCGCTGTCTGTCATAGCCGCCCACTGAATCTTGGTCACGTTGGTTGGGGGTATGAACTGCCCAATGGCCAGTGGAATTGCGGCGCCGTTGAAGGTGAAAACTGGCAGGGCATCTTCAATGGTTTCTGGGGGCGTCGCGTGAATAACCTGGATGAGGTGGTCGCAACTTTTGGTGCGATGGCGCGTCATGGCGCACCTTACGAAAACATCAAATTGATGCGCGTTGATCCTGACGTGATTCCCAATCCGGCCTATGCGGACAAGGTTTCAGCCTGGGTATCCCGGCAGCCCTACCAGCTGATCAATCGCAACTGCATGGACAGCACCTACGATATTCTCCAGGCGTTCGCGGTGGGTTACACCCGGGGCTGGCTACCCAAACCCGAGGACCACTGGATTCCCAACGACTTCTTTCATCACTTGCCTGCTATCAGCACAATCCCGGTGCAGCACCGATCGGGTCCCGAGGCAGATTTCGAGCTTCAAGATGTGTTGGGCAAAGTGCCCGACGCTGTTGCAGAAAGGCCACCCTGGCGCGATCCGGAGGATCCCCAGTACCTGCCAACGCATCACCAGAAATTCCGCGATCAGGTCCGGGGCCGGAAATCTGCGGACAAGTGAAGCTTCAGCCTTGCGGATGAACCAGCGTAGCGAGTTCGGTCCGGCTGCTGACGCCGAGCTTGCGGTAGATGCGATACAGATGATTGGCCACCGTGGACGGCGCGATGCCAATTTTTCTCGCAGCTTGCTTGAAGGAAAGCCCTTGCGCCACTGAGATCACCACCTCACGTTCGCGGGCGGTCAGTGCATCCAGTGGCCCGGCCTTCCAGGCTTGCAGCATGAACAACTCGTCCAGCGGTTCGCTGCTGACGCAGAGCTGTCCATGGGTGGTCTTGGTTCCAGGTTCTGGAATGGGGAAGGGCAGTGACTGGCCGCGTTCTGGAAAGGCTTCGTCCAGCAGATCCTGAAACCGGGGTTGAACCTCGTGATACATCCCGTGGCGATCGACCAGCGCCGAACCACGCCCTGCAATCATCTCTGTATTGCGCAACAGATGAATGAAGAAGCTATGCGAGGCGGCTTCAAACAGATGCACGGTGATGCGTTGCTGCAGGGCCTTCTCGGCATCCGTGAAATGCGCCTCCGGATTGCTGCGATACAGCGTGACCAGTGAATACAGGCCGCTGCGCTCATCCCGGTGCGCGGTAGAAAGAATGCGTTCGATGCGAAACGGCGCGAATGCTTTTTCGTACAACGCGGAGTCGTGGAACGCGGCATCGTCGAGCACGCTTTCCATGTCCACCGGATTGCCCAGATTGGCCAGGATCCTGGGCAGCAGGGGATTGATGTCAGCAGTGTCCTCTAGCCGCTTGGGAAATTCCTCGGGCAGCCCCACGATGGTGGTGGTGTGAAACTGTTTGCTGCCGGCGGCGCCGCTGCCCCATAGCGCGCCATCACAAGGAATCAGTGTCCGAAGCTGTTCCAGCGCCCAGGACCGAAAACGATTGGGCGGCGCGATCAGCGCGGTTCCGTAGAGGTTCGCGATGAAAGCTTCGGTGGTGTCAGCTGCGGGCGGGCCGGGTTCCATGGCGAACAAATGTACCAGCCAATGACTGAGGATGCTTCAAGTCGAAGTTGCAGATTCTTTCAGGCAGGCGCGGAACTGGGCAATAGCACCGAGTCCCTCGGTTGCAACGAAGAGCCAGAGTGCGGGTGGCGCGTCTTCAATGATGATGAACCAGACAATCAGCATCGCTACCGCGCTGCGCCCGATGGCATCAATCAGGCCAAGCAAGCCCGTGGGGTTGAGCAAGCGGGCGAAGGCCCATACCGCGACCAGGATTCCCGACAGGTTGACGAAAAACATGTGGATGGGCGCGAAAGCCGGCATGACATGATCAAAACCCATCAGGCCATTCAGCCAATAAATCACGCCGAGAAACAGCTGGGCGGTGACGGGCAGCGCCAGTGCGATGACGCTGGTATCGAGCAGGGCCCAGAAGCGAATCGTGGCGGGCGAAACGTGATTCAAGCGCATGTCAGGCCTGCTCCGGCTGGATTGATCCGGACCAGAGCCTGACAATCACGCCCCCGCCTGTCCATACCAAACCTCAAATCGTGCAATTCAAGCTGATCCAGAACGATGGCGCTGCCCGTCGCGGCGAACTCCAATTTGATCGCGGCACAGTGCAGACGCCGGCATTCATGCCGGTAGGGACCTACGGAACGGTGAAGGGCCTGACACCTTCGGAGGTGCGCGACAGTGGCGCACAGATCCTGCTCGGCAATACCTTTCACCTGATGCTGCGACCGGGTCCGGAGATCATGCGGTCCTTGGGCGGCCTGCATCGGTTCATGGACTGGGACGGACCGATCCTGACCGACTCCGGTGGCTTTCAGGTCTGGAGTTTGTCGGGTTTGCGTAAGATCTCCGAAGAGGGCGTACGGTTTGCTTCACCGATCAACGGTGACAAGGTCTTTCTCACGCCGGAGGACTCGATCGATATCCAGCATGCGCTGGGCTCGGACATCGTCATGCAGTTTGACGAATGTACACCGCATCCGGCCACGGAGAAGCAGGTGCGCGAATCCATGCTCCTGAGTGCGCGCTGGGCACTGCGTTGCAAGCAGCAGCACGGGGATGCGCATGGCGCCTTGTTCGGGATCGTGCAGGGCGGTATGTCCAAAGACCTGCGGTTGGAATCGCTGTCGCTGCTCACCGATATCGGCTTCGACGGATATGCCCTGGGCGGCCTTTCCGTGGGTGAAACCGAAGAAGAGCGACTGTACGTACTTGACGCGATAGGCCCGCACTTACCGCGCGATAAGCCGCACTACCTCATGGGCGTCGGCAAGCCGCGAGATCTGGTTCAGGCGGTCGGGCGCGGCATTGACATGTTTGATTGCGTCATGCCGACGCGCAATGCGCGGAACGGGCATCTTTTCACCTCGACTGGCGTGGTGAAGCTGCGCAATGCGAAATATCGCGATGATCCTGCGCCGCTGGATGCCGACTGCGACTGCCATACCTGCCAGCGATATTCGCGGGCCTATCTGCATCATCTGGATCGCTGTAACGAGATGCTGGGTGGCCGGCTCAACACCATCCACAATCTGCGCTACTACCAGCGTCTGATGCAGCGTATCCGTGCGGCCATCGAAGCTTCTGATTTCGAGCGATTCTCGGCTGATTTTCTCGCAGGACCAGAGGCCTAGCCGAGGGTATTTCGGCGCCCGCACAGCCCTGCATCCAGCGCAATGGGCACAGGGTAAACTTGGGTCAATGCCAAGGGAGAAGGCTTATGCGCTGGAAAGTGGGTCGTCGCAGTGACAATGTTGTGGACATGCGCCGCAGTGGTGGCTCCTCTGGCGGACGCCGCATGGGGCTCGGCGGAGGCAAGCTTGGACTGGGTGGCATCGCTGCAGTAGTTGTCATCGGCATGCTGCTCGGCAAGAACCCGATGGAAATGCTTGGTCTGGTCGCGGAAATGCAAGGTGGCGGTATGGCCCCCACCCAGCAGCAGGGGCAGGCCATTCCCGCCGGCGACGAGACTGCAGAGTTTGTCAGCGTGATCCTGGGCGAAACCGAAGATGTGTGGGCGCCCATTTTCGAGCAGTCCGGCCTCACCTACGAGCGCCCGAAACTGAATTTGTTCAGTGGTGGGGTCAATACGGCTTGCGGCAGCGCCAGTTCTGCTTCGGGGCCGTTCTACTGCCCCGGCGATCATGACGTTTACATTGACCTGAGTTTCTTCAATGAGATGAAACAGCGGCTTGGCGGCGGCGGAGATTTTGCCTACGCCTATGTCATCGCCCACGAAGTGGGCCATCACGTGCAGACGCTGCTGGGTGTGTCGGAAAAAGTGAATGATGCGCGCCGCGCCGGCAAGAACATCAAGGGCGATGGCGGCTTGCTGGTGCGTCAGGAATTGCAGGCAGATTGCTACGCGGGCGTCTGGGCCAATATCTCGCAAGCCAAGCACAACTGGCTGGAAGCCGGCGATATCGAAGAAGCGATGAACACGGCAACGGCGATTGGCGATGATCATCTTCAGAAGCAGTCGCAGGGCCGGGTGGTGCCGGATGCGTTTTCGCACGGAACTTCCGAGCAACGCGTTCGCTGGTTCAAGGCGGGTTTCGAGTCGGGTGACCCGAACAGGTGCGACACATTCAGTGCAGCGCGGTTGTAGCTTGGCCTGATGATAGCGTGGGACCACGGCGTCCTGCCGGTCGCGAACCATATGGCTGATTCGGTGTCCGAAACACGATTGGCCCTTCACACTGCCTTACAGGAATCCGTCTTGCGCCCTTCTTATGCCGCTGTTTCGCTGCGCCGATACCTTGTTCTGCCTGTCATTTCGATTCTGCTCGTGCTGCTTCCGGAGACCGTTATGAGTGCTGCTTCAACAAATGCCCCAGATCGTGCAGAAGACACGCAGCCCATGAAGCCAGGTGCTGTGTTGCCGGACCCGGCTGTTGCAAGCTTGGAAGGTGAAAAAATGCCACTGAGCAAAGTTCTCGGCGGAAAGCCAGCTGTTCTGGTTTTCTATCGCGGCGGCTGGTGTCCCTATTGCAATACCCAGCTCAGCGGCCTGCGCAAGATCGTGGGTGATCTTGAAGAGCTAGGCGTGCGATTGATCGCGGTGAGCCCCGACAGTCCCGAGTCCCTGAAAGCCGGATTAGAAAAGACACCTGTTGAATATCAGCTGCTCTCCGACAGTTCTGCCGAGTTGATCCAGGCCCTGGGCATTGCGTTCAAGGTGGATGAGGCCACGCGCGAGAAGTATCAGGGCTACGGCATTGATCTGGAGAAGGCATCCGGCGGACAGGATCACTTCCTGTTGCCTGTGCCTTCGGTCTACATGGTGGATGCCGGCCGGACGATTCGATTCCAGCACTCGGACCCGGATTACAAGGTGAGACTGGAAGAAGACGCAGTGCTGACGGCCGCCAAACAGATGATGCAGTCGCAGCCCTAGTCAGCGGCGGCTGTTGCAGGCGGCCAGCGTCAGCGATGACGGGCTGGCCGCTTTCTTGAAGCTCTCTTAATGCGCGGCCTGTGGCGCTGCCTTATGTGCGCCCATGATCAGACGGTCGGTCCATGCGATGCCGATGGCAGAGGCGATAAAGGCCATGTGAATGATGGTTTGCCACATCACGCCAGTTTCGGTGATCTTGGTGCAAGCCACGCCAGCAGCAACCTCGGAACACAAGGGCAGGGCGCCGAGTGAACCAGCCTCGATAAACGTCTTGAGCAGGTGAATGGAGCTGATGCCGATAATCGCCATCGCCAGTTTCACCTTGAGCACGGAGGCATTGACGTGACTGAGCCATTCAGGCTGATCCGGATGCCCCTGCAGCTTGAGACGAGAAACAAAGGTTTCATAGCCTCCGACGATGACCATCATCAGCAGATTAGAAATCATCACCACGTCAATCAGCGCCAGCACGATGAGCATGATCTCCTGCTCGCTGAGCTTGAACGCGTCGTGAATCAGGTGCCAGAGCTCCTTGATGAACAGGATGACGTAGACGCCCTGCGCAGCAATGAGCCCCAGATAGAGCGGAAGCTGCAGCCAGCGCGAAGAAAATATCAACGAAGGTAATGGTTCAAGACGCTGCCGGCTCGGCGCAGATGCATCAGGTGCATCAGGGGGTAAAGCCATGATGAAGTGGGATGTCAGAGAAAAATGAGGGGCGCGAGTCTAGCTTTATCTGATGATGATCATGCGATGCGCCGCTCGTCTTGCATCCTGCGGTCGCAGTCCTGTTAGTCGCGAAAATTCTCGAATTGCACCGGAATTTCCAGGTCCGCTTTCTTGAGCAGGGCAATAGCAGTCTGCAAATCGTCGCGCTTCTTGCCGCTCACGCGAAGCTTGTCGCCATTGATGGAAGTATCAACCTTGATCTTGGCGGCCTTTATCTGGGCAATGATGGCCTTTGCCTGCGCCTTTTCGATGCCCTGCTTTATGGTGATCTTCTGTTTGGCCCGCGCCAGGTTGCTCTCCGGGTCTGCTGCGTCGATGCTGCGCAGGTCAATGTTGCGAGCGGCAAGCCGTTTGCGAAGGATGTCCATCATCTGCTCGAGCTGGAATTCATTGGGTGCGCTGGAGGTGATGACGCAATCGTCCAGATCAAAGCGAGCCTCACTGCCGCGAAAGTCGAAGCGGGTATCCAGTTCGCGATTGGCCTGGTCCACGGCGTTGGTCAGTTCGTGTTGGTCAACTTCGGAAACAACGTCAAAGCTCGGCATGTTTTCAGGGTGGCTTGATGGATCGGGCGAACATCATTTCGCATTGCGGCTGTCTTTCCAAGCGTCGCGAGCCGGCGCAGACTTCGCGACCCGGTCCCGTATGTCTACGTTGTGGTCATGTCCCAAACCAGCGAATCCAATACATCGCCAGAGTTTCAGCGTGGTCTGATTGTGACCATTGCCACGTTCTTCGCCTGGGGGCTGTTTCCGCTTTACTGGCGGGAGCTGGCGGTGGTGCCCTCGTTTCAGATCACTGCACACCGCATTGCCTGGTGTGCTGTGTTTGTCGTGGCGTTCCTGATCTGGCGCGACGGCCTTGGCTGGTTGCGGCGTTCGCTAGCGCCGCCGCGCGCCTTGCCGCTGCTGATGGTGAGCAGTGTCCTCATCAGCATCAACTGGGTCCTGTACATCTGGGCTGTCAATGCCGGCAATGTCGTGGAGACTGCGCTGGGCTATTACATCAACCCCTTGATCAATGTGGTGATCGGCGTGCTGGTGCTGCGCGAGAAGCTCAATGTGCGGCAATGGGTTGCGGTTTGTATTGCCGCTGTTGGCGTGGCATGGCTCACCTGGGGCGTTGGCCGATTTCCGTGGATTGCCCTGACCCTGGCGACTTCCTTTGCTTTTTATGGATTGATCCGCAAGCGGGTTTCGGTTGAGTCCGTGCCGGGACTGGGTGTGGAGAGCCTGATCATGTTTCTACCATCGCTGGGGTTTCTGGTCTGGTGCGAGCGGATGGGCGAGGGCAGTTTTGGTCACGTGGATCTATACAAGAACAGCCTGCTGATCGGCGCAGGCATCGTAACGGCTCTGCCCTTGATCGGCTTCGCCTACGGCGCCCGCCGAATCCCCTTGTCGCTGGTCGGCATCGTTCAGTATCTGGGGCCCACGTTGCAGTTGTTAATCGGGGTCTTTCTGTTCGGAGAAGCCTTTTCTCAGGACCGTGCCATTGGTTTCGGGTTGATCTGGCTGGCGTTGGCCCTGTACGCATTCGACGGCGTTTGGCGCCTGCGAATTCGCGGATACGGCTGATCCGGTTAAGTCGAGGATCACAGGCTGCGGATATGGCTCATCAGCTTAGTCAGTGCACCTCGGTTGCCCAGTACCGCTTCGCAGGCTTTCTCGCCCATCTGCTGGCTGCGTTGAGGGTCAGACAGCAGTTCAATCAGGGCGCGCGATAGCGCCTGATCGTCGTCCACCTGCAAGGCTGATTGCGTTTGCAGCAACAGCTCTTTCGCGGACAGGAAGTTGTGCATGTGCGGCCCGAAGATCACGGCACGCGAAAGCGCAGCCGGCTCCAGTACGTTGTGACCGCCGACTTCCACCAGGCTTCCGCCGACAAAAACGACATCGCCGGCCTGCAGATACATCCACATCTCGCCGAGGCTGTCGCCTAGCAGAACCTGCATCTGCTCCAGGCTATTCGGCATATTGCTGCGCAGTGAAAAACTCAGGCCAGAATCCCGTACCTCTCGCGCCACGGGTTCGAATCTCTGCGGGTGACGGGGTACCAGAATCAGCAGGGCATCGGGAAAATGATTGAGCACACGTGCGTGTGCATCCAGAGCCGCGCCTTCTTCGCCTTCATGCGTGCTCGCCGCAATCCAGACGGGTCGCTGGGATCCGATGTTCTTGCGCAGGGAAGTTCCAGCTGCGATCTGCTCGGCCGGCGGCTCCACGTCAAATTTGATGTTGCCTGTGGTGACGACTCTGGGGGCGCCAAGTTGGGAAAAGCGTTCGGCGTCTGCCGTGCTCTGTGCGGCAACCAGGCTGGTATTGGAAAGCACAGATCGGGCGAAGCCGCTTACGCGTGAGTAACCGCGAAAAGACCGGGGCGACAATCTGGCATTGGCGATCAGCAGCGGAATCTGCCTTTTGTGAAGCGCGTCAAACAGGTTGGGCCACAGCTCTGTTTCTATGACAACAACGCGCTGAGGCTGAACTCCGTTGAGAAAGCGATTCACCGCGCCGGGAAGATCGTAGGGCGCATAGCTATGCATGACCTGCGATCCGAGCGCGGCAACAACCCGTTCGCTGCCCGTGGGAGTGGTCGAGGTGACCCACACACGCTGCTCGCCGTGCTCTGCGATCAGCTCGCGGATCATCGGTAGCGCCGCCAGGGCTTCGCCAACCGATACCGCGTGAACCCAGACGGCGATGCCGAAAGGTGGATTTGGGATAAGGCCGAATCGTTCCGGGATGCGTTCGCGATATCCGCGAATGCTGCGGGAGCGCCATAACAGGCGCGCAATCACGACCGGGGTGATCAGGTAGAGCAGGGCGGTGTAGAGCAGGCGCATGGACGCAGTTTCCATGGCTGCCGGCGAGGCCACAAGCCGGCCAACTTGAACGCGGCACTGGCAAGCTTTGCGCCGAGGCCCGAAACTGCGGCCATGTCTGCATCTTCTTCAAGCGATTCCGCGCCTCAATTCTCAGCGCGTCTGCTGCTGCCGCAATGGTGGCCTACCTGGATCGGCGTTGGCCTGATCCGTCTGTTGGTCCTGTTGCCAATTTCCTGGCAGCTGCCGCTGGGCGAAGGGCTCGGTCGTCTGATCGGCTACTTCATGCGTGGTCGGCGCACGGTGGTCGATACCAATCTGCGCATGTGTTTTCCTGAAATGCCGCCCGATGAGCGTTCGCAATTGGTGGATGCTCAGTTCGCCTCGCTGGGTCGTGGCCTGTTTGAAGCCGCGCTTGCCTGGTTTGCCTCGGATGAGCGGCTGGCGCCTCATTTCGAGATCGAAGGGCGCGAGCATCTGGAGGCAGCGCGCGCCAGCGGCAAGGGGTTGCTGCTGCTGACCGGGCATTTCTCGACCCTGGAGCTGGGCGCGCGTGTGGTGGTCCTGAGCGGGCAGATGCCTTTTCACGCTATGTATCGGCCGTACAAGAACCAGGTCATGGATTTCTGCATGCATCGATTCCGAGGCAACAAGGCAGGGCTTCCGGCGCTGCCGCGCGATGACTTGCGCACCATGGTCAAGGCATTACGGGCGGGTCGCGCTATCTGGTATGCGCCGGATCAGACTCTGGACATGCGGCAATCCGTTTTTGTGCCGTTCTTTGGGGTGCCCACCCTGAGTGTGGTGGCGACCTCGCGACTGGCCAGAATGGGCCGCGCCCGCGTACTGCCCTATATGCCGCAGAAGACGCCAAGGGGCTGGAAGGTTCGATTTTTCCCGATGATTGAGAATTTCCCCGGGGAAGACGAGCGCGTAGACGCCGAACGCATCAATCAGGCCCTGGAAGCTGGTATCCGGTTGGCCATGCCGGAATATTTCTGGATTCACAAGCGTTTCAAGCGCCGGCCCGAAGGTGAACCGGCCGTCTATTGAGGAATTATGATTGCGCCACTTTTTGCTGCGGCTGTGCTGCTGCTAAACTCCGGCGTCAACTCTATGTACGCAACTTTCGAGGCTATAGCGTGAATCGGACGATTACCTGCTTGGCGGCCGCAGCCGCGATCCTGCTCGCCACTCCCTCAGTGATGGCGGCAAACGCTGTCGAAGAAGCCCAGAAGATGGTCAGTGAAGGCAAGCTCGACGCTGCCCTCAAACGCCTTGATGCCCAGCTCAAGAGTGCGCCACAGGATGCAGAGGCACGCTTTATGCGTGGTCTGGTGCTGACTCGCCTCAACCGGTCGGAAGAAGCCATCAAGGCTTTCGCCGATATCACGCGCGACTATCCTCAGTTGCCTGAGCCTTACAACAATCTGGCCGTGTTGTACGCACAGCAGGGTGATTACGAGAAAGCTCGCGATGCACTGGAAGCAGCGCTGGCAACGCACCCAAGCTATGCCACGGCACACGAGAATCTGGGCGATATCTACGCTGCACTGGCTGGCGCCGCATACAACCGCGCCCTGTTGCTGGATCAAGGCAACCAGACCGTGCGCAGCAAGTTGTCCTTTCTCAACCGAGTCAGCGAAGCAACCGGCGGCACTCAGGTTGCTGCAGCACCTGCACCCGGCGCCGCGGTAGCCCCGGCGCCCCAGAAGCCGGCACCGGCTGCTGAGCCTGTCGTAACGCCTCCGGCCGTGGTCAGCGCTCCGCCACCCGCTCCTGTGGTCAAGCCAGAAGCGCCGGTGAATGTCCCGACCGACGAAGTGCCTGCGGACCGCAGCGCAGAGATTTTTGCCGCCGTCAACAGCTGGGCTTCGGCCTGGTCAGCTCAGGACGTCGATGCCTATCTGTCGCACTACGCCTCAGATTTCCAGCCTGAGGGCGGAGTGTCCCGCAGCAATTGGGAAGCACTGCGCCGCGAGCGTGTCGCGCGTCCCTCGCTGATTCGCGTCAGTGTCGTTGATCCCAGTGTTTCCACGATCAGCGATGGGGTTGATACCTCTGGCGACCGTGTACGAGTAACCTTCCGCCAGGAGTATGAGTCCAATAATTTTGGCGACACGGTGACCAAGGTGTTGGAGATGCGTAACGAAGGTGGTTGGAAGATCACCCGCGAGTACACGCGCTGACCCTGTTGCGGCGGAGTTGTTGGTCGCGTCGCAAGCCAGTGATCTCACGTCGTGCGGCAGCAGCAGGACTGCTGCTAACCACGCTTTGGTCGTCATTCACACTGGCGGGTCCGCTTGCGCCGCTAAATCCGGTCGAACCTGCTCAATCGCCTGAGAGCAGCCTGGTTGCGGCGATCGAGCTGGCGCGCGAGGGTAAGGTCGGGGAAAGCGTCAAGGCGCTCGAGACCCTGCTCAAGTCACAGCCCAATTTCAGATTGGCGCAGCTGATCTACGCTGATCTGATGGCTGCCCGCTCCGGTGTGCGGGGCATCATGGCAGACGATCAGGACCCGCGGATTCAGGAATTGTTTGAAGAAGCGCGCCTGCGAATGGATCAGGCCCGCTTCGCGCCGGCAGCCGACAGCGTTCCCAATTCCGTACTGCAGTTGTCCGGCGAGTACCCTTATCTGGTGATTGTCGATTTGCCGGGCGCGCGCATGCATCTCATGCGAAACCTGGACGGGCAACTGCACAAGGTCAGCAGCCGCTATGCCGCCATTGGTCGTGGCGGATACGGCAAGGAAGTCGAGGGCGATTTGCGCACGCCGGTGGGCATCTATCATGTCACCGGCTGGAAAAGTGACGCCTCATTGCCGGAGTTGTATGGCTCCGGAGCTTTGCCTCTGAATTACCCCAATTTGTGGGATCTGTTCAAGGCCAAGACCGGATACGGCATCTGGCTGCACGGCGTGCCGCGCCAGACCTATGTCAGAGCGCCACGCTCGAGCGAAGGATGCGTTACTTTGGCCAATGATGATCTGCTCTGGCTGAAGCCTTACGTAGTGAACAATCGCGCACCTGTGATCCTCACGGATAGTCTCAAGTGGATTTCCCGCGCCAAACTCGAGGGGCAGCGTGATGCCTTCCTGGAGCGGATTGAACAATGGCGTCAGACCTGGGCTGATATTGATACCGAGGCCTATCTGAAGTTCTACGGCGATGACTTTTCGACCGCTGGAATGAACAAGGCGCAGTTTGCTGATCACAAGTACAGGGTCAACGCGAAGAAGAAATTTATTTCGGTTGAGCTGGCCGACATCAGCCTGTTCCAGTACCCAGGTGAACCCATGCTCCTCGCAGAATTCACCGTGGTGTACAACAGTGACAATTTCAAATCTACATCCAAGAAAGAACAGTACTGGCGCCAGGACGAACAAGGCCAGTGGCTGATATTCCGTGAAGAAAATCGCTGATCCGGAGCGGAGTCTGGCGGCGGGGCTGGAGCAGTTGCAGCTGGATCCATCCTTGTCTGACAGTCTGCAGATTTATCTAGATGAGTTGGGTAAGTGGAACCGCACTTACAACCTGACATCGATACGCGACCCGATGCAGATGGTGACCCGGCATCTGCTTGACTCACTCTCGATGTTGGCCACGCTGGACGAACTCGATTTGCGCGCGCCATTGTTGGACGTCGGTTCCGGGGCGGGCTTGCCCGGGCTGATCCTGGCGATCGCACGGCCTGCGCTTGCGGTGCATGTGGTTGATAGCAACGGCAAGAAGGCGCGGTTCCTGAGGCACATTCAGCGCCGCTTAGAGCTGGAAAATGTTGAAGTTTTTGAATGCCGGGTGGAAGAGATGGAATCTGGCTCGGCTTACGGTGCCGTGACCAGCCGGGCTTTTTCCAGCCTTGCCCAATTCTTTGATGCCACACGCCATCTGATCTCTGTGGATGGGCACTGGTTGGCCATGAAAGGCCGTGTGAACGACAATGAGCTTTCGGAAATCCCCTCCACCGTTTGCGTTCAACGCCTGGTCCGCTTGCATGTGCCCGGACTGAGCGAAGAACGCCACCTCGTCCTTGCCTCGCCATCTCCATGAGTTACGTCATCGCAATTGCAAATCAGAAAGGTGGTGTCGGAAAGACAACGACGTCGGTCAATCTCGCTGCTTCGCTGGCAGCGGCCAAGCGCCGCGTTCTGCTGGTTGATCTGGATGCGCAGGGCAACGCGACCATGGGTGTGGGCGTGGAGAAATCCTCACTCGAGCTGTCCGTGCGGGACGTGCTTCTGGAGGAGGCCAAGACGCTGCAGGCTGTCATACAGCTGCCCGAGCTCAAGTTCTCCTTGTTGCCCGCCAACAGTGACATGACCGAGGCCGAGATCAAGCTGCGTGACCAGCCAGCCGGAGACTTTGCCCTCAAGAGCGCACTTGCCGAGGTTGCAGATCAGTTTGATTACGTCCTGATCGATTGCCCGCCGGCACTTTCAAAGCTGACGGTCAACGCCTTGGTGGCGGCTGACGGCGTGCTGATTCCCATGCAGTGCGAGTATTACGCGCTGGAAGGTCTGAGTGCACTTGTCGATACGGTTTCCAAGATCAAACGTGTTATCAATCCGAATCTTGAAATTGAGGGTTTGTTGCGAACCATGTTTGACACGCGCAATAACCTGGCGAGCGATGTCTCAGCGGAATTGCAGCAACATTTTCCGGACAAGCTCTACCGCACGGTGATCCCGCGCAACGTGCGCCTGGCCGAAGCCCCCAGCCATGGGCTGCCGGTGATGATCTACGATCCGCAGTCCAGCGGAGCACGTGCTTACCTGGCGTTGGCCGGTGAATTATTGCGTCGACGAGATGGCGGGCAGATGCGCCTGGACCCGTCCTGATTGAACGGGGTGCTTCCACTTGCAGCGCGACGATGCGGTAAGGTTTCGGTGCAGGGGAGTGGTTTGCGGAAATTACGAGGAACGGGCGGCCGATGAGCGCGCAAAGAAAAAGGGGTTTGGGACGTTCGCTGAACGTGCTCTTGAGTAGCGACAGCAATCAGGATGGCGATAACGAAGCGGCGTCGAGTCAGCGCGAAATCGCCATTGAGCGACTGGCGCCGGGCGAACACCAGCCGCGCCGTCATTTCGACGAAGAAAGCCTTCACGAGTTATCGCAGAGCATTTCCGCTCAGGGCGTGATTCAGCCTATCGTGGCGCGTGCCCTCGGGGGTGAACGCTACGAGATCATTGCTGGCGAACGACGTTGGCGCGCCGCACAGATGGCGGGCCTCAAGTCCGTGCCCGCAGTGGTGCGTGTTCTGGATAAGCGTGGGGCTATGGCGATTGCCCTAGTCGAGAATATCCAGCGAGCCGACCTCAATCCGCTTGAAGAGGCAGAAGCCCTAGGCAGGTTGCTCGACGAGTGCCAGCTGACCCACGAACAAGTTGCCGAGGCGGTCGGTAAATCGCGCGCCACAGTCAGTAATCTTCTGCGCCTGACCGAGCTCAACGAGGACGTGCAGATGCTCCTGCGCACTTCAAAGCTGAGTCTGGGGCATGCCAAGGTCTTGCTGGGCGCTGAAGGCGCGCGCCAATCGTCGCTGGCAAAAATGGTGGCCGAGCAGCAGCTCAGTGTCAGACAGACTGAAGCTTTGGTGAAGGCCGAACCCAGCCGCCCGAGCAAGGTGCCGGTACCGATGAACTCCGAGAATGCGGCACTGGAACAGACGCTGCGGGAGAAGCTCGGGGTTCCTGTCAGTATTCAACAGAATGCGAAAGGTAAGGGGAAGCTGACCATTCGCTACAAGAACGCCGCAGAACTCGAATCACTGCTCAGCCGCTTCGGCGAGTAATTGACCAGGATGCGTGGCCGAAGCCGAAATGCGGTCACGATGGCCTCGGTATTGTTGCTGAGCCTGCTGGCGAATGCCGCTTGTGGCAGTCAGCCTGAGGATGTCGAGACTTATGGTCTCAATCCGGATTTGGCCGATCCTGAGGACTCATTGCTGCCGACCCTGAACATCGCCAAGGCCGTTGGATGGGCGCCCGGAGAGATGCCCAGCGCCCGCGAAGGATTGGAGGTGGCGGCTTTTGCCAGCGAACTGGACCACCCTCGCTGGCTCCATGTTCTGCCCAATGGCGATGTACTGGTCGCCGAGAGCCAGGCGCCGCCCAAGCGTGCGGGCGGTTTCTTCCGAAACTGGATCGAAAAGAAGGTCATGCAGCGTGCAGGTGCGGGGACGCGCCCGAGCGCTGATCGAATCACCTTGCTAAGAGATACCGACGGTGACGGCGCTGCGGATTTTCGGTCGGTGTATCTGGACGGTCTTTACTCGCCAATGGGAATGGCGGTGATAGGCGAGCATTTCTACGTTGCAAATGCTGACGCCATCCTGCGCTTCGATTATGTCGAAGGCGCAGACCAGCTCACAAGAGTGGGCAGGCGCTGGGTGGAACTGCCGGGCGGTCCGATCAATCACCACTGGACCAAAACGCTGCTGGCGAGTGCAGACGGAAAGAGGCTGTATGCAGCCGTTGGCTCCAACAGCAATATCGCGGAACGTGGCATGGAGGTGGAGCAGGGCCGCGCTGCAATTTGGGAGATCGACGTGGAGACGGGCGAGCACCGGATCTTTGCCTCCGGTTTGCGTAATCCGGTGGGCATGGCTTGGGAGTCGACCTCCGGCAATCTCTGGACGGTGGTCAATGAGCGCGACGAGCTAGGCGACAATCTTGTGCCGGATTACCTAACATCCGTGAAGGACGGTGCCTTTTACGGTTGGCCCTGGAGTTATTTTGGGAAACATATCGATACCCGCGTCGAGCCAGCCAACCCTGTGATGGCATCCAAAGCCATCCGCCCGGATTTCGCAGTCGGGGCTCACACAGCATCGCTTGGACTCGCGCATTCAAAAGGAAATGCGCTCGGGGCTGAATACTCCGAAGGCATGTTTGTCGCTCAGCATGGGTCCTGGAATCGCAGCTCGCCCAGTGGCTACAAAGTCATCTTCGTGCCTTTTGTAGAAGGCAAACCGATAGAGAGATGGGTCGAAGTGCTGGGTGCGTTTTTGAGTGGCGATGGAGAAGCGCGCGGCCGTCCGGTTGGGCTTGCCATTGACGGCCAGGGCGCGCTCCTGGTAGCTGACGATGTTGGCAATACAATTTGGCGCGTTCGCGCCTCGACAAAACATGAACTCGCGAAGCCCTGACCGAGGTCGATGCCGCGGCTAAGTGTGCTGAGGTGCCGCTAACAAGGGTAGAGGGTCGTGGCAGGTGACATGTTATGTTGCAGTGCATCAAAACACGTTGACCCGCTTTGTGTCTGGAATGTAGAATGCGCGCCGCTCGCAAGGGCTGCTTAACGGCTCCGAGGTGGTTTCTGTTCACAGCGGAGTGAGTTCGAGGTTTCGGTGAAAAGCAGGATTCATTTGCGTGGTGTCAAACTGGCTTGGGCAGTCTGTGCAATCCAGGGGCTAATTAGCCTGAGCGCCGCTCTAATCGTAATGTTCTACGTAGACGCACAGGCCGCGAAGGCTGCGCTTTACGGCGGGTGCGTTGCGATACTGCCTACGCTGTACCTCGCGCTGAGAGTTTATTTTCGAGGAGAGGACCGAAGGCCCGAAGATGTACCGGGTTCCTTTTATCGAGGAGAAGCTGGCAAGTTTGTGTTGACGGCGCTGATGTTTCTATTTGGCGTTCAGTTTTTTGGGGAACATTTTTTGCCGCTGCTGTGTACGTACATGGCATGCATTGCAGCCTTCCCGGTCGTAATGCTGACGGCGAGAATTGACTAGACAGGTAATTGATGCCCCGCGCGGGTCGAATCAAGAATAGGTTCGAACAAGCAGCGGGACCACACAGAAGAGCATTGGGATAAGGTTTTATGTCGGCAGAACAAGGACATGGTGGCGAAGAGGCGCACGGCTCCGGCGAATACGTCCTCCATCACCTGACCAATCTCAAGCTCGACTTGAGCACCATGAGCATTGATCCGCACGCCAAGGGATTTTGGGTGCTCCATCTGGATTCCATGATCTTTTCGGTCTTGCTCGGTGCCCTCTTCTATTTCATCTTCCGCAAGGCAGCCAAGACCGCGACATCAGGCGTGCCGTCAGGCCTTCAGAACTTTGTGGAAATGCTGGTCGATTTTGTCGACACCCAGGTTCGCGAGATTTATCCGAAGGCAGACCGACTGGTCGCTCCGCTCGCGCTGACGATTTTCTGCTGGGTCTTCCTCATGAACCTGATGGACCTGGTACCGGTCGACTGGCTGCCCGGCGCGGCTGCATTGATGGGGATTCCTTATCTCAAGGTGGTTCCGAGCACTGACGTCAACATTACGTTCGGCATGTCGCTCACCATCTTCTTCCTGATCTTTGTCTACAACTTCCGCTACAAGGGGCCAGTGGGCTTTGCCAAGGAAGTGCTGACGCACCCGTTCGCTTCAAGCAACATCGTGGTCCAGCTGCTGCTCGCGCCGATCAATGTGGTGCTGCGTATCGTTGAGGAAATCGCACGTCCCGTGTCGTTGGCGCTGCGACTATTCGGCAACCTGTTTGCCGGCGAGCTCATCTTCATCTTGATCGCGTTGCTTATGGCGCAGGCCTTCAACGGCGTAATGGGTGCTGCACTGGCCGGAATCGGTGTGGGCCTGCACTGGGCCTGGGCCGTGTTCCACATCTTGGTCATCACCTTGCAGGCGTTTGTCTTCATGGTGCTGACAATCGTGTACCTCGGTGCATCGGCCGAGAGCCACGCAGATCACTGATCTACACAAGAGATTTCAGTTTTAGACGCTTCTTCTTTTCTACATCGTAGCTGTAAAAACCCTCGCAGGAGATTGATACAAATGGACGTGATTCTCGCCAATACCGCACTCGCCGTCGGACTCATTCTGGGTCTGGGTGGCGCCGGCACCGCCATCGGCTTCGGCCTGCTGGGCGGCAAGCTGCTGGAAGGTGTGGCTCGTCAGCCTGAAATGGCCGGCATGCTGACCGGACGTATGTTCCTGGTCGCTGGTCTGCTTGACGCCGTGACCTTCGTCGGTATCGGTATCGGCATGTTCTTCGTGTTTGCCAACCCGTTCCTGGGTCAGCTTCAGGCTGCCGCTGGCGGTTGATCGATAGATCACGCGCTTTTCTTTCCCTGCCCGCAGAGTGCGGGCAGGGTCATAAGCCAAATGAGATGACACGATGGATCTGAATGCCACACTGATATTCCAGTCGATCGCCTTTGGGCTGTTCGTCTGGTTCACGATGAAGTACGTGTTCCCGCCGATCACCAAGGCCATGCAGGATCGTCAGGCCAAGATTGCCGACGGACTTGCCGCAGCCGAGAAAGGCGCAAAGAGCCTCACCGATGCAGCTGCCAAAAGCGATGAAGCGCTCAAGGAAGCACGTGTGCAGGCGCAGGAAATCCTCGCCGGTGCCAACAAGCAGGCATCCGGAATCGTGGATCAGGCCAAGGAACAGGCCAAGACCGAAGCTGACCGGATTATTGCCAACGCGCATGAAGAAGTAGCGCGCGAGACAGGCAAGGCCCGTGAAGAGCTGCGCAAGCAGGTCGGTGATCTGGCAGTGCTGGGCGCGGCCAAGATTCTCAAGCGGGAAGTCAATGCAGAGGCTCACGCCGACGTGTTGAAAGACCTCGCTGCAAGGGTCTGATCTGCAATGGCTGATCTTTCGACACTGGCACGCCCTTACGCCAAGGCTGCATTTGAGCTGGCGCGGGATGCAGGCTCGCTCAAGGAGTGGGGCGCTGCACTGGAAACCCTGTCGGCAGCTGTCCGGTCGCCTCAGATCAGCGCACTGATCGGGCATCCGGCCGTTGTGAAGGCGGATCTGGCCGGGCTGCTCAGCAGCACGCTGGGTGATGCGCTGGGCAAGCAGGCCGGCGCACTGGTCAATCTGCTGGTCGAGAACAAGCGGCTCAAGGCAGCACCGTTTATCTCCGAGCAGTTTGAGGCATTGCGCGCCGAGGCAGAGTCCCGCGTTGACGTGGAAATCACCACGGCCGCCGAAGCCTCCGCCCGTGAGCAGGAGCAGTTGGCTGATGCGGTCGGCAAGCGGCTCAATCGAGACGTGGTCGTGAGCTGGAAAACCGATGAGTCACTGATTGCAGGCGCGGTAATTCGTGCCGGCGACTTGGTGATTGACGGTTCCGCTCAAGGTGAGCTCGATAAGCTCAGAAACGCCCTGGCACATTGAATTGAATCAAATGTAGGAGCGGCCCAGGCCGCAACGAGCTTCATCAGACATTCGTCACACACTAGTTAACGGATTTGGGCAGCGATCTTTCTCGCTCCTACTAAACAAGCAGGAAACACAGATGCAATTGAATCCTTCCGAAATCAGCGACCTCATCAAGTCTCGTATTCAGAATTTTGATTCGACGACCGAGTCTCGCAACACCGGCACCATCGTGTCATTGCAGGACGGCATCGTCCGAATTCACGGCCTGTCCGACGCACTTCAGGGCGAAATGCTGGAGTTCCCGGGCAACACCTTTGGTCTGGCGCTGAACCTCGAGCGCGACTCCGTGGGCGCCGTTGTGCTTGGTGATTATCAGCATCTGTCCGAAGGCCAGACGGTGAAGACCACCGGTCGAATTCTGGAAGTCCCCGTCGGTGAAGCACTGCTCGGACGCGTGGTCAACGCGCTCGGCCAGCCCATCGATGGCAAGGGCGAGATCAAGGCTGAAGGCAGCAGCCCGATCGAAAAGGTTGCACCTGGTGTTATCACCCGTCAGTCCGTAAGCCAGCCGGTGCAGACCGGTTATAAGTCAGTTGACTCCATGGTGCCGATTGGCCGTGGCCAGCGTGAGCTGATCATTGGTGACCGTCAGACCGGCAAGACCGCGCTGGCCATTGACGCCATCATCAATCAGAAGCATTCCGGCATTAAGTGCATCTACGTCGCCATCGGCCAGAAGAACAGCTCGATTGCCAACGTGGTGCGTAAGCTCGAAGAGCATGGCGCAATGGCTTACACCACTGTTGTTGCCGCCGCCGCAGCTGAATCTCCCGCGCTGCAGTTCATCGCGCCGTATTCTGGCTGCTCGATGGGCGAGTACTTCCGCGACAAGGGTGAGGACGCACTGATCATTTATGACGATCTGTCCAAGCAGGCTGTTGCTTATCGTCAGGTCTCCCTGCTGTTGCGCCGTCCGCCGGGTCGTGAAGCATTCCCTGGCGACGTGTTCTATCTTCACTCCCGTCTGCTGGAACGCGCTGCGCGTATCAACGTCGAGCACGTTGAGAAAATCACCAACGGTGCAGTGAAGGGCAAAACCGGTTCGCTGACCGCCCTGCCTATCATTGAAACCCAGGCTGGCGACGTCTCCGCATTCGTTCCGACCAACGTGATCTCGATCACTGACGGCCAGATCTTCCTTGAAACCGATCTGTTCAATGCCGGTATCCGTCCCGCCATGAACGCCGGCATCTCGGTGTCGCGAGTCGGCGGCTCTGCGCAGACCAAGGTCATCAAGAAGCTCGGTGGCGGTGTGCGCCTGGCGCTGGCTCAGTATCGTGAGCTCGCTGCATTTGCGCAGTTCGCATCGGATCTGGACGAAGCCACCCGCAAGCAGCTCGAGCGCGGTCAGCGCGTTACCGAGTTGATGAAGCAGAAGCAGTATGCGCCGCTGTCCGTCTCACAGATGGCTGGCACGCTCTACGCTGTCGAAAAAGGCTACATCGATACCATTCCAGTGAACAAAGTACTGGCATGGGAAGAAGGTCTGCATCAGTTCCTGGCCAACAACCACAAGGACTTGATGTCCAAGCTTGACGAGAAGGGCGACTGGAACGATGAGCTGGAAGGTGCGCTGAAGAGCGCGATGGATACCTACGCGAAGCAGTCCGCAGTCTGAGCCGGGGTCGATAGCCATGGCAGGCGCCAAAGAAATACGCACCAAGATCAAGAGCGTTAAGAATACGCAGAAGATCACCCGTGCAATGGAAAAAGTGGCAATGTCGAAGATGCGGCGTGCGCAAGAGCGCATGGCATCTGCGCGGCCCTATGCGGAGAAGATCCGTGTGGTGCTGGGCCATCTCGCCGCTGCCAATCTCGAGTACAAGCATCCCTTTACTGTCGAACGTGATGTGAAGCGGGTGGCTTACCTGATCGTATCCAGCGACCGCGGTCTCTGCGGCGGTTTGAATATGAACGCCTTCCGTTCCACGGTGCGTAGCATCAAGGAATGGAGAGACAAGGGGGTGGAGGTCGATCTGACTCTGGTTGGAAACAAGTCGATCGCATTCTTCAAGCGAGTGGGTGGCAAGGTTTTGGGTACCACCAGTCAGCTGGGCGACAAGCCGGAACTGGATCAGCTTCTGGGCGTGATCAAGCTGATGTCGGATGCCTATCGTGACGGCTCGGTTGACCGGGTTTACCTTGTCTCCAACGAGTTCGTGAACACGATGACGCAGACACCGGTTGCACGGCAGCTTCTGCCCATCAAGCCGATCAAGGATGAAGGCCTGCTCTCGCATTGGGACTACATCTATGAGCCCACCAGCAACGAGCTGATGGACACGGTACTCCAGCGCTACGTTGAGTCTCAGGTCTATCAGGCCGTAATCGAGAACGCAGCGTCTGAGCAAGCAGCACGCATGGTGGCCATGAAGGCCGCTACCGACAACGCCGGCAAGATCATTGATGACCTGCAGCTGACCTATAACAAGGCGCGTCAGGCCAACATCACCAAAGAATTGTCAGAAATCGTGGGTGGCGCAGCGGCTGTTGGCTAGTTGCTGGGCACCATTCACAAAGAATATTGAGCTAAGGAATACAAAGAGATGAGCACAGGCAAGATCGTTCAAGTCATTGGCGCGGTCGTTGACGTGGAATATCCGCGCGACTCGATCCCCAAGGTGTACGACGCGCTGAAGGTTGAAGGCACCGACCTCACCCTGGAAGTGCAGCAGCAGTTGGGCGACGGCGTGGTTCGCACCATTGCGCTGGGCTCCTCGGAAGGCCTGAAGCGTGGGCTGGACTGCACCAACACGGGTGCACCCATCTCCGTGCCGGTCGGCCAGGCCACTCTCGGCCGCATCATGGATGTGCTCGGTAACCCGATCGATGAAGCCGGCGACGTGAAGTCGGAAGAGAAGTGGGCGATTCACCGTTCCGCTCCTTCATACGAAGATCAGTCCGGTTCAACCGAACTGCTGGAAACCGGCATCAAGGTCATCGATCTGCTCTGCCCGTTTGCCAAGGGCGGTAAGGTCGGCCTGTTCGGTGGCGCCGGTGTGGGCAAGACCGTCAACATGATGGAGCTGATCAACAACATCGCCAAGGAACACTCCGGTCTGTCCGTGTTCGCCGGTGTCGGTGAGCGTACTCGTGAAGGTAATGACTTCTATCACGAGATGAACGACTCCAAGGTTATCGACAAAGTGGCCATGGTTTACGGTCAGATGAACGAGCCTCCTGGTAACCGTCTGCGCGTGGCGCTGACCGGCCTGACCATGGCCGAATACTTCCGCGACGAAGGCCGCGACATCCTGTTCTTCGTCGACAATATCTACCGCTACACGCTGGCCGGTACCGAAGTGTCCGCACTGCTCGGCCGTATGCCGTCGGCTGTGGGCTACCAGCCGACGCTGGCTGAAGAAATGGGTGTGCTGCAGGAGCGTATTACGTCCACCAAGACTGGCTCGATCACCTCGATCCAGGCTGTCTACGTGCCTGCGGACGATCTTACCGATCCGTCGCCTGCCACCACGTTTGCTCACCTTGACGCCACCGTCGTGCTGTCACGTGACATCGCAAGCCTCGGTATCTACCCGGCAATCGATCCACTCGATTCCACGTCGCGTCAGCTGGACCCGAACGTCATCGGCAACGATCACTACGACACCGCCCGCGATGTACAGGGTGTTCTGCAGCGCTACAAAGAGCTCAAGGACATCATCGCCATTCTGGGTATGGACGAGCTGTCCGAAGACGACAAGCTCGCCGTGTCGCGCGCTCGAAAGATTCAGCGTTTCATGTCGCAGCCTTTCCACGTGGCAGAAGTCTTCACCGGCTCACCTGGCAAGTACGTCAACCTGAAGGAAACCATTCGTGGATTCCGCGGCATTGTAGACGGCCAGTACGACAACCTGCCGGAGCAGGCGTTCTACATGGTGGGCGGCATCGACGAAGCTGTCGAGAAAGCCAAGAGCCTGTAAGTCGGAATTCACTGAAAATCTAAGAGCGCTCATATGGCCAATCTTCACATCGACATCGTTGCTGCCGAGGGCCACATCCATTCGGGCGAGGCGGTTATGGTTTTTGCACCGGCCTCCATGGGTGAAGTGGGCATCGCGCCGCGTCATGCGCCGCTGCTCACTACGCTCAAGCCGGGCACCATTCGCGTGCAGCAGGCCGATGGAACGGAACTGCCCTTCTTTGTTGGCGGTGGCATTCTCGAGATTCAGCCGCATCTCGTGACCGTCCTGGCCGATTCTGCCCTGCGCGTTGGTGACGCCGACGAAGCCAGTGTTGAATTGGCAAAGCAGGAAGCTGAGTCCAAGCTGGCTGGCGCCTCCAGCGAGATGGATATTGCCAAGGCTCAGGCGGAACTGGTTGAAGCAGCCGCCCGTCTGGAATTCGTCAAGAAGATGAAGTCGAAGCGCTGATTGGCGTACAGCAAAGCAAGTAGAGTAAGGGCCGCGCACTGCGCGGCCTTTTTATTGGTGGAGATCAGGATTTATGGCAAGAAAACCGGCGGTGACCACTAAGGTGCAGAATCATGCAGGCCCCCTGCACGTGATTATTCTCGCTGCGGGGCAGGGCACCCGGATGAAGTCCACTTTGCCGAAGGTTCTGCACCCCATCGCCGGCCGGCCTATGCTGGCGCATGTTCTGGCTTGTGCCGGAAATCTTGGCGCGCACACCTGTCACCTCGTTGTCGGGCACGGCGCAACAGATATTGAGCAGTGGACGGAGGCGACCACAGAGACATTGCCGCCGCTGAAGTTTGCACGGCAGAAGGAGCAACTCGGAACTGCACACGCAGTACTGCAAGCCATGCCCCAGATTCCGGATGATGCTCAGGTGCTCGTGCTTTACGGTGATGTGCCATTGATTGAGCCGGAGACCCTGCAGGAGTTGCTCTCGGAAGCGGGGGGCAAACTCGGCGTCTTGACGGCAGAGGCACAGGATCCATTTGGCTATGGACGAATCGTTCGCAATCGTGCTGGCCATGTGCAGGCGATTGTCGAAGAAAAGGACGCCAGCCCGGCCCAGCGAAAGATTTGCGAAATCAATACCGGCGTGATGAGCGCACCTGCTGCGCAATTCAAGTCGTGGCTGGAAAAAGTTGGCAATGACAACGCCAAGGGTGAGTACTATCTCACTGATGTGGTGGCACTGGCGGGCAAGGACAGGGTGGCAACTGTCGCGGTCATGGCCGGCTCATTGGCAGAAGTCTCGGGAGTCAATGATCGACTGCAGCTGGCAGCACAGGAACGTGTTTTTCAGATGCGGCAGGCCGATGCCCTGATGCGGCTGGGTACTTCCCTGAGTGATCCCGCCAGGCTCGATATCCGTGGCAGCATCCTGTGCGGTCAGGATGTGCACCTGGATGTTGGCGTGGTGATCGAAGGTAACGTGGAGCTGGGTGACCATGTTTACGTCGGGCCGTATACCCACCTGCGTAACGCCCGGGTTGGTGCCGGAACCCGCATCGAAAGTCACTGTGTGATTGATGACGCCATCGTCGGCAGCGGCTGCAAGATCGGGCCGTTTGCGCGTCTGCGCCCTGATGCTCAATTAGGTAATGAAGTGCATGTCGGTAATTTTGTCGAGATCAAGAAATCAACGCTGGCCAACGGAGCCAAGGCCAATCATCTGGCCTATGTCGGCGATGCAACCGTAGGGGCTCGGGTGAATATCGGGGCCGGTGTGATCACCTGTAACTACGACGGTGCCAATAAATTCCGCACGATCATCGGAGACGATGCTTTTATCGGCACGGATACGCAGTTGATCGCGCCGGTCACGGTGGGTAAGGGGGCTTACATCGCAGCCGGCTCCAGCATTTCGCGTGATGTTCCCGCAGAGCAGCTCACTATCTGCCGCGCTCGCGACCAGCGCTCACTGAAGAACTGGCAGCGGCCGGTCAAGAAATCCTGAATCAGACGGACTGTGCGCTTCGGGTTCTACGCAGTTCCAAGCTCCGGCTGCAGGCAATGACTGGTCGCCATCGCTTCGAGCGTAAATCAGTCACAGATCACACTGCGTGCCTGCCGCTATGCATCCTGAACCTCGACAGGACTTACACTAGACGCTGAACTGAATAGGCTCTAAAAGCAGATGTGTGGAATTGTAGGCGCCATTTCACGGCGCGATGTCACGCCAATCCTCATCGAGGGGTTGCGCAGACTCGAATATCGCGGATATGACTCAGCAGGCGTTGCCCTGCTCACGGATTCCGGTTCTCTGGAGCGGCGTCGCGCACAGGGCAAAGTGCAGAAGCTGGCCGAGGCAATTGAGGCGGCGCCGGTGTCTGGACTGGTTGGGATTGCCCACACACGTTGGGCCACGCACGGCGTTCCCAGCGAACGCAACGCACACCCGCATTTTTCCGAAGATCAGCTTTCTCTGGTGCACAACGGCATCATCGAGAATCATGCTGAGTTGCGCGAAGAACTGCGCGCCAAGGGCTATGTGTTTACCTCTGAAACAGATACCGAAGTGGTCGCTCACCTGGTCAATGATTGTTTCAAGCAGACGGGTGATCTGACCCAGGCGGTTCGTGCTTCCATCCAGCAAGTCGATGGCGCTTATGCGATCGTTGCGCTGGATCGGCGTTCGCCCGAAAAACTGGTTTGCGCTCGAGCAGGTTGCCCGGTTGTGCTCGGAGAAGGTGACCAGGCTTATTTCGTCGCTTCTGATGTGCAAGCCCTGCTACCGCAAACCAGTAAATTCCGTTTTCTGGAAGAAGGGGATATCGCAGAAATCTCGCTTGACGGTCTTAGAGTGATGGACCGTGATGGCGTTGATGTTGAGCGCGAACTCAAGACTTCCGAGCTGTCTGCTGATGCCGTTGAGCGCGGCGACTTTGCGCATTACATGCTCAAGGAAATCTACGAGCAACCTCGCGCGCTGGGCGATACCTTGAGTGAACGCATCACCGGCGACCGCATGCTTGATGCATCGCTCGGGCCAAAGGCCCAGGGAATCCTGCCGCATGTTCAAGGGGTGCACATCGTCGCCTGTGGTACGAGTTATCACGCGGGACTCATCGCCCGTTATTACATCGAACAGGGTGCAAGGCTTCCCTGCACGGTCGAAGTGGCGAGTGAATATCGATACCGGGACCCTGTGGTTCCACCCGGAACATTGCTGATTTGCATATCGCAATCCGGAGAAACAGCCGACACCCTGGCGGCCTTGCGGTATAGCCGCGAGCTTGGCTATCTCGCCAGCTGTGCCATCTGCAATGTTCCGGAATCCTCGCTGGTACGTGAGGCCGATATGGTCATGATGACGCGTGCCGGACCCGAGATTGGTGTTGCATCCACCAAGGCTTTCACCACCCAGTTGGCTGCGCTGTCTTTGCTCGGCATTGCCCTGGCACGTCATCGGGGCCTGGACCGGGAAACTGAGGCCAGCTATGTGCGCCAGATCGCGCATGTGCCGCAAATGGTGGAAAAGGCGCTCGCGCTTGAACCGGAGATCAAGAAGTGGGCGGCGCATTTCGCGGACAAGCACCACGCCCTGTTTCTTGGGCGGGGTCCTACATTTCCGGTAGCGATGGAAGGTGCACTCAAGCTCAAGGAAATTTCCTACATCCACGCCGAGGCCTATGCCGCCGGCGAACTCAAGCATGGTCCATTGGCGCTGGTTGATGAAGACATGCCGGTGGTGGCCGTTGCGCCCAACAACGCGCTGCTCGAGAAACTCAAGTCCAACCTGCAGGAGGTCAAGGCGCGCGGCGGCAAACTCTATGTATTCGCGGACCCGGATTCCGGCTTTGTATCCGAGCCGGGGGTTGAAGTGTTGCTGATGCCAGAACACATAGAGCCCATTCAGTCGCCTCTGGTGTACACCATTCCCTTGCAGCTTCTTGCCTACCACGTCGCCGTGATCCGTGGGACGGATGTTGACCAACCTCGCAACCTCGCCAAGAGTGTGACGGTGGAGTGAGTCGCGCTGGCGCGAAGCGTGAGCGCCGGCGCCGCGTCTATGGCCTACCGACCACGGTTGTTGGAGACAGGCTCGGGCCGTGGCGCCGCGGCCCGTCCTGCATAGTCCCATGCCGGCTGACCAAGTCCTGGCTGCTGTCGCACTAATACCAGTAAGGAGTGTCGGCGCACCTCTGTCCTTGTCGCCACAGGCTAAATGGCTTCAACCATAGGCCCCGAGGCGGCCACGGCCTTATAATGCGTGACCCGGGACGGCAAGCCGACCTTGGCACACATCGAATGCGCTGATCGATGTCTGCGTAACGGTCGGGTCTTGATTCAAACCGGGCAATTCTCAAGCACTTCTGGCTGGGCGTATGCAAATCTGCTCGCCCGGCCAAATTCGACCGAAATACCGCGAATCCATGCCAAAACGCTCTGATATCAAGTCTGTTCTCATCATCGGGGCGGGCCCCATCGTCATCGGTCAGGCCTGTGAGTTTGATTATTCGGGCGCCCAGGCCTGCAAGGCCCTGCGTGAGGAGGGCTACCGGGTGGTGCTGGTGAACTCCAATCCGGCCACCATCATGACGGACCCGGGGACGGCAGACGCAACCTACATTGAGCCGATTCGCTGGCAGACGGTGGCGGCGATCATTGAGAAGGAAAAGCCCGACGCCCTGCTACCGACCATGGGTGGCCAGACAGCGCTGAATTGCGCGCTGGACCTGGAAAAGCACGGCATTCTGGAGAAATTTGGCGTACAGATGATCGGCGCCAATGCACATGCCATTGATTTGGCTGAGGATCGCCAGAAATTCCGCGATGCCATGACTGAGATCGGTTTGGGCTCAGCGCGTTCGGGGCTGGCGCACAGTATGGAAGATGCGCGCAAAGTGCAGGATGAGGTGGGCTTCCCCATCATCATCCGGCCCAGTTTCACTCTGGGTGGAACCGGTGGCGGTATCGCGTACAACGTTGAAGAATTTGAAAATATCGTAAGCCGCGGGCTGGACCTTTCGCCGACCAACGAAGTCCTGATCGAGGAATCGCTGCTCGGCTGGAAAGAGTTCGAGATGGAGGTGGTGCGCGACAACAAGGACAACTGCATCATCGTGTGCTCGATCGAGAACTTCGATCCGATGGGTGTGCATACCGGTGACAGCATCACCGTAGCCCCGGCGCAAACGCTGACTGACAAGGAATACCAGTTGCTGCGTGATGCGAGCATCGCTGTGCTGCGCAAGATTGGCGTGGATACCGGCGGCTCCAACGTGCAGTTTGCGATCAACCCGGACGACGGCCGCATCATCGTGATCGAGATGAATCCACGGGTGTCGCGCTCATCCGCGCTGGCGTCCAAGGCAACCGGTTTCCCGATTGCCAAGATCGCCGCCAAGCTGGCCATTGGCTACACCCTGGACGAGCTCAAGAACGACATTACCGGCGGCGTTACCCCGGCCAGCTTCGAGCCCAGCATCGACTACGTGGTCACCAAGGTGCCGCGTTTCGCCTTCGAGAAATTTCTTTCGGCAGATTCACGCCTGACCACGCAGATGAAATCGGTCGGCGAAGTGATGGCAATCGGTCGGAATTTTCAGGAATCCCTGCAGAAGGCACTGCGCGGCCTGGAAGTTGGGTCTGATGGTTTTGAACCCCAGGGTGATACAAGTAGCCCTGAGTATCTCGAGAAAGTTGCCGAAGAGCTCAGCACGCCGCGAGCAAGTCGCATCTGGTACGTGGCGGACGCTTTCCGGTGTGGTCTGAGCCAGGAAGAAGTCTTCCGCCTGTCGAAGATCGACCCCTGGTTCCTCGACCAGATCGAGGAATTGATCCAGCTTGAGTCCGAGATTGCGGATCAGAAGATCAGCAAGATCAGCGCGTCGGAAATGCGCCGAATCAAACGCCTCGGCTTCTCTGATCGGCGCATTGCGGCTTTGCTCAATATCAAGGAAACCTCGGTGCGCAAGGCGCGCCACAAGCTTGGCGTGCGTCCTGTCTACAAGCGGGTAGATTCCTGCGCGGCTGAATTCCCTTCGGCCACCGCGTATCTGTATTCGAGCTATGACGAGGAATGCGAGGCCGAACCCAGCAATCGCGAAAAAATCATGGTGCTCGGCGGCGGCCCGAATCGGATAGGGCAGGGCATCGAGTTCGATTACTGCTGCGTCCATGCAGCTCAGGCGCTGCGTGAGGATGGCTATGAAACCATCATGGTCAACTGCAACCCTGAAACCGTATCTACCGACTACGACACCTCGGATCGGCTCTACTTCGAGCCGCTGACGTTTGAAGATGTCATGGAGATCATCGACCTGGAAAAGCCCAAGGGCGTCATCGTCCAGTTCGGTGGGCAAACGCCTCTGAAGCTCGCGCGCGAACTCGAGGCGGCAGGTGCGCCCATCATCGGGACCAGCCCGGACTCCATTGATCTGGCAGAAGACCGGGAGCGTTTCCAGGCGCTGGTGGAGAAGCTCAAGCTCCTCCAGCCACCCAACGGCACCGCAAAATCAGAGAAGCAGGCCATCACGGTTGCCAACAAGGTGGGGTATCCGTTGGTCGTGCGCCCAAGCTATGTACTGGGTGGTCGCGCGATGGAAATCGTGCACGACGACGAAGACCTGATGCGCTACATGACTGAGGCGGTCAAGGTCTCCAATGATTCACCGGTCCTGCTGGATCGTTTTCTCAACAACGCGGTGGAAGTGGATGTGGATGCGCTTTCCGACGGCGAGCACGTTGTGATCGGCGGCATCATGGAACACATCGAAGAAGCCGGCGTGCATTCCGGGGACTCCTCGTGTTCGTTGCCGGCATTCAGTCTGCCTGCCTCCGTGCTTGACCAGATCCGCAAGCAGATTGATGGCCTTGCGCGGGCCCTGAATGTGGTCGGGCTGATGAATGCTCAGTTTGCGGTGCAAGGTGAGACGGTCTATCTGCTCGAAGTGAATCCTCGCGCTTCGCGAACCAGCCCCTTTGTTTCCAAGGCCATCGGGCGGCCTCTGGCCAAGATCGCAGCTCGCTGCATGGCTGGAAAGTCGCTGGCTGAACAAGGCATGGTGACCGAGGTGATTCCGAGCTATTACTCGGTCAAGGAAGCTGTTTTTCCGTTCAACAAGTTCCCGACCGTGGATCCTCTGCTGGGCCCGGAAATGCGCTCCACGGGCGAAGTCATGGGCGTTGGCGAAAGTTTTGGAGAGGCTTTCCACAAGGCCTTGCTCGGCGGCGGAAACGCGATTCCGGAATCAGGCACGGCCTTCTTGTCGGTGCGCGATGGCGACAAGGCCAAGGCCGTTGATGTGGCGCGGTTGCTGACCCAACGCGGCTTCAAGATCACCGCTACGCACGGCACCGCGGAACTGATTCGCGAGTCCGGCATTGCCTGCGAGGGGGTCAACAAGGTCAAGGAAGGGCGCCCGCATTGCGTAGACATGATCAAGAACGGGCAGATCCAGTTCGTGGCCAATACCACTGAAGGCAAGAAGTCTATCGAGGAGTCACGCTCGATTCGTTCTGCGGCAATTCAGCACAAGGTCTGCTATTTCACGACCATTGCCGGGGCCCATGCGGCGGCGGTTTCGCTTGAGTTCCTGGGGCGTCAGGAGGTTCGGTGCCTACAGGATCTGCACCGCTCTCTGGAAAAGGCCTGAGCCCTGTTAAGGCGGCAATCCGGCGCTGGTCGCCGGATTGCCGTTCGGTGAATCCACGTTAGACTTTTATCTGCTGCGTGGTTGGTGTCGGCTGGCGACGTACTCCCAAAAACTAATTATTCGGCGCGTATCGCGCGCGCCGTGAGTCCATTCATTCATTTTTAAAAAGGTGAAATATGAGCCGAGTGCCCATCACCAAACGTGGTGAAGAGATCCTGCGCGAAGAATTGCGTGAACTGAAATCAGAAAAGCGCCCGAAAGTGATTGCGGCCATCGCAGACGCAAGGGCGCACGGTGATCTCAAGGAGAACGCCGAGTATCACGCCGCCAAGGAGCAGCAGAGCTTTATTGAGGGCCGCATTGCGGAAATCGAAGGCAAACTCGCCTCGGCGCAAGTGATTGATGTGACCAAGATGGGGGCCACGGGCAAGGTCATTTTTGGCGCGACGGTGAATCTGTGTGACGTGGATACCGGGGACGAAATGCGCTACCAGATCGTTGGCGAAGACGAAGCTGACACCAAGGCAGGCCGCATCTCCTACAACTCTCCGATGGCCAGAGCCCTGATTGGCAAGGAAGAAGGTGAAGTCGCGGAAGTGATGGCTCCGGGCGGTGCCCGAGAGCTCGAGATCATGGGCGTGGAATACGTTTGATCGCGCTCTGACATGTCGCGCAAACGTTCATCAAGTTCTGCACGCTGGATCGCTGAGCACGAGGCTGATGAATATGTCCGCGAGGCCCGCAAGCTGGGTTACCGCTCCAGGGCGGTCTTCAAGTTGCTGGAGATCAACCAGCGCGATCGCGTCCTGAGGCCTGGACAGGTAGTGGTCGATCTGGGGGCGGCGCCAGGCGGCTGGAGCCAGGTGGCGCGGCCCTTGCTGGGTGCCAATGGCACCTTGATTGCGCTGGATATTCTGCCCATGGAGACGATGGACGGCGTGGATGTGCTGACCGGCGACTTTCGCGAGGCTTCGGTGCTTGAGGCACTGGAGGCCCGGCTGCAGGGTAAACCGGTGGACCTTGTAATGTCCGATATGGCCCCCAACGTTTCAGGTATCAGTGCGGCAGATCAGGCTGGTCAGCTGTATCTATGTGAGTTGGCTCAGGATTTTTGTGCACATCATTTGAAACCAGGCGGCGATTTTCTGGTCAAGGTATTCCAGGGCGAAGGGTTTGAGGCGTATCTGAAGAACTTGCGGCAGTCTTTTGAGAGCGTTCTGATCCGAAAACCCAAGGCTTCGCGGGCGCGAAGCCGCGAGGTATATCTGCTGGCGAGGCGTCTGCGCCCGGTGTAAGGTGAAGTGCTGCGGGTCAGCTTTCTCTTCGTAGGCAGTTGCGGACCGTAAAGAATTAAGGATCAGGACTTTGAACGACTTGTTTAAGAATCTGCTGCTCTGGATCGTCATCCTCGTGGTGCTCATCAGCGTATTCAACGGATTTGCCACGCGCGGTGGCGGCCAGGAACCCCTGCCGTACTCCAAATTTTTGACGGACGTCAAACAAGGGCAGGTGGCGGACGTACGGATTGCCGGCGACATGATCTCCGGCCAGCTCAAGGACGGTCGTCGCTTTGAAACGGTCAGCCCAGAGAGCGACAACGGCGCCATGATCAAGGAATTGATCGAGAACGACGTCAAGTTCACTGGCGAACTGCCCAAGGGCACGCCATGGCCTCTGCAGCTCCTGTTCAATGCCTTTCCTATCCTTCTGCTGATCGCGGTCTGGGTTTACTTCATGCGCCAGATGCAGGGCGGCGGCGGCGGTCGGGGTGCCATGAGTTTTGGCAAGTCCCGGGCCCGCATGCTCAATGCCGATCAGGTCAAGATCACCTTTGCAGATGTTGCGGGCGTCGAAGAAGCCAAGCAGGAAGTCAGTGAGCTGGTCGATTTTCTCAAGGACCCGAGCAAGTTCCAGAAGCTGGGCGGCAAGATTCCTCGCGGCGTGCTGATGGTCGGTTCGCCCGGCACCGGTAAGACCTTGCTGGCGCGGGCTATTGCTGGCGAAGCAGGCGTGCCGTTCTTCACGATTTCGGGTTCGGATTTCGTCGAGATGTTTGTAGGCGTTGGTGCCAGCCGTGTGCGGGACATGTTTGAACAGGCCAAGAAGCACGCGCCCTGCATTATTTTCATAGATGAAATTGATGCAGTCGGTCGCCACCGTGGTGCTGGTCTTGGTGGCGGTCACGATGAACGCGAACAGACTCTGAACCAGTTGCTGGTTGAAATGGATGGGTTCGAAGGTAGTGAAGGGGTCATCGTGATCGCGGCCACCAACAGGCCAGACGTGCTCGACCCTGCCTTGCTGCGTCCCGGCCGCTTTGATCGGCAGGTTGTGGTCCCGCTGCCGGATGTGCGCGGACGAGAGCAGATTTTGAAGGTGCACATGCGAGCAGTGCCGCTGCACGATGCGGTTAAGCCGAACATTATTGCTCGTGCCACGCCTGGTTTTTCGGGAGCAGATCTCGCGAATCTGGTGAATGAGGCTGCGCTGTTTGCTGCCCGTGCCAACAAGCGTCTGGTGGATCACGAGGATTTCGAGCGCGCCAAGGACAAGATCATGATGGGCGCCGAGCGCCGGTCCATGGTCATGTCCGAAGATGAAAAGAAACTCACGGCCTATCACGAGGCAGGCCATGCCATCGTTGGTCTGTCAGTGCCCGAGCATGATCCGGTATACAAGGTCACGATCATTCCGCGCGGCCGCGCATTGGGCGTGACGATGTTTCTGCCAGAAGAAGATCGCTACAGCCACACCAAGCAGCGACTGGATTCTCAGATTTGTTCCCTGTTTGGCGGACGGCTGGCAGAGGAAATGATCTTTGGTGTGGAGAAGATCACCACGGGTGCCAGTAATGACATTGAGCGCGCAACCAGCATCGCTCGCAACATGGTCACCAAGTACGGTATGTCTGATGTGCTGGGCCCGTTGTCCTACGGTGAGGAGGACGGTGAGGTCTTTCTTGGCAAGAGCGTGACTCAGACCAAGAACGTGTCAGATGACACGGCAAACTCCATTGATCGTGAGATCAGAGCTGTCATCGATCGCAATTACGAAATTGCCAAGAACATTCTGGTCGAGAACATCGGCAAGCTGCACATCATGGCCGAGACCTTGCTCAAGTACGAAACGATTGATGCGGAGCAGCTGCGTCGCATCATGGCGGGCGAAGATCCCGGGCAACCCGAAAGCTGGAATGACAATAACGGCAACCCGAGCAATCCAAGCTCACCCCCACCCCGTTCAGGAACGGAATCGGACCCGATTCCACCATCAGGCGAGCCCAAGCCCGCCAGCCACTGAAGCCGGTCTGTAACGCGAAGAGTAGGGGTCGCTTCTGTTTGAGGTACTCGCCCCTGGCGCGGATGGCCTGATCCTGCGCTTGCGCGACAGGCAGCTGGATTTGGCTGCGCCCAAGGTCATGGGCGTTCTCAACCTGACCCCGGATTCCTTCTCTGACGGCGGCCGTTGGACCGACCCTGAGGTCGCCGTCGAGCGTGCCCGGCTGATGTTCGAGCAAGGCGCAGCCATTATCGATATCGGCGGTGAATCAACACGTCCCGGCGCCGAAATGGTTTCCGAACAGGAAGAGCTCGACAGGGTCATGCCGGTGATCGAGACCATTGTCGAGCGCATCGACTGCCCGGTCTCCATAGATACGATGAAGCCGGCAGTCATGCGGGCAGCTTGTTCTGCCGGTGTCAGCATGATCAACGATGTCAATGCGCTGTGTAGCGAAGGCGCGCTCGAAGTTGCCGCATCGTCAGGTGTGGCCGTGTGTCTCATGCACATGCAGGGCGCGCCCAGCAATATGCAGGTATCTCCAAAGTACGAAGACGTGGTCGAGGAGGTCGGGTCTTTTCTACGCCATCGCATTCAGGCTTGCCTGGATATCGGAATGTCAGGCGAAGTCATTGCGGTTGATCCGGGGTTCGGATTTGGAAAGAGCCTGGACAACAACCTTCAGCTCCTGCGGGAGCTCGAATCTCTGTGTCAGCTGGGCTTTCCCTTGCTGGTGGGGTTGTCGAGAAAATCCATGTTCCAGCAAATCTGTGGCGCTGCTGTCGATAAGCGACTACCGGGCAGCTTGGCTGCGGCAACCGTGGCAGTGCTCAACGGAGCGAATATTGTTCGCGCTCACGATGTGGCTGAAACCGTTCAAGCGGTAAAGGTCGCAGCGGTACTGAGAAACATGCAGACGCTGCCCTGAGCTGAGCATTGGGCTCGCACGCAGGAACTGCCGCGGTGCAGTGGCAATTTCTGAATATGCGCGGGCTTTCACAATTCCCGATAATGGATCGTCTTTCCCGTCTCACCTGAAGGATCAGGAACAAGTCTTGGTAACTCATCGAAAATATTTTGGAACAGATGGCATCCGCGGGCCGGTAGGCACAGCGCCCATGTCTCCCGACTTCGCCTTGAAACTGGGGTGGGCAGCGGGGCGAGTACTGGCGCGAACGCCCAAGGCGCGCGTCCTGATTGGCAAAGACACCCGTCGATCCGGTTATATGTTTGAGTCGGCTCTGGAAGCAGGATTTGCGGCCGCTGGTGTGGAATCCGACATGCTCGGTCCATTGCCGACGCCGGGCGTCGCCTACCTGACCCGCGCCTTGCGTGCTCAGGCTGGGGTGGTCATATCCGCTTCGCACAATCCGCATCATGATAATGGCGTGAAGTTTTTCGGCCCGGATGGCAGCAAGCTCAGCGATCAGGTCGAAGCAGACATTGAAGCGCTGCTGGATCAACCTCTGGAATGCGTCCCCTCTGATCGTCTTGGGCGTGCGCGGCGAATCGATGATGCGCAGGGCCGCTATATCGAGTTCTGCAAGAGCAGCTTTCCCGTCAATCTCAGTCTCAAGGGCATGCGAATTGTGCTGGACTGTGCAAACGGCGCTGCATACAAAACCGCGCCGGCAGCCTTGGCGGAGCTGGGCGCGGAAGTGATCGTGATCGGCAATGCGCCAGACGGATTCAACATCAACCGCGACTGCGGCTCGACGCATCCGGAAGGGCTCAAGCTCAAGGTGATTGAAACGGGTGCCAATCTGGGTATCGCGCTAGACGGTGACGCTGACCGTTGCCTGATGGTGACCGGTGATGGAACGCTGGTGGATGGCGACGAAATTCTCTACATCATTGCCCGTGCGCGTCAGCAGGCCGGGCGACTGCATGGGCCGGTTGTAGGAACTCTGATGTCAAACCTTGGCCTGGAGCAGGCTTTGGGCGGCATGGGTGTGCCCTTCAAGCGCGCCAAGGTCGGGGATCGTTATGTCATGGAGATGCTCAAAGCCGGCGGCGGGGAACTCGGTGGAGAGACATCCGGACATACCTTGTGCCTGGACCGCGCGCCCAGTGGTGATGGCACCATTACGGCACTGCAGGTGTTGGCGGCTATGGTCGAAGCCAGGCGCACACTGGGCGAATTGGCCGCAGGGATGAAGAAGTTTCCGCAGGTCCTGATTAACGTTCGCCTGGAAACTTCAGCAGATTCGGTGATGTCATCGGCCCAGGTACAAGCAGCGGTGAAGCAGGTCGAGTCTCGGCTCGGCGAACGGGGCAGGGTATTGTTGCGGCCTTCCGGCACGGAGCCTCTCATCCGAGTGATGGTTGAGGCCCTTGAAGAAGATGAAACCCGAGAGGCTGCCGAAACGATTGCAGATCAGGTCCGCGCCCTGTCGACCTGAGCATTTACAGAACATGGATTCAAGGAGAAGAACAGTATGAGCCGTCGTTACATGGTTGCTGGAAACTGGAAAATGAATGGCAGTCTCGCTGCCAATGCCGAGCTCGTTGCCGGTATTTCGGCGGGCTTGTCCGCATGCGTTGACGTCGAAGTGCTGGTGTGCCCGCCAGCTGGATATCTGCCGCAGGTGAAGGACTTGATTGGCGGCAGTGCCATCAAGCTGGGAGCCCAGAACCTGAGTGATCAGAACAAGCCTGGCGCTTTCACGGGAGAAATGCACGGCCAAATGCTGAGCGAATTGGGCGCAACGCATGTGATCGTCGGTCACTCCGAGCGCCGTTCTCTCTACGGTGAAACCAATGAATTGGTCGCCGCTAAGGTGCGGACTGCCCAGGCTTTGGGCCTGACCCCGGTGCTTTGCGTCGGTGAAACGCTTGAACAAAGAGATGGTGGGCAAACCGAAGATGTTCTCAAGCAACAACTTGAAACAGTGTTGGATCTGGTGGGGGTGGAAGCCTTTGACAATCTGGTTGTGGCTTATGAGCCGGTGTGGGCTATCGGGACGGGACGCACAGCCAGCGCGGAGCAGGCACAGGATGCGCATGCCTTCCTGCGTGGCCTGATTGCACAGCGCAATGCTACGATAGGCGGCTCCGTGCAGATCCTGTACGGCGGAAGCGTCAAGCCGGGCAATGCGGCTGAGCTGTTCGCCGGTGCCGATGTCGACGGAGGGCTGATCGGCGGTGCTTCCCTGAAGAGCGAGGATTTTCTCGGTATCTGTCGGGCGGCGCAGGCGTAGGAAATCCAAATTCTCGAAGGTTGTACTTTAAATGCATACGATTCTGGTGGTGGTGCAGGTTCTGGTAGCGGTGTCGCTGATTGGCCTGATCCTGGTTCAACACGGCAAAGGCGCTGATGCCGGCGCTGCTTTTGGCAGCGGGGCCTCGGGAACGGTATTTGGTGCGCGTGGCGCAGCTAATTTCCTGACCCGCCTGACCGCGATTCTCGCAACGGCTTTCTTTATTGCCTCTTTGACGCTGGCTTATCTGGTCAGTGACCGCTCACCCAAGAGCACCAGCGTGATTGACACCATGGGTGGTTCTTCAATGGTAACTGATGAAGTCGAAGAGCCGGTTGTCGATGAATCGACCTCGTCGGAAGCCACTGAGGTGGCACCGCCTGCACAAGATTCAGCGGCGCAAGCGCCCCAAGGGGAGGCAGAGGCCGCTGGCGCGGAGTCCCCGGAGGCCAGTTCGCCCAAGGTTCCAGAATAATTTTTCACTTGGGGCGAGACAAAGTGAGAATGAGTCGCTAAGATTCGCGCCCCTTGCCGACGTGGCGGAATTGGTAGACGCACTACCTTGAGGTGGTAGCGGCGAGAGCCGTGGGGGTTCGAGTCCCTCCGTCGGCACCAGATTCTGGAAATTAAATTATCCAGAATCAGGGAGTTTCAATTGCGGTAAGGGCGTCTAGCCCGCTATAATGTTCGTCTGTCTGGTGCGGGGTGGAGCAGTCTGGCAGCTCGTCGGGCTCATAACCCGAAGGTCGTAGGTTCGAATCCTGCCCCCGCTACCAAAATTGATTTGGTTCCAGGCCCCTTGTGGGCCTTTTTTATTTGGTGTCGCTTTTTTTCAGGCAAGTGGAGAGCGGGTGCTTCAAGATCAATTGATTACGCTGATTGAGCCGCTGATCGAATCCATTGGATACGAGCTGGTTCTGCTGGAGTATCTCCCTCAGGGGCGATCTGCAACTGTGCGTATCTATATTGATTCTGAGCAGGGCGTGGGGCTGGATGATTGCTCTGCGGTCAGCCGGGAAGTTGCTGCCCTGCTGGATGTCGAGGATCCGGTGACAGTCCCATACGATCTGGAAGTGTCTTCGCCGGGGCTTGATAGGCCACTTGCCAAGCCCGCGCACTTTGAGCGGTTTGTCGGATGCGAGGCAAAAGTAGATCTTGCGGTTCCACTGGAAGGCCAGCGTCGATTCGTCGGGAAAATTTGCGGGACATCGGCTGACGGCGTGCGTCTCGATAGTGCGCGAGGCGAAGTGGAACTGGCGTACTCATCTATTGCCAGGGCGCGCTTGGTTCCAGATTACTCAATCAATAACAGTCCATTAAACGGGCCCGAGGGCAAGGCGTGAGCAAGAACATTCTTTTGATGGCCGATGTGGTTTCCAACGAGAAGGGCGTCGACAAAGACACCATTTTCGAGGCCCTGGAGGCTGCGCTGGCTTCCGCAACCAAGGAAAGCCACGGTGATGAGTCTGATATTCGAGTTTCCATCGACAGAGAAACCGGCGACTACGAATCTTTCCGCCGCTGGACTGTTTTCGAGGATGACAGCGAAGATTTCGAATTCCCCGAGCGTGAGATCAAGCTGACCTACGCGCTCAAGGAGTATCCGGATATCAAAGTCGGAGACGTCATCGAGAAGCCAATCGAATCGATCGACTTCGGGCGCATCGGGGCGCAACGTGCCAAGCAGGTGATCGTGCAGAAAGTGCGTGATGCCGAGCGCGCGCAGGTTGTGGAGGCTTACAAGGATCGCGTCGGCGAACTGCTGACGGGTCTGGTCAAGCGGCTCGAGCGTGGTTCGGTAATTGTCGACCTGGGAGGCAGCTCCGAAGCCATCATTCCGCGTGATCATCTCATTCCTCGTGAGCCGGTGCGGCCCGGCGACCGTATTCGCGGATATCTTTACGAAGTGGGCCCGCAGACGCGTGGCCCGCAGTTGTCTATTTCCAGAACGCTGCCGCAGTTGCTGATGCAGCTGTTCGAATTGGAAGTGCCGGAAATTGCGCAGGGTCTGATTGAACTCAAAGGTGCAGCACGCGATCCTGGTCTGCGCGCGAAGATTGCGGTGCAAGCCAAGGACAAGCGCATTGATCCCGTCGGTGCTTGTGTGGGCATGCGCGGTTCGCGCGTCCAAAGCGTTTCAAATGAGTTGGCTGGCGAGCGAGTGGATATCGTGCCCTGGGACGAGAATCCAGCGCAGTTCGTGATTAACGCAATGGCGCCCGCCGAAGTCGAGAACGTGGTGATCGATGAAGAATCCCACGCCATGTCGATTGGTGTGGCAGAAGACAAGCTGGCGCAGGCGATCGGCCGCGGTGGCCAGAATGTCCGATTGGCGTCTGAGTTGACGGGTTGGACCCTGAACGTCATGACCACCGCCGACCTTGAAAGCAAGAAAGACGAGGAAAACAAGGGCGTTCTCGAGCTGTTCATGACCGAGCTTGATGTGGACGCGGAAGTTGCATCTGTGCTGGTCGACGAAGGCTTTACGTCACTTGAAGAAGTGGCTTACGTGCCAGACGAAGAGCTGATGCACATCGAAGAATTTGACGAAGCCATTGTCGAGGAGCTTCGATCCCGTGCGCAGGACGTGCTGCTGACCAAAGCAATCGCCAAGGCGGAATCCGCGGCAGATGTAGCCCCGGCAGAAGATCTGCTGGCGGTTGAAGGAATGAATGAAGAACTGGCTTACGGGCTGGCGGCTGCCGGTGTCGTGACCGCCGAGAATCTTGCGGATCTGGCAACCGATGAGTTGTTGGAACTGGTCGAGATGGATGAGGCCGAAGCGCAGACGCTCATCATGGCGGCTCGCACCAAGGTTTACGCCTGAGCCATCACCTCCAAATACGGAACAACGCGACGCAAACATGTCAAAAGTTACTGTCCAGAATTTCGCTGACGAACTGAAGCGTCCGGTTGACGAGTTGCTAGCGCAGCTCAAGGATGCTGGCGTGTCGGCTGAAGATGCATCTTCGCCCTTGTCATCCGCTGACAAGCTGTCTTTGCTGAACTATCTGCGCAAGAAGACGCGTGGGCCGATGGGGGCGTCCACCAATGCGGGCGGCTCGGGATCTGGGCGCATCACCATGAAGCGCAAGGAAACCAGCGAGCTCAAGCTCGGTGGCGGACGCGGTCTGCCGTCCAAGACTGTGAGCGTGGAAGTGCGCAAGAAGCGTGTGTTCAAGGCGCCGCCGCCTCCGCAGAAGACAGAGGAAGATCTGGCCAGGGAAGCGGCCGAAGCAGAAGCGCGAGCAGCCAGAGCCGAGGCAGAGCGCGAAGCGGCGGCAGCGAAAGAAGCACAGGCAGCCGAAGCCCGGCGAATCGAAGAAGAAGAGGCACGCAAACGCGAGGAAGCCGAAGCCGCGGCTGCTGCAGAGGCAGCGGCCAGCGCCGAGGCTGCTGAGAAGGCCAAGCAGGAGCATGCCGAGCGGCTCAAGAATGATCCGATCTATCGCGCGAAGATGGAGGCTGAAGGGTCTCGCCGCCGTGCGGAAGAGAACCTGAGACGAGCCGCCGAAGCGAAGAATGCCGCGCCGGAACCGGCTGCGACTCCGGCTGGACCCGCATCGCCTGCCAAAAAATCAGGTGGTGATCGTGATCGTCGTGATCGTCAGCGCGAGGAGCTGCATGTCGCGCAGGGCAAAGGCGGGAAGCGCGACAAGAAGCGCCGCAAGCCGACCGGGCAGGTTCGCGTTGATAACGCGCACCAGTTCGAAAAGCCGGTTGCTCCGATTGTGCGAGAGGTGGAGGTTCCCGAAGGCATCACGGTTTCTGAACTGGCCAATCGTATGGCCGTCAAGGCCACCGATTTGATCAAGGTCATGATGAAGAGTGGTGTCATGGCCACCATCAATCAGATTCTCGATCAGGACACGGCTGTTCTGATGGTTGAGGAGCTTGGACACAAGGCCAAGCCAGTCACTGGTAGTGAGCTCGAAGAGGGCTTGATCCAGGCCGTTGAAGGCACTCGCCATGACGCCGAAGAAGAAGCGCGGCCGCCGGTGGTGACGATCATGGGGCATGTTGATCACGGCAAGACTTCGCTGCTCGATTACATGCGCAAGACTCGCGTCGCCGCTGGCGAGGCGGGCGGAATTACGCAGCATATTGGCGCTTACCACGTCACCACCGACAAGGGTGTCGTCACGTTCCTGGATACGCCAGGTCACGCGGCTTTCACGCGCATGCGAGCCCGCGGTGCCCAGGTCACGGACGTGGTGATTCTCGTGGTTGCCGGAGACGATGGCGTTATGCCTCAGACGCGTGAAGCTATTCAGCACGCGCGGGCTTCCGGTGCACCGATGGTGGTGGCGGTCACCAAGATCGACAAAGAAGAATCGGATATCACCCGGGTCAAGAATGAACTGCTGAAAGAAGAAGTCATTTCAGAAGAGTTTGGCGGCGACATTCAGATCGTGGGTGTGTCATCGGTAAGCGGTGAAGGTATTGATGACCTGCTGGATGCCATTTTGCTTCAGGCTGAAGTCTTGGAGCTCAAGGCCGCTGTTGATGTCCCGGCACGTGGACAGGTCGTGGAGGCCTCCATTGAAAAGGGCCGTGGTCCGGTGGCAACTGTTCTGGTGCGCGAAGGCACTCTGAAGCAGGGCGATGTGGTCCTGACCGGTTCGCATTTTGGTCGTGTCCGCGCCATGTTCGACGAAGCCGGCAAGCCGAGTAAATCAGCCGGTCCGTCTATTCCAGTGCAGGTTCTGGGGTTGTCCGGCGTGCCATCGGCAGGTGATGACATCGTGGTTGTGGCTGACGAGCGCAAGGCACGCGAACTTGCCGCATTGCGTGAGAACAAGCAGCGCGAGCTCAAGATTGCGCAGTCTCAGGCCGTGCGCATGGAGCAGGTTTTTGCCCGCATGGGTGAGAACGAGGGCGAGATCAAGCAGCTCAACCTGATGATCAAGGCGGATGTGCAAGGCTCTGCTGAAGCCATCGCCGAAGCTTTACGCAAGCTTCCAAGTGCAGAGATTCGGGTCAACGTTCTGTCTGCAACCATCGGCGGTATCAGTGAATCGGATGTTGATCTGGCACTGGCCTCACGTGCGATCATTTTCGGCTTCAATGTGCGTGCAGACAGTGTTGCAAGAAAGCGAATTCAGGACAGTGGCATCGACGTTCGATACTACTCGGTGATCTACCAGGTGCTGGATGACGTTACCGCTGCAATCTCCGGCTTGCTCGGCACCGAGTTGCGCGAGCAGATCGTCGGTATCGCGGAAGTGCGCGATGTTTTCCGTTCGTCCGAACTGGGCAGTATCGCCGGCTGTCTGGTGATCGAAGGCGCTGTGCAGCGCAATTTGCCGATCCGCGTGTTGCGGGATCAGACCGTGATCTACGAGGGCGTGCTGGAATCACTGCGTCGGTTCAAGGATGACGTTCAGAAGGTTGAGGCAGGTACCGAGTGCGGTATCGGCGTCAAGAATTACAACGACATCAAGTCTGGTGACCAGATCGAGTGTTTTGACCGTATTGAGGTCAAGCGCACGGTCAAAGCCGAAGCCTGATTTGCAGATTATTGACTCAGGAACCCCTGCGAGGGCGGCGTCCACATTTCGGCTCATCCAGGGTAAGAGTATTTCTTGAAAGAGTTTCCGCGAAAACTAAGGATCAATACCCAGCTGCAGCGTGAGCTTGCGGCCTTGATCCATGAAGAGCTGACAGACCCTCGTATCGCGGGTATCTCCATTACACATGTGGAGGCATCTCCAGACCTGAGAAACGCGACCATCCTGGTAAGTTCTCTCAAGAGCGATGAGGATCTGGCAAAGGGTGTAAAGGCCCTGAATGGCGCCGCGCCTGTCTTGCGCCGCGGTCTTGGCGGCAGGCTCAAGTTGCGAAGAGTGCCTGCGCTGAGCTTTCGGGCAGATGCCCAGCTTCGGAATGCAGATCGCCTCAGCGTGATGATCCGCGATGCGGTGGTCAGTGATTCTGGCCACGCGCGTGATCGCGGCGATGGCGGCGAATCCAACGATTCCTGAGGACTGATTGATGGTGCGTCGCGCGGATTGCCGTGTGCTGGACGGAATCCTGTTGCTGGACAAGCCGCTGGGTTGTAGTTCCAATCAGGCGCTACAGCAGGTGCGAAGATTGTTTCAGGCCCGCAAGGCGGGCCACACAGGAAGTCTTGACCCCTTGGCAACAGGCATGCTGCCGATCTGCTTTGGCCAGGCGACCAAGCTCAGCGGATTGCTGCTGGACTCCAACAAGGAGTATCTGGCCCGCGCCCGAATCGGGCAGAAGACTCTCACCGGCGATGCCGAGGGGGAGGTGGTCCAGACATCTGATCCATCCGGCCTGAGTCTCGACGACTTTGCCCGGATCCGGGATCAGTTTCTGGGGCGAATTCTACAAGTGCCACCCATGTATTCGGCGCTCAAGCAGGGCGGGCAGCGTTTGTATGAACTGGCCCGCAAAGGCGAGTCCGTTGAGCGGGCGGCCCGAGAAGTGGTTATTCACGACCTGGAGCTGATTTCCTACGATGAGGCCGAGCTCGTGGTTGCAGTTCGCTGTTCCAAGGGCACCTACATCAGGACCCTGCTTGAAGATATCGCCGCCGCCGTCGGGCAGGTCGCCCACCTGACCGCCTTGAGGCGGACCCGAGTGGATCCGTTTTCTGCAGGCTCTATGCTGAGTTTGGAAGTACTTCAGGAGTTGGCCGGACAGGGGGTGCAAGCCCTTGATGACAAGCTGCTTCCGCTTAAATCGGCCGTGCCCGAGTGGCCAGAAGCTACGCTTCCGGACAGCCAGTTGGCCAAGCTCGCATCAGGGCAAGCGGCCCGCTGGCCAGAAGCGCTTCCCCCCAATTTAGATGGCGATATTGCCATTGTGGATGGCGAGGGAAGCCTGTGTGCGGCAGGCAGGCAATCTGCCGAGGGTCAGTTGGTATCGCGAAAATGGCTATCCAGCCGGATTTTCGCTTGAGACGGCTGGCTGTGCCAGCTAGAATGACGAGCTTTGTAGCAAAATTTCCCCAGGTTTGGAGCGCAGGTAGATGACTCTTTCGGTAGAACAAAAGCAGAGCGTAGTGCAGAAGTACGCTCAAGGTAAGAACGACACCGGTTCGCCGGAAGTGCAGGTTGCACTGTTGTCAGCACGGATCTCCGACTTGAGCGGTCACTTTGCCAGCAACAAGAAGGACCATCACTCACGGCGCGGACTGCTGAAGATGGTCAACCAGCGGCGCAGCCTTCTGGACTATCTGAAGCGCAAGGACGAGTCACGCTATACCAAACTGATTGGCGATCTCGGCCTACGCCGCTAGGCGGAACTTAAAGAAAGGGCGCATTGCGCCCTTTTTCTTTGTTCGACTAAATATCTTTTTTCGCTTTCTTTGCAATATCTAATTCGAGTCAGAAAATAATGGCAATCCCTGCGCTACCCGCTACGCCCAAAACCGTTACCTTTCCTTACGGACCTCACAGCGTCACGCTTGAAACCGGACATATCGCCCGTCAGGCCAGCGGAACCGTCGTTGTGCGCATGGATGACACCGTGGTGCTGGTTACTGCGGTAGCCAAGAAGGAAGCCCGCCCGGATCAGTCCTTCTTTCCTCTGACCGTTGATTACATGGAGCGCACCTACGCAGGTGGCCGCATTCCAGGTGGATTCTTCAAGCGTGAAGGCCGACCCTCAGAGCGCGAAACACTGACTTGCCGCTTGATCGATCGACCAATTCGGCCGCTGTTTCCAGAAGGCTTTCTGAACGAAGTGCAGATCGTCGCCACGGTGATGTCGCTCAACCCCGAGGTTGATGCTGACATCCCGGCAATGATTGGCGCTTCAGCCGCGCTGTGTCTCTCCGGCGTGCCTTTCGCCGGGCCGATCGGCGCTGCAAAAGTGGGCTATGCCGATGGCAAGTACCTGCTTAACCCAACGCGCGAACAGCAGGCCACTTCGCAGCTCGATCTGGTAGTTGCGGGCACTAGTGAAGCCGTCATGATGGTCGAATCCGAAGCCCAGCAGCTCTCAGAAGAAGTGATGCTCGGTGCCGTGATGTTCGGCCATGAGCAGATGCAGGTGGCCATCAAGGCCATCAATGAACTGACGGCGCAGGCCGGCAAGCCGAAATGGGATTGGAAGCCGCTGTCAGACGATTCCGGTGTGATGGATGCCGTGAAGGGTTTCAGCGACGACGTTGCCAAGGCCTACACCATTGCTGACAAGCAGGAACGTCAGGACGCCGTTGCCGCTGTTCGTGAGAAAGTCGTTGCGGCCCTGTGCCCGGAAGAGGCGCCTCAGTTCCCGGTTGACAAAGTTAAGAGCGTATTCCACGACTTGGAAGCGATTGTGGTGCGCAACCGCATCATCGAAGGGCATCCGCGCATTGACGGTCGTGATACGCGCACTGTTCGCCCGATCAGCATCGGCGCAAATGTTCTGCCGCGTACACATGGCTCTGCCATCTTCACTCGCGGCGAAACGCAGGTGATGGCCGTGGTGACCCTGGGTACCGGAAAGGACGCACAGCTGATCGACGCCATGGAAGGCGAGTCGCGCGAGCCGTTCATGCTCAACTACAACTTCCCTCCGTACAGCGTCGGTGAAACAGGCCGTGTGGGCTCGCCCAAGCGTCGCGAAATCGGCCACGGTCGCCTGGCCAAGCGCGGTTTGCTTGGCGTGATGCCGGATCTGGAAAAGGAATTCCCCTACGTCGTTCGCGTCGTCGCCGAAACCACTGAGTCCAACGGTTCTTCATCTATGGCCTCTGTGTGCAGCTCTTGCTTGGCCATGATGGATGCAGGCGTTCCGCTCAAGGCGCCGGTGGCTGGCGTTGCCATGGGTCTGATCCTTGAGGGCAGCAAGTTCGCCGTCCTGACCGATATCCTCGGAGACGAAGACCACCTCGGTGATATGGATTTCAAGGTTGCCGGCTCACGAACCGGTGTGACCGCGCTGCAGATGGATATCAAGATCACCGGCGTCAATGGTGAAATCATGAAGCAGGCGCTGGCACAGGCGCAGGAAGCGCGTTTCCACATTCTTGACCAGATGGATCAGGTGCTGTCTTCAGCTCGTGAAGAAATGTCTCCTTGGGCGCCGCGCATCACCACCATCAAGATCAACCCTGACAAGATTCGTGATGTCATCGGTAAGGGCGGTGTCACCATCCGCGCGATTACCGAAGAAACCGGCACCAGCATCGATATCGACGACGATGGCACCATCAAGGTGGCGGCGGTCGACAAGGCTCAGGCAGATGCCGCTATCGAGCGCATCAATACTTTGACCAAGGAAGTTGAAGTTGGCGCCATCTACGAAGGCAAAGTTGCCAAGCTCATGGACTTCGGGGCCTTCGTCACAATCTCTCCGGGCAAGGACGGACTGGTTCACATCTCGCAGTTGGCCGAGCAGCGCGTCGAGAAGGTTGAAGACGTGGTCAAGGAAGGCCAGGTTGTTCGCGTCAAGGTCCTGGAAGTGGACAAGCAAGGGCGTATTCGCCTTTCAATGAAAGCTGTGGACGTCGCCTGACCGGATTTGCACATCACATTGGCAATCATTGGTTGCCAATGTGATGCGGTTCACGCAGAATCAGCCAACCGCATATCCGCTACTGATGATCCCGGAGAGGGTTTCAGGAGCAAAAAAATACCCCCTAGAAAGGGGGTGAGTGCGAGAAAGGCCTAGGCCTTTCTGGAGGAGGCATTAAACCAAGTTACGGTGGGGCGTCTCGGACGCCCTTTTTCTTGGCTAGAAAATGTTGCAGTGCAGTATAAATGCGAGTCCAGATTCGGTCAATGCGAATCAATCATGACAAAGATATGCGAATCAATGAGTTGTGGTTGATGATCCAAAATTACTGGCCGATGGTCGATGCCTGAAAGGCTATTTCAGACTACTTCTCGGTTGACGCCGTTTCGGATGCATCATCCTTGCCACGTTTGGTCAACTTCGACCTGGAAAGGTTCCGCAAGAACTCTTTTCTCACCAGACGCCAAATCGGAACTTGTCGCTCAGCGAGATCCTTCAGCGCGTGGAGCGGCTGCTGGGCCTGTCCGAGCTTTTGCTTGAGTTGGTCGGCGAAGTGACTCTGTTGGTCGACGAACATCTGTAGCGATAGCTCCAGATAACGGCTGATGCTGGACTGCATTGGGTCCCCGTAGAAGCGGATGATGAATCCGAGCAGATCCGTGGTGAAGATGGGGTCGCCACCTTGTTCCTGCTCCGCAATGACCTGCAGAAGAATGCTGCGCGTGATGTCTTCCTGCGTGCGCTTATCTTCCACCCGGAAAGGGATGTCGTTCAGAACCAGTTGCCGCACCTCTTCCAAGGTGATGTAACGACTGATCTCAGTGTCATACAGACGACGATTGGGGTACTTCTTCAGAACGCGCAAATCACTCATGCCGATAACCATGTTGCAGTGCGCCAAGAGTGCCAGAATCCGACCGCTCCCGTAACGGCCTTGGCGTCGCATGCGGTTGAGTTCCGGGGTATTGCGTTATTTTCTGGTGAGGCGTGGCTAGTCAAGAGCACCGGACGCAGTCTGCGAAACCAACGACTCTGGTCGCCAGTGATCTACTGCGTAGGCAAGGATGTCTTGCGGACTCGCGCGCTGATCCTCACAGGGCTGGCCCAGGTGTGCCAGGGCTTGTGCCAGATTTTCTGAGGGCGTGGCAATGTCCAGAGATGGTGCATGGTTCTGCTTGCTGAGTTTTCGACCTGCCTCGTCCATAGCCAGAGGCAGGTGACCATAGCGGGGGCGGACGCCCTGGAGCTGGTCAATCAGGAACAGTTGGCGAAAGCTGGAACTTACGAGGTCGGCTCCGCGAATGACGTCGGTGATGCCCATGGATAGCTCGTCTACAGCGCAGGCCAATTGATAGGCGATCTGGCCATCCTTTCTGCGCACGACGAAGTCGCCAACCTGCTTCACAAGTGCGCAGGATTGGGTGCCGAGGAATCTGTCCGCAAACTGGAGAGGTAAATCTGGGAGCATGACGCGGAGCGCGGCTTCCTGTGACTCAGGCGCTATATTTCGACAGTGACCGTCATAAATGGCCTCGCCCTGAACTTGCGGCAGGCGAAACTTGAGCTCGGCACGTGTGCACGAACAATAATAGAGAAGCCCCTTATTGTTCAGAAAAACAAGCGCTTGAAGATACTCCTCAAGCTGGTCGCTCTGCCGGCGGACCGTGCCATCCCAATGTAAGCCATGCCGCTCGAGCTGGGCATAAATCGTGGATTCATGCTCTGGCCTGATCCTTGCGGTATCCAGGTTGTCAATTCGCAGGCGCCACTCGCCGCCGACCGAGCGGGCGCAAAGGAAGCTGCCGAGTGCGGCAATCAGCGAACCAATATGGAGGGGGCCAGAAGGCGTGGGGGCAAACCGGCCGACGTAGTGAGCCATTCGGTTGGAATTTCAATCAGGTCGACGAAAGGTCTCAAATGGCAGATGAAATAACAAGCGGAAGTATCTGATTAACAAATAGATGATGTACAATATTGACCACACAGCCGTAGGTAACCCCATGTTGATCATGGCACCGCATTCGCAATTCAAGGGCAACCCGCATTCTTGGGGGAACCCGTGAGTTTGCGAGCACTACTGCTGGATGTAGATGGCACCATTGCCGATACCGAGCGTTACGGTCATCGGCCGGCCTACAACAGAGCTTTCCGGAAGCTCGGCCTGGATTTTCGCTGGGGGCCGAAGCTGTATCGACGGCTGCTGGTACAGCCGGGTGGCAAGGAGCGGCTGCTTCACTACGTTAGCCACTACAAACCTGAACTCGGCGAGCACGCGGCGGACTATTCGTCAGATCCGCACGCTTGGGTTGCCAAGGTTCACAAGCTCAAATCGCATTACTACCGACGTTACCTGCGCATGGGGCTGGTCCCTTTGCGCCCGGGCGTCGCACGCCTGATTCGAGAGGCGGATGCTGCGGGAATCAACGTGGCGCTGGTGAGCAATGCCAGTCGTGCCAGCCTTCGCCCGGTTTTGCGTTACGGCCTCGGAGATGATCTGGCTGATCGTATTGATCTGGTCGTCAGCGGTGAAGACGTCAGCGCGAAGAAGCCTGCTCCAGATACCTATCTCCTGGCGCTGAAAAAACTGGGGTTGCAGGCCAGCGAATGTGTGGCACTTGAAGACTCGGATATTGGCCTGCGCGCTGCGCACGCCGCTGGCGTCGCTACCGTGGTGACCACCAACTCAAATACTGAAGGTCAGGACTTCTCGGATGCAGTCATGGTGCTGGATGGTTGCGGCGATCCGGACCAGCCGGCCAAGCCGTTTCGCGGTGTGATGTCAGATCCGTTTCTGACCCTGGCCCATTTGCGCGGCTTTACCGACGTTGGCAGCACGGCTGTCTGACTGCCCGTGGCTTCGCGCAGGCTATTGCGCCAATAGCATCGACCTATCGGCAAGATAAAAATAATTGCGTTGACTCTGCTGCGGGGCAGCGTACTCTTCAGGCTCAATAGCGGTATCTGCAAGCCATCTGATTATTCAAGGAGAGCAAGCCATGGCGTTGAAAGGGTCAAAGACCGAAGAGAATCTGAAGGCCGCATTTGCGGGTGAGTCACAAGCCAATCGTCGCTATCTGTACTTTGCGCAGAAGGCTGACGTGGAAGGTTATAACGACGTCGCTGCCGTATTTCGCTCCACCGCTGAAGGTGAGACCGGGCATGCGCATGGTCACCTTGAATATCTTGAATCCTGCGGTGATCCCGCGACCGGCCTGCCCATTGGTTCGACGGGCGATAACCTGAAAGCAGCTATTGCCGGTGAGACCCATGAATACACCGACATGTATCCGGGCATGGCCAAGACGGCCCGCGACGAAGGTCATGACGAGGTAGCAGACTGGTTCGAGACACTCGCCAAGGCTGAGCGCTCCCACGCCAATCGCTTTACCAAGGCCCTGAACGAGATGGCCTGAGGTACGAGCTGACCTAAAGTATGAAGCGACGCCGGGTTTTACCCGGCGTCGTGCTTTCAGGAGCCTGAAAAATGAGTGAATCCTCGAATCCAAAAGCAGGTGAGGGCGGACTCAGCGCGCCGACACGCCATCCTCTGGAGTGGAAGACGGAGGCCTTCTACGACGAAGCGCCCCTGTTCAAGGAACTGGAGCGCGTCTATGACATCTGCCATGGCTGTCGTCGATGTGTTTCCCTTTGCCAGTCTTTTCCCGTGTTGTTTGATCTGGTGGATGAGTCCTCCACCATGGAAGTCGATGGCGTCGACAAACAGGATTACTGGAAGGTGGTTGACCAGTGCTATCTGTGTGATCTCTGTTACCAGGTCAAGTGTCCGTATGTGCCGCCGCACGAATGGAATGTGGATTTCCCGCACTTGATGCTGCGAGCCAAGGCGGTGCAGTTCAAGAAGGGTGAAGTCGGCGCATCACGAAAGATGCTGACCAATACGCGCGCGATTGGCGGGCTGGCGAGCATTCCGGTGGTGACCGAAACGGTCAATGCCACTAACCGCAGTCCCGCCATGCGCAAGCTGGTCAAGAACGTGCTCGGTGTTCATCCCGAGGCACATGTGCCGGTCTACCACAGCAACACCGCACACAAGCGAATCAACAAGCTGCCAGAAAATACTTCCGGTGCCGTGAGTGAAGCCGGCCGATCGCGTGGCAAGGTCGCGCTGTTTGTGACCTGTTACGGCGAGTACAACATGCCGCAGGTCGCGGAGGACCTTGTCAGCGTGCTTCGCCACAACAGTATCGAGGTCAAACTGATCGAGCAGGAAAAATGCTGCGGCATGCCCAAGCTCGAACTCGGTGATCTCGAATCAGTCGAGAAATTCAAGCAGTTCAACCTGCCGATTCTTGCCAAAGCCGTAAGCGAAGGCTGGGACATCATGGCGCCCATTCCATCCTGCGTACTGATGTTCAGGCAGGAAATTCCGCTGATGTTTCCTGACGACGAGCAGGTACAAGCGGTCCGGGCAAACATCTTTGATCCCTTTGAATACCTGATGTATCGACACAAGGCCGGTCTGTTCAACACGGATTTCAAATCCGAACTGGGCAAGCTCGCTTATCACGCGCCCTGTCATCAGCGTGTACAGAACGTGGGGCCGAAGACCAAGGACATTCTGTCCTTGATTCCCGGCACCGAGATCGAATTCATCGAACGCTGTTCCGGGCACAACGGAACTTATGGCGTGCGCGATGAGACCTATGAGCTGTCAATGAAAATTCTCAAGCCCGTGGTGCGTCGCGTCGAGAGTGCCAATGTCGACTACGTCACCAGCGATTGCCCGATGGCGGCTGATCACATTGCGCACGGCATGGGAGGCTCCAAACCGGCGCTGCATCCGATCAGTCTGCTGCGGCAGGCTTACGGAATCTGAATGATCAGATTGGAAAGAATCACATGAACAAACTTCAGATCGATGACCTGTGGAAACTCGAGGATTACGCGCAGCAACGCCCGGAGTTCAAGAAGCAGGTCCTTGCACACAAGCGTCATCGCAAATTGCACCTGGGCGATCACGTCACTTTGCTGTTTGAAGATCGCCTGACCATCCAGTACCAGATTCAGGAAATGCTGCGCATCGAGCGGATTTTCGAGCGCGATGCCATTCAGGAAGAGCTGGACTCCTACAATCCGCTGATCCCTGATGGTCGCAATTGGAAGGCGACGATGCTCATCGAATACGAAGATGAGCGTGTACGTGCTGAAAAGCTGGTCGATCTGCGCGGGGTAGAGCGTCAGGTCTGGGTGCAGGTGGGTGACTTGCCGCGCATTCACGCCATTGCCGACGAAGACATGGAGCGAGAGAACGAAACCAAGACCTCCGCCGTCCACTTCATGCGTTTTGAACTCGACGACGCGGCCATCCGGCTGCTGCAGGAAGGCATGGAGCTACGCTTTGGTATTACCCATGCCCACATGAATATCGAGCAGATTATTGGGGATCAGGTGCGCGCTGCCCTGATTGCCGACTTGTCAGTCTGAGGCACTGGCCGGCAGCCCCTCAGGCCGCGGCCCAGCCGGCCGATTCGGGCTATTGGCGTGCCCAGTCCCCGGGGGGAAGCGCCAGCGGCACATCTCCCGACCATTTGGCGTCCCGGTGCTCAGCGACCACATGGGTATAGATGCCGCCGCGAACGCCAAAGTCGCCGGTGAGGCGCATGAAACGCGGGCGGGTAGCAGCGACCAGCTCATCCAGGATCTGATTGGTGACGGCCTCGTGGAAGGCGCCTTCGTTGCGGAAACTCCAGATATAAAGCTTCAGAGCCTTGAGCTCAACGCAGCGTTTGTCCGCAATATATTCGAGATACAGCGTTGCGAAATCCGGCTGTCCGGTCTTGGGGCAAAGGCAGGTAAATTCCGGAATTCTCATGCGAATCAGGTAGTCGCGCTCCGGATTGGCGTTGGCAAAGGTTTCCAGTTTCTTGCTGGGCTGCTTGGGCATGGAGAATTTTGACGGGCAGATGGGTAGGGGAATTCAGCGCGCTAATTTACACTACGCGATTCGCCGCCCGCGCTACCGCGCTACTCATCCTAAAAATCCGAATGCGCCTATCCGGACTCAAGCTCGCCGGCTTCAAATCATTTGTCGATCCTACCCAGCTCCCGCTGCCGACCAATCTGACCGGCGTGGTGGGACCTAACGGCTGCGGCAAGTCCAACATCATTGATGCCGTGCGCTGGGTGCTGGGCGAAACCAGCGGCAAGCAGCTGCGAACACAAGACTCGGACGATGTCATTTTCAACGGGTCCAAAACCCGCAAGCAGGTGGGTCGCGCCAGCGTCGAGCTCCAGTTTGATAACAGTGATGGCCAGATTGGTGGGGCCTACGCGGCCTATACCGACATTGCGGTGCGCCGTGAGCTGACCCGCGACGGCAACTCGCAGTACTTCCTTAACGGTCGCAAGTGCCTGAAGCGAGATGTCACTGATCTGTTCCTCGGTACCGGCCTGGGTGGCAAGAACCAGTACGCGATCATCGAGCAGGGCATGGTTTCGCGAATGATCGAGGCGCGCCCGGAAGAATTGCGCACCTGGCTCGAAGAAGCGGCGGGTATTTCCAAGTACAAGGACCGGCGCAAGGAAACCGAATCTCGTATTCGCCAGACGCGCGAGAACCTGTCTCGCCTCAATGACATGCGCTCGGAGTTGATTGCGCGCCTTGAGGTCTTGCGCAAACAAGCTGCAAATGCAGAAAAGTACAAGGAATTCAAACAGCAGGAACGCACGCTGAAGGCGGAGGTTCTGGCCCTTCGGGAGCGCGGCCTCGATGCCGATGCGCAGTCGCATGAAGCACAAATAAAAGAGCTGGAACAGGCGCTTGAGCAGGCGCGGGCCAATGTTGCCGCCGCCTCTCAGGGTCGCGAAGGGGCCGAAGGCCGCCGCCGCGAGGCGCAGCAGGCGCTGAGCTTAGAGCAAGGCAAGGTTTTTGAAGCAGAAGGCAATGCCAGCCGACTGGAGCAGGAACTGGGTCACGCCAAACAGTTGCGTGCACTCAAGCAGAGGGAAATCGAACAACTGGACCGGACGCTGGTTGATCTGGACCGGCGTCGTGAGCAGGATCAGGCACGCCTGGAGCAGGCACTGGAAGAGGTCAAGAATCTCGAAAGCCAGATTGAGAGCGCTCAGCGCGATCATCAGGAAGCCAAAGCCAATCTGGAGCGCTCCGAAGAGGCTGCGCAAGCCGAGCAGACCCGGTGGGACGAGTTCAGCACCGCATCCGAGCAGCCGCTGTTTGACACGGAAGGTGAACGTGTCCGCGTGCAGAGTCTGGAGCGGGCTCAGTTCCAGTTGGAAGAGCGCCACAAGCGGCTTGCTGCGGAAAGCGCCGGACTGGACGCCGGGCCCATTCAGAGTTCGCTGTTTGAGGCAGATGCCGATCTCAAGCGCCTGGATTCAGAGCTGGCCGAGGACCAGGGCACTCTAGAGACCATTGACCGGGACCTGACAGGTTTGCGCGAACAGCGCGCCGCGCTGGATGGCGGTCTGCACGAGTCACGCCAGCAATTTCAGTCTGCCAAGGGCCGTTTGTCGTCGCTTGAAACCCTGCAGCAGGCAGCGCTGCGCCAGGATGATGCAGAGTTGGCGAACTGGATGCGCCAGCGTGACCTGCAGGGCAAACCGCGTCTGGCTCAGCATCTAAATGTTGAAGCGGGCTGGGAAGCGGCGGTTGAGCACGTGCTGGAAGGCCTGCTTCAGGCCCCGCTAGTTGAAGATGCGGCGCGATTCCAGTCCCAGCAGGAGTGGCCCAAGGCCGGCGTGGTGCTGCTGGACGCGCGCAACGCACAAGCTGAAGTTGCGCAGGATTCCCTTGCTGCACAGGTTCGTGGCCCCATTGCCGTCAGTGATTTCCTGGCCACCGTCTACTGCGCCAATAACGCGCAGGAAGCCGCACAACGCGTTGCGACGCTTCGAGCTGGCGAATCGGTTGTGACCCAGGATGGTGTCTGGCGCGGTCGCGACTGGATTCGGGCGCCCCGAACGGACGCAGCACAATCAGGTGTGATTGCGCGCGAGCAGTTGATCCAGCAGCTCAAGGCGCAGGTCGAAGAACTGACCTCTGCAATCTCCAAGCGTGAAGTCGAACTCGAAGATGTGCGCGCGCGCCAGCAGCAGGCCGAGACGCAGCGCCGTGAAGTGGCAGCGCGCTTCGACCAGGCACGAAGCCGTCAGGCGCAGAGACTGGCCTTTCGCCAGGCACAGGCGGTTCGCCTGGAGCAGACCCAGAGCCGCATCGCGGACCTGGTCAAGGATATTGAAGCGCTCAAGGTGCAGCGCGATCAGCAGGCCCAGGAGTTGGCGGCATCGCGCGAAAAGCTCAGCAATCTGGAAACCGTTGCGCAGAGGCTTCGTGATGAGCGGGTCCAGCATCAGCAGTCGCTGGTGCGCAGCCGCGATGCGGTAACCCGTAATCGGGCGCTCCTGACGCAAGCCGCGCAAAACGAGAACCAGGTTCAGATTCAGCTCGCGGCCAAGAAGAGCCATGCCGAGGCGCTGAACCAGAGCACGCAGGAAGCTCAGATCAGTCGAGAAAAACTGGTCGCCGATCGCGCGGCCCGCGCCGAGGAAGCCAGCGAGCTCGATGCGCCGCTGGAACAGCAGCAGGCTGAGGCCGAGGCCGCTCGTGCATCGGTCGAGAGCGTCAAGGGCTTGCTTAATGCTGCGCGCATCGCGGTAGAGGCGGCAGAGCAGGCGGTGGGCAAGGGCGCACTGGCCTTTGGCGAGGCCGAAACTGCCAAGGATGCAGCGCAAGAGCGTTTGCAACAGGCCCGCATCGAATTCGAAAACATGCGCGCCCGCAGGGAGAGTGTCCAGGAGCAGCTGGAGCAAGCCTGTCTCGAAGGCTCTTTCGAGCGAGATGCCGTGTTCGCAGCCCTGCCCGAAGAAGCCAGCGCACAGGAATGGGAAGAAAAAATTGCCTCCATGGCGCGCCGGATCGATCGCTTGGGTGCCATCAATCTGGCCGCGATTCAGGAACTTGAAGAAGCCGAAGAACGCGAGAAGTATCTGGGCGAGCAGTACGACGACCTTACCGGCGCTCTGGATACGCTTGAAGACGCCATTCACAAGATCGATACCGAAACAAAGGAGCGCTTCAAGGAAACCTTTGATCGGGTCAACGGCACGTTCAAGGATCGCTTCCCCAAATTGTTTGGCGGCGGTGAGGCCTATCTGGAACTCACCGGTGATGACCTGCTGAACACCGGCGTTCGCGTCATGGCCAGGCCACCCGGCAAGCGCAACTCATCCATCCAGTTGTTGTCCGGTGGTGAGAAGGCGATGACGGCAGTGGCTTTGCTGCTCGGACTGTTTGAGTTGAACCCTGCGCCGTTCTGTCTGATGGACGAAGTGGATGCGCCACTGGATGACGCCAACGTGGCGCGCTACTGTGAAGTGGTACGCGAGATGAGCGAGAACGTGCAGTTCATTATCATCACGCACAACAAGCTGACGATGGAATTGGCCGGGCAGTTGCACGGCGTCACCATGCAGGAGCCGGGTGTATCCAGACTGGTCAGTGTTGACGTGCAGCAGGCGGTGGAGCTGACTGGCAAGTCTGATCCGGGAGTCGCATCCGAAATGCAAACCGAACCAACTACCTAAGGAGTTAATGATGGGCGAATTGCAGTGGGCACTGCTGATCGTCTGCGTCGTGCTGGTCGTGGCGCTGTATGTTCTGAGTCGCCGGGCGGGTGCCAACATCGGCGACGCCGAAGACAAGCACACCTTGTTCAGCAAGCGCGAATCATCGGGCAATCAGATGGACCTTCTGAGCCCGCCGCCTGATGGCGAGTTTGATGAATATGGTGTGGGCCGCAAGCGCACTCGCGGTGCAAATGGTGAGTACGAAGATGCATCCACGCACGGGACAAGCGCGGTGCGTGAGCCGCCGGATTCTTCCATGAATACCCTGCTTCATCCCTTGCCCGGCCAGGCGCCGGTTTCACGACGCAAGGCAGAGCCGGATACTCCGCGTCAGGAATCGGCAACCGGCCAGACCGCGGCAGCTGATGAACAAAAACTCATTGCCCTGATCGTGGCGCCTACTGAAGAAACCGACATTCTCGGGCCGCAGTTGCACGATGCCCTGCGCGAACAAGGCCTGGCTTTCGGCGAAGGTCAGGTTTATCACCGCACCATCGGAAGCAGGATTATCTTCTCGGTGAGCAGCCTGCTGAAGCCGGGTACGCTCATTCCGGAGCAGGCTGAATCGTTTTCGACAAAGGGCCTGACCGTGGTGCTGAGCCTGCCCGGTCCAGTGCAGCCCGCAGTCGCGTTGGACGATATGCTGGTTGCTACCCGAGCGCTTGCTGCAAAGCTCAAGTGCGATATCTACGATGCTCGTCGCGAGCGCCTGGATGAGGCACTTGAAAAGGCGCTGCGCAAGGAAGTGGACGACTGGGCCACGGCCACTAAACGAGCCTGATTGGCATGAGTACAGGAGCTGCTGCTGCCGCGACGCGCGCCAGTACGCTTCGTAGTCTGCTTGCCGAACACAATCATCGTTACTACGTGCTGGATGAGCCCAGCGTAAGCGACAGCGAGTACGACAGGCTGTTTCGGGAGTTGCAGGATCTGGAGTCGGAATTTCCGGATCTGGTAACGCCAGATTCTCCGACGCAGCGAGTGGGCGCCGCGCCTGCAGAGGGCTTTTCAGAAGTTGAGCATCTTCAGCCGATGCTCTCGCTCAACAATTGCTTCAGCGATCTCACGCTTCAGGACGCGGCTGAGCAACACAAGGAACTCCACGACTTTGATCGCCGTGTGCGCGAGGGCCTTGAGCGGGAACAAGTGGATTACATTGCGGAGCCCAAACTGGACGGGCTCGCCGTATCACTGACCTATGAGAACGGCGAGTTCGTTCGCGGAGCCACACGAGGCGACGGATCGCGTGGTGAAGACATCACCAGCAATCTGCGCACATTGAGAAGTCTGCCGCTGAAGCTGCGTGAAGAGGGCAATACGTCGGGGCAAGCGTTTCCGGCGCGCATGGAAATTCGTGGTGAAGTTTTTATGCCGCTTGCTGCTTTCAAGCGTATGAATGAGCAAGCTGAGCAGAACGGCGACAAGGTTTTTGTCAATCCGAGAAATGCAGCGGCCGGTTCTCTGCGTCAGCTGGACCCGCGCCTGACGGCAAAGCGTCCCTTGTCCATTTACGTCTATGGTTTGGGTGCATTTGAAGACTGGCAGGCACCGGCAACACACTGGGAAGTCTTGCAGCAACTGAAAGCCTGGGGCTTGCCCGTCACCAAGTTGGCCGAACGAGTCCGCGGGGTAGGCGGTTGTCTGGATTACTACCAGCGTATCGGCATGAGTCGCCCGAAACTGGCGTTCGATATTGATGGCGTGGTCTACAAGCTCGATGATCTGGCCGGCCGCGATGAGCTGGGAAATGTTTCGCGAGCGCCGCGGTGGGCCATTGCCCACAAGTTCGCTGCCGAAGAAGCCATCACGGTCGTGGAAAATGTGGAGTTCCAAGTAGGCCGGACCGGTGCGTTGACCCCGGTGGCCAGACTCAAGCCGATCTTCGTCGGCGGGGTCACCGTCAGCAACGTGACCCTGCACAACATGGATCATGTGCGCCGCTTGCAACTGATGATCGGCGACACCGTGATTGTGCGCCGCGCCGGGGATGTCATTCCCGAGGTCAAGGAAGTCATCGCAGACCAGCGTCCGCAGGACGCGAAGGAAATTGAGTCACCGCAACAATGCCCGGTCTGCAAATCAACCGTCGAAAGGCTTACCCGAACGCGTCAGGTTCGCGGCGAAACTGTGACGGAAACCCTGGCGGATCTGGTTTGCACGGCAGGACTTACCTGCAGGGCGCAACTGCTTGGCGGTCTGCAACACTTCGTGTCGCGCCGCGCTCTGGATATTGAAGGTCTTGGCGAAAAAATGCTGTCGCAGCTCATCGAGGCGAAGCTGGTGGCCAACCCTGCGGACCTGTTTTCATTGCGCGTCGAACAGCTTGTCGAACTCGACAGAATGGCTGAAAAATCGGCCCAGAACCTGGTCGATGCAATCAATAAATCGCGCAAGACGCGATTCGCTAAATTGCTTTATGCATTGGGGATCAACGAGGTGGGTGAGTCCACTGCAAGGACCATCGCCGAGCACTTTGGAACGTTTGACGCGCTGATTCAGGCCAGTGAGGAAGATGCCAAGACGGCGGACGATCCGGACATCAAGGACAAGGATCGGTATCCAAGACTCAGGGAGATCGAGGATGTCGGGCCTGAAGTTGCGCGCTCCCTGATTCGCTGGTTTGCCGACGATGCCCACCGGGCCTTGCTGCAGGCGCTGTTTGCCGCTGGTGTAGAGCTTGAAGCGGCGAGCGTCGTTAGCAAGGACGGTGCCCTTGCCGGCAAGACGTTTGTCATCACCGGAACGCTGCCCGTGAGCAGGGACGAAGTCAAAGCATTGATTGAATCCAATGCCGGAAAAGTGACCGGTTCTGTGTCTGCCAAGACAGACTATCTGGTGGCAGGCGATGCGGCCGGCTCCAAGTTGCGCAAAGCGGAGAAGCTGGGGGTTACGGTGCTGGACTGGTCAGCACTGCAGAGCCTGATCGCATCGCTGGGCAAGTAGGATCGAGTCAAACGGCGCGTAACAAGCCAGCGCGGGTTTTGGCCTTCTCTTGGTACATGCGTTCATCGGCTGTTTTGAAGAGATTGGGGATGTCCAGAAATTCCTGAGGCCCAGTTTGCGCAACCCCCATGCTGACTGACACGCCAGGCATTCTTTGGGCAATCAAGTCATGTACACGTTGGCAGTAATTTTTCTCCGCGTCGGCTGTTGTGCTGTTGCTCAGAACCACGCAGAACTCGTCGCCGCCATATCGTGAGCAGATGTCCTCTGAGCGTGCGACTTCCCGCAGCGCCAGTCCGACGCCTTTTAGTACTTCGTCTCCATGCACATGACCGAAGCTGTCATTGATCTTCTTGAAGCCATTGACGTCGATGAAGACGATCGTCACCGGTTCAGAGCGTCGGCGTGCAGATTGAAGGATACGGGCCAGACCCTCATCAAGGTAGCGACGCGCAGTCAGCCCGGTCAGTGCGTCTGTCCGCAGCTGATTGGTGCGATCGACGATCGTGGCTTGCAGCGCCTGTGCATACTCCTCGGTCTTTTTCCTAGCTACTTCAACTTCGGACACCATGCCCTGAATATAGGTCTCAAAGATCAAGGTCACATCGAAACTGATCAGTTTGAACAGGGCCCTGATCGCCGCTTCAGCTTGAGGCTTGTGTTCTGCGCGAAGCGTGATGGTGTCTACCAACAGTGAGCTGATCAGGTGTACGGCTGATAGATACAGCTTGGGCTCAACGCCAATGCGCTTGTGTACCAAGCCTATCCGCAGCCTGTTATTGACATACTCCAGACCGTAGCGCCCCTCAAACAAATCCAGCACATAACGTCGTTGCGCGAGCTGCAGGCGACTAAGCGTATCGGCGTCTCCAATGAGTGCCGCGATCTCCGGTGTGCTGGTCTGCCGGGCATAGAATTCGGAAACCAGTTCTTCGATGTGCTGCTCGATGAGGGACTTCACTTCGATGAGCGCTTCGACGTCATCGTCTCCAAAGCCGAGCAGGGATTTTCGAGAAGCGATATCCACTTCTGTGATCCGCATCTTCTCGATAAGCGTCTGGTCCGTTGGCTTCATGCTCAGCCCTCTTGCTGACAGCGCACGAATCGAGAATCCAAGAGTGCGTTTGCCGACAGCAAAGAAACGCGTGGATAAAGTTCGCCGCTCACCGAGTGCCAGATCGCGTTCGAGGACCACAAGTCCCCAGAGTGACTCTGATCCTCAACGGGCCGGTCTCATGTGAGTACGGCCAAGCAACGAATGGCCCGGGGCAATCATCGCGTCATCCCTTCAATAAAGCGAAGCCTCGATCTTCAACACGGGCGAAGCTCGGAGTGGTCTTTAGCTGACAAGCGGCATCGTCTGGCGGTTGTGTGTGGTGAAAAACCCTCAGGTGATGACGCTCGGCGCCGAACGCTGGCTGATCCGGCGCACCTGCACTATTTGTTCCGCAATACTGACCAGTGGCGCCAGTGCATCGCTCGTACCCCAGTTGAGCGCAGACTCGTGCATTTCGTAGCGCTCCAGATAGAGGCGTAGTGTTGCGCCTGAGGTGCCAGTGCCCGAGAGGCGGACGATGATGCGCGCGTCATCTCCGAACACTACCCGCAGGCCCTGATTGACGGCCAGGCTGCTGTCGACAGGATCGCGGTAGGAAAACTCATCAGCAGTAGTGACCGTGTAATCGCCGAAATTCTTTCCGGGCAGGTCACTCAATTCACCCGCGAGATGTTGCATGACCTGTGTTGCGATACTGCTCGACAAGTCTTCATAGTCGTGACGCACATAGTAGTGTCGGCCAAAACGCTTCCAGTGCTGTTGCGCGATCTGGGTGACAGACATGCCAGTACTGGCCAAGACATTGAGCCAGGCCAGCACCGCCCAGACACCGTCTTTCTCGCGTACGTGCATAGAAGAGGTCCCGAAACTCTCTTCGCCGCACAGCGTGATGCGGTCTGCATCCAGCAGATTGGCAAAAAACTTCCAGCCGGTGGGGGTCTCGTAACAGGGAATGTGCATTGCCTTGGCAACGTGGTCCACTGCGCGGCAAGTCGGCATGGAGCGGGCCACGCCAGAGAGGCCGCGCCGGTAGCCGGGCAGTTTGTCCAGATGCTCACACAGCATGGCCAGTGAGTCGCCCGGTGAAATAAAAATATTGGGTCCGAGAATCATGTTGCGGTCGCCATCGCCATCGCTGGCTGCGCCCAGATCAGGAGGCTGGTCTGAATTCATCAGATCTACCAGATGCCGGGCGTGAATCAGATTGGGGTCCGGATGCCCGCCGCCAAAATCTTCCAGCGGACTAGCGTTCTGGACCGCGTCCAATGGCGCGCCCAGCATGTCGACGAAAATTTTCTGCGCGTATGGCCCAGTGACCGCATGCATAGCGTCGAATCGCATGCGATGACCGGCCTCGAACCATGCGCGAATGCGATCGAAATCGAACAGGGTCTGCATGTGCGCGGCGTAGTCGTCGACGCTGTCCACCACCTCGACATCCATGTCGCCCACCGACTGCAGTCCTTTGCGATCTAGATCAACGGAGGCATGGTCGTACAGACGATAGCGCTTCAGGTTCTTGCTGTAGTCAAAAATCCTGTCTGTCAGGGCTTCAGGCGCCTGACCGCCGCCAGCAACGTTGTATTTGATGCCAAAGTCGCCTTTAGGGCCCGCCGGATTGTGGCTGGCGGTCAGGACGAAACCGCCGGCCGCGCCACGCGCGCGGATCAGATGTGAAGCGGCCGGTGTTGAAAGCAAGCCAGCCTGACCCACGATGACCTTGCGCACCCCGTTGGCCGAGGCCATGGAAATTGCGGTCTGAATGGCCTGACGGTTGTGGTAGCGGCCATCACCACCAATGACAAGGCTGGCGCCCTTGAGGACAGGGTCGAGGTCGAAGATGGACTGCAGGAAGCTTTCCAGGTAGTGCGGCTGCTGGAATACAGCGACTTTCTTGCGCAGGCCCGCCGTTCCCGGCTTCTGATCATCAAAGGCTTTGAAGCTGATTTCGCGCAGTGCCATGTCGTTCACTTCTCCGGGGCGTGGTTTCATTCTTGCTACAGACCATGCAGGAAAATCAAGACTTGCGCGCGGCATCAGCCTTGGGGATAGTCGACACATGATCGAAGAGCTTGAACATGCTTTGTGCCCCTGCTGCGGAAAGCCGCGGCACCTTGCTCACCTGATGGAGTTGTACGAAGCCAACTATCGCTTGTTGCAGCGGCTGATTCCCGAACTGGATGTTCCTTTCGAGGACGCCGTGTCACGCTCCGATTCGGATTTCCCGCTCCACCTGAAAGTGATGGAGCGGGACCGCTACACCTTGACCTTGCGCATCACCTACGAGTTTGTTGATTCTGCTGGCGTGCGCCGACAGCCTGATATTCGTGTCCGTGCCTATCGTGATGCGGGTGTTGCAGAAGCACTTGAGTGCAGTCATCGCCCGCCGTGGCAGGCACAGGTAGAGGGTGACCCCAAGGCCGGTGAGTTTCTCGGCGGTCAATGGCGGCGCAACATGATGCTCGGCAAGTGGCTGGAATACCTGCTGGAGCACGGTCATGGTTTTGGCATGGCACATCGTCCGCGTATGGTCGAAGTCGCCTGATTGAGAAGGCCGGAATGTTTTTTCAAACATTCCTCCATTTATCCTTTGGAATGAGTGACGCCCGCGCAATCCGCGTGGCGTCCAATACAGACAATTGAGTCGCATGCAGACCTACGATACCGAACGCATTCCCCTTCGCGAGTTCGCCGAGAAAGCGTATCTCGACTATTCCATGTACGTGGTTCTGGACCGAGCCCTGCCGCATGTAGCGGACGGACTCAAACCGGTGCAAAGGCGCATCGTGTATGCGATGTCCGAACTGAGCCTTGGTGTGGGAGCCAAGCACAAGAAGTCTGCGCGCACGGTGGGTGATGTCATCGGCAAATTCCATCCGCACGGTGACTCGGCTTGCTACGAGGCCATGGTGACCATGGCCCAGCCTTTCAGTTATCGCTATCCGCTGGTGGATGGCCAGGGTAACTGGGGCTCGCCGGACGACCCTAAATCCTTCGCTGCAATGCGCTACACCGAGTCGCGGCTTGGCATCTACGCACAGAGCCTGCTCGCCGAACTCGGGCAGGGCACGGTGGATTGGTCGCCCAATTTTGACGGCACCATGGATGAGCCCAAGCTGTTGCCAGCGCGTCTTCCCAATGTGCTGGTCAATGGCACCACGGGCATTGCGGTGGGCATGGCAACGGACATTCCGCCACACAACCTGCGTGAACTGGTCAAGGCCTGCCTGCACCTTCTGAAGTTTCCCAACGCGCACATCGACACGCTGTTCGAGATGGTGCCGGGGCCGGATTTCCCGACCGGATGTGAGATCGTTTCAGAGCCGCATGACCTGCTCAAGGTTTATCAGACCGGTAACGGCATGATCCGGACGCGTGCTTGCTGGGAGCGCGACGAGGAGACCGGCCACATCATCCTGTCCGCGCTGCCGCATCAGGTATCGCCGAGCAAGATCCAGGAACAGATTGCCGAGCAGATGCGGGCCAAGAAGTTGCCGCTGGTGGAAGATCTGCGCGACGAGTCAGATCACGAAAACCCGACGCGCGTTGTCATCATTCCGCGATCCAACCGAGTGGATGCAGAGAGCCTGATGGCGCATCTGTTTGCAACAACCGATCTGGAAAAGAGCGTTCGCGTCAATCTCAACATGATCGGGCTGGACGGGCGGCCACAGGTCAAGAACCTGAAAGACATCCTGACCGAGTGGTTGGAATACCGCTTCAGGACCGTGACCCGGCGGCTCAATCATCGACTCAACAAGGTCAACGATCGCCTGCATATTCTTGAAGGCTTGATGATTGCCTACCTCAATATCGATGAGGTCATTCGCATCATCCGCTTTGAGGAAGACCCCAAGGCCAAGTTGATCAGCACCTTCGCGCTTTCTGATGTGCAGGCTGAATGGATTCTCGACCTCAAGTTGCGGCACCTGCAGAAGCTCGAGGAAATGCGCATCCAGGGCGAGCAGGACGAACTCAAGGCAGAGCGTCAGCGCCTGGAAGAGTTGCTGGGCGATGACGAGAAGCTCAAGAAGCTGATCGGTGAAGAGCTCAAGGAAGATGCGAAGAAGTATGGTGATGACCGGCGCTGCCTGATCAGGGCGCGGCCACCGGCGCAGGCCATGTCCGTGGAAGAAATCATTCCGGCCGAAGCAATGACGGTGGTCTTGTCACGGGCGGGGTGGATTCGTGCAGGCAAGGGGCACGACCTCGATCCCACAGCCTTGAACTACAAGGCTGGCGATGAATATCTTGCGCATGCACAAGGCAAGTCCAACCAGACCCTGATCCTGCTCGGATCAAACGGGCGCAGCTTCACCCTGAATCCCAGGGAGCTTCCCTCTGCACGCTCCCAGGGCGAGCCAGTCACAACCAAGCTTGAACTGGGTGCTGGCGCGCGCATGGTGGCGATGATGCTGGGCGACGAGAACGAGCGTTATGTAGTGGGCTCAGAGGAAGGCTATGGCTTTGTTGTGCGGCTGGGCGAGATGGCTTCTCGGCAACGAGCCGGCAAGGCCTGCATCACGCTCAAGACCACGCCGCTGCAACCCTCGCGCGTCCATGACCCGGCAACAGATCGCTATGTCATTGCCACGGCCGAAGGTCGCCTGCTGGTGTTCCCGATTTCAGAACTTCCGGAACTGGCCAAGGGCAAGGGCAACAAGCTGATTTCGGTACGTGACCAGGATCGCATCGTGGCCAGTACCGTGGTCCCGGCAAGCGGCGCCGTGACCCTGATTTGCGGAAAGCGCACGCTCACGCTCAAGTCGTCTGATCTGGATGCCTATGTGGGCGCCCGCGCCAGTCGCGGCAACTACCTCCCGCGGGGTCTGCGCTCGGTCGAGGCCATGATGCTGGCCTGATTTCTGCCAGGTTCGGGCAGGGTGGCGCAGGGGTACTTGAACTTGCGCCGCCAGCCCCGACAATATCGTCGACCTATTTCTTCGTGCTGAGACTATGAAACGCGTATTCCTGCTGATTGCGACCAACATTGCCGTCATTCTGGTGCTGTCGGTTGTTGCATCGGTACTCGGAGTTGATCGCTTCCTGACCGAGAACGGCCTGAATCTGGGAGCTTTGCTCGGTTTTTCAGCAGTTTTCGGATTTGGCGGCGCCTTCATTTCGCTGGCCATGTCCAAGTGGATGGCCAAACGTTCGACCGGTGCGCGAGTCATTACCGAGCCCAGTAATGCATCAGAAATGTGGCTGCTCAATACGGTGCAGCGCCAGGCGCGTACCGCCGGTATCGGCATGCCGGAGGTGGCTATATTTGATGCGGCCGAACCCAATGCCTTTGCCACCGGCATGAGCCGGAACAACGCGCTGGTGGCCGTCAGCACCGGACTGCTTCGCAACATGCAGCAGGATGAGGTCGAGGCGGTGCTGGGACACGAGGTCAGCCACGTTGCCAATGGCGACATGGTGACGCTGACGCTGGTACAGGGCGTGCTCAACACCTTCGTGATGTTCCTGTCCCGCGTGGTGGGCTATTTTGTGGACAGAACCATCTTCCGCACCGAGCGGGGTGTTGGCCCGGGCTACTACATCAGCGTGCTGGTCCTGCAGATGGTGTTCGGGGTTCTGGCTACGATGATCGTCTGCTGGTTTTCCAGACAGCGCGAGTTCAAGGCCGACGCGGGCGGTGCTCACCTGGCCGGAAAGCGCAAGATGATTGCCGCGCTGGAAAGGCTTCAGAGAGGGCAGGCGCAGTCCACGCTGCCTGAATCCGTCGAAGCCTTCGGCATCATTGGCGCGAAGAAACTGTTCATGACGCATCCGCCGCTCGAGGAGCGGATTGCAGCCCTGAAAGCCGCATCGGCATCGGTCAAGTAAGCGGGAAATGGATCAACTGACGGTCTGCGTCTGAGGGCCGGACGCCAGATCAGGTCAGCATGACCACTTCGGGTTCCTGAACGTGGTAGCCCTGAATGTAATTGATCCCCATCTGCCACATGCGCGCCATGACGTTAGCGTCCTCGACGTGACTGACAATGGTCTTGATGCGTCGCTGCTTGGCGATTTCCATCAGATCCGACATCTTCTTCTGGATGTCCTGATCTTCAAATCTGTGCGTGAACGAACTGTGGAACTTGAGGAAGTTCACTGGCAGGTGTTCAACGGTGCGGGCAGAGGCACTGCCGATACCAAAATGCTCTAAGGCCACGCTGGCACCCGCGTCGCGTAGCGTCTGGGTCAGCAGGCGCGCCTTGCGGATATGGTTCTGGGCGACGATCTCCTGAAATTCGAAGCAGATCTCGTCCTTGCCGATCTTGCGATCCTTGGTGAGATCGGAAAACCACGACAGGAACGCTTCGCAATCCTTCAGTGTGTCTTCCGACAGCTTCAGGAAAAGCATGGAGTGATCGTCGCTTTCTTCGCGGCTATTGAGAATCTTGACGGCGCGCGAAACCACCCAGCGATCAATGCTGCGCATCAGGCCGGCCTTTTCAGCGGTGCGGATGAAATCGCTGGCATGCAGCTCGACGCCATCTTCATTGACCATGCGCACGAGCACATCAAAGTGCTGTCGCGGGTCACCTTCGAGGCTGGCAATGGTCTGATAAGCGAGTTTGAGTCTGCCCTGCTCAATGGCCTCTCGAATCGCTTCTGCTTTGCGGCCGCTTTCGCGTTCTTGCGCACTGGATTGGGCGGTGTCTCCAAGCACGCAACAACGGTTACCGCCCTTTTGAGATACCAGCCGGGTTTCCGAGGCAAGTTCCTTGAGGATGATGCCTGCTGTTTCGCTGCTGCCGATGGGGTAGACACAGATGCTGACCGTGAGGCTGGCTTCGATGTCGGAAGCGGTAAAGGTCTCTGTCGAAAGCTCCTTCACCAGATTCTCGCCCAGCTTTTCGAATTCGAGCGCGTCTTTGCGTGCGACGCAGATGCCGAATTCGCAGCTGGACAAGACATGCAGGCGATCGTCGGCATTCAAACGCCTGAGCAGCGCCTCGGCCACCTTGCCGGCGATGAGCTCGCTATCAATCAGACCAATGCGTTCTTCGAGTTCGTCCATGAGATCAATCCGGACAAACAGTGCGGCACGCGGCATGGCGTTATCGCCGGGAGCATCAATTGCGGAGAAGAAGTCTCTGCGTCCCGAGCTGGTAGTGTTTGTTCCTGCGTTGGGCCGCGAAGATTCTGCGCGGATCAGCAGCTCGATGAAATTCTCGCCTTCAGCTTCTCCGCGCGTGAGCTGCGCGCTGACCATGACGACATCACCATTCTTGCCCGCCAGGCCGCAATAGAGCGTCTGACCATCCGCATCGCCCTTGTTGACGAGCTTAAGGTGCTCTCGCACATCCGTCTGATGATCGCTCGCCACCACGTCCATCATTGGCATGCCGGCAAGGTCTGCGTCATCCTCGTAGCCGAGCAGCGCTGCGAAGGCAGGATTGACCTGAGAAAGAATTCCTTCGTAGATGTGGGCTACGGCGTCACCTGTGCCCTCGAGCAGCTGGGTGTAGCGCGATTCGTAGTCGGCAAGCAGTGAGCGTGCCCTGGCCAGTTCTCGATGATTACGGTGGCCGATGAACTCCCGCACATAAACCTTCTCGAGATGGGCCAGGGATTCCGGGCTGCCATCGGCAACCAGATCGCGAGCCCCGGTGGCGACTGCAGCCGCCGTCAGCTCGCCCGTCATTTCTGCCGCCAGACCCAGTACCGGCAAATCCGGCGAGAACCGCCGACTGGTTTCGACAACCGTCCTGAGCGAAATGTCAGGGTTGTTGTGTGCCGCGATGAGGATATCGGGCGTGGCGCGCTGCAACTCGGTTTCCAGCGCTGCCAGATCCTTGATCCATTCGGCGCGTACTTTGTGGCCCGCGTTGCGCAGGTGACTTTCGATGCGCTTGGCGTTCTCCTCAAAAGGCGTGAACACAAGCAAGACCGCGGCTGTCCCGCTCGGGTTTGTGGTACTGAACGGCGGTGGGTTGTTTACCATTGAATCCACTGTTTAGAGGGCATGCCTGAAACTTCGCGCGCCAGTCTTGGCACGAGGTATCCCGGTGAACGGGCCATCAACTCTTGCATCAGCTGGCGCGCTCTTGCTTCCGAGACATTGAAATGTGCTGCGCCCTGCACACGATCCATCAGGTGCAGATAGTAGGGGAGAATACCCAACTGGAACAATCGAGTGTGCAAATTGAACAAGTCTTCGCAATTGTCGTTGATGCCGCGCAGCAAGACGGATTGATTGAGCAGCGTCAGTCCTGCATTTTTTAGAAGTTCGCACGCCCGTTTTACCGTATGGTCAAGCTCGTTGGCGTGATTGGCGTGAACCACCATGACCTTGTCCTGGGGTACCTCACGGAGCAGGTCCACCAACTCCTGGTCAATACGCTCGGGCAGCACGATCGGTTGCCGGCTGTGAATCCGTAGGCGTTTGATGTGGCTCAGCCCAGACAGCGCGAACAATAGGCCGCGCAGCCGTTCATTGGAGAGGGAGAGCGGGTCGCCGCCGGAAAGGATGATCTCGCTGACGCTGGTGTCTTTTGCGATGCGCTCCAGCGTGGGGCGCCATTGCTCGCGGCTGGAGGCGTTTTCGCTGTAAGGAAAATGCCTGCGAAAACAATAGCGACAATGCACTGCGCAGGCGCCGGTGGTGATGAGCAAGGCTCGGCCGGCGTACTTCTGGATCACCCCATCGCCGCGCGCGGCATCCAGGTCGCCCACGGCATCTAGCGTGAAACCCTCAACCTCCTCGGCCTCCCGGTGGCTGGGCCAGACCTGCAGGAACAGGGGGTCACGGGGGTCAGAACGTGACATGCGCGCTGCGAATCCTCTGGGAACGCGCAGCGGAAACTGGCGCAGGCGCTCAAAATCCAGACTTGGCAGGGCCGGGTCGATGCTCAGGTACTCCAGCAATTGCGCTGGACTAGAGATCGCGTCTCGCAGGGCTGCCTGCCAGTTTGGCGCTTCCTCCGGGGTGGGGGTCTGTCGTGTCGAGGGGCTAGCAGCTATCATTCGCGCCCACATTTTTGACCATTTTCCTGTCGTTTCCCAAAAAAGATGCGATTGATGCACTTGGGGCTGCGGGCAGGAACACAACGATATTGAGCGTACCGAGCCATGGCATCTGTCAGCACCAATGAAATGAAATCCGGCACCAAGGTGCTGATCGAGGGCGAACCTTATTCCATTCTGGAAAATGAGTATCGCAAGCCAGGCAAGGGGCAGGCCACCAATAGCCTGAAGGTGCGCAATCTCAAGACCGGGCGCGTGCTGGAAAAGACCCTGCGCTCAGGTGATTCCTGGGAGCTGGCCGACATCGAAGAAACCGATATGCAGTACCTCTACAACGATGGCGAGTTCTTCCACTTCATGAACCCGGATACCTTCGATCAGGTTCAGGCCAGCCCCACCGCCTGCGAAGAAGCCTCTAAGTGGCTCAAGGGCGAAGAGACCTGCAAGATCATGTTCTTCAATGGTGTGCCGCTTTCTGTCAGCCCGCCGAACTTTGCGGAGCTGGTGATTACGGAGACGGACCCCGGCATGCGCGGCGATACCTCCGGCGGCGGCGGCAAGCCGGCCACCCTGGAAACCGGCGCGGTGGTACGAGTGCCGCTGTTCGTCCAGCAGGGTGAGGTGATCAAGGTGGATACCCGCACCGGCGAGTACCTCAACAGAGCGGGCAAGTAAGCCTGGCATTTGAATTTGAGCGATAGACCAGACGACCGCGCGGTGTCCTGGCGCCCGTCTGCATCCATCGAGGTGATCAAAGCGCGGGCGGCTCTTTATGGAGCCGTCCGCGCTTTTTTTGTTGCCCGAGATGTACTGGAAGTGGATACACCTGTGCTGTCCACCTCGGCGACGGTTGACCGTCACATCGAGTCCTTTCGGGTGCAGGGCGAGCGATGGCTGCAAACCTCGCCGGAATTCGCCATGAAGCGGCTGCTCTGCGCGGGCAGCGGGCCGATCTTCCAGATCGCGCCGGCTTTTCGCCGCGAAGAGCAGGGGCGGCATCACAATCCGGAATTCAGGCTCCTGGAGTGGTATCGACCGGGTTGGGATCATCTGCAACTCATCGGCGAGCTTGGCGAATTGCTCAGCGTCCTGACCGGGCTCGACGCAGCGAATTTTCAAACCCTGAGCTATCGGCAGGCGTTCCTGAAGCATGCCGGCTTCGACCCTTTCACCGAAACGCTGCAACAGCTGCGCGATCGCGCCCTAGGCGGGGCCCTGCCCGGAGTCGAGGCACTTGCTGCCCATGCCGATCGCGATACCTGGCTGGATTTGTGGATGTCGCATCAGGTGTCTCCAAAGTTGGGTGTGGAGGCACCCTGTTTCCTGATCGATTTTCCGGCCAGTCAGGCGGCGCTTGCGCGAATCAGGCCAGGGCGTCCGCCAGTGGCCTCACGATTCGAGCTGTTCTGGCACGGCTTGGAACTGGCCAATGGTTTTCACGAACTATCTGACGCCGCCGAGCAGCAGCAGAGATTTGAATCCGATCAGGCCTGGCGACGTGAGCATCAGCATGATGTGCCGCCATATGATCAAAACCTGATCGACGCCCTGCATCATGGCCTGCCCGATTGCGCCGGCGTTGCGCTGGGGCTGGACCGGCTGCTGATGCTGCAGTTGAACCTCGACGATCTTGCACAGTCCATGAGTTTCGATCACGGCCGGGCCTGAGGGCCTGCGCCTCCCACTCCGCGACATTCGCTGCGGCTTCATCCCCGGCTGCTAGGCTGGGCGATCTTGCTGATGGAGGGAGCTTGTGAAGGCATCGGATCTGTTTGTGCAGTGCCTCGAGGCCGAAGGCGTGGAATACGTGTTCGGCATTCCGGGCGAAGAGAACCTGGATCTGCTGGAGTCACTGCGTAAATCGACTTCCATCAAACTGGTCCTGACCCGCCATGAGCAGGCAGCGGGATTCATGGCAGCCACTTACGGCCGCCTGACCGGCAAGCCGGGTGTTTGTTTGGCTACCTTGGGTCCGGGTGCGACCAATCTGGCCACTGCAGCGGCGTATGCGCAGCTGGGTGCCATGCCCATGGTCATGCTGACCGGGCAGAAGCCAATCAAGGCCAGCAAGCAGGCGCATTTCCAGATCGTGGATATCGTCGACATGATGCGACCGCTGACCAAAGGCACCTGGTCGGTGGTGTCGGGCGACAACATCGCTGCGCACGTGCGAGAGGCTTTTCGCCGCGCGCAGGAGGAACGACCCGGCGCCACGCATATCGAACTGCCCGAGGACGTGGCTGATGAGCCGACCCGCAGCAGGCCGCTCAATGCAAGCTATGTGCGCCGCCCTGTAGCGGAAGACAAATCGATTCTGGCCGCAGCACAGGCCATCTCGGCATCACGCACGCCCTTGCTGATGCTCGGCGCAGGCGCCAATCGCAAGACAACCGCGCGCACCTTGTGCGAGTTCCTGAAGGTACATCCGATTCCGTTTTTCTCCACACAGATGGGCAAGGGTGTGGTGGACGAAGAACATGATCTGTATCTGGGTTGTGCAGCATTGTCGGACCATGATTTTTTGCATCGCGCCATCGATCACGCGGACCTGATCATCAATGTCGGTCATGACGTTGTCGAAAAGCCGCCATTCTTCATGCGCGACAGTTCACGTCCGGTCATTCACATCGGATTTACCAGTGCTGAAGTCGATCCGGTTTATTTTCCGCAGATCGAAGTGGTGGGGGACATTGCGAACAGTCTCTGGCGGCTGCGCCAGGCCGTATCTGCGGAGCATCCCGAATGGGATACGCGATTCTTCATGGAAGTGAAGGCTGGCCTCGACGCACACATTGCTCAGGATGTGGACGACCCACGGTTTCCCGCCTATCCGCAAAGGATTGTCGGTGACGTGCGCAAGGCCATGCCGGATGACGGCATCGTCTGCTTGGACAACGGGGTCTACAAGATCTGGTTTGCCCGCAACTATCGCGCGCGCGGGCCCAATACCCTGCTGCTCGACAATGCCCTGGCCTCCATGGGCGCCGGGCTGCCGTCTGCTCTTGCCGCAAAACTGGTCCATCCGCAGCGCAAGGTTATGGCGGTGTGCGGCGACGGTGGATTCATGATGAATTCGCAGGAGCTTGAGACCGCGGTCCGCCTCAAGCTTGATCTGATTGTGCTGATCCTCAATGACAACGCCTTCGGCATGATCAAGTGGAAGCAGGCCCACATGGGCTTCGAGAATTTTGGTCTGGATTACGGCAATCCGGACTTCGTCAAATATGCGCAGTCCTATGGCGCCACGGGTCATCGGCCTGATTCGGCTGAAGCGCTGCTGCCTTTGATCGAACAGTGCAATGCCGAAGGTGGTGTGCATCTGATTGATCTGGCTGTGGACTACAGCGACAACGATCGCGTCCTGAATCACGAAATCCAGAAACTCAGCCAGCGCCTTTAATTCTGCCGCGCGGCTTCTAAGCAAGGAGGACTCATGTTGCGAGAACAGTATCCGCTCTACATTGCCAATCAGGCCGAGCAAGTCAATCAGGACCTGGACGTTACCGACAAGTACAAGGGTACCGTCGCAACCCGCGTTGCATTGGCTGATGCCGCCATGATTGATCGCGCCATTACCGCCGCTGACAAGGCAATGCCGGCCATGCGTGCACTGTCGGCTGCAAAGCGTCAGTCCGTGCTGCGCCACTGTGCCCGCCGATTCACCGAGCGTCAGGACGAACTGGCGCAGATGCTGTGCATCGAAGCGGGCAAGCCAATCAAGGATTCGCGCGGCGAAGTCAGCCGCCTGATCGACACTTTCAATCTGGCAGCCGATGAATGCAGCCGCGATCAGGGCAGCGTGCTCAACATGGATGTCACTGCGCGCTCCGAAGGCTATCGCGGCATGGTCAAGCGCGTGCCGATCGGGCCGGTGTCCCTGATCTCACCTTTCAATTTCCCCTTGAATCTGGCGGCGCACAAGGTAGCGCCGGCCATCGCGGCAGCTTGTCCGTTCGTGCTCAAGCCGGCCAGCCGTACACCACTGGGCGCGCTGGTCATCGGCGAGGTGCTGGCAGAAACTGATCTGCCCAAGGGTGCGTTCTCGGTTCTGCCGTGCTCGCGTGATGGCGCAGAATTGTTCACCACTGACGAGCGCTTCAAGCTGCTGTCGTTCACCGGTTCGCCCAAGGTGGGCTGGGATCTGAAGGCCCGCGCCGGCAAGAAGAAGGTCGTGCTGGAACTGGGGGGAAATGCTGCCTGCATCGTCGCCGCAGATGCCGATATCGACACCGCTGTCGAACGCATTGTCATCGGTGCCTATTACCAATCAGGACAGAGCTGCATTTCGGTGCAGCGCGTGCTGGTGCATTCCTCTTGCTACGAGGCCCTACGCGACAAGCTGGTTGCGGCCGTGAAGAAGCTCAAGCACGGCGACCCCAGCCTTGAAGACACCTTCGTCGGGCCGATGATCTCCGAAGGCGAGGCCAGGCGTTTGTCGGGCTGGATCGAGAAGGCGCAGGCAGCCGGTGCCAAGCTGTTGTGCGGTGGAAGCCGCGAGGGCGCGATGTTGCAAGCCGCCGTTCTGGAAGACGTGCCGCGTGATTGCGCACTCTATTCTGAAGAAGCCTTTGGCCCGGTCGCGGTGTTGTCGCGCTTCGAGGACTTTGACGCCGCGCTCGATGAAGTCAACGACAGCCGCTACGGCCTGCAGGCGGGCGTGTTTACGCGGGACATTCATCAGGCCATGCGCGCCTGGGATCGCCTGGAAGTAGGCGGCGTGCTGATTGGTGACGTGCCGTCCTGGCGCGTCGATCACATGCCCTATGGCGGCGTGAAGGACTCCGGTCTGGGCCGGGAAGGGGTTCGCTATGCCATAGAAGACATGAGCGAACCGCGCCTTCTGGTCATCCGTGATCCGCAGTAGGTGCCGGGCAAACTACAATTTGCACCTATGAGCAATTATTCCCCGAGGCTGAATGGCCTGATTGAAGCCCTGCGAAAACTGCCCGGCGTGGGGCCCAAGTCTGCGCAGCGAATGGCGTTTCATCTGCTGGATCGAGATCGACTTGCGGCCGAAAAGCTGGGCAAGGCCATTGGCGAGGCGCTATCTGGAATCGGTCGTTGCAAGACCTGCCGCATGTTTTGCGAAGAAGATGGCTGTCGGTATTGCACGAGTTCAAGAACCGCAACCGGGCAGCTCTGCGTGGTGGAAACGCCGGCCGATCTGATGGCGCTGGATTCCGGAACCGCATTTCACGGACGTTATTTCGTCCTGATGGGGCGACTGTCTCCATTGGATGGCATTGGCCCGGAAGAGTTGGGCCTGTCCACGCTGCAATCGGTCATGGATGATGGTGATCTGCAGGAAATGATCATCGCGACCAATCCCACGGTGGAAGGAGAAGCGACGGCTTATTATCTGGCCGAGATGGCCAAGGCGAGCGGCCTGAAGGTTTCGCGCATCGCGCACGGCGTGCCCATGGGCGGCGAGCTGGAGTACGTGGATTCCGGCACCCTGTCACAAGCCCTGACCGGTCGCACACTGGTCTGACGACACAATCAGTTTTTGGAGATGCAAACAATGAGAAGAATATTCCTGATCGCCGGCCTGTTGTTGAGCGCAGGTTTCATGTCCACCGGTTTTGCGCAAGACACATCATCCACAGCTTCAGAAGCTGCGGGCAGCGAAAAGCCGCTGGCGGTTCTGGTCTATGCCGATTGGTGCTTCAACTGCAAGATGATCCTGCCGCGTCTGGCGCCACTGAAAGAAGCGTTCTCGGATCGCATTCGTTTTGAACGCCTGGATGTCACAACGCCCGAAACAAAGGCCGGGGCAAAAGAAAAGGCACGCGCGCTTGGCATCCTCAAACCTTACCTGGCCAATAAGGGCACTGGACTAGTGCTGTTGATCAACAGCGAAAACGAGAAAGTGGACGAACTGCGCTACACGCAGACCGATGAAGAAATGAGCGAGAAGCTCGAGGCGCTCGCAGCAGGCTGAAGTCAGCCGCGCGCGTGGCCGGCGGTTGGAACGCGCTCAGTCCTCGCGCAATGCGTCGATCTTGGCGGCGCAAATGAAATCGTTTTCCGTCAATCCGCCAATGGCATGCGTGCTGTATTCGACCCGGCAGTTCTTGTAACCAAAGCTGACATCCGGGTGATGGTCCTCGCGGTGCGCGATGTAGATCAGCGCGTTGACGAAAGCAGTGGTGTGGTAATAGTTCTTGAATTCGAATTCAGCGGCCAGCCTGGTGTTGTCTGCGCTGATCGACCAGTGGCGGCCCAACTGCTTTAGTAACTGATTGCTGGCCTCGGCATCCAGTGCGGGCACGCCACCTTCACAGGGTACGCAGCGCTTCTCTTCGAGCTTGCTCATGATGATCCTCTCGCGGGGCAGGGGCTAGTTGGTTTCAGCTTTCGGCAGTGCTTTATCGCGCTTCTTCCAAAGCCCGCCGGTGGAATACTGGGTCCAGCCCCAGCGCAGCCAGTTGAGCAGGCTATTGGCCAGCCACAGCGCCCAAAGCAGCATCAGGCCGCGATAGAACCAGATCGAAACGGACAGCGCCCATGCTCCCGGCAGCTGATTCTCGAAGCGGTCCTGATACCAGCGCAGCATGGCTTCTGAAGAACCGTTGCCGGCCACCTGCATGTCAGGAGAGCCGAGCAGGCCTTGTGCGACCGCGCCAAACAGCGTTGCAACGGCAAGCACGGTCCACAGCGCGAGACCCACCTGCACCGCGTTGAACTTCACGGCGCTCCAATGCTCCGGAATGCGTTGGCGAAGGCTCAAGGCAAACAACCAGCCGGCGACGAGGGCCGCACCGAAGATCGGCAGTTGCGAAAGGCCGAGCATCAGCAGCGCCCATTGCAGACCTTTCAGCGGCGTCATCCCGGTCTGGCCCAGTGCAATGGCTACCGCCAGCAGCACCGCCAGCAAGCCCCAGAACAGAACAGCCGGACCCAGCGCCGGTCCGCCGGCAAATAGAATCCAGCGGTCCGGGGGCAGCTGCATGCTCAGTTCCGCATTGGTTCCGGATAGTCCAAGTTCCAGCGCGGGCACGCGACTCAAAGTCTGCAGGCCCTGATCCACGCGCAGTTTCACGAAGATGTTCTGCTGGCCCGGTCGCAATGGCAGCACCACCTGATTGGCTTCGATGCGCGCCGGTACATCCTGACCATCAATGTTCACGGATTGAACCTGCGCATTCTCAGGTATCGGTAAATTGTGCTGACCACCCTGACTGGCGCGTAGCGACAGCCTCAGTTCGTGATCCGTGGCGCGCTTGCCCGGCCGGGTCATCAACTCCGCCAGATCCAGCGTGAGGATGCGCCCGGCAACCGCCTTGGGCCGCGCGATGCTGGCCAGAACTTCTTCTTTGGGCCATGGGCGGAAGCTGACCAGACGCCATTGATTCTGCTGATTGCTGATGGCCGGGATGCCGGAAAAATCGACATGCCAGAGCGGGCTGACATCAAAGTTCCAGGTCTCGAAGACCGAGCCGGAGCTGGATGCTTTCAGGCTCAGCGCCTCACTGGTCGGAAGTCTTGAGGCCCATCCGATGCTGCGCTGTCCCGGTGCAAAGCTCACCTGAATCTGGTCTTTGATGCGCTTGACCGAACTTCCGGTCACCACTTCGCCGGGCAGGGCGGCCACCGTTGCAATGTAAGCACCCTGCGCATCGCCCTGACGCGTGAGCGATGACTGCACCTCCCACACCAGACCCAGTTGCAGCGTGCGACTCAGCCGTAGCAAGGGCGGAAGTGATTGTCCGCCGATATCCGCTGCTTCCGAGGGCTTCTCGTCGGCGCGGCGTTCGCGGACCAGGGTGATGGCATTGCCACTCTGGCCGTCCTTGTCGACGCCGGTCAGTAGCCAGCCGGGGCTTGAATAGCTGACGTTTCGTGCCGGGCTGGACATAGGCAGCTGCAATTCCGTGAAACCTTCGAGCGAGCCGCGCAGTACAACTTCATGACGACCCGGCGGCAAACGCAGCCATAGCTGGCCGCTGTTGTCTCGCAGCAGATCGGCACTTTCGGCGCCGAGCAATACCTGCGAGGGCTGCCAGACCTTGTTCTGGCCGCGAGACAGGGGTGGAACCGGCAAAGGCAATGCGGTTGGAATCTGCGCCTCGGCGGTGAGTCGGATGCTCAGCATGGCGTCGCCGGATACGTCTATACGCATGCGAGAGAAATCCGCGCAGTCGGGCATGCAGTCCGGCGCTGCCGTGAGGCGTTCCCGTAGCTGGTCAAGAATGGATGGGTCCGGCGTTGCGGGCTCGCTTGGGGCCGGGGAGATGCGCGCCTGCGCCGCAAGTGCGGTGCTTGGCGCAAGGCCGCACAGCAGACCGGTCATCATGACGAGCGCGAACACGACGCTCGTGGCTGAGGATGCAGGGGCCTGTGGCCGAGGCCATTTCATCGGCAGTCGGAGCAATCGGGCCAGCAGCAGGGCAATCAAGACGATGCTCAGCCAGCCGAGCGTGCGGGTCAGCCATGGCGGCATCAGCCACAGCTGGAAATCCTGTTCCTGGGTGACCGGCCCTGACCAGTGCAGACGGGTCTGACTCCAGTTCCAGTTGGGCAGCCCGGGTCCGGTCTGGGTCAGCACTTTGGGATCCAGCTTCTGAATATTGGCCTGCGCCGCCTGCGTAGGCGCCGGTGGTGCCGATGCAGACTGCACCCTGACGCGGCTGTCCAGCGTTTTCATCGCCGGTTTGGCAACCGACGGCGGGGGCGGTGCCATCGCCATTTCCTCGGCCATCATGACTTCGGCATCGGCCATTTCGGTGGGTGCAGCCACACCGGCATAGCCCATGCTGGAGCCGCGACTGGCGGAGTATGACCGCTGGTTTTCAAGCTGCGGATACAGGCTGGTTCGCGCCTGGTCGATGACAAAGGGTAGCGCCACAAACACCACCACGCCGACAGAAATCCACTGATAGGCCTGCAGCAACTTGTGCAGGCGGCCGCTACTGTCCAGGCTCACCGGCAGTGCGCGCAGCAGCGCAATGGCAGCAATTAAATTGAGCCAGACCCAGCGCGGCGCGCCGGGTTCGTGCCAGATCAGGCCCAACGTCACCAGACTCAGTAGCGCGGTCTTGCGCCCCAATAGGCGCAATGCGGCAATGCTGGCGATCAGCACCAGAAACAAATCGAGCAGTGTCCAGCGAGACAGCCAGGTGTCGGGCACATTGTCGACGCCCGGTGCGGCCAGCAGCCGCCATGCCGGTGGCAGGTGCAGCACGGTTTCCACGCCCTGCAGATCACTGGTCCAGCCGCCAGCGGGCAGGCTGCGTACAGTGCCGTCGATGCGGCTGTCGGCGCTCATGTCCAGCTGACCATGACGAACCTCCACCCCGACCGCGCCGTCGTGCTGAGTGATGAGCTGCGGCTCGCCGTCTACCTGCACGCGTCCGAGGCTGATGGGTTGCACGGCATCAAGCCGCCAAGATCGGGCGATCTTGCCGCGCAGATGATCCTGCAATGTGAAGCCCTTGCCGCTGAAGTCCAGCCAGAGCTGACGGTTGAGGTGCAGTTCGTCGGGTGACACCTCCGCGCTGCCGCGCTGTGTCTGTTTCAGGCTCAGTTCCGTGCCCGGTTCTATCAGGAAAGCGGGCAGGTTCTGCCAGGGACCAGGCACACCCGACTGGCGCGGGTCTGTGGGAGAGGCGCCACTGGCCTCGATCACGCGCAGATCATGGTGGTTCTGCAGCGACCAGATTTCCTGCTCGGGCCAGGGCTTCGGAATCTTTACGGCCTTGAGACTGCTGACCGGAGCGGAGGATCGCGCCTGCAGGGTGATGGTCCAGCGACCCGGGCGGACCTGCAAACGCAGACGGCCATCTTCCTCGATGCGTGCAGGCAGAGCGCCGCCAAGACTCAGCGGCGTCAGCCCGTCCAGCAATGCCGGCCCGATGACTTCCTCGCGCACGTCGCCGCCCACATCCATCTCAATCTGGGTGGTAACGGAGAAAGGAATGTCGTCATCCAGCATGCGGAAGACGCGAATGCTCAGGCGGTCAGCCTGCGTGTTTGCAGTGGCCTGTCGCTTGCCCAGCCAAAGCTGGTTTCGGTTGTCCCGCTGCGGGTGCGCGATGCTTTGACCCGAGAGGCTGAGCTTGACCAGGCCACTGTCCGGCGGCAGGCGCAGCGATTCCGGCACACGCGTCCATTGGAATTCGCCTTGCACGCGGTGTTTGCCAGCCGTCAGCCAGATATGCGGCGTACCACCGCGCTCTGAAACAGCAGCGGCAGCGCCATCGACCATGACGTTCTGCGGCCAGCGAGGGCCGTCACCGGGCAATGCATGCCATCCGTCCACCCATTGACGGACCTGGCTCTCGAAGCGGCCACCCTTGGCGTCGAGCGCCAGCGTCAGCTGCGAGGGCCAGTGACAGAGCCGCTGTCCATCATTGTTGTGCTGGGGCGGGCAAAAGCGCGCTTCGCTGCCGTGCAGGGCCCATCCGATCCAGGGCTTCAGCGGTTCCGGCACATCGGCAGAGGCCAGAGGCCCGGCCAGGGCGGGCCCGGTGAGCCAGAGCGACAGCAGCAAGGTCTGGGCGAAGCGGCGCGTTATTCTCATGTGACGCATCCTGAGTAAAATCCAGTCAAGGTAAAGCGGAATGTCATCAGTCCTGCGCTCGAAGCCCATGATCTTGATGACTGACAGAAGCTATCAACGGCTCTGACGTGGAAATGGGGTTTGCCGCCGTTGATATGCACAGAGGCATGATCAGGGGCGGATCGAAAATCGTCCAGCCATGCCTCTGGGTTTGCAGAGCTTTGCAGTCAGCACGGGTAGGATGTGCATCTCTCCTAAACCGAACCCTTGCAAACATGCCGGCAAACGACCGCAACCTGATCTGGATTGATCTTGAAATGACAGGCCTGATTCCGGAAAGGCACCGCATCATCGAGATCGCCACGCTGATCACGGACTCTGAACTCAATCTGCTGGCCGAGGGACCGGTCATCGCCGTCAAACAGAGCGACGAAGAGCTGGCCGCAATGGATGAATGGAATACCCGTCAGCACGGCGGCTCGGGTCTGACCCAGCGAGTGCGGGAGAGTGTGATCAGCGAGGCTCAGGCCGAAGAACAGTGCCTGGAATTCCTCAGCCAGTGGGTGCCCGCCGGAAAATCTCCCATGTGCGGCAATTCCATCTGCCAGGACCGTCGCTTTCTGGCGAAATGGATGCCGCGCTTCGAGGCCCATTTTCACTACCGCAATCTGGATGTTTCCACGCTCAAGGAGCTATGCCAGCGCTGGGCGCCGCAGACCGCGTCCGGCTTCAAGAAGGGCGCCACTCATCTGGCACTGGATGACATCCGCGACTCCCTGGCCGAACTTCGCTATTACCGGGAACACTTTCTGAAATAAGGGCTTGCAGCGCATCCGCACCGATGCGAGCTGGCGGAGGATTCCGGGATGGCTGTGAAAGAGTCGTATTGGGTGTGACCAGCGTCTCGTTTCTATCCATATGAGACTCGCTGCCGACGCGCTCCAGCTTGGCGGCTTCCTATGGTTAACCTATAGTTCAGGTTCGCGACAATCGTGGTTCAGGCATCTTTGTAGGGAGGTTCTGAACGCGAACGCACCAATCAGCAGCACGAAAAGGGACCACAGTCATGAAGAAATCATCCGGAATCCTGGCCAAATCAGCTTTTGGGCTGATCGCCATTGCATTCGCAGGCACAGCAACGGCCCAGACGCATGTGGGCGACGTAGTAATCGACGGCAGTCTCTGCGCCGGTTTTGACTGTGTTTCGCCTGAGAATTTCGGTTTCGATACGCTTCGACTCAAGGAAAACAATCTCCGCATTCATTTTGACGACACCAGCAATTCGGCAAGCTTTGCCGCTAATGACTGGCGCATCGTCATCAATGACACCTCCAATGGCGGGGCGAATTACTTTGCCGTAGAGGATGCAACTGCGGTCCAACAGATTTTCAAGTTGAGCGCGGGCGCGCCGGCGAACTCGCTGTTCATGAGCAGCTCGGGCAGGATCGGATTTGGTACCGCGACGCCGGTTGTGGAGCTGCACGTGGTGGACGGCGATTCGCCCACACTTCGTCTTGAGCAGGATGGCAGCAGTGGCTTCAGCGCCCAGACTTGGGACTTGGCGAGCAACGAGGCCAATTTCTTCATTCGAGATGTGACCAATGGTTCGCAGCTGCCCTTCAGGATTCAGCCCGGCGCGGACACCGGCGCTCTTTACATCAGTCACGAGAACAACATCGGTCTGGGAACGTCTGCGCCTGAACATGACCTCGACATTCGCGGTAGCGATGAGGTCACGATCAGCATGAATGGCTCCGCTACAGGCGCCAATCACTGGCTGCTGGCAGCGGAAACCAACGGCAATTTCGTCATTTCCGCACCAGACAATGTCGAGCTCAACGGTCGCGAGCTCTCGCTGACTCCGGCTGGCAACATGATTCTCAACGGTGAGATCACCTCGACCAAGGCCGGATCCGTGGGCATGACTTTGTTCAACACCACGGCAAACCGCTGGCGTGTGCTGTCCACCAATAATGGCGCGCTGGCCCTGCAGGCGGTAAATGACGGCACGACAGCTAACGAGTTCCGGCTCGATGCAGCCGGCAACCTGACAATCGCTGGCAACTTCTTTGCCCAGGGCGGTAACCAGTTGAATGTGCCGGATTACGTTTTCAGTGAAACCTATCCGCTGATGCCGCTCAATGAGCTGGAATCTTTCATCAGCAAGAACCGCCATTTGCCAAAAGTGCCTTCGGCCAAGGAAGTTGGCGAGCAGGGTCAGATCAACATGACCCAGATGCAGCTCACCCTGCTAGAAAAGGTGGAAGAGCTGACCCTCTACACGCTCGAACAGCAGAAGCTGATCGAACAGCTGCAGGAAAAGCTCGGCAAGCTGGAAGCGGCGGGCAGCCGTCACTGATCGGTTTCACAGCTGCATGAGGGCTTGCAACTGACTCAAACAAAAGGGGCGCGATGCGCCCCTTTTTTTGTGTAGTCGATGGGGCGGTATCCGGAATATGAAAAGGCGCTACATGTGTTTTCTGTAGGCATGGCTGACAAGCAGATTATTTTCGCCGTTCTCCTGCTGTTTCTCGGCGGCGCGGCTTTGGCTGGGGGCGGGGGCAACGCCGCCGGGGCTGGCCAGGATATCCGTAATTCTCCAAGCCCCTATGTACGTGCACATGCAGACAACCCTGTGCGCTGGTTGCCGTGGAGCGATGCATCCTTTGCTTTGGCTCGCGAGCAGAACAAGCCGGTTTTTCTTTCCATCGGTTATCTGTCTTGCTACTGGTGTCATGTGATGGAGCGCGAATCCTTCCGCGATGAGCAGGTGGCACAAGCGCTCAATGCCGGCTTTGTATCCATCAAGGTAGATCGCGAAGAGCATCCGCATGTCGATCGCTTCTACCTGAGCGCCGTAGAGGCGGCGGGCAAGTCTCCGGGCTGGCCGATGAATATATTCCTGCTGCCGGACGGCAATCCTTTTCTGGCAGAAACCTACCTGCCACGCGACAGGTTCCTGTCTCTGGTGAAGTCGGTCGGCAATGCCTGGCCGAGCCGTCAGGCTGCCATTGAGCAGCAGGCACAAAGCATGCGGCAGTTGATGCAGGCACAGCAGGGCGCGATCAAGGCACTGGCGGCGTCCAGCGGAGGTGCCGCGCAGGCGCAGTCAGAAGCGCGGCAAGCCATCCTTGCGCAGATCGATCCACAACATGGCGGCTTTGGCAGCGAGCCCAAGTTTCCGCGTGCTCCGTATCTGGACTTGCTGATCCATGCAGATTCCGATGCGGCGGCTCAGGCTGCAAGAAATGCACTGGACGCGATGGCGCTGGGTGCGCTGCAGGATCAAGTGGGCGGCGGCTTTCACCGCTATGCCACCGATGCTGCCTGGAGCGTGCCGCATTTTGAAAAGATGCTGTACGACCAGGGGCAGCTACTCCTGCTTTATGCGCAGGCCTACGCGCGATGGCCCTCATCGCTGTACCGCTCCACGATCGAGCAGACCATCCGCTTTCTTGACCGTGACCTGCAGGATGAACAGGGCCTCTGGGCTTCGTCGATGGATGCGCGAAGTGGCGGTGTGGAGGGCGGCATCTATCTCTGGAGCCGCGAACAGTTGGGGCAGGTACTGGACGCTGAGGACATGCAGTTGCTCGAGCAGGTATGGCAGTTGGTGGGGCCGGGTTCAGATAAGGCCCTGCGCTGGATCGATCCCCCGGCAGCGGCAGCCAAGCGGCTTGGCCTTCGTCAGGCCGCCTTGTTTGCGTCCCTGGACGGCATTCGCGCAAAGCTTCTGAAGGCGCGCGCGGCCCGGTCGCAGCCGCAGATTGATCACAAGATCGTGGTGTCAGCCAACGCCAATGTAATTCGAGGTTTGGTGGCGGCAGGGCAGGCGCTTGGCGAGGCCAGATACGTGGAACGTGCCGCACAAGGGGCGCAAGCGCTGCTGAAAGCCTTGCGCACCGACAAGGGCCTGCATCACATGATGATTGATGGGGACGTACACCACGGCGCTCATCTTGATGACTATGCCGCCCTGATCCTCGCCTTACTGGACCTGGATGCTGCGCAGGACGCTTCGCAAGCCTGGCAAGCGCAGGCCGTGGCCGTCAGCGACGAGATGATCCAGCGCCTCTGGCGAGCGCAGACCGGTCACTTTGATGAAACGAGTGTGGCGGATGCCAACTTGCCGACAACCGGCTCACTCACAGGAGATGGGGACACGGCATCCGGGCAAAGCCTGGCAATGCTCGCCCTGAACCGATTGCTTGAGACGGGCCAGAAGCGTTACCGGCCCTATCTGCGGAAATCTCTGGACGGCTTGCAGGCTCAGGTCTTCGCCCGCCCGCTGTCCTGGCCGTCCATGCTGGCTGGCCTGCCGCTGGAAGCTTTCGCGTCGCAAAGCGCGACCAGCACAGGGGCAGTCTCTGGCAGTGAGGCGCAGGTGAGCATGGCGGTCGAAGGGCTGAAGCAAGGCCTGGGAGGCAACAGCCAGATTTTTGACGTGGTGCTCAAGGTCCAGCCCGGCTGGCATATCCAGGCCAATCCAGCGAGTCTGGATGTCCTGATTCCAACCCGCGTACAGGTCTTTGATGCGCAAAAGGCGCGGGATGCCAAAATTGAATACCCCATCGGCAAGGCGCTCGATACGCCGGCGGGTGACCGCATCATGGTCTACGGCGGCGACGTCAGGATCAGGGTCAGCGGACCCGGTGAAGTCGAGCGTATCGAATCCACTGTCCAGGCCTGCAACGACGAAGGCATCTGCCTGGCACCCGCAAATTTGAAAGCTCTGGTAAGTCCATGAACATGTCCGCTGAGAAGATCAGAATGCGTCCGTCTGCCCGCAATACGCTTCGACCGCTGCTGCTCGCGGCCACGATACTGCCGACCGTGCTGTGCGCTCAGTCGCTGGACACGATCCTGGGACAGACCGAGTTGCTGGAATCCAATCGCGACCCCAAGTGCGAAGCCACCGCTGCACGACTCGAAGACTTCATTTACGGAACGCCGCTGACTCAGGAGGCGCGATTTCGCAAGCATGATCTGCAGGTCAATCTGGTGAGCTTGTTGTGGAGCAAAGCAAGCGCCGCCGCACAGGCCGATAAGCGCAGCTTCATCAACAAGGCCGATATCAACAAGGCGGCTTCGCAGTTGTTCCTTGCACAGGGAAAGCTCGATGGGTCCTGGCGCATTGTTGCTGGCGGCGACGAGATTCTCATCAGCGCTAGGGATTTCCGCCAATACACCAGTGTTGCCTACGCGCTGCGCGCCGTACTGGCCGTGCAGCAGGAACAACTGTTTGGTTCATCGGCAGAGGAAGCCTTGCTGGAGCTGTCACCATCTGCCGTCGATGCCCTGAAATTGCAGGTTGATCTGTTCACGCTTGCGACGTTGAACCGGGCAGATCGCGTCGCGCGCGCAAAGAGCGAGCATGAGCTGACCGAGACCCGGCTGGTGTCCGCATGGAATGCACTGGCCAAGGTTCCACAGCGCGCCCAGCTTGATAAAGCTGCACCATCAGGGTCTCAGAAGACCAAGGGCGGCTATCCCGTTCTGACGCCGCTCATCGAAAGAAAGATTGCTTCCTACGAGGCGTACAACCAGATCAGCGGTCCGATCTTTCTGCGCAATATCCAGGTCTACTTTGCGCGCCACGGCTGGCCGAGTGATGAGGAAAAAAGCACGCAGTTCAAGGCGCAGTTCACTGAATTGATGATCCAGTTCTCGCGTGATTTGTTGCTGGGGTCGCAACAGATTGCGACGCAGGCGCAGCATCCACTGATTCGACCTGCCGATGTGGGCGAGTACGCGCGTCGCTTTGTCCCACATGAGGTGAATGCTTACGAAGACGTCATCTTCTTTCCGCGTCTGCAGGACGACCAGAGGGTGACGCTTGAAGCCTATGATCTGGATGCCTTCCGTGATCCGGGTTTGCACTGGCGATATCTGCAAGCCGCCATGGAAAGTGTCGACGAGCCTTCGCCGCTGGAGCCAGACCCATTCGCTGCCGAGTTGCTGGTGGAAAACATCGCACAGTTCGGCGTTCTGGTGCTGCGTCTGGCAGGAGAAGCGTCCCGGGAACAGGGGCACAAAGTTCTTTCGACAGAGGATCTCAAGCTTGCGGTGGCGACAATCCAGACGCGGGTGAAGGCCAATGCAGAGATCAAGTCGGAAACACCGCGAAAATCGTCACAAGCCTTGCAGTCGGCGCAGGGAGCGCAATCCGCCGGGGCATTCGCTGATGTTTCCAAAGCCAGCGGTATTGATTACCAACACCGCAGTGCAGACTGGCTGGCGCGTCGCCTCAGAACCTACACGCCTGGCGAGGATGGCGTTGGCAACGCAACCATCCCGCCGGCTTTTGGTGGCTCTGGGCTTGCTGCCGAGGACATCGACAACGACGGGCATGTTGATCTGCTCTTTCTGGGCGGCGCTGGCGTGCGGCTGTACCGGAATCAGGGAGACGGCAGCTTCAAGGATGTAAGCCGGGAAATGGGCTTGCAGTGGAACAGAAAGTCAGACGGACTACCGGGCGAGATGCGGCAACCGATCATCGCGGACCTGGATAACGATGGCTGGCAGGATGTGGTTATTACCTACGTGGATGAACTGCATCGTGTGTATCGAAACTTGCAGGGCAAGGGTTTTGAGGATGTGACCGAGAAGGCAGCCCTTGGCGGGGCAGGTGCCGTGGGTGGCCCGGCAACGGTGGCCGATTTCAACAACGACGGTCTGCTGGATATCTACATCGGATATTTTGGTGATTATGTTCGCGGTGCACTGCCAACCTTGGCGCGCCGGAACACCAACGGCGGGCAGAATCGTCTGTTTTTTGGCAAGGGCGATTTCAAGTTTGTTGACGTCAGCAAAGGGTCGGGCACCGAAGGTCACGGCTGGACGCAGGCTGTAGGGCATACCGATTTTGACGGCGACGGCTTGCAGGACCTGATCGAGGGCAACGATTTCGGCGTCAACGCCTATTACCGGAATCTGGGTGGCGGCAAGTTTGAGGAAGTGTCTGCGCTGCTCGGGACAGACAAACCCTCGTACACGATGAATGTCGGAATCGCTGATCTCAATGACGACGATCTTCCCGATATCTACATCTCGAACATCGTCACCATGAACAAGGATCAGAAGTACGTTCTGCCGGGCGCTGAAACCAGCATGAATTTCAATCCGGACAAACTGGCCAACATGCGCGTTGTCGAGGCCAACGATCTGTTCCTGTCGGTTGCCGCTTCCGATCGCGCTGCAAATGGCGCTGCCAATACCTCTGAAGGCGCGAACGCAAAGCAGGGAAGTCTTCCGCGCTACGCGTTGTCAGATCGGGTAGGGCGCGGCTACCACTCAACCGGCTGGTCATGGGACGCGGACTTCTTTGATTTTGACCATGACGGTGACATGGACCTCTACGTCACCAATGGCATGAACGAATTCAATGTTTACTCCACGCAAAACGCCTATTACCAGGACCCCGACGGCAATGCGCAGGACGTGCGATTTGCCGACCCCAATCGCGATACCAATGTGCTGTTTGCCAATCAGGACGGACACCTGGAGAACATTACCTCCGGCTCGGGCCTGGACCTGGTGAGTAATTCGCGTAGCGCGGTGTTCTTTGACCACGATCAGGATGGCGATCTGGATGTTGCGGTCAACAACTATCACGGCGAAGCGGTGATGCTGGAAAACCAGCTCAAGGCCAAGGGCCAACATTGGTTGCAACTGCGATTAATCGGAAAGCCGGAGCAGGGCATCAATCGTGATGCCATCGGCGCGCGAATTCGCGTCCTGACGCCAGACGGAAAGCGACACTGGCGCGAGGTTCACGGCACCACGGGTTATCTGTCCGTGCATCCCAAGGCGCAGCACTTTGGCCTAGGCGCGGCAGACACGGTTGATATCGAAGTGCGCTGGCCCAATGGTTCGGTACAGACCCTGCACGAGGTGGCCGCTGATCAGCGCTATTCACTGGCCTTTGACGGGGAACTGGAGCGGTACTGATAGACCTCTCAACGAAGCAATTTTTCGCTGCTTGACATCTTGAAAACCTGGCGAGAATCCCTAGATATCTGGCAAGCGGCAATGCGCCGCGACCCTTGAAATCTGGAGGTCATCATGACATTGGTACGTTATCAGCAGCCTTGGTCCGTGCATCAGGACCTGCTCAGTGAAGTCAGCCGTTTGTTCGACCGTTCCGGCGCCAATGATGCGTCCAACGGTGCCACCGCGGACTGGTCCCCGGCGGTCGATATCAACGAGTACGGCGACCGTTTTGTTTTGTATGCAGATGTTCCCGGCATTGATCCGGCGACCATTGAGATCACCCTTGAAAAAGGCGTGATGACCCTCAGTGGTTCACGCGAGAAAGCCGCTGAGGAACAGGAACCCGAGCATCGTCGCTCGGAGCGCATTCAGGGCAGATTCCACCGCCGCTTCACCTTGCCGGATACGGTTGATTCGGATTCGGTCAGCGCCAGCGGCAAGAACGGGGTGCTCGAAGTGGTTATTCCCAAGCGGCCCCAGGTGCAGCCCAGGCGGATCGCTGTCAGCAGCTGATTCAACGCCTTGCGCGTCGATTAGGGTAGTCTGCGCGGGGCACGAAAGTGCCCCGCTCTTTTTACGGTTATGAATGCCCCGGATGGATTACAAGGATTACTACAAGATTCTCGGCGTCAGTCGCACAGCGTCGACTGACGAAATCAAGAAAGCCTATCGGCGAATGGCACGCGAGTTCCATCCGGATAAGAACACTTCGCCAAACGCTGAAGCCAAGTTCAAGGACGCCAACGAGGCCAACGAAGTTTTATCCGATCCGGAAAAGCGCAAGGCCTATGACACCTTGGGCGCCAACTGGAAATCAGGTGCCGGATTTACGCCGCCGCCTGGTGGTTTTGGTGGCTTCGGCGGTGCGCGCGGAGGGGCAGATCCGGGGTTCTCGGATTTCTTCTCTACGCTCTTTGGTGCCGGCGGCAACATGGGTGGAGCGCGTGGCGGGCGCGGCGGCTTCGGGGGCTTCGACTCCGGCGAGCAGTTTCGCCGTCCGCCGCCCGCACGCAAGGCACCGATCCAGATCACTCTGGAAGAGTCTTATCACGGTGGCAGCCGCCAGGTTCCCGTATCGGCGGGCCGTACTCTGGATGTCCGGATTCCCAAGGGCATTTCGGAAGGCCAGACCATTCGCCTTGCAGGGCAGGGAAGCGATGGTGGCGACATCCTGCTGGAAATTAGCTTCTTCAAGCACCCGCATTTCAAGCCCAGCGGCAAGGATATTGAAGTGACTGTGAGTATCGCGCCCTGGGAAGCGGCGCTCGGTGCCAAGGTGCCGGTGCCCACCTTGGGCGGTACGGTTGAACTGAGCATTCCCGCCGGCACCCAGTCCGGGCGAAAACTACGCCTCAAGGGACGGGGGCTTCCCGGCACGCCTGCCGGTGATCAGACCGTGGTCCTCAAACTGCAAAATCCACCGGCGGAAGACGAAACTTCTCAGGCAGCGTTCAAGGCGCTGTCCGAAGCGTTTCCCGACTTTGATCCAAGAAAGCAAAGCTGAGCCGCCAGTCTAGACTGCTGCGATGCCCATTCGGGTAGTTGCCCGTGTGCTTTCGGCGGCTTAGTCTCAATGTGGAGAGAACGGTTTTCACTGATGCGGATTATCAGATTGGGCCGCTCGAAAAATTATTAACCAAGAACGCAGGAGGAAGCTGCCCGGTATGGAAACCCCACAGACACCACTCGAGTTTTTTCGCAGAGCGCGCAAATTGCACGGACAACGCGAAGCCGTTGTTGACCGGGGCGAGCGCTTCACATACGAGCAATTTGGCGAGCGCTGTGATCGCTGGTCCAGCGCCCTTACGCGCCTTGGCGTCAAACAAGGTGATCGCGTCGGCACGATTGCACCCAACACGCATCGGCATCTCGAACAGTTCTACGCTGTCCCGCAGCTCGGTGCCGTGGTGGTTCCCATGAACTACCGCCTTACGGCAGAAGATTTCGTCTATCTGGCCACGCACAGCGGGTGCAAGGTGCTGTGTGTCCACCCTGACTATTTGGACATGGTCGACAGCGTGCGGTCCCGGATGAGTTGCGTGGAGACTTTTGTTGCGCTCGAAGGCAAGAAAGAAGGCTGGCTTGAATACGAGGCGCTGATTGCCGAGGCCGATACTGATTTCCCGAAAGCGGAAATCGCGGAAACTGATCTGCTCGCCATCAACTACACCAGTGGCACCACCTCCAACCCCAAGGGCGTGATGATCACGCACCGTAACGCCTGGGTGAACTCGGTCGGGACACTGGTGCACTGGAACATGACCCCGCGTGATCGTTACCTGTGGACGCTGCCCATGTTTCACGCCAATGGCTGGACGTTTACCTGGACCATTACCGGCGTAGGCGCCACGCACGTCTGTCTGCCCAAGGTTGAGCCAGCCATCATCTATGAACTGGTCAACGAGGAGAAAGTGTCACACCTGTGTGCAGCGCCCACGGTGCTGATTGCCATCGCCAACGGTCCTGAGGCGCTTCGCAAGTCGGTACGCAAGGGCGTCAAGCTCCTGACCGCAGGTGCGCCGCCCGCCGCCGCAACCATCGAGCGTGTGGAAGGCGAACTGGGCTGGGAGATCACGCAGGTCTACGGCCTGACAGAGACTGCGCCCTTTATTTCCATCTGCGAGCCCCTGCCAGAGCATGAATCATTGGGTGCAGGCGACCGAGCCGCGCTCAAATCCATGCAAGGTGTGGAGCTGATTACCTCCGGCGAACTGCAGGTGGTTGACGAGCAGATGAACCCGGTGCCGGCCGATGGGGAAACCATGGGTGAGATCGTGGCGCGGGGCAACGTTGTCATGAAGGGTTACTACAACGACCCCGAATCCACGGCCAAGGCTTTCGAAGGCGGATGGTTCCATTCAGGTGACGCGGCCGTGGTATTCCCGAGCGGCTACATCCAGATCCGTGATCGCTTCAAGGATGTAATCATCTCGGGCGGCGAGAACATTTCGTCCATTGAAGTTGAAGGCGTGTTGTTGCGCCATCCTGCCGTCCTTGAGGTTGCCGTTGTCGGCGTTCCGCATGAGAAGTGGGGCGAGTCTCCCAATGCGTTTATCGTGCTCAATGAGGGCAAGAAAGCGACGGCTGAGGAAATGCGCAGCTTTGCCCGGGAAAACATGGCGCACTTCAAGGTGCCGACCGATTTCCTCTTTGTTGATGAACTGCCCAAGACCGCAACCGGCAAGATTCAGAAATATGTGCTGCGCGAAGGCAAGGCCGCCATCACGGCCCAGTAGGCAGGAATTTGTCCAGGGGCCGATTGTATGGCCCACAAAAAAGGCCCCGCACTGCGGGGCCTTTTTTGTGCAGCTTTGCAGCTGTTATCGATCAGTCATCGCCCATCGCAAACCCGAGCAGATGCAGCAGGCTGGTGAACATGTTGTAGATCGAAACGTAGAGCGTGACGGTGGCCAGCACGTAGTTGGTTTCGCCGCCGTGCACGATCTCGCTGGTCTGATACAGAATCAGTCCGCACATCAGCAGCGCGAACATAGCCGAGATGCCCAGCGCCAGCGGCTGGAAGTAAACGCCGAAGAAAGAGGCGATCAGCATGCCGATGCTGGCGACGAAGGCCAGCAGGATGCCGCCCATGAGCATGCCGCCCATGAAGCTGAAGTCCTTCTTCGTCTTGATGGCGTAGGCGGAAAGGCCCACGAACATGGTGCCCGTCAGACCAAAGGCCATCATGACAATCTGCCCGCCGTTGGCGAAGCGCCCGACGTAGGCGTTCAGGACAGGGCCCAGGCCGAATCCGAGCAGGCCGGTGACCGCAAAAACGACCCAGATGCCGGATTCAGAATTGGCGGTGCGAGGAACCACGAACCAGAGCAGTCCCAGCGATACCAGTGAACAGATCAGGCTGACTCCGTAGGGGACGCCCATGGCCATGGAAACGCCCGCCATGGCGGCGCTGAAAAGCAGGGTCATGGCCAGCAGCATGTAGGTCTGGCGCAGGACTTTCGCGCTGGAATCGGCGAGTCCGTGCTCGAATGTACGGCCACTGGCAACAGCCGGATTGGAAAATTGGCGCTCGTTCATCGTGATGCTCCGCTCAGCAAGTATTGAATGGTGACCATCTTACCGGTCCAAATCTCAAATCCATAGTGGCGTCGCCGCCCACGGATTCAAGATCTGGCCCTGACTAAAGACCAGAATGGCAGGCTTTAGTTTCCGGGAAATGAAGAACCTCTCAGAACGGCAAGATTTGCTGTTTGCGCGTGTAGTTGAGGTAGCCCACGTTTGCGCCCGCCCGGAGGCCCACACCAGTGCGTATGGGAGCGAGGGTAATCTCGCCGTTGCGCTGGTAATTGACCCCAACGCCAGCGACGAAATACAGACTGCCGTCGACGCCAGGAAAGCGCTGGAACAGCTCGCCCGTGGTTTGCAGGTCATAAACCAGCGTCATGACCTTGGAGGCATTACCGCCGAAATCCCAGCCAATCGAAGGTCCCTGCCAGAACACCGGCATGGCGGCACCGTCACGATAGGTGAGGGTACCGCGTCCATAACGCAGCCCGACGCCAATGGCGCCGCTGGCTTCTTCACCCACGATGTAGGCCACCGGCTTGCCCTGTTCGGCAAAAACGCGCTCGATGGCTTTGGCAATGCCCTCAGAAGTCTCGCCAAAAAAGTTGCCTGCAACATTGGCAATCTCGTTTGCGGTGTAGCCCTCCTGTGGAATGGGGCGGCTCTCTTCATTGGCCGCGTCGGAAGAATCGATTTGTGCGTCCGCCTGTGCGGAAATGGCGGCGTCCTCGGTGTGGCCCACTGACAGAAACAGCAGGAAAAACAGCGGCAAGGCGAGCAAGCCAGTACGAACACTTCGATTCATTGATAACTCCAGTAAGACGCTAAGGATCAAGCATCGCGATCAGGCATGAGCCTGTGCTGAATTCTCGGTGAGCCCTTCAGCACAGGCCCGTCGAATCAGCCTCGTCCGACCAGGCTGCGACCAATCACTTCCTTCATGATTTCAGAGGTGCCGCCGTAAATGCGCTGAATGCGCGCGTCGGCCCAGAAGCGGGAGATCGGGTACTCGCTCATGTATCCGTAACCGCCGAACAGCTGGAGGCAGGCATCGGTGACTCTGCCTTCCATCTCGGTGGTGGAGAGTTTGACCATGGCCGCCATCACGGCATCCAGCTTGCCCTGTGCATAGAGTCCGGCACACTTCTCGACGAATGCGCGATTGACTTCAATATCGGTCTTTATCTTGGCCAGCTCGAATCGCGTGTTCTGGAATGATGCAATGGACTGCCCGAAAGCCTTGCGCTGGCTCACGTATTCCACTGTTTTTTCCAGTGCGCCCTGCGCATGTGCAACACCGCCAGCGGCCAGAACCAGACGCTCACGCGGCAACTCATCAATCAGGTGGCCGAAGCCACCGCCCACCTTGCCGAGCACTTCGGCAGATGAGACCCGAACGTTGTCGAAGAACAACTCGGAAGTATCGGCGCTATGCATGCCGACCTTCTCCAGATTGCGTCCGCGGGTGAAGCCTTTGCTGGAGGTGTCTACGGTAAACAGCGTGGTGCCGCGTGCGCCCTGCTTGGGGTCGGTCTTGGCGGCGGTCACGACCACACCGGCGTTCTGACCGTTGGTGATGAAGGTCTTTGAGCCGTTGATGACATAGTCGTCGCCGTCCGGCAGGGCGGTCGTCTTCATGCCCTGAAGGTCAGAGCCCATGCCGGGCTCAGTCATCGCCACGGCGCCAATGCAGTCACCGCTGGCCATTCGGGGCAGATACTTCTGCTTCTGCTCCTCGGTGCCCAGATGCAGGATGTAGGGTGCCACGATGTCCGAATGGACTGAAAGATTTGAGGTCAGGGCCATGAAGCCCATGCGCGCCGCTTCCTCCAGCACCACAACTGAGAATTCGAAGGGGGCGGCAATGCCGCCATATTCTTCAGGCTGGTCCACACATAGCAGACCTTGCTCGCCCATCTGCTGGTACAGAGATTTTGGAATGACGCCTTCTGCTTCCCATTTTGCGTAGTGGGGCTCTACGTGATCAGCCAGAAAACGCTGCACGTTGTCGCGAAAAAGTTCGAGGTCGCTGTTGTCCATGATTTTTGATCCTGCGTCTTTTGAATGGGGCTAGTGGAGTGGTAATGGTCTGCCTGTCGGGCATGAGGCATGCGCGACTATTGGACGGTGACTGTAGTCTGGCCTGGCGATGCTGTCCTCATACGAAAGGATTGGGTGGCAGGGCAGATTTCTTCTTGAATTCGCATAGATCAAGGATCGTGCACTTGGCGCAGAGCGGCTTGATGGCCTTGCAGACGTAGCGACCGTGCAGGATCAGCCAGTGATGGGCATCTCGGCGAAACTCTTCTGCAGTGAATTTGAGCAGGCGATCCTCAACCTGCCTGACGGTTTTTCCGGGCGCGAGTCCGGTGCGGTTGGAGACCCGGAAGATATGCGTATCCACCGCGATGGTCGGCTCGCCGAAGGCGGTATTGAGAACGACGTTCGCCGTTTTTCGGCCAACGCCGGGCAGCGCCTCAAGCGCCTCGCGTGAGCGGGGCACTTCGCCATCATGCTCCTCGACCAGGATCTGGCACAGGGCCATGACATTGCGTGCCTTGGTGTTGAACAGGCCAATGGTCTTGATGTGCTCGCGCAAGCCTTCTTCGCCCAGGGCCAGGATGGCTTGTGGCGTATTGGCGCGTGCATACAGTGGCGCAGTGGCCTTGTTGACCGAGACGTCGGTTGCCTGCGCTGAAAGCACCACCGAGATCAGTAATTCGAACGGCGTCTTGTAGACCAGTTCCGTTCGCGGCTCCGGGGTGGCTTCCCGAAGGCGCCGATAGATTGCGCTGCGCTTTTCGGCGTTCATGGTGAGGTTCTGGCTTTGGCGCGAGCCAGCGCCGCTGCTACAGGATCATTGGCCGCCTTGCGCGCCTGCCGCTTCAGCCTTCGCTGTTCTTCGAGTCGATGAATGCGCTGCGTGCGCGCTTCAAATCTCGCCCGGAACTGCTGGGCCAGTTCGAATGCCGGAGGATGCGCCGGCGCCGCGTCCATGACGATGCAATCCACCGGGCACGGTGGGATGCAGAGTTCGCAGCCGTTGCATTCGTCGCTGATGACCGTATGCATCAGATTCATCGCACCGACGATGGCGTCAACCGGGCAGGCCTGGATACATTTGGTGCAACCGATGCAATCGGCCTCGATGACGCGCGCGACAGTCTCGACCTTCTTTTCTTCTCCGCAGTCTGTGTCCAGTGGGAGTTCGGCGCGGTCCAGCAGTTGGGCAATCCGGGCAATGCCAGCGGCTCCGCCGGGTGGACAGCGATTGATCTCGGCTGCGCCATCGGCAATGGCTTCAGCGTAGGGCTTGCATGCCGGATAGCCACAGCGGGTGCACTGCGTCTGTGGCAAGAGCCGATCAATCGCTTCGGCCAGACTCTGACGTTGCGCTGTTTGCAAGCTTATTTGACCTGCATGCCAGGTTCGGCGCCGGCGTCCGGTGACAAAAGGAACGGCCCGCCACGGTCATCACTGGCCGCCAGCACCATGCCTTCGGACAAGCCAAAGCGCATTTTGCGCGGAGCAAGGTTGGCAACGCACATGGTGAGTCGCCCAATCAGGTCCTGTGGGGCGTAGGCGGACTTGATGCCGGCAAAGACCTGCCGCGTTCCCAGCGGGCCCAGATCCAATTGCAGCTTGAGCAGCTTGTCCGCGCCTTCCACCGCCTCTGCATTGGCGATGCGGGCGATGCGCAGTTCAATTTTTGCAAAGTCATCGATGCTGGCGTGAGCGTCGCTGGCAGGCTTGTCCTGTTTCTTGTTCTGGGGCTTCTTGGCAGCAGGTGCAGCAACAGACGCTTCTGGAGCTGCCTCAGCCTTCATCATGCTTTCAACGGCCTTCGGCTCGACCCTGGTAATCAGCGGCTTGTAGCTGTTGATACCTTTTGCCAGAAGTGGAGACGATAGATCGCTCCAGGCCAGCGGTTCGATCTTGAAGAAGGTTTCGATGTCCTGCGTGATCTGCGGCAGGATCGGTTTCAGGTAGATGGCGATCTGCCGGAAAATATTCAGGAACGTGGTGCAGACCTGATGCAGGGTTTCGCGTTCATCCTCTAGCTTGACCAGCTTCCACGGTGCGAGATTCTGAATCTCCGCATTGGCCTTGTCGGCCAGCAACATGATCTTGCGCAGGGCGGCAGCAAAATCACCGGCCTCGTACAGACGCTTGATGTCGTCGCCCGCAGCTGCAAGCTCGTCGAACAACTCGCTGCTGTGCATGCTGGATGCCAGCTGGCCGTCAAACTTCTTCTCGATGAAGCCTGCGCAGCGGCTCGCGATATTCACGAACTTGCCCACCACGTCGCTGTTCACGCGCGCCTGGAAATCCTGAAGGTCAAGATCAAGGTCGTCCGCGCTGCTGCCCAGCTTGGCCGCAAAGTAATAACGCAGCATTTCCGGATTCAGATGACTGAGCCAGGTGCGCGCACGTACGAACGTGCCGCGGCTCTTGCTCATCTTGGTGCCGTTGATGGTCAGGTAACCATTGACATGCAGTTTAGTCGGGGTGCGGTGGTCCGAGCCGTGCAGCATGGCCGGCCAGAACAGGCCGTGAAAATTGACGATGTCCTTGCCGATGAAATGGTGCAATTCGGCAGTGGAATCGGTGCCCCACGAGGCATCAAAATCGGTCGGATCGTTGGCCTTGCACCAGGCCAGGTGACTGGCCATGTATCCGATGGGTGCATCCAGCCAGACGTAGAAATACTTGTCCTTCTCGCCGGGAATCGGGAAGCCGAAGTAGGGGGCATCCCTGGAAATGTCCCAGTCCTTGAGGCCGCTCTCGAACCACTCACGCAGCTTGGCCTTGATGGCCGGATGCGCCACATCGTCCTGCAGCCAGGTTTCCAGGAATTCCTGAAATTTCCCCAGCTCGAAGAACAGGTGCTCTGATTCGCGCAGCACCGGAGTAGCTCCGGAAACGGCGGATCGCGGATTTTTCAGGTCTGTTGGTGCGTAGGCAGCACCGCAATTCTCGCAGTTGTCGCCATACTGGTCTTCGCTGCCACATTTGGGGCAGTCGCCCTGGATATAGCGGTCCGGCAGAAACATGTTCTTGACCGGATCATAGAGTTGCTCGATGGAGCGTCGCGCGATGCAGCCGCGGGCTTTGAGCCGCGTGTAGATCAGGGCGCTGAGCTCGCGGTTTTCGTCACTATGAGTCGAATGATAGTGATCAAAAGCCACACCGAACTCCGCAAAGTCCGTCGCGTGCTCGCTGCGAATCTTGTCGATGAAGGCTTCGGCGGTAACACCGGCCTTTTCTGCTGCCAGCATGATCGGGGTGCCGTGGGCGTCGTCCGCGCAGACGTATCGCACCTCATGGCCGCACATGCGCTGGAATCTCACCCAGATATCGGCCTGGACATATCCCACCATGTGGCCGAGGTGGAGCGGGCCGTTGGCATAGGGCAGGGCGTTGGTGACGAGTATCTTGCGGGTCATCGTTGTGTCTTGGGCGGCGGGTGACGAGAGCCGCCGATTATCTCACGCGATCGGCCTCAGGCTGAACGCAACGGCCCTAGAGGGTATTCCGCAATGCTGGCAAAAGGATCACATGGGATACAGATTCTGCTGGTAATCTTCTCGATCTCACGCTAATGACCATGACGGCGGAACCAAGCAATGAGCCGAATCGCACCCAAAGCCGCACTCGTACTGATGGCCAGCTTGTTTGCAGGCATGGCCAATGCTGATGGCTGGAAAGACTTTGCCAAGCAGATATTCCAGCAATCCGGCGCCGCTCAGCAGGGTGCAGCGCTAGCGGACGCTGAGATCGTGCAAGGTCTGAGAGAGGCGCTGGCAAAAGGCACCAAGAGCGCTATCCTCCAATTGGGGCGTACAGACGGCTTCTGGGCTAATGATCGGTTCCGAATCCCGCTGCCCAGCACGGTGGTCAAGGCCGATACCTTCATGCGCGCCGCCGGATATGGCCCGCAGATTGACGAAATGCACCTGTCATTCAATCGTGCCGCAGAAAAAGCGGTCCCAGTAGCAGCTGATGTGTTTTCGCAGGCGGTCCAGAAACTCACCATCAACGATGCGCGCAATATTCTGTCCGGCCCGCCCGATGCTGCGACTCAGTATTTTCGAAAGGCCACAGGCGAAACGCTGGCCATTCAGTTCAAGCCGCTGGTAGCGAAAGTGACGGCCGGATCAGGCCTGGTCCAGCAGTACGAGAAAATGATGGCCTCTGCAGGGCCACTGGCCGCACTTGCAGGCGGCGGCGCGGATGTGAACACCTACGTCACCAACAAGGCGCTTGACGGATTGTTCCTGCGAGTTGCTGAAGAAGAGAAGGCGATCCGGGAGAATCCGGCCGCCCGTACCAGCGATATCCTGAAAAAGGTATTTGCCAAGTAGCCGCTGGATTGTTCTGCCCTTCAAGGCAGTTTGTCCCGAGGTTCCTGCGTGGAAATGGTGGGTTGCCAGGGACTCGAACCCCGAACCTACTGATTAAGAGTCAGCTGCTCTACCATTGAGCTAGCAACCCATTTCACGGCAAAACTCTGGATTCGTTAAGGAATCCCGAGGGACAAATTAAATTGGGGTGATCGACGGGGCTCGAACCCGCGACAACCAGGATCACAACCTGGGACTCTACCAACTGAGCTACGACCACCACAGGGGGGCGGATTCTACCGACTCCGACGCCGGGATACTACTGTGTCTTGGCCCGACGTTGCGATATTGCCTCGTCGCGGATCGAACAAGTGAGATTTTGCGCCTCGATCTATGTGGTTTTGTCTTGCCGCCAGCAGCCAGGTCGCTGGGGCCTGAACGGCTTGCGCCTGCGCAATGAGCGGGCGACTGGCTTGCAACTGTGGCTTCGCCAATATCGGCGCGTTTGCCTTTGGCGCATCGCGAATATTTTTGTGGGTTTAGTGCTCACATGGCTTCTTGCACCCGGCACTTATTTACCATATGGTCAGAACAGGCGCGCGCATTGACGTGCAATTGAGCGCTAGGCAGTGCACAGAATAAGGGGAGAATTTTATGATTCAGGAGAACAGCGACCTGCTGATTGTCTACGATCATTTTGAGTCGGTTTGTTGCCACAAGGTCCGTATAGCCTTGGCAGAAAAGCAGATTCCTCACCAGATTCGTCATGTTTCACTGGAAGACGGCTCGCACCTGAAGTCAGGGTCCGAACTGCTTCGCGTCAATCCAAAGGGTGTGGTTCCGGTGATTTGTCACCGTGGTCGAACGTTGACCGAATCATCCATCCTGCTGGAGTATCTTGACGATGCCTTTCCCGAGCCGGTCTTGATGCCCGCCGATCCTTATTGGCGGGCGCGCCGACGATTGTGGGCGCGCTGGATTGACGAAGAAATGCATGTGCCCCACGTTGCGGTCATCAGCTTCGCGGTGTGCTACGGCGCCGCATTCAAGCAGGCCTTGGGTACACAGGAAGCCGTTGAGGATTACCTCAGCAATATTCCCGACCCCAAACTGCGAGCCTCGCATCGTGCCAGTTTTGACCAGCCGCTGGATTCCGCCGAACTGCGGCGAGCGCTTCATGCCTGGGCTGCCTTTGTCAGGGTGATGGACCAGACATTGGCGGAAGTGCCCTGGTTGGCCGGTGAATCTTTTAGCCTGGCTGATATCGACGTTATTCCCTACATATGGCGCCTGAATAACCTGGGTTTGGACATGCTGTGGGAATCGTATCCCCGTGTTGGTGAATGGATAACCCGCGTTACGACGCGCCCCTCCTTTCTGGAAGCGGTCAGCAGTCGACAGCCTGCTGAGTGGATCGCGATGATGCGCCAGACCGGCGACATTGCATTGCCTCAGCTGCGGCAAATGCTCACCGAACCACCGCCAGAGCCAGTGTCGCCCGCAGCGAGTTGCAGTTACTAAGATCGATGGAGCCCTGATCAGTGAGCAAGAGCAAAGTAGAAGAAACGGATGTTTTGGTGGTGGGCGGAGGTGGTTGCGGTCTGAACCTGTCCATCTTTCTCGCAGACCTGGGCGTCAATTTCGTCACGGTCGAACGAAGCGAGCACCTCGCGCAGCTGCCCAAGGCACATTATCTGAATCAACGCACCATGGAGATACTTCGCCAGCACCAATACGCTGACGACGTTTACGCCCTCGGGACGCCTCCGCACAACATGTCCCGCGCCATGTGGTTGACCACACTCGGCGGAGATGGCCCCTACGACCGAAAGGTCATTCACGAGATGGATGGAATTGGTGGCACAGGGGAGTCGCAACGAGCGATCTATGAGCGCGACAGCGCTTGCCGGTCAGCCAACCTGCCTTTGATTCGATCGGAGCCCATTTTCAAGCACCATGCTGATGCACGCGCGCCAGGCCAGATTCGCTTTGGGCATGAATTGACCGGTTTCGAGCAAGACGCAACGGGTGTGACCGCTACGATCACGAGTTTGGCTTCGGGAGAGACAAAGCAAATCCGAGCCAAATATCTGGTTGGCGCCGACGGCGGGCGAACAGTTGGGCGCGCACTTGGCAACAAAATGGTGGGCCCCTCTGGCCTGGCCAAGAATGTCACCGTGCACTTCAGCGCCGATTTGTCCAAAGTCATTTTGGATGACCGCGTGATGTTGCACTTTTTGATCCATCCGACGCGTCGCGGGCCTCTCGCCAGCGGTGCTTTGGTCCCGGCGGGTGGGGCCGATGCTAAATGGGGTCGGCACAGCAAGGAATGGATTTTCCATTTCATGGTTGCACCGGATGATCCCTCGAAATTCGATGAGGCTATGGTGACCGAACAGATTCGAGAGCTGACCAAGCTTCCGGATCTCCAGATGAATATTCACAAGATCAGCCATTGGATGATCGAAGCAGTGCTCGCTGAAAAATATCGCTTCGGGCGCGTCCTGATGGCGGGAGATGCGGTGCATCGACATCCGCCGGCTTCAGGTCTGGGGCTAAATACCGGAATCCAGGATGCGCACAATCTCGCGTGGAAGCTTGCGATGGTGACGCGCGGCCAAGCCGGTGATGCCTTGCTTGATACCTACGAGACAGAGCGGCGCCCGGTTGGCTCTTGCAATGTGGCCTGGGCGTTGTCCAGTTACTGGAATCACATGCTCAGCGCTGCCTCCATCTTCGCCATCCATCCGGCCAATGTTTATGAGATGGTCGGGCAACCGGACGAGGACAATGAAATTGCAGGGCTATTCGCGAACAGCCCCGACGGGCGCATGCGCCGCGCGCGCATGCAGGAGGTTTTCAATACACACAAAGTCGAGATGTTCGATCACGATATTGAGCTTGGTTTCGTCTATGAGAAGGGTGCGCTGGTACCGGACGGCACCCCGGCACCTGAGCGTGATCCCTGGGGATCGAAGTATCAGCCCACGACTCGGCCTGGGCATCGACTGCCACACGCCTGGCTTGAAACGGATGGCCGCCGCGTTTCCACGCATGATCTTCTGGACACTAGCGCCAGCTTTGTGCTGATTGCCAACGCCGATGGCACGCAGTGGTGCGATGCTGCACGGCGTGTTGGCGCGGCCTTGGACATCAGCCTCAAAACTGTTCGGGTTGCACATGACGGCGATGCACTGGACACGGATCGGAATTGGAAAGAACTCAGCGGCGTCGGCGAAGAAGGTGCGGTGCTCGTCCGACCCGACGGCTTTATGGCCTGGCGTTCGGCAGGTGTTTCAGCCGATCCCGTCGCCGAACTGGACGCAGCAATGCGTCAAATTCTCCATCGGTGATGCTGCAGGCAGGTCAAAACAAGTCCGCGCATTTTGACGTCGCGGCGCAGGCGAGTCTTGTGATGAGACAAGATCCAGGATCCGCCGTACGCGATCAATTAAATGAAATTCGGTGAATGCTCAGCGAGCAACGCCAAACACAACCTCCCGGCATACACGCGTCACTTCACTTGAACAGAGAGTCTCCATATGACCAATGCAATTCGTATCCGCCTGCCAGCCTCGCTCGATAGTCTGACGCCCGCCACCGTCGAGCCCCGCTCGCCCGTTCGCAACGAAATTCTGGTGCGGGTACGCGCCAGCTCGATCAACTTTCACGATTACGCGGTGGTCTCCGGTCATCTGAAACCTGCGGAAGGTCGTGTCCCTCTGTCTGATGGTGCGGGTGAAGTGGTCGCGGTTGGCGATGAAGCAACGCAATTCAAGGTTGGCGATCGCGTGATGAGCACCTTCTACCCGACCTGGCTGGACGGCGAGCCCGAGCTGAATGGCTTCGCCAGCGTGCCGGGCGATGGCATTGATGGATATGCTCAGGAATACGTCACGGTTCCGGAGACAGCACTCACTCGGATGCCCTCGGGCTATAGCTTCGAGGAAGCCGCGACGCTGACCTGTGCGGGTGTTACCGCCTGGCGCGCGCTGGTTGTGAATGGCCAGATCAAGAGCGGAGACACTGTGCTGGTGCAGGGCACGGGTGGGGTTTCGATCTTTGCGCTGCAACTGGCCAAGCTCATGGGGGCTACGGTTATTGCAACATCCTCATCGGACGAGAAGCTTGAGCGCTTGCGAGCGCTGGGCGCGGATCACCTGATCAATTACCGCGCCGTACCGGAGTGGGGCGCTGCAGCGGCAAAGCTCTGTGAGCGGGGCGGTGTCGATCATGTGGTGGAGATCGGCGGCGCTGGAACCTTGCCGCAATCGATTCGTGCCATTCGTAGTTGCGGGCACATTGCCCTGATCGGCGTTTTAGCAGGCCGAGAGGGCGTAATTCCCACCGCCGAACTCATGCGCAAGCAAGGCCGACTGGTCGGATTCACCGTTGGCAGTCGGCGACACCAGATGGATTTGATTCGAGCCTGCGAAGTCAGCGGCTTGCGACCGGTCATAGATCGAAGCTTCCCGCTGATGGCCCTGGGTGATGCATTCCGCCATCAGATAAGCGGCGCCCACTTCGGCAAGATCTGCATCAACGTGGCAGGCGACTGAGCAGATCCTGAAATAGACTTGGTCGAAGTGGTCGGGGTAGAGAGATTCGAACTTGAATTCAATGTTGTACTACCCTCACTTCGGCTTAAACACGTCTTCGGCTCTTCTCGAGTTTTCCTGAAAGTGCCCGAAGATGCAGGGCAGAACTCGCTTTCCGAAACCCAACAGAAGGGTAGCCTGAGGTTCCGCAGACGAATGCAGGTGATTGCAATTTTCACCTTCGAAGTTCCGGCGCCCATCCAGAAGCATCTACGCACCTCATATATGCAAGAAAATTAGCTGAGAAAGCGACTGAATCTGTCGCGATAGGGTCTTAATCTGAGGGCGATATCACCAGATGGAGACAATCATGAGTGCTAGTGTTCGTGGGGCCGATTTCGGGGCTGATCTGCAGGGCGCAATCGTCACAATGTTGTGCAATGAGTTGAATGTTCGTGACATTGAGGAAGATCAGGACGGAGATCTGACATTTAGGTACCAGGGCGGAATGCATCAGCTCATTTTTGATGCGAATGATCCCCACTTCCTACAGCTTCGATATCCGGCGTTCTACGAACTTGTCCCCAGTACAAAGCGAGACGGCGTGCTGGAAGCCTGTGCCAGGGTCAACCGGAATGTGAAGCTCGTCAAGATGTTCCCCGTAGTCTCTTCGGGAGGCGAGGAGCAGATTCACGCAGCGGTAGAGATATGTGTGCATGAATCAACCCACATCAGTGCCGGTCAGATGGAGCGCTTCCTGGATGCCATCTTCTTTGCAGTCCGCAAGTTCCACGAATCACTTGCGCAGATGAATGTTGGCTCGGCAGCGAATGCAGCTCAGTCTCCAGCCGGTCACGTAGGTGGAAGCGCCAGCAAGCCGCACTAGCCCTTGATCGCGACATCGCGTCAATCACAACTCAGTTACCGACAATGATCGAAATACGCCGTAGCGCCTGCCGTGCGTCCTTGGCGCAGCTTGAGCGCGGTCTGCTCCCGCTTCAGATGTCGCGGGTCACAAAGGAGGCGCTCTCCCTATCGGCTCAGATTGCAGGGCCTGAGCACGCCGTTGCGGTGCGGCGAGTTATTGAGAGACGGCTTCGGGTTCCTTATGTGTAGGAGATTGATCTTCCAATGCTTGTTAAGGGATGCAGGATGATTCTGGTAGGTCTAGAAAGCTTCTGGCAACAACAGGCGCTGACGAGAACGAAGCATCGTGCCATCAAGGTTCCAGGCGTCTAGCATGCTGGAGGCCGCTCTCTGATGATTCTATCGCCAGCGATGTCCATTGAAGAGTTCACTGTTCCCGTGTCAGCGTCGGTGGATGTGCCACTTAGGCGTGGAGTTGGTCTCTAGCACCGTCGGCTGCTTGATGTGTACATGGGTTTTCTCGAAAAGAACTGAGTCCTGCTAACGATGCCTGAAGTTGCCAAGGAGGGGTGGCCGAGTATCAAGTGGTGGGTATCACTGTCTGCGTCGCAGGTCTAGGCTCTATCATGTTTCACGCTTCTGCCTCCCGCTCATTTCTGCTGTCCGCTCGTAGTAACAGCTCCATTGACAGCAAATCCGTTATTTATTGATCTGGCTTGTTATTGAGTTGGTGGATCTGATTGCAAGTGCTCGCGAGCGGCTGCTGTAAGTGTTGCATCGTGAATGCGCAGCACTTTTTCAATCGGTTGTTGATATCCGCCCGCGAGATTCCATGCAATCGGAATTCCATTACGGTGAGCTTCTCTGAAGACAATCTGATCGCGCTGGGCTAATTGGACGTCCGTCAGCCAGCCGCCGAGCGGATCATTTATGTGAGGGTCGGCGCCCGCCTGATAGAGCAGAACATCGCAGCCGACCATTCGAGAGACATATTCTGGAATGCGCTCAAGAAAGGATTCGGCCTGTAGCAAGGAGTAGTACTCACCGCCGGCGGAATAGTGCTCTATTGCCCCACGGACGCCGAGGACTTCGATGCAATCTTCCGTGCCGTCGCCGTAGTGCTGATCAAAGTCGAGGACGCCAATCTTGCGGGCTTCACCCGTGCTCAGCAGCACTTGCGCGGTGACGATCAGGCCATTGAAGGTGCAGAACCCGCTGGACTGATCATGACGCGCATGATGGAAGCCGGATACGGGTGCGACGGCGATCCGTTGATTGCGGATGGCTTCCCGTGCCGCGGCCAGCATTGCGCCTGAGGTCAGGGGTAGGGTGGCGGCGACTGCGGCGGATCGATTGCCGAATCCATTGGCTTGACGCAGTTCCAGAATTTCGTCGACGAAGCGTGCCTCATGCGCAAGCTTCAATTGCTCGACGGTGACCGGGGTGGGCGCGCGGATGTCGATGGGGATTCCCAAGCGTTGCCATCGTGACACCACGGCAGCGGGTTTCGCTGCACTGGGCGAGAATCCGCCTGATTCCGCGACAATCTCAGGGCAGTAGAAGACGGGTATCGCGCTGATGTGTTTGGCGAGCATTCCGATCCTAGGAAAGTAGAACCGCAATTCTCACGAACACCGGGCTCAACAGGTGAGCCCGCAGGTGGTGGTTCCGGGCGACGGAATGAGTTGCGGGACTACACCGCGGCAGCGAGACAGACTCTAGCGTCGATTCAGTTGCCAGTGCGCGGTGATGTCGAAATGGATGGTCGACTCGTACTGGATCAGTCTGTCGCCAACGCGAGCAGAGACTCCGAATTCCAGGATGTCGAAGTGGCGCCCCCGTTCGGCTACCAACCCTTGCCCATGGTGGTCCAGTACAAAGTCATCGCGGGTCAGGTTGTCATCGACAAGCTGGTCGAATGCCATTTCCAGTATCGAGCGAGCTCGAGCGAATTCGTATTCGAGCGCAAAAAAGTTGAACGGATTGTTTGCATCGGGCTTTCTATCCGGATGCCCGATGATTACCGGATCGTCGATGGTGTAACCGAGGCCTCCAGATACAGGCCAGGGTTTAGCCATGCCAATCAAAAGGTGGCCAAGATCAGCCATTTCCAAACACGGCGCTTTGATTCGAACGATTTCCATTTTGTGTGTCCAGTCGCTGCACGGGGGAGGGCGGTTTCAGAGTTGGAACCGGGGGCTTCCTCGCGGGCATGTGCGTTGCGCACGCCTAATTCATGCAGGTTGAAAATTTTTCGAACTGTCAAGTTGTCGTCGCTTTACGATCGGGTCGCGCTGGCTCCTTTGCGGAGATTCCGGCCGGGTCAGTTAGACGCCTAGATGGGCACGACTATTCGTCGACGGGCTTAGTGACCGCCTCGGATATTGAAGCCGGCCTCGCGGAGTTTGTCGGCGAGTTCGGCTTCGATCTGCTTGGCCTCTGTCCGCGACAGCGGATTGAGATGTTCATAGAGCGATGGCATCAGGCACAGTCCCATTCTCCGAGCCGAGCCTGCGGCGTAGATGCCCGCGAAATGTTGCGTGGCCCGGTTCTCGGGACGATAGCGGCTCTCTCCGACATAGAAGCCGTACCTGCTTTTGGCTGCGAAGCCGTCGAGCAGAATGACGTAGACGTGATGACCGCCAGCTGTGGTCTTGTTGATGCTGCGGGTGATGACCTGAGCCTCATCGAGTCTTGCGATGGGATCCAGCTTCCTTTGCGGGAAGAGCGCTGCGGCAACGGACCGGAAAGTTCTCAGGCGACGTGCGTTGGCTGCCGCCAGGCACTGGCCGGTCAAGAGCAGGTCTCCAGTTGCGCATGCGCGCCTTGCCAGCGCGATCAGGGGGTCTTTGCCGAGCAGGTTCAGGTCGTCGGTCGGAAGAACCTTTCTGTCACTCATAGTAAGCGCGCTCGGAATAATGCCTGTGTGATGCGATTGCGTGGCTCAGGCCGACTCGGTTTCTCGGCGGCCGTAGATCGGCAAGGCACAGTTTCCTATATGTGGCCGAAATAAGGGTAATCGGTTGAGCAGCCCCAGATTTCCTGCCCTTCGCATCGAATTGGAACAGGGGCTCACTGGTCAAGGCCAGCTGGCCAACAAGGAGGTCTTTTGGCCCCACGCATTTGTCCGCTGCAGAGATGCGGACAAATGCGCCGATGGCCAGGTGCGTTCGGAATCGGGTTCGACCTCCGACCAGAAATCGAGCAAGAGCTATTCCATTGGCGATCCTGCTCAGACAACCTGCCTGCGTGCACGGCGCCGCGATGTCGACGGCTCTGGTGCTCGGAAGGCGGACAAATGCACTATTCGGTCATTGAATTCCAGAGCTGCTCCGAGCAGAGATTGAGATTCGATGCGAAGGTCCGATCCCATGCCAATGGCGTCGTAGCGGCCGAAGTCCTGGGTCGCAAGCTCTTGCAGAAAGCCCTGCGCGTCATCATCACAGGCGATCCGGTCCGGCTGACGGATGGATGCCGTGTGTGCGACATCCAGGACAAAGCTCTCCAATAATCTGGCGTGGACCTTCTTGTAGGTAGCGGGGGAATCCAGAATCTCTACCGCCATGACCTTGCCATTGACTGCATAGATAGCACCGACCTGGGTGTCGTGCGCAGGCATTGCGGCGAGGTACTGCTCTGTTGTCGAACGCGCTGCCTCATAGGCCTCTTCCGACGCTCCAGTCTCTGACGACACGGAAAAGTCAGCCAGGTTACAGGCCACGTAGTCCCAAACCTCGCCCTGATCCGATTCCCGACTACCGTCGAGTTTCATGGATTCACTGACGGAGCGCATCTTGGCGGCACGCGCGGAACTGAACAGGGTGCGTCCTGCAGATTGAAACTTCTGTGTCCGGTATCGCCACCTGCCTTGTTCCACGCAGGATACCGGCAGCATGGTCTTGACGCGGCCTTGACATAGAACGGTCAGATTCAGAATGCGGTTCTGCTTTGCTCCCGAGACTTCTTCGCCGTCCAGCAAGAGGACTAGCTGAGTGCCGAGATTGTCCAGAAGAAGTTGGGCAACGACGCCACCTTCTGACACTTCGCCAACCTCGCAGGTTCCGGCCCGAAGGGCTTCCTCCAGCAGGGTGTACTCCGGCATTGATACCACTTTTCCCAGCAGCGGGAACATTGTGATTGCCCCGAAGTGGATCGCGGGTGCCTGATCCAGGGTGGTGAGAGTCTGACTTATGATGGACATGGCGTGCCTCCTGAGCGATATGGAGGCAGACTGAAGGTGCCAAGGCTCGCTGGATGAGCCTGTAGCAGTGCAGATTGGTTTGGATGAACAAATACTCTGACCAGTCGGGCTTGAGCAGCCCCCTTTGCCGGTTCTGGCCCACTTTTCTGATGCTTTGCGGTGGTGCCCTTGGCGGAATGGACCAGAACGGCGCAATGCGTTTTGGGAGCCAGCTGGTTTTGATGGACATGAGTCATGACGAAGTCATTGCGGTCGCTGGCCCGCCAAGCCAACAGATTCAGCTAATGAACGATTACGGGCTCATAGTCGGAAGCAAGCTGATCTATCGCTTTGACGGCTATAACCGGCGCAAAGTAATCATCGAGCTGCGAGCGGGCAGGGTCGTGCGGACGAATCAGTGTCTTGGGCCAGAGATCGACTCGTGTGAATAGGCTTGCAACATTGGCAGGGAGGCCTTCATTTGGAAGGCCAAAGGCTATGTGCGGCGTGTCTGACTGTACTGCTTGCCCATTTCCTTCAACTCGTGAGATATCTGGTCCCGTAGCGCTTCGGGCTCCAACACCTCCACAGCTGCACCGTGCTTGAGAATATCCATGATCAACTCAGCGCTCTCGCCGAACGGAAATTCAAGGCGATAGGAGCCGTTGGATTCGAAGGTGCCGATCTGTTCAGGGTGCCAGACTTCCTTGCTGACCCAGCGTGCCCTCTTGGCATTGAACCGTAGGACCGCTTTCGCCGTCGCTTCGCCAGTAAAAATTCCGTAAGCGCTCGCGAAGAAAGAATCTAATATTTCGAATGAGACCTGTTCGCATGGGGCCGTTTCGAGCAGATGGCATTGTTCGACAGCATCAAGTGAAAAGGAGCGCAGTCCGTCGCGCAAGTGGCACCAGCCATCCAGGTACCAGTTCCCTCGGTAGTGGATAAGGCGCTGCGGAGAAACCTCGCGCTCCAGACGCCGGTCTTCCCCGCGATGATAGTGAAGCAGCTTCAGGCGCTGGCGCTGGATCGTTGCCTGCGCGGCCGTTGCAAAATGCTCAGGCAGGGCAGGCCGATGGCTGACATTGAGCACGCGAATTCGTTTGGCAATCTCTTCTGCGGGAAGCCGGTGGTCTTCGAGAAGATTCTCTATCCTGCCGATAACCGGCTTGACGGTGCCATCCAGTAAGCCGGGACCAATGTTTCCAAGCAGTGCATGGACCACCATCAAGGCATGAATCTCGGTGGGGCTGAACCAGACCCCCGGCAGGTCAAATCGCTCCGCCCCGGCGATGCCCTTCTCGTATCGATATCCCTCACGGTCCCGGTCGTACACGAGGGGGGCATTGAGCCGGTCTCGCATGTACTCGATATCGCGCTTGATTGTCGCCTTGGAGACTTCCATGTCGGTCATGAAGTCGCCCAGCGGCAGGCACTTGCCCGCCTGCATGAGGTGGTGGATGCGATAGAAGCGTTCAAGACGGTCCATACCTGAACTTCACCACTTTGCTTCAAACAAGTCGAGGGTGCATCGAATTTGAATCGCACAAATGCTCCGACGGAGGGCGTCACTCCGAGCTCATGCCCGAGTATGTTGAGGCTCATCCTGTCCGGATGCTGCTCAGGCTCATCTGCTGAGCCTGTCGCCTGACACACTGCACTTCCATTCACCAAGTAGGAGCCACATGCGCAGGGATAACTGGAAATTCCGATACAGCGGCGGAGATTTGGCCGTGGCAGCTGCGGCGAGACTGGCGTTTCATCAGGAGCGCATCCAGTCTTGGAAACAGCAAAGAGAAGAGGTGATGCAACGTATCCGCGCCGAAGGGCTGGAGATCGATGAATCACTGGTTATTGGCTACCGCTCGCCAAAGTCCCGGGATTGGGAAAACAGCACGCGTGTTCACATTCGGCAGGACCTGCGCGAGAAGCTGGACGAATGTGCAAGTAAGCTGTCTCACCACACGGAGTTGGCCACGTCTTATGCTGCGTGGCGCAACGTGCTCCAGGCCAATCCAGATTCCAAGCTAAAGCTGGATCACGGCGACTGGCTGTTCTTTTTCAATACGGTAGATGATGCTACGGCCACGTAAGCGCCGTTTGCCCGAACGATCGATAAGCAATTCGCACAATGGATTGAAGGCATCTGCCCTCACGAAAATGACTGGTATACCGCTAAGGGCGAAGCAGTTTTCATCAGCTCGGATTCTCTCTAAGTGACACGATATCGGGAATGCTCTGATGAATGATGGTTCGCGACACGGCATACCACTTCACTTGGGCTGGGTTTGTGGTTTGCCTGAATACCTAACAAGGTGAATTGAATTCTTCGGCCTCCTTCTGCGTGAATCTCGTTTGCTCAGGGTGGAATGTCGCCTCAATAGTCCCGAGTGGGCCATTGCGCTGTTTAGAAATGATGATTTCCGCCGTGGTGGGGTCAGCGGTTTCTTCGTAGACAACTGGCCGGTAAACAAACACCACCAGATCTGCGTCCTGTTCGATTCCGCCGGATTCTCGAAGGTCGGAAAGCCGGGGTCGCTTGTCCGGTCGGTTTTCGAGACCCCGATTGAGCTGGGAAAGCGCGATGATCGGGATGGCGAGCTCCTTGGCCAGCGACTTCAAGCTTCGCGAGATTTCACTCACTTCGTTGACGCGGTTCTCGCCATGGCCAGGCACTTGCATGAGCTGCAGGTAGTCCACGATCAGAAGCTGGATGTTTGCGCTTCTTTTCAGCCGACGCGCCTTTGCACGCAAGTCCATCGGAGACAAGCCGCCCGCCTCATCAATGTAGAGTGGGACGGACTGCATGGCAGCCACGACGGGCACGAGGCGATCCATGTCGATATCTGCTAGTTCGCCTGATCGCAGTTTGTGCATCGAGACGGAAGCGCGGGACGCCAGCAGTCGGAAGCCGATTTGCTCGGCGGACATTTCCATGCTGAACAGAACGGCAGCATCACCACGCTCGAAGGTCACGTGCTCGGCAATGTTGAGAGCAAGCGATGTCTTGCCCATGGACGGTCGTGCAGCGAGAATCATCAGATCACCGGCACCGAGGCCTTGCGTCATTTCGTCAAAGGCAGGGAATCCGATAGTTAGGCCGCCAACCTCGCCTTGATCATGAGCCTCATAGACGCGACTCATGACGTCTTCCATTATTTGAGGTACGGCGAAGCACGTGTTGCGCCCGCGATCGCCACCGTCGCGAATCCCCAATGCCCACTGCTCTGCGAGATCGGCCAACTCCTGCGTGTCGCGCCCATCGGGCCGAAATCCCAACTCCGAAATGTTGCCCCCCGTGGCAATAAGTCGCCTTAGGGTGGATCTTTCTCGAACGATCTCGGCGTATGCCATCACGTTTGCAGCGCTTGGAGTGTCATTTGCCAGTGAGCCAAGATAGGCGAGACCGCCAGCATCTTCGAGCTTTCCCGACTGGCGAAGTGATTCGCTAAGCGTGACGAAGTCGCAGGGCGTATTCGAGTCGATAAGGCCAACAATTGCCCGGTAGATCAGTTGGTGATCTTGCCGATAAAAGTCACCTTCTAGAAGAATAGGTGCGACGTCCTCGAGGCGACGGTTGTCTAGCAACAGACCACCCAATACGGATTGCTCGGCTTCTAGGGAATACGGAGGCTGTCGTGGACTGGCTGCCATGCTGCTCCAAAATTGCGTGGTAAGAGTGTTGGTGCATCATTTGCCAGTTATGCGGCAGATTCCGTCGCTTGCGACACGCGTTGAATAGCTAGGTGGCGATCAGGCCACGGTCTCCGTTTTGTCAGGCTCTTCTGGTGAGCCCAGCGCAGCTCAGGCTAAAGGAGACACGCATGCCCTCAATTTGCGAACTGACTCGACTTGCCCGGCAGCACCCGCAATCATTACTACGCTTTGTCTGCCGAGTACATGCGACTGTTAAGACAATCTGGACCGAGCGGTCGAGGCGATCGAAAAGGCTTGGGCCTCTGCCAGCCTTAAGTAGGAGACGACTGATGGAAAATCTAAGAACCAGTGAATCCCATCCCTTACAGGTGCCAATGCTGGACTCGCCGGCAGGCGGGCGTGTCGGATTGACCTTCTGCCCGGGCAAGTGCCAAAGACACTCCGTTAGCGGCGGTTGGGCGCGTGATTTGTCTGCAGACCTTCAACGCATTCGAGACTTAGGAACAAAGATCCTGGTGAGCTTGGTCGAACTTCAGGAATTGGAGAAGTTGAATGTCTCGAAACTCGGAGCGAAGGCTCAGTCATTTGGCATGAGCTGGTTGCATCTGCCCATTCCGGATATGGGAGTGCCATCCATCAAATGGGAACAGGAGTGGCTGCGAGCCCGGCTATCGATCCACGAGGCACTGGATGAAGGTGATACCGTCGTCGTGCACTGCAAGGGCGGTCTTGGCCGAGCTGGGACAATCGCGGCGAGACTATTGGTCGAGCGAGGTGAGGCTCCGCATTCGGCCATCTCGCGTGTCAGGAAATGTCGGCCAGGTGCAATCGAGACGAAAGAGCAGGAGGCCCACGTGATGCAGGTCAAGGCGCGGAGCGGACGCACAGTTGGGCTATGAAGATTGATCGACTTTCCAGGGTTCAGGGTGGTTTGCTCGGCCTTCTGGTGGGCGACGCGATGGGCGTTCCCTATGAGTTCAAGTCGGTTGATGAGCTGCCGCCTCCGGATCTGATCGACATGGTTCCTCCACCCGGTTATGTCAGAAGTCACCCCGGCGTGCCGCCCGGCACCTGGTCGGATGATGGTGCGCAAGCGCTTTGCCTGTGGGCATCCTTGAACGAATGCGGGCGACTGGACCTTTCTGACTTCGGCTCAAGGCTCGTTCGTTGGCTCGACGAAGGTTACATGGCCGTCGACGGCAAGGTGTTCGATGTGGGCATTGCCTCTCGTCAGGCAATCGCAAATCTCAGACGTGGGGTTCCTCCGGAACAGAGTGGATTATCCGACGAGAACAGCAACGGCAATGGCTCCCTGATGCGAGTGCTGCCCTTGGCTTTGTGGCATCAGGGCTCCGATGAGGAGTTGGTCCGGCTCGCAATGCTGTCGTCTATTCCGACACATGCGCATCTCAGATCTCAGCTTTGCTGCGCCCTCTATTGTCTCTGGGCCAGGGCGCTGTTGGAAGGTGAGTTGGACGGATGGGAGCAAGCCGTGTCGAAGATGCGGAGCCTATTTGCCGTTGGAACCAGTGAGAGGGCCGAGCTTGAAGACCACATCCTGAGCTTTCCCGAATCCAAATGCCGCGGAACGGGGTACGTCGTCGACTGCCTGCATTCGGCTCGCATGGCGATGCGCGAGCCGGACTATCGGAGTGTCGTAATCAGGGCCATTCAATTTGGCAATGACACCGACACCACCGCTTGCGTGGCAGGAGGATTGGCCGGTGTTCGGCAGAGGGCCGATGGAGCGCCCGCTGCGCTAATTGCGCATATGCGGCAAATTGGCAACTCAACGCGAACAAGCTTTCCGGTACTTTTTGAGAATCTAAGACTAACCGCGACAGTGTGAAAGTGGATCTGTCTGAGAAGAGCTGGCGCGTCTCTTCCAATGCAAGCGTAGTCATTGCTTTTGCGGAGGGGAGATATCGCCTTCATTCTCTGGATAATCGTAACTCTCCAATAGCTGGCTAAGATTCTCGTATCCTAGCTGCGTTATCCATTCTCTGCGGCTTGCAAATGAGCAAAGGCCATCAATGCAATGCTGCGCGTTGTTAGGGCATTCGATCGTCCAATATTTGTTGAGTGACTCGCGAAGACTACTTTCTTCTGATTCGCTGAGGCTGTGGCCCTCTGATAGGGGCTGCAATCGTATGTTGATTTGGTCGAACAAGTCTTCAGCTTCGCATCTGATGAACTGTTGCTGCGAGCCTGCGCATGGAAAAAACGGCTTTCCTTCCGACTTACCAAGCCATTTCGAAACATTCGAAACTACATCTTCAGCACTCTCAAAATAGAACGAACCTGAGTCTTGCTTCAAGTTGTTAAGGAATTGATCCTTTATCTTGTTCTGGCTGTTGGAATTTGCCAAGTACAGGATGTGCTCGCCAAAGGATAGTTCGAATTCTTTGGCGGAAAGTGGGTCATTCCATACGTCTGGACACGGCGCCTCGGCGACTTCGGCAACTAGCCTGTCGAAGTAACTGTCGTCTGAAAGCTTACTTGCAAGACGACTAACCCATGAATTCCAACGTTCCTTCGCGTCGTCGGCATTGGAAAATTTCCAAGTTGGGTCAGGAATGTCTCGTTTACTCAGGTACGTAGTAATACTCTTATGTAAAGCCATGAAATTTTGTTCAATCTCAGAACGAGTTTCTCCTTTGCTTATTTTTTCTTTGAGCTTCTCAAATTTCGGTCGCCGATGATTTTCGCCATCCTTAACTGCTTTTCGTACTGTTTCGAGATAAGCCGTTGGTGTCCAAAATCCGTAGCAAGTTTCAATGCACCATTGTTTCCAGCGCGGTTGTTTTGGCTTGTTGGTGGGCTCGTCAATTCGCTTCCTCTCTGAATCACGGATTAACGAAGTCAACATAATTGAATCGTTCTGACTGGCGCCGAGGAGGGGATCGATTTCAGAGGGTTGATGCAGAATTTCTTCCGGTAAATATAATTTGAAAGCAAATGGCGATTGTATCGAGTGGCGAAAGAAAATTACGCCATCCATAAAAAAATCTCGAATGCCAATGACTGGTGAACGAGATGAGAATTCTGTGATGGGTATTGCTCGACCTTCGGTGATTATTGAATCGAAATAGCCGTTTATATCTGCGGAAAGTTTTCGAAGAGCCGAACGGCTTTCGACATTGAAATCACCGCCAAACATCGTTTCTTCGTTTCTCTTTAACCCGTTTTGGGTCAGATTCATTGAGCCTACCCAAATTTTCCCACTGGAAGCTGATAGCGATTGGTATATTTTGCTATGGAAAAGCGTTCCGATTTGCACAAGATAAAGTCCGCTGTCGTCCGTGCCGAACTCTCTGAGTTCAGCATTTATTTCCTGTAGTCTTTTCAATGTTGCTTGATCACTATGCAATCGGGCTGCAGCGCGATCAAAGAAGAACCTAATCTTGATTTTTGATTGTTTGGGCCTTCGAGACTTAATTATCTCAAAAAGATCGTTTACTGACTCTAAGTCGAAATAAGCCGATGCAATTTGTACTTGGCGCAATACTCCCCTGCCGGGCATTAAGTCTTTGAGAATTATGAAATCGCCCGGGTATTTTCTAGACGCAAATTTCATGCTAATTCTCTGTAGAAATGGTTGATTGGTGGTTTCGATTTGGCATGAGATAACCGGTTTGATTGCGCCAATTTGTGAGAGTGTCAACGAATTCCATTGCGAAATTCTCAGGTCTCCATGGCGCTAAATTACCGGGTAGGCGATCTCTCCCCAGTTCTGCTGTGGTTGATCCAGCATCGTCTGGATCATTATTGGTACGAGGTCGCCTAGGATGGACGCCCCATCCGTGACCTGTCGACGATTCACCTGGCTCGCCCAAGTCGCGCCCCCGTGGACCAGTTGGTTCCTGAGAATGTATAGCCGGTCGAAAATTACGCTTAGCACGGTATGGGTGTCTTTCTGCATCAATGCCCGGAAGGCCACCTTCTGGCTCGACTGAAATTTTTCTTTCCAGTCTTCACTGGCGTCATGTTCCCGAACCGCTCGCCAGAACGGATCGAAGACGAACTTGTTTTCGATCAGGACCCGGAAGGAGTCGCTGAATTTCTGGAACAGAAGTCCATGAATGCGTTGATCGACGTCCATTTCGACGAGCTTCGAAAGGAAACTGCTCAGGAGCTCTCGCTCAGCTTGCTCGAATCCGAAGTTCTGTCCGTAGCCTGCATTGAAGGCGATCCACAGGAAGATGAATCTCGCATCCGGGTCCTCGGGTTCAGACTCGGCACGACGAAGCCAGGAGATACTGCGATGAATCCGGATCCGGGTCTGCTGTTCAAACGCTTCCTCATCCGCCTTGAGGCGGGCCTTGAGTTCGTCAGCAGAAAGCGTCATCGCAGCAACTCCCAAATTCCATGTTTTGGTGCAGCTTGCCCGGTTCCGCTATGGGGTCAAGTACTGAACGATCCTGAGCATCGCCAAGGTGTCATGGCAACAGTACCGCAGCAATGCCTCGCGTAGGCGCTGCCGCTCCTTGCTCGGCGTACTTGGATCGAGGATTTTCAGATAGGCGATCTGGGCGCCAGCGCCTTCACTGACGTCATCGAGTTCGTCGTAATCCATGTCCGGCGCGATGGTGGGCAGCACTGCCTTGATGGACCAACTGCCGTGCATGTCGCGGTGGTAGTAGTGGGCTCGCATAACCGGAAGCAGGTCCACGATGCGCGACAGGACTTTCTTGATGCGGGGTGCCAGATCCGGGAAGCGAGCCGCGAGCTCTCGGAGGCGTCCGACCTCGAAGCCCTGGTTGTAGACGACAATCGGGCCGGTACCGCGACCCAGCGTCCTCAGCAGCGACTCTGCGAAGGCCCGAAGGGGAAGCTGTCCGTCGTCGCCCACGAATTCAGCGTGCTCTAGGGTCCCATCCTCGTACTCGACATGGCAGGACCACTGGAAGGGCAATTGTTCATAGGGGCGGGTCCCGGTCCAGACAGGGACAGCAAACTGGATCGTCTCGAAGTCGATGTAGTAGCGCGGGAAGGGAAGGTCCTTCGCCCAGTCGCGTGCGTGCGGTGCCAGTTGGGGCTTCCCTGTTTTGACCGCATTCCAGATGCGCAGGTCCAATTCATGCGAAAGGAGCTTCTTTGGCACCTCGCTGAGTTCAGTCCAGCCGTTCTTCTCGACCGAGGCGATGAGGCTCGCATTGTTTCGGTTGCGAAGTGTGAGCAGCCGGTGTGCCGGGTATGCAGGCTGATTGGGCCTGGCGCAGACGTCCTGGAAGGGACAGTCGTACGGACTGGTGCACTGAGGCCCCATTTCTACGCTGGGGAGCTTGCCGTTGAGCGTCTTGCGGGCCTCTTGAACGATGTCGGTCACTGCAGCCTCAAGGTGGCGGACTTGCTCGGTCACGTCCTCTTCGTGCAGTAGTCCCTCATAGTTGCCGTCGCCCGGATAGACGAATTGGCTATTCACCATCGCGAGCTTCACCGACCGGAGCGGCATCCCGGCGCGCTCCAGCGCCCAGGCTTGGATAGCTGCGTCGAACTGGAGAGTCTCGCGCTTCACCTCAGACTTCTCGTAGCTATTGCGAGTCGACGATTTCACTTCGACCACAGCAGATTTGCCGCGGGACCGGGTCAGAACGTCCGCTCGTATGAGCACGCCGTCATGTTCGACCGTGGCCTCGAACAAGGGCGCTTTGGTCGAGGACAATGCGGTTTGCGTGTCCGAGAGGCACTGTTCTAGCGGGGTCTTGGCCGAGCCGATCAACTGACCAGGCCCATAGAGTATCCGGGCTACATTGCCGACATCCTCGCCGTTGCGAGCAAGCATTTCATCAATGTCCCGATTGCTCATGTCGAGCCCCTGTGACTCGCCATGTACTTCCAGGTACAGGCGCTTGGGACACTGCCGGTACGACATCAGCTTGGATTTGGAGAGGCCTCGGCGTCGGGCGGGCATGGGAGATTTCTGAATTGAGAGTGCGCCCATCCTAGGCGACATATGCGATAGAAATTGTCGCATAGGGGGCGTACGCTCGATTCATGAGTAGAGCCAAGTTATCCCCTGAGCGGAAGCCCGCGCGAAAGAAGCGGCGATCGAAACAAGACGACAATACGGCCACCATGCGCCGCATCGCCATGTTGCAGATGATTCCGACCTGGCCGAAAACCATGACCACATCGGAATTCCACGAAAAGCTGAAATTGGCGGGCTACATGGTCGAACCGCGGACGGTGCAACGCGACCTCCTCGAATTCAGCCAGACATTCCATTACCTGTCCGAATGCCGCGGGCGGTCAATCCATTGGTACTGGGCCAACGACAGGGCAGCCATCAGTATCCGCTCGATCAGTCCTGAGGCCGCCCTCGTTCTGAACCTTGCAGAGCGTGAGTTGCAGGGTCTACTTCCAAGTGCGGCGCTGAAATTGCTGGAACCCTACTTTCAACAAGCCAGAGAGGCCCTCGACAGCAACGGTGCGACTCGTCTTGCGTCGTGGAAGGACAAGCTTCAGGTGATTCCTCGCGGACCTCAGTTTGAAAAGCCCCGAGTTGATGCGGCGGCGCAAAGCAGCATCTTTGAGGCGCTTTTGTGTGATCAGAAAATTCGTGTTTTCTACCGGGGCAGAGGACAAGACAGGGCAAAAGAAAGCGTCCTGAACCCGCTCGGCATTGTCAGTCGGCACGGTGTCATCTATCTGGTTGCGACCGCTTGGTCTTATTCGGACCCGTTCCACTATGCGCTGCATCGCTTCACGCGGGTCGAACTCATGGATGAGCGATGTTCCCGGCCCGAGGGCTTCAATCTCGATCGTTACCTGAAGGAGACGCGGGCTTTTGATCTTCCCACCGGACAAGGACGCATCCGGCTCAAACTCGATGTTGCCGCCGAAGCGGCGTTGAGCTTGATCGAGCGACCTTTGTCCGCGGAGCAATCCGTCCGCGAACTCCAATCCGGCGAGTTTCGAATCGAAGCGCAGGTAGAAGACACAATGGAGCTGCGTTGGTGGATCCTGGGGCTTGGGTCAAACGTCAAGGTAATAGGGCCTGCGTCGCTGCGAAGGGAAATTCTGGGGTGTCTGGAAGCCGCAAGAAATCGGTACCTGCCAAGCGTCAAGGATTGATGGTCGGTAGGGCGTCGGGAACCGCTGGCAGACGATGCTGAATTCCGTTCGGAGCGTACGATTATTGTTCTCTAATTCAGTGGGAGCAGTTCACGCAAGGAATCCTCTGCAGCGGTATAGGTTGGATCGGGCGTCATCGTCAAACCCGGAACCCAGAGATTTTCGAAACCTGGCATTGCGTCGCAGTTAATGCGTAGGGAACGAAAGAAAAAGAGATGTCCAAGCTGCGCGAATTGATGCCTCGGCCCCTTTCGGGGTGTCGCGAAACGTCCGTCTCGATGCGCGTGCGCTAACAAGTACAGCAACGGTGTTGCCGGTTCATCGACTGGTGGCCATCGCCTAAAGCTGCGACGCCCGATTTGGGGAGAACTCGCTGCCATCAGGGCCGACTTTCTAATCGGATCGGCCCGCGATCCTAAGACACTGCACGGAACTACATTCTGAGTTCATTGAACCTAGGTTCGTTATGCCCATGGGCCTAGCCTTCAAAAGCTTCTAGTTATTGCTGATCGTACGGGTAGTGAGTGGTCTCTTTGCTCTCGGGCGATGGTTGTGACGGTTGGAGCGATGCTCAAAAGGTGGTTTCAAGTTTTAAGAATCTGGAGTTTGACTTGGTGAAAATTCTTAAAGAATTTCTTGGCGCATACATTTTTGCGGCGTATAGTCTCCGGCCTCCGCACGAACCTCGTGCCAAGTTTCAGCAAGGAAACTCCGTGACGCAGTTCAGACATCAACTTCCATCAACCTCGCTTCGGCTAAATAGCTGCGGCTTGGAATCGCGCGCCTGCGGGCTCACGAAAGATGCGAACAATTTCTTCTCGCGACTGATCTGACTGCAAATCCAGGAAGGTCGGTCCTCCGACCTTCCGAGTAATGCCAACGCCCCGGAAGGCCTGAGCCTCCGGGGCGTTTTCATTTGGCGCTGGCTTCAATTGACAAGAAAGTGTCATGCCAATCATGAAAGTACTGCCGGGTGATCACGTCCCGGTCAAAATCTACACCAACGACGTCGACGAGAAGTCGCAGGCACAGCTGGCGAACATCGCCTCAATGCCATTTATCCATCACCACGTGGCAGCCATGCCAGACGTCCACCTCGGGCGGGGCGCGACAGTGGGTTCAGTCATTCCGACCCGGGGTGCCATCATTCCGGCGGCGGTCGGCGTCGACATCGGCTGCGGCATGAACGCGGCACGATTGTCGCTAAAAGCCTCTAGCCTGCCCGACACATTGAAGGCCATCCGGTCGCAAATTGAACGCGATGTGCCAGTGGGGCGGGCAGGCCACAAGGAGGCGCGATGGCAGGACGCCTCACTGGAGAAGATCGCGCCGGGCCTGAAGCATATACAGGACAAGTATCCGAAGCTGACCGCCGACTGGCAGGGACAGATGGGCTCGCTTGGCGGCGGCAACCATTTCATCGAGCTGTGCCTCGACGAGAACGATGGCCTTTGGGTGATGTTGCACTCTGGATCACGTGGCATCGGTAACCGAATCGGCACGTTCTTTATCGCAGCGGCACAGAAGGAGATGGAGCGTCACTTTATCCAGTTGCCGGATCGCGACCTTGCCTATCTGGTCGAAGGCAGCGAGCTGTTCGATGACTATCTCGAGGCGGTGGGTTGGGCGCAGGATTACGCGATGGAGAATCGGCGCGCCATGATGGCGCTCGTGCTCAAGGCACTGGCGCGGCATCTGCCGCCGTTCGTGCTGACTGAAGAATCGATCAACTGTCATCACAACTACGTCGCGCGCGAGCAGCATTACGGCGCCGAAGTCTGGGTGACCCGCAAGGGAGCGATCCGTGCTGGCGAAGGCGAGCTCGGAATCATCCCGGGCAGCATGGGGGCGCGTTCCTACATTGTTCGCGGCAAGGGCTCTGCAGAGTCGTTGTGTTCCTGCGCCCATGGTGCGGGACGCAAGATGTCGCGAACCGAGGCCGGCAAGCGCTTCACCGTCGAAGACCTGAAGGCCCAGACCGAAGGAATCGAGTGCCGAAAAGACAATAGGGTGATTGACGAGATCCCCGGAGCTTACAAGGACATCGATACGGTCATGGCCAACCAGTCAGATCTGGTCGAGGTGGTTCATACCCTCAGCCAGGTCCTGTGTGTGAAGGGCTGATCAATGGACTTCAATCTGCAAGCTCGCCGTCAGCAGGATACCCACGGGCATCTCGCTGGCGGTTTCTTAGCTTTCGGCTTTGCGCGTAATGGCGACGATAAATGTCGCATATAGGAGCAACAATGAGCCCGGACTAATCACAGCAGTATGAATATGAAATTCGAACAATTCGATAATTTGATGCAAACGCGAAGCGACAGCGAGCGGTTCGTGGGCTTGAGCATGACTGAGATTCAACTCCTGTCCGAGATTAGGCGGGGCGTTCGGAGAAGCGATGTCGAGCTAGACGATGTTTTCGAGCAGTCTGGGTCCAAAGTACGCTCGAAGTCGCCTCGAGCATTGCTGGCGCGGGTTCGAGAAGATCGTGAAAGACTGCGACCGTCTTTTCAGAAGATGGCGGATCTGGTCGCGGAGCGCTTCTCGCCATTGGCCAAGCGATTCGGACTGTGCCCTTTGTCCTACGGTGCGCTGGCACTGTTCAACCTCACTCGACAAGACATTTTCCTTCGCGTGATGGCGAACACAGTGCCGGCGAAAACGCGCAAGCAAGCCGCTGAACAACTGGCTCAGATTCTAGGAGGAGCTGTGGCCGAGTGGAGAGGTGTGCTGTCCTCTACAGGACCATTGGTCGAGAGTGGATTCATTCAAAGCGATATTTTCGAGAACGCAGATGACCTGGGAGACATCGTGCAAAACTCGCTCGACATCTCGGAAGTGCTCGAGGATTCAGAATCGGTAGAAGTCTGTTTGCTCCACAAGGTAGTACGTTGCGCCGACCCTGCCAAGCTCAAGTCACAGAGTTTCAAGTACCTCAAGGAGGACTTAACGATCCTCAGCGGCCTGCTGAGCAATGCCGACAGCCAATCGCAGATTTTGTTGGCCGGCGAGCCCGGTGTAGGCAAGACGGAACTGGCCAGAGCGCTCGGCGAACTCACCGGCCGCAAAGCGATGGAGATTCGATTCGAGGACGGTCGCGGAAAGGGAGCAGGGCGCAACAGCCGCCTTCAGTTTTACCAAGTCAGTCAGCGGCTGGTACCCGATCGGGCAGGCAGTTTGTTGATATTCGACGAAGTAGAGGACGTTTTTGAAGGTGAGCACTTGATGCTGGGCCCGAGGTACGGTGATCGCAACAAGGCTTGGATCAACCGGTTGCTCGAGTCAGCGCAAATTCCAACCATCTGGATTACGAACAACATCGATTCGATTGATCCGGCTTACCTGCGTCGCTTTGATCACATCGTTGAAATGCAGGCGCCGCCAGTTTCTGTTCGCCGTAAGCTGCTGAACGAAGCCTTGGGCGGGCAGGGGTTGCCCGCCGCATTGTTGGATCGAGCCGCCGAGTCTCCGGGGCTGTCTCCAGCAGATATCGATCGCTGTGCTCGGGTCCTGCCGGTTCTCGGCGCCAAGGGCAAGGAAATGGAGGCCATCGCGGCACGCTTGCTAAGTGCCCGGCCGGGGAGTGTTCCGCGTGCTCAATTGCGACCCGCTGGAGGGGCCACGAGCATTCCCTACGACATTGCCTGGATCAATGCTGACGTTGACGTCGCTTCCGTCATCCAGGGGCTGCGCCAAAGCGGTCGAGGCACGCTTGGATTCTTCGGCCCGCCAGGAACCGGAAAGACGCAACTGGCGAAGCACATTGCGGTGACACTGGATCGTCCACTGATGATTAAAAGGGCATCGGATCTGCTCGGAGCCTACCTTGGTCAGACCGAAGCACGAATCGCTAGGGCCTTCGAGGCGGCGATCGCGGAGGACGCGATTCTCTTGTTGGACGAGGCAGACAGTTTCCTGCAGGACCGTTCCGAAGCACATCGCTCATGGGAAATCACGCAAGTCAATGAACTGCTGTCGCAGTTGGATGGCTATGGTGGTATCGCAATCCTCACCAGCAACTTCTCCAAGAGCTTCGACCCCGCCGTGGTCCGTCGCATCGATGTGAAGGTGCAATTCGATTATCTGAGTGTCGACAATGCAGTGGCACTTGGGCGAAAGATCACGGGTGGGAAAGTTCAGGTGTTCGAACCCTGGCAGGGTCGTTCACTGTGCTTTGGAGACTTTGCTGCTGCCATGCGCGGCATGTCGGTTCGTGGAGAGACCTGCAAGGCCAAGGCATTGGTTGCGGCCGTCCTTCGGGAAATCGAAGCGCGCGGCGGCTCCTCCAAGTCAATCGGCTTCATGGCTTGAGTGGTTGAGAGTTCCATGAAAGTCTTTCTTGACGACGAGCGCGAAGCCCCCGAAGGCTGGTTGCAGGTACGCTGGCCAGACGAAGCCATTGGGCTCCTCGAAACCGGAAACGTGACCGAGATCATTCTGGACCATGATCTGGGCGATGATGAGCGAGGCACGGGTTACGATGCGATCCTCTGGATTGAGGAGGCAGTGGCCCTGCGTGGATTCGCGCCGCCCGTTATTCACGTTCACTCCGCCAATGCGTCGGCTCGAGAGAAGATGCAGCGCGGTGTCGAGAGCATCGCGAAGCTGGCGGGTGGATAATGCGTTGCGGGTTTGATGGCGGGTATTGAGGGTGAACAACGGGCAACTGGAGAACACGGGATGAGCTTGCCGATTTCTTCGCAGGATTTTCTGGAGGCCTTCGGAAACGTTTGGCATCACCAAACTGCATCCGACGACAGTTGCGCCGCCGTGGCCCAAGCCTACCGAGGCAACAAGTCCTGGACGCACTTTGTGCTCGCCGAGGACGTAGGTCTTCTTGCAAAGGTCGCGAAACGGCTCCAGCAGCGGCTTGGCCTGGAGCATCTGGGTCACTACCGTGAATGGGGCCGGATCGATGCGATGTACGCGGGAGGGCAGGATCTCCTCACGATGGACAAGCCTGGTCCGGCCGATGGCTATCCGGACAAGATCTACGCCGTGATAGAAAACGAGAACGGGGGTGACGTGGAACAGGAGATGTACAAGCTGATCCTGCTGCGAGCACCCCTGAAGGTGCTGATGTTCTGTGATTGGGCTGAAGATGAGCGCGAAGCAAACCCCGACAAGAGGATCTGGTTACCTCAGAAGCTGAGGCATTTCGAAAAGATGCTCGCGGCATTCCAGTCGTTCTGGCCCGAACACGAAGGCACAGAGTATTTATTTCTGGTGGCCGCGCGACGAAGCGGGATCGCCAGACACCAACCGCCCATGTGGCGGAGCTGGATATTCCTGGGTGGCACCATGACGGAGCATCCTCTCGGCATCTGACCAAATCTGGCGTCCGGGGGCGGGCTCATCTGGTGAGCCTGTACCAGTCCACACTGTGTCCGTAGCAGTGTTCCGGACGCCCAATGGATGTCGGGGTAATCTTCCGCCCAGTACCGAACTATCTAGGTCAATCGTGAGCGCAACAATGACGTAGTTTTTTCACGCCTCGCACTTTTCCAACGAGGTCGTGCGTGTTGCTGTCAATGTCGACTGAAGCAAGCGCCCTAGAATTAGGTTGGCCCCATGTGGAGAATATTGCGCAACGATTGAAAGTGGATTTTGTCTTCAAGGAAACCGGATGAAAGATTCGATGCCAACGGTGCGGCCTTACTCTCATCTACTCACTCGAGAGATCAAGGAGATGATCGAAAAGACTGAGGAGACGGGAGATTTTCTGCACAAAGTCTATGTAGAGCTCACCCATCGAGAAAGAAAAGCCGCCCGTGAATTGAGGGACGTCATAGCTGCCCGTCTAGTCGATCTGCAAGGAAAATACTTTCCTTGGCCGACGACTGGCGTCGAGGGAGGTGACGGTCAATTGGGTGAAGGACATTTTCAGTTCCATCAAGGGATGTTGGGCTATCTCGGATACAGAGCCGGCGCAAGCGGCCTCGAGCGGGATAAACGTCAGAACCTGTTGGCGGAGATCTACAGTGGTTCGCTTCCCTTGCTCAATTCTCCGGAATACATGGAAGAGTGGGGCCTGAGTGGGTCGGTTAGACGGCTACGCAAAATAGCCGAATCTTTGGCCGCGTTCGTCCGGAATGGGAAACGCAATAGGGCGGCTAACCTTTCTCGAGCTATTCTCGATTGGGAAAATGATCTTGCCTACCTCAAACGCAGCTACTACGTGGGGAAATTCGACTTTCCTTGGCCGGACACTTCTGCTCCCTCGTAACCGGTCCCGTGTTCTAAAGCACGAGGTGCCCCATCGCTGCTGGATTCTAGCTGCCTCCCTCAGTCGGAATTGCGCCCTGTCGAAGCGCGTCTGCGAGTTGGCGCTCAATTTGCTTGGCTTCCACTCTTGGCAGCGGGTTGAGGTGATCATAAAGCGTCGGTAGCAGACATATTCCGCGACGGTAGACCACTCTCGAGCAGTGCCGCCCGGCCTTGTGATTCTGATACCGGGTCTCCGGCCGGTAGCGGCTCTCGCCCACATACGGGCGGTAGGGCGCATCCTTGCGGTAACCCTCGAGCAGGGCGATGTAGATGTGATGGTTGCCAGAGCTCGTCCGCGTGAAGCGGCGGCAGATGTCTTCGGCGTCGAGGAGCCATTTGATCGGTTCAGGGGACTTCAACTCTGGGAATAGTGTCGAAGCGACAGACCTGAACGCCTTTAGTCGACGTGAGTTGGCCGCCGCCAGAATTTGCCCGGTCGCAACCGGATCGTTCTGATCCCTGGCCCATTGGGCGTGCAGGGTCAGGTCCGACGTGGATGCGGTGGTCAGTGCTGCAAAATCAAAATTGCGCCGTTTCACGTGATGAGCCTCTTGGGCTAGAAGGTGGTGTGTTTATGTCGTCAGAAATGGCTAAACAGCGTCAGGGTCTCGCCGGTCATCTCGTGCACCATGTCCATTCGATCGACAAGGGTCCCATCCGAAAGCTCGATCTGCGCTTGTGATTCGAGGCGGAAGTGGAACGCTGACAACATGTCATGGAAAGCTTGGATAGCGATGCCCCTGAGCGGCAGTTTGGGATCTAGTCCTTTCCAGGCGACCAGCTCTTTACAGCCGTCGAGGATTCTCTTGACGCGATCCTCCGACAATTGCCTATTTGGTCGTTGCAGTGCATCTTCGGCGCGATACGTGGCGAGCCCAACTCTGGACAGCTTCCAAGCGTTCCAGTGGACATAGTAGAACGCTTCTGGCCAGTCGACCTTCCCTTGCTGGCCAAGAATCCCAGGGGCGCCAGTTTCACGCTCGTAACGCAGTCGCAATTTCCTGAAGCGGCGGCGATCGATCCAAGCACTCAAGGCAGCTTTCATGTGACGTCCTCCGGGGCGGTTGGCCTTTTATCGGACACACATTTCAAGCCCCCATGCAAGTCGGTGGTTGGCACCTGGCGCTATTCACTACTTAGTAGTGAAGCAGACTGTGACGGTCCGACGGACGGTCATCAGGCCTGCGAGGCTCCGTGCAATCCGGTTCTAGCGAGACGGAGGCAATTGCCGCCTCCCGGGTCCCCGATGGGTCATCCCATGAGCCTGCGTTGGTTCATCTTGTTCGGCCAAGGTCTGAGAAATTCACGAAGTGAAAGTGCGACAGAGCAAGAAGTTTACGTCTGAGCTGCTTCAGGATTGCTTCGGGCAGCTGATCCGTCGCGACCGCTGGCAGCGAGAGCCTCGATCAACTGTGACAACTGGAACTAAGAGCCGCTTCGAGCCTTCGACGTCGCCGTTCGACATAGCATTATCGTTTCACCATGAGCAGCGTTGGACGGGTGAGAATGCGACTTCGTTCAGGATGCGAGTTCCTCGAAGGCCTGTGATCTTTTCCCTCAGAACCGGAGACTTTTAATCATGACGAGCGCTGCGCGTGCCACGAGGATTGTTTACGGGCGTCTGGCCATGCGCGATGCGCGACTCACGGCGGCGCGTCAGGGCAGGCATGGATTACAGATCATGACCTTCGAGCAGGCGGTCGTGCGATTGGCTGGTGGATTCCATCAGGCGATCGATGCGGAAACCCTGCGGGACGCGTTGCAGTCAGTTTTGCCGGAGACAGACCTCGGCGAATTGGACAGCATCAAGACATTGCCTGGCATGGTCGCCGCTGCCATGGATACCTTGCGCAAGGTTTGGCACAGCGGCGCTGTGCTCGACGACCATTTGTCAGAGGCGCGGCGACTCGACGCTATCGCGCATTTGGAGGCGGCGGTCCTTGCGCAGCTCCCCGGCGACATGCTGCGACCCGTCGATCTGTTACGGGTGGCGAGCGCACGGATCCATCATGCGCCGGCGATCCTCGGTCCCGTGGAGCTTTATGGGTTGACCGAGCTGGAGCCTTGCTGGCGTTCACTGTTGATAGAACTCGCCAGCGTGGTTCCCGTGAGATGGGTGGCCGGGGCTCGTGCAGTCCCCTCGTGGCTCGAAGGCAGCGCGATCGAGATCGTCACGGGTCCGCCGACGACGCCTGAACAGGAGGTGGTTAGCGCCGCCACGGCCTACCACGAGGCGATTGAGGCGCTTCGTTGGGCGCGTGCGTTGCTGGCGTCCGGTGTTCCGGCGTCTGACATTGCCATCGCGGCGGCTTCGCCAGCCGAGTACGACGACCACTTTGTCGCATTACGCGCCGACGCAAACTTGGACTTCCATTTTGTTCACGGGGTGCGCGCGGTCACCACGCGAGAAGGTCAGGCAGCGGCGGCCCTCGCAGACATTCTTGTACATGGCTTGTCCCGGACCCGCGTTCGACGCCTTGCCACCTTGTGCCGCGATGCCAAGGCATTCGCGCCGTTGCCAGCGGGGTGGATTCGGGTGCTGCCTGCCGATGCGCCGCTGACTAAGCTCGCGGCCTGGGATCGGGTTCTGGCGCGTGTAGAACCCAAAGATTGGCCTGATGGGGTTGATCACAACTCGGAATTGCGCGCGGCGGCACAGTTGCTCGATCAAGGGCCGGCGGAGGCGCGGCAGGCTGGGGAGGCCTTTCTTGAGGGCAGAGCGTTGGCGATCTGGCGAAAAGCACTGGCGTCAGGTCCTGCGCCGGCGATCGACATCTCGCTCGGCAACCTCAAGCAGGATGACGGACAAGAGGCTTGCGTGTCCGTGGCTTGGCTGCCTGCGGCCGAACTCGCCGCTTGTCCCCGACCTTATGTGCGTCTTCTTGGGATGAACTCAGGCAGGTGGCCGCGCAGTATTTCCGAAGACCGCCTGATCCCGGATCACATCATCCCCACCAATGAGCTGGACCCACTGCCGGTCAACCTCGCTGACCGACGCGACTTCCAGACCATCATGGCCACCTGCGACCAACAGATCGTGCTGTCTCGAGCACGTAGGGACGCAGAAGGTCGACTCCTGGGCCGGAGTCCGCTGCTCGCAGGTCTAGGGCAGGAGCGCTATCTGCGCCGTCACGCGGTGCCGGCTCATGCATTCAGCGAGACGGACCGGCTGATGGCCAGGCCCGAGGAGTTTGCGCTTGCTCCGCAAGCCACAAGTGCCGATGCCTGCTGGAAAGATTGGCAGAGGCCGTCGCTCACCGCGCACGACGGCGTGGTTCGGGCAGGGCATCCATTGTTGCAGCAGGTGCTTGGTCGTCGGCACTCGGCGAGTTCGTTGAAGTTATTGCTGCGCAGTCCTCAGGCGTTTGTCTGGAAATACGCGTTTCACTGGGACGCGCCGGAGGCTGGCATGGAGCCGCTGGTGCTGGATGCCTTGGGATTCGGCAATCTCGTTCATCGGGTGCTCGAACTCGCGGTGCAGGCGCTCGACACGGCTGGAGGCTTTTCGGGCGCAAATGAAGTGGGGATCCGTGCCGCGATCGATCAGGCCGTGGCACATGCCAGAGGTGAGTGGGAGAGCGAGCAAGCGGTTCCACCCAAGCTGATCTGGCAGCACACCCTGGAGGGCGCAAGGGATACGTCGATCAAAGGCTTGTCGTTCCTGCCCGATTCCATGGCGGCGGCGCGCTCTTTCGGCGAGGTGCCGTTCGGCGGCATGGTGCCAAAGTCGGATGGCGCGCTTCCCTGGGATGCGGCTCTGCCTGTTCCTATACCCGGAACTGAGTTCCAAATCGGAGGGTATATCGATCGACTGGACCTCTCGCCCGATGGTACCCAAGCTAATGTCATCGACTACAAGACCGGCAAGCCGCCCAAGGCTGCGTTGCGCCTGAATGGAGGGCAAGAGCTACAACGGTGTCTCTACGCGTTTGCCGCCAAAGCGATGTTGGGGGAGCACACGTCGATCAGGGCCTCACTCGTCTATCCGCGCGCCCAACAGGAACTCCTGCTCGATGACGCTGACGGTGTAATGTCAGTGCTGACCTCGTACCTGAAGATTGCCGCTGAGAGCTTTGTAGGCGGTGGGGCCATTGCCGGGCCGGACGCAGGCGGGAGCTACGATGATCTCGCGTTCGCTTTGCCGGCGAATGCGGCTGCAACCTACTGCAAGCGCAAAGAGGCCGCCATGCGTGAACGGCTCGCTGCGCTCGCCCCGTTATGGGAGGCCGAGTAATGGCCAAATCCAATGCACTAAAAGATGATGCCGCGCGTCGCGCCGCGATGACGGCACACGGGCGGTCGATTCTCGTCGAGGCCGGGGCTGGTTCTGGCAAGACCGCGGTGATGGCGGGCCGCATTGCATTGCTGCTGGCAGAAGGGGCCGCGCCGCGAAGTATTGTCGCCGTGACTTTCACCGAACTTGCGGCAAGTGAGCTCCTGGCACGGGTCCGCGACTTTGTCTCGGACCTGCAAGAGGGCAAAGTGGCGACGGAGTTGCGCACGGCGTTGCCAAAAGGATTGTCCAAGGTTCAGTCAAGAAATATCGCCAAATTCGCTGGCGTGATCGACGAGATTACCTGTTCGACCATCCATGGATTCTGCCAGCGGCTGATCAAACCGTATCCGGCCGAGGCTGACATTGACCCGGGTGCCGGGATCATCGACCGAAGCCAAGGCGACCTTGCATTCTCCGAGATCGTCGATGCTTGGCTACATGAGCACTTGTCGGGAGAGCAGGTCGGGCTGGTCGCCGAGATGGTGCTGCAGGACGCGGCGACGACGGTCGAGCTAGTACATCAGATCGCCGAAACAATGCGAACCCGTCGGGATCTGGTAGCGCCGCCCGCTTCACCGCTGGCCCCCTTGATCAGGACATTCGGCCAGGCGGTGGCGAGCATCGTTGCTTTCCGAAAAGGCGCAGGCGTCCATGAGCCCGAAACCGATGAGATCATCGACCGGTTCCAAAGCCTCGAACAGCAGGTTGTCGCACTAGACGGCACTGCGCCCAAAGGCTTAGCGGGATTATTGTTGATCCGGCTTGATCAAACCTTGGTCACTCAAGCTGGCAGCTTTCGAAAGTACCAAAAGAAAGCGAAGTGGGAGAACGCCGCGAAGAATGCGGGTCTTCCGAAAAAGGATGGCCATCCGCTCAACCTAGAAGCCGCCGTGTTGTACGAGCGCTGCGCAAAGGCTTGGGCAGATATTCCCCAAGCGGCTGCCAGCCACGCGTTGTCGGTGCTGGTCGAGGAAGTCAGACCGATTCTCGAACAATATCGCGCGTACAAACGCAATAGTGCGCAACTGGATTTTGATGACCTGATCTTTGCAGCGCGGGATTTGCTTCGAGACCACGACGATATCCGCCGCGCGTTGGGCGAACGGTTTCAATACGTTCTGGTGGACGAGTTTCAGGATACCGATCCATTGCAGACGGAGATTTTCTGGCGACTCTGCGGCGAGCCGCCCTCGCTGGGTGCGGCTTGGCAGGACTTTAAAATCCGGCCCGGGGCCTTGTTCCTGGTAGGCGATCCCAAACAGGCTATCTACCGGTTCCGCGGGGCAGACGTGATGGCCTATGTCGAGGCGCGTTCGGCATTCCAGGCGCAGGGCAGTGATAGCGTGTTGTCCATTTCGACCAATTTTCGGTCACGCGCTTCGATCCTGACATTCGTCAATCAACGCTTCGAGCCGATTCTTTCTACACCGCCCCAGCCGGGGTTCACCGCCTTGGATCCGTTTCACAAGGACCGCGATCAAGAGGTGTGTGTCACCGCTTTGGAGGTGAAGGTTGCCGACGAGAATGGGAAAGCCTCTGCTGAGCAGGTGCGCGACGCCGAGGCTGAAGCCGTGGCCGAGCTCTGTTCACGGCTGATTGGTCATCGGACAGTAGTGGACAGGAGCACTGGGGACGAACGGCCTTGCCAAGCGGGGGACATCGCCTTGCTTGCTCCCACCGGCACTGATTTATGGCGCTTCGAGGAAGCCTTGGAGCGGCGATCCATCCCCGTGGCCTCTCAAGCAGGGAAGGGCCTCTACAGCCGCCAGGAAATACAGGATCTGATCGCACTTACGCGCGTGCTCGCAGATCGGCGAGACACACTCGCACTCGGCGCATTGCTGCGCGGGCCTCTGGTGGGCGCGACGGACGAGGAACTGCTCGACGTCCTTTGGCACATGCCACGTCGTCCGGAAGCGCCGGAGAAGATTCCGCGTCTTGACGTCCTGACAGATCTCGAAACGGTTGCAAATCCGTTGATCGCCGATGTGCTTGGGAAACTTCAGGCGCTCTACAAGCAGGCGAACAGCACCACGCCGCATGAGCTGCTGTCCCACGCGGTCGATCTGTTGCGAGTCAGGCCGATTCTGATGGCACGACATCGCGGGCAGGCCGAACGCGCATTGGCGAACGTGGATCTGTACCTGAATCTGGCCAGTGGATATGCGGTGCGCGGCTTGCAGGCGTTTGCCGATGCCATGACCGCGGCCTGGCAGGACAAGGAACGCACTGTTGAGGGGCGACCAGACGCACAGGAAGCCTCTGTGTCCCTGGTCACCATGCATTCGGCCAAAGGACTGGAATGGCCGATCGTTATCCCGATCAACACAATGACCGATGCTTCCAATCGCGCAAGCGCCGTGTTTGATCGTCGATCAAACACGTTCTACTGCCCGATCTTCGGGAATGCACCGCAGGGCCATGAAGACGCACTCAATGCCGAGCATGCGGAACTGGCATGCGAGCGAGTTCGTCTGTGGTACGTCGCGACCACCCGCGCGCGTGAGTTGTTGGTGTTGCCCAGATTCGATGTTCAGCCGAGGTCCAACGCTTGGATCGCGCTGATCGATCTCGACCTGACCGCATTGCCGCTGATCGATCTCGACCAACTACCGGAGCCTGCCGAGTTCGCGCCGCAGCGGTCGGTCAATTCTCAATCGCGAGATTCCTTCGCAGATGAAGCCAGTGCCATTGCGGCGGGGCTGTGCCCGCTCGAATGGCGCACTCCGAGCCGAAGCGAGGGCGGGGCAGGGCAGCTTCTGGCGACCGAGGAGCCTGAGATCTGGTCGGCCGGCTTGGACGATGCAGTACCTGAGCCAAGACCCGTTCCTCGAATTCAGGGTGGCAGGGAACGCGGCCTGATCCTGCACAAACTGATGGAGGAGGTTCTTACCGGAGAATTGCAGGAAGATTCGCCGTCTGTGACCACGCGTGCCAGCGAACTCCTTCAGTTCATGGGCCGAGTGGCCGCGAGCGATGCATCAATGGGGTTGTCCCCCGATGAACTTGCTGCCTGTATTGCACGAACCTTGGCGCTGCCAAAGGTGGCCGACCTGCGGCCGCGACTACTGGCAGAGTTCAATGTCTATGGTTCGCGCGTCGAAACGGATCGCGAGTACGCGACCTCAGGGGTTGCGGACGCCATCGTGTTCACCGAGGCGGGCGTGCCCGAGGTCGTTATTGACTGGAAGAGCGACGTGGAGCCGACGCCGGCCACGATCGATCATTACCGGTCCCAGGTCGGGGCCTACCTGGACATTACGGGTGCGCGCGAAGGCTTCATCGTGTTGATGACTAGCGGCGAGGTGATCTCGGTGGCTCCCAAGCCTGCATGAAAAGAAATCCGTTGTGCGCACATCCGAAAAGGTCGTTGCACGGGCCTGGTCTAAGGGGGGGCATCTGCAGCTCAACCTTCGCAGCAATCGTGGCTGTCCTTGTTAGATTCAGGGGCAGAGTCCCTGATGCGGTGTCAACGCCAGTGATATGAATATATTTCGGAGCGCGTTGACGTCATCTGTTGGTTCCAAGAGGTGGATTACTTTCACACAACAACTATCATTGACCAATCGAGAATTAGAACAGGGAAAGGTGGAGGCCATGATCAGAGGAGACTGCGCGCCGGGGATGGGCTGTGAGGCTTTGGTGTGGGTGTCTCCGACGCGGGGATTTCCGCTCCCCGATTGGGCAATATTCGGAGGCCGATAATGAATTTTGATACCTTCATGACCCGCGTCGAAGCAGAATCTGTCCAAGAACTGCTCGGTGTTGATTTAATAAGAGTTATGCGGGCTACTAGTACCAAGGAGTTTTCGCTATCGGAACAGCGCGCCCTGCTTTTAGAGCAAATGTCTCCGGAGCAGCTTCTCGCCAACAAGAAAAGTCGAGACGTGCTTCTCGATTTACTAAGAACAGAGGAAGCCCAAGTTCTCTGCCGAATACTGAGAATCGACGACGCTAAGCCATTTTCAAGTCTAAAACGATGTCGGTTCGGCAGGGAAAATCTCAAAAAATTAAACGAATTTTTCAGCGTAACGCCTGTCGAGGAATTTCAAGAAGACGTTGAATCGCACAAATTGCTCACGAGGGTAATGCCGAGTTATCCACTGTTCGCGCATCAACTGAAGGCATCAAATGAAGCGTTGTATTTACTAAGGAATGAACATCGGAAAGTCCTACTACATATGCCAACCGGCTCCGGCAAAACTCGAACAGCACTCACGATAATTTCGAACTTTCTATGGGCCCAACCAAGCAGCACGATCTTGTGGCTTGCTCATAGTGAGGAACTTTGCGAACAGGCAGCATCCGAGTTCGAGACTGCGTGGAATCATCTTGGCAGCCACGAAATTCGGGTGGTGAGATATTGGGGTTCGGAGGACTTGTCCTCTGCAGACATGAATCAAGCATTCGTTGTCGCCGGATTGCAAAAACTTTACTCGCGCGCAAAAAGCGACATCGCTTTTATTGGTCAGCTAGGGTCTAAGTGTTCGTTAGTTGTTATGGACGAGGCGCATCAGGCAGTTGCGCCAACATATAAGACGTTGCTAGAGGCGCTTTTTGATCCATTTCCGTCGTCATCACTGCTCGGACTAAGCGCTACGCCGGGTAGAACTTGGGATGATCTCGATGCGGACGAGGAACTGGCTAGATTTTTTGGCCGCTCGAAGGTCCGATTAGAAATCCCTGGGTTCGACAACCCTGTTGATTACCTGATCGAGAATGAGTACCTGGCCAAGCCTACATTCAGATCACTTCTCGTTAATAGCGGATTTAATTTGACCGATAGCGATCGGAAGGCCATCCAAGATCGATTTGAAATTCCTAAGTCAGTGATGAAGCGCCTTTCTGAAAATGAGGCGAGGAACGTAAAAGTAATCGCGGAAATTTTTTCGTTGGCCCGATATCACAAGCGAATAATAGTTTTTGCTGCGACTGTCGCTCATGCGAATGTACTCGCATTCACTGCAAGAGCCAATGGTCTTTGGTCGTATGCAATCACTGGGGGTACTGAACAAGCGACTAGAAAAAAATTGATAGAGGAGTTCCAGTCAGACTCCAATGATGTGCGAGTGTTAATTAACTACGGGGTGTTAACAACTGGATTTGACGCGCCCCTCACTAGTGCAGCGCTGATCGCCCGGCCAACGGTTTCTTTGGTTTTGTATAGTCAAATGGTTGGTCGCGCGATGAGAGGTAGGCGTGCGGGTGGAAATTCTGATTGTGAAATCGTTACGGTGGTTGATAGTGCTTTGCCAGGCTTTGGTAACGTGGGCGAAGCTTTTATGAATTGGGAAGATATTTGGGAGTAGTAATGAAACATTTGATCGTGCCGCCTCATTTGGCCGTAAAGGCGATGAGGGACAATGGATATAAGAATGCCGCATATGCGCTAGCAGAGCTTATGGATAACTCTATACAAGCAGGCGCGACTAAAATTGAGCTTTTGTGTGAAGAGCAAATTGTGCAATTAGCTCAGCGGCAAGGTCGGCGAATTAAGGAAGTAGCAGTTTTGGACGATGCTAAAGGAATGGACAGTGAGGTGCTGAGAATGGCGCTTCAGTTCGGAAATGGCACGCGTCTTGAGGAAAGCAACCAGAATGGTATCGGTCGATTCGGTATGGGGTTGCCAGCATCATCAATTTCGCAATGCAGACGCGTTGATGTTTGGTCGTGGCAATCTGGGTCAAAGGTAGCCCTGCACAGCTATCTTGATCTGGATCGTATTGAGGCCGGTGAGATGGCTGAGATTCCAGCTCCGGTGGCCGGAGAGATTCCCGCAAAGTGGATACAGCGAGCTAAGAAGGTCGGAGATTCTGGCACGCTCGTTATTTGGTCCAAGACAGATAAGATGCTCTGGAAAACAGCGGCTGCATTGTTCGGCAATAGTGAATTTGTAGTTGGCCGAATGTATCGGCGATTTATCTCGAGGGGCGATGTAGCTATTCGAATGGCGGCTTTTGAGGGTGACTGTGATTACGAGCCCGTCAGTGAAAGATACATAACTCCTAATGATCCACTTTACTTGACAGTGGATACGTCAACGCCAAGTCCTTGGGACAAGGAGCCGATGTTCGAAATCTATGGTGATGGCCCTGTTGAGATGAAAGTTAAGCATAGGGGTAGGCAACATACGGTTCGGCTCACTTTCAGTGTCGCTAAAAAGGAAGTGCGTACTGGACACAGTCCAGGTAGTCGTGCTTATGGGCGCCACGCTGCCCGTAACACTGGGCTATCTATAGTTAGGGCGGATAGAGAGTTAGAGTTGGATGAATCGTGGTCCGATCCATCGGAACCGAGAGATCGCTGGTGGGGTATCGAAGTTGATTTTCCTCCTGCGCTCGACAGCATTTTCGGGGTTACTAACAATAAGCAGCATGCGCACAATTTTTCGGAGTTCGCTTCTATCGGGATTCATGAGTTTTTGGGCGATCGTTCCCTCGCAGAAGTGCAAGAGGAAATGCTTGAGGAGGAGGACCCTAGAGGACCGCTGCTCGCAATTGCCAATCAGATTGAGCGGACTCGCTCTGTAATTCGAAAATTGCTGCGAGCGCAGACTGCAAATGAAGGTGGGTCTAAGAAATCCAGACATCAGAGAAACTCTGCCGAGAGTAAAGGAACGGATGTTACGCGGGCGAGACAGAACGATGGGCATCACGGCGCTAGCGATGACGGCGAAAGCATGCCGGAAGATGAGAGAAAGAAGGACATTTCGAATGAATTAGAGCAGCAAGGAATAGACGGCGACACGGCGGGTGAGATGGCCGCAATTACAGTCTCAAATGGGCTTAAATACGTTTTTGCGGCAGCCGACATAGGAACGCCTGCGTTCTTTTCTGTAAGGCAGAAAGGAGGGTCGATCCTAATTACTCTTAATATGGAACACCCCGCCTACGAAAAGCTGGTCGAGGTGCTTGATCCCGAGGATGCAAGTGGTGGAGGTGATGATCCGCAGGCAAGGCTGTCTTTGGCGTCGGATGGTCTCAAGCTCCTCTTGATGGCTTGGGCTAGATATGAAGACGAGCAGCCGGATGGCAAGCGACGTGAGCAGGCGCAAGATGCTAGGACCGACTGGGGGCGACTCGCTCGAGATTTTCTGTCGTCAGAGGATTAGTTTGGCTGTGAATCGCTTCGGCGAAGAACTGAGGGTATTTCTTAGTGGTGCGACTGCAGAAGTCCTGCTCATTGCGCCATTTATTAAAGCCCCTCCCCTTGTGAGATTGATAGAGGGTTTGCCCGCTACAGTTGGATTGACAGTAGTGACAAGGTGGAAGGCTGAAGAAATATTCAGAGGTGTGAGCGATCTAGATGTTTTGGATATTGTTTTGGCGCATTCAAACGCTCGACTTCTATTGTGCGGGCCCTTACACGCGAAGATCTACAGAGCTGACGAGCGCTACCTTATTGGTTCTGCGAACCTCACGGCAAAAGCCTTGGGTTGGACCGAAGGTTCGAATATTGAAGTGCTATCTGAGCCCGATCGCGATGGCGTGACCGCTTTGCGCGTCATTGAAGAAGAGATTTTGGGGCAATCAATACCGGCATCCTTCGAGCTAAAGCGGCAACTTGAGGCCACTATTGAGATGCTTCGCCTTTGCTGCATAGATGCAAAAGATTTGCTGAGTGCTCCTATTGGCGCGGGGAAAAAAGAAAGCTGGCGCCCTTCCTTGAGGTCGCCTCATCAGCTATTCGATGGATATGATCAGTCGATGGATACCCTGAGCACTGCAGCGCGTGAGTGCTGCGAGAGAGATTTGCTCGCTTTAGGGATCCCTAGTGGCCTAACGAAGCGCGAATTTGAGAGTGTCGTTGCTTCGAAGATATTGTCATGCGAAGAATTTCAGGCCATTGAAAGAGAAATTGGGGGCGATACGAGACGGTTTGGTGACATGAGGCGATTTCTTGCATCTAGGAATTCGTCTGATCCTTCTGCTGATTGGCAAGCGTGGATTAGATGGATAGTGCACTTTCTCCCTGGGCGGTACAGTGTTCTTGAGAAAAACTATTCCGAGCTAATTTGTAGGAAGCCTACATAATATGTTGTTGCTCAGGGTTCGCCCCCGTTTACTCGGACGGTTGGAAAAGGGCTGAAAACTTCTGATCTTGTTTGGCGACTCTACGTCTCATTCGTGGATTGTGGAATCGTTCGATGTAGTCGAACAAGTTCGCCTTGGCCTCGTCTCGGGTTCGGTATTTCCGATGATTTACCCGTTCTCGTTTGAGCAAGCCGAAGAAGCCTTCACAAGCTGCGTTGTCGCCGCAGTGACCGACCTCGCTCATGCTGCAAAGCAAGGTATTGCGGTTGAGAAAGCGCTGGTAGTCGCCGCTGGTGAATTGGCAGCCGCGATCTGAATGCAGAATCACAGACCAGCCGCCTTCGCGTTGCCAGACCGCCATCTCCACGGCGCGGATGACCATATGCCGATCCTGACGATGATGCATCGACCAACCGATCACCAGCTTGCTGAACAGATCAATCACGACACACAGATACAGCTTGCCTTCTGACGTAGAGACCTCGGTGATATCCGTGACCCACTTTCTCTCCGGCTCGGATGCCGCGAAATCTCGCTGGATCAGATTCTGGACATTGGTCGGCGTCGGCGTTGCTCGGGACGACCCACGCTTCCTCTTTCGAGGCCAGCCCTGAATGCCGTTGACGGCCATCAAGCGCGCGATCCGATTGGGGCTCGCTGTTTCGCCCTCTGCCGTCAGATCCTCGTGCATACGGCCTGCGCCAATGATCCCGCCACTATCCGCATGAATTTCACGGATTCTCTCCAGGAGACGTCGATTGTCTGTTTCCTGTGCACTGGGCAGTCGAGACTCCCAATCGTAAAAACCGCTGGGAGACACCTTCAGGCACCGGCACATGAGACGAACAGGGAATTGATTGCGACTACGCTGGATCGCCCGATACCTCAGGACGACTCCCTGGCGAAGGACGTGGCCGCATCGCGCAAAAAATCCCGTTCCTTCTTCACCCGAGCCAGCTCGCGTTTGAGCCGGGCAACCTCCTCATCTCGGGGGACGCCAGTGTCTCTGAACGTTTGGCCAAGGCTAGCCTCCATTTCCCGCTTCCATCGGGTCAGCAGATTGGCACCGATGCCCAGCTCCAGGGCCACCTGGGCACAGCTGACATCTGACTGCCGTGTCTGCTCAACCGCACCCTGTTTGAACTCCTGACTGAATCTTCTTCGCTTGGACATGAACACTCCTTATGGCCATAATCGGCCTTCTTGAAAGTGTCCGAGATGTCGGGGGCGAACCCTCATTGGTTTTGTGGTTGATGGTGTATATCACTTAGCTAGTTAAACGAAAGATAGTGCTAAGTCTGCTCCTAGTGTTCTCGCTACTTGTGGCACATCACACAAAATTTGTTCGCCGCGCCGTAAATTTCGTCATTATCGATTTCCTCCAGAGAAATTGTACGCAGAGGGTTTGCGTTCTTTCTTTGCTTAACTCGTTCCACTCGTTTTCGGTGATCCTCACGTATCGCAGCGACTCTTTCCGGTGTTCGCAGCTCCTCAAGGGATTCGCCCTGGGTCCAGGTGAACTTCGATCCGGCTTCTAAAGTAGTCTTTTCTAAAGACTGCGCGTGATGGAAATCTTCAGGGTGTCGCTCTAGTAGACGAACCCACTCAATCTTCTGTTGGTAAAAACAGAAGGTGCACCCACTCCGTGAGCGCCACTCATAATACGAGGGTAGGCCTAAGCCTGCTGACTCTAGAAGATCATGAACTCCGGCTTTATCGATGCCAAGCTCTCTAAATGGCATTCGAACTATTATTTTCTCGTTGGGCGATTTCAGGCCCTCTCTTGCATTTTCATCGGCGCGGATCGCGACGTAGCTGAAGACTTCAATGCCTGATTCTGTGATTGGCTTTATCCAATCAAGAAAGGGCTTGATCTTAAGTTGTCGAGTGCACCAGCGCGTCTGAGGGGACGGCAAGAAATTCCCGTACTGCTTCAGCCAATAGTCAAATTTCTTTTCCGGGTTTAAGCGGAGTATTGATTTTCCCAGAAACCCTTCAAGTTTATTAAGAAATTCATGAACCTCCGGGAGTTCTTGCCCGGTGTCAGTGAAGAAATATTCGATATCGAGTTCGGGATGGTTTTGCCTCATGTGTACGGCTAGTGCGGCACTATCCTTTCCGCCAGACAGACCTAGAACATGTCGTGCGGTCATAGGTGAAGCTCCGCTTGCTCTGACTTGGGGTTTCCGCTTTTTGTGTCGATAGATCTACGAATATGTTTTTCGCTCGCTTTGGCGAGGGCAGAAATGGCTACATCAGCGCTAGAGACCTTGCTGTCTGTGAGTAGCTGATTAAGCCGAATGGCGAGTTGTTCCGCTTCAGCTTCCTCTCTTTCAGTGATGTCAAACTCTTGCAGCAATGGCTCGTGGGTGCCATCTTTGCCAATCACCAATGCGAATGCATTCCTCTTATTGGGCCGCCCTTTGACGTGTGCATATTGCTCTGCATGGGCGAATCGTTTGCACAGCTCGGAAAGTTCGATGGCAAGGCGGTCGATGTCTGGATCAATCCAGTTCTCCGCGGGCTTGTTTATTGCCAAACTTGCCAAGGTAGCGGTTAATTCTCTGTCGGCCTGAGTGGCACATGTCAGGCGCCCAACAAATGCTTCGAGCCGAAAATCGCCGCTTACTTGCCGAATGTTTTCGGCGCGGGCTTTGAGTTCACTGAAGGATGCCGGGCCCGGACTGACGCGAAGCTCACTTAATAACTTGGCCCATAGGTGGTCAAGCATGATGGGGTAGGCTTCGCTAAGCTCTGATATGCCGTCGGCAACGTACTTGGCCACCGCTCCCAGGTTCTTTTCGTGGATCGTGCTTTCGATTAGCTGAGGTATGTCTTGAAAGATCAGCTTGTTTGGATCATTCGCTCTCTTGAGGATCTCTCTTACTTGAACAGCCTGCCTCGAGATCCTGTTCGTTCTTCTAGTCCAGGCGGGAAGTATTTCGTACGCATTGACTAGACCTCGTGCAACGCTGAATGGTTCGCTTGGATCAACTGCGATAGAGGAAAAGGAGTCCGCGGTCTCCGCTAGCTTCGCCAGCAACTTGTTCGAAGCGGCATCAAGATTCATCTTTCTGACGCTGATATCGATCGGGTCGCGCGAAAGATAATCAATGTCTAGTTCGCTAAGGACTGGTTGAAAGACGCCCTCGCGATAAATAGCCAGAGTGCCACGGTTCGAAAGCATAAAGGCTGTGAACAAGATGGGGCAGAGCCCGCTCTTCACTCCGAAAGGTGGTTTCTGCCACAACGAGTAGATGTCTTTTGCCGATATATTCTCGTCGGAGTGTTCCTCAAGTACTGCTCGAGTAAACTTCCAAAGTGATTGGAGGTTGTTTTTTCTCTCCGGGTGATCGACTGGATCAATGAATGCCCAAGAGTCTTTTCTACTCCTGTGAAGGCCTGAGGCAGCGACGACTGAATCGTATAGCCCGGCCTCAGCAGAAAACCCTTCAAGGCCAAGGCGGTCTAGCGATTGACCGTTAACCATTGCCCTCAGTAAGGCGTTGATTGCGCCAACTGCGCTGCTAGATGGATGTTCGCGGTTGGCGAGTTCATTGCGAATTATTGGGGAGTTCGGGTAGCGGTGGTCTGCTAGCGAGGACGCAAGCTGGCTGAGCTCGAACTGATTAAGCTGCGCTGGCTCGTTGCTCTTCGAATGCCAGGTAGCACCTTGCAAAACTGAGCGTAGATCCTCATCGAGTTCGGCCCGCATTTCATCTTCAGCGGCTTGTACTTCTCGCCTCGCAACGGCGTCTCCTGCCAACTCGGGGCGATTCTTCTTGACTGATTCAATGGCGTCCAGCCGAGATACGAGTTGCGGAATCCGCCACGACCTTGCGGAAACCCCGACTACAATGTCGGTCTCTGCTAGCGATAATTTTGCAGCTTCTTTTGCTAGTGTTTCAACCTTTTTTACGGACTGATTTCCGCTAGCGATCGCAAGTGCGAAAACCCCCATGGCCCCTTTCGAAAGAGAGGGGTTCTTGCCAAAGGTCACAAGGTTGTCGGCCTCGATAAGCTTTACGTCTAGCCAACGCATTGCTCCGGTCTCCGCAAAATGACGCTTTGCAACGATCGGTTGCAATCGAATGAGCTTGCTCAGTCGTTCAGTCGTTGGACGGGAGTTCGCACGCTCCTCTTCATCTGCTAGGGCCGCTTCGAGGTCGAAGTCGCTTCCAGCGAATGTCGCGTAACTGCCTAGATGCTTCTTGTACACGACGAGTGACCACTTCTTCAGGTCATCGAGAAGAGAACTAAGCTCCTTGTCCGGGATCTCTTTGAAGCAAAGCTTAAGAACTTCCTCGCTTGCGCTAATACCTGAGCGATCACGGAAAAGGTCGATGATCGCGATGGTTTTTGCGAGCTTTGCGTGCACTTCGTCATCGGAAAGCGTTTCCGCTCTGTGGACCGCTTCCGATGCGATCGCCCAACGGTGACCGTCGGACGACGACAAGATGGCAGGCTCGAGATTCGAGCACAAATAGTCCCAGAGTTGGTGAGGCTGATACAGCGAATCAAGCTCCGCCGTGTCTAGATAATCTTGAAAGCCGAGCGGCTCAGGAGAATTTAAGAAGGCAAATATGCTGCGCTGGTTTTGACCGAATCGTCGCCGAGAAATGGGGCCAAGAAGGCAAGTCACAACGGGGTGTAGGGGCCAGCAGCTGCAAAGTAAGTGGCTTAGCGCATTACTCGATTTCTCGCCCCTTTGTTTAGTAATGATACTTGCGGCCGTACTGCATAATCTGTCCGCCTCGGCGGGCGGTTTCGAAGATACAATCGCTCTGCCGAGGAGCTCAATCTGCTCATCTCCGGTAGAGTTCAGAGGAAAATCAGAGAATCTCCCCTGGATTTTGATCCATTCGTCGCGTGCCGCTCGAGAGAGTTTGTTGGCGTACTCGTCAAAGGATTGATGCAGAATTCCGACGATCACTAAGCGGCGATTGCTGCGCGAAGCAAGCTCAGCGAGCAGCTGAAATAAATAAACGTCTGCAGATTGTTGTGCAGACGCTTCAAGAAATTTGCCCATTTCATCGACGAGCAAAAGAATAGAATTGCCGGGATTCTTTCTCAGGTATCTATCTAGGGTTTCAATGATGATTGGGTCAGTCCAGGTTCTTCCCTTAACGCCTCTTGCGATTTTTGCGTTCGTTAGAGCCGACCCAAACGATGGTGCGAGTGAGCCGCGATGGCCGATTACCGGAACGACGTTCCATTGTTGTTCGCGACAGCGGAATGCAGAGATGATTTTTTCCGCGGTCCCTCGCGAGCTTTTCAGTGATTTCTTGGCTGCTGCGACTCCTGCATCGTCACCGCTTACTAAGCTCGCCAACGCAAGTGCTAAGCTGGATTTTCCGCTGCCATACGGGCCAGTCCATGTGAAAGCGGCTTGTTGCCCCCCTTCAATATGCCGAGCCATTGCTTTGAGAATTTCGGCTGAAGAGGTCGGGCAGTGGTATCCGCTCAGCATGGCGGCATCGCCGCCATCGACATCAATTCGAATGGCCTTCTGAAATCTTGGGCTGACCTTTACTTTGCTGGCGAGTGTCATCTTTTTCTCACCTTTTCAACTGCGCAGATATCGGATTCGATCCAACTAAATATGGGTTCATCATCAAGCGGCTTCAAGCTCGTAATTTGTCTAAGCCCGGCGGTTTCAGACCATCGAAAGGTTTCGGGATAATCTGTTTCCAAGGCTCGCATTCTCTCCGCTACGTCCTCTTCTTGAAGCAAGAAGACTCGGCCCGGGCTACCGGGCTCATAGGTAACGGCTTCGAGCGAGAGAGTTCTTCCGGAAGATCTTGTGTCCCAGAACTGAGCTAGCGCGTAGGCAAATACAGCATTGGATAAGGAAGGCTTCTTGTTCTTGATGAGGCGGAATCCATCTCGTCTTCCGAGCTGTTGAATAAGGCCAAGCTCAGTCAAGGGCGATTCAAGGCTATCTTCGTCGAACACCTCGATGGCATTTGATTTGGAGGCGTACGTTCTGATGAAGCAGTCCACATCTCTGCGGATAGTGGTGAGAGCGACCTTTCGGAATCCGTTTTCGTGAATAAGGCCTTGTACGGTTCTAACCATTAGCTCTCGATCGAAATGTGATGAGCTCAGATGATTGAAAGCCCAAAACCAAGTTGGCTTGCGCTTAGTTGAGGCGAGATTCCAATGAATGAGCCAAAGGGTCGAAGGGTGTTCTGCATACCTGTCAATTCCCTGAGGTCCGAAGAGACTTTCGCCGAGCTTGCTTACTTCGATCTGTGTCGAATTGTCGCTTTCTGAGATCACGCCAACAGCGTTAGCCCAATGTCGCATCGATACAACCATGTTCTTGCCAACGCCAAACCGAGCGATTGAGTCAGCTCCAGTGAATATCGATTTTCGATCTTTCGGGGCATCGAGCGCACACAAAGCGCCCACAGATTTGATCAGCCACCCGTGTCTTAGCGGGAAGGTTTCGTGCCCCGAAAACTGTGGGCGGGGCTCGTAAGATGCGAGTTGGCCGGCGGTCATCTACACTCCAAAGCTCCTGGACGAAACGTCCAGGAGCCCAGATTAGGTCGTTGGCTTCGATTAGGTCAACTGGAGGCTCTCTCCAGGAAGGGATCGTTTGGCCAATTTCCGCGCTGTGTCGTCGTAACGATTTATTTAGTAAAGAGAAAATATATATGGGAATTTATCTGGACTACCAGGCCACGTCGCCTGTGGATTCGCAGGTGCTTCAGAAAATGTTGCCTTTTTTCTCCGAATGTTTCGGGAATCCACACTCTGGCGAGCACGTTTTTGGCTGGAACGCCTCTAACGAGGTCGATGCTGCCACGGTTCGTTTGGCAACAATACTAGGGGTTGGAGCTGACGAATTATGTTTCACATCGGGTGCGACCGAGGCAAATAACCTCGCAATCCAAGGATCTTTTACCCACCCCTCTCGTGCGGAGCGGCGGGTGGAGATTCTCGTAGGAGCAGCTGAGCACAAGAGTGTGATCGAGGCGGCATCTAATGTCAGTCGTCGGTTTGGAGCGCGCGTGAGAAAAATTCCTGTGCTCACTTCAGGGGAGCTCGATATTGATTGGCTTAGAGACAACATATCTAGCGAAACCTTCATGGTCTCGGCGATGGCGATCAATAACGAAGTAGGCGCCATTAACCATGTGGAAGACATTGGCGAAATCGCTCACTCCAACGGAGCGCTGTTTCACTGCGATATGAGTCAAGCACCCTGTACGGTCGATATTGAGGCGCTCATGCCTGACGTAGATATGGCGAGCCTGTCGGCGCACAAGATTTATGGACCAAAAGGAATCGGCCTGTTTTTTGTTCGTTCGGAGCTACGTGGCTCGATTGAGCCGATGTTTTATGGTGGCGGGCAGCAAGGCGGCCTGAGGGCGGGGACTGTACCGGTGTCACTTTGTGTTGGGATGGCAGAGGCGTTAGGGCTGCTTCATGCGGCGCGCAGTTCGGAACGAGAGCGCGTTGCGTCGCTGCGTGAGATGTTTTTCGAACGAATTCAACATGGATTAGCCAAGACTTGCCAGGTACGTCTAAACGGCCCAACGTTTTCGCGCCGTCACGTTGGAAATTTGAATATTCAAGTTGAAGGCATCGACGCTGAAGATTTGATTGGGCGGCTTCAACCTAGAGTTGCGATCTCGACTGGATCTGCTTGCAACTCGGGATTTATTGAGCCATCAGGCGTTTTACTCGCAATGGGGCTCTCTGAATCGCAAGCCAAATCGTCATTCAGGGTCTCTATTGGTCGGTTTACGAATGAGGCTGAAGTGATAGAAGCCACTGAGGCGGTGGTCGAGTCATGTATCGAGGTCGCGAATTGCAGATGAACTAGTCGATATTTTTCGCTTAATTTGTGCTCTCAGGGCTAAAATCTCAAAGATCCCTCTTTTTCGCATTGAGATAAGGATGACGCAGTTAGTTAAAGGGAGCCTTGGCAAGGTCGTATTAGGAGACGTTTATCTGCATGTCTCTGCCTTGGGCTCGCTGCGTGATGAGAAGGTTAGGAGCGTCCTGGCTGAGAGAATCGAATCTGTTTCGAAGGAGTTCAGGCGCGTCCCCAATGTGGTCAAAATAAGGCTGAGTGGCGAACAGTACTCACTTCTTCTGTATGAGGACTTTGACCGGGCCGCGTTTCCTCAACTGATGGCGAGTTGGACGATATCGAACGACGAAAGAGCTACTGTCAAATATAGAACCTACGAGGCATCTCTGAATCGGCCGATCCTCCATAGAAAGGAGCTCTTGGTCGACGTGGCCTACCCTCAAAGAGATCAATGGGTCGAAACCACTCGCGTGGCAGAGCAAGTAGGGCTATTTGATAACCCATCCGAAATTGGGTTTCGGCTTGGTTGGGAGCGTGTTCTGAGTGCCCGTGGCTTCCGCGTAGTCGATGACGCACTACTGCCGATTGGGAATGATGAAGAGACATTGGAATCATTCGGGTCAGGAGGAAGCGCTTCAGCTGAAGCACGAGAACTTGATGCTCAAACGCCAAGTATCCTACGCCACTTAACTGCCCTTTCAAGAAGTTCAATCTCGTCGCCCGTGCAGTTGCTCGTCAGAAATGGGCTATTAACGCAAGACAAGACCTTCTTCGACTACGGATGTGGGCGAGGCGATGACTTGAAGGTTCTGCAAGGAAGCGGTGTTCAGGCTGCTGGATGGGACCCTCATTACGCTGAGCGTGCGCCATTAGTTGAGGCAGACGTCGTGAACCTGGGCTTTGTGATCAACGTGATTGAGTCTGTCGAAGAGCGACAAATTGCGTTGAAGCGAGCCTTTTCTTTGGCAAAGAAAGTCTTGGCCGTATCAGTGATGCTGAACAGCAAGAGCAGTCCCGGAAGGCCTTTCCGCGACGGCGTAATAACCTCAAAAAGCACCTTCCAAAAATACTTCTCCCAGGCAGAATTCAAGGCGTTTCTAGAGCAGACGCTGGCTCGCCAGGTTTACTTAGTGGGCCCCGGTGTTGCATTCGTATTCGCGGATGCTGATGCTGAGCAAAATTACGCCGCTGGCAAATTTCGATCCCACTCTTTGGCGGATAGACTGTTGGTGGCGAGCGCGCAACGATTGAAGCCAGTGCCGATGCCGCGAAAGAATCGAGCGCGTTCACCGCGGGAAAGTCGCTCAGAGCGAATACTAGGAAATTTTCGGGCGGAGTTCGATCAGTTCTGGAAATGTGCATTGGAGTTGGGTCGGTATCCCGAACAAGACGAGGTGAATCTGACTCCAGAATTATTGGATGAAGTAGGTTCTGTCCGTCGTGCCCAGAGAATCCTTGAGGCGCACTACGATCAAGAAGTGATGTCACAAGCTTCTGACGCTAGGGCGAACGACCTGTTACTGTTTTTTGCTGCCCAGCATTTCTCTAGAAAGCCGCCATTCAGCCGCCTCTCCCCAAGAATGCAGCGGGACATTCGACGGTTTTTCGGAAGTTATGAAGCCGCCAGTGCGGCTGGGCGGAAAGTCCTTTCTGAGGCGGCTGACACCGATAGCTTACGTCGGGCATGCGAGGCGGCCGCCGCAAGAGGGATGGGGTGGCTCGATGAGCGCGGGCGATCTTTACAGGTCCATGTTGATTTAGCAGAGCGGCTACCTGTCGTGCTTCGCGTCTACGTTTCTTGTGGGTTGATCCTCTGGGATTCCACTAGCGATCTGCAATTGATAAAGATTCACATCGAATCAGGGAAGCTTTCGCTTATGGAGTACGAAGGCTTTGATGAGAAGGCAATTCCAATGCTTGTCAGGCGCGTCAAGGTGAATTTGCGCGAGCTTGACTTCCAGATTTTTGAGTACGGAACTGAGCAGTACCCCTTTTCACCGCTACTTTGGAAAAGTCGATACATCAACGAAGACTACCCTGGATTCGCTGAGCAAGAGTTGTTCGACCAAGAATTGGCTGATCTTGAGATATTCGATCGAGAGGGATACGGCCTTACGCCGGAAACGCTTTCGCATGCGCTTTCTCAGAAGCGCCTTGCTGTATCCGGAACTAAGTTGGTTCCTAGTGATCAAGTGCCTAGCTTAGATCAGCGATGCGGGCATTATTTGACCTACCGATCGTTCATTCAGTGTGGCGAGACACAATGCGAATCCGACATTGAAAACCTCCCAAGAAGTGCTGCCTCATATAATGATCTGTATGCCCTAGCGACAGAGATTCTGGATCCGGTAATCGATTATTTCGGAGGAATAAAGCTCACCTATGGGTTCTGCTCTGCAGAACTAGGTAAGAAAATAAAGGGGCGAGTTGCTCCCAAGCTTGACCAGCATGCGGCGTCCGAATTGAACCGCTCGGGCAAGCCGATTTGCTCGCGAGGTGGTGCCGCGTGTGATTTCCTAGTTGAAGACGAAGACATGGAAGAGGTCGCGGAATGGATTATTCGAAACCTTCCATTCGATAGGCTCTATTTTTACGGAACAAGCAGGCCGATTCACGTCAGCTTCGGGCCCGATCACAGCAGAGAGGCTTACAGGATGATGCCTGCGGCACAGGGCAAACTCATCCCGCGGAAATGGGGTGGACCCGCTCCGAAGCCGGACCGGACAGGGTGAAATGCGGGAACAATGCGAGTTCTGCAGGTGTGTCCCCCCCGACAGGAGATTCCATGTCCAAGGGACCCTTAACTGAAGTGGCAGTCTAGGGGTGCTTTTCGGCGAATCGGTTTGAAGCGAAATGAACGCTATTGGCCGAAAAACTGTGTTCCTACTTCGCTTGTCGGCTCGAAAAGTTCTCCGAACATGTCGATGAAGGGACGCTGCAGAGAAGGAATAGCGTCGACGGCGTCCTAGAAGGCGTCAAGCGCTGGCTCGCCGCGGAAAAGCTCGGTCGCTGGGAGCAGAATCGCCGGTGACGTTTGTGACGTCACAGAGGTTTTTCTTCAGGTTTTCACATCGCGACAATCACCGCGATTTTATTGAAAGCAACAGAAATTAAGTGGTCGGGGTAGAGAGATTCGAACTCCCGACATCCTGCTCCCAAAGCAGGCGCGCTACCAGACTGCGCTATACCCCGTTTGTGCCTCCTGACGAGTGACCGATCTCGCCAGCCCGCTATTATCGTGTGCTCCGAGGCCAGCGGTCAAAGTTTTTCGTGCTTTGTTGGACGTGAGCGGGGCGAAGCCGGGGCTTGGGCCGCTATACTTCGCGCCCAAATTTAGGTTTATCCCTATGGAACCCCAACACATCGGAAGTGAGATTACGGCCCTGCGAGCGCGTTTCGACGCGCTCCGGGGCTTTCTTTGACTACGAAACAAAGCGTGACCGACTGATCGAGGTCAGTGCGGAACTGGAACAGAGCGAAGTCTGGAACAAGCCCGAGTACGCGCAGAATCTGGGTCGTGAACGCGCCCGGCTTGAGGACGTGGTCAATTCTCTGGACGAGGCGGAGGCGGGTCTGAACGACGCTGCCGAGTTGCTGGAGATGGCGCAGGGCGAGGGCGACGACAAGGCGATTGCCGAGATCGGCGCTGATGTCGAAAAGTTCATGAAGCTGGCCGACAAGATGGAATTCCAGCGCATGTTCAGCGGCGAAATGGATGACCACAACGCCTATCTGGACGTGCAGTCCGGTTCCGGCGGTACCGAGGCGCAGGATTGGGCCGAAATGCTGCTGCGCATGTATACCCGCTGGGCAGAGTCCAAGGACTTCAAGGTGGAGCTGATGGAGCGCTCCGACGGTGAAGTCGCCGGTATCAAATCAGCGACCCTGCATATCCAGGGTGATTATGCCTATGGCTGGCTGCGCACCGAAACCGGGGTGCATCGCCTGGTGCGCAAGTCGCCGTTTGACTCGGGTAATCGTCGGCACACGTCCTTTGCTGGTGTTTTTATTTCGCCTGAAGTCGACGATGACTTCGAGATCGAGATCAATCCAGCTGATCTGGAAATTGATACTTTCCGATCCAGCGGTGCGGGCGGTCAGCATGTGAACAAGACCGAGTCCGCCATTCGTATCAAGCATGTGCCCAGCGGGTTCGTGGTTGCCTGTCAGACACAGCGCAGCCAGCACGCCAACCGTGATACTGCGATGAAAATGCTGCGCAGCAAGTTATTTGATGCGGAGATGCAAAAACGCAATACCGAGAAGCAGAAGGTTGAGGACTCCAAGGCCGATATCGAATGGGGCAGTCAGATCCGCTCCTACGTGCTGGACCAGTCGCGGATCAAGGATTTGCGCACCGGTCTTGAAATATCGGACACGCAGAAAGTCCTCGACGGCAATCTGGACCCATACATCGAAGCCAGCCTCAAGCAGGGACTGTAGTGAGCAAATCAGAAAAGCCGGAAGCAGAATCGCCAAGTGTCGACGAGAACCACATCATTGCGACTCGTCGCGAGAAACTTAAGGCGCTGCGCGATGCCGGTCAGGCCTTTCCGAATGATTTTCGACGCGACACGCTGGCAGAGCATCTGCACGGAACCTTCAGTAGCCACGAGCCAGAGGCGCTGGAGCAGAACTCCACGCGCTTCAGCCTCGCCGGGCGCCTCATGGCCAAGCGCGTCATGGGCAAGGCAAGTTTCGCGCAGCTGCAGGATTCCAGCGGACGTATCCAGATTTTCCTGAAGCGCGATGTCCTCGGTGATGAGGTCTACGCGCTTTTTAAAAGCGCCGACGTCGGCGACATCATCGGCGTCACTGGCAGCGTGTTCAAAACCCGCACAGGCGAGTTGTCGGTGGCGCTCGATGCTTTCAGGCTGCTGTCCAAATCAATTCGGCCCTTGCCTGAGAAGTGGGCGGGCCTGACCGATACCGAGGTTCGCTACCGTCAGCGTTACGTGGATCTGATCGTCAATCCGGCGGTCAAGGAAGCTTTCGAAAAGCGCGGCAAGACGGTGCGCTTCATTCGTCAGTTTCTCGATGCTCTCGGGTTTGTCGAAGTGGAAACGCCGATGCTCCAGCCCATTGCCGGCGGTGCAACGGCGCGACCTTTCGTGACGCACCACAATGCATTGGATCGCGATCTGTACCTGCGTATTGCCCCGGAGCTTTATCTGAAGCGGTTGGTTGTGGGTGGTTTCGAGCGCGTTTACGAAATCAATCGCAATTTCCGCAATGAGGGGTTGTCGACCCGGCATAACCCTGAATTCACCATGCTCGAGTTTTATCAGGCCTATGCAGACTATCTGGATGCCATGGATCTGGTTGAAACCATGGTGCGTGACGCGGCTCTGACGGTGAACGGAAGTGGCAAGTTCAGCTATCAAGGCCGTGAGTACGATCTGGAAAAGCCTTTCAACCGGTGGTCGATGAAGGATGCGGTCAAGCAGTTCAATCCTGAGTTCGATGCGACTCGAACGTCTGATCGCGCTTATCTGGAAGCTTTCGCTAAAGGTGTAGGGGCGGATGCGAAGGCTGACTATGGTCCCGGCAAGTTGCTCACAGAGATTTTTGAGAAGACAGTTGAAGCCCAGCTGATGGACCCAACCTTCATTACCGCCTATCCCACAGAGGTGTCTCCACTGGCTCGGCGCAATGACGATGATCCGGACGTCACCGATCGTTTCGAATTTTTTGTTGGCGGACGTGAAGTGGCAAATGGCTTTTCGGAGCTCAATGACGCTGAAGACCAGGCTGCCCGGTTCAAGTTGCAGGTGGCGGCCAAAGATTCGGGAGACGACGAGGCCATGGTCTATGACGCGGACTATATTCGGGCGCTGGAGTACGGCTTGCCACCGACCGCTGGCGTGGGCATTGGTATTGATCGCCTGGTGATGTTTCTGACCGACTCCGCCAGTATTCGTGACGTGCTGTTGTTCCCGCAGATGAAGCCTGAGAAATAGCGCGATCCGCAACTGCAGGTTTATCGAAGCCGCGCTCGCCGCAAGCTTGGAGCGCGGAGAGTTGCAGCCAAATTTTGATACAAAACGTGCAAGGTCGTTGCATAAATCCTGTAAATTCAACTCCCTGCGTTAGCCCCTGAACCGCGAGTCGAAACATCGAGAGCACATGTTTCCGTAGCGTCGATTTGGGAAAAATTTCCAGAAAGATCAACTTCTTGGCCTTGGTCGGCATTCCGGTCACAATGCACGATCGGTTGCTCTCGTGGGGAGGGATAGCCGCCCAAATCAAGGCATGCTCTGAATGGACGCCAACAGGCAGGCAAGAATTTACGTGGCTGATCATGTCGCCGACGGCCATGCGTGGGCGACGGTTTCGATGCACAACATGGGCTCGGTGGTGCAGTGGGAAAGTGGCGCCGCACTACTGTCATCTGTTCTGGATAATGCCGCCCCAGACCTGATTTTTGTCTCCGATGGCCTGACCGATATCAGCGGTCTGGAAATCTGCCGCCGTCTTCGCAACAACCCGCAGACACGAATGACGCCGGTCATTCTGATGAGCGAAATCGAGGATCCGGATTTTGTTCGGAATGCTCTCGATTTGGGTGCCGTTGATGTGCTGAGCAAGCCGCTCAATCCTGATTTGCTGCGCGCCCGAATCAAGTTTTATCTGGCCATGAGCCAGCAGAGCCAAGCGCTGGGTTTTGATGCGCAAGTGCGCTCTGATGAGCTTGAGCGCATGGTTGAAACCATGCGAGGCGAGCTGCGCGAACGCGAGCGCACCATGGCTCGCGCCGAGTTCCTCTTCAGCCATGACCTGATCACCGGCCTGCCGAACCGACGCCAGTTGCTTGAGTTGATGGAGCGTGGTCGCCGGCGTGCCGACAAGAGCGGCACTCCGATGGCAGTGGTTGCACTGAGCATCGAGCATTACAACGCCTTGCAGGCCAGCAACGAGCGCGACTTGTTTGATCGGACGCTGGCAGGTGCAGCACAGTGTCTCCAGCGGACTTTGCGGCCTCTTGATTTCGTGGCGCGCGTATCGGAGGACATGTTCGCGGCCGTGCTGATGCCGCGAGAGCTCGACAACATGGAGAGTGCGACGCGCAATGCCCAAGAGGCGGCAGAACGTGCTGCAACTGCATTGTTGTCTGAAGTGCTGGTAGACGATGTCGTCAGGTCTTTGCAAACGCGCATTGCGGTTGCGGTATATCCACGAGACGGCACGCGTGGCCCCGAGCTGCTCAAGCACATTGATGAATCGCTGGCTGCGTCACGGGGCGGAGCGCCGCGAGAGCGTCGCCGGCCCGCCACGCAGGATCTGGCCACGGCCCTGGCGATGGAACTGCGTCTTCGCCAGGCCATTGAAAGTGACCGGCTGGTGCCGCACTACCAACCCAAGGTCGATTTCAAGACCAATCGTTTGCTGGGCGGCGAAACGCTCATCCGATGGCCCTTGCGTAGCGGAGAGTACGTTGGCCCCTCGGAGTTTGTCCCCATTGCTGAGGCAGGTGGACTGATACCCGCTCTCGATGATTACGTGCTGACCTCGGCCTGCTGCCAGATTGCGGAGTGGCAGCAACGGTTTTCCGATTTCCGCATCAGCGTGAACCTGTCGGCGCTCAAGCTTCACCATCGTGGTGTGTTCGATCGCCTGCGCGAGTTGCTCAGCACAACGCGTGCTCGCCCCGAGCATCTTGAGCTTGAGATTACTGAGAGCGCCCTGATCACCGATTTCGATGCGGCCAAGGGTTGGCTGACGGCTGTGCGCGAGATGGGCGTCAAGGTGTCACTCGATGACTTCGGAACAGGTTACTCGTCGTTGGCCTATCTGCGCCGCCTGCCGCTGGACATCATCAAGATTGATCAGTCCTTTGTTTCGGGCCTGGAAATTGATCGCAGCACTGTGGCGATCGTGCGCGCGATGATTTCCATGGCAACAGCCCTGAACATGGAGGTGGTCGCCGAGGGGGTGGAAAACATGACCCAGGCGGAAATTCTCACCCGTCTGGGCTGCCACACAATGCAGGGTTTTATTTACAGCCCGGCGGTCACAGCCGGCAAATTTGAGGCGATGCTGGAAGCCGGAACGCTGAAGCCGCGCGCCTTGGGAATTCAGGGTGATCCGCGCTTACGCAAGGACGGCACGCGCCTGAGCAATCCGTTTCCGGTTCCAGACGCAGACCCCCGTCACCGGCTTCAGTGAGTCCCGCTGCCCTCCAGGGCGGGTTCCCACTTGCTGACAATTGCGATGACCCCGAGCTTAGGGCTATCCAGATGATGCAGTTCGTCACTGCGCATGCGCCTTGATTCAGCCAGGCGCCAGGATTTGGCTTCCTCGCCGTCGCTGACAGTGGTGTAGACCAGGTCAGCATCCAGATGCAGGAATCGGCCCAGACCCAGTCCGATGGTTCCATCAACCTCATTGAACTCTCGGGCGCCGATTCCCTGCTCAACGGGCGCGGTCAGAACTTCACCGGACTTCAGGTGCAGGCGTGGTCCCTTGCCATCCGGCGGATCATTCTGTGTCCACGCCAGTCGAATCAGTGGCCTGAACTGCGGGCTGCCGCGCAATTGCGCCCAATGCTCCTGCAGTCCGAATTCTTCGTCGGGCAAGATCGTGATGCCTGCGGCGCTGAGTTTGTGCTGCTCGTCGAGTTCAATGGCGCTGCGCAGGCTGGGCGCAATAGCGGGTTGCCCGCCTTCTTCCACTGCGCGCAAATAGCGAAACACAATCATATCGACGCGCCAGGTCGCTGCCTGCGCCGGCAGGCTGAGTGCCACCAGAAGCAGGGCCAGTGCGGACTTTCCCGAGATACCGCGTGCTCGATTGAATGGTTTCATTTGCTCCGGGACTCTGCGGGGGAGGGTGCGGGTTCGCGCAGTGTAGCCAGCAATTGCAGCAATCGGCTTGCCCGGGTGTCTACCGGATCTAGCGAAGCATTGATGTGCAGCTTTTTCTGGCCTTCGAGCTTGTACACCTTGGGCTGTGACTGAATCAGCTTGATCAGGTTTCGCGGGTTCAGATTGGGTTTGGGGCCAAACTCCAGGACCGCACTCTTGCTGCCTGCCCGTACGCGGGTGAGTCCCAATTCCTGCGCGGTGATCCTGACCGAAGCCGCCTGGAACAGATTGTCCACCTGCTCGGGTAACTCTCCGAATCGATCTATCACCTCAACTCTCAACTCGAAGAGGTCTTCAGTGCTGGTGGCTTCCGATGCACGCTTGTAGAGAACCAGGCGCGTGTGGACGTCGGGAATGAAGCTGTCGGAAATCAGCGCCGATGCCCCCAGATCCACTTCGCACGCGGCTTCGCCAAACGGCGCATCGTCCAGCGTTCCGGCCTTGATGGCCTTGACCGCCCGTGCCAGCAGTTCTGCGTAGAGGGTGAAGCCGACTTCTTCGATCTGACCAGACTGGTCGTCGCCCAGAAGCTCGCCGGCGCCGCGGATTTCCAGATCGTGCGTAGCAAGGGCGAAACCCGAGCCCAGATCGCCGAGCGACTCAATAGCCTCTAGCCGCTTCTGAGCATCAGTGCTCAATGCACGTCGTGAAGGAACAAACAGATAGGCGAAGGCACGATGGTGTGATCGCCCCACGCGACCGCGCAGCTGGTGCAACTGGGCAAGGCCCAGACGGTCGGCCCGATCAATCAGGATCGTGTTGGCGCTGGGCACGTCGATGCCGGATTCGATGATGGTGGTGCAGACCAGGATGTCGAAGCGTTGGTGATAGAAGTCGAGCATGACCTGCTCGAGCTCGCGTTCGCGCATCTGGCCGTGGGCAAATCGTACGCGTCCTTCAGGCAGCATTTCCTGAATATCGCGGCTGAATTTTTCGATGTCGGAGACTTCGTTATGCAGGATGTAGACCTGTCCGCCGCGACGAAGCTCACGCTGGCAAGCTTCGATGACCAGGCCACGATCCCACTCCGAAACAAAGGTCTTGATGGCTATGCGAGATGCAGGCGGCGTTGCAATGATGGACAGGTCGCGCAGCCCGGCAAGGCTCATGTTCAAGGTGCGTGGAATTGGCGTGGCGGTCAGCGTCAGCAAATCAACTTCGGCGCGCAGATTTTTGAGCTTCTCCTTGTGGCGAACGCCAAAGCGATGTTCCTCGTCCACCACCACCAGACCCAGGTCCTTGAATTTGACGTCGGCCTGCAGCAGCCGATGGGTGCCGATCACGATATCAAGTGAGCCAGCGGCGAGCTGCTTGAGCATCTCGGTCTGCTCCTTGCTCGTGCGTAGTCGAGAGAGCGCGCCTACGCGTATCGGCCAGTCTGCAAAGCGATCAGAAAAATTCTTTTCATGCTGCTGGGCCAGCAAGGTCGTCGGTGCCAGCAGGCAGACCTGCTTGCCCGCACGGGCAACGGCGAAACAGGCACGCAAGGCGACCTCGGTCTTGCCAAAGCCCACATCACCGCAGACCACGCGGTCCATGGATTTGGCGGCCGTTACGTCGGCCAGAACAGCATCAATGGCTTTCTGCTGGTCCTCAGTAGGCGTGAAAGGAAAGCCTTCGCAGAACTTGAGGTAGTCGGCCTCGTCCACACTCAGGGCATTGCCTTCGCGCGCGGCGCGGCGAGCCTGGATTTGCAGTAACTCGGCGGCCACATCATTGGCCTTGTCGCGCGCCTTGGCCTGCGCTTTGCCCCAACGTTCAGAGCCCAGGCTGTGCAGCGGTGCGGTTTCATCTTCGGCACCGGTGTAACGATGAATCATCTGCAGCGACGCGACCGGCACATACAGCTTGTCCAGTCCTTCCTTCTTTCTTCCTTCGCGAGTGCGTGCGGCGTACTCAAGCACGAGGAACTCGGTTTCGATGCCGCCGGCTTCCATGCGCGTCAGGCCGCGATAGCGACCGACGCCATGTTGTACATGAACCACGGGCGCACCGATGGCCAGCGAAGACAGATCACGCAGGATGGTTTCCGGGTCACGCACCTTGTTTCGCTTGCGCGACTCAACCGGCGCCCGCTGACCAAAAATCCCCGGTTCCGCAATCAGCGAGATGTTGTCATCAGGAAGCTTCAGGCCATGCTGTAACGGACCCAAGGCGATGCCGTACTTGTTCTTTCGGGCTGAGCTGGCATCCGCAAATGAAGCCCAGTCGTCAAAGCTGCGCGGCAGGATGCCCTGCGGCTTGAGCCAATCGATGACGGCCTGCTTGCGTCCAGCCGATTCGGCTACAAAGAGAATGCGCTGTTCATTGTCTGCAAGGTAGGCGCGAATGCCATCAGCGCTGCCGGGCACATCCAGCGCGCCATCCGGCGCGGCGATGGAAAGGGTGTCTATCGATTTGAGCGCCTGCAGTGCAGCCTCGGGAGAGAGAAACAGATCTTCCGGGCGCATCAGCGGGCGTTCGATATCTCCGCGCAGGCGCTCGAACCGGTCGCTTATCTGTTTCCAGTCTTCGTTGAATGCGGATTCCAGATCACCCAGCCGGGCGATCTTGGCGGTTCTGGGCAGATAGTCGACGAGCTTGGCAGTCGTGCCGAAAAACAAAGGCAGCCAGGCCTCGATGCCTGCTGGCATGAATCCACGCGTGACTTCAGCATAGATTCTTGAGCGTGAAGGATCGCCGGGAAAATACTCGCGATAGTTGCGGCGAAAATTCTCAATGCCGCCTTTGTCAGTGGGAAACTCGCGTGCCGGCAGCAGACGCACAGATTCAACCTTGTCGGTTGAACGCTGGGTTTCCGGATCGAAGGTGCGGATGGATTCAATTTCGTCGTCAAACAGATCCAGTCGATAGGACAAATCCGAACCCATCGGAAAAACGTCAATCAGAGCGCCGCGCACCGCAAATTCGCCCTGCGTCTGCACTTCGCCGGTGGCGGCGTAACCAGCAGACATGAGTCGCTGGCGAAAGCCGTGAAGATCAAACTGCTGTCCAGTTTTCAGAACCAGTGACCTGGCATCCAGAAAGCTGCGCGGCGGCAGCCGCTGCATCAGGGCATCAGCGGTCAGCAGCACAATGCCGCTGACCATCTCCGGCAGTGCATTGAGCGCTGCCATGCGATCGGAAAGCAGTTCCTGATGTGGCGAGAACGGATCGTAGGGAAGCGTCTCGTTATCCGGAAGATGCAGCACCGGAACACGTCCGGAGGCAAAGAATCGCAGAGCACCTTCCAGCCGGTAGGCCTGCTGCTCATTGGCGGCCACAGCGACAATGGCGCAGTTATGGGTGAGCGCCGCCTGCACGATTTGCCACGCCAGACCAGATTCTGCCGAGGTTCCGGAAACCACTTCTGGCGAAGAGTGAGAGCGCGTTGATTGGTCGGACATCTGGGCCAGGGAACCGGATAGGCAAGAGCAGGACAGGCAATTTTACCTGCTTGGGCTAATCCTGCCCGGTGATGATGGGCGCGCTAGCATGCAGACCCGACCGTATTGGAAAGAATATGAACCTTACACAGGCCGTGCAATCAAGACGCAGTGTCCGCGCCTTCACCTCAAAGCCGGTAGACGGCCAACTCTTGCGAGAAGTGCTGAACCTCGCTGCGCGAGCCCCTTCGGGCGGTAATGTTCAGCCTTGGCGGTTGTATGTTCTGGGCGGCGAGCCGCTGGAGAAACTCAAGGTACGCATGCGGGCGCGGCTTACAGAGCAACCGCTCTCAGAGCCAAGCGAGTACGAGATTTACCCCGCCAATCTTTGGGAACCGCATCGTAGCGAGCGTTTCAAGGTCGGAGAGGACATGTACGCCTTGCTCGGTGCAGAACGCGGAGACAAGGTCGGTCGGATGCGCCAGTTTCAGAAGAACTTCGAATTCTTTGGCGCACCCGCTGCGCTGTTCTGCTACGTAGACCGACGGATGGGGCCGCCCCAGTGGTCAGATCTGGGAATGTACCTGCAAACCCTGATGCTCCTGCTGCGTGAGCGCGGACTGGACAGCTGCGCGCAGGAGTGTTGGTCGGTCTACCCGAAGACAGTTGCCGAGTTCATCGAACCTGATGACGGACTGATGTTGTTCTGCGGGATGTCCATTGGTTATGCCGATGAATCTGCGGCCGTTAACCAGTTGCAAACACGACGACTCCCACTGGAGGCGTTCGCTCGCTTCAACGGCATATGACCTGGCGGTGTGGCTCAGCGGCCGCGCAGCATGTGCTGTTGCAGGAAAGTGATGACGCCATCGTTGAAAGCATCATTCTTGTCGCCAGCAACCATGTGGCCGGCGCCTGATACATCCATGACTTCGAGTTGTGGAAGGCGCTTTTTGAGCTGGGCAATGCCCTCGTCACTGACGATGTCACTCTGCAGCCCGCGCACCAGCAGGCTGGGAACGCGCACGTTTTCCGCGGCTTCGAGCAAGGGTTTGGTGAACTCCGGCGGTTCACTGCGTGGCTTGTCAGATATCAGCTTGGGGTCCCAATGCCAGTAGAGGCGACCATCTTCGCGTTTGCGCAGGTTCTTCATCAGGCCGCTGGGGTCTTTGGGGCGCGGCCGCTGCGGGTAGTAATGGGCAACGGCGTCCGACGCTTCTTCCAGATTGGCAAAGCCATCGCGATTGGCTCTCATGAATTCGCCGATCTTGCGCGATCCGGCTGCTTCTACATTCGGCACGATATCTACCAGGACCAGAGCTTGCGCCAGGAGGGGATCAGCCTGGCCAAGTGTGTACAGTGACATCGCGCCGCCCATGGACGCGCCGACCAACGCCGGCCTCGAATTGATCTGGGCAATGACGCTTTTCAAATCCGATGCCAACAGCGGCAATCCGTATTCGCCATCAGGTGCCCAGTCGCTATCGCCATGGCCACGCAGGTCCAGGTTGACGACATGAAAGCCCTGACGGATCAGCTCCCTTTGTGCGCTGCCCCATGAGTGACGGGTTTGTCCGCCGCCGTGAAGCATGATGACGCAAGGCGCCGACGGGTCGCCGCCAACATCGCCTGCAAGACGAAGTCCCTGGGCGCCCTCGAAGTATCTCGTCTTGATTTCAGCGTGCATCAGATTTTGATTGGAAGGTGGTTGCAGAAGGGACTCTCACTCTCATCGAGGTAGTTGCATCTCATGCATCTCGCCAACGCAGGCACAATGAGCATCGCTTCGCGCCGAAAGATGCATGGCGGGTTTCCGGTATTCAGGTGATCGAGTCCGCATGCGACGGCTTGCCTCCTGCGTTGATATCTCGACATTTTCTTAAGAGTTGGCTCAGAGGGTGTTCCGGACTATCTCATTTCAATATGCGCTTCCGGCTGGCTCCGTGACAGTTTAGCGCTTGGGTGCCGGCGACCGGTTGAATGTGGCTGACCGGCATCCTCTGTCAGTACTTTCCGGCGATGCTGTCGAGCCCGAGAACGCTGTTTGATGCGTCGCGGAATCGCAATTGCTCAATCTGTAGTCTTGTGAGGAATCCCAGTGCCTGCCAAAAGTAAGGGGTTGTTCTTGTCAGGCTTGGGACAAGCTGTCTGGATTGAGGTGGCGAAGGTGCATCTTGAACGAGTGCAATGGCCGCAACAGCTTTGCCTGAATGCTTAATTCGCAGTCACGAGTGCGCCCAAATAATGAATCCCGAATGAGGAGTGGTTGAACATGGCGAGCCAGAACATCGACTGTCTGCTTGAGCCTTTCAAGCTGCGGAATCTGGAGCTTCGGAACCGCATCGTGATGCCGCCGATGACCCGTTGCTTCTCGCCGGACGGGATTCCAACGCAGGAGGTCGTCCGGTATTACGCCAAACGAGCGGCGCATGGCGTGGGCCTGATTGTCACCGAGGGGGTAGCGATTCCGTTTCGAGGCTGCATTCATGATGAGGCGGTGCCATCGATGTTCGGTGCGGCAATGCCAGCCTGGAAGCAGGTTGTAGATGCTGTGCACGCCGAGGGTGCGGCGATCATGCCGCAGTTGTGGCACGTGGGGCTGAACCTGAAGCCCGAACTGGAGGGTCTTTTTGATGGCAATTCACAGTTGCGTGCAGATCAGATTGGACCTTCCGGACTGGCCGACGGCATCGGCAATCCGCCCCGACCGCTGGGGCGGCCCATGACCGATCGAGACATTGAGCAGGTGATTGAGGCCTTTGCGGAATCAGCGTTCTGTGCCTACGAGGCTGGATTTGATGGTGTTCAGCTGCACGGCGCGCATGGATACCTGATTGATCAATTCCTGTGGGCCAGTACCAACGTTCGCAAGGATCGATATGGTGGGGATGCTGCCAATCGTTCCAGATTCGCCGCTGACATTGTCCGTGCCATTCGCAGGCGAACAGCGCCGGACTTTCCCATTGTTTTCCGTTTTTCTCAGTGGAAGCTGAGTAACTATGAGGCTGAACTAGCCGCAACACCGGCGCAGCTCGAAGCCGTGCTCACACCATTGGTGGATGCCGGGGTTGATATGTTTGATGCCTCGCAGCGACGCTATTGGGAGCCTGCTTTCGAGGGCTCCCACCTGAATCTTGCCGGCTGGGCGAAGAAGCTTACCGGCATCCCAACGTCTACCGTCGGCTCGGTGAGTCTGGATAACGACGCCATGCGCACCTTGCTAGGAGAATCCGCACAATCAACCGGCATCGAACGCCTGATAGAGAGATTGCAGAGCGGTGAGTTTGATCTGGTTGGTGTCGGCCGAAGCCTGATCGCAAATCCGGACTGGCTGGATATCGTGCGGGCAGGGCGCATCGAAACGCTTAAACCTTATTCGCCGCAGTTGCTACACAGTCTGGACTAGCTTGCTTGTGTAGTGAATATGATCAGCGATTGCTATTGGCCGGGCACAGCGCATTGCAGGCACTCTCATCGCATGTGACTGCCTCGAGCCTCAGCAATATCGATGCCGTGATGCTTGAGTTTGCGGTACAGCGTATTGCGGCTCATGGCCAGGTCGGTTGCGGTATGGCTCATGTTCCATCCGTTGCTTTCGGCGGCGCGTAAGAGTGCGTCGCGCTCTGCGGCCTGGAGCAGATTCTCCCGCCCGCGCGACCGCGTGATCCTTGCAGGCGCCCGAGAATTTCTGGCGTACTCGCGCAGTTCGCGGGGCAGGTCATGCATCTGCACGCCCGGGGGTTCACATATCGCCAGAGCCGTGCGCAGCACGTTGCGCAGTTCTCGAATGTTGCCGGGCCAGGGATAGTGCATCAGGCAGTCGAAAACGTCGGGCGCGAGTTCGGCTGCTTGCAGGTCGCGCGTTTCCAACGACAGAAAATGACGGATCAGTTCTGCCTTGTCGGTACGTTCCTGCAAGCTCGGCAGTTCCAGCGTGACGCCATTGAGGCGGTAGTAGAGGTCTTCACGAAACTCGCCGCGCTCGATCATCTCGTGCAGCTTGCGGTGCGATGCGCAGATTACACGCAGGTCTACAGCGACCGGTGCTTCGGCGCCAAGTGGCATGATTTCGTGTTCTTCGAGCACGCGCAGCAGCTTGGTTTGCAGGGACAAAGGCATGTCGCCGATTTCGTCCAGGAATAGCGTCCCGCCAGAAGATTGCAGAACTTTGCCGCCCATGCCTCCCTTAGGCGTCTCGGTTAACGCGCCGGCCTTGTAGCCGAACAGTTCTCTGTCGATCAGGGTTTCAGGAATTGCGGCGCAGTTGACCGCTACGAAATTCTGCCCCACCCGGTCACTTGCCATGTGCAGGGCGCGTGCAAAGACTTCCTTGCCGGCGCCCGTTGCGCCTTGAATCAATACGGACACACCTGATCTTGCGATGCGCCGCGCACTGCGCGCGTTGCGCTGCATTATGGGGTCCTTGCCTGCGAGTTCTTCCAGGTTAAGTGGCCGGTCCGCAGCGGCGGGCTTCTGGTGCGCTGACGGGGACGCAGGTGCGATCGACCCTAGGGGTGTAATGTGCCGCTGAGGCGCATGGAAGGACAGAAAGAAACGTCGCCCGCGGCGCAGATCGCGTACCGGCAGAATGGCTTCGCGACCTGCTCGCGTTCCGGCGGCAATCTGGTTCAGTGGTGCGTCAAAAATAGTGGATACAGGTCGTCCTACCAGGTCGCCGCGATCATTTGCGCTGAGCAGGCGCACTGCGGTGGCGTCGGCGGCGGACACGATTCCTTCCTCGTCCAGCGCCAGTGCGCCATCGTGTAGCAAGTTGACCAATTCGGGACGCGCATGGAACCGCAGGATGATGCGGTTCTGGTGGCGGCGCAGGAACAAGCACTTCTCGATCAGGGTGGCGGAAAGATTCACCAGTGCCATGGTGTGCATCTGGCCGGGGCGGGTATTGTGCGAACCCACAGTTGAGGCATCGAGCACTGCTACCAGCTTGCCAAAAGGATCGCGGATTGGTGCACCAGCGCAGGACAGACCCAGGTGACGCGCGCGAAAATGATCCGTCCGGTGAACGATCACCGACCTCTCCTCGGCGATGCAAGTGCCGATGCCGTTGGTTCCTTCGCGTTTCTCGCTCCAGTCAGCGCCCTGGACCAGTCCTGCGCTGCGTAACTGTTTTTGCAATGTTGGGTCCAGCTTTTCGCGCAGGATCACGCCACTGGCGTCCGTGAGCAGCAACGCATACCCAGAGCCAGAAATCTGGTCATAGAGCGAATCCATTTCCGCGTCGGCGATGGCAATCAGTTCGTCGTGCTGCGCCTGTCGATCCTTCAGCAGATTGCCGTCGATCACAGTCGGTGAGTACAGCTGCGAAGGGTCGAGCGAATAGTCGTTTACGCAGCGCGACCAGGAGCTGCCGATGGTGTCGTCCAGCGCTTCGCGCCCCAGGCGCGGGCTACCGCTCACCTGGCGTATGACATCTTCAGCGTGGCGAACAGTCATGACATCTGACATTGCCTATCTCCTCTTGTTCTTATGTGCGACCTCGACTTCTGGCCAACTGTGCTTGAGCCAAAAGTGCACCATCCGTGACATACCGAGGCCCTGCTCTGCAGCTTAGTTGACACAGCCAAACCGCGGCAATGAAGTGTTCCAAGCGGGCACTTGAGAGGAAGAGCTGTGTCATTTGCGGGGCAGTGGGTGTGGCCGGGTCCGAGTCTTGCAGTCGCCACATAGTTGCGTAGTGTCGGTACTCGGGTCGTTCAATCAATGGCCTGCCGACGATCTGGGTGAGGCCGGCAATTTTTTACGCCTGCGTCATGCGGGGGGCAGTTGTGGAGCGGTGGGATCATCAGCAGCGCACCTTGCTCGTCCTCGAGTCCGGGTCTCCTTGCCTGATCCGGCGGAGCAAAAAGTGTGCGAAAACAGTCCCGCGTGTAGCGGCGCGATGTCACAGCTGTGAGACATCTGTAGCGTTCGCGTGGCGCGATGCTCCCACCGGCATGGGTATCAGCGTTTCTATCTCAGAAAAATCGCCGCACTGCAACTGCACATTAGTGGTGGTTCCGCTATATGGCATCTAACGTGCAAACTCAGGTTGCTGCCAACCAGCGGGACAGGCTTGCTACAGTTAATAAAAGACTCGGAGGAGTAGTTCTAATGAAAACATTCAATTTGGGGAAGATGTTCGCGACAGCGCTCGCTGTGACATTTTCTGCGATCAGCGGTGCAGCCCTGGCTGACGGGGTCACCGACAAGATGATTGCTGATGATGCCTCGACGACCGGAGACATCGTCACAGTGGGACTGGGTCTGCACGGCCAGCGCCATAGTCCACTGGCCAAGATCAACAGCGACAATATTGGCGATCTGGTTCCCGCGTGGACATTCTCCTTTGGCGGTGAGAAGCAGCGTGGCCAGGAAACGCAGCCACTGATCTACAACGGCAAGATGTTTCTCACTGGCTCCTACTCGCGCATGTGGGCCCTGGATGTAAAGACGGGTCAGCGTCTGTGGTCCTACGAGCATCGCCTGCCAGACGGCATCATGCCGTGCTGCGATGTCGTCAATCGTGGCGGTGCCTTGTACGACGATCTGGTGATCTTCGGCACGCTGGACGCGCGCTTGGTGGCGCTCAATCAGGAAACCGGCAAAGTCGTCTGGAACGAAAAGCTCGGCGATTACAAAGCCGGCTATTCGTACACCGCCGCACCTATCGTGGTGAAGGGCAAGGTGATCACCGGCGTCTCCGGCGGCGAGTTTGGTGTGGTTGGACGCGTTGACGCACGCGACGCCAAGACCGGCAAGCTGGTGTGGTCACGTCCGACTGTTGAGGGCCACATGGGCACGCTCAATGGCAAAGACAATGGCATCACCGGCAAGACCAATGCTTCGTGGCCCGGTGACATGTGGAAGTTCGGCGGCGCTGCAACCTGGTTGGGCTGCACATATGCTGCCGATGCGGATCTGCTCTATTGCGGTACGGGCAATCCGGCACCTTGGAACGCGCACCTGCGCCCTGGTGACAACCTCTATTCCACCTCAACCGTGGCGATCGACGCCGACACCGGCAAGATCAAGTGGCATTACCAGTCCACGCCTAACGACCACTGGGATTTTGACGGTGTCAACGAGTTCATCCCCTTCGACATGAAGGATGGCACGACAGCCGGCGCCAAGGCGGATCGCAACGGCTTCTTCTATGTGCTCAATCGCAAGAACGGCAAGTTGCTCAGCGCCGCGCCGTTTGTGACCACGCAGACCTGGGCTTCCGGTGTGGATCTGAAAACCGGCCGGCCGATTGAGTCCAACAATCGCCCTGGTGATCCTTCGGAGCTAAAGAAGGGCGAGTCGGTGTTCACTGCACCTTCATTCCTTGGCGGCAAGAACTGGATGCCAATGGCGTACAGCCCGGATACGGGCTACTTCTATGTGCCTGCCAATGAATGGGGCATGGACATCTGGAACGAACCCATTACATACAAGAAGGGCGCGGCCTATCTTGGCGCCGGCTTTAACATCAAGCCGCTGCACGAGGATTACATCGGCGCGCTGCGTGCGATCGATCCCGCGACCGGCAAGATCATGTGGGAATACAAAAACACGGCGCCGCTCTGGGGCGGTGTGATGACCACCGGCGGCAACCTGGTCTTTACCGGCACGCCAGAGGGCTACCTCAAGGCCTTCGATGCCAAGACCGGCGAAGAAGTCTGGAAGTTCAATACCGGGTCTGGCGTCGTCGGGCAACCTGCAACCTGGGAAATGGACGGCGAGCAATACGTGGCTGTTGCCTCGGGCTGGGGCGGTGCGGTCCCACTCTGGGGTGGCGACGTGGCCAAGTCCGTCAAGGACATCAGCCAGGGCGGCATGATGTGGGTATTCAAACTTCACAAGAGCGCCGCCAGTAATTAAATCCACTGTATGGCCCGCGCTGAGCATTCAGCGCGGGCCCATCCACCTGATGATCTTCAGATGAACATGAAAAAGATGAGCCTGCCCTCTACCTTGCTGCTCCTTTCTGGACTGGTCGTATCTGCCGTTTTTGCTCATGGCGACGTCACGCCGCAAACGGTCGACACGGTAGAACTCGAAGAATTGACTGGAGAGGAAGTAGAGAATCCTTATCGCGGAAACGAGAAGGCAATAGAAATCGGAGCGTCGGCCTACAATCAGAATTGTGCGCGCTGCCATGGCCTCGGCGCAGTGTCCGGCGGCATCGCACCTGATTTGCGAAAGCTGCCACCTGACGCCGCGACCGACGAATACTTCATTGAGAAGGTGCGAAATGGAGTGATCCGCAATGGTGTTACCTACATGCCGCCGTTTGCCGACACGTTCAACGATCAGGCGATTTGGGCCATCCGCGCCTGGCTCGACACCGTCTATGACGAGGACGCGTAATGATGATCTCTCAACGCCGCGGTGCGTTAATCTGTTTCGCTTTTGCAACGGCGCTGATGGCGCCGTTTTGCATTTCAACCGCAGCAGAGGAATCGCCTACCTCTTTGCAGTTGGTGCAGCAAAGCGGCGCGCTCCAAGTTGCACTCTATGACGCCTTTCCGCCGTATTCATCAAAGCGGGCAGGGCGACCGGCCGGGATTGATGTTGATATTGCGCAGGCGCTGGCAACGGAGTTGGGCCTGAATCTCAAGCTGCGCCTGTTTGCAGCCGATGAGAACATGGGTGATGACCTGCGCAACAATCTCTGGAAGGGGCACTACCTTGGCGGCGGCGTCGCCGATGTGATGATGCATGTGCCGGCCGATCCCGAGTTCGCTGCTAAAGAGGACAAGGTGGTGTTCTTCGGCCCTTACTTTCGCGAGGCTGTCGCGGTTGCACACGACACCAAGAAGATTGAGTCGGTTGAAACGCCCCTGGTCCTGAGTGGGCACAAGGTGGGCGTTGAAGTGGACAGCATCAGCGATTACTACCTGAGCGGTGCTTTCAATGGCCGCCTGCGCACGGCAGCGGTGCGCTTCTCGACCGCGCGCGATGCGGTCAAGGCCTTTGCCGCTGGAGAAGTGGACGCGGTCATGGCCCCACGCGGCGAATTGCAAGGTCTGATCAAGGAAGTTGGCCTGCAAGACCTGGCCTACGATGAGCAAGAGCTGGTCGGCATGTTTCGCACCGCATGGGATCTGGGTATGGCAGTGAAACGACATGCCGATGACAGCCTGCTCGATGCGGTGGAGTCCGCGATGCTCAAGTTGCGTGAGCGCGGCACGCTGGCAGATATCTTCAAGCGACATGGCGTGGCCTACGTCGCGCCTTCGGTTGACAGGCTGGCCCGTGTGGCGCCGCAGGACGATGATTGAAATGTTGAGCGTATTGGCATGAGCATGTTTCTGCTCAGAGCGCGCAGCCAGCTTTTCGCCGTGATAATGATGGTGCTCGGGTGCATGCCCTTGCTGGCTGCAGATGATCCGCTGCGCTCTCCGGCCTGGGGCGCCATGGTGGAGCGGCATCTGGACGGCGGCGTCGTGCAATTTGATGACCGGGTCGAAGTCATCATGCCCCCGAGTGCTGAAGACCCGCTATCGGTCCCGGTGCAGGTAAAGGTCAAGGGTTTGGAGAACGTCGAGGAACTTCGCGTGCTTGCGGACCTCAATCCGCTCCCACTGATCCTGACGTATGTGCCGACGCGTGCGGCGCCTTCAATATCTTTTCGCTTCAAGGTCGAGCAGTCCACGCCTGTGCGCGCGGCAGCGAGAACGCCAGACGGTGTGTGGCACGTTGGAGGTGCCTGGCTCACCGCGTCCGGCGGCGGATGTACGGCACCGAGTTACGGGACCGGCAGCGGCCAGTGGCGCGACCAGCTGGGTGAGGTCAGTGGAAAATTATGGCCGCGTGATAACGCAAGCAGTCGCTTGCGCTTTCGCGTTATGCACCCCATGGATACGGGCCTGGCGGCGGGAATCCCGGTGTTCCATATCGACGAATTGCTATTCCGTGACACCGGCGGCAAGGAATTGGCCCGGCTCCGGACGTACGAGCCCGTGTCGGAGAATCCGGTGCTGAGTCTGGACTTGCACACCAGAGACGCGGTGCAGATCGTGGGCCGCGATGTTCAGGGCAATCTCATCAACGCGAAGGTCACGCCTTGAAGCGCTGCCTCTGGTTGTTGCTGATCGCATCCACCTCATGGGTGGCCGCGTCTGACTTCGATTACGGACTCAAGGCCAGGCAGATCGCCGACGGTGTCTACGTATTTGAGGGGCGTCGTGAGCACTTTACGCGCGACAACGGCGGCAACATCGTCAATACCGGATTTATACAAACCGATGCTGGTGCCGTGGTTATCGATACCGGCCCCTCGCGCCGCTACGGCGAGCAAATGCGTCGCGCCATAGAGGCTATTACTGGAAAGGGCATCGCAAAAGTCTTCATTACCCACGCACACCCCGATCACTTTCTGGGTAATCAGGCGTTTGATCCCGAACACATCGCCGCAGCGTCGCAAACAGTGTCGGCTGTCTCGCAGGCGGGCGAGGATTTGTCTGAAAACCTGTATCGACTCGTTGGTGGGTGGATGCAAGGCACCGAAGTCGTCGCGCCGGTAAAGATCGTTGAGGGCGGAGTGGTAGATATCGGCGGGCGAACTTTTCGCCTGATTGTGGATACCGGACACACGGCCAGCGATCTTGCTGTACTTGATGAGCAGACAGGGACCTTGTTTGCCGGCGATCTGGTTTTTCTCGACCGGGCAGCGACGACGCCCAATGCAGATATCGAGCGATGGCTGGAGGCACTCACCAGGCTGGAGAAATTGCCGGTGAAGCAGATTGTGCCCGGTCATGGTCCGGTGGCCGAGGCAGGCGAGGGCATTGCCCAGACGCGTGCTTATCTGATCTGGCTGCGCAACGCCCTGTCGGACGCGGCGTCGCGTGGTCTGGACATGAACGAGGCGATGAAAATTAATGCGCCCGAAGCCTCCCGCAAGCTCGGCGTATTTGACGAAGAATTCCAACGCTCAGTCATACACCTGTTTCCTGAGATTGAAGAACAGGCATTTGGCAGCGCTAATCGGTAACAGCAGCAGAATCCTGAATCTGCGCGTCGAGATCATTAATGAAATTTCTTCCCTTCTTGTTCGGTCTGACCTGCACATTCAATGCAGGGGCCTCAGGTGACTGGCCCTTGCACGGTCTGGATCGCAACAATCACCGGCTTGCCGACATTACCGAAATTGACGCCGGCAACGTCGGCAAGCTGGAGCGCAAGTGGACCTGGCACAGTGGCGTCAAGGGAACCTTTCAGACCACGCCGATTGTGGTGGGCGGCGTCATGTACGTTTCGCTGCCGTTTTCACATGTGGCCGCGCTGGATGCGGACACTGGCAAGGAACTTTGGCGGTATCAGCACCAGCGTCGCCGGCAGAAAATGTGCTGCGGCCCGGCCAATCGCGGCGTAGCGGTTGCCAATGGCCGCGTGTTTGTCGGCACAGTAGACGCGCGCCTGATTGCACTTGATGCGAAGTCCGGAAAAGTCCTGTGGGACGTGGAAGTGGCGCCACCAGTGGATCTTACCGAGTCTGGCCAGCGCGTCACGGGCGATGGTCAGACCGTGTCCGGCAGTTCAGGAATCGGCATCGCCGCAGCGCCGATGGTGTTTGAAGATCGGGTGCTGGTGGGTGTAACAGGGCTGGGTTATGGCTTACATCTGGATTCGGCTCGACCGGGCGCACCACTCGGTTCAGTGGTGGGCTTGCCGGGACAATACGGAGGCGTCGGATTTCTCGCCGCCTTCGACGTCGCCAGCGGCCAGCGCGTCTGGAAATTCGACACCATACGAAGTCCTGAAGCCGGTGGTTGGGAAGGCGAATACCGCACGCATACGCCGGACGGTGTGCCGCTGAACCGCAATATCAAAGCTGAGAAGGCGCTTGCGGCGCAGCGCAAGCATGCGTGGAAACACGGTGGTGGTTCCGTCTGGAACGTCGCTGCGCTCGATGATGAAAGCGGCCTGTTGTTCTTCGGCGTTGGTAACCCGAGTCCGCAGATGGACGATTCAGGTCGCCCTGGCGACAACCTCTATACCTCCTCACTGGTGGCGATCGACGCGCGTAGCGGAGCGTATCGATGGCATTACCAGCAAGTGCCGCATGACCTCTGGGGGTACGATCTGGCTAGCGCGCCTGTGCTGTTCTCAGCAAAGGTAGATGGCAAAAACGTGCCCGCCGTAGGTCACGCTTCCAAGCTGGGGTGGTTTTACGCTCACGAGCGCACCAGCGGACGCCTGCTGTGGAAATCCGAGGCCTTCGTGCCCCAGGAAAATCTTTTTGCGCACGCCACGCGCGCGGGTATTCGGATTGCGCCCGGCGTCGGTGGCGGCGCCAACTGGTCACCGGTGGCACTGGATGCAGATCGCGGCAAGGTCTTTATTGCCGCGATGCATATGCCAACGCGCTACTACCTGAAAACACTGCCGGCAACCAAACACGAACCCGCCGTGGACTACGCGAGCGTGGAAATTGCGCCTGAAGATGAACGCTGGGGCGTGCTCGCCGCGATCGATCTGAATGCAAAGGGTCGCATCAGCTGGACCACGCGCACGCCTGACCCGCTGGTGGGCGGCGTGCTGGCGCTCAAGAGCGGCGTGATCTTCACGGGCGAGGGCGATGGAAATCTCTCCGCATTTTCCGCGCAGACGGGCAAACGCCTTTGGCAGCATGACTGCGGTGCGGGTGCCAATGCACCGCCGATTGCCTATCGCAGCAGCGACGGCGAGCCGCGCATTGCCATCGCTGCAGGTGGCAGTGCCTTATGGGGTTACCAACAAGGTGACGCGGTAGTGGTGTTTGGGCAGCCGTAAAGACCACGTCGTGCCGCCGCGCGGAAGTGCTTCTGCGCGGTTGAAGCCCCGCGCTGCGCCGGTCTAATTGTCGTGCGCGACCAATTCCATTGTAATCTTCCCGCCCTGGATATTGGGGGTGTCGAGTGTTTCACTGCGCTCCAGCTTCACCAGTCCCACGCCGGGCGCGTACCACTCGGTGTGCGTGACCGGGACCTCTGAGGCGCCGGTACTGGGGTCGGCTAATACGTTGAGCAAGCCACTGCCCTCCAAACGCAGACAGTTCTTGAATTTGCCTGCAGCGACTTCGACTACATCATCGAGTGCTGCAACTTCCATGCGCAAGTTGATGCGTTTGGAATCGTCAAGGAAAAAGCGTTCTCGGAACGGTGCCACGCGCTCGAGAATGTAAGGGCGGGTTTCGATCTCCCACCATTGGCCGAGCTTTGGGTGGATTGGCATGACCGTGCGTGGCGTCGGATCATGACGCGGTTCGAAGTCGATGCTGGTGCGGTACAGGTGGCGGCGTAAATTGCCGTCCTCGTCCACGCGGAGCCAGTACTCGTTGCCGTCACTGGCCAGACGCCGTGCGTAGGACATGCCTTCATGCACCTGCGCAGAGCGATTGCGCAGGCTGAGCATTCTGAACGCATCGATAGCACGGCTCTTCTCGTGTATGCGGTACTCCCATTCGAGGCCCGCATTGAGTGGGAAGTAGCGTGGTTGTGGCTCGCTGCTGCAGCTCGAACACAGGGCCCCGAGCATAAGCAGTACGACGCCGAAGGTCGCGGTTGGCGGGAGACGAATCATTTCTCTGGCAGCGCGGGACTGGCGAGATCGCCCAGATTGAATTGCTGCTCGTCCTCGTCGCGACGCATCGCGCCGTCAACGGTGAAGCCTCCACTTTTAACGGATTCCCGATGACCAATCTGCGGTCGACCGTTGCGCATGCGCGCTTCAGCTTCCTGGATCTTGGAATGCAAGGATTTGAGATAAGGCACCTGATAGCTGCGCGGCCGCTTGTCCGGGCCCTCGTCAAGCAGTTCGGTGGCCCAGACATGAATCATGCCGGGCTCGGCCTTTTCATCATCCGGTTCGATGATGGTTGCGGCGTGAAACAGAAAGCGGTCCGGTAAAACCGCGCGCGCCGGCCAGCCTGCCATGTCGCGCCACAGCGTCCAGCTGGCGAAGTAGCCCAGCGTCACCAGCACGGCGATGCCGAGACGCAGCATCCATGGAATGCTCGAGCTGGCGATGAGGTACAGGACCAGCAGACTCAGTCCCACGTACAAACCACACAGCAGTATCAGTTGCAGGGTCATTGGTGTACCAGTTGTTTTTGCAGGGTATTGATGCCGTTGATGTCGCCGTTGCGCGCCACCGAAAAGCGCACTGCGGTGCGTTCGTCGCCCGCTTCGGGCAATTCGACCGTGCCGTAGTAGACGACCTCAAGTTTTGGATTGACCTTCACCACGCTGACGTCGACCGACAGTGCAGTTTTCTCGACGGCCTTGTAGCGATGTACGTTGACCACGTAGTCGCCGGGCAGTAGACCGCGCACAGTGACCACTTCCTGATTAAGCGGATTGACAATGGTTTGTCCGTTGACGGTCATGGTGTCGTTCTCGCTGCCGCGATCGTCGCGATCCAGATGCATCAGGCCCGCCTCGGGGCTGCGATACCAGATGACTTCGCCGTCCGGCGATTCCACCCAGGTATCGACGTCGTCGCTGTTACCGTCTGCCCATGTCGTGGTCACGATGATCTCCGCCTTGGCGGGGATATCGCCGAGTTTCGCTGGCGGATTGATCGAGGTGATTGCGATCATGAACAGCAGGGTAAAGCCGAGCAGCGCGTTGAATAGCAGGTCGGTGAACGGATCCTGATCGTAGTGACTGCGCCCGCTGCCGCGCTTCACTTAGGCGCTCCTGGAAGCAAGAGACGGCAGCAACTCGCGCTCGCTGAAGTGCAGGGTAGCAGCGACCAGCCGCTCAGCTGAGCGGTCCAGCTGCAGGTTCTGCATGCCCAGTGCGAGATTCGCCAGCAGGCCGACCAGGGTGGTGTACAAGGACACACCCATGCCTGAGCCCATGCGCCCCAGCATCTGCGGCAGGTCGGCATAAGTCAGCGTTTTCAGCGCATCAATGGCACCGAGCATGAACACGAAACCGACGATGGTGCCCAGCAAACCCAGCTTGAGCAGCAGGCTAGAGACGAACCAGCCCGCCTCGTGCGCGCCGCGTGCCCGCTCGATCAGGATTTCGCGCAGCGCGGCTCGATCTGAGTCGGGAACCAGCAGGCCGGCACAGTATTCGCCGGCCCAGTCCTGGGGGCCCTTAGGCGTGGCGTCGATGCGTCCTGATCGCAGGAATCCTGTCCGCAGCTGCGCCAGTGCATGGTGTGCTGCCGATAGTTGGCTGGCACGCCAGCCGCCCCAAATCACGCCGCCCAGGTATATCAGCAGGATCACCGCTGAAATTTGCGTGAGGTCGGTGACCAGCACGCGCTGTACCAAGCCCAGAGTCCACGCGACGTGCAGGCCAAACAGGCACAGACCGCTCAGCATCAGCCAGCGCAAAAAACTCGCGCCGCGAACGTCGCCGAGGGGCAGGGTGTGGGTGGTACGTGGGTCAGCTTGCAAAACTGTCTCTCGTGATTTGGTGATAGAGCTGCTGAGCATATCGGGCTTCGCGGGCGCGCAACTCACGGCCGCCGGACAGCGCGCTGGTACCGCTGCTCAAACTCGTGAAATGCTCGCCTTGTATTCCAAAAACATTGCCGACCGAAATGGCGTGGTCGGGCGCCATCAGGCTGTAGCAGGTGTTGAGATACGTGGGAGTGGGGGGCGCGTCGCCGCGCACCTTCGCAGCGATGGACAGCGCTACCTGCTTGGCCTGGCTATTGGCGCAGAATGCAGACTTGGGCATGGGGTCTGCCGCCGCGGCATCGCCAATGACGTGAACCCCATTGTGCAGTCGCGATTCCATATCCAGAGGCCGCACGGGGCACCAGCCACTTTCATCGGTCAAACCTGCATCGCGCGCGATTGCTGCTGCGCGCTGAGGCGGAATGATGCTGGCCAGATCAGTGTGTATGACATCGCCGCTGGCCAGATGCACCTTGCCCTTAGCCGCATCCACAGCGATGACTTCGCCGCCGCTTGCGCGGGGAACCCATTCCACAGTTCCGGGGTAGAGCGTATCCCACCCGAGTTTGAACAGCGCGCGCTTGCTGAAATCGTCCTTGGCGTCGGCCACGATGATCTTGCAGCGGCGCTGCGTCGCCGCCAGCCGCCAGGCCATCAGGCTGGCGCGCTCGTAAGGTCCGGGCGGGCAGCGGTAGGGATTGGCCGGAGCGCTCACCAGTAATGTTGCGCCGTCTCGAATTGCCTCAAGGCGCTGGCGCAGACGAGGCACCTGCGCGTCACCGAGCCAGGCATGCGGCATATGCTCGCTGCTTCTAGCGTTGAGGCCGTCGATCGTGTCCCAGCGCATTTCAACGCCCGGACTCACGACAAGGAAGTCGGCGCGCAGTGTCTCACCTGATGAGAGCTTCACTCTTCGCAATACAGGATCAATCTCGACGGCAGTTTCGCGCAACCACTTCAGACCGCGCGCCTGCAGCGCCGACGGCCCGCGCACGATGTCGCCCAGCGCGCACAAGGAGGTGACTGCGGAATTGCTGAACACGCCGGTGTGAAATAGCGCGCGCGGCTCGATCAGTGTCACCGCGATGTCTGGCGCCAGATCGCGCAGAACGCGCGCACAGCTGGCACCTCCAAAGCCACCGCCAACGATCACCACATGTGCTGCTTCTGCCGAACGCAGCCGCAAGGGCAGGGTCGCCAACAAGCCGGCAAGCATCAGACGGCGGCGTGCGTGATTCATGGTGTGGTGTTGGAGAAGTACTTGGCGAGCGCGTCGATTTGCGAATCGCTCAGGCCAGCCGCGATGCGCGGCATCGCAGTGCCTCCCAGCGCACCATCGCGATAGGCCCGAAGCTGAGCCGCGATCCCCGCCTCATCCATTGCGAAAAAAGACGGCATGCCCGACGGAGCCTGCGCTGAGCCGTGGCAGGTCTCGCACGCGAGGGTCAGCGCGTCCGTCGCACGGGCGATGTGCGGCAAGGCGATCAACAGGGCAAGGACCAGAAAGCGGGTCATACGGCGCGGAATAGTGGTTGCCGGTCTGACTCGGATTGTCACCGCAGCGGCCTAATCCGCGCCATGTGGCAAAAATGGGACACCTTCGATTGAAGATCATGCGAGATGAGACATGAGCCTTCGCGCTGTGCTCAATAATGCTGTTCTATTCGAGCGCGACCCACCATATCGGCATCGCGGGCCGGCGCGAAATAGCCCTCACTCCTGTCATCGCGCGTGTCGATGTGAAGCGCCGCCACTGGATTTCAGCCCGCCAACGAAGCCCGGACATTCAGGGGGCAAAATATCAGGGCTAGTAGCGGCGCTGGCCGCCCCAAAAGAAAAAGCACCTGAAGAAATATTCTTCAGGTGCTTGCTTTGAAGTGGCTCCGTGACCAGGGCTCGAACCTGGGACCCAGTGATTAACAGTCACTTGCTCTACCAACTGAGCTATCACGGAAGCGTTGGGGGCGCGATTCTAGAGGTGATGGCGCGGACGTGCAACGCATGACCATGAAGATGCCGCAATCAATTGCTGTCGAGAGGCGCTTGATGGCCATAAGTAGAGGGGCAGCAACCGTTCTGCCCCCTCATAATCACCTCTCGGCGGATGCCACTGTGCCAATCGATAATTCAGTCTATATTCAAGCCCATGTCCGAATTCTTGAACCGGTGGCGCGTGCGTCGTGCGCAGGAAGCGTTTGAAGCGCAGATCGCGCCGCACGTCGATCACATGTATCGACTGGCCGTTCGATTCACCGGCAGTTCGCACGCTGCTGAGGACCTGGTGCAGGATGTCCTGATCAAGGTCTACCGCATGCGCAAGCAATTCACGGATCTGGATCAGCCGCGGCCATGGTTGTCGCGCGTGCTCTACCGGGAGTTCGTGGATCGCTGGCGCCGTGAGAAGCGCGCTCCGGTTAATTTTTCTACCTTGGATTCAGCTGAATACGACCATCAGGAGAATTTGTCGGACGACTCGTGCAGTCCCGAAAATGAAGTGGCGGGGATGCAGCTGCAGAAGCAATTGGCGCTTGCGGTGGCCAAGCTCAACGATGACCAGAGAACCTTGATCATGTTCCACGATGTAGAGGGATATACGCTGGAGGAGCTCTCCGTGGTACTTTCCGTTCCAATCGGTACGGTAAAGTCACGTATTCACAGGGCACGGGCCCGCCTTCGGGAGATTCTGAACGAATCCAATGGAACCAATCAGTCCTTTGACTCGTTCTCACTATCAGGATGAACAAGATCGAATGCCAAGAATTGCACCTCCGGCTGGATGACTGGCTGGATGGCGCTCTAGGTCTCAGCACCGAGCATGCCTTGGAAATGCATGCTCTGGAATGCCCGGCCTGTGGAGCCATGGTTCGTAGAGAGCGGCAGGTTCGTGCCGCATTGTCCGCTCTGCCTGCGCCAGGTCCGCGACCGGGCTTCGTGGCCGAAGCATTGCGTAACGCCCGAATGGCTGACCGCGCTCCTGAGACATCTGGAAGTCAGGGTGCGGGCAGCTGGATGATGGCCTTTTCCGGCGCGGCCGTTGCCACTTCTTGTTTCGCCATTGCGCTTTGGGTGTGGCAGCCCAACGGACGTACAGGGACAGAACCTGTCATGTCTGGCGGGGTAGTAGCGGCGGCGGGAATGCCTGTATCTCAGGTCGTGCGAGCCGCGGCGCCGGCAAGTTTGCAGACAGTGGCATTGTCCATTGGCAAAGTCGAATCAATGCGGCTGCGCATCGACGCGCCGCGCGATTTTTCGGAAGTGAATTTCAGCGTGGACTTGCCGGAGCATGTGGAACTCGCAGGTCAGCCTGGGATTCGCGCCATTACCTGGAAAGGCGCCTTGAACAAGGGCGACAATATTCTCGACTTGCCATTGGTGGTGTCAGGCGGCGCATCAGGGGTACTGGAAGCGCGTGTGAATTGGGGACAATTTGAGCGTCGTATTGAAGCGAGCATCGTGGGTATTCCCGAAGCTCAGGTCCCCGGCTCTCCGCTACGGCGAGGAATTTGAAATGACAGGCAATACCAACTTAGCGGATATGGCCCCTGTAACGTCTAGAACGAAGGGACATTTCCTACAGATTGTCCTGCTCTCGGCGCTGGTTGCAGCGCTCTGGTCGAGTGTGGCGAGCGCGCAAGGGGTTCGCTTGGATGCGTCCATGAACGCTGTCGCAAAAGACGCGTCGGACGAACTCGATTGCGAAGATTGCGAAGCCGACGAAGATGAGTTGCTCGGTCTTCTGGATGCCGGCGGCAAGGATCGTTCGAGACCCGAGTATTCAGGAATGGATGGAAGCGGATCTGATGACGGCGACGGTCAGTCTGATGATGGCTTCGGGGTCATCAATATTCCGGGGGTCACCTCGCCATCTTCTACGATGGGCTCGGGAGCAGCGGCTCCTCCTCCTCCTTTGGTGAATGCGCCTCCTGTTGTGGTGCCGGGTATTGCGCTATGAAAATGTTTCGTTCACGAATCCGCTGGGGCTATTCTGGGGTGGCCCTGATACTTGCGGCTGGTGTTATCAGTTCAACCAGTGCTTTCGGAAGCGAACTCGACGGGCTGGACATGACGATCGAGGTGCTTGGAAAAGAGCAGGTCATTGATGATCGCACCGTCAATCGAATCCAGATTCCTGTTCTTGGTGGCGCTGGCAGCGGTGCTGTTGCGGCCCAGAACAGTGATGGATCGGCCGCCAAGACAGTCAATCTTCAAGGCTTGACGGAAGGGCCGGTACTGGGCCCTGTGCTTGCGCCACTTGGCGGGACGCTTTCCACGGTGGATGGGCTGGCCAATGGTGTTCTGGGCGCCTTGGGTTTGGGGGCCAAACCCCAGGAATAGTCCTTGGGTGGCCGGGGCGGAAGCGTTCTCGGTATACAATTCGCGCTGATACTTCAGCCAAACCACTCGATTGTGAGTCAGCCGCGTGACGGTTTTGCCATTTGAGGCAAAAACCTACTTACTTCCAAGTCTTGGTTCGCGCGGCGCGACTTTGCGCCGTGCTCGCAGTGCTGTCTCTATGTCATTCTGTGCAGGCCGAGCCCGGGCCTGACATTAGCGCTCGTGAGGCCTTTGATACGGGCGTGGAACTGGTTCGTGGTGGGCGCTTTGAAGAAGCGCTGCGCTATTTTCTGACCGCATATGCTCAGGGCGACCAAAGTCCGCGGCTGCAGTTCAATCTCGGTGTTGCTTACTACCGTTTGCACCGCTTTCACGATGCACGCACGGCGTTTCTGCGAGCGGCAGCGAGCAAGGAGACGGCAGACCTGTCTATCTACAACGTAGGTCTGGTCGCTTTTGCGGCGGGTGATCGGGCAGAAGCGGCGAAGCGATTCCGATACACCGCCAAGAACGCCAAATCGGCCAATCTCAGAGCCCTGGCGGCCAAAGCTCTGGCACGAACCAATAACAGTGAGGCCTTGCGCGCGCGAGGCTCTGTCAGCGTGCTGAGGGGCGAAGATAGCAACGTCATCATTCCAGTGGGAACCGGAAACGATCTGGCCAGCAATCAACGCGACTCGTTCTTGGAGGGCAGATTGGCCTGGGCGGATACTTTTGGCGATTCAGAGCGCTGGGGTTACCGCGTATCGGGCGTGCATGTCGAGTACGACGATCTTAGTGACGGCAATATCTCGTTTGCCGAGGCGGGCGTTGATTTCAGAGGCCCGGTGTCAGCGCAATTGGGTATGTCGGCATTGTTGGTGGCTGACGAGGCCTACCAACAGACGACGGATCTTCGCGTCAGAGCGACGGTATTCAATCGACGAGCTTTCGCCGCTGCCTACGAACTGGGCTATTCGCTGGTAGACGCGATGGGTAGCGGGCCCGAGCAGCTGGAAGGTAATCGTTACTATTTCGGCATTGCGCTGGATGCCCGGTCGAAAATCCTTGCCGCTTCTCTCGGTGTCAGGAAAATAACCAACGATCGCGAGCTTGCGGCCCTGTCTCCCGATCAGGTGTCGGTTTCGGCGGGTCTTCGGGCGCAGCTTGTCAAAGGTGTCGTGGCGCGGCTTACAGGGCGCTATACCGACAGCAAATACAAGAATGACAGGCAGGATGAATTACTTGAACTCGGGGCGGAAATTTCCTTCCGTCTGTACAAGGGCCTGGCATTGGTTGTTGAAGCGGCTCGCTATGAGAACCGCTCCAGCGTCGCCCAGCTACGGTATGAAACCGACAAAATATACGGCGGCCTGCGTTTGCAATTCTGATCGTGTCGGTCATATGCCGCTGCCTTTGAATGGCCGCTGATCAGAGCGTCGAAAACAAAAAAAACCCGGCGCGAGGCCGGGTTTTCTCAAGCTTGGGTTTTCAACTATTTGTCGACAAACGCGCGTTCAATAACGTAGTCGCCAGGCGTGCCGATGTGCGGCGAAATCTGGAATCCGCGCTTATCCAGCAGGGCGGCGGTGTCCTTGAGCATGGCGGGCGAGCCGCACAGCATGGCGCGGTCGGTTTCCGGGTTGATATCCGGCAAGCCGATATCGCTGGCGAGCTTGCCACTTTCGATCAGGTCGGTCAGGCGCCCATTGTTGCGGAATGGTTCGCGCGTGGCTGTCGGGTAGTAGATCAGCTTCTGGCTGACGTCCTCGCCCAGAAATTCATGCTTCGGGAGGTCTTCGCTGAGGTAGTCGTGATAAGCGAAATCGTCCACATTGCGAACACCGTGGACCAGCACCACCTTCTCGAAACGCTCGTAGGTTTCAGGGTCCTTGACCAGAGACAGAAAAGGCGCGAGGCCCGTGCCGGTGGCAAACATGTAGAGGTTCTTGCCAGGCTTGAGGTCATGCAGAAGCAAAGTCCCGGTGGGTTTGCGGCTGACCAGTACATCTTCGCCCACCTTGATGTGCTGCAGGCGCGAGGTCAGCGGGCCGTTCTCTACCTTGATGCTGAAGAACTCCAGGAACTCTTCGTAATTGGCGCTGGCAATGCTGTAGGCGCGAAGCAGCGGGCGCTCTTCCACCCGCAGACCCATCATCACGAAATGGCCGTTCTCGAACCGTAGCGCGGGATCGCGCGTGGTGGTGAACGAAAACAAGGTGTCGTTCCAGTGACGAACACTGAGTACTTTTTCTGATCCAATTGCAGCCACGTCAACCTCTCAAAAACGCGAAGGGAAACCTGCATCAGCGCAGATGCAGGCCGATTCAGTCCTTAAACGGACTAAGCTGACTCAGCAATCTTGCGCAGACGCGCGATGGACTCGTCGAGCACTTTCTGGCTCGTCGCAAAACTCAGTCGCAGATGCCCGGGCGTTCCGAATGCTGAACCAGGAACCACTGCTACCAGCGCTTCCTTCAAAAGCTTGTCAGACAGCTCAAGGTCATCCTTGACGCCTAATTTTCTTATAAGCCCATCGACATTAGGAAAGACATAAAACGTTCCATCGCCTGCCGGGCAGTCAATTCCGGGAATGGAATTCAGGTCCGCGACCAGTTTGTCGTGACGCTGCTTGAACGAGGCGCACATTTCCTTGACGCAGCTCTGATCGCCGGTCAGTGCCACTTCGGCGGCCACCTGCGAGATGGAGGTGGGGTTGGAGGTGGACTGGCTCTGGATGTCGCTCATGGCCGAAATGATGGCCTGTGGGCCTGCCGCAAAGCCCAGACGCCAGCCCGTCATGGAGTAGGTCTTGGAAACCGCGTGGATGACCACGGTGCGGTCGTAGAGCTCCGGGCAGACATTGATCAGATTCACGAAAGGCTCGTCGGCCCAGAGAATCTTCTCGTACATGTCATCGGTGGCGATGATGATCTTCGGATGCTTGAGCAGGACCTGCGCGATCGCTTCGAGCTCTGCGCGGGTGTAGCACATGCCCGAAGGATTGGACGGCGAATTGATCCACAACATCTTGGTCTTGGGCGTAATCGCCTTTTCCAGCTGCTCTGCCGTGATCTTGAAGCGGGTTGCCGCCGTCGTGGGCATGATCACCGGCTCTGCGCCCGCCAGCAGCACCATGTCCGGATAGCTCACCCAGAACGGTGCGGGAATCAGGGCTTCGTCTCCTTCGCCCAGAACAGCCATGCACAGGTTGTAGCAGCTCTGCTTGCCACCGCATGAGGCCAGGATCTGCTTTGGCGTGTACTCCAGTGCGTTGTCGCGCTGCAGTTTCTTGATGATGGCTTTTTTCAGGCCGGGCGTTCCACCGACCGGGGTGTATTTGGTGAATCCGCGCTTGATGGCCTCAATGGCCGCTGCCTTGATATGCGCAGGGGTATCGAAGTCGGGTTCGCCTGCACCCAATGACAGGACGTCGAGCCCTTGTGCCTTGAGTTCGCCGGCCTTGGCCGTAACGGCGAGGGTGGGGGATGGTTTGATGCGGCCCATGCGCTGGGCGAGTACGGAATCCACTGGGAATGCCCCTGAGATTAGATGTTGGAGAATTGAAAAAGCGGCGCGAAATGATACTGGAAGCGGGGCGCTGATCCCACATTCTGCGCCGAGATTGGCGTGAATCCGTATAAAGTTGCCGACCCGGCCAGACCATCCGCTTCGAAATTGCCCATTTCCCCCGAGTCCGCTGCCCTGATGTTTTCCGAGCCCAAGATCGGGGTGCCGTTCGGTCTGGTGATGTGTGCGGGTCTTTTCCTGTGCGGCGCGGTCTACCTGCTTCGTCCCTGGCCACCAAGTGCCTCGCGCGCAACGATGGTGTTCATACTCGGTGTCTTGAGCACGTTGCTTGCTGGCGCATTGCTGCTCAAGACCGAGATCGTCCTGGACGCCGCTCAGGCCCGGATTGTCGAGTCTCGCACCGTGCTGGGCATCGGACCGCGTACGCAGTGGCCCTTTTCCGACATTACGGCAATCGTTGTTGCACCGCTGAACAACCCTGCGCTCAACTCCGCTGGCGGCTTCAATGTTGCTCTGGATCTGGGCGAACATCGTCTTCACTTGCAGAATTTTGATCGCGTGCTGCCATCCGAGAATCTGGCCAGAGAACTGGCTAGCTTTACCGGGGCAGAGGCGCAACGTGACGGCTATTCCATGGTCATTCTGGCCAGTGGCGGAGATTCGCGAGCTTTCCTGACGTCGGACGGGCGTGAAGGAGTGAGTCTGGCGCTGGATTCCATGGTCCAGTTGAGGGCGACACCGGGGCGGACAAATCCGATACCGCCTTTGCCCTGAGCACGACCAGACCGGGCCATTTGCGCGCCAAAAAATTCAGACAACCAACAGAAAAAATGACATGAGCCATCTTCACCAGCCACTGCAGATTGGCGATCTCAATCTGAGCAATCGCATCATCATGGCGCCGCTCACCCGCGTGCGAGCGGGCCCCACTCATGTGCCTAATGAGCTGATGGCCGAGTACTACAGCCAGCGCGCCAGCGCAGGTCTGATCTTCACTGAATGCAGCATGGTTGATCCTGCTGCCAGCGCGTTCATGGGCGAAGCCGGGATCTATTCCGACGAGCACGTGGCAGCTTGGCGCAAAGTGACAGATGCGGTTCATGCCAAGGGCGGCCTGATTGCCATGCAGATCTGGCACCCCGGACGTGCCACGCACGCTGATATCAATGCCGGGGCGGAGCCTGTTTCATCCTCCGCGGTGCCCATTCGTGATGCCAGCACGCACACGCCAACCGGAAAGCATCCCTATCCCACGCCACGCGCTCTGCGAAAAGAAGAGTTGCCCGGCGTGGTAGCGCAATTCCGGCAGGCGGCTTACCGGGCCAAGCAAGCCGGATTTGACGGCATTCAGCTGCATGGCGCGCATGGCTACTTGCTGGATCAGTTTCTGCGTGACTCGGTAAATCAGCGCAATGACGCCTACGGCGGCAACATCGAGAATCGTGCACGACTGCTGTTTGAGGTGATGGATGCCGTGATCGAGGTCTGGGGCAGACAACGGGTCGGGGTGCGTATTTCGCCCCTGGTTGATTTCAACGATATCTCCGACTCCCAGCCCGTCGCGCTGCTGAGCTATGTGCTGGAACAATGCCAGGCTCGCGAGATCGGCTATTTCGAGCTGCGCCATGATCAGTGGGACAGGCCTGCAGAAATGGAACTGGCCAAGCTCGCACGCGGTCTGTTCAGTGGCGCGCTGTTGCTCAATGGCGGATTCGACGGAGCGTCAGGAGAAGCTGCCGTAGCTGACGGTCGTGCTGACGCCATTGTCTACGGCAAGGCCTTTATCTCCAATCCTGATCTGGTGGAACGAATCCGGCTTGATGCACCGCTCAATGCCTTTAATCCCAAGACTTTCTATTCACCGGGGCCAGCGGGCTATATCGATTATCCAAGCCTGGCTTGAACGGGTGTTATCGCAGCGCAGCTTGCAGGTGTGGCTTCACGGCCGGCGAGGTGACAAGCATGGTGTCGACATCCATCATGCCGGCTCCTTGCAAGGTCTTATTCATCTGTCTTTGAGATTGTCTGTTTCAGCATGAAAGAAGCCCCGCGTGAATCACTGAAAGTTGTCCGCCTGAAGCATCGGCGGGATACAGCATTCAAGCTCAAGAGTGACTGGCCGCCTGCTGGCGACCAGCCTGCTGCCATTGCAGCGATGGTGGACAACCTTGATGCCGGAATCGCTCATCAGACGCTTCTGGGTGTCACCGGGTCGGGCAAGACCTATTCCATTGCAAATGTCATTGAACAGGTGCAGCGACCGACGCTCGTGCTGGCACCAAACAAGACGCTGGCTGCGCAGTTGTATGGCGAGTTCAAGGAATTTTTTCCTGACAATGCCGTCGAGTATTTTGTTTCCTACTACGATTACTACCAGCCCGAAGCCTACGTTCCGAGCACGGATACCTTCATCGAGAAGGACAGTTCCATCAACGAGCACATCGAGCAGATGCGCTTGTCAGCGACCAAGGCGCTCATGGAGCGGCGCGATTCCATCATCGTGGCCTCGGTCTCAGCCATCTACGGGCTCGGCGACCCGGAAAGTTATTTCCGCATGGTCATGCATCTCAAGACAGGGGATCAGCTTGACCAGCGCAGTCTCATTCGCCAGCTCACGGCGATGCAGTATTCGCGCAACGAGATGGATCTGGTACGCGGTACCTACCGGGTGCGCGGAGACGTCATTGATATCCATCCGGCCGAAACCGATGACGAAGCCGTCCGGGTGGAGCTGTTTGATGATGAAATCGAGACGGTATCAATCTTTGATCCGCTGACCGGCGAGATTCGCCAGAAGGTGCCGCGCTACACGGTGTATCCGAAATCGCACTACGTCACGCCGCGGGAAAAAGTGCTCGCGATGTTTGATCAGATCAAACAGGAGATGCACGATAGGGTGCAGTACTTCAAGGCCAACGACAAACTGCTGGAAGCCCAGCGCATCGAGCAGCGCACCACCTTCGACCTGGAAATGATTCAGGAGGTCGGATTCTGCTCGGGCATCGAGAATTACAGCCGCTATCTGTCTGGCAGGGAAGCAGGCGAGCCACCGCCTTGTCTTTTCGATTACCTGCCGCCAGATGCCCTGGTTGTGCTCGATGAGAGTCACGTCACCGTTCCGCAGCTCGGCGCCATGTACAAAGGCGACCGAAGCCGCAAGAGCACGCTCGTCGAATTTGGATTCCGGTTGCCGAGCGCAATGGACAATCGCCCGCTGAAGTTTGAAGAGTTCCAGCGGCTGGTGCCGCAGGCGATCTACGTGTCAGCTACGCCAGGACCTTACGAGGCCGAGAAGTCCGGAAGCAGCGTGGTTGAGCAGGTTGTCAGGCCTACCGGGCTGGTTGACCCGCAGGTGGAAGTGCGGCCTGCAGGAAGCCAGGTCGATGATGTGCTCGGCGAGATTCGTCTGCGCGTGGAAAAGCAGGAACGCGTATTGATTACGGTGCTGACCAAACGAATGGCGGAGGATCTGACCGACTACCTGCATGAAAACGGGGTCAAGGTTCGCTACATGCATTCGGATGTAGACACCGTCGAGCGTGCCGAGATTATTCGTGACCTGCGGCTGGGTTTGTTTGATGTCCTGGTAGGCATCAACCTGCTGCGCGAAGGTCTGGACCTGCCGGAGGTGTCGCTGGTGGCCATTCTGGATGCCGACAAGGAAGGTTTTTTGCGTTCCGACCGATCTCTGATCCAGACCATCGGCCGCGCGGCGCGCCACCTTGAGGGCAAGGCGATTCTGTACGCCGACCAGATGACCGGATCGATGCGGCGCTCCATCGACGAAACCGATCGTCGCCGCGCATTGCAGGTCGCCTTCAATCTGGAGCACAACATTACGCCGCGCGGTGTACAAAAGCGGGTGGCTGACCTGATGCGCTATGGCTATGAAGACGCAGGCGCCGACGGGCAGGGGCTCAAGGCGGCCGAGATGCGCAGTGCCTATGAAGCCAAGCTCACCCCGGAAGTCGTGGGCAAGAAAATTGGAAAACTGGAGAAGGAAATGCGGGTGGCTGCGCAGAATCTGGAATTTGAGAAGGCCGCCAAATTGCGCGATGAGGTCCGCCGCTTGCGCGAACAGATTTTGATCAACGCTGCCTGAGCATGATACTGACCTGCATGATTCGCGCATTGCGCTGCGCCCCTGCGACCCGTTTCGCACGGGCCTTTCTCGGTTTGACGCTTATGGTTTGTCTGGCAATGGGGGCTGCGCGGGCGGAAGGCGCGCTTGTCGGGTCGTGTGAATCGTGGCCGGCTTGGGAATCGTTCAAGGCGAGCTTCATCAGTGACGATGGTCGGGTAATTGACCCCATGCATGCCGATCAACGCACGGTGTCTGAGGGGCAGGCCTATGCCATGTTGTTTGCGCTGATCGGCAATGACCGTGACAGCTTTGATCGTTTGCTGAACTGGACGCAGGACAACCTCTCACAAGGCGATCTGACCAAGCATCTGCCGGCCTGGCTCTGGGGCCTGCACGCCGTCCCTGAGGCTGAGCAGGATGTGACGGATGAAGCTGTCAGCGAGCTCGCATCTGCAGCGAAACAGGCGGAGCTACTGCCGGAAGGTGCTGACGTCGCGCCTCCCGAATCAGATGAGCCGGAAGTTGAAAAAACCTGGGGCGTGATCGACGCCAATGCCGCCACCGACGCTGATGTCTGGATCGCCTATGCGCTGCTGGAGGCGGGACGCCTGTGGTCGGACCCGGCCTATACCGCCGTGGGTGAGAAGATGATCGCCAATATCAAGCGCAGGGAGGTCATGAAGCTGCCCGGTCTGGGCCGTGTTTTGATGCCCGCGCCGTATGGTTTCGTGGAAACAAAGCAGCGGTATCGCATCAATCCCAGCTATCTGGCGCTACAGCCCTTGCGCCACTTTCTGGTGCATACGGGCGACCCGGTCTGGCAGGAAGTGCTGGACACTTCGCGAAGAATTCTCATTGATGCTGCGCCACGCGGTCTTGCCGGAGATTGGGTGCTGTGGAAAACGCAGAGCGGCTTTCAGGCGGACGAAAAATCTGTCGCTGCGGGCAGCTATGACAGCATCCGGGTCTACCTGTGGCTGGGCATGTTGCACGCCGCTGATCCGGACCGTGCGGATTTGCTCGCGCATCACGCGCCTCTGAGGAGCTTGCTGGATGTACGTGGGCGTCCTCCCGAATTTATCGATATCAACACTGGAGAAACGCGCGGTATCGGCCCGGGCGGCTTCTCTGCCGCCTTGCTGCCGTTCTTCTCGGCGCGTGGTGAGGTTCTGCCTTTGCTGCAGCAGAAAGTACATATGGCCATGCAAAGCGCGAGTGACCAGCCGCGCTACTACGATCAGGTGCTGAGGCTGTTCGGCCATGGCTGGGACCAGGGGCGCTACCGCTTCGGTGAGAAGGGCTCGCTGCATCCGTATTGGGAGCAGATGTGCGGTCCCAAGCCGATTCCATTTGCGTCCCCGGCGCCTGCCCGGTAATCTTCGCGCCCCTGCATTGCAGCAGGCGCGTAGCTCAGCTGGTTAGAGCACTACCTTGACATGGTAGGGGTCGGAGGTTCGAGTCCTCTCGCGCCTACCACAAAATCAATAAGTTACATCGATTTTGTGGTGGCATTTTCCGCTAGTACGGAAAAAATACGGAAAAGCTGTCATCTGAAAATTGCTCTGAGAGCGGCTTGTTTCGGCACATGAACTCTTAACTTTCAGGCCCTGCTGCGCGCCATTTGGCGGAGTGCTTGCGCGCGGTAGCGATTGGCCAAAGATTCTTTGATCATCTGCGGACGATCAGCGTTGAATTCAAATTTCGTCACACGAAATCCCTATCCGCAGCGTGCTCCTAAGCTAGCCAGCTGGAATGTCAGGTCTCCCGGAGTCAGATTCCGCGCTCGCGCAGGCCCTCGTAAAGGTTCGCAGGACCCAACAGAACTTCCTTCAGGCCATTCCTGACTTTTTCAGAGCTCAGTGCCTGTTTGCTCATGCTGCCATGGGCGGCTAGGGCATCCATGATTGCGTTCAAAAGCTCCTGCGAAAGGTCGGGTGAGTTGGCGAACTGTTCCTTAGTGTTGTTCTTGGCCTGTGTGATCAGGATTTCGGACTCCATCAATTTTCCTTTCAGTACGCTGTTCACGTACACCAGTTTGTCGTCCTCGGTTACATCACCTTCAAACAGGTCATTGACCTTGGCGATGATCTCCGCCAAGTACAGCTTCTCTTTTTCGCGAACTTCACCGTAGCCTGTTTCGGTCAAGGGCTTGAGCTTTCCGGCATCTCCGTAGTTCAGGGGTAAGTTTCTCTTGCCGGTATCGCGGATTCGATGATGAGTGAGCGTCACTTTGGATAGATCGACCCCCTCGCGTTCGCGCCCGAATTCGAGTAGGGGCTGCAGTCTGCGGAAGAAGATGTCGCGCTTCTCAATGTCGGTATTGATGTAGTCGAATATCTGCGACAGAAAACAATAAACCCTTAAAAATGCACCAATGTTGCGTTGAAAAAGGATCAGTGACTTGATTTCATCTTCCGCTGCTGCTTCCGCCGCCTTGTCCTTTTTGGCGATCGCCGCAATCTGCTGTTCGCGTGCGCGTTTAAATTTTTTCACCAATCTGGATGCGACCGGCTCCAGAGCAGCCGACAGTTCGGCCTGGGTTCCTTTGGGGTTCAGCTCGGCCCTGATGACGCGTTCAATCTCATGCTCATCGTAGTACCCGCTGGCATCCAGCTTTGCGCGCAGGTCAAAAACCAGATCAGGGTCCGTGATCCCTTCCAATTGCGCGGTCTCGTGATAAATCTTGAAGGAGGCAAGTACTTCCTCGGGATCGTTGACGAAATCTAGAACATAGGTTGTGTCCTTGCCCGGATGCGCGCGATTCAGGCGCGAGAGCGTCTGCACTGCCTGCACACCGGCCAGACGCTTGTCCACGTACATGCCGCACAGCAATGGCTGGTCGAAGCCAGTCTGAAATTTATTGGCGACCAGCAGAATCTGGTAATGGTCAGACTTGAACGCCTCGCGAATGTCACGCCCGCCGAGATTAGGATTAAGCGTTCTGGAGTTCTCCGTGAAGCCGTCGGGGCCAGAATCCTTGTCGTTGACCTCACCTGAGAACGCAACCAAGGTGCCTATGCCATAGCCTTGGCGTTTGATGTACTTCTCGATAGCCAATTTCCAGCGGACCGCTTCGACTCGGCTCGCCACCACCACCATCGCTTTCGCTTTGCCATTGAGGAGCGGCGCGACATTCTCGCGAAAGTGCTCAATCACAATCTGCACCTTCTGCGAGATGTTGTAAGGGTGCAGACGTACCCAGCGCATGAGGCCCTTCATGGCCTCGTCGCGCTCCACTTCCTTTTCGTCCCACTCCTTGCCGTTGTTGGCCAGCTTGAACGCCAGCTTGTACGGCGTGTAGTTGCGCAGCACATCGAGTATGAAGCCTTCCTCGATTGCCTGGCGCATGGAGTACACGTGAAACGGTGCGGGGAGATTGTCTGGGCCAGTGGGCCGGTTGAGGTCGGGAGGACGCCCGAACAGTTCGAGGGTTTTGGCTTTGGGGGTTGCGGTGAAAGCGACGTACGTGATGCCGGCGTCACGGGCGCGGGCTGCCATCTGAGCGGCCAGCACGTCTTCTGTGCTGATTTCACCGCCATCGGCCAACTCTTCTAGCTCTGCGGCAGACAGCACCTGCTTTAGCTTGGCGGCTGATTGTCCAGTCTGAGAGCTATGCGCTTCGTCGGCAATTACAGCGAAGCGCTTTCCTTGCGTTGCTGCCAGCTCCTGCACGGCTTGAAGCGCATAAGGGAATGTCTGAATGGTGCAGACCACAATCTTCTTGTTGCCAGAAAGCGCCTCTGCGAGCTGCCCACTCTTTGTGCCACTTTGACTACTGATGGTGGTAACGACTCCGGAGGTGCGCTGAAAATCGAATATGGCTTCTTGCAACTGTGAGTCCAGGACTGTGCGGTCGCTGACGACCAGCACCGTGTCAAATACCTTCTCGTGAGCCGCGTTGTGAAGATCTGCCAGAAAGTGCGCAGTCCAGGCAATGGAATTAGTTTTGCCGGACCCTGCCGAGTGCTGAATTAGGTACTTATGCCCGGCACCTTCCGTGCGGATGGTTTGGAGCAGTGAGCGCGTCGCGTCCAGTTGGTGATAGCGCGGGAAAACGATTGTCTTGATCTTCTTCTTTTCATCGCGGGGTGCCACGAGGTATCGACCCAATATCTCTAGCCAGCTTTCGCGTGCCCACACTTTTTCCCATAGATAGGCGGTTTTGTGGCCCGCAGGGTTGACGGGGTTGCCCGCCGCTCCAGCGTCTCCCTGATCGAATGGGAGGAAACGGGTCGCGAGACCTGCCAGTTTGGTCGTCATGCTGACATGGCTATTGCTTACTGCAAAATGCACGAGCGCCCCGCGCGGAAATTCCAGAAGCGGCTCTGCTGCAGATTGACCCTTGGGTTTGGGATTGCGGTCGAAGCGATACTGATCCACCGCATCGTCCACCCTTTGGGTGAAATTGGTCTTCAGCTCGACGGTCGCTACTGGAATGCCGTTCAGGAACAGCGCCAGGTCGATGCAGTTTTCGTTGTGCAGCGAATAGCGCAGTTGGCGCACCACTCGCAGGCGGTTAGCCTGATAACGAGCTACGATTTCCTCATTCATGGCCAGGGCGGGCTTGAACTGCGCCAACCTCAGCGGCTGTTTGAGGCCGAGCAATTCAACGCCATGCCTGAGTACGTCCAGAGTGCCGCGATCATCCATCTGTTTGCGGATGCGATCTAGCAACACGCTCTCTGCGGACGCGCCGTGATTCTTGCTCAGCGTATCCCAGGCCTTTGGGTCTGCTTCCTGCGTCCAGGCCACAACATCCGCTGGATACAAGGCGCGAGCACGGTCGTAAAGGGCTGCATCGTCTTCCGAGTAGAACCAGCTGTGCGTGGCTAGATGCGCGCAAACATCGTTCTCGAATTCAATTTCCTTGTGCAAGCTCATTCGTTGGCCTCTTGTTCCCACTGCTTTTCCATCTCCCAGCGCTTAACAGTCGTTCGAAATCGACTGACAGACCGGTCAATGTATTTGAGCTCCTCGAATGCCATACCCTCGTCTGAGTCGGACATGAGACCAGCCAAATGATAAGCCGCTGAGTCGCCCAGGGCTCGATAAGTCTGAAAGATGAGGCTCCCGCTTTCCTGATTCGCCTTGAACTGAGCTTCGTGCATAGCCTCAATGAGCATCGAGAATGCAGCGCTGCCTACAGGCCAGGAGATGCCGCGTTCCAGACAGATGCGTTCGAGTCTGCGGGCTAGGCTGCAATCATCCATTTAGGCTTCATTCTCCACTGCAAGAGCAGCGCAAATTAGTAGGCAATCTCTAAAGCGACAGATCTTCGTCAACAATTGATTTCCCGAAAAGGCGGCTTTTGGGTGTCAGATAAGTAGAGTTCATGACAAATCGCCAAACCTCCTAATCCATCGCATCACGAATGTCGCGCAAGGTCTTTCCGTTGGAATCTCGCCATTCAATCAGACCGTTTGCCGTTCGCCCTGTAACGCAGGCCGCGGCCGCGCTGGGGGAGGCAAACAGATGATCCTTCTCAAAGCGGACCCGGTCGCCGGATTCAATGATGACGCCTCGGTCTACCAGTTGCTCACGCACCCGGTTGTATCCGTGCTTCTTGAATGTGGGTACGGTTTCCCTGCGCCCGCTCGATCCCTTGAGCACGACAAAGCCTTCTTCCGTTAGGATCCCCTGAGCGTCTGCCTCGGATGCCTTGCAATAGAACAAGCGCTCGGATTCTTCTTGCGCAGCAAGCTTGGCTACGGATTCAAATATGGGGTAGCCAAGCGTGGTCAACAGCACACGAATTGTTTCGTGAAGTTCGTTGCATTCCGCTTCCAGAGGGGCGGTGGTATGGGGGCGGCTCCCCGTGGTTCCGTTTTCCATCTGGTAGCGCGCTGCGCTGTGGGCGGCCTGAATGGACATCCATTCAAGAAAAAGGGAATGCGTGCCGGTCAGATTTTGCGTCAAGGAAACGGCGATTAGCGCTCTATTCCAGAAGTCCTTCTTCTTGTGATGGTCTGCAATCCGCTCACCGAGTGAGCCCGTCTGGCCGATGTAGACCTTGGGTTGCGCGCTCTCTTCATCTTCCCCAAGTAAAAAGTAAACGCCAACCTGAGCGGCCTCTGGCATTTTTAAGAAGTCGCCGAGCAAGCTTCTTGGCACGTCGATAACGCGAACGATGCGCGTCGTAATGCCTGCAATTCGAATCCCCTGCGCATCGCCTGATGGCAGGAAGATCTGGATGGTCTGCGGGTGCGTGCTCATCACATTTTTCCAAGTGCAATCATTGCGGCGCGAACTCCGATTTTTCGGATCTTGCGGCCCAATTCAATCCACTGTTCCTGGTCGAGGTCGAAGCCACAGGAAACTTCAGTTCCGGTCTTGACCGCAAAATGCTGCGCCAGATGTGTGTATTCGGCTTTGTAGTCGGTCATCTGTCCGGTCTCAATCCAGCGTCGCACGCCGAATGCAATTTCTTGCGCCGCAATAGCTTGTCCGCGAACCTTTGATCGGCTTGCAAAGTTTCCAGACCATTCCGCAATCAGAATGCCGTCCTCCTGGCTGTCTGCATCCTTCGGCACGGAGAAGCGAGTGCCGTCGGTCAGCCGCCGTACCATCCAGTCTTTGCCGACCTGCTCGCGTTCGCAATGTGGCAGGTTGCCGATGAAGTGAAGAATGCGGTCGCTGAGATTGTCAGACATTGGCGGTTTCGACTTTAGGAAGAGCGGTAACCAGACTGCGCACATCAATCTGGCCGGTGACGGCGGCAGAGATTAGGGCGCTGCGGCGTTCTTTGAGGAGCGATACAGCTAGCATTGCGTCATCCGTCAGTGAATCAAGGATTTTGAGTTCTTCACTCAGAAAGCTAGTTATTGCGTCCTGTTCTTGTAGTGGTGGCAACGTTATTGGGAAACGACCGATCTCCCCAAGCCCAAGATCAGGTACTCCGATACCTTGTGTACGCATCCGAGCCTCGGTAAGTATCATGTCGCCATCCATAACCCGCTGTATAAATGGAGCAGACGCCTTCGCAGCGAGCACTCTGACAACGCAGCATGAATATGAAATCAAGAACCGCTCATCAGTGTCCACAAGACGAGCCTTCCCCAGACGGGCACCTATCCGCGAATAAATGATGTCGCCGCGACGAGGACAGATTTTCTTCGACAACCTTAAGAAGTCATCTTCACTTATCTTTTTTACATCTTGCGTGAAATTAAGGGTCCCCTCGTCGAGCAGATCTTTGGCTGAGAGGAATAGAACACCATTTTCTACAGCATCGGGCATCTCATGGTTGATATCGTTGATCGCGGAGCAGATCCATGCGAGCCGCGTCAGATTCCAATGAGCTGGCACGTCGCCCAGCCACTCGATGCCGGAGGGCTTCATCGGGGCATCGGGATTCAGGCCCTTGGTGACTGCATGGGAGATGACTGCCTGACGCTTCTCCTTGAGTAGCGCGATCAGCTTTTCCTGCTCCGCCACCAGCGTGTCGATCTTGCCGGTCTCGCGGTCGAGGAAGGCGGCGATGGTGGTTTGTTCTTCGGGCGGTGGAACAGGTATCGGAAAATCGTTGAAGGCATCGGTCGGCAGTCGCCACCTGCCTAGCTGGGCGGAACCTTGTCCCCACGGGAAAAAGAGCTTCTGCTGGTAGCACATCTGCAGGAATTTCAGCAGGAATCGTCCGTTGAACTCTGATGCTGATCTCAGCGCGAAAACGCGGTAGTCAGGGCTAGTTACGCCTCGAAATCGGGAGAGGTCCACGTAACCGGTTAGCAAATCCATGTGGTTCATCGCGAAGTCGCCAACCTCAACTAGTTGGTACTTCGAGTAATCAGATGCGAGTTGGCCATCGCCGCTTTCGATGTCCTTTACCTTGATGCCCTTCTGTGTGATTGACAGCACATCGTAGCCATCCGTCCCGCCGATCCGCTTGCGGATCTGCACGGCTCTGCGAAAGGTTGTAACCGCCCAGTGCGCCGGCACCTCCCCCAACCATTCCACGCCACTGTCTTTGTACTCGGGATAACGTGGAAAGCTCATGGCAGATCTTCCCAGATGGCGGAGTCCTTCCAATCTTCTGGAAACCCCATCGCGGTGAGGTCCGTATTCGGATGATCGTTGATCAGAGCCAATAGATTGGATCGCCAATTTGAACGCGGACTGATCGCACCCAACATGAAGGCCAGCATCACCAGCGTGTTGTAAATCCGCTTGGGCATGGCGGCGTTGAACGTTGCCCCTAGCCAAGTCGGTCGGCGCGGCAGTTTGATGCCGATGGTCATTTCGCGATTCCACAGGCGGCTGTGATGTGCACAGACGTTGCGCACGTAAGCAAGATGATGAGAGAACGACCCGATGATCTGCTCGTCCACGCCATAAGGTAAGACTATCTCGACGCGATCGGGTCCATTTGCCAGATTCTGGAACCACAGCGAGAGCTGGCTGAATGAGAGCACCTCGCAGATCACCCACAATGGGGGCAACACCGGATCGGTATAGGTCTTCTGATAATGCAGCACAAAGGTCTCGTGACTGCGGCCAAGCTCAGCTCGTATATTGTTCAGGCACCTCGTGTGGATATCCGGATCGCGGAATAGCCGGGCATCCTCGTGTGCATGCGCTCCGTGCCTGATTGCCAGAACATGCGCCCAACGCGTACGTAGCGAGACCTCTACGCGTTCGATGGCGTCCATGACGAGGAGGCGCAGTTTTCGGTCGAAGCTGTATAGGTCGAGGATGTCTTCGAAGTCTGTTCCGGCCCGAAACGCGTGATCACCAATTGTGGCGGCGGAAACTTCGTTTGGTAGCCAGTACGCGCGGAGTCGGTAGTAGTTGATGTGACGGAGCTGCTGCAGCGCTCTATCGCGATCACGAACGGTCATTCCACGGCGGACCAGTTGATCAATTTGCTGGTCCAAGGTCAGCGCAGGTTTGCTGTATTTCACAGGCAAACTCCGGGCAATAAAAAACCCGCCCTGGTGCGCTTCCGAGGAGAGGCGTGACGGGTGTTGTTACGGTGTATGTTACGGATGCAACTGGAAATTCCAATATCCGTCTGTCGGAAATCCGGCAAGTGCCTGAGTCTGTGCGACTTTCGCATTAGAGTCTTCAAGCCGCCACATCCTGTGGATTTCCGCACATGTGAATCGAATGACGCCCGGCGAACCAGCGACCGGTGACCCGGCTTCGACGATACAAGCCCAGAAAACCAATCTGGCGGTCGAAGACTTCCATGTGCCAGGATCTGTCGCCAAGTGGTGGAAGACGGGATTCGGCCAAGCGCAGATCATTCCGCCATGAAAGTAAGCTATTGACGATCAAGACTGCTCGGCGAGAGCTTGGATCGACATGGAGCTGAGAGATATCCGGGTCGGATTCGGTGTGGCCGAAGCTGTGGCTGTGGCCGCTGCCGAGATGAAGTGGGTTGCTGCCACCGAAGAAGGGATTGAGCTCGGGGCCATCGACAATCCGGCGCTTGAAGCTCCTCCACCATTCCTCGTCGTTTTGTTGAGAGCTGGCGGCCATTTCTGCTGGTGAGAAGTCTTGCGTGGCATTGGCTACGGGTTGCCTGAACCAGACCCAAGCAGCGTAGTAATCCAGAAGGTCGTTTTGGCCCCAATGTGCCTGGACGCAGGACAGCAGTTTGGAATCGCTGATTGGCTTGCCAGCGCGATACCACCAAAGCAGGCCATCACCAGGTGAGCGCCAACCGAGCAGCACCGTCAAAAGGTAGTGCAAGGGTTCCCAAGCTGCCGCTGCGTCTTCCGGATGTTGATGTCCCTTCAGGGTCGGCATTTGATCCAGAAACGCAGGATCCGCGAGCGCGCGATGAAGCGTGGGGATGTGCCGGCACCAGGGATCATCAACGGAAAGCATCTGGCTCACGCAGACAGCCCCTTGATCATTTCCAGAATACGGTCGGTGGTCTGTTTGAGTTCGGCATCAATCACGTCCAACGGCCGTGGTGGCTTGAAGACGTAAAAGTGGCGATTGAATGGGATCTCGTACCCGACTTTGGTTTTGTCGTGGTCTATCCAAGCATCAGCGGCGTGAGGCAGCACCTCGCGCTTGAAATAGCTTTCCACTTCTTCACTGAGCGGAACATTTTCAGTATCGCGCAGGCTACTGTCTGCCTGCAGCTTTCCCTTCTGTTTACCCTTGGTGCCGATAACAGGTTTGCCGCTTTCGTCTTTCAGCGGCCGCTCGACCGTGATGGTGCGGTAACCAAAAGCCTCATTCTTGAAGATGCGGGAGATGGGCTTGTCCTCATCATGCGCCTCGACAAATTCTCCGAACAGGCGAGTTATGCGCTCGATGTGCTCGTCTGACAACTCTTTGCGTTTACTGCCCAGACTCTTGCGCATCTTCTGCCAGAAGCCGCTGGCATCGATCAGCTGCACCTTGCCCTTGCGCGCGGCAGGCTTGCGGTTGCTAACAATCCAGACGTAGGTGCTGATGCCGGTGTTGTAGAACATGTCCGTAGGCAGGCCAATGATGGCCTCCAGCAGATCGTTTTCCAGAACGTAGCGTCGGATCTCGCTTTCGCCGCTGCCCGCGCCACCGGTGAACAGGGGTGAGCCATTGAGCACGATGCCAAAACGACTGCCGCCGTCCTTGGTGGATCGCATCTTGGACAACAGGTGCATCAGAAATAGCATGGAGCCGTCGCTGACGCGCGGCAGGCCGGGGCCAAATCGTCCGTTAAACCCCTGCTGCTCGTGTTCCCGGCGCACTTCCTTCTGGACTTTCTTCCACTCCACGCCGAAAGGCGGGTTGGAGAGCATGTAGTCGAACTGTTCGCCGGGGTGGCCATCCTCTGACAAGGTATTGCCGTAGCTAATCTTGTTGATGTCCTGGCCCTTGATGAGCATATCTGCCTTGCAGATGGCATATGACTCGGCATTGAGTTCTTGTCCAAAGACGGTGAGGCGCGCCTGCGGGTTGTGCTCGGCCAAATACTCGCCAGCAATACTCAGCATTCCGCCAGTGCCAGCGGTGGGATCGTAGATGCTGCGCACGACGCCGGGCTTTGACAATATCTCTTCATCCTCGACAAACAGCAGATTGACCATGAGGCGAATGACTTCACGCGGGGTGAAGTGCTCGCCTGCCGTCTCATTGGAGATTTCAGCGAACTTGCGAATCAATTCTTCAAAGACCAGCCCCATCTGATGGTTGTCCACGACATCCGGGTGCAGATTGAAGCCGACGAACTTCTCGGTGACCTGGTAGAGCAGGCCGCACTTCGCGAGGCGCTCCACCTGGGTGTGAAACTCAAAGCGTTCAAAGACATCCCGCACATCCGGCGAGAACGCCTGCATGTAGCTGAAAAGGTTTTCGCGGATGTGATCCTGATCGCCTATTAGCTTTTTCATGTCCATCTCGGACACGTTATAGAAGCTCTGTCCGGCCTTGCGCAGCAGGAAAGGTTCCGGATTCAGATCTGCCTTGGATATAGCTGCCAGCTCAGCTAGCACTGCTGCCTTGGAGGGTTCCAGCACGCAATCGAGGCGCCTAAGGACGGTAAACGGAAGAATGACCTTGCCATATTCAGACTGCTTGTAATCACCGCGAAGCAGGTCCGCAACGGACCAGATAAAGGCGGATAGGGCGGGTTGGTTCACTGGATTTTCTGAATTCTGATTGTTGGTCTGGACCGCGTGGTGAATATGTCGTTCTAAGCGTGATTTTCTGAGAAAGCTTACCTAATAGGTAACTTATTGTAATTAATGACTATTGTTGGTGTGAATAATTGCTAAAGCGTATAGCATCCAGTCGGACGACAATGGACCAACTGAGGCAAGACCGCTTGCGGCATATGATTCAAGGGGGAGAACACCGCTAGGGGGGCAAATTGTCTATCTCAGATCAGAGGTTCAAAGCGGAATTGTTGCACGCTCAGAATGTGCTTCAAGAGAGTTCCGTTCGAACGAGAGAGTGCGATCCAGCATGGTCAAAAGCTGCCCAACTTCTAGCAGGGGACAGTGTGGATCTGATGCGCGCATGGAAGACCATTCACTCAAGTTGCGAACCAGAATGGGGCAAGAGAATTCCCGATTGGATTGAGGCCGCTTGGCACTCAAGTCGTTATCCAACACGGAGCCAAGCAAAGGCGAGGGAAGCGGCCGCGGCAGTTTCTTTGGCAGCCAGAAAATTTGCTCAATCATTGCGGGCTCATGATCTGGATTGGGCTGCATCAGATTTCATGAAATCGGAATCCCCACCACAGCCAATTGCATTTACCCGGAATGGTTCTCCGTCAATGTCCGAGTTGGTTCTCCGATATGGCAGCACGATTGAAGAGTGGAGTAAGCATAACTACCCGTTATTCGGCGCCAATAGATTCGTTCGTCAAACTAGATCAAAAGCTGGCCGTCGCACCGCATTTATACGGGCTTTGGTGCACTATTTCCGGTGTGAGCGCGCATCGCTATCGTTTGAGGTAACTGGCATTTTCGCCTCAGCGGCCCTGGACGTGGCAGGCATTGATGAAAAGCAGGTAATTGACGCGCTGCGAAGCGAAAAGCAATAGATAGTGTGTGCTGGCCCCAAACCAGCGCCTTTGTTCTCCCGCAAAATATTCCAATCTTGGCGAAGTTTTGCGCTGCCAAACGACCGGGGGTATCTATTTAATTCATGTGGAGCCGAGGGGGTTCCTTGGCATCAGCTCAAATAGGTGAACCGCATGAATATGAAGTACCGCAACGTCAGATTTCGCACTGTAATGCAGGAAACAGGTAAAACGCGCAGCGCGCTATTTGCCGATATTCGCAATGGATTATTTCCTCCTCCGTACAGTATCGGGGGAAGGGCGAAGGCCTTTGCAGCACATGAAATTGAGGCGATGAACCGTGCTCGCATGGCTGGTCTAGACGATGACGAGATTCGGACGCTGATCCAGAAGCTCGTTCGAGAGCGTGCCCAACTCGTAGCCTAGGGGGACGCTATGCATCCGAAGGAAAGGACTGCCCTAGGCAGGTACATCAGAGACAGCGCAACACTGCATCATCTGGTGAACAATTCTACATTTAGTTGCAGCACCAAAGCGCACGTTGAACTGAGGGACGCTGTTTGGGGCTCTGAGGTACAGGGGCAGCGTGGGCTGGCAATTCTCCATGCCGCTGAAGCCTATGCGGAGGCAAGGTTGCGTGATGCGATCTCAGCATTGATCAGCGACCTGGGGTATGAGCTGTGAGCGCGCAGGCGCTCCTTGAACGCCTGAATCATGTCAAGCAGACAGGCCCTGGAAACTGGGTGGCACGGTGTCCAGCGCATGAGGATCAGCGCCCCTCACTCGCGATCCGTGAAGTCGAGGACGGCAGAGTTCTAATCCATGACTTTGGTGGGTGTAGTCCGTATAAAGTGCTTGACGCTCTTGGCCTGCAGATGTCCTCCCTTTTCCCACGTCAACAGAGCGGTGTTCATACCTACCAAAGGATTCGTCGGCGCTTCCCGGCGGCTGATATTTTGATGGCTGTTTCCCATGAAGCACTAGTCGTTGCTTGCGCCGCTCGAATCATTGCAGAGGGTGCTGAACTCAGCGCAGAAGATCACGCGCGCCTACTTGTCGCGGTGCAACGCCTAGCCTCTGCGAATGAGGTGTCAAATGGCTGATTGTGAACGCGGTGCTGGCTATCTCGACAACTTAAGGCACTCCGATGGTGGGCAATGTGCGAGCCGCGTGGGTGATGAGAAAGGATTTCGTACCGTAGATATTGGCGAACTCATGAACTATGAGTTCAAGCCCAGAGAACAGTTGCTGGGTCCGTGGTTGAAGACGCAGAGCCTTTGTATGGTTCACGCGTGGCGGGGTGTTGGAAAAACATACTTTTCTCTGAATGTAGCGTATGCAGTCGCGAGCGGTGGGAGTTGGCTTGGCTGGCACGCAGAGAAGCCACGAAAGGTGTTGTACCTCGATGGTGAGATGCCTGGTGAGTCGCTACAGAAAAGGTTGGAGAAGATTGCAGGCAGGTCTGACAAGAAACCTCCATCCCAGCATTTCCGTATCCTGACTCCGGATATGCAACCAGATGGCATTACTCCGAATTTCGCTACTTTTGAAGGTAGGCAAGCTGTTTCTGAACTGATCGAGAGTGATACCGCGCTAATAATCGTAGACAACCTTTCTGCTCTTTTGCGAGGAGCCGGGCCAGAGAACGATGCTCAGAGTTGGGAGCAGATGGCTGGATGGGCACTGCAGATGCGGGCGCGTGGCCATTCTATTCTTTATGTGCATCACGCTGGAAAAGGCGGAACTCAGCGGGGTACTTCGAAGAAGGAGGACATATTAGATACCGTGATTTGTCTAAGTCGGCCCGCGAATTATGAAGCTCGAGAAGGAGCCCGGTTCGAGGTGCACTTCGAGAAATCCAGGGACGTAGTCGGAGAGGACGTTTCACCAATCGAGGCGTGTCTAAAGGCAAATGCGGACGGTCTGGAGCTTTGGGAGCACCGGATCGTCGAGGACGTTGAAATGAAGCATGCTGCGCAATTGAAGAACGAAGGGGCAGCGCAGGGAGAGATTGCTGAAGAAATGGGGAAGACTCGACACCAGGTGAGTCGCATATTGAAGCGCGCTGCTGAGGCGGGCCTTATAGCAGCCGCAAATTTTGAGAGAGGTGGCAAGCGCAGGGCAAAAACCTCGACGGTATGAATGCATGCTCAAGGCGTGATTCTTTCCTCCGTGTGCGTGTAGGCACTGAGCAATGCGCGGATGTGCACGCCTAAGGAGACGCCCATTGCGCGCATTGATCTGGCCCCGCACATTGACTCGAACATGAGATCGCGCATTGAGATTGTTCAGCGGTACCTTGGCTCGGTTCATAGCGCATTGATATTTGCATTGCCCGCGCATTGGAAAACTGAAGCTGTCGCCTTCGGCGAATCATGACCTTGGAGTTGGAGTTGCCCCTCTTCACAGACAGATATCGGTCGGGTTCCTCACAGCCGGTGACGGGAATTGATATCCGAGCGCCAAATGCCGTCGTATTGGGTTGTACCAGCCGGAATTTTTCGAGGTGTGCTTGGGTCTTGGAGTTGGAAGATCTCCGATCGGTCATTTCCCTTTCTAAGCTGGTCAACAAGCTCTCAGACATGGTTTTGTCGTAGGCTCCTCCGGCTCCTCTCCTAAGAATCAGGTGTCGGTCAGATGGGGTGAGCTCCGTGCCGGTGGCGGGGTACGAAGTGTTGTAGCGTTTTGCTCGCATTGGGCAGCGTGATTAATGTCTCGACGGCAGCGCGAACAAGCCTTCTAGGGTCCAAGGTGTCCAGTCCTTCGTCATTGGACACTGCAATAGTGAGGGACCTAATGCGATGTTTGGTTGGATGGGGGTAGGCCCATGGGAGTCCATTGCGGTGAAGTCTCTGCGCTAATTGGGTACGGTCCGTGCGATGTTACGGAGCAGCCTCAGTCATGCCGTGTCACAGGATTGCACCCATTAGTTCAGCGCCCATAACCTAGCTTTTCGGTAAGAAAACCTCTGTGGGTCGCGAACGATTTGCGAGATACTAGGAGGGCGACAAGCAGGATAAACAAAGGAAATTCGGTCGATGCGTCGCGATCAACTCAATCCCCAGGAATTGAAGGAGTCAGAATGATTTTTGGCCCGTTTGCGGACGTGCAGGCGGCATGCAGATCTTATGCGGCTCTGAGAAATCGTGAAGAAGCGCCGGCTTCATTTGTTTCGAGCTTGCATCCAAAAGTTTCACTTCTTTCCAAAACGTGCAATATCCAAGGGAAATCAGAAGTAGTACTGAAGCTTGCCGAATGGGAAGAATGGTTTGTTGGGCGTCCAGCGCCCCTGACTCAAATTTCAGTGGCATGTACGAGAAATGGTTGCGAGCAGGGCATGGCGCTTTGCTATTCGTTTCACATACACGAACCTGAGCGCGTGCAATCCGAGACTGTTCTAGAGCTGGAGGACGGCTGGATCCGCAGCATCTATATCTATTCGGTACGGCTTAATTCGCAGTTTCCGCTCCCTGAGAAGGTGGTAGAAGTGGCCGAACGACTACGGTCAATCGGCATATGTTTGGCGCTGCCAACCGAGTCCGAAGAAGAATTGAATTGGTCGAATTTATAGACCTAGTCCAGCTAGCGCTTCCGCGGCCCGCTCGCTCTGTAAATGACCGTAATGTCTCTCGATCATTCGGACAGAGGTGCCAGATAGTTGAGCCACCGTGAGTAAATCTAGCCCGCCTACGACGAGGTCGGTGATGGTGGAGTGGCGTAGCGTGTAGATTGTCGCGGCATCAGGCAGTGCCGCAGAGTGGATGGCGGTCTTGATTGGTCCTTTCCACATGTCTTTATCCCAAGGCCGGCCATCTGACCGTGCAAACATGTAGGCAGTTGGTGGCTTATCCTCGCATGCGTCCCTCAAAAATTGTGCGGTCTGGGGCGGAACAACAATTCGCCGACGACCATTAGCTTTGTCTTTATCTATGGACAATTCCCTGCGCCGATGATCAAAATCTAATACGCGGAGACCTGCCAGTGCGCCTGGTCGAAAGGGTAGGAGGCACATTGCGTGCGCAAATGCGCGGCAATCTGATGGTAGGTGGTTAAGCAGACTTCTCCGTTGAGACCGATCTAGGTACACGTTCCTCTTTCCGCCTACGCCTTCGTATGGCTTGAGGGCTGAGTGCCATGCCCGATTGGTGGCCACCTCGCCGCGATCTAATGCCGCGTTAAGAGCAGCTCTGAGGCATACAAGATCGCGATTTACCGTTGCTTGGCTACGCTGCCTCGTTATCGGCAGTCCCTCTCGCCGCCTCGTGATGAGTGCCGGACGGGATTCCAGCATCTGTCGCCATTCGCGTACCTGCCGATCATTGAGCTTATGGAGGCTGATATTCGCGATGGGCTCATCGTAGACGTAACGCTTGAATCGGGCTGCTGCGTCGCTTCGACTTTTCGCATAGGTTTCGCACGCATGCCGGACCGTTACTGTCTTGGGGGTTCCGCCAATCGAGATATGCTCAAACCAAGCAGCGGCGTCGCGAAGAGCTAAGCCGTGACGCCGATTTGCGGGACTGTCCCCATAGTCCCCGAGCGCATGCTCAATATCTTTCTGCTTGGCGCTATCGTAGTAGCGACTTATCCACGAGCCACCCTTGCCAATCTTGGAGGGCCGAAATCCGAGGAAGTGCCCGGCGGAGATTCGTTGCCAGTACGGCTCCCTCCGCCACTTCAGTTTCTCTCGCGCTTGAACTTTGCTGAGGTCCATCTTTTATAGAATTTTATGCATTGGAAAATTACGGAAAAAATACGGAAAACATACGCGGACTATAGTGAATCTCAGTGGAAGTAAAATCAATAAGTTAGACGCGTTATGGACGGAAATGGACCCTTATTCTCTACCTTGACATGGTAGGGGTCGGAGGTTCGAGTCCTCTCGCGCCTACCAATTCATTGAAATTTCAATGAATTGGAGCGCTCATTCTTTGAGTAATGAGCCCTAGCCCTGATTACTCAGCGGCGATGGGCCTGATTCAGGTCCAAAAGGTATAGAACAAGCCCACGCCGATGACGGTGCTGCTGTCGCGCTCGACCAGCGGGCTGTCCTCGAACCGGGCCCCATCTAGCCGGTCATGCGTGATGCGCAAACCAAAGCGCCAGGGACCGCGGCGCAGGCCCATGTAGGCCGTGCCGCGCAAACCGCTGTAACCCCCGCCGGGATCGTAGGCCGGACGATCGGGCAGGGCGTACCGGGTTTCCACCTGGTAGAAATATCGATGATATTTGCGGCTTGCCCATACGGGCCCGATGCCGGCGGAGGTTTCGACTTCCCAGGCGCCATGCTGGCGCTCGCGCTCAAAGTGCAGATTTGGATTGGCAATCCAGCCGATGTTTTCCGTCTCGCTCAGGTCGGAGGCGACCGCAGCCCGCACTGGCAGGCGCAGTTCCCAGTCACCCCCACGCTCTGAAAATCTCCAGTCCAGGGATGGGCCTAGCTCGAAGGTCGGCAGGAGTTCAGGCATTCCGCGGCGGGTAGTCTGTTCGCTGTCGTTGCCGGGCAGAGCGCCGGAGCCGCTCAGACGAATCTGAAGATTCTCCAGATTGAGCAACTTGGCGACGAGACCCTCGCGCGTCAGCTGCAGCTTTCGACTTTCGTACGCAACATAGGGCAGGGGTAGTGCCAGGCTGTCCGTTTCGGCGGAGCCGCGATAGTCGGGCCGGCTCAGGACCCCGAAGCCTCCGCCAACGGTGAGCCGTGAGGCCTCGCCCGGCTGCAGACTATTGGCCGCCATTGCGGAGGAATGAAACAGGCAAAGGCTGGCAGCGGCGAGGCCGATGCTGAGGAGGCGCAATGTCATCACGGTGAGAATGCTGATCAGGATTTTTCAGAGTGCATCGGGAAAGACCCAACCACCGAACTGCTTTTCCAGTGCTTCTGCAACCGCAATGGTCAACGCATCATTGCCAGGTGCCGCGATAACCTGGGTGCCCAGCGGAAGGCCTTTCGCATTCAGGCCCAGAGGCACCTGCGTTGATGGAAAGCCCAGCACGTTGAAGATGCCGCAATAGGCGAAATCGAACGGCGTCATCAGCGGATGATTGTGACGCGGAGCCGGGCGTGTGTAGGGCGGATAGAGCAGAACGCCATCTTCTCCCAGTGTCTGGATCAGTTCGGCGCGCAGCTCTTTGCCCAGACGGACCATCTTGTCCGGGTTCATGGGCAGCTGGTCGAGCGCGGCCAGAACCAGTGCGGGCAGGGTGTGCGGTGTCTTGCCAATTGGCCAGCGCATCAAATGCAATAGCGGACTGATGGCCGTGCCTTCACCGAGCTGCTTCGAGAAGGGCTCCGGACCTGTCGCCTTCATCATGGCCGACCAGATTTCGAAAGATTTCTTCAGAGAGGGCGGTCTTAGATAGCTCAATTGCTGTCCCTGATCCCCCAGCCAGCGTGCGGCGCGGGCCTGCGCATCGACCAGGTCGCGGGAGACTTTACGCCGGCCGTCATTTTCAATGGAGAAGATGCGCAGCTTGCCCAGCTCAACCCCTGCCGGGTCTCCTTTGAGCGTGCCGGCTTCGCAGATCGGATCAAGGCCGTCGGGGCCGGCGAGGATGTTCAAGAGGGGCCACAGGTCCTGCGCGCGCCGCGCGATCGGGCCAGTGACGCAGTTGAAGTTCATGTCGCCAGCGGGTTCCGGATATTGCCCGGTATTGGGCACGATGCCCGGTGTGGGTTTATGGCCGAAGACGCCGTTGAAGAACGCTGGAAAGCGAATGGAGCCGCCCACGTCTGCACCCAGACCAAAGGGCGAGGCCCCGGCGCCAATCAGGCTGCCTTCTCCGCCACTGGAGCCGCCCGCAATATGACGCGGGTCGTAGGGGTTCCCGGTGCGGCCATAAACGCGGTTATTGGTCTCCATCCACATGCATAACTCGGGCGTGTTGGAAAAGCCCATGACGATGGCGCCGGCCTCGCGCAGGCGGCTGACGGTTGGTGCTTCGGTCTGAGCCACAGCGTCGCGTCGCGACACCATCCCGGAAACTTGCGGAAAACCCGTAAACGCAAAGTTTTCTTTGATGGAGCATGGCACGCCCAGCAGTGGTGGAAGATCATCGCCGCCGCCCGCCAGTTGCTCATCGGCTGCATCGGCTTCGGCGCGCGCCTCATCAAAACGAAACTGCACCATGGCGTTGATCTTGCCGTTCACGGCAACGATGCGCGCTATGTGCGCGTCCACCAGCGCTCGAGAACGAATCTGCCCGCTACGCAGGCTTTGCGACATCTCTGTCGCAGACATTTTCAACGGGTCCATCAGTCTTTGTGCTCCCCAAATCTTGGGTGTGTCAGCCTGCCATTGTGCCGTGTATTGCCGTTTCGCAGATGAAAGGCCGGGTCTCGCTGCGCCTCTGCCAGAACCGCGTGCACCTTCGGCCACCGCGTTTGGAACGCAGGTCTGCCAGAATCAGTTCATTAGAAAAATTGGTCACTTGAAGCTGAGATGAGCAAAAAAGAGGAGAAACAGACGCTGCTGGACTGGTTCCATCACTGGGAGCTGACGCAGCCACAGGCTATTTACCTCACCCAGCCAGACAAGGGCGGGGTAACTGATTACACCTGGGCCGAGGTTTCCAATCAGGCTCGCCGCATGGCCGCGCACCTGAAGACACTCAAGCTCGCAAGCGGGAGCAGCATTGGCATCCTGTCCAAGAACTGTGCGCACTGGATCATGGCGGACCTCGCCATATGGATGGCCGGGCATGTCAGCGTGCCCCTGTACACCACCTTGAACGCCGAGACCGGCCGCTACATCGTGGATCACGCCAGGATCAAACTGCTGTTTGTCGGCAAGCTCGACGAGCAGGATTGGGCAACATTGCAAGAAGGTCTACCAGATACCTTGCCTCTGCTGGCCCTGCCGCTAGGTGCGGATAGCAACATGCCGCAGTGGCATGACATTGTCAGTCAGACGCAGCCCATCAAGGTGGCTGTGCGTCGCAAGCCTTCTCAGCTGGCTACCATCATCTACACCTCTGGCAGCACTGGAAACCCCAAGGGCGTCAAGATCAGTTTCGATGCCATGCTCAGTTCCGCGCAGGGGCTGGCCCAACTCCTGCAGATCACCAACCGGGATCGAATGTTGTCCTACCTGCCGCTGGCCCATACGGCAGAGCGGGCAGCGGTGGAGGCGTCGTCGCTACGCCATGGATTTCGTGTTTATTTTGCGGAGTCACTGCCCACCTTCGCCGAGGACCTGAAACGTGCGCGACCGACGCTGTTCTTCTCGGTGCCGCGTTTGTGGACGAAGTTCTATCAGGGCATCCAGCAGAAGTTGCCGACTGCGCGACAGAAACTCTTGTTCCGCACGCCGGTTATTGGCGGCATCGTGAAGCGAAAATTGTTGCAGGAGCTGGGGCTGGATCACACTCGCATTGCGATGACAGGCGCTGCGCCATTGGCTCCTGCCATCGTGAACTGGTATCGCGAGCTGGGCCTGGAGCTTCTGGAGGTCTATGGCATGAGTGAGAATTTCGCCTACTCACATGTCAGTCGTCCCGGGCAGGTGCGGGTAGGCACCGTCGGTCAGCCTGCGCCAGGTGTGCAGTGCCGAATTGCTGCTGACGGCGAGATACTTGTCAAAAGCCCTTGCACGATGATGGGTTATCACCGTAGCAAGTCGCAGACCGACAAGGCGATTGATGCCAAGGGCTGGCTGCACACCGGTGACCGCGGTGTGATCGATGACAAGGGGCGACTGCAGATCACCGGCCGGGTCAAGGATCTGTTCAAGACCAGCAAGGGAAAGTATGTAGCGCCCGCGCCGATCGAGAATCAGCTGACGCATCACGTCGCGATTGAAGCGGCCTGTGTGTCAGGTTCAGGGCGTCCGCAGCCCTATGCCTTGGCCGTGCTCAGCGAGGCGGCGAGAGAGCAACTGACTTCAGACGACCGGGGCAGGGCGGTTCTCGAACGCGAATTGGCGAACATGCTCGATGACATCAACAGCGATCTGGAACCGCAGGAAGTGCTGGATTTTCTCGTCGTTGTGAAAGCGCCTTGGGACATCGCCAATGGGTTTCTCACGCCGACCATGAAGATCAAGCGCAATGTCGTCGAAGCCCACTACGCAGCACAGGTGGACGGCTGGGCGTCTCGCCGCCGCAAGATTGTCTGGGATTAGATGATGGCCATTCTTAAAAGACTGAAGGATCAGGGGCTGGCACTGAACGAACGCGTGGCAGCGGTAGCGAACAATGCCTTCGATCGTATTTTCATGCCGGGCACCATGGTGCATTCCGAGCAGACCACTCACGAGGTGATTCACACCTACGGCATTACCTCGGTACGGTATTACCCGCCGCTGGACGAGAGCGAAATCCAGCTCTGTGATGGCAGTAGCATGCCCACGCAGGAAGAATCCCGGGGCGTGCCACTGGTTTTTGTGCCGCCACTGGCCGCGCGACACACCATCTTCGACCTCATGCCCAATCGCAGTCTGGTCAAGTATTTTGTTGCACGTGGGTATCGCGTGTATCTCATCGACTGGGGCGAGCCCGGCCGCGAGCAGGCGCACTATGGTTTGTCGGATTATGTCAACGATCTGATGCCCGAGGCGCTCAAGCGGATTCGTGAACATTCACAGGTTCAGGACCTGACATTGTTTGGCTGGTGTCTGGGCGGGCTTTTCAGCCTGATGTATGCCGGCATTTCAGATGATCAGCATCTGAGAAATATCGTCACTGTGGCCAGCCCCATTGATACGCGACAGGGCAGCATCATGGGGCAGTTGACGGCGGCCCTGATGAAGCCGGCGGAGATGGTGCGCAAGTTCACCAGTTTCAGATTGCATGACCTTGCGCCTGAAAAACTGAGCATTCCGGGCTGGGCGAATTCACTGGCATTCAAACTCACCAATCCGGTGGGCAGTATCACCACCTACTGGGATCTGGTTCTGCGCCTGTGGGATCGGGAGTTCGTCGAAAGCCACACCACGACGTCCAGCTTTCTGAACAACATGCTGGCGTATCCGGGGCGGCTGGTGCAGGACATGTTCGTGAAATTTGCGATCGACAACGACTTGTCCCGCGGCAGCATCGAACTCGATGGCCAGATCATGGAGTTCAGCAGGATCACCTGTTCCGTGCTGATTTTTGCAGGTCAGACTGACACGCTTGTGACGCCGGATGCCGCGAGAAAGAGCCTGGAACTGGTCGCTTCGGAAGATAAGCAGTACCGGGTCGCAGCAGGTGGGCATATGGGCGTGCTGGCCGGTTCCAAGGCGCAGGACCAGGTGTGGTCAGTGGCAGCCGACTGGCTCGATACGCGCTCCGACCTTATGAAGCCGCGCACGGCGGACAGAGCGGAAACCGAACGTAAGCTGCGTCGCCGCAAGCGCTTGCAGGACGATCCAGGTTTTTGAAGGCAGCCTGTCTCCCAACTTCAGTCGGAAGACAGGCCTGTTTCTTCAGTCAGTGTAGGGCTTGCCGGAACTGGCCCTCTCGCTGAGGCTCTTGGGTGGGGAGAAGCGCGCGCCGTAACGTGCCGCGAGTTGCTCTGCACGCGAAACGAATTTATTGAGTCCATAGGCGTTGATGTACTGCAACGCACCGCCTTGATGTGGAGCAAAGCCCCAACCGAAAATGGAACCGATATTGGCATCGGCCACGGTGGTCACGACGTTCTCCTCAAAGCAACGCGCCGCATCCACGGCTTGCACAAACATCAGGCGCTCGATGAGTTCCTGTTGCTCCGGTTGTGATTCTGCCAGCGGAAAATGCTCTGCCAGTCCAGGCCAGATCCGCTTTTCACCGGAAGCCGGATAGTCGTAGAAGCCCTTGCCCGCCTTCTTTCCAGGCCGATCGAGTTCTTTGCACATTTTCTCGATCACACCGTCTGCCGCACGCGCTTCAAGTGTTTTGCCCTCTGCTGCAAAGTCCTTGCGTGTTTGTTCTAGTACGTGCAGGGCCAGCGAAATGGAAACTTCATCACTGAGCGCCAGCGGACCTACCGGCATGCCGGCTTGCAGGCCGGCCGCTTCAATTGAACGTGGGTGTACGCCTTCGCTCAGCAGCGCCATGCCTTCAAGAACATAGGTTCCGAAGACACGGGAGGTATAGAAGCCGCGAGAATCATTGACGACGATCGGCGTCTTGCGGATTTGCTGCACGTAGTCAAACCCTTTGGCCAGGGTTTCCTGCGAGGTTTTCTCGCCCATGATGATTTCTACCAGCGGCATCTTTTCTACAGGCGAGAAGAAATGCAGTCCGATGAAGTTCTCGGCACAGCTGTGCGCTTTCGCGAGGCCAGTGATCGGCAAGGTGGAGGTGTTGGATGCAAACACCTTGTCCGCGCCCATGACCGCCTCGGTCTTCTTGGTGACGTCCGCCTTGATGCTGCGATCCTCGAAAACGGCTTCGATCACCAGATCGCAGCCGGACAGGTCTTCAAATCGGGTTGTGGCGGTGATGCGGTCGAGGAAGGCGCTCTTGTCGGCGGGCAGCAGGCGGCCACGCTTGATGTCCTTGTCCAGAAGCTTGTCTGAATAGGCCTTTCCTTTGTCAGCGTTGCTCTGGTCGGTGTCGAGCAGAACCACTTCCATGCCGGCCTTGGCGGACACGTAAGCAATGCCCGCGCCCATCATGCCGGCGCCCAATACGCCGAGTTTGTTCACCTTGGACGGCTCAATGCCTTCTGGTCGCGACTTGCCCTTGTTGATGCTCTGCAAGCCGAACCACAAGCTGCCAATCATGTTCTTTGAGACTTGCGAAACCACCAGTTCCGCGAAGTAGCGGGACTCTGCACGGCAGCCGGTTTCAAAGTCGACGATGCCGCCTTCGTAGATGCAGCTCAGGATATTCCTTGCGGCTGGATAGTTGCCCTGGGTTTTTGCATTGGTCATTGACGGTGCGACTGCCAGCATCTGGACCACTGCAGGATGACGAGCATCGCCGCCGGGGAACTTGAAGCCCTTCTTGTCCCAGGGCTGTGCTGCCTTGGGGTTGGCCAGGCACCAGGCCTTGGCCTTTGCGAGCATCTCGCCCCGATCCGCTGCCAATTCCTGGATGATGCCGGCCTGCATTGCTTTTCTGGCGGTCATTTCCTTGCCTTCGAGCATGAGGGGTGCCGAGGCCTGTATGCCAATCATGCGTGGCAGGCGCTGGGTACCGCCGCCGCCCGGCAGCAGGCCGAGTTTTACTTCTGGCAATCCGAACTTGGCTTTCGGATTGTCGATGGCGATGCGGTGATGACAGGCCAGTGCCAGCTCCAGACCGCCACCCAATGCGGTGCCATTGAGCGCGGCTACCCAGGGACGGCCGCTGGTTTCCATGCGCCGTAGAAGCGACTTGAAACTCTCTGCCATCTCGAAGGCGACAGCGGGCTCTGTCATGGCGAAGACATTTTCGATATCCGCGCCTGCGAGGAATTCTTTCTTGCCGGAAGTGAGGATGACACCCTTGACCGAATCGTCGGATTCAATCTTTGCAATGGCTTCAAGAAAAGGGGTGGTGAGATCTGCATTGAGCACGTTCATGGAACGGCCCTGCATGTCGATGCTGAGAGTGACGATTCCGTCGTCGTCTTTGTTGAATTCGATGCTCATGTTCAGACACGTTCAATGATGGTGGCGATGCCCATACCGGCACCGACACAGAGAGAGGCAAGGGCAGTGGTTTTATTGCGGGCTTCAAGTTCGTCCAGAGCGGTGCCCAGAATCATGCAGCCAGTGGCGCCCAGTGGGTGGCCCATGGCGATTGCGCCGCCATTGACGTTGATGATGTCCTGGCTGATGTTCAGGTCGCGGGCGGCGCGCATCACCACCGCTGCGAAGGCCTCGTTGATCTCAAATAGGTCAATATCGCTGGCAGACATGCCGGCCTTTGCCAGCGCCTTTTTCGATGCCGGACCAATGCCGGTGAGCATGATGGTGGGTTCGCTGCCGATGACGGCCACCTGGCGGATTCGTGCACGCGGCTTGAGTCCCAGCGCGGCGCCTTTCTCCTTGCTGCCAATCAGCATCAATGCAGCTCCATCGACAATGCCGGATGAATTGCCGGCGTGGTGGATGTGATCGATCTTCTCCACGGTGGTGTATTTGCGTAGCGCCGTGGCATCAAAACCCATCTGGCCCATCATCTCGAAGCTAGGTTTGAGATTGGCCAGTGATTCCAGGCTGACATCTCCGCGCACTGTTTCATCATGGTCCAGCACCATCATGCCGTTCATGTCCTTTACCGGTACCAGGCTCTTGCTGAACTTGTTTGCAACCTTGGCAGCCGCAGCACGCTGCTGCGACTGAACGGCAAATGCGTCCACTTTCTTGCGCGTAAATCCTTCGACTGCGGCAACCAGATCGGCACTGACGCCCTGCGGGATGAAGCCGAGCTGAGTATTGATACGCGGGTCCATTGCCCATGCGCCACCATCTGAGCCCATGGGCCAGCGGCTCATGGATTCAACGCCGCCTGCGACGATCATGTCTTCCTGCCCTGACATGATCTTCATTGCCGCGAGATTCACCGACTCCAGCCCGGAGGCGCAGAAGCGGCTTTGCGTGACACCCGCGACGCTCTGGTCCCATCCGGCATACAAGACCGCAGTGCGAGCGATGTCTGCACCTTGCTCGCCCACGGGTGTAACGCAGCCCAGCACCACGTCATCGACCTGCGAGGTGTCCAGCTGGTTGCGGTCCTGCAAAGCCCACAGCAGGGTGGAGACCAGATGAACGGGGGTGATTTCGTGCAGGCTGCCGTCCTTCTTGCCTTTGCCACGAGGTGTGCGAACGGCGTCGAAAATATAAGCGTCAGTCATGGTGACTCCATGAGGAAATGGGGTAATCAATATTACGAATAATGCGCGACCAGTTTGGCGACCCACGAAGCAGCGCCAGTCTTGATATTGCGATTATCTTCTTGAGCATAGTTATTGAACTTAGATTATTCAAATGTAGCCAGCACTTGATCCAAGGTTTTCATACTGTCGTATAGTAACGAACATTACCCTTTATTCCTGATTGATTGCCCATGGCCCGGAAACCCTCCGATCAGATTGCTTTGCCGAATCTTGAGAGTCTCGACCCGGATACGCGCAGACGCGTGGAAGAGGCGGTCCTGAACATATTTTCGCAGCGCGAGTTTCATCGAGTGGGTCTGATTGAAGTTGCGCGCGAAGCAAGCATCTCCCTGCAAACCATCTACAAGTACTACGGCAGCAAGGAAGCGCTCCTGTTTTCCACGCTTGATGCGCAGCTTCAGTTGCTGGCGGATCGCCTGATGGATCACCTGCAGGGCATCGAGAACTACAAGGAGAGATTGCGCAAGACCTTCTGGGTTGCACTGGATTTCTACGAGAAGAATCCTCGGGTGCTGCAGATCATGCTCAGTTCGGTCTACATCAATACCTGGCGCAAGCAGGGCAATTATGAACATCGCGTGCTGTTCGCTGCCTTTTTAAAGGTCCTGGCCGAAGGCCAGGCCAGCGACATCCTGACCGACGAAGTGGACGAAAGAGTGTTGCTCGACTTTATGGCCGGCATCATCTGGCGCACCGTGCAGGCTTGGGTCGTGCGCGGCATGAAAGAGCCGCCGACGCGTCAGGCCAATGTGTTGTTCGAGATGCTCTGGCGCGCGATTTCCAAACAGGGCTGAAGCCGATTTTCTTTCTAGCCTGATTGGCCTGGGAAAGGACCGCCTGCTAATAGCGCGAGGGCCATGGCGATGAGGATAAGGCCCATCGTGCGGTCAATCAGTAGTGCCCGACGGGCCAGCCGCACGCGAAGCCATGTCTGTCCAACGCTGAATGCAATGAGGCTGAACCAGGCGACTGTGGCAAGACTGAGCCAGGCGCCGAGGGCCAGTTTCAGTTGAGTGCTGGCGCCGGCACTGATCACGCTGGCGCACAAGGCAACAAAGAACAGCATGGCCTTGACGTTAAGCACATTGGTCGCGAGGCCGATGGTGAAGGCGCGCCGACCTGATTCGGGCTGTGGCGGGACCGCCGCAGTGCGGCTTGGCGACGCTGCGCCGAGTTGCAGTGAGCGGTAGCCGATCCAAATCAAGAGCGCGGCGCCGCCCAATCGCATGATGTCGAGCAGTGCTGGCATTTTCTGGATGATCCAGCTCAACCCGAGCATGCCCCAGGTGAAGTGGAAGACGATGCCGCAGCCAATTCCGAGCGCCGTGATCATTCCGCTGCGGGAGCCGTGCTTGAGTGACTGACGTACCACGACCGCAAAGTCGGGTCCCGGGCTCGCGACGCCGAGCGCGTGGGCGATTACCACCGCGCTGAAGATGCTCCAGGCGTCCAGCATTCAGGCGCTCTGCTAGAGCGCGTAGGTCTGCTCCAGATAACGAATGATGTCGTCGGACTCGAACATGGCGGTGTCGGTATTTGGATCGATCAGGTAGGGGACCTGCGAGCGTCCTGTCAGCTCGCGCAGACGTATGCGGTTGCGGCTCTTGAGCGGCGCCTTTGGAAAGAGCTTCGATCGGACAATTGGCGGGCCCATTTCCTGCCATTGCGTCTTGGGAAAGCTGCGCAGGCGATACGGAATTTCAAGCTCAGTCAGGCGCTCGCGCACCGGGCGAGAGTAGGGGCTGGACTCGAAGCTGTAGAGCTCCAGCGGCAGTTCCGGGGCGCGAGAGGGGCGGGCCTTCAGGCCTCGACCGCCGCGACTGGCGGTGGCGAGATAGGAGCCTCCAATTTGCAGGCCGCGCAACAGGCCGCGGTTGGCGCGCTGTCCGTAGCCGTAATTTTTCTGAAGATGATCCACGATGTCCGCTGACTCGAGCAGCTGATCTCCGGTGTTCGGGTCGATCAACAAGGGAAACTGATTCTTGCCGCTGATCTCGATGGCCTTGGGCCGGTAACGCGTTCCGCCCTGGGGGCAGGGGTAGATCAAAGCATCAAGTTCCAGTTCGGTCAGCGCTTCGCGAACCAGTCTGCAGTACGGGCAGGCTTCGAACTCATAGAGTTCCAGCAACTGTTCTGGCTCACTGGATTCGCCGCGAAAATCGGCGGTGCCACGCCAGCCACGAAAGGTGCTGGCAAGGATGGAGGTGCTGAGGTCAAAAGCGTTCGGCATGTCGAATGCGCCAGTCTGCGGAGAGTGAACCCTATTGTGAGACTTTCTTTTCCGATTTCGAAACCTTGCCCGATTTCGCAGGCCGCTTCTCAGGCATTGCCGGGGCAGCGACATCCTTCGCCGGTGCAGGTAACTGAATCTCTTCTCCGGCAACTGCTGGAGCAGACGCTGGGGCGGCTTCTGTTGCTGGCTCGGGCGGGGCTTCAGCAGCTTCCAAGGTTTCCGCCGCAGATTCGGTCGTATCGCCCTCGTCGTCGGGCAGGGCGACTACTTCCGGTTCGACTTCGATCAGGGTGTCTGCCTTGGCTGCCAGAAGTTCGCGGCAGCTCGAGCAGGCACTGCGCGCAATCAGGTCCGTCAATCGCAGCCGCTGGCTTTGCTTGGTGTCGCTATCTTCCAGAATCCGCTCAATGATCCGGGCGTAAGCGGGGCGCAGCATTTGCTGAAGTTGGGAGTCCAGACTGTAGAGACTGTCCAGATTCGCCTTGTCCAGCGCCTGCAGATCGTGCACCGCCAGCAGTTGGTGCAACTGCGCAAGTTCTCGTTCGGCATCACGCAGGGCAGGGCCATCCGGATCGGCACTGCCATTGAGGGCCTTGGCCCAGACCGGGTAGGCGCTGGCGCGAGCGAACAATTGCGTGGCCTGATCCCAGATCGCGGCATGCTGCGACTGTCCGTCGATCGCATTCTTGCGGATACAGGCGTCCGTCTGTTTCGCGCGTTGGTCGTAGTGTTCATGCCAGTAGGCATCATCCGGCACCGGGAGCAACGCGGCCTGTTGCGCAAACTGCAGTAATCGACCTGTTTTCTGCCAGGGTGGGGTTTCATTCTGGGACCGGCGTACGCGCAGCAACAGCTCACCTCGGTTGAGCAAATGGCGCTCGTACTCGGTTTGTTTGCGTGCCAGTTGCCCGGATGCCAGCAGCGCACGGTAATCCGCCCAGACGCGTTCGTCGGCTTCGCATGAAACCGCGGAGCCGATGAAGTCCTTCACTGAGCGATAGTCGGTGACATCAAGCTCGAAGCGGACATAGGCCTGTGCGGGCTTCCAGGGCTGACCTTCGGCATTGCACAGTCCAGAGGGCGAATCACTGCGTTTGCAGGGGCGCAGATCGGGCGCCGGCTTCTCGAGTTCGATGGTGCTGGAATTGAGCAGCACGACGAACTGGCGACCATCGAGCTCCGCGAGACCTTCGTCCGTGCGCAGTCCCAACAGGGTCTTTTCTTCCCAGGGCTTCTTCTCGGTGCGGATTTCGTCGCTGAGCAGCTCGCCCAGACGCGAACTCAGACCGGTGACGACCTGGCCGCCCGGGACAAACCCCATGCCGAACTTGAGCATCGGCTCGGCAGTGGCCAGCTCGAGCAGATTAGTGACCCATCGCGCTTTGTCCGCCGGAACACCGCGGACCACGATTTGCAGGTGTGGTGACTTGGACAAGGACTCCGGGTCGATCAGAAGGCCTTCACCCAGCAATGCATTGTCGACCACGGAGCTGACGGTCTTGCCGCTCTGTACGTCATAGAGCAGCACCGGGATTTCCGGGCTGGAATCTGATGCAAAGCTGGCGACCGTGCCTTTTCCAAACTTGGCGGAGATCAGCAGCATGGCCGGTCTCAGCGCTTCGTCCTTGCCAAAGTCGATGGCGCGACCGTTGACGTCCAGATTGGAGCTGACAAACACGCGCAGGTAGCCGTCTTCGTACTTTGACGCCGCAGTCTGCGGCGCTTCCTGGGTCACTGGCGTGGCCACCGGTTTTACAAAACGGCCCTGATTCTTGGGGCAGGCGGACAGACCCAGAACCACTGCAGAAATGGCAACTAGGCGAAGGGCGTGGAACGTCATGGGGGAATCAGCGCGGCTCGGACAAGACCTGCGACAGCAGGCGGTTCGAATAGTTTTCCAGACTTTGCCTAAGGGCAGGCTGAACGAAAACTTCGGCGCGGGTCAGTCGCCAAAGTGAAGGTGGCCTGCAACCTGGGGCGGCAATTGCAGAAACCAGCCATTGCCGCCCAATTGTGCAATCACCGCCTCGGTCTTGACCCGTGCCAGCTTTCGCTCAGGTGTCAGGCTCAGGTCCATGACATGGGTCAGTTTGCCAGCCTTGGAGAGCAGCGCTTCCGGTAACTCGGTGGTTTCGAGGCCTTCGCGCACGTAGAGGTACATTTCTGGTTGTGTACTGCAGCGATAGACGGTGCAGGAAACAGGCTTGGAAGCTGAGCTCATCGGGATTTGTTTTTTTGTTCGTCTCTGGCCTGAATGGTGGCCTTGATCTGTTGCAGGTTCTCTCGAAGCATGTCCGATATCAGCTCGTCGGTCCGCGGGTCCTTCAGAACCTGCTCGACCACCCTGAGCGATGTATCAATGACGCTGGCGGTCACGTCCTTGGCAAATGGCAGACGTGACAGTCGGCCGGCTTGCGGGTCTTCTCGCAACTTCTCGGCAATCATGTCACGCATCTCGGTTTCGTTCTCTTTCAGGGCCCGGGAGATGTTGCCGGCATACTGGCCTTTGGCCATCACGGTCTGTACTTCATTGATCATTGCCACGGTGACCGCGCCGCTGATGGATTCGACGATCGCGTTCTTGAAGCGGCTGACCAGGCGATAGGTGAACTCCTCGCCCAAGGCGCGATCCGCTGCGCGCCCAAACCTTGAAAGCAGGATGATGATGCGAAGCACGCGGAAAAGCCTGAATCCGCGAATGGCCGGGTGCTGGAAGGGAATCATGCCGAGCACTTCGTACCAGTTGCGGCGCAGGTGTTTCCCGCTCCAGCCGGCAGCGCGCCAACGCCACAGGAACTCGATCGCAAAAATTCCGCAGATGAAGTAATCAGCGGTGAAGATCATTTCACTGATGTGCTGGGGCGGGTCGGCAAAGACTTCCCAAGCCAGCAATCCGACCGATATCAAGGCCAGCAGCAACATCAGCCAGTCGACGATGCCAACGCGGCGCGCAGCGTCACTGGCTTCCTGCTGGAGCCATTCGCGGTTGGTCTGGATGATCGGAGTCATCAGCGGACGCTACGCAAGCCGCATATGCGCGGTCAAGCACGGCGACGCCGCTTGTTCAGTTCATAGGCAATTCATCACAGTGCGCTTGAATGGTGGGAATGATCACAATTCATCTCGGCTGAGGAGAAAAATGAAAACACGAAAACCGGTGCTCGCATTCATCTGGTCTTCCGGACCCTCGGCTGGCACTCACACCCCAGCACCGATTGAACGCCGGGTCTGCGCCGATCGCAGACGATCGACCCTTGCTCCGCGACCGCCACTGACATTGGCCAGTGATCGTCGCCCGTGAAAGAACTGGTCAGCAGCTTTGTCCGCTATGCATTAATTGCCCCGATGGCCGCCATTCTTCTGGTGATGGCATGTTCCCGCGCAACGGTAGAGAACTACGACAAGATCCAGTCAGGGATGAGTCGCGACGAGGTTTACGAGATTCTTGGCAAGCCCGATGAGGTTTCAGCCGGTGGGCTCGGAAAGCTCACGGTGTCCGCAGAAACCTGGACCGGCCACAAACAAATCATTCATGTGACTTTCGGGGGTGAGAAGGTCGCGCTCAAGTCGATCACGCCCACCGAGGCAAGCGCCAAGCCCTGAGCAGGGACGTCCTCCATCGGCTGGGTTGTTGAAAGCAGCCTTACTAGAGTGCGCCGCGCGTCAGCGTGAGCCTCGCTCTGTTACAGGTGCATGGGTTTAAACTCCCGACATGAGTGAGAATCCGATCAGAGACGCAGTGACGGCCGTTTTGTTGTACGGCGACGAGATTTTTCTGGTGCATCGGCACCCGGGTCTGAAGGCATTTCCCGGGTATTGGGCATTCCCTGGCGGCAAGGTCGACAAGGAAGATGCGGATGCACCGGCGCGTTCCGCGGGTTGGTGTCAGGGTTTTGATGCCACCCATATCGAGGCTCTGGTGCGCGAACTGGTCGAGGAAATCAGTTTTGATCTGGATGCCGCGGCAGAGCGGGGCGAGATTGAAGCGGTGCACCTGCTTGGATCGGCTCTGGCACCGGCATTTGTGCCGGTTCGGTTCAATACCTTTTTCTTCTGTATTCGCCTGAGCCAGAAACCCCAGATCACGCTTGATGTGGGAGAAGTGGATGATTGCCGCTGGGAATCGGCCGCTACTTTCATGCAGGAATATCGTCAGGGTCAGCTTCTGCTGGCACCGCCTACACAGCTGACGATTGCCCTGCTCGAAGAGGACAGCGTGAAGCTGCCCGACGTGCACCCGATTGAAGAGTTTCACAAGCAAGCATTGCAGATCATCGAGCCGGTCTGCGAGATGCGCATGTTGTCGGTGCGCTCGCACACCTTGCCACCGGCGATCCATACCAACTGTTTCATCATTGGTGATGCCGGTGCCAAGCCTGTTCTGGTTGATCCCTCACCGTGGACAGACGATGAAATGCTGGCCTTGGAAAAGCGTGTTCAGCCATTTGGGATCGCCGGCATATTTCTGACCCATCATCATCCCGATCATCGCGAACGAGCGAGTGAGATGGCACGGCGCATGGGACTTCCCATTCTGTTGAGCGCCGATACACGTGAACGCATTGAGGCGATCGACGCCAATTACTTCGATGGCGTCCAGACGCGTCTGATAGGCGATGGCGAGGTGGTGACCCATTGGCTAGGCAAACCGGTTCGCGCCCTCGAGGTTCCGGGGCACGATGAAGGGCAGTTGGCTTTGATGCCGGATTGCCGGTCATGGTGCATCGTCGGCGATCTGATCCAGGGCGTCGGCACCGTGGTTATCCAGAAGCCTGAGGGAAACATGGGCAAGTACTTCCGTTCCCTGCTGAGAATCATCGAGCTGGATCCCAAAGTCATTGTGCCCTCGCATGGCATCGCCATGGGCTCTACCCATCGATTGCAGGAGACCCTCAAACATCGACGCCAACGCGAAGCGACCATCCTTGATCTGCACCGCAAGCAGCAGACCATGGATGAGATGCTGGCTGCCATTTATGTTGGCTTGGACCCGCGCCTGCTGCCGTTGGCAAAGCGCAATATCGAGTCACACCTGGACAAGCTGCGCGAAGAAGGGGCGCTCTCGGAATCCTGAAGAGTCTTTCGAGTGTGTGATGCCGCTATTTTTTCAGCAGCATTTTGACCTGTTCTGAGCCCTTCTTGACCTGCTCGACTTTCACCGCGAGGTAATTGCGCGAAGGTGCGAGCCAGAAGCGCGTCGACTTCTTTGGATCGTCCACTCGTTCGACGCGAATGGTTTCAAAGGTTCCGGCTGGTGTCTCAATTTGCTCTTTCGCGGTGACGCGGAAGGTATAGGTCTTGAGCCGGTCATCTTCTACCTTGGTCAGGCTGATTTCATCCGCGCCCGGTTCGCCACCGCGCGCCATGACCCATTTCTGCACAGCGTATTGCATGGCCAGACGATCAATCATGCCGTCTTCGAGTTTGCGGATTTCGCCGCTACTGGAGCGCACCATCTTGTCGTTCCAGTTGAAATCCAGTTTGAAATTATCTTCCTTCTTGTCTTCTCGATTGAAAGAGAAATTCCGCGAACGGACGACGCCGTCAACCAGACAGAAATTGGAATGCTCGGTCACCGTGCCGATGAACAGGCGGGCCAGGCCTGAGGGTTTGGCGACATACTCATAGCTCCAGCAGTCCTTGCCTTCCGCGGCCTTGAGATTGAAGCGGGCTTCACCCAGGGTGATTGCCCCGCGTGACAGCTCGTAATGGGCTTCGCTGGCTTGGATGTCCTCCGCAAGTGCGCACGCGCAGGACATCGCCAGTACGGCGCTCAAAATCCATTTTTGCAGCTTCACTGAAACGTCTCCGTCAGGTCTTCCAGTTGCAGGGCCTTGCACAGATTCTGACCACGAAATTCAATGCCATTCTGACCAAGTTCAATTTCGCCATTTGCGATCCAGGCCAGTGCCTGTGGGAGAATCTTCAGCTCAACCTCGGTCATGACGCGCTCTGCAAGAGAAGTAGCATCATCTTCCTCGCTCACGCTGACACGGCCCTGAATGATCAGCGGGCCGCCGTCCAGATCTTCGCTGACAAGATGCACGGTAGCGCCATGCTCGGTATCGCCATCTTCAAGAGCGCGACGATGGGTGTGTAATCCACGGTGCCGGGGGAGCAGCGAAGGATGAATGTTGATCATCTTGCCGCTCAATGCCGCAACAAAGGCTTTGCCCAGGATGCGCATGAAGCCCGCCAGTACCACGATATCCGGGTTCAGCTTCTGGATTGTCTCCAGCAAGGCCTGGTCAAAGGCCTCTCGATCAGGAAAGTTCTGGTGCTCCACGGTGAAGCAGGCGATGCCTGCCTGCGCAGCCCTGGCCAGGGCGGGAGCGTCTGCACGGTTACTGATGACGCCTACCAAATCCGCATGGATCTGTTGTCTGCTGCAGGCGTCAATCAGGGCCTGCAGGTTTCGCCCGTTTCCGGATACCAGTACAACCACGCGGCAACGCGGGCGCATCACCTCAGGGATATCAGACAAAGCGGACGTCTTGCTGGCCTTTGGTCACCTCGCCAATGACCCAGGGCTTGAGTCTTGATTTGCGCAGCTGTGCAAGGGCATCGTCCACGCGGCGTCGCGGAATGACCATGGCAAATCCGACGCCACAATTGAAGACCCGGCGCATCTCGTCTTCCTCGACGCCGCCTTTCTCCTGCAGCCAGTCGAATAGTTCAGGTCTCTTCCAGCTGCTCAGGTCAACGACTGCCGCTGTGCCCTTGGGAAAAGCCCGCGTCAGGTTTTCGGTAATGCCGCCGCCGGTGATGTGAGCCATGCCGCGGATGGGGATGCCGGATTCAATCAGCTTGAGAACGGGTTTGACGTAGATCCGGGTGGGTTCGAGCAGGGCGTCGCCGAGCGTTGCCTTGCCGAATGGCTTTTCCAGGCGATGGCGGCCCCGCGCCAGAATCTTGCGGATCAGCGAATAGCCGTTGGAATGCGCGCCGCTGGAAGGCAGGGCCACGATGACGTCACCCACCTTGATCTTGCTGCCGTCGATGATCTTCGACTTTTCAGCGACCGCGACGCAGAAACCTGCCAGGTCAAAGTCACCCGCCTTGTAAAGACCCGGCATCTCTGCGGTTTCACCGCCCACCAAGGCACAACCCGCTTGCCGGCAGCCGTTAGCAATACCTCGGACGACTTGCGCCGCCGCCTTGGGGTCGAGTTTGGAACTGGCGTAGTAGTCGAGAAAGAACAGGGGTTCTGCGCCGGAAACGAGCACGTCGTTGACGCACATGGCTACAAGATCAATGCCCAGTCCCTGGATGCGACCGCTGTCGATGCCAAGCTTGAGTTTGGTGCCGACGCCGTCAGCGCCGCTGACCAGGACGGGCTTTTTGTACTTGCTGGGCAGGCCTACCAGCGCGCCAAAGCCACCGACACCGCCGAGCACTTCTGGCCGATGGGTGCTCTTGACGATTTTGCGAATGTCGCCGACAAGCGCGTCACCCGCGTCAATATCAACACCGGCATCTCGATAGGAAAGGGGCTTTTTTGAAGTGCTCATCAGCAAAATGCTCAGACGCGGAAGGGAATCCCATGCATTTTACAGACGCACGCCGGATAATCGTCGGATGAGATTGCATCTGCCTTCAATGAGTCGCTGGATGGGCCAGTCCGGGATTGCGGTGTTGCTGCCGGGTCTGGTGCTCGCAATGTGCCTGAGCACGGCGGGTTTATCTGCCGTGCAGGCGGCGCAGAACCCCTACGAGGCCATCGTTTCGGTGGACGATGAATCGGATCAGTCGCGCATCAAGGGGTTGCGCGCTGCGCTGATCGTGGTCCTGGAACGTGTGGTGGGGCGCTCGGATGCGGCAAGCAGCCAGGTCCTGGCAAACGCCGGCAATCTGGTTCAGCAATACAACTTCGTGCGCACGCCGGACTCGGACAAGGTGAAGTTTCGAGCGGTGTTTGACCCCAATAGTGTGGCAGCTGCGGTCAAGCGGCAGGGCTTACCGGTATTCGGTGTCAACCCTGACCTGGTGGAAGCCTGGGTTGTGGAAGTGCATGGATTACAGGATGCCGACGATTTTTCCCGCACTTATCAGCATTTCGCCGGAATCAGTGGCATCCGGCGCATCGAGGTTTCTGAGCTTCGCGACAGTACTGTGCGCATCCGGATGATTGTGGAGGGCGGCGTCGAGCGCGCACATGGTCTGGCACTTGGCGGTGGCCTGCTGAGCGCTCACGGAGAGGGCGAATATGTCTTCAACGGACGATAGGCCGGGCGCGAGCGCCGGTCAGGCGGTGGAATCGGCCATCGAGAACCTGCATCTGCGAGATTCCTGGCCCTGGCTGGTGGCCATGGCGGCCTTCTTCGGGTTCTGTTGGCTGTTGGCTCCAATTCTGACGCCCTTTGTTCTTGGGGCAGGGCTGGCCTATGCAGGCGACCCCACCGTAGATCGCCTGCAGCGCTGGGGCCTGTCGCGCACCGCCGGCGTCAGTGTGGTGTTTCTGGCCATCGGCCTGATTTCCCTGCTGGGCCTCTTGATGCTGCTGCCGATGTTGCAGAACCAGGTCAGCACCTTCCTGCAGAACGTGCCGGAGTGGCTGGCCTGGATGCAGGACCAGGCCGCAAAGGTGGGAATTGCCCTGCCTGAAGGTTCGCGGCTCGACGCAGAGGGCTTCAAGAAGCTGGTTGCCAAGCACTGGGATGATGCAGGTGGGGTTCTCAAGACCATCTGGGCGCATATCTCGGCTTCCGGCGGTGCCTTGCTCACTGCCATTGCCAGTCTGTTGCTGGTGCCGGTGGTGACCTTCTATCTCCTGCGTGACTGGGATGACCTGGTGGCCTGGATCCACGGAGTCATTCCGCCGCGTCATTTGCCGCTGACCACCCGTCTTGCGAAGGAGACCGACTCCGTTCTCGGCGCCTTCATCCGTGGTCAGCTCACGGTGATGGCCGCGCTGACGGTGTACTACTGGATTGCCCTGTGGATTGCGGGTCTGAATCTGGCGCTGCTGGTGGGCTTGATCGTAGGTCTGATCAGCTTTGTCCCCTATCTGGGCGCCATTGTTGGTGTGCTGACCGCCGTTATTGCCATGCTTGTGCAGACGCAGGAACTCTTGCCATTTGTGTGGCTGGCAATCGTGTTCGGGATTGGCCAGGTGCTGGAAAGCAATGTCCTGACGCCCTGGCTGGTGGGCGACAAGATCGGCCTTCATCCGGTCGCGGTCATCTTTGCGGTCATGGCCGGTGGCCAGCTGTTCGGTTTTGTCGGCGTGATGCTGGCGCTGCCGGTGGCGGCGATTATTGCGGTGCTTCTGCGGCACGCCAAAGCACAGTGGCTCGCCAGCCGTACATATCGTCTCGGCGCGCCTGCTGGCGCCTCAAACGTGGCCGTGGAAGACGCCAGCAAAAACGCATGAAAGGGGCACAGATGTCGCTGCCGGTACTGCTTCAGCAGTCGCCGCAATTCGATAATTTCTTTGGCGGTCCCAATCAGGCGCTAGTGGAAACTCTGCAATCTTTAGGTCATCGCACCTCGCTGATGTCGGTGTGGCTCTACGGCGCCAGATTCAGTGGCAAGACGCATCTGCTGCGGGCCTGCGTGAGCGCTGCCGAAACAGAAGCCGAGTTCGTAGACATTGACCCGCACTTCGACGCGTCACTGGCAGAGTTTGGCGACCGACCCTTTCTCGCGTTAGATAACGCTGATACTCAGCTGGACTCGGCTGAATACGCGATGTGGCTGATGCGACTGATCGACCATCGCCGGTCCCACAATCTGCTTACGGTGCTGTCAGCCGGAGTGTCGCCCGAGCGTCTGCCTGGTGTCATCCCGGACCTGCGAACACGTTTTGCGGCGATGGCCGTGCTCGGGCTCAAGCCGCTGAGAGCCGAGGATCGCAAGGCTCTGCTTGAACTACACGCCAAGGCGCGCGGGCTGGAACTGGCGCGGGAGGCACGCGACTGGCTACTGGGTCATTTGCAGCGCGACGCCGGAACCCTGATCGCCGCCCTGGAAGAATTGGATCGCGAATCACTCAAGGCGCAGCGCCGTCTGACTCTTCCGTTTGTGCAGAAGATTCTGGGCGCGCGTGTGCAGCCTTCTCTCGCGCTAGAAACCGCACGAACAGCATCAAGCTGACGTAATCCAGCGCCGCCACACTGGCAACGATAAACGCCGCGGTCTTGGCATCCGGATTGGCATAGCCTTCCGCGAGGAATCCGGCCACATAGAACGCCACCATCATCGACGCCCACGCGAAGGTGTAGGTGCGCCCCTTGAACATGCCCGGCAAGGGCAGCAGGAGGATGAGGCCCAGCAGAATGCTGATCGGCGAAAAGCCGCGCGATACCACCAGCAGGATGAGCAGGATGTGTGAGGTCAGCGCAATTCTGCGCATCCAGGGTGAAAGCATCATGATGAGGTGGCGAGTTTGATGGCGGTGGTGGCGACGCGCTTGCCCAGCGCTTCGCAGAGATTGCGTTCTTCGGAAGTCAGCGGTCGCGGCTCACTCCCGGTTCCGGCAAGATGGGATGCGCCGTAGGGTGTGCCGCCACTTTGCGTGCTCGATAAATCCGGCAGTGTGTAGGGCAGGCCCATCAACATCATGCCGTGATGGAGCAGGGGCAGCATCATGCTCAGCAGTGTGGATTCCTGTCCCCCGTGCATGGAGCTGGTTGAGGTAAACACGGCTGCCGGTTTTCCGACCAGGCGCCCTGACATCCAGAGGCCTGAAGTGCCGTCCAGAAAATACTTGAGCGGCGCAGCCATGTTGCCGAAGCGGGTCGGACTGCCCATGACCATGGCATCACATTCGGCCAGATCGTCGAGGCTGGCATAGATCGCGCCCTCTGCGGGTACGGGCGCTGCAACGGCTTCGATCTCGGTTGAGACCGGGGGCACGGTGCGCAGGCGCGCCACCGCACCGGCAGATTCGATGCCGCGGGCAATCTGGCGGGCCATCTGCGCGGTCGCACCTTTGCGCGAGTAATACAGGACAAGAACCTCGGTCATGCGGGCCTCCGCAAGTGTGGATGGCGAGTGGGGGTCGCTATTGTACGGGGATGCTTTGACGGCTCCGGTGATTCATCATGTGCCTTCATCGCATTCAAAGTGGCGCGTTCTTACATGTTGCGCAGTTTTCTACTGATATCGGTCGTATTGCTCTCGTCTTGTTCGCTGTTCGATCACCAGCCGTTCTCCTCCGAAGCGCCGCCGGAACGGCCCCTGTCTGAAGCGGATGCCGGTGCCTTGCCTGATCTGCAGAGAACGGCGCGGGTCCCTGCGCAGCAAGCGCGTGATCGGCTGGCCTACGTCCAGGAATACGTCGCGCAGACCAGGCGCGTGGTTCCGCAATGGCGTCGCGCGGATGCGCCTCTGGCACAGGCGGTTCAAGCTGCGGATCAGCGGCAGTGGGCACAGGCCCTGGGCTTTTCTGAGGAGGCGGCCGCGCAGGCAGATATCGCGTTGTCGGATTTTTATGCGCGGCAAGCCAATATCGAACTGGCCAAAGCGCAGGCGTCCACCGGTCTGGACGACACGCAAATTCTGCAGCTGCGAACCGCAGAAGAAATCATGGCCAGTGGGAACAGTCGTCTCGCCTACGGTCGTCTGCGCACGCTCAATGGGCAACTCAGAGATCAGACGCGCGCGTATCAGGTGCGCGCTGGAGACAGCCTGTGGATCATTGCGGGCCGCCCTGAGGGTTATTCCAATCCATTGCTGTGGCCCCTGATCTGGCGCGCGAACATTGCGGTGATTCCCGACCCCGACCGATTGCGCAAAGGCCAGGTCCTGAAGATCAAGGCGCATCCCAAGGTAGAAGATGTTGCTGCTGCCGTGGCCGAGGCCAAGGCCGTGCGCTCAGGCAAGGCAGCAGGTGCTGCAACCCCAGAAGCAACCGTCACCCCGGAGATTGGCGAAATACAGAAGCTGCCCTGAGGCTCTGGTTTTAGAAGCGCCGCCGATCAGGCGTACAGATGGCCGCGTTTGACCCAGTAGCGGCAGCCGCTGCGGGTGCTCATGCTGCGAACCGAATCTGCTGGCATGCGCAGCCAGCAAAGTGGCGGGCAAGCGGTGTCGCCGTACATCAGATCGCCTTCCAGAATCAGGATTTCTTCTCCGCCGTCGGCGTTGCGTCGTTGCCACTGGGTGCCTGGCTCCATCATTTCAATATGGACGGTTTCCTGGGCGGGGCAATCGAATAAGGTGATGCGGCTCAGGCCCGTGATGTCGGTCGCCCGTGCACTCTGCTCGGCTGGTGTGCGAACGACTTGCCTGCTCTCCGACAGCGGCATCTGGCGCAGCTTGACGAAGATGGTGCAGCCCTCATCGGTGAAGGGGGCATGACTACTTCCGGGCGGGTTTCGCACGTAGGTTCCCGCGCAAAAGTCGCCGCTGTGATCGGAAAACACGCCGCTCAGAACCAGAAACTCCTCGCCAAGCTCATGGCGATGCTCCTTGAAGCGGCTATGAGGCGCATAGCGCACGATCGAAGTGGCACGCGCCACTTCGCCGCCGCGCCGGTCCAGGAATCGCCGCTCGATCTCGGGCTGAGGAGAGGGGGTCCAGGGCAGGGTATCGGCACAGGTGATCGCGGGCTTTGCCAGATCGGCATGAAGAAGCTCAGGTACCTGATAATCCATGTGCGTTGCCTTTGACCGTTCCACGATCCTTCTGAGGTATTGCTTCTTTCCTCAACCGCGATGCCAGCGCCGTTGCAGCGCGCGCATCACCTTGTTCGGGTATTTGGGCTTGCCGTAGCTTCCGTTGTAGCGGCCCAGCGCGCCAAACAGGTTGCCTTTTTCCTTGTCCAGATAGAAGCGCAGGATGGTGCAACCCATGCGCAGGTTGGTTTGCGTATTGAACAGGTTGTCGTGTGGCGTTGCGATCTCGTCCAGCCAGAACGGCATGATCTGCATGTAACCTTGTGCACCGGCGGTAGAGAGCGCAAATCTCTGGAAATAGCTTTCCACCTCAATCACCGCCAGCGCCAATTCCGGTGGTATGCGCGCGCGCTTGGCTTCCCGGTGCAGGGTTCTCAGGAATTCCAGACGCTCAACGTCGTCCTTGATGAAATTCTGCAGTCGACCAGACATGTCGGTCAGCCACACTTCGGCATCAAAGCGATGCTCAAAGCTGTCCGCTTCTGCGATGGCAGCTTCAAGAAGCGCACGCAGTTCCGGTTCGGGCTCACCGGTGGGGCCTGCAATGGCTGACGGCGCGGACAGCAGCGCCGTCAGGATCCACAGCAGAAGCCTTGCGTTCACGCCGCCAGCTTGGCCAACACGCTGGAGATGCTGGCTTCAATCATCTCGGCCTTTTCGGCATTGCGGGCCTTGTATTCAAACTGGTCATTGGCCAGGCCTTTTTCTCCGATAACAACGCGGTGCGGAATTCCGACCAGATCGGCATCCGCAAACATCGGACCGGGACGCAGGCCACGATCATCGAGCAGGACATCAACGCCCGACCCCGCCAGTTCGTCATGCAGTTGCAGCGCGAGTTCTCTTACGCGCTCGGATTTATCGGCACCGATAGGGCAGATGAGCACTTCGAAGGGTGCGATGGATGCCGGCCATTGCATGCCCTTTGCATCGTGGCTCTGCTCAATCACCGCGGCTGCGAGTCGGGAGACGCCGATGCCATAACAGCCCATTTCCGGGATCACGGCAGCGCCCTGTTCATCGAGCACGGTGAACTCCATGGCGCGCGTGTACTTGTTGCCAAGCTGGAAGATGTGCCCGCCCTCGATGCCACGGAAGAACTGAATCTTGCCCTGACCATCCGGACTCGCGTCGCCTTCGCAGATCCGCCGCAAATCCGCTCCCTCAGGCAACGGGCAATCGCGTTCCCAGTTCACACCGCTCAGGTGTTCGTCGTTCTGGTTGGCACCGCAGACGAAGTCGGCAATCTCCAGCGCCGCATGATCGGCGATGACCGGGATCGGGCAATTCACCGGACCCAGATAGCCAACCTCACAGCCAAAAGCCGCCTGTACATCCTCAACCTTTGCCATCTCGAACGGGCTCGCGATCAAAGGATGACGCGCAGCCTTGAACTCGTTGAGTTCGTGGTCGCCGCGCAGGGCGATGCCGACCAGGCCGCCCTCACGACCCTTGGCCACCAGCAGCTTGACCTTGGCGGTCAGCTCGACCTTCAGAAACTTGGAGACCTGTTCGCAGGTTTTTTGCCCGGGCGTGGAAACCGTCTGCATTGGCGCACCAGGGGCAGGGCGATTCGTGCCCGTAGGTTTGCATTCGGCTGCCTCGACGTTGGCCGCATAACTTCCTTGATCGGATACGGCGATCAGGTCTTCACCGGAACCGGCGAGGACGTGAAACTCTTCTGATTTTGCGCCGCCAATGTTACCGCTGTCAGCCTTCACCACTCGGAAGTCAGCACCGATGCGCTCGAAGATGCGGATATAGGCCCCGCGCATGTTTTCGTACTCGCGGTCCAGATCAGCCTCGTCCATGTGGAAGGAATAGGCGTCCTTCATCAGAAATTCGCGCGCGCGCATCAGGCCAAAGCGTGGGCGGCGCTCGTCGCGGAACTTGGTCTGCACCTGATACCAATTGAAAGGCAACTGGCGATAGCTACGCACGTCCTGTTTGGCGTGATGGACGATGACCTCTTCGTGCGTTGGTCCGTAGCAGTAGTCGTTCTCGTGACGATCCTTGATCCTCAGCATCTCGGCGCCCATGACCTGCCAGCGACCGGACTGCTGCCACAGGTCCGCAGGCTGTATGGATGGCATCAGCAGCTCGGCGGCACCCGCTCGGTCCATTTCCTCGCGGACGATATTCTCGATCTTGCGCAGAACGCGCAGGCCCATCGGCATCCAGGTGTAGAGACCAGCCCCCAGCTTGCGAATGAAGCCGGCACGAAGCAGCAGCTGATGAGAAACGATTTCCGCGTCGGCGGGCGTTTCCTTGGTCGTGGACAGGGGGAAGCAGGAGAGGCGCATTTTGGAGGTTCGAGTCAGTGAATCGCCAATTGTAACGGGAGCCGCTTCAGGCCTCGCGATCAAGCACCTGAATCAGCGACGGCAATCGCCTGGCCAGTTCGTTAAGGAAGCCGCGATAACTGTCGTCAAGCAGCAGACGGGGACTGAGTCCGGCAACCATGACGTATCGATTTCCCAGCGTCCTTATGAAGGCGCGCCGCGGAGGCTCCGGCCAGGGCGGCAATTGGGGGAGTTCCAGGTCAGGTTCGAATACCTTTGACTGTTCGCCATGTTCCAAGGAAAAAATTGGCCATGGAGACTCTGCCGGTGACGAGATCACTGCCGGTGCAGCCGCCGAGTCCAGACTGAGTCCATGGTGGTAGACCAGTCGAGCGCGATCCGCGCCGGCATCCAGGTGATAGATCAACAGGAAGGGGAGGTCGTATCTCGCTCCTGCAAATGCTGCGTCTGGTGACGACTTGTCAGAATCAAGAAGCAGGCGATGATCCAGGTTGAGCAATACCGTATTGCGCCGGGAAGACAACACTTCTGCCGTGTTTTCGGAACAGGCCACGAATATCCCGCCCACGCCGCCGGATTCGTCACGGATCGGCGAATAACCATAAGTGAAGTAGCCTTCTTCAAGAAGGCCGTTCCTGTTCAGGCACAACAGGCCACGCTCTACCATGCTGGATTCGCCGCGCTCGAACGCGGCTTCCACCATTGGTGAGATGGAATCCCAGATTTCCTCGAAGCATTCCCGGCCGCGTTGGCCCATGGCCTGAGGATGTTTGCTTGAGCCCAGGATAGGGCGATAGGCATCGTTGTAGAACTGGACCAACTCACGACCCCACCAGATAAAGATCGGATGCTTCTGAGTCAGCAGTATGGAGAGCGCGGTGCGCAGAGATTGTGGCCAGGTGTGTACGGGCCCAAGCGGTGTCTGGGACCAGTCGATGGAGCGCATGAGGGTGCCCATTTCGCCGCCGCCTGCCAGCACCTGACGAGTCACTTCCAAGGCTCGTGACTGAGCAGTGCTCTTAGGCCGGCGGTTGGATGGCCCGCTGTCTCTTGCCGCAATGTTCTGGTGGCTCGCGGCGCGTTGCAGTGCCGCGGACAAGGCATCAGGGTTTACCGGCTTGGGAACATAGTCGTTCATGCCGGCGTCGGTGCAGGCCTCGCGGTCCTCGGCCATGGCATTCGCTGTCATGGCGATCACATAGGGTTGAACATCGGAGGACAGTTCTTGCCGGAGGCGGCGGGTGGTCTCTAGGCCATCGAGTCGTGGCATCTGGATATCCATCAGTACGACGTCGTAATTCTTGCTGGACATTGCAGTAAGCGCTTCAATGCCATCCACCGCGGAGTCGATGTTTTTGTAGCCGAGTTTGGCGAGTTGCAGCAATGCAAGCTTGCGATTGACCAGTGTGTCCTCGACCAGAAGAATCTTCATGGGCTGCACGCCCATCTCAGGCGTTTGAGAACCTGATGCATGCTTCGAAGGTGTGGAAAGAATCCGGTTGAGGTTTTCCAGCAGCGAATCACGATGAATCGGCTTATTCAGAACCGCATCAAAGCTCACGCCCATTTCCGCTATATCGGGCAGTGAGGTGCCCAGGCTGGACATCAGGACCAGGGGAGTCGAATGCCGCTCCTGCAGCATCCTGGCCAATTGCACGCCGTTGAGTCCGGGCATGTGGTGGTCGAGAATGGCCAGGTCATAGTCCTGGCCGCGGACGCGGGCCTGTTCCATGGCGCCGACTGCTTTTTCCGGGCCGTTCAAGGCCGTCGGCCTAGCCCCCCAAGCTCGCAGGTTCAGGCAGATGAAGTCCAGATTGGATTGGTTGTCGTCCACCACCAGTATGTGTTTGTACTTCAGCTCTTGGTAGTGGAGATTCACCTTGTCCGGTACGGCGCTGAGGCTTTTTGCCGGAAAAGAAAAGCGAAAGCAGCTGCCCTTTCCGATTTCGCTGCTCACGGAGACCTGGCCGCCATGCGCCTCGATCAGGCGCTTGCTGATGGCCAGGCCAAGTCCAGTGCCGCCGAACTCACGGGTGATGGAATCATCGCCCTGACTGAAATCCTGAAACAGGCGCCCAATGCGTTCGGGCGAGATGCCGATGCCGGTGTCAATGACGCTGATCTCGATTTCGTGCTGATCTTCAGCTAGCGACTGAGCGCCTACCTCCACGGAGACTTCCCCCCTGATGGAGAACTTCACGGCATTGCCCAGCAGATTGACCAGAACTTGCCGCAGACGATGGAGGTCTGCAATGCAGGCTGCTGGCACTTCTGGCTCAATTCGATAGACCAGTTCGATGTTCTTGGCGGCTGCCTGGCTGGCAACCAGATCCAGGGATTCTTCAACCAGGTCGCTAATCGCGAAGGCCTCGCGTGACAATCGAAGAGCGCCGGATTCGAGACGGGAGTAATCCAGAATGTCATTGATGACGCCCAGAAGATGATCACCACTGGCTCTGATAGAGCCCACGAATTCGCGCTGCTGCGGCGCCATTTCGGTATCGTCGAGCAAGCTCGCAAATCCAATGACCGCATTAAGCGGTGTGCGAATCTCATGACTCATGGTCGAGAGAAATGCGGCTTTGGCACGCGCAGCCTGTTCGGCTCGTGTTTGCGCGTTGACCACCTCGTCCACGTTGGTGGTCAGTCCGTACCATCGCAAGATCCGGCCCGTTTCATCGCGCTTGCAGTTTGCCTGTGCTTGGTACCAGCGATAGTGGCCGTCATTGTCGATCAGGCGAAATTTGACTTCGTAAGGGTCTCCGGTTTCGAGTGACGCGGCCCATCGTCTGCCTACCTGATCAACTTCGGAAGGGTGAAGAAATTCCAGCCAGCCTTTTGCGGTCAGTTTCTCCTGGCTGATCCCCATGACGTGGTGTGCCGCTTCACTGACATATTCCAGCCTCCCGTCAGGATGGGCTGTCCATAGCACGCTGGGTACGGCGCCGATGATGTACTTCAGGTGTTCCTGCCGTTCATGCAGGGCATCTTCCGCACGTTTCCGATCGTCGATATCGAACGCAGTGCCTTCGTAGAGCGCCGCGTTGTCGTCGCCTCCGCTGACGTGTCTGACCCGACCTTCAAGCCATCGCACCGAGCCATCGCGATGGCGGATGCGATATTCCACTTGCATCGGCAGGCCCGCGGCCGCCTGGGCGGTCAGCTCGCTCGCGACTCGGGCGGCATCTTCTTCAACCATGATCGACGCCCAGGTATGCCCCTCACCAAGGAAATAGGATGCGGGGTATCCACTTAGGGTTTCTACACCCTCACTGATGTAGGTCAGCGTCCAGGGTGGTTGAGCGTGGGCCCGGTAGACCATCCCAGTGATATTGCTCACGAGTGACCTGAATCGCTGCTCGCTGGCTGCCAGTTCCTGCTCTGCACGATGCCGCTCATCAATGTCGTAGACCGTGCCTTCCAGAAAATTCGTACGTTCGGCGGAATACAGTGCCCGCCCTTCCACCCAGCGATAACTGCCGTTCCGGTGACGGATGCGGTAGGTGATCGTCGCGTGCATGCCTGCTGCCAGGCAATGATTCAGCTCATCGCTGACTCTTTCCAGATCGTCGGGGTGAATCAGGGACTGGTAGCTGGCGCCATTGTTCATGAAATGGGACGGCGGATAGCCCGTTATCGCCTCCACGCCTTCACTGACAAAGTGGACGCGCCAAGGGGGAGTTATCTCGGTGCGGAATACCATCGCGGCGATGCCCTTCAGCAATGCCCGATCGTGTGCCTCCGATTTGTGGTGTGGAACTGAACTCGAAGTCATGGTCTGTGCTTATCGAGCATGGGTAGCAGCCAGCGGTTCTGTGCTTTCGTTGAATGTGCTTCCAGTGACGACAATCAATGGGCCGACGACACTTGTTTGCCAGCCTCGCCCTGCGGTCAGATTTTCGGAAAATTCAGTCATGCGAAATGTGTCATCCGGCGACTCTGGCGAACAACTTTACAAAAATGCGATTCCCGGCGGCTCTCATGGGCAAGCAACCGAAAAAAAAGCCCTCCCAGGTCCATGGACCGGGGAGGGCGATACTGCAACGCCAGTTCAGGCTTTAGGCGCCAAGACCATTGAGCAGGCCGAATGCCATGTAGGCAACCAGGGCAACCTGCACCAGAAAGAAGGTGGCACGCATCAACACGAGGAAGAACGAAGTGCCCATTAGATGAACCACGCTCTGCAGGACGCGCGCACCGAGAACATAGCAGGCCAGACCATCCACAACGCCGTTCTGCTGGGTTGCTGCAGCTACCAGAACCACGGCCGCGAACAGCGCAAAGTTCTCCACGCAGTTGGCATGGGCATGGCTGGCACGAATGAAAAAGGCTGCATCGTCGGTAGTCTTGCCGCGGGTCCAGTGATCTGCAGGCTTCTTGCCGAGCAGCGCCTGCGGGATTCGCGGACCGGCGTAGAGCAGAGTCAGCAGGATCATCCACAGCAGGTAATACAGTAGTGCTTCAATTCCAGTCATGATTAATCCCCCCCGGGGTATCTATTTGAGTGATTTGGAATCCGGATTATGCCTTTTCTAACGGCTAAATGGACCGTCTGGAATATAGGGGCGCTATTCGTTCAACATCTGCCCATCCTCGGGCCGGTCGAAAAGCTCACTCTGTAGTACCTCGATTTGTCCGTCTTCAAAACCTGAAAGCCCGACACCAACCAGCCTGTACAGGGTTGATTCTGGTAGTTGCACTCTCTGGCGCAGGTCCAGCGCAATCTGGGCGAGTTCACTCGCCGAGCCGGGGGGAATCACAGATGTCTGACTGCGTGTGAGTATTCGAAAGTCAGAAGTCTTGAGCTTGAGTACCACCGTATGCGCGGCCCGATTCATCTTCTGCGAGGCCTGCCATGTGCGCTCTGCCATGCGCCGGATGTGATCCTCCAGGGCGTGTAGTGGCAGGTCAGATGCGAATGTGTCTTCGGCGGAGACCGACAGGCGTTTTCGATCTGCACAGACCGGGCGGTCGTCATGTCCCTGTGCGAGTTGATGAAGGCGTGGACCGAACTTGCCGAAATGTGATTCAAGGGAGACCGGGTTTGCCAGCGCCAGGTCAGCAATGGTGTGGATACCGATGGCGCCAAGTTTTCGGTCCATGACCTTTCCCACCCCGGGAATGCGGGACACGGGCAGCGGTGCAATCAGTTCGCGCGCTCTCTCGGGCCGTATCACGAACAGACCATCCGGCTTCTTCCAGTCAGAAGCTAGCTTGGCCAGAAATTTGTTGGGAGCTACCCCCGCAGAAGCCGCGAGATCAAGCTCTTCGCGAATTTCGCGGCGGATGCTTTGCGCCACGGCTGTTGCACTGTCGTGGCCACCGAGGTTGTCTGTGACATCCAGATAGGCTTCATCGAGCGATAGCGGTTCGATAATCTGACTGTGGCGCGAAAATATCTCCCTGACCCGCCGTGAGACTGCGCGGTAACGATTGAAGTCGGGGGCGATGAACACGGCGTCCGGACAGAGTCGCTCTGCACGTACCGCAGGCATGGCCGAGCGAATGCCAAACCGACGTGCTTCGTAGGATGCGGCGCAGATCACCGAACGATTTCCGCGCCAGGCAACCACCACCGGGCGACCCCGAAGGCTCGGGTCGTCACGCTGTTCCACGGATGCATAGAAGGCATCCATATCGACATGGATAATCTTGCGCACGGCTGAAGGCTGAAAAATCTCCTGCACATTATCGCCGCGCAAGAAAAAGCCCGCCGCCGTCCAGTGGACGACGACGGGCTTGTCAGGCTACCTGCCTTGCGTCAGGAAGTGACGGGTACAACTTCCAACTCGTTGTGCACGTCCTTGACGCCCTCAACCTTAGCCACGACCAACTCAGCCTGTTCCAGCGCCGCCTGGTTGGGGACTTCGCCGGATAGGGTTACGACACCATCGGTAGATTCGACTTCGATATCGATGGCATCGAGATCACGGTGCGATATCAGGGCCACCTTGACCTTTGCGGTCAGCGCAGAATCTGCAGCGAAGTCGCCAGCTTTTTCAGCCGTATTGCCGGCGGCCTCGCCAAGCGTTGGTTCGTGCGCCATGACTGCTGGGCCTGATAGGGCCAGACCGGCGCCAAGTACGAAGGCGGGAATTGTACGGGTCAGTTTCATGATGTTCTCCTGTGTTGATTGCCAACATGTGAAGTGCAGGATCACTATCCGATAACGGCCCTGAATTTGCGGTGAAGTTAACCGAAGACCACTGCACTCTGGCGGGACAATGCGACAGGTTTCATGTCGGGGCTCCACAGGGTTGCGGTCTGATAGACGTAGCCTCCGGCTGCAGAAGTGGCCTGCGCATCCATGAGCCAGTCGCCTGTCGGCAGTCCGTTCAATTCATCCTGCAGCAGTTCCAGAGTCCAGCACATGGAGCTCGCGGGAGAGAATTCCTTGAGTACGGATACCGCGGGGGAAGGAATGGTATCTGCAAAGGCAATGATCAGACTCTCGGTTACCGCAGGCTCCTCGAAGTACCGGACATAGACTTGCGTGTCTGCTTCAGCTCCGCCGCCATAGGGCATCGCGCCTCGGGACCAGCGTTGCTCTACATGTCTGAGGAAAGCCGGGGACATACCTTCAACATAAGGTTGCAGAGGAGAGTCCTGAGGCTTGCGGTCGACCACAGGTGGCACTGGATCGATCTTCAGGCTGGAACTGCGAGCCTTGCCAAACACTGCTATCGCAGTGCAGCCGATTCCGGCCTCACTGAAAGTCTCGGCCCTGGCATGAATAGTGGATTTTCCAGTACGCAGAATTTCTGCCCTGATCCTGACCGGCCCTACTGAGACCGGTCCGACAAAGACCGTTTGCAATGAACGAAGCGCAATATCGGTGCCGATCTTCTGGCGCATCGCGGCTACCAGAAGCGCTGCCTGCAAACCACCGAAGATCGTGCGCCCCTGCGCCCAATCTGCGGGTGCTTCTGCACGCCAGTGATCTGCTTCGGCGTGCAGGCTCGATACGGCCTGGGTGAACGTTTGCATCGGTCTAGTAGAGGAGGCGGGTCTTGAGCGTGCCGGTGATGGCGGAGAGTTTCTCGCGCATGTCCTGAGCAAGTTTTTCGTCAGCGTTCACGTCAATCACGACGTAGCCGATATTGCCTGCGGTCTGAAGGAACTGGGCATCAATGTTGACCTTTGCATCTGAGAACAGATTGTTGATCTGCATCAGCATGCCCGGCTGGTTTTCGTGAATATGCAGCAGGCGCCGGCTGTTGGGATGCTCGGGCAAAGACACCTCTGGAAAATTGACCGCAGATAAGGTGGAGCCATTGTCGCTGTAGCGAATGAGTTTGGCTGCTACTTCTAGGCCGATGTTGGCTTGCGCTTCCTGCGTGCTGCCTCCTACATGCGGGGTGAGGATGACGTTGTCCATGCCAATGAGATCGGACTCAAAAACATCATCATTGCCCTTGGGCTCTACCGGAAACACATCCACGGCGGCGCCTGCGATATGTCCGCTCTTGAGGCTCGCCGCCAGTGCCGGAATATCCACCACTGTGCCGCGTGAGGCATTGATGAACACCGCGCCCTTCTTCATGCGTTTGAACTGCGCGGCCCCCATCATGTTCTTGGTCGAGCTGGTTTCCGGCACGTGGAGGCTGACGATGTCCGACTGTTCCAGCAAGGTGTCCAGATTGGACGCGGGTGAGGCATTGCCCAGCGCGAGCTTGGTTTCCACGTCATGAAAGATCACACGCATGCCCAGGCTTTCTGCAAGCACGCCGAACTGGGTGCCAATGTGGCCGTATCCCACGATGCCGAGTGTCTTGCCGCGCACCTCATAGCTGCCTTCGGCAGTCTTGGCCCAGCCGCCTCGGTGGCACTGCATGCTTTTCTCCGGAATCCGGCGCATCAGCAGAATGGCCTGAGCCAGCACCAGCTCCGCCACGCTGCGTGTGTTGGAGTACGGTGCATTGAACACCGGAATGCCTCGCGCCTGAGCAGCGTCGAGCGCCACCTGATTGGTGCCAATGCAGAAGCATCCCACGCCGAGGAGTCGGCGCGCGTTCTCGAAAATGGGCGCTGTCAGCTGCGTTCGTGAGCGGATGCCGACGATATGCGCATCAGCCACTGCGCGTGCGAGGTCCGCTTCTGGCAGTGATTTCTGGTGGTATTCAATCTGTGTGTAGCCCGCCTGGGTGAAACTGTCGACGGCCGTCTGGCTGACGCCTTCGAGTAGCAAGACTTTGATATCGGAACGCGGGAAGGAGGTTTTCATCGACAAGAGGCGGTTGGTGGAAGAATTTTGCGGGCGCAAATATGCCACAGGCGCCGTTGCGAGTACCTTGGATGGGTGAGCAGGCTGTCAAAGCTCAGGATCGGTTCAGGCCGCATCGCTATGGTGAGGCCACCAGATTGAGACGTCATATCTCAACGATCTGGCTCGTTTCAATCACTACTCTGTACTTTTGGAGAGAATCAATGAAATTTCGTCATGCGAGCATTCTGGCTGTACTGACTCTGGGCCTGGCCATCAGTGCCTGCGAAAAGAAAGACGAGGGCGTCATGGATGAGGCCGCCGACGCTATTGGCGATGCCACCAATACCCGCGACGGCGAAGAGTTCAAGGATGCCGGCGAAGATGCCAGCGATGCCATGGAAAATGCCGTTGAAGGCGCCAAGGAAGCCGTGGGCGCGGACGAGAAGTAAACGTCCAGCCATAAGCTGAAGATCCGCGACCTGTCGCTGCAGGCTGATTGAATATCAGCGAGACTTCTTGAGGCGATACAGCGCCTCAAGGGCTTCACGCGGCGACAGGTCGTCAGGATCAAGCTCATCCAGCATCTTCATCGCGGGTGAGAGTGGAGATTCAAACAGCGACATCTGCGGCACCTTTGTGCCGCTTGGCGGAGCGGGTTGTGGCTTGTTTTCAAGCTCCGACAGATAGCCCCGCGCCGCTGCCACCACGGAAGGGGGCACCCCAGCCAAGGCAGCAACCTGCAAACCATAGCTGCGATTGGCCGGGCCGTCCTTGACGCTGTGCAGGAAGACCAGCCGGTCGCCGTACTCGGCGGCATCCAGATGGACATTGGCGACCCCGCTGATCGCATCCGCCAGGCGGGTCAACTCAAAATAATGTGTTGCGAACAGGGTCAGCGCGCCGCTCGACTGCGCCAGATACTCGGCGCTTGCACGTGCCAGCGACAGGCCATCATAGGTAGAGGTACCACGCCCGATCTCATCCATCAGCACCAGACTCTGGTCACTGGCGTTGTGCAGGATGTTTGCAGTCTCGGTCATCTCAACCATGAAGGTGGACTGACCTGAGGCCAGATCATCGCGGCTGCCAATCCGGGTAAAGATTCGGTCTACCGGCCCGATACGGGCGGCCTCGGCAGGCACGAAACAGCCCGCATAGGCCATCAGCACAATCAGTGCCGTTTGCCGCATGTAGGTCGATTTTCCGCCCATGTTGGGTCCGGTGATAACCAGCAGGCGGCGTTCCGAGTCCAGCGCCAGATCGTTGGGCACGAAGGGCTTGCTGGATTGCTGTTCCACCACCAAATGCCGGCCGCCCTGAATATGCAGACCGCGCTCTGGCTGTAATTCCGGACGGATCAGACGCAGCCGCTGGGCGGCTTGCGCGAGATTGGAAAGCACATCCAGGTCCGCAAGTGACTGGGCGCAGGCCTGAAGCGGGGCGAGCTGGGTGATCAGACGATCCAGCAACTGCTCGAACAGTTCTTTTTCGCGCGCCAGTGCACGGTCCTTGGCTGACAGGACCTGGTCTTCAAACTGCTTGAGTTCCTCGGTGATGTAACGCTCGCTGTGCGTCAGAGTCTGGCGTCGTGTGTAGTCCGAGGGAACTTTCTCGCTGTGCACCTTGCTGATTTCAAGGAAGTAGCCATGCACGCGGTTGTAGCCGACCTTGAGCGTCTCAATGCCGGAACGTTTGCGTTCACGACTTTCCAGATCCACCAGAAAGCCATCGGCGTTACTGGATAGCTCGCGCAGCTTGTCGAGCTGCGCATCAAAGCCTTTGGCGAAAACGCCGCCGTCGCGAACCGCATTGGGCGGCGAATCGGCCAGTGCCCCGCGCAGTTCATCGGCCAGTTGCTCGTGTCCGCGCAACTTTTCGCGCAGCTCAATCACACGCGGCGCGCCGGCCTGTTCGGTGGCGGCAAGTACGGCGGGCAGGGCGCCCAGTGTCTCGGAAAGCCCGGTCAGATCGCGGGGACGGGCAGAACGCAAAGCCACACGGGCAAGAATGCGCTCAAGATCGGCGACGTTGCGCAGCGCTTCGCGAAGGGGCTCGAAATGATGATCGAGCTTGAAGGCATCGATGGCATCGAAGCGGGCGGTCAGTTCGGCGTGGTCACGCACAGGACGCAGCAAGGCACGACGCAATGCGCGCGAACCCATGGGTGTTGCGCACTGATCTAGGACCGCAAGCAGGGTGTGCTCGTGCTCTCCGGACAGTGTCAGGTCAATTTCCAGATTGCGCCGCGATGCCGGGTCCAGAATCAGGGTCTCTTCGGGTGCCTCCACTCGCAGACCGCAGATGTGCGCGGCCACGATCTTCTGCGTTTCCTGCACGTACTGGAGCAGGGCACCAGCAGCGCCGATGGCCGCGTCCATGCCTTCGCAGCCGAAGCCGCGCAGGCTGGGAGTGCCAAACTGCTCGCACAACAGGCGCTGCGCTGAAGTCGGATCAAAATGCCAGGGTGGCCTTTGCGCCGGGGGCTTGTCGCCCAGATCCAGTTGAGCGCCCTCGGCGACCAGCAATTCGCTGGCAGCAACGCGGTAGACCTCGCTGGCAAAGTCCCGCGCCGAATCTGTCTGGCTCAGTGCGAATCGCCCGGACGACAGCTCCAGCCACGCCATGCCGTACTGAGTGCCGTGCTGAAAGGCGGCGGCAATGACGCTCGATTTACGCGGGTCCAGCAAGACCTCGTCGGTGGCGGTGCCGGGGGTAACCAGGCGGGTGATTTCCCGTTTTACCGGACCTTTCTCGGCGCCGACCTCGCCCGTCTGTTCCGCAATGGCCGCTGATTCGCCGCACTTGATCAGGCGTGCCAGATAGCTGTCGAGCTGGTGATAGGGCACCCCCGCCATGATGACCGGCGCACCCGCTGATTCGCCGCGCCGGGTCAGCGTGATGTTGAGCAGACGTGCGGCCTTGCGCGCATCGTCATAGAACATCTCGTAGAAATCGCCCATGCGAAACAACAGCAGGATGTCGGGCACCTGAGCCTTCAGCGCAAAGTATTGCTGCATGAAAGGGGTGTGCGCGGTCTTGCTGGCTGCCGTCATCGGTGGAGTCAGGGCTACAGAAAAAGTACGGGATGGCCGGTTATCTTAAGGTGCCCGGTGCATGATTGGCATAAGGCCACGTCGGCGGGGCTTGCAACATACAATCATGACAGCGGCCCCATGCAGGCCCAGTCGTTATTTTTCGAAGCGTCTGTCAAGAGGAGAAGCCTAGAATGAATGACAACAGCGGCGCGCGTGAACAGCGCTTGGCCCAGGCTCAGAAAGAATTTGATCGGGCATTGGCGCAGCATCCGGATACTCCGAAAGATGACTGGCTGGCGGCCTACTACTGTGCAATCAGCATTGATGCCCTGTCAGAGCGCGAACCAGCGGACTTGGCGCAGATCGCGCTGTCGCATATTCAGCTGGCGCAGACGCGCCGTCCGGGCAAGGCGATCTGTGAAATGGCTCGCCCGAGTGTGGAGGCTGGGCAGTCGGAGCTGGCGAGCCTGTGGGTCTGTGTGGATGACATGCCCTTCCTGGTCGATACCCTGGTTATTGCCGTGCGCGCCGCTGGCGCCGCGGTTGACTGGACAGCGCATCCGGTGGTCCGCGTTGAGCGTGATGCCGAGCATCGGCTGCTCGGTCTCAGTGATACCGGCAATGCTGTTTCAGAGGCCTGGATCTATCTCGAGTTTGATCGCCTCAGCGATGACAAGGCCTATGCGCAACTTGAAGACTCGATACAGGCGCACCTGCAGGACCTGCGCCTGGTCGTTACCGACTATCAGGCCATGGATGCGCGTATTCAACTGGCCATAAAAACGCTCGTCAATGCGCCCGCCAACAGCGATGCCCCCCGATTGGAGCGCGCCGAGGCGGCCGAGTTTTTGCGCTGGCTCAGCGACGGGCACTTCACTTTTCTGGCCAGCGCCGAGACGCGCTTTCATACCGATGAGAAAGGCCGCGCGCGATCCATCCCCGACGCGGATGCGGGACTCGGGCTGGCTCGAAAGGGTGCCCGATTTGCGGATATCGATGCCCTGGTCGCGCCACGTGAAGAGTTGGACAAATATGCCGAGTCTCCGCGTGTGGTCGTCCTGACCAAGGCGGCGCAACGATCCACGGTCCACCATTCGGACTACATGGATCATGTTGCGGTGCGTTACTTCGGCGATGACGGCGAGGTTGCCGGCATCATCCGTGTGATCGGGCTGTTTTCCTCGGAAGCCTACGTGGAACGTCCATGGGATATCCCGCTGATCCGTCGCAGAGTAGAAAGTGTCATGCAGCGCTCGCGTTTGCGCGCCGGCTCGCACAGTGCGAAGAACCTGAGGGAAATTCTGCATGGCCTGCCCCGGGATGAGCTGTTCCAGTTTGGCGAGAATGAGCTGTTCAATACCTGCATGGGCATCAGCGCTCTGCGGGACCGTCATCCGCTGCGCCTGTTCCTGCGGCGCGATCGATACGGTCGCTTCTTCTCCGCATTGATCTATCTGCCGCGTGAACGCTTTTCCCGCGAACTGCGTGATCATCTCGCTCATCAATTGCAGACCTTGTGTAAGGGGCACTCCGTAGAGCGCAAGATCGATTTCCTGCGCGGCGGTCTGACACGCGTGCACGTAGTGGTGCATACACCGCCAGGCACCAACCTGGAGCTTGATGCAAGTGAGATCGAACAACGGCTGCGCGATATCGCTCGACCGTGGCGGGACCAGTTGGTCCAGGCGCTCAGGGCCTCATGTAAGCAAGCAGATACGTTCTCCGACGATGCGCTGGGGCTGCGTTTCGGTGATGCCTTTGCAAGTTCCTATATCGAACGTGTGGACGCGGACGAGGCTGCCGAGGATGTCAGGCATCTTTCCCGGCTGAGTCCGTTCAATCCACTATTGCCCAGTTTGCAGTTGCAGGCACCAAGGCGTGGCCGGCTCAAGCTATATGCCTGGTCGGAGCCCAAGGCCTTGGCTGAGATCTTGCCGGTGCTGGAAAATTTTGGCGTGCGTGCCATTCGGCAGGACCCGGAACCGGTCAATCCGGTCGCCGCGCATGGAGAGGAAGCGGCTACTCTGTGGATTCAGGATTTTGAAGTCGAGTTGCCGGAGGGAGAAGGCGCGGACCGCAAGGAGGATTTCGAAGAAACCTTGTTGTCCGTGCTGGAAGGTCGCAGCGAGGACGACGCCATGAATCGTCTGGCGCTGGCCGGCGGTCTGGATGGTCGACAGATCGTTGCCGTGCGATGCCTTGCCAAATACGTCAACCAGATCGGCTTGCCTTACGGTCGTGCCGATATTGACCGCATGATCGCGTTTAACGCTCCGGTGGCCTCCCATGTGCTGGCCTATTTTGAGGCCCGGTTCGCACTGTCTTTGGACTCAGAAGAACGGGACGTGCGTCAGCATGAAGCGCGGGAGGCGGCGCAAGACGCTATCAATGAAGTATCGAGCCTGGATGCCGATCGGATACTGCGAGCCCTGCTGTCTGTGGTTGATGCAGGTCTGCGAACCAACTTCTACCAGAAGGACAAGAATGGCGACCCCAAGTCGGTTATCAGCCTGAAGCTGGACCCGCAGAAGATTCCGGAACTGCCGCTGCCCAGACCGATGTTTGAAATCTGGGTGTATGCCCCGCGCCTGGAGGGTGTTCACCTGCGGGGCGGTCGCGTCGCACGCGGCGGCCTGCGCTGGTCGGATCGTAACGAGGATTTTCGCACCGAAGTGCTGGGGCTGATGAAGGCACAGCAGGTCAAGAACGCCGTCATCATTCCCGTGGGCGCAAAAGGCGGGTTTGTGGTTAAGAAGGGGCCGCCGCCGTCGGATCGAGACGCCTGGCTGGCGGATGGCAAGGCCTGCTACCAGAAGTTTCTCAGCGCCATGCTCGATGTCACGGACAATCGCGATGGCGAGCGCATCGTGCCGCCAGAGGACGTGGTTCGCCATGACGGCGACGATTCGTACCTGGTCGTTGCGGCAGACAAGGGCACGGCGAGCTTTTCGGATACCGCCAACAGCATTGCCCAAGAGTATGGTTTCTGGCTCGACGATGCCTTTGCATCCGGTGGTTCGGCGGGCTACGACCACAAGAAAATGGGTATTACGGCTCGCGGAGCCTGGGAGAGCGTGAAGCGACATTTTCGCGAGTTGGGGACCGATATCCAGTCCGAGGATTTCACCGTGGTCGGCATCGGCGATATGTCCGGTGATGTCTTTGGCAATGGCATGCTCCTGTCCGAGCACATTCGCCTGATCGCGGCTTTTGATCACCGGCATATATTCATAGATCCTCAGGCTGATGCTGCGACCGGCTTCAAGGAGCGTTCCAGATTGTTCGAGCTGCCGCGGTCCTCGTGGTCTGACTACGACGAGTCCTTGCTGTCCGAGGGCGGTGGCATCTATCCGCGGACCCTCAAGAAGATCACGCTGTCCCCGCAGGCGATGCAAGCGCTGGGTACGGACGAATCCGAGCTGACCCCGGCGCAGCTTATGCAGGTAATTCTCAAGGCGCCGGTCGACCTGTTGTGGAATGGCGGTGTGGGAACCTACGTCAAGGCTTCGACGCAATCCCATGATGAGGTGCGTGACCGGGCCAACAATGCACTGCGTGTGGATGGCCGCGAACTTCGGGCACGGGTCGTCGGCGAAGGTGGCAACCTGGGCCTGACTCAGGCCGGACGCATCGAGTATGCCTTGCACGGTGCTTCCGGCAAGGGCGGTCGAATCAATACGGACGCCATCGACAATTCAGGTGGTGTGCACTCCTCTGATCGCGAGGTCAACATCAAGATTCCCCTGAATCTGTTGATGCGACAATCCAGCCTTGAGATCGAAGACCGGAACCGTTTGCTCGAATCGATGACGCCGGAACTTGTTGAGGCGGTATTGCGGGACAACGAAGTTCAGTCGGGTGCGATCAGCTTGATTGAATCCGAAGCTGCCAAGCGGCTCGACGAGCACGAGGCGCTGATCAGAAGCTTTGAACGCGAGGGGCGGCTGGACCGCGCGCTCGAAGGATTGCCGGACGATGATCAAATCCAGGAGCGTCGAAGCAAGGGACGGGGCTTGCAGCGGCCCGAGATTGCGGTGCTCGTTGCCTACAGCAAGATCGCGCTGTTCGAATCCGCACAAGGCTCTGCAATGGTGAGGGACGCGTTCTTTGCGCGCAGTCTGCTCAACTACTTCCCCAAGGAAATGGTGAAGCGCTTCGAAGCGTCTATCCGCGACCACGATCTGCGAGCGGAAATCATCTCGACCATTTGTGCAAACTCGATGGTCAATCGAATGGGCGTCAGTCTCGCCTGGCGCATGGCCGAAAACCACGGCGTTGAAGCGCACGAGGTCTTGCATGCCTATTCGGCAGCCGATGCGCTGCTCGGCGCAGGTCAGTACTGGGACGCAATCGAGAACTTGGATCATCAGCTTCCTGCTGCGGTGCAGTACTCGCTGATGACCCAGGTTGTTGCGCTGTTGAGACATGTCGTGTCGGTAATCATCTCCGCTCGAATGCTCCACGACAGCGATATCCAGTCGCTGCTCGATCGCTACCAGTCCTGCGTTGCAAAGATGGGCGAGCAACTGCCGGACGTTCTGCCCGGCGATTACCGGGATGATTTTGATCAGCATCTCTCAGCGCTCAAGGGTCAGGACGTGCCCGAGGATCTCTCGCAAATGCTGGCCAGGGCCCGTGCGCTGGGCAGCGTTCTGGACATTGCAGATTTGTCGCAACAACTGGAGATTCCGTTCGAAGAGACGCTCCCGGTCTATTTTCAGGTCGGGGACATGCTTCACATGCCCTGGCTGCTCTCCGCGATCATTGCCCTGCAACCCAGTGACAGCTGGCAGGCTCTGGCGCGAACGCGTTTGCGCGAAGATGCCTATCGTCTGCATCGGGAAGTCTGCGAGCGTGTGCTGGCATGCGATGACCGTGCTCCGCAGGAACGTCTCGGGACCTGGCGAAAGGTCCATCAGGGGCGTCTGAGTGTAAGCCTGAGGCGACTTTCTGAGCTGCAGGCAGCGGGGGCATCTGACTATGCGGCGCTCACCGTTGCCGTGCGCGAATTGCACGAACTCCAGGCCTTGCGGAGCCCGCAGTAGGACTTCATCGTCCGCGCCCGTTATCCTTGATCCGATTATTCCATCCAGATCCGAAATTCGATGCAGCTTCACAACACCCTGAGCGGTCGCAAGGAAACCTTCGTCCCGCAAGATCCCGCCTGCGTCACCATGTATGTATGTGGCCCGACGGTCTACAACTACGCGCACATCGGCAATGCTCGTCCGGCGGTCGTTTTCGACGTTCTGGCCAGGGTTCTGCGCACCCGGTTTCCAAAGGTGATCTACGCACGCAATATCACGGATATTGACGACAAGATCGGCAAAGCGGCTGCTGAAGAAGGGGTTGGCATTGAGGTCATCGCCGAGCGATATGCGCAGGCGTATCACGAAGATCTCGGTGGGCTGGGAGTTGCACCGCCAGATCATGAACCGCGGGTCACGCAGCATCTGCCGCAGATCATCGACATGATTTCCCGGCTGATCGACTCGAAACATGCCTACGAGGCAGAGGGGCACGTACTCTTTCATACGCCCAGCTACGCCGACTACGGCCAGCTGTCCAAGCGAGACCCGCAGTCCCTGATGGCAGGCGCGCGCGTTGAGGTAGCCCCTTACAAACAGAACGCGGGCGACTTCGTGCTGTGGAAGCCATCAAGTGCGGAGCAGCCGGGATGGGAATCGCCCTGGGGTCGGGGACGGCCGGGTTGGCATATCGAGTGTTCTGCCATGGCTGAAACCATTCTCGGAGATACCATCGATATCCATGGTGGCGGCCATGATCTGATTTTTCCGCATCACGAGAATGAGATTGCACAGTCCGTGTGCGCGCATGGCGGCAAGCCATTCTCACGCTACTGGTTGCATAACGGCTTTCTCAACATGGACAGCACCAAGATGTCCAAGTCATTGGGAAATGTCCTGCTGGTACGCGAAATTCTGAAGAAAGTCCCGGGCGAGGCCGCGCGTTTGCTGCTGCTAACGGCGCACTATCGTCAGCCGCTGGACTGGACCGAAGACGCCTTGACCGAGGCCAGAAGAAAACTGGACCGGCTTTATGGCGCGCTGCGGGAACTGTCAGATGTGCAGGCCAGCGAAAATGAGCCCGCACACGATGCTTTCATGGATGCCCTGCTCGACGATCTGAACACCCCCGGTGCGCTTGCGCAGCTGTTTGAGCTTGCGCACGAAGCCCATCGGGCGGGCGGCGATGCTGCAGAGCGTTCGCGTATCAAGGCGCGGCTGCTCAATTGCGGCGCCTTGCTCGGGCTGCTGCAACAAACACCCGAACAGTGGTTCGGTTGGACGCCCCCAGGTAGCGAGCAGATGTCCGAAGCTGAAATAGAAGACCTGCTGGCGCAACGCGCCGCGGCCAGAAAGGGCAAGGATTTTGCCGAATCAGACCGGATTCGCGATCTGCTCAAGTCGCGTGGTGTTCTGGTTGAAGACTCCAAGGATGGTCAGCGCTGGCGTTTCGCCTGAGATCGGGGCTGGAAACATGCGATCGATGTTTCCCCTGTTGCTCAGCTTCGGCGCCATCCTGGCCTTGATGACCTACGGCTTCAACACCGTCATCGAGCGGCGTAACAACCCCAATCAGGCCATTGCCTCGGGGCCGCAAGGTCCTCAGCGCGTGGTGCTGGAACGCAATGGAAGCCGCCAGTATGTGGTTCCCGGTCTGATCAATTCCCAGCCAGTCACTTTCCTGATTGATACCGGTGCGGACAGTGTGGCTATCCCGGCGGCCACAGCCGAACGCCTCGGTCTGGAACGGGGGATGGCCATACAAGCCCTGACTGCGGCGGGTCCTACGGTTGCTTATGCCACGCATCTTGAGCGCATCAGCATCGGCGGAATTGAATTGCGCGACATCGATGGCGTCATCATTCCCGCTGCGGGCGATACCGAGATCCTGCTCGGCATGAGCTTCCTGCGCCACCTCGACTTCCAGAAAAAGGGAGACGAGCTGATTCTGGAGGCCGGCTCGTAGGGTTTCTGGTGGCGCAGATACTCCGCGCCGCTTTCGATGCCAGCGCTTATTGGCTCTTGTCGGGCCTCAAGCCGGGTTTTCACCGGGCTGCTCCTGGCTCGGTTTCAATCCAGGTGATGGCCCCTGCAGTGCCTCCGGGCTGAACACCGCGTCAGCCATCCAGCAGCCATCGCATTCCGGAATGCTCTGTTGAGAGAGTAGGAATATGTACTCGGACATCTCGCCTGTGCTGGTCTGCACCTGCACCGGTATCATCGCGCGCCCCTGATCCATGAGTGGGGGTGCCATACGGGCGTCGCGGTGGCCAAGAAGATCAGGAAAGCCCTGACGGATCAGCTGCTCGAAGCTGGCCAGCGGCCCGGTTCGTTCGCGATTCTCTGGTGAAGAGAACGAATACAGCTCTGCAATCCCCTCATCCGAATTTTTCTTCAGCGCACTGAGCATCGACGCAACCACCTCGGGGGGGTCCAGATCCGCCGACGGTGCCAAAGGCGCCTGAGCCAGAGCAAGAGGCGATAGTCCTGCCAGAACCAGGGAGAAGGCGATAGTGCGTAATAGGGACATGCTCGGTTACTCGTGTACAGGAACGGTAGAACATACGCTGCGAGGCACTAGGAAGATGCACAGGCTTGTTCAGGGGGCGTGTTCATGAGGCATTCAAGCGGCGGGGCGGGGATGTTGGGTAATATCCCCGCCATAACTGATTCTGACGGACCCTGATATGTATCGAATTGCCATCGCCGCCGCCTGCGTGATCGTGACAGCCTGTGCCACCTCTCCGCTGGGCCGGAAGCAATTTATTCTGGTGTCGGACGAGTCGATCAATGCGCAGGGCATTGCCTCCTTTCAGCAGATGCAGAAGGAGCTTCCGCAATCGACCAATCGCAGCCAGATCCAGTATGTGCGGTGCGTCTCAAATCACATTACCGCGCAGGTCCCCAACCTGAAGGAGCCGGGTGAGCTGGCAGTGCCAGACAGCTGGGAGGTCGGCGTATTTGCCAGCGATGACGTCAATGCCTTTGCCTTGCCGGGCGGCAAGATCGGCGTATTCACCGGATTGCTCAAGGTGGCCAATACGCAGGACCAACTGGCATCTGTCATCGGGCACGAGGTCGCCCACGTGCTCGCACGTCACTCGGCGGAACGCGCCTCGGCCAATATCCCGGCGCAGATTGGTGGTGCCATCGCCTCGGTCTACGGAATCGGCCAGCTTTACGGGTTGGGTGTGAACGCCCTGTTTCTGCTGCCCTATTCGCGCAGTCATGAATCCGAAGGCGATCTTCTGGGGCTGGACCTGATGGCAAAGGCGGGCTTTGATCCGCGTGCATCGGTGCAGTTATGGCAGAACATGTCCGCACAGGGCGGTGCCAAGCCACCGGAAATTCTTTCCACGCATCCCTCGGACTCAACGCGCATCAACGACCTGAATCGCCGTATGCCAGCGGCACTGGATCTGTACGTCAAAGCACTGGGGCAAGGGCGCAAGCCCAAGTGTGGCTAGAGCACTGGAAGCGCTCAGTTGGCACCCTGGATCGTGAAGTGACAGGCTGAGAAGCCGCCGTGGGCACTGCGCGTCAGCACCGGCGCATGGCGTGAGCAGTGCGGGTCTGCGATTGGGCAGCGGGTAACAAAGACGCAGCCTGGGGGAGGATTCGACGGACTTGGAATTTCGCCCTTCAAGGGCTCTGCCCGTTCGGATTGCGCGCCGGGTACGGCGGCTAGCAGGGCGCGCGTATAAGGATGCACCGGTGTTTCGAACAGGGTGTCGCGCGACGCCTGCTCCATGACTTTGCCCAAATACATCACCAGCACTCGCTGGCTGATATGGCGCACCACCGCCAGATCATGGGCAATGAAGATCATCGACAAGCCGTACTCGGCCTGCAGGTCCGCGAGCAGATTCACGATCTGCGCCTGAACAGAGACATCCAGCGCGGAGACCGGCTCATCGCAAATCAGAATCTTGGGGCGGACGATTAGTGCGCGGGCAATGCCGACACGCTGGCATTGTCCGCCGGAGAATTCATGTGGATAGCGGTTATACAGCGCCGCTGACAGCCCGACTTTTTCCAGCATTTCGCGCACTCGCGATTCGCGTTCCGAGCGGCTGAGTTCAGGGTAAAGGGCTTCAAGTGGTTCGGCGATGCTGGCGCCGATGGACATGCGCGGATCCAGCGAGGCGAGCGGATCCTGAAACACCATCTGGATATCCCGGCGGATTGGCCGCCAGGCCTTCTCATCCAGACGTGCAATGTTCTGGCCTTGGTAGCTGATGCCGCCTGACGTAACTGGCTGCAAACCCGCCAGCGCTCTCGCCAGCGTGGACTTTCCGCATCCGGACTCACCGACAATGCCAAGGGTTTCACCCTGGGCCAGATTGAAATCTACGTCATCAACAGCCCGGACCGAATGCGGCTTTTGCCAAGGCCACGTGCTGTTTGCCTGGTAGTGAACCTTGAGCCGGCGCACTGCGAGAAGCAGTGCGCCGGTCCCGGCAGGCTTGTCGCCTGAACCTCTGTTTACTCCAGCAGTGAGCGCAGCATCCATGCAGTCTTCTCGTGGACCTGCATTCTCTGCGTCAACAGGTCGGCGGTGGGTTCGTCGCTTGCAGCATCGACCTTTGGAAAGATATCACGCGCGGTCTTGGCGCAGGCCTCGTGACCCTTGACCAGCAGCCGCACCATTTCCATGGCTTCGGGTACGCCTTCGGTTTCCTTGATCGAAGACAGTGCGGCGTACTGCTTGTAGGTGCCTGGCGCAGGCGAACCCAGTGCGCGAATTCGTTCGGCGATCTCGTCAACTGCCGTTGCCGCTTCCATGTAATGCCCCTCAAACATGAGGTGCAGGGTGTTGAACATGGGGCCGGTCACATTCCAGTGAAAATTGTGCGTCTTCAGGTAGAGCGTGTACTCATCGGCCAGCAGACGCGACAGGCCGTCGGCAATCGCCTTACGGCCCTGGACGCTGATTCCGATGTCGATCCGAGCTGATTTTTCCTTGGTTTTTTTTGGCATGGATGCTTCCCTCTTTAAAAAACAGAGGTCCAGATTATCCGGATGCGGCCCGGACTGGAAATGAATTTCAGCTATGAGCCTGATAGTACGAGCCGCGAGGCCCCCAAGTATCAGCGCATCAGTTTCCGATCTGCTTCTGCTTCCGGTAGTAGCCGAAAATCTCGTTCAAGCTGTGTCTTGCCCGCCAGCCGAAGGTGTCGCGAAACAGCGCACCATCAATGATGACCGGGTACTTGAAGTAATTGAGCAAATACGCCGGGAAAAACGAGTTCCAGTTGAGTACAGAACTCCAGAAGCGAGGCAACACGGCTGGAACCGACGGTACCGGAAGCGCTCTGCAACCGCAGGCACGAACGGCGTTCTGGTAAGCGACGTAATCGTCCGGGGCAACGTTATAGATTCCCGGTTTGTTTTGTTCGAAAGCCTGCACCAATGCTTCCGCTGCATCTTCCACATGCATGAACTGCATCATCGGCGAGAATCCCAGAAGCGTCGGCGCCAGGGAGCGGGACAAGAGCAGGGACATGGTGTTTCGAACGCCTGGTCCCAGAATATTGCAGGATCTCAGAATCGTGATGTTGAGCTCCGGATGTTTCCACATGTAGATGTTGGCCAGTGATTCCACTTCGACAGAATCAACCAGGTCCTGTGTGACGCCACTGGCCTTCAGTGGAGAATTCTCATCCAGCAGGGCGGGGTTGTAGGGAGATGCCCCGTAGACCAGATGCGTGGAATGAATCAGCACCTGTCCGACTTTGTATTTCTTTGCCAGGTCCAGCAGTTTTCGTGTTCCCAGCACATTCGAGTTGTAACGGCGGGCCCGATCCGATTCATGTGGAAAGATGCGACCGATATGCAGGACAGCGTCAATCTTGTGTTCGCGAAAGATGTCCTCGAAGTCGCGTTTGTGAATCTCGACTTTGTATGAAGGAATCCCGGCGTCCGTCTCTACCTGATGACGAAAATCTACCGCCACCACTTTGTACTTGCCGTGCAGCTTTGCCATGACGCGGCGCGCCAGGGCGCCCGCGGCACCTGTGACGAGTACGGTTTTCAGTGAGGCTTTCCTGCGATCTGGCTTGCGTTGTATTGAAGTGGCCATCAGAAATATTTCCGGGTTCGCTGGGCGAGCCCCTCATCAATCAGGTCGGCAATGGCGTCCTTGACGTGCTCCACCCTGGAACTGATTTCCTGCTCTGAGCAGGGTTCTGCATCAAATCTGATGGGTTTGCCGAAATGCAGTGACACCCGTGCCGGCAGGGGAAGCAGGGACGGAACAAGGGGAACGTAGGGAATGCCAAGCAGCCTGGCTAGTGGTTTGATATTGCCCAGCGATGGCATGGTTTCTTCACATCCCACGATCCCTACCGGAATGATTGGCGCCTGGTGCGTCATCGCCAGATGCAGAAAGCCCTTGCCGAATTTTTGTAATTGGTAGCGCTTTCGGTAGGGCTTTCCGGAACCGCGGGCGCCCTCTGGAAACACGATGATCGCCTCTTCGGCTTCGAGCATCCTCGCGCAATTGACCGGATCACCGACGACGGCCCCGATGCTGTTCAGCATATTGCCCAGGAAAGGGACGCCCGGCAGGAATCGTTCCATCATTGCCCGAGGCGCACGGGGGGCAATGGCGTTGGAGAGCATCGCGTAGCCAACCAGCATGCCGTCCATTGGCAGCTGCCCGCTGTGATTGCCGATGATCAGGACGCGACCCTTTGGTGGGATGTTTTCCAGGCCGTGTGCGCTGACATGAAAATACCGCTCGTAGAGCGCCTTGGTCAGGCCGGCGCCGAGTTTGACCCTGGACTCGTCATAGCCCCAGGCGTCATAGCCGAAGCTGCCCACCTGTTTGGGGACCTTGTCGACCATCTCCTCTACATCGGGCGTAACAAAGCGTTTTGCCAGACGCTCGCGCAAGCTCGGACGACGATTATCGTCGGTGTCGGGAATATTCATATCCAGATACTGTTTTTCACCAGAGCGACGTTAGACGATCTCCCCGGTTCACGAAAGGACGGTAGAGACAAATGCGGCTGGCAAAAAAAAGCCCCCGGCGCGATTGCGCCGGGGGCCTGGCATCAACGTACTATCTGCGACCCTTGCTGCGCAGGGCATCCGGAGTGAAATCCGAAGGCGTCAGCGGAACGCGGTCATAGACCGTGGTTTCTTCGTTACGCAGCGACAAAGCGATGTAGCGGCCTGACTGCAGGTCATGCTTGACCTCCAGACCGGCGTACAGCATTGGCACATCGTAGAACTGGGTAGTGTGCAGTTCATCTACCCGCCAGAGCTGGTCGCGATTGTCGTACTTGTCCTGGACAACAATATTCCAGCTGTCCTCATCGATGTAGAACACGCGCTTCTTGTACAGATGCGAGGTGCCCGGTTTGACGGTGGCCTCGACCTGCCATACGCGATGCAACTCGTAGCGCGCAGGTTCGGGGTTCACGTGGCCAGCCCGCAGTACATCCTTGACCTTGAGCGTCGGGCCATTGATCACATAGCTGTTGTAGGGGACGTACATTTCCTTCTTGCCGATGAGCTTCCAGTCGTAGCGATCGGTCGCACCGTTGTACATGAAGAAATCATCGTTTGTACGCAAACCATCGGCCGCGGTTCCCGGGTTGTCATAGGACACATTGGGGGCAAGGCGGACGCGTCGCTGGCCGGGGTTATAGGTCCAGGCCTTGCGCGGTTGCGTGACCTGATCGGCAAATTCGTGTACCAGCAACAGTCCGCCGGCCAGTCGTGATGGAGCCGTGATGATCTGCAGGAAGTAGAACAGGAGATTGTCCTCACGTTCCTCCGGACGCTTGCCCTGATGCGAGTAGACGAAGTCAAACTCGTAATCAAAGCTCACCAGATTGTAATCGCCTCCCTGTGTGACCGGTGCTTGCGACCAGGAAGTACGGTAGGTATCACCCTTGTAGGACGTGATGTGGTTCCATATCACTTCCAGTCCATTCTGCGGAATGGGGAAAGGCGTCCCACCGGTGGTTCCCGTAAATCCAACGCCGGGCTCCACCAGTTTCACCTTGGTTGCGTTGGCACGGGTCTCGTCATAGATGCCTTGAGGAAACGCGGCGCTGCGCCGGGTCGGGTAGACCTTCATCTTCCAGTTCGGATAACGCTCCATCAGCGCCATCTGACCAGGCGAAAGATTGGCCTTGTACTGCGCCATGTTGCTGGCGTCGATGGTGAACTTCGGCTTGTCCGTCGGGTACGGGTCGGGATAGTGCCCCCCGGGTTTGAAGCCCGCGACAGGTTCTGTGAGTCCGCCGGTCCACTCGGGGATGGTGCCGGCCGCGTTACCGGCTTTCTCCGCGCCCATGGGGGTTAGCGTGGTACCCAGCGCGGCTGCCTGTTCGGGTGAAACAGCTGCCCAGCTGGAGGCGGTAAATGCAGCGGCCATGGCTGCAACGATCAGATTTCTTTTCATGAATAGCTCCATTGCTCCGAAGGTCGCATCAAAATGCGTATGAGATGTTGAGGGAGACAAAATCTCTGTCTTCGTTAGGGTTGGCGCTGGTATTGAATGATTGTGACTGCGTGGCATCGCCACCGATCGGGGAGCCACCCACCGGGGTGCCTGGCGGGAATGGATCGGTCCCGGAATAGTTGCGCCCGTCAAAGAAGGTGGTGTAACTCAGTTCAGCCTGCCAGCGTTGCAGATAGTTCATGCCCACACCCGCAGTGATGGCCTTTGCATCCTGATTGAAATTGGGGCCAACACCGTTCACGTCATGTGCAAACACCAGTCTTGGGGACAGGCTTGCCGCACCAATGGCGTTTTCATAGGTCAGCCCACTGACCAGGCGATAACCCCATGAAGTCCGGTCCATATAGCCGCCACCCACGTTTTCCTGGCAGGAGCCATTGGACAGCACCACCAGGATGCCGCCTGCAGCCGCCGGGTTTCTGCAAGACGGCAGTCCTGCGCCGGGTCCGTTGAACAGAAGATCCTTGTCCAGTTCAAGCTTGTTGACTGCGGCCTCGGCCAAGATCACGAACTGATTGGCTCCAAACGTGGGTCCGAAAGCCTTGGTCGCAGTGATCTGCGCCTGATGCGCAGCGGTACGACGGAAACCGTCGAACTGCGTCGGAGCGGTTGCAGAGTTCACGCCCTCAGCGGCGTCGATGGTGTTCGGCAGCCGCAGGCCGGCAAGCAAAACCTCCGTCGCCGCAAGCTGTACCGGCAGATTGGGTCGATAGGAGTATTCGCCCTGCAATGCGATACCAAAGGGGCCGTCGGTATTGAAGGACAGGCCGTACAGTTCGATGTCTTCTGGATAATCCGCGTAGAAGGCACTGGTCAGGACGCGCGCCGGAGTGCTGGCCTGGTTGGTGGCACGAAGGATTGAGACCAGCGGAATTCGGCTGTGGTACTTGGTGTAAAACAGACCGAACTCAGTGGAATTCAGCCAATCCGCGAAGTAGCGCAGCGCGAAACCGTACTGATCCGCTTTGCGCTCTGGTTCGCCCATGCTGAAGGTGCGTGGGACGCCAAGCGCGACGACGCCGGTGTTTGCACCCATAAACGCCGTATTGTTGTGTTGATCGTTACGGCGACCGAAACCGGTGTAAGCCGTGGTGCCATCATCCGACAGGAAGTCGTTGGTGGAGAAGAAGCTTCCGCGAGGATCAATTTCAATTTCCTTGAAATTCCAGATCCACATCGCTTCCAGGCTCAAAGAATTGCTGAGTGATGCCGAGCCCCAGAGCATGGGAACTGGCAACAAGGCTTCCTTGAGCTCGGAGCCCGGCGTGCGCAACTTGGCGACGTCAACCGGATTGGCGGCATTGATGCCATTCTGGATGAAGGTGCTTTCGCCCCAGTTCACGACCTGATTGCCGAGTCGGATGGTTGCGGGCTTTCCATCGAGCCGGAAATTGGCGTAGTAGAACAGGTCAAGCATGGTGATTTCAGAAACCAGCCTGTCCTTTCCGCGCTTGCCGAAGTACTCGCGATCACTGTCTGCCTGCGCGTCGTAGAAATACGAGGTGCGGGCAAAAATTCCGGATTGCCCGTAGCGCAACTCAACATCGTGTGTCGCTTTTATCGCAGCAGATACCAGGTCGCCGCTTTCGTAGTTGAGGTTGCCGTCATCATCATTGACGGACCGTGAAGTGCCGCCGTTTGCGATACCTATCAGTGAATCCTGCGCGTCTTCGGTACGCATGGAAGCGCCGACAGAGACCGTGGTATCCAGGCTGGCGGAGACGTCGCCAAACTCGAAGCTGAGGGCTTGGCTTGCAAGCGGTGCGCACAGTGCCGCACCTCCCATGCCAATCGTAAACAGGGATCTGCGAATAGCTTTCATCTGTAATCTCCTGGATCGCATGAACGGGTCACCTGAGTGATGACCTCACTTTTTGTGCCTTGATTCTGTGCCCCGAGTTTGAATCCTGCAAGGGGCGGGAAAAATCGTCAGAGTTGATCGCGCAGCTGCATATTCCAGAGGCTTGCGTAATGGCCATCGTTCGCAATCAGCTCTGAGTGCGTGCCTTGTTCAACAATCCTGCCGTGCTCAAGAACCAGAATCTCGTCGGCGTCCGTGATGGTCGAAAGCCGGTGGGCGATGACCAGTGTTGTCCGATGTTGCGCAGCGTCTTTGAGCGCCGCGAGGATGGCAGCTTCAGAGCGGGAATCCAGCGAGGACGTTGCTTCATCAAAAATGAGAATGGAGGGTTCACGCAGCAATGCACGAGCGATGGCAACACGTTGCTTTTCTCCGCCTGACAGTTTCAGACCACGTTCGCCGACTTGCGTTTGTAGCCCTTCTGGTAGCGCGTTGACGAAAGCGTCCAGATGAGCGGTCTGAATTGCACGCCGAATGTCTGCTTCGCTAGCCTCGGGACAGCCGTAGGAAAGGTTGTACGCCAGCGTGTCGTTGAACAAGACCGTGTCCTGCGGGACAACGCCAATATGCTTTCGCAGGCTCTCCTGACTGACCTGTCGAATATCAGTGCCGTCGATGGTGATGCGGCCCGCGTCAGGTTCGTAGAAGCGGAACAACAGGCGAGCCAGCGTCGACTTTCCGGCCCCACTGGAGCCGACGACAGCCAGCTTCCGGCCGCTGGGGATTTCGAAAGACACATTGTGGAGAATCTGCCGGTCCGGCACGTAGCCAAAACTGAGGTTCTCAAAACGAATGGCGCCTTTTTCAAGCGCGAGCGCGGGCGCATTGTCGATGTCCGCAACTGCCGGCTTGATCGCGAGTAGAGAAAACATGCGCTGCATGTCGACCAGTGCACGCCGGATTTCCCGATAGACAAAACCGAGAAAATTCAGCGGCAGGAATAGCTGCAACATGTAGGCATTTATCGCAACGAAATCGCCGATGGAGAGTTGCTCCTGCGCAACGCCGTTGGCGGCAAGAATCAGCATCCAGGTCATGCCGCCGGCCACGATCATGGCCTGGCCCAGATTCAGACCGGCCAGACTGATCCGGTTACGCTGGGCGGCGATTTCCCATTCGGACAAAAAGCGATCGTATTCCTCGGCCTCGCGCTTCTCTGCACTGAACAGCTTCACGGTCTCGTGATTCAGCAGAGAGTCCACGGAACGTTGCGAGGCGCGCGAGTTGAGCCGGTTGGCCTCGCGCACATGCTTGGTTCGCCACTCCGTCACCACGATGGAGAACGCAACGTATCCGACAACCGACAAGGTGGTGATCACAGCAAAGCTGGCACCGTAGTTGACCAGCAGGATGGCAGCGACCAGCGCCAGTTCGAGCAGGGTAGGTGCGATGTTGAACAGCATGAAACGCAGCAGGAAGCTGATGCCCGACACGCCTCGTTCTATGTCGCGCGCGACACCGCCGGTCTGGCGTTCCAGATGAAATGCGAGATCGAGCTTGTGAAGATGCTTGAACACATCCAGCGAAGCCCGGCGAATCGCGCGCTCCGTGACCCGGCCAAAAACCAGATCGCGGAGTTCGCCGAGCAAGACATTGCCGAAACGTAAAAGGCCGTAGAAGAGCAGCAATGCGACCGGGACGATCAGTACAGCGTTCTGTCCTGTATCGAGCTGGTCTACGATGTGTTTCAGCACCAGCGGCATCGCGACTGCGCTGAGCTTGGCCAGCAGCAGGCAGGCCGCGGCTACGAAGACTCTTGCCGGAAACTCCTTCAGATAGGGTAGTAGCTGGCGAAGAACCTCAAAGGAAGGTTTGTCGCCTTCAGAGCCAGGGGCAGGTGGCAGGCGATTGGGACGCATCAGTCTGCAGGCGCAGCCTTGGCTGCAGAGCGCTCAGGCGCGATCAAGTCCGTGCAACTCTTTCGACACCATCGATGCGTCGGATTCGGCGCAACACCCGCGCCAGATGGACCCGGTTCTTGACCGTGATGGTGATCCGCGTTTCAACCGCCTCGCTTCCGGCGCGATCGGCCATCTGCACGTTCTCGATGCTCGATTCTGCGTCTGCAATTTCGGATGTGACCTTGGCCAGAAGTCCGCGCTTGTTGAGCGAGCGCATGGAAATCTCGCAGTGGTAATCGCCTTCAACGTTATCGGCCCAAACCAGCGGAATCCAGTCTTGCGGGCGCGCCTTGGCATCCCGGCAGTCTGTCCGGTGCACAACAATGCCGCGACCCACGCTGACACTACCGCGAATCTGATCACCCGGAATCGGACGGCAGCATTTGCCGTAGTCCAGAATCATGCCTTCGGTGCCTTCGATGGCCAGTGCGGACCCGTCTCCGGCTTCAACCGCGCCATCTTCGGTATCCGGCAGGAAGCGACGGGCTACCAGCGGCGCCAGACGCTGCCCCGTTCCGATGGCGGCATAGAGTTCCTCGATATCGGTCAGGCCGAAGCTTTCAAGGACCTGGTCGCTTTGCGCATTGCGCAGAGCGGTGAGCGGAATACTCAACTCGCGCAAGGCAATTTCCAGCAGTCTCCTGCCCAGGCGAATTGCCTCGTCCTCACGCTGGTGACGCAGGAAATTGCGGATGTGGCTTCGTGCTCGGGCCGTCTTCACGAAATGCAGCCATGCAGCGTTCGGGCGCGCATGACGTGCAGTGATGATCTCGATGGTCTGTCCCGATTTCACCTGTGAATGCAGCGGCTCAAGGCTGCCGTCGATGCGCGCGGCCACGCAGCGATCACCCAGTTCGCTGTGTACCGAATATGCAAAATCCACCGGCGTTGCGCCCTTGGGCAAGCGGCGGATGTCACCCTTGGGCGAGAAGACATAGACCTCGTCCGGGAACAGATCAACCTTGACGCCTTCGATGAACTCGATGGATCCGTCGGAACCAAATTCGTCGAACACCGTCTTGAGCCATTCGCGTGCTCGACGCTGCGGGCCGAGCTGGGTTTCGTTGCCGCCCAGCTTGTACTGCCAGTGCGCGGCGATTCCGGCCTCAGATACATGGTGCATGTCGCGCGTGCGAATCTGGACTTCGATCTTGTTGCCGCCCGGCGCAATGCAGGTGGTGTGCAATGACTGATAGCCATTGCCCTTGGCATTGGCAATGTAGTCGTCGAAATAGCCCGGTACGGGCTTGTAGACGTGGTGTACGACACCCAGGGTGCGATAGCAGTCGTCGACTTTGGACACGATGATGCGAAAGCCCAGAAGGTCCATGACATTGAGTAGCCGCAGCTTCTTGCGTCGCATCTTCTGATAGACGCTGTAGACGTTCTTGTCGCGGCCGACCACCGTTGCGCCGATGCCTTCTTCGCGCAGATGCTTTGAGAGCTTTTGCTCCACTTGCTTGACCAGCTTCTTGGCATCGCCCATCTGCTTGGCAATGCTGGTTGCCAGTGCAGAGAATCGTTTGGGGTACAAATTGCTGAAGGCGAGGTCTTCAAGCTCTACCCGCATGGAATGAATGCCCAGACGCTGGGCGATGGGCGCGTAGATATCCAGCGTCTCGCGCGAGATGCGCTTGCGCTGCTCGCTGCTCATGGAATCGATCGTGCGCATGTTGTGCAGACGATCGGCGAGCTTGATCAGGATGACGCGCAGATCCTGCGTCATCGCCAACAACAGCTTGCGGAAGCTTTCTGCCTGACGCTCGGCCCGGCTCATGCCTTCGATCTTGCCGATCTTGGAAACACCGTCGACCAATTCGGCAACGTCCTTGCCGAATTTCAGTGAGACCTCATCCTTCGAGACGCCGGTATCCTCGATAACGTCGTGCAGGATCGCCGCGACCAGTGTCGTTGCGTCCATGCGCATCTCGGCGAGGATGCGGGCGACCGCCAACGGGTGAAAAATGTAGGGCTCGCCGGCTTTGCGCTTCTGGCCCTGATGTTCTCTTGCGCCGAACTCGTAAGCGCGGCGGACTTCCCTGATCTGGTCTTCCGGAAGATAGGCCGCAAGAACACGGGCGAGCGGTTCCATTCCGAACTCGCGCGCGACTCTCTGCGTGCGCAGTGCGGTGCCTATTCTCTGGATGACCGGAAGTTCCATGCGCTGAGTCTAACGCGGCGCAGGCTCCCGACCGCAGTGAAGGGTCAGAATTTCCATCACTGGCAGGTCGGAAGTTGCGGTCATGTTCCCCGCGGACGGGTTTAGATGTCTCGTCCGAACTCTTTCTTGAAGCGCTCGCGGAAGGCTTCGGGTGTGACCTTGTGATTCTGTGGCCCGAGGCGTTCAATCTTGATCGCGCCGATCAGGCTCGCAATTCGACCGGTGGTCTCCCAATCCATGCCGTTGAGCAGGCCATACAGCAAGCCGCCACGGTAGGCATCGCCACAACCCGTCGGGTCGGCCAAGGATTCCGCCTTGGCGCAAGGCACTTCAATGACCTGACCCTTGTGGAAGATGTGCGAACCCTTGCCGCCACGGGTCACGATCAGGGCATCCACCCGTTCAGCAATCTTCTTGAGCGAAAGACCGGTGCGTTCGGACAGCATTTCACCCTCGTAGTCATTGACGGCGACGTACGTGGCTTTGTCGATGAAATCGGTCAGCTCTTCACCGCCAAACATGGGCAGGCCCTGACCCGGATCAAAGATGAAGGGAATATTGGCTTCTGCAAACTGCGTTGCGTGCAGCAACATGCCATCGCGCCCGTCGGGAGACACCGTGCCGAACTTGACGTCCTTGGTTACGATGTCCTGCTGGTGTGCAAAGCTCATCGCACCCGGATGAAAAGCAGTGATCTGGTTGTCGTCCAGATCGGTCGTGATGTAGGCCTGCGCGGTGTAGGCATCGTCGACCTTCTGAATGCAATCCTGCGAGACACCGGTCTTCTTCATCCACTCCGCGTAGGCATCAAAATCCTTGCCGACGGTTCCCATCGGCTTGGCGTCACCACCGAGCAGGTGCAGGTTGTAGGCAATGTTGCCCGCACAACCACCAAACTCGCGGCGCAGTTCCGGCACCAAGAAGGAAACATTCAGGATATGAACCTTGTCCGGCAGGATTTCGTTCTTGAAGTAGCCCGGGAACACCATGATGGTGTCGTAGGCGAAAGACCCGCAGATAAGTGCGCTCACATGAATCCCCTGTGTCGATATTGAATTGAAAGAAGAAAGTGCAACCGGAAAGGGGCAGGGCCCTATCCAAACAAGATCAGGCCCCAGATGACGGGCACCTGCAGCAGTGAAATATGCACGGCGGCCGAGCCCAGATCCTTGGCCAGACCCGAAAGTGGGTGGTGCTCCTTACCAATGCGATCGATTGCAGCTTCAACCGCTGTGTTGAGCAGTTCCACCAGCAGGACCAGCAACAGTGAGAGCAGGAGCACCGCGCGTTCCAGGCCACTGTCGCCCAGCCACAGGGCGAGCGGAGCCAGCAGTACAAACAGCACGAACTCGATGCGAAAGGCTTCTTCCTCGCGCAGCGCCCAAGCCAGCCCCTTGTAGGAAACGCGCCAGGCCCGCAGCAATCGGGGCCAGCCCTTCATGCCGTCGGCCATCAGGCGCTTGTGGCGTCCCAGCGCAGATCAAGCTGGCGAGCCGCCCGCACGTCGTCGAGTCTGCGAACCGGGAGCGTCCACGGCGCGCCCTTGATCTTCTCGATGTCGGTCTTGGCTTCTTCCCAAATCGACACCATGGCATCGATGAAGGAATCCAGCGTCTTTAGATCTTCGGTTTCGGTCGGCTCGATCAGCAGACACTCTGGTACCAGCAGCGGGAAATAAACCGTCGGTGCATGGAAGCCATAGTCGAGCAATCGCTTGGCCATGTCTGTTGCGGTGAGTGTCAGTTCCTGCTTCTGCTTTTTCAGGGTCACGATGAATTCGTGACTGGCGCGGCGAGTCGGGAAGGCGAGATCAAATCCCTTCTTCTGCAGCTGGACCTGCAGGTAGTTGGCATTGAGCGTTGCAAATTCGGCAACCCGGTGCATGCCTTCGCGGCCCAGAAGCCGTGCGTAGATATATGCACGCATGAGAACGCCCGCGTTGCCCATGAATGCTGACAGGCGTCCGATCGACTGCGGCAGGTCATCTTCCGAGAGCCAGCGGTATCCCTGGTTCTCATCGCGGCCAACAACCGGAATGGGCATGAAGGGCTTGAGCCGTTCGGAAACGCCCACTGCGCCGGCACCCGGTCCGCCTCCGCCATGCGGGGTGGAGAAGGTCTTGTGCAGGTTCATGTGAATGACGTCAAAGCCCATGTCGCCCGGGCGGACCTTGCCCAGAATGGCGTTGAGGTTGGCGCCGTCGTAATACAGCAGACCGCCTGCCTTGTGCACGATGCCGGAGATCTCGCGAATCTCGCGTTCGAACACGCCCAGCGTGCTGGGGTTGGTCAGCATGATGCCGGCGGTCTGCGGACCGACGGCTTCCTTGAGCTTCTCCAGATCCACGTCGCCTTCGGCATTGGTGGGAATCTCGCGTGCCACGTAACCCAGCATGGTGGCGGTCGCGGGATTGGTGCCATGAGCAGCATCAGGTACCAGAATTTCGCGGCGGCCTTCGTCGCCACGCGCCTGGTGATAGGCGCGGATCATGGCAACACCGGCAAATTCGCCTTGCGCGCCGGCCATCGGCGTAAGCGAAACCGCGGCCATGCCGGTGACCTCCCGCAGCATTTCCTGCAGCTCGAACATGCAGGACAGGTAACCCTGCGAATGCGATACCGGAGCCAGCGGATGACGACCCAGAAACTGCGGCAGCATCGCCAGCTTGTTACAGGCGCGCGGGTTGTACTTCATGGTGCAGGAACCCAGCGGATAAAAGTGCGTATCGATGCTGAAGTTCAGGCCGGACAACCGGGTGTAATGACGCACGGCCTGCATCTCGGAGACTTCCGGCAATCCCGGTGGCGTCTGGCGACGCAGTTCCTGTGGGATGCCGTCCATGTCGATTGCCGAAGGCGGGTGCTGCGCGAACGCGCCGCGACCGGGAGAGGAGTGCTCGAAGATCAGTTCCATGAGTCCGTCGAAGTTGTTACTTGTAAAAGGTGCCTTGCTGCCAAACAGGCGACAGCAAGGCGCTTGCAATAGCGGCTAGCCGATAGCCTTGAGTGCGGCTTCGTAGTTCGGTTCGTCCGCAATTTCCGTGACCAGTTCGGTGTAGGTCACCTTGTTGTCGGCATCGAGAACCACGACCGCGCGCGCAGTCAGACCGGCGAGCGGGCCGTTTTCAATGAACACGCCATAATCTTTCGCAAACTGTCCGCCGCGCATCAGGGACAAGGTCTTCACGTTTTCAAGATTCTCAGCGCCGCAGAAACGGGACTGAGCAAAAGGCAGGTCTGCGGAGACGCACAGGACAACCACGTCCTTGAGTTGGCCAGCCTTCTCGTTGAACTTGCGTACGCTGGTGGCGCAGGTGGGTGTATCAACTGACGGGAAAATGTTGAGGACCTTCGTCTTGCCGGCGAAGTCGTGCGGAGTCGTGTCTTTGAGGTCTGCCGCAACCAGACGAAAGCCCGGTGCATCTGATCCCACTGCAGGCAGATCACCATTGGTTTGAAAAGCGTTGCCTTGAAGTGTCACTTTTGCCATTTGATTCTCCGGTTCGGTGTTGTTCTAACTGCTGAGGATGTTCTTGAGTGTCGCCTGATACTGCTGAATGTCCGCTTCATTGCGTGTTTCCGTGGCGCAGACCAGCAAGGCATCGCCCAATTCGGGGAAATGCCGGCTCAGATCAAAGCCGCCAAAGATGCCCTGCTCGGCAAGCGCTTCGAGCACGGGCGCCACTTTCTTTGGCAGCCTCAATGCGGTCTCGTGGAAATGCGCGCCGTCAAAGATGCGTTCCACACCGTCGATCTGGCACAGGCTGTCCACCAGCTTGCGCGTGTTCTGCACGCAGCTCGAAGCGACCTTCGCCAAGCCCTGCGGGCCCAGAAGCGACAGGTGAATGGTGGCGGCGGTCACCAGCAAGCCCTGATTGGTGCAGATATTGGACGTCGCCTTCGCGCGGCGGATGTGCTGCTCACGAGCCTGCAGGGTCAGGGCAAAACCCTGCTTGCCATCCACGTCGACTGTGCGGCCAACAATGCGCCCAGGCACCTGACGCACCAGCGCCTGACGTGCGGTCAGGAAGCCGAAATAAGGTCCGCCACTGGCCAGCGGAGCACCGAGTGGCTGGCCTTCTCCGCAGACAATATCGGCACCTTTGCTTCCCCATTGGCCCGGTGGTTTGAGCAGGGCCAGCGATACCGGATTCACCACCGCCACCACCAATGCGTTTCGCTCATGGGCCCAGTCGGTGAGCGCATCCACATCTTCCATCAGGCCGAAGAAATTGGGCTGCGCAATGACCACGGCGGTAGGTGCGTCGCCAGCAATGGCATCCAGCGACTTGATGTCCGTCTTTCCGCTGGCAGGGTCGATCGGCAACATCTCGCAGACGATGCCCTGGGCGGAGGTGCAGCTCTGCACGACTTCGCGATAGTAGGGGTGCAATGCCTGTGGCAGCAGCACACGCATCGACGGATTCGTGCGGTTGGCTCGCGCTGCCATCAGCAGGGCTTCGGCCAGTGCACTGGCGCCGTCATACAGAGAGGCATTGGATACTTCCATGCCGGTGAGCTCAGACATCATGGTCTGGTACTCGTACAGCAACTGCAGGGTGCCCTGGCTGGCTTCCGCCTGATACGGCGTATAGGCGGAATAGAACTCTCCGCGCGTGGTGATTTCCCACACGGCCGCCGGGATGTGGTGCTCGTAGGCGCCGGCACCGCAGAAATTGATCAGGCGGCCATCCTGCGCGGCGCGCTCGGACATCAGCCGGGTAACGTCCATCTCTGAGAGCGCGTCCGGTACGCCCTTGAGCTTGCCGTAGCGCAGGTCAGCTGGAATTTCGTCAAAAAGAGCTTCGATGCTGGGGGCGCCAATGCGCTCCAGCATGGTTTTGACGTCACTTTCGGTATGCGGAATAAAAGGCATGACTATTTCAGGCGTGCAGAATCAGGGCAGGGAAGGCAGTGCAATCGAGCGGGCCGGATATTCAGGCGTCGTCGAGTGTTTTCTCGTAGGCAGCCGCATCGAGCAGGGCATCCAGATCGCCGGCATTGCCCGGTTTCATTTTCCAGATCCAGCCTTCGCCATAGGGGTCGCTGTTGATCAGTTCCGGGGCATCGGCGAGCGCCTCATTCTGGGCAATGACTTCTCCGGCGACCGGTGCGTAGACATCCGATGCTGCCTTGACCGATTCCACCACCGCACAGGCTGCGCTGGCATTGAGTGCAGATCCGACAGCGGGGGCTTCCACAAAGACCAGATCGCCAAGGGCTTCCTGCGCGTGGTCGGTAATGCCAATGGTCAGGCTGCCATCGGCTTCGAGGCGCACCCACTCGTGGGACGCGGCGTATTTCAGATCATTGGGTGAATTGCTCATCGAGACAGGACTCCGAAAAAAGTTGATTGGCTGGTTACTTGAGAAGGGATTGGCCGTTGCGGGCAAACGGTGGTTTGACGATTCGCGCTGCCTGCCACTTGCCGCGAATCTCGACTTCGCAGTCGGTCTCGTCAGTAGGCTGGATGCGAGCCAGGCCGATGGATCGCTTCAGCGTGGGGCCGAAGCCACCACTGGTGAGCTCGCCGGTCGCCCCGGATGCGAATCGAATTTTCATGTGGGCGCGCAGCACGCCGCGCTCTTCGAGCAGCACGCCAACCTGCACCGAGTGCGACTCGCCTTGCTGCTTTTCGAGGACAGAACGGCCAATGAAATCACGGCCTGGATTGAGGGCAACCGTCCAGGCCAGACCTGATTCCAGCGGCGTGACGGTTTCGTCCATGTCCTGACCGTAGAGATTCATGCCCGCCTCGAGTCGCAAGGTATCGCGTGCGCCCAGACCGCAGGGCGTGACGCCAGCGGCGAGCAGATTTTCCCAGAGCGGAGCGAGCTGATCGTGCGGAACGAGCAGTTCGTAACCATCCTCACCGGTATATCCGGTGCGCGCGACAAACAGATCGCCCTGCGCGCAGGCATTGAAGGGTTTGAGCGCAGCGGCGCGCGGCGCGAGCCCGGGTGGCAACTGAGCTTCGACCAGCTTGCGCGCTTCAGGGCCCTGGACTGCGAGGATGCCGAGGTCAGTGCGCGGTTTGACCTGCACGTCAAAGGCGCCAGCCTTGGATTGAATCCAGGCGATGTCCTTTTCGGCCGTACCGGCATTCACGACCAGACGAAAATAGTCTTCGCTGAGGAAGTAGACGATCAGGTCATCGAGAATGCCGCCGTCTTCGCGCAGCAGGCAGGTGTAGAGCGCCTTGCCCGCATTCTTGAGTTTGTCCACATCGTTGGCGAGCAGATAGCGCAGGAACTCGCGGACGCGCGCGCCGTGAAGATCGACTCCGCACATGTGGCCCACGTCGAACATGCCGGCCTTGCTGCGTACGGCGTGGTGCTCGTCCATCTGCGAGGCGTACTGGATGGGCATTTCCCAGCCGGCAAAATCCACCAGACGCGCCTTGAGTTGGCGGTGTTGTTCAATAAGAGCAGTTTGTTTGAGCATGCGATCCCTTGCCGGCAAAAAATAAGCCAATGGTGATCGCCCCTCTGTCTTCCCGGCAAACCTCACCGGACCTGAGAGTTCAGGTACGCCTTCGCGACCTTGCCCCATCGGTGGTCCACGAATGTGGACGCTCTCCAGAGTCGATATATAGGTCTTGCGACCTACTTTCCGCGTGCTCCCTTTGCCTGAGCGATTGACGAGCGGTGTTGCGCCTTCGGCGCCGTCACAGTGACGGTCTCTCGCACACGGATTGATATCGTGGGCCGACTATACCGGCTCAGGCCGCAGGCCGGTAGCCATGACATGCGCGGGGGCGATGAAAACGCGGTTCGCCAAGCAGAACGTGGCTTGGCTGTCAGGAGCGCCCGGCAGCGCGCGCAGAAAGCAGCTGCTTGAGTGGCTCGATGCGATTAATGGTGTTCATGCCGAAGCTCAAAACCCGGTGCCAAGACTTTGCATCCAAAGAGAAAGCCTTGTTGAGTGCGTCGGTCAGGCCGAGCATTTCCAGATTCTCCGCAGCACGGGCGCGTTCATAGCGTTTGAGCGTTCGCAGCGCGCTCCAGCTGCGCTTCTGCTGTCGCGCCTCGCTCAGGACTCGCGTCAGTTCCGCGACATCGGCGAGTCCCAGATTCAGACCTTGCCCGGCGAGTGGGTGGACGACATGCGCGCTGTCGCCGACCAGGACGCAGCGCTCGGAGACGTATTGGCTAGCGTGCAACAGCCGCAGCGGGAAACTGATGCGTTCGCTGCTGGCCAGTACCGTCCCTGCCACAGATTGCGTTGCCTCCTCAAGCCGGCGGGCGAACGCGGCATCATCCAGTGCGAGCAGCGCCTCGGCTTCGGCATTGTCCGCTGACCAGACCAGTGAACGACGACCATCGGCCAGCGGCAGCAGGGCCAGGGGGCCGGTCTTCAGGAATCGCTGGAGCGCTTGACCGTCATGCTGCAAGGAGGTCTTCAGATGACAAACGATGGCTTTGGCCTTGTAGTCCCAGCCGGTAGTCTCGATGCCCGCGAAGTCACGAATGCTGGAACCTGCACCCTCCGCGCTGACCAGTAGTTGTGCGCGCAAGCAACTGTCATCGGATAGCTGCATTTCAACCCCGTCATCGTCGATCTGCATGTGCTCGACCTGACACTCTGTAATGAGATGCGCCGCGTCGACCGTGGCCCATAGCGCATGGCTGATCGGGCGGTGCTCCATGATCCAGCCCAGACCCTGCGCAGTAGCGTCGAACTTCAGCGCATCGGCGGGCTGCTGGTCCCACACGCACATCTGCCTGATCGGGGCTACGCGCTTCATGTCCAGCTGCTGCCAGATCTCCAGCGTCCTGAGCAGTTCTGCCGAAGAGGGGGTGATAGCGTAGACCCGCGGGTCATACGCTGCATCGGGATCCGGTGGAGACAGCACTGGCACTTTGCCGCGTTCGATCAGGCGCACATCGAAACCTTGCAGGCGCAGCGCAAGATAGGCTGTCAGGCCGACGATGCCGCCGCCGATGATGGCGATATCGCATGCGGGTCGCTGTGTGCTCATGAGTTCTGAAGCAGCGGTCGTGAGCCTTTCATTCCCAGATTCTGGCTCAGGATGTTCTGTCGCACTGGGCTGTCGAATTCGAGCAGCATCAGTCCGAGGTGACGCAGGCCGCGCAGCCCCGGAACCGCATTGGAGAACAGGCGGACCAGGCGGTCGGTAAATTCGGAAACCTGCTTTCGATCGGACAGGCGCTTGTCACGATAGGTCTCGAGCACCTGCGCGTCGCCGGGGTCGGGCACCGGACCGATTAGCGCGGCGAGGGTGGCCGCATCGCGCAAACCGAGATTGAAACCCTGCGCCGCAACCGGATGCAGGCTCTGCGCAGCGTTGCCGATAAAGACCGTACGTGGAGCAGTCAGGGCGTCGCTCATGACCCGCGTCAGCGGATAGCTCATCCGCCGGCCGGGACTGGAGAGCTTGCCGAGCCGCTCGCCAAATGCATCCATCGCCTTATCGACGAAGGCATCGTCGCTGAGCTTGAGAAAGGTTTCGAGCTGGTCCGAAGGCAGGGTCCAGACCAGCGAGCATGCGTGGCCCTGTTCGTCATCGGGCTTGGGCAGCAGGGCCAAGGGACCGGAGCTGAGGAATCGCTCGTAGGCGACGCCTGCATGTGGAAACTGCGGACGTACGGCGGTCACGACGGCGTGCTGGCCATACTCGCGTTCATCTGCACCGAGCTTGAGCAGACTGCGGACGGCCGAACGCGCACCATCTGCTGCAACGACAAGCTGTGCATGCAAACTGGAACTCACGGACTCGGTTTCAAGGGTCAGCAGCACGCTGTTTGCCAGCAGTTGCAAGCCCGTGACGGAAGCCGGCCGCAGGATGTCGACCTGCGCCTGCGCAGCCGATTGCCAGAGCAGGTCGTTGATGGCGCGCATGGGCGTGTTGTATCCCAGCGCCGGCAGCCCGGCCTGCTCGGCTGAAAACCGCGCCGCGCCGAAGCGGCCGCGTTCTGAAATATGCGTGGAAAGGATGGGCTCGCAGGCGGGCGACAGCGCCGCCCACAGATCCAGAGATTCCAGAATGTCTCGCGAACCGGCATTGAGCGCGATGCAACGCTCGTCCCAGGATGCGCTCCCGGCCCGGGGCGGCTGGGCCTCAATCAAGACCACCCTGCGCCCTTGCCGGCGCAGGGCAACTGCGAGACTGCAACCAACCAGACCGCCGCCGACAATGGCGACGTCATACGGCTGGCTCGTGCCGGCCGGCGCTTCAGAATGAGTATTGATGCTGCTCACCCGGCCATCAGGGCTTCGATTTCACCCACGCGCTTGGGAACGTCGGAGGTCAGTACCTCGTGACCGTCCTGGGTGATCAGGATGTCGTCCTCGATACGGATGCCGATGCCCCAGAATTTTTTGCTGACGCCGCGGGTGCCGGGTGCGATATACAGGCCGGGTTCCACTGTCATGACCATGCCAGGTTCAAAACGACGTGGCTTGTTGGCAATCTTGTAGCGACCCACGTCATGTACATCCATGCCCAGCCAGTGGCCGGTGCCATGCATATAGAACTGGCGATGTTTCTCCTGCGCGATGAGCTCATCCGGATCGCCCTTGAGCAGGCCCAGGGCAACCATGCCCTCGGTCAGTTTCCTGGTTGCCGCCTCGTGCGGCTTGGCGCTGGATGCGCCCGGCTTCATCTTTCGCATGGCAGCTTTCTGAGCCTCCAGCACCACTTCGTAAACCGCTTTCTGCTCGCCGGTGAAGCGACCATTTACCGGAAAGCTGCGGGTGATGTCCGAGGTGTAGCCGCGAAACTCGCCACCGGCGTCGATCAGCAACAGATCGCCGTCTTTCAATCGTGCATTGTTCTCCACGTAATGCAGGATGCAGGCATTGTCCCCGCCACCGACGATGGAGCCGTAGCCGGGCTGCATGTCGTTGGATTCGAATTCCGCATGAATGCGCGCCGCGACTTCCCATTCGTAGCGGCCGGGCCGTGTGAACTGCATGGCAGCGACGTGGGCGGCGGCAGAGACCTTCGAGGCATGACGCATCAGCTCGATCTCGGCCGGCCGCTTGAACAGACGTATCTCGTGGAGCGTGGACTCCAGTGCAATGATCGTGTCCGGAGCGGCGCCGCCACGGCGTGAGACTTCCCGCAGATGTCGCAGCAGCTGGGCGATGTGAGCATCGAGCTCCGGTTGATCACCCAGGGTGTAGTGCAGGGCATCGCGGCCGCTGAGAATCTGTGGCAGCAGGACATCAAACTGGTCGAGATCAAAAGCCTGATCCGCGCCAAAGCCGCGCCGTGCCCCGGCCGGGCCAGCCCGGCGACCGTCCCAGATTTCCCGCTCCTTGTCCTTGGGGCGCACGAACAGGATGAACTCGCCCTCAGGCCGGCCCGGTGCCAGTACCGCAATGGATTCGGGCTCGTGAAAGCCGGTCAGATACTGAAAGTCACTGTTCTGGCGAAAGCGATAATGTGTGTCGCGGGCGCGCACGGCCTCGTGCGCTGCCGGAATGATGGCAACGCCGGACTTGCCAATGCGTTTCATCAGCTCGACGCGGCGTTCGAGGTGTTCTGTCTTGTCTGCTGGACTCAGTCGCATGATGGTAAGGCGAGGATATCGGCTTAGTGCAGCGTGGAGGATTCGTCGTCGACCGAGGCCGTCCGCGGGCGCATTTCCAGAAACAGGAGCTGGGCGGCCACGCGCACGTACTCCACCAGCTCGACATAGGCGGCCTCTTCTTCTTCAGGCACGCCCGTGGCATCGAAGCCGGCGCTGGTGAACTGCGCCAGATCCTTGATGGTTTCCCGCGCTTCTTCAGATAACTTCTTGATGTCGATCTTCTGCTTGCTCGACAAACCGTAGAGGAACCCACCGCACCAGGCAGCCAGGGCTTCGATACGAATCCGTAGGGGCGTACTGTCAGGCGGTAACAGGGGTTCAAAGACCATGTCGGTGGACATCAGATCAGCCGCGCAGGACTGACTGAGTTTGTCGAGAGCGATGCGGGAGTTGGGGTCCAGTGGCTGGCCACTGTCGGCGCCTTCCATGACCAGGGCACCGATGTCGAACTGCCCATTGTTGAGGACGCAGAGTGCGCCGCAAAGCGCGCCATGAAAGTGAGCGGGTGCTTCGGTGTAACCGACCAGCTTGAGCAGGCTGCTCAGCTCAAGGTAGTCGAGGCTGTCTTCTGTAGATTCGGTCATCGCACAAGTATACGGCGCGACGCGGGTCCAATTGGCAGGCTGCGGAGCGGACGCCGGGACGCAGGCCTCTATAATCGCGTCATGCAAGCATCTGAATTCGTCGCCGCCCTGCGCGCCAGCGCCCCCTACGTACATGCCCACAACGGACGCGTGTTCGTGGTGGCGTTCGGCGGTGAAGTGGCAGACCGCCCGGATTTCGAAAGCTTTGTCTACGATCTGGCGCTGTTGCACAGCCTGGGTGCCAAGCTGGTCCTGGTACATGGCGCGCGTCCGCAGATCGAGCGGGAAATGACCCGCAGGAACCTGAAGCCCAACTATCACGGCGAGCTGCGCATTACTGATCCGGCATCTCTGGAGGCGGTCAAGGCGGCGGTTGGAAGCCTGCGCATGGATCTGGAGGCGCGTCTTTCAACGTCGCTGGTGAGCACCACCATGAGCGGGGCGCGCATTCGCGTGGCCAGTGGAAACTGGGTGACCGCGCGGCCGGTGGGCATCCGGGATGGCGTCGACCTGCAACATACTGGCGAGGTCCGTCGCGTGGATGTGCAGAGCATTCGCGCTGTTCTGGAGCAGGACCGGATTGCGCTGGTATCACCGGTGGGATATTCGCCCACTGGAGAGATCTTCAATCTGCGCTCGTCTGATGTGGCGACCGAAGTGGCGTCTGTGCTCGGCGCTGACAAGCTGGTCTTTGTCTCCAACTCCAGCCCTGACAGCTGGAAGCTGGCCAGCGATGCCGGAGACGCCGGACAACTCTCCCTGAGTCAGGGCACTGCGCTGCTCGCGGCGGGCGATGACATGGCCGAGCAGGATCGTCGCTATCTGGCCTCTGCATTGTCCGCGGGCAGATGCGGGGTCAAGCGTATTCATCTCATTGGTGCCGATACCGAAGGTGTTTTGCTGCGTGAGCTTTACACCCGCGATGGGGTGGGGCTGATGATTTACGCGGACGAACATTACGAGTCGGTTCGCGAAGCCAATGTCGAGGATGTGGGCGGTGTGCTCGCGCTGATCAAGCCGCAGGAAGATGCCGGCATCCTGGTGCCACGTTCGCGTGAACAGCTGGAGCTGGAGATCGCCTCCTTCGATGTCATGGTCCGTGATGGTCTGGTCGTGGCCTGCTGTGCGTTGTTCCCGTTTGCGGAAAACAATATGGCGGAGTTCAGCTGCGTGTCCGTGCATCCGGACTACCAGCGTGCCGGGCGCGCTGCCGCCTTGCTGGCGCGAGCTGAAGAAACAGCGCGCGCGCAGGGCATCAAGAAAATTTTTGCCCTGACCACACACACACCACACTGGTTTCTGGAGCACGGATTCAAGCCCGGAAAGATTGAAGACCTGCCCATGCAAAGACAGCAGTTGTACAACTATCGCCGCAATTCGGCGGTCCTGATCAAGGCAATCTGATGAGTGCAAGCAATGCAGAGTGGGTTGCGCGCAGCCTGGCTCACGGCTGGCAGCCCTGCACCCAGATGCACGACCATCAAGGTGGTGGCGAAGCGCCGATTCCGCTGATTCCGATCCGCAAGGCAGAAGGTGTCTGGCTCGAAGACTACGACGGCCGTCGCTATCTTGATGGCGTCAGCTCATGGTGGACCAACATCTTTGGTCATCGGCATCCGCACATTGTGGCGTCGCTCAAGCAGCAGCTTGATGAGCTCGATCACGTCATCTTTGCCGGATTCACGCACGAGCCTGCCATCGAGCTGGCGGAGCGGTTGTGCAAACTGGTGCCGGACGGACTGGATCGTTGCTTCCTGGCCGACAATGGATCCGCCGCAGTCGAAGTCGCGTTGAAGATGAGCTTCCATTACTGGCAGAACGTCGGCAAACCAGACAAGAAGCGCTACATCGCACTGACCAACGGCTATCACGGCGAAACCCTGGGCGCGCTGGCGGTGGGACACACCGGTCTTTATCGCGATACCTATGCGCCGCTCCTGATGCAGCCAATCTACGTCAGTTCTCCTGATTGCTATGAACGGGCGCAGGGCGAAAGCTGGGAAGACCACACACGCCGCCGCTTTGCTGAGATGGAGCTGGCGCTCGAGCGTCATGCGCATGAGGTGTCGGCGGTCATCGTTGAGCCGCTGGTGCAGTGCGCCGGCAGCATGCGCATGTATCACGCGGTGTATCTGTCGATGCTGCGTGAGGCTTGCGACCGCCACGGCGTCCATCTGATCTGCGATGAGATCGCCGTCGGGTTTGGCCGAACCGGAAAAATGTTCGCCAGCGAGTGGGCGCGCATCACACCGGATTTTATGTGCTTGTCCAAGGGGCTGACGGGAGGCACCTTGCCGCTGGCCTGCGTCATGACCCGTGAGGAAATTTACGAAGCGTTCTTTGCGGAGCATCGGCTCGGCAAGGCATTTCTGCACTCTCATTCTTATTCGGGTAACCCGATCGCTTGTCGCGCCGCATTGGCGACCCTGGATGTTTTTGAGCAGGAAGACTGGATGGGGCGCGTCAATCTGCTGGGTCAGTATCTGTGGTCAGCCACGGCCAGCTTGCGCAGCCATCCTCATGTTGCCGATGTGCGCCAGCAAGGCCTGATCCTCGCGGTGGAACTGGCCAAGAACCCAACCACAAAAAAATCCTTTCCGGCGAGTGATCGACGAGGCTTGCGCGTCTATCGACATGCTCTGAATGTGCACAAGGATTTTGGCGTCCTTCTTCGTCCGCTTGGCGACGTCATTTATTTCATGCCGCCCTATGTCATCGAGCCACGTGAGGTTGAGGCCATGGCCAAGATTGCCATCGACAGCATCAATGTGGCGACCGGTGAATAGATTCGCAAGAAGGTGCGACCGGATTCAGGTGCAGGTGAGATGGCACTGACGCGAGTTTTTCTCGATCGTGAGCTGGCCAGCGATGAGATTTTCGAGATGCCTGAATCGGCATTTCGACATCTGATTCAGGTGCTGCGCATGACTGCAGGTGCCGAACTACGCGTTTTTAACGGCCGGGGTGGCGAGTTTGAAGCGAGGATCGAGTCCGTCGCCAAACGCAGTGCCCAGCTGAGAATCGGCCTGCGCCATGACGAGGTCGTTGAGTCGCCGCTCCATGTCACGCTGGTACAAGGCATTGGCAAGGGTGATCGCATGGACTGGGCCATCCAGAAGGCGGTCGAACTGGGTGTGAGTGAAGTGGTGCCCATCCAGAGCGAGCGGTGCAACGTCAACCTGAATCAGGAACGCCAGCACAAGCGACTGGAGCATTGGCGCGGCGTGATGATTTCAGCCTGCGAGCAGAGCGGGCGCACCATGATTCCACATCTGCATGCGGTGACGCAGTTCGAGCAGTGGTGCACATCAGAGCGAATGGGGCAGGCGTTCATTCTGGATCCAGAGGCCGCTCAGTCGCTGCCGACGCTTCTGGCAGAGCGTGGTCCGATCAGCGTCCTGGTGGGACCGGAAGGCGGATTCAGCACCGCTGAGATCAGCCATGCTTCCGCACATGGCTGTATTCCGGTCAGACTGGGTCCGCGCGTGTTGCGGACTGAAACTGCCGGGCTCGCGGCAATCGCATTGATACAGGCACTGCGTGGAGATTTTGCGCAGTGATTCAGGAAAAATTTCCTAGAGCCTGATTTTCAGCGTCTCCAATTTCGCGCACGGAGAATGGTTGCGACACGCATGCTCGCAGCTGATTTTCCGGATGCCACCAGCTTCAGGCGTGCGCGTGGCCAAACGATGCTTGTTGTGGCGGAGTCGAATCTCCGATTTGCAGTTTTTAATCATCAGATTATTCAGGAACAGGGCTTCACCTTGCAGGCGAGGGCGCTACACTGGAGGCTTGATTTTTGCGCTTAGCGTTCAAACGTATGTCCACTGGTGATGACAATTTCGATCTGTTTGACGATCTTCCGAGCCTCGATGCGCCGGTGCGCTCGCAGGCGGATCACGGCGAGCGAATTGTTCCTCAACCCTGCCTGAGACTTTTTACGCACCGCATCAAGACCTGGTTTCGCGGGCGGCCGGATCGCAGGCCAATTGGCGCGGCGCGGCTTTCTTTCGACTATGCCGGTCGCCGACTGGCGCCTCTGTGCGCACATACGCGCCAGCGTGGCGGCGAAGATTTGCCCGGAGACGACGTCCGCAATGGACCGGCAGAACTCGATGCCCTGGAGCGACTCGCCGAACTGCATATGACCGATGCCGGTGAGGTTGAGGGCGTGTACTTCGATCGTGATCCGGTGTTGCGTGCGGGTGATTTCGTTCTTGAACGGGGTCGCGGCGTGCTGGCGACCCCGGATCACTGGTTGCATTTGCTGCCGAGGCTCTCGGGTTCAGGCTTTCGTCTGGAGTTTTCGGAAGGTTTTCCGGTTGAACTTCTGAAAGCACCCAAGCAGTGGCGGGTTGATGTTGCCAGCCGTGCCCATGGCAAGTGGTTTGAACTCGGTCTGACGCTGGATGTGGATGGTCACAGCATCGAACTGCTGCCCATTTTGAGAAACCTGCTTGCCGATTCCAATTTTCCGCGTGAGGCGGGCGAGAACGAAGCGCCCGAAGCGGTCTGGCTGGCACCATTGGACGAACGCCGCTATGTGCCGCTCAGGCTCGACCGGCTTCGTCGCATGCTCGATGTGGTTGAAGCCATCATCGCATCGCAGCCGCGCGGCAACATGTTGCGAGTCAAACGCGCGCAAGCCGATTTGCTGGACGACTTCGACCAGATTCCCGAGCTTGCCTGGCATGGGCGCGAGCGCATCGCAAAGGAGCAGGATCGCCTGCGCTCGCTGGCCAATTCTGCCGAAATCACCAGCGAGCCTGCCGATGGATTTCTGGGCACTTTGCGGACCTATCAGAAAGAAGGTCTGGCCTGGTTGGGCTTTCTCGGTGCCTCTGGATTGGGTGGAGTTCTTGCCGATGACATGGGCCTTGGAAAAACCGTGCAGGTGCTTGCGCATATCTGGACAGAGCGCTGTGCGGGGCGTCTGAGCAAGCCCGTTCTCATCGTTGCTCCGACCACGCTGGTCGCCAACTGGAAGAACGAAGCACATCGTTTTGCGCCCGAATTGCGGGTTCTGGTTCTGCACGGTCCGGACCGAGAGTCCAGATTCGATTCGGTACCAGACCATGACCTCGTCATCAGCACCTATCCGCTGCTTTCAAGAGACAAGCTACTGCTCAAGCCGCACAAGTTTGGGCTTCTGGTTCTGGATGAGTCTCAGTTCATCAAGAACAGCAAGACGCAGGCCGCTCGTGTGGTGCGCACTCTAAAAGCGGAACGGCGTATTGCGATGACCGGCACCCCGCTGGAGAATCACCTTGGCGAGCTTTGGGCACAGTTTGATGCGGTCGAACCCGGCCTTTTGGGCGACGAGAAAGTTTTTGCACAGTTCTGGCGAACCCCGATAGAAGAGTACGGTGACAGTGAGATGCTGGCGCGGCTGAACCGCCGCATTGCGCCGCTGATGCTGCGTCGGCGCAAAGAGGATGTGCTGAAAGATCTGCCGCCCAAGACGGAAATCGTGCGCTCGGTTGAAATTGATCCGGCACAGGCTTCGCTCTACGAAACCATCCGGCTCGCGCAGCATGCGCGGGTGCGGCGCGCTATTGACGAGCAAGGGGCAGGGCAGTCTGGCGTGGTGGTGCTCGACGCCCTCCTGCGACTGCGCCAGGTCTGTTGCGATCCGCGCCTGCTGAAACTGGAAGAGTTGCAGGAGCAGATTCAGGGCACGCCTTCCGCAAAGCTGGAGCACCTGCTCGACATGCTCGATGGCTTGGTACAAGCCAAACGGCGGGTTCTGGTGTTTTCACAGTTCACCTCGATGCTGGAATTGCTCAAGCAATCTCTCAATGCGCGCAACATCAAGCACCTGCAACTCACCGGTCAGACCCAGAACCGTGCCGAAGTTGTCGACGCTTTCCAGAATGGCGACGCACCGGTGTTTCTGATCAGTCTCAAGGCGGGCGGTGTGGGCCTGAACCTGACCGCGGCAGACACGGTCATTCACTACGATCCGTGGTGGAATCCGGCCGCAGAAGATCAGGCGACGGACCGGGCGTATCGTATCGGTCAGGACAAGCCGGTCTTCGTCTACAAACTGATTTGTTCCGGCACTGTGGAAGAGCGAATTCGTGCCCTGCAGGGCAGAAAGTCGGCCCTCGCCGATGCGGTTCTGGAGGGCGGGTCCAGTGCCAAACTGCACTTTGATGATGCCGAGATCGACGAGCTTTTTGCGCCGCTGGGCGCATGAATTGATCTGCGAATTTTTGAGCGCAGGCGAATCAGACCGATGCCCAGGGCCCTCGAATAACGCAGGTCAGGCCCGGGTCCTGAATGTTGACAAACATCAGGTCCTGCGCCGGAGAGAAACAGATGCCGGCTGTCTCGGAACCATTGAGAACGTTGCGCGCGACTTCAAATAATCTGCCCTCGCCGGTGAGGCCCCAGATGCGTTCGACGCCAGAGCCGTCTTCGCAAATGTAGACGTGGCCCTGCGGTCCGACGGTGAGATTGTCGGGTGCCGCCAAAGTGTGTTCATTGGTGGCTTCGATCACCAGGGTGAGCGTTTGTGCTTTTGGATCAAAGCTGAAAATTTGTCCTCGTCCCGCGCGACCACCGCTGGTGCAGGAAAAATAAAGCCGATCATTGCCCCACCAGGCGCCTTCGCCCCGGGAGAAGCGTGCTGCACCTTTGGCGCGTCCTTGTGCGCGAGTTGATCTGCGTCCACTTTCACGGTCCGGGTCGGGTTCATCAATGCGGACCCAGCGCACCGGAAACGGACGAAAAATCTGCGAACCCAATGTTCGGCTGGTATCGATGCTAGATGAGGCATCTGCGAACTGGAGCGCATCAAGCACACCGCCGGCCTGCAAATCACCCTTGCGATTCGGTGTGAAGCGATACAGCAGACCGTCGCCGCGGTCCTCTGTGAGGTAGACGACGCCAGTGTTCGGATCTACCGCCGCGGCTTCATGATTGAATCGGCCCATTGCTGTCAGTGGCTGATGCGTTGCGAGGCCCTGGCAAGGCACTTCGAATACGTAGCCATGACGCAGGCCGCTGCGACCTTCGGAAAAGGTTTCTTCGCAGCTGAGCCAGGAGCCCCAGGGCGTGAGCCCGCCAGCGCAGTTGCGCGCGGTGCCGGCCAGCGATACCTCGTGACGCATCAATTGACCGGCTGAATCCAGGGTCAGGGTTGTGGTGCCACCGGCCTGAGATGGATCGTAGGCAGGATGGTCGTCACGGGCACATCTCGTGTTGCCCAAGCCGTCGCGGTCGAGCTCGTGATTGCGTACCAGAATGATGCTGTCGCCGTCACCGGAAAAGGCGGCCATCCCGTCGTGATGGGAGGGCACGCGAGATTGGCCGTCGCTCAGCAAATCGCCTGTGGCAGAGATCACGCTGTACGTGAAGCCGGCCGGCAGGGATAACAGGGCGCGCCCGCGCAGGTCGCCGATTAGGGCGTTGCTCAAGTCGTCCGTATTGGTCGGGATTCGGGGCGAGAGCGGGCCCAGATTAGGTAGCTTCCCAGCCACTGGCACCTGCTCGGCGAACAGATTAATGACCGGTAGCAGGCTTAGGCTGGCGGCGCCGGTGTTGATCAGTTGAAGAAAGCGTCTGCGATTGATTGGCTTCATCTGCGATTGCGACATCCACGGTTGAGACAGATTAATCCGGTTCGACGAACGCTTCGTGGGACAATGGGGGTTGTCTTCCACTGCCGTACCCAAAGCCGAACGCCATGCTGAGTTTCAACCAATTGACCCTGCGCCGCGGAGCGCGGGTGCTGATCCGTGATGCAACCCTGTCCATTCATCCTGGTCAGCGTGTGGGATTGGTGGGCCGTAACGGTACCGGGAAGTCCAGCCTGTTCGCCATGATGAAATACGAACTTGCGCCAGACCTGGGCAACTTCAACCGCCCCCGAAACTGGGAAGTCGCGACGGTCGCGCAGGAGACTCCGGCTGTGCCAGATCCGGCGCTTGAGTACGCACTGGACGGCGATGCGGAGTATCGCGAGTTGCAGAGCAAGCTGCTCAAGGCTGAAGAAAGCCACGATGGCGAACAGATCGCCGCGCTTCATGAGCGTCTCTACCAGATCGATGGCTATACCGCGGAGGCGCGTGCCGCCACGTTGCTGGCGGGCCTGGGTTTTTCGCAGGAGATGCAGGCACGACCGGTCGCGGAGTTTTCGGGCGGCTGGCGGATGCGCCTTAATCTGGCGCGTGCGCTGATGTGCCGATCCGATTTGCTGTTGCTCGATGAGCCCACCAATCACCTCGATCTGGATGCTGTTCTCTGGGTTCAGGCCTGGCTGAGCGCCTACAAGGGCACGCTGGTGTTGATCTCGCATGATCGCGAGTTTCTGGATGCGATCTGCACGCACACGCTGCACCTGCACGGCGAAGAATTGACGCTCTACAGCGGAAACTACTCAGCCTTTGAGCGCACACGCGCCGAGCGCCTTTCCCAGCAGGGTGCGCAGCGCGCCGCCCAGGAACGCGAGATCGCCCATCTGCAGAAATTTGTGGACCGTTTCAAGGCGCAGGCTACCAAGGCACGGCAGGCGCAGTCGCGGATGAAGATGATTGAGCGCATCCAGTTGGTGGCACCGGTGATCGCGGACAATGAATTCACCTTCTCGTTTCGCGAGCCGGACAAGCTGCCTTCTCCGTTGGTACGTCTGAACAAAGTTGCCATTGGTTATGACCAGACGCCATTGCTCAAGGGGATCAATCTTGGCATTGAGCCAGGAGAGAGAATTGGCCTGCTCGGACCCAACGGCGCCGGCAAATCGACACTGGTTCGGCTGATCGCCGGAGAGATTGAGCCCATGGCAGGGCAGGCGGTCAATCACAGTGATCTGGTGGTGGGCTACTTCGCACAGCATCAGCTTGAACAACTGGATCCGAAGGCCTCGCCGATTCTGCACTTCAAGCGGCTCGACCCTCGGGCCAGTGAACAGGAATTGCGCAATTACCTCGGGTCTTTCAACTTTCGCGGGGACAGGGTGTACGAGGCGACCGAGCCTTTTTCCGGCGGAGAAAAGGCGCGTCTGGCCCTCGCGATGGTGGTGTACCCGAGGCCCAATCTGTTGCTGCTCGATGAGCCGACCAATCACCTCGATCTGGATATGCGTCAGGCCTTGGAAATGGCGCTCAATGATTACGTAGGCGCCTTGATTCTGGTCTCGCATGATCGCCACCTGATCGGCAGCGTCTGTGATCGTCTGTGGCGGGTTGCTGATCAGTCCGTGCAGGTATTCGACGGGGATCTGGAAGACTACGGGCGCTGGCTCAGCGAACGCGGAAAGCAGAATGAAGGCAGCAAGAAATCACAGGGCCAGCAGAACCCCAAGACGAAGACTGTTGAAGATAAGGCCCCGGCCGCAAAGTTGTCGCGCGAGGAGATCAAGCGTTTGAGAGACGTGGTGCGGCAAAGTGAATCTAGGCAGAACCGAATCGAGAAGTTGCTGCAAAAGTTGGAGGCGCAGTTGGCAAACCCTGATATCTACAAAAATGCCGATGCCGAGAAGCTGGCCGAACTGGGCAAGGAACAAGCCCAGCTGCGCGAAGAGTTGTCAGAAGTTGAGCAGGCCTGGCTGGATGCATCTGAAGCACTCGAAGCACAGTCAGGGTGATTCGATAGGGCTGTTACCAGTTTCGAGGCCGCAGATTTTTACTTAGGCTGGTTGCAGTGTAGAGATGAGGAATGAAAGGCAATCATGAAAAATAAGAAGAACGTTGATTTCTGGGGGTCAAAAACGTTGCGATCGACTGTGTTTGGCGTTGCCCTCGTGGCAGGGCTAATGAATCCGATGCAGGCAGAATCTGCCGAGGGTGGCTTATCTCATTTTCCCTATGGCGCGCAGACCACCTATGCCGCCTTGGCACCCCCGCCGGGTGAAACAACTTTTTACGGATATACCCTCTATTACGATGTGAATTTCGTGGCTGATGACAATGGCAAAGCTGTTCCAGGTCTTGGTCTCGAGGCTGCCGCGTTGGCTCCACGTTTTGTACATAGCTGGAAGAAGCCGTTCGCTGGGTTCAAGGTTTCCAGTGGTCTGGTTTTTCAGGCGCTCTACGTCAAGGTGAACACCCCCGCGATGCAGGACGAAGGCGCTGGCGTGTCATTGGTGGGTATTGAACCTCTGATCCTGTCTCGCTCCTTCGGCAACCTGCACATCCTGACCGAGGCCGTCGGCTACTTTGCGTTGGGCTCTTATGACGAGACCGATCTGGCGAACTACACCCTGAATTACGACTCCGTTGCGTTGCAGTTTTCCACAACCTGGACCCCGACGCCGGACTGGGATTTTTCCCTTAACTCAGCCGCCGAATTCAAAGGCCGCAACAAGGACACCGATTATCGCGGCGGTGCGCAGGGTGGTCTGACCTTCGGAATCGGACACAAGCCTTTTGCAGACAAGCGATGGGACCTCGGCATCAGCGGTTTCTATACCGGGCAATTCAGTGACGACAAGATCCGCGGTCACAAAATCCCTGGCGGTGGGCGCACGCGAAAACTCGCGATCGGTCCCAAGCTGGTGTACGCCTTTGCGCCGGGCACCGCCATTGTTGTGCAGTACCACCGCGAAACAGCGACGCGGTTTGCTCCTCAGGGCGATTTATTCTGGATAGAGTGCGCCATCCCGTTTTGAGATTTCGTTGCCCACATGGGGCAACCTGCCCGGAGCTGGAGAGTGCTGGCGCACGAGAATGTAAGCGAACTGGACAAGCTTCAGTGTTCGGAGCTCCACCCTGGCCTGGAAGGGCGACGTTGTCGGTTTGGCATGTTGATTGCCCAACCGAGAGGCAATGGGTGAATGCGCGGACGCTGATACATCCGGAGAGCAGATCGGCACAAATCAGAATTTCACCAATGCACTTGTGCTTGAGGCATGAGGGTGTTGGGGTCTTTTCTTCGCGATGATGTATCCGTGTCTCCCGGTTAGTTGGCCGAACGGCGATACATGAAGCGACACCGCGCATGCTGATAGGGGCATTCACATTAACGTTCTGTCAGTACGGGGCAATGTCGGCCATTAGTGACACTGACGGGCAGTAGCTGACAGTGGGTGTCCACACGCAGTGGTTGCCGGACCACAGGGTTTTGAACGCAAATAAAAACTGATCAATGACTAATCGAAGCAAAGCATTTTCTGGTTCAACGAGATTTTTTCTCATATTGTCACTGCTCATCGCGACACCGTTCGCACACGCTGACAGCGAGCCCTATCCATTCTCATTGGCTCCTGTCACTTGCGAGAGTCCCGATACGATCAAACTCAGTGAGAACGTGGAAGTAGCGGGAATCAACGAGACGATCTCACTGGATTTGTCCGGAGACGCGCGGAATCTCTACCTGAACTGTTTCGACGCAATGCCGGGACGGAGCTGTACGGTGGGTGGTCCGGGAAGGTATTCGGTTAGCAATGGCGACAAGTTCACTGTGGTGGCAACTTGCGGCGCCTCGGAGGAACAGAAGACGGCTTCGGTGGTCTTGGGTGCAGAAAGTGGTATTCCAACAGACGTCCAGTCTGCCGACTGGGTTCTGACGACCCTTGACGTCATTCCTGACGCCTTTGGTTGGGCTGACAAGGAAGTGGTTGACCCCGGTCAATTGGTCGCAACGGAGATCATCAATCTGACCGATTTTGATACGAATGCGAAACCGGTCATGAAGTTGCTGATACCGGAATCCCTGGACAGCGTTGAAGTGGGATTTGGAGGCTCAAATCCGACTTTCTATCGTTATCACCGAAACGGAGCCGTTCCGGTTACGGTGAATCCGGTCGTTGGTAAGGCGGGCATTCTCAGCCTCAGAGTCAATTCTCCGCCGGTTGGTGAGCCCGCACTGATTACGCTGGAAGTAGGTGACAACACAACACGAACCTCCGGAACCTGGACCGTATCCAGCGCAGGAGACATGGTGCCGGATGCCTATGATTTCTTCGATCGGTCGGTACCCACGCCCGACAGCTTCTATTCCTCGAATGTCGTTACTCTGAGTGGTCTGTCGGGGCCGACACCGATGTCTGTGAGCCGGGCAAACAAGACCAGTTTCACGATCAATGGCGGCCCGCTCCAGTTTGGAACAGCCACGGTGCATAACGGAGATCAAATCCAGTTGCGCGCCCAGGCAGGGCCCTTGGGTGATCGGCGCGTCGCCAACGTGAATATCGGCGGCGTCATTGATCGCTGGACGCTGACCACGGGCGACACCATTCCCAACAGATTCGATTTTGTTGACCAGTCAACAGTCAATGCGGGCGTCGGTGTCTTGTCCAACACCGTCACGGTTTCTGGCCTGACCGCACCGACAACGGTGCAACTCACAGGTCATCCCGACGCTTTGTATCGCGTTAATGGAGGCGGATTCAGAGTAACCGACACCTTGGTCAGCAATGGCGACCAGGTTCAGTTGCGCATCGTTTCCGGACCGCTGGGTGATCGTCGCACGGCGCAACTGGATATCGGTGGCATCACGGATGAATGGACCCTGGCAACAGGCGACACCACACCCGATCCCTTCGATTTTGTAGATCGCAGTGTCCCGGATGCGGCATCACCTACAACGTCCAATACGGTTGTGTTGTCGGGCATGACGGCAGCTGGCATGGCGCGTGTCCATGGCGCTGCCAGCGCGCGATTCAGTGTCAACGGCGGGCCGTTCATTACCGGGCCCGTCCTGGTCAATAACGGCGACGGCGTGCGTCTGAGAATGATCTCGGGAGGCATGGGGACGCGACGCAGTGCCAAGTTGATTGTTGATGAAGTCGAAGCAGATTGGGTTGTCACCGTCGGCGACAGCGTGCCGGATCCGTTTGATTTTCAGGATACGTCAACGCTGGAGGCCGGCAAGCGGGTCCCGTCCAACAGCGTCCGGCTGACTGGCCTGACCGCACCTGCCGTTCTCAGCTTGAGTGGCGATCCGACGGTCCGCGTGCAGATTAACGGAGGACCTCAGCTCGCTGGCGAACAGTTGGTTCGCAATGGAGACGTACTGGTCCTGCGCATGAATGCGGGTGATCTGGCCCAGCGTCGTCGCGCAACGGTCTTCATTGGTGGCGTACGCGATGACTGGACCCTGACCACCGGTGACACAACGCCCGATGCATATACGTTCAACAATGTCACGACCACACAGGAACGTGAGGGTGTGCTCTCCAACACTGTGACCCTGACCGGACTGACGGCGCCGACACGGCTGACATTCTCGGGTCACGCAGCCGGTCTGTTCAGTGTCAATGGTGGTGCCTTCGGACGAGATTCAATTCTGGTCAACAACGGCGACACCCTGCGTTTGCGCCTGCTGAGCGGGCTGTACGATCAGAGGCGCACGGTTTCGGTAGATATTGGTGGCGTGAGGCAGAACTGGAGTGTCCTGGTTGTGCGAGACACCGTCCCGGATACTTTTGATTTTGAAGATCAGTCTGTTCGTGAGCCCGGTGCGCAGGTTCGCTCAAACACGATCGGCATCACGGGTCTGACTGGTGCAGCTCGTTTGAGCTTGTCCGGCTCGGGAGATGTTCGCGTCAGTGTCAACAGCGGTCCGCTCCAGTCTGGTGGTATTGATGTCAACAACGGAGATTCCGTACGCCTCGTGGTTAATGCGCCGGCGGTTGGTAGTGCGAAGAATCTCAACGTGACCATTGGCGGCATCACCGACCGCTGGCGGGTCAATACATTGCCGAGCCGGTCGAGCAACCTGCGGCAGCTGACGAGTGTGCGCACCGGAGATCCTCAATCGTCGGTGGTGTCGCTGGCGCTGCGTGTCGTTGATCGAAATCTCGGCTTTCCGGTGAACGGCCTCTCGGTGGATGATTTCGTGGTGCAGGAGAATGGGGACGCGGTTTCGCCCAATGAATCCTTCACAACGGTCGAACCGATCCTGAATCTGCCTTATGTCGTGCGCACTATTTTCATGCTCGATATCAGCAGCAGCTTGTCAGCCAGTGATATCGCCAACGTCAAGGCAGCAGTGCGTTCCGCCATTGCCGACCCGGTGACCGGCGCTAGTCGTTTGTTGCCAAGACAGCAGGTGGCCATCTACACCTTTGATGACACGGTCCGATCGGTGATTGGTTACACCGACAATGTCGCTAACCTGCTCAATGCGGTTGATTCCGTTGAACGTGGGGGGCCATCGACCAATCTCTATGGCGCTGTCATCAGCGGCGTGAATACCTTCAATGACAGCTTCAGTGTGACCAATGGATCGCAGGTCGGTGCGCTGGTCCTGATCACGGATGGTCGCGATACATCGGGACTGAGCACCGAAGCACAGGCGATCGCTGCGCGAGGCATCAAGAATGCCTATGCGATTGCGGTCGGTGAAGATGCCGATACGGAATCGCTGGAGCGCATTGTTGGCGAGGAGAATGTGTTCAGCATCGAAGGATTCGGGCAGATTGAAGCCGCGCTTTCAGGTGTCGCCGAATCTGCAGCGAATGTGACCCAGGGTGTGTACTTCGCTTACTACGCATCACCTCGTCGTGCCGGCACGCATACATTGTCCGTCACCCTGGACGGGAACCCGGTTTGCCCAGAAACCGATCTTGATTGCGTGGATGAGGTCGGCGGCAGCTTTTTTGCGGGGTCATTCTCAAATGTGGTGCCTCAGCTCGGGTTCCGAATTGATCCCTACGTTACCGACAATGCCCCGGCAAAAGTGGAGGCGACCATCAATTTCAATCTGGATCCGCCCTCCTTTGTCTGGGCAATCCACTCGAACTTGTACTCCAATGTCATTCTTGATGTGGACGCACTCGATCCCGCACGGGCATTCATTCGCAAGGCGCCGGGCGCACCGGATTCGGTCAATGTCAATCTCCAGCTGACCGATCAGGTGACGGGTCTGAACAAGATTAGCCCCAATGTGACGAATCCACCCGCAGTGGATTGATCGGCTATGAATAGGTGGTAACGGCGCATCTTCCGGGTGCGCCGTTACCCTTGCAGCTGTCATAAGCCAGCAATTTAGTTGGTTTATAGCGACAATAGCCGGCCCCGCGATCCTGCGGGCCTGTATCGAGTTCCTAATGCCTGCTTCAGATTCCTCCTCTGCTGACGCCCGTTTCACTGACCTGGGCCTGCCAGCGCCGATTTTGCAGATACTGGAGGAGCTGGGTTATGAGTCACCAACCCCCATTCAGGCGCAGACCATCCCTCTGTTGCTAGAAGGGCGCGACCTGCTTGGCCAGGCGCAGACAGGTACCGGCAAGACTGCGGCATTTGCACTGCCTGCGCTGAGTCTGACGCAGCTCAAGCCTGCTTCACCGCAGACACTGGTACTGGCCCCAACGCGAGAGCTGGCGATTCAGGTGGCGGAAGCTTTTCAGCGATACGCGACGCATTTGCCCGGATTTCACGTTCTGCCCATCTACGGCGGGCAGAGCTATGTGCCACAGCTAAAAGGTTTGCGACGCGGCGTTCATGTTGTCGTTGGAACGCCGGGTCGGGTGGTGGATCACATCAAGCGTGGCACTCTGAATCTGGACAGCATCCGCATGCTGGTTCTCGATGAAGCAGATGAAATGCTGCGGATGGGTTTTATCGACGACGTGGAGTGGGTGCTGCAGCAAACGCCTGCGAACCGTCAGGTGGCGCTGTTCTCGGCGACCATGCCTTCGGCAATCCGCAGGGTGGCGCAGACTTATCTGAAGTCGCCTGCCGAGATTCACGTCAAGTCGAAAACCACCACGGCCACCAATATCCGGCAGCGCTACTGGCTCGTCAGCGGTGCCAACAAGCTGGAAGGGCTCACGCGAATTCTCGAGGCCGAGACATTTGACGCGATGATCATCTTTGCCAGAACCAAGCTCGCAACCAACGAACTGGCAGAACGTCTGGAAGCCCGCGGCTTTGCCGCTGCCGCGCTCAATGGTGACCTCGATCAGAAACAGCGCGAGCGAACCGTCGCCAAGCTGAAAAACCGCATTCTGGATATTGTCGTTGCCACCGACGTTGCTGCGCGCGGCCTGGATGTAGAACGCATCAGTCACGTGCTCAACTACGACATCCCGACGGATACCGAATCCTATGTGCATCGCATTGGGCGGACCGGCCGCGCGGGGCGAAGTGGAGAGGCGATCCTGTTTGTCGCGCCGCGCGAAAAACACCTTCTGCGCGCCATCGAGCGAGCCACCCGTCAAAGCATTGGCATCATGGCATTGCCCACCGATGCAACGATTCAGGACAAGCGTCTCGAACGTTTCGAGAAATCCATCATTGACGCGCTGGAGGACGAGGCTTCGACGAGCAAGATTGAGGCCTTGGAACAGATGATTCTGCAGGTGTCCGAGCAGCAGTCGGTTCCGCCCGCACGCATTGCCGCGGTTCTGGCGCATCTGGCGCAGGCCAGCAAATCAGCTGTTGTTCCAGCGGGCCTGGGTGAGACCACCCGGCGGCCTCGCAGCGAGACGCCGCGGCGCGAAGAGCGCGACAGACCGAGCCGGCCTAGTGCGCCGCCCATCGAGCAAGAGCCACCATCCCGGCAGTTTTTCGCCGACGCACCGCGTGACAAGCCCAGCACAGCCCCGGTCGGTTCGCCGCATCCTGTCCCAGAAAAAGATCGCGCTAAGCCGGTGCGGAGTCGGGCCAAGTCTTCGGATGAGGAACTCGAGCCTTTCCGGGTTGAAGTGGGCGAGAAGCAAGGTGCCAAGCCGGGCAATCTGGTGGGTGCCATTGCCAATGAGGCTGGTCTGGACGCTGCGTTCATTGGCCGCATCGAAATCCACGACGATTACAGCATCATCGATCTACCTGTCGGAATGCCGAGAAAAATTCTTCGCGATCTGCAGAAGGTCTGGGTTTCAGGTCATCAATTGAAGATGAGTCGGGTCAACGCCAAACCCGTGCCGGAGAGTGCCGGCAAACCCGCCAAGCCAGCGAAACCTTTCAAGAAGAAGCACAAACCCAAAACCTGAGGCGAGGGCGGCCGCGGAAGCAGGGGGGGGGCGCTGATCAGACGATCAGCGCAGCAATCCCTCGCCAGACGCAGAGCAGGCCTGCGACCAGTAGCAGGATGAAAGTTGCCAGGGTGCCAATGAAGCGGCCGAGAAAAAATTTCGGCAGGTAGCTCAGGGCAATGCCGTGAAGAATGCGCGCTACCAGCAGGCTCATCCCCATCAGATGCAGCAGCCAGACGGGCGTGGCGCCGCCCACCTCAAGACAGAGCATCAGTACCAGGATCAGCGGTACATACTCGCTGAAATTCGCATGGCCGCGAATCATGCTTTGCATGTGGCGGTCGCCGCCATCTCCCAGGTTGATTTTTCCGCTGCGCCGGCCGCCAACCACCTTGGCGCTGAGGATGAGAAACCAGATCGCCAGCAGTCCTGCGTAGAGCGGTGTAATGGTCATGGTCTGTGTCGCCTGAAGGTGTCGGCTTTCGCCGCCGATGATGTGCGCGCTGCCTGAATTCAGCTCTCAGCGGACTTGGCCGGTTCCTGTGTGAACCGAATGGGTCCTTCTACGAACAAGCTGCGTGTCGGGTACGCAAAGCCGATGCCTTTGTCGGCAAAAGCTTCGAACAACTCCAGATTGATCGACTGCTGTACGTCCATGTAAGGGCCATAGTCGGGAACCTTCATCCAGTAGACCACTTCAAAATCCAGGGATGAGTCGCCGAAGGCCTTGAAATGTGCACGGTCGAATCTGGCAATTTGTTGTCCTTCGATGATCTCACGCACGATCTTGGGGATTTCCCGCAGCTGTTCCGGGCTGGTCTGGTACAGCACGCCGAAAGCGAAAGCGATGCGGCGTTCCGACATTCGCTTGTAGTTGCGCAGACGTGCCTTGAGCAGATCGCTGTTTGAGAAGACGAGTTGTTCGCCGCTGATGCTGCGAATGCGGGTGGTCTTGAGCCCGACGTGCTCGATGGTTCCGGAGTACTCGTCAATCACCACAAAGTCGCCGATGACAAAAGGCTTGTCGACGATGATCGACAAGCTGGCAAACAGGTCGCCCAGGATGTTTTGCACGGCAAGGGCAACTGCAATGCCGCCAACGCCAAGGCCGGCGACCATAGCGGTGACATCCACGCCCAGGTTGGACAGCGCCAGCAGCAGAATCATGGCCCACAGGATCAGACGCCCAATGAAACCGATGGCGGCAACGGCAGTTGCGGCCCCGGCGTTAGCCTCCATGCTGCGTTCACGGTATCGGTTCAACCAGAAATCCAGGCCTGCCACCATCCAGAGTCCGATCTGCAGGAACAGGGCGACGGTCGCGACGCCGGACAAAACGGTCTGCGTCTTGTCGGGCAGTTCAAGGTAATGACTGCCGATGAACAAGGTGACCAGCAGAATCAGCGTCTGTTTGGTCTTCTTGGCAACCTCAACCAGCGAATCATCCAGCTTGGTACTGGATTGCTGCGCGATCTTGGCCACCCGACTCATGACAAACCACTTGATGACGGCGACGGTGACGTTGATGCTCAGTGCAATCGCAAGCGCAGTCAGCCATGCGGATACCGGGTTGTCGAGCAGAGGATAATTCAGCAATTCCATGAAGGCTCCGGGTTTGCGAGGGGCAAGGCTGGTTCTCGCTCAGCAGAAGCTTGCGCGAACCAGACGGCGGGAAGGGCGCAACCTTAAAGCATCGATGCTTGGGCTGACCACTTCACCTTGATGACAAACGGGCCCAATCAGGTGAGGGAGAGCGCATCAAGGTAATACCAGCGACCGGATTCGCGGCGAAAACGGCTGCGCTCCTGCATGCGCACGGCGCGGCCTCCGGCGACCCGGAAGCGGGCGACAAAACTGACGGTGGATTCGTCCTCGGAGATGATCTGATGATCCTTTATCGTCAGTCCCAGCCATTTGCTTGCCGCTTCAAACTCCACGGTCCGCGGGCGGGTGTCCGGGTGCCAGCTGGCCAGAAGATAGTCTTCCATTTCGAGGACGTAGGCTGAGTATCGAGAGCGCATCAATGTCTCGGCATCGGCTGCGGTCTGTCCAGCGTGCAGAGGCGCGCAGCATTGCCCGTAGCTCCGATCCTCGCGGCAGGGGCAGGGCGCATCGAGCTCACGTTGAATGCTCATGTGCGAGTCTGGATTGCGTTGGCGCAGGCGTTGGCCGAAGCCCAGGCCCATTGAAAGTTGTACCCGCCGAGCCATCCGGTCACATCCAGTACCTCACCAATAAAATAAAGTCCGGGAACAAGACTGGATTCAAAGGTGGAGGAAGATACGCCTGCCGTATCAACACCGCCCAGCGTGACTTCTGCGGTGCGATAACCCTCTGTTCCATCAGCCTGGACTGGCCAGTTCTCTAATGCCTGCGCCACTTGTGTAAGCGCCTTTGCGGAGTACTGGCGCATCGGGAGACTGGGAGCGAATTGCTCGCAGAAGGTCTGTGCAAAACGGCGTGGCAGGTATTCGCACAATACGTTCTTGAGTTCCGCGTCTGCTTGCCGTTTTCTGCGTTGCTGCAAAAATTGATGAGCGTCCGTTTCTGGCAACAGATTGATCTGAAGCTTCTGGCCTTCGGTCCAGTAGCTGGAAATCTGCAGAATTGCGGGGCCCGACAGCCCGCGATGGGTCAGCAACATGGCATTGGAAAATGACGCCGCCTGCGTGCTCACTTCGACTGGAAAACTCAGGCCAGACAGATTCTTCCAGCAGTCTTGTGCCTTTCCAGACAGGGTGAGAGGAACCAATCCGGAACGTCTGGGGCGCAGTGTGTGCCCGAACTGCTGGGCGAGCTCGTATCCAAACCCGCTGCCCCCAAGGCTGGGGATGGAAAGCCCGCCGGTGGCGACCACCAGGCTGGGCGCATTGAAATGTCCATGAGAGGTTTCCAGACTGAAACCAGAACCGTGATGGTCAACCGAATGGACCTCGCAGCGAGTTCTGATATCAACAGCGCCGTCGGCCCGGGCACACTCATCGAGCAGCATTCCGACGATGTCCTTGGAAGACTCGTCGCAGAACAACTGGCCCAGTTCCTTTTCATGCCAGCCGATACCGTGTTTGTTCACCAACTGAATAAAGTCGTAGGGTGAGTATCGGGCGAGCGCTGATTTGCAGAAATGTGGATTCGCAGAGATGAAATTTTCGGGGCTTGTACCGGTGTTGGTGAAGTTGCATCGGCCACCTCCGGACATCAGGATTTTCTTGCCGACCTTGTTTGCGCGCTCCAGGACCAGTACGCGCAGGCCTCGACGCGCTGCACTGAACGCGCAGAACAGACCAGCAGCACCGGCGCCGAGCACGATGACATCAGCTTGTGGGGGACTCACTGGCTCAGGCTCGCTGGGTAGGCATAGCGCGATAGGATATCGCTGTGTGCCATACGTGCCGAATTTCAGGAGCTAGATGGACGTGAGCAGGACATGAGTACTAACAGAAAACCGGTCATCGGCCTGGCACTGGGCAGCGGATCCGCAAGAGGCTGGACACATATCGGCATCATCGAAGCCCTGCATGAACTGGGGATTCGCCCGGACGTGGTTGCGGGCACCTCCATCGGTGCACTGGTCGGGGCGGTTTATGTTTCCGATCAGCTCGCTGAGTTCAAGGAGTGGGTCCTGCGCCTGACCTCACGCGATGTGTTCAGCCTGATGGACCTCACCTTGTCCGGTGGCTTTGTAAAGGGGGAACGGCTGTTCGGACAATTTGCTGAGCGCCACAAGAATCCGGATATCGAGGAGGTGGCTCAACGCTACATCAGCGTTTGCACAGAAATGAGCAGCGGGCGGGAAATCTGGATCACCAAAGGGCCAATTATTTCCGCTGCGCGCGCGTCCTGTGCAATTCCGGGCATTTTTTCTCCGATCAAGCATGACCAGCGCTGGGTGCTGGATGGGGGGCTTGTGAATCCAATGCCGGTATCAGCCTGCCGGGCCATGGGCGCGGATGTCGTCATCGCAGTGAACTTGAATGCTCAACTGGTAGGGCGTCATTTCTCTCGCGCCGACCAGCGAGTGATGGAGCGGGAAAGTGCGTCTCAGGTGGAGCCCAACTTCTGGAACCGCATGGTCTCCGCGCTCAGCAGTGGAGATGATGACCGCCCCAGCATGTTCGATACCATGGCCGCGAGTGTGAATATTCTTCAGGATCGCCTCACACGAAGCCGAATGGCAGGCGACCCTCCGGAAGTGACGTTGCGGCCCATCCTCACCGATTTCGCGCTGATGGACTTCCATCGCGCCGCAGAAGCGATAGAAGAAGGCAGACGCTGTGTGATGGAGCGGCGCATTGCAATTTGCAACTGGGCCGGAGTACCACTGGATCTGTCCGCTGGCGATGATGTCCCAGTCAATCCAAGCGATGCCGAGCAGATTGCCGAAGCAGGAGACTGAAATCGGCTGATGCCCACTCCATGATGCTTTATTCGATGATCGGATCTGAACTGGAGAACAGGATCCAGACCACAGCTCCCGCAGTGCTGATTCCAGCCCCTAGCAGAAACACCGATACGTAGGAGCCCGTTGTATCCAGCAGCCATCCGGCGATTGCAACGCCAATCACGCCGGGCAGCGTGCCAGCAGTATTGGTGATGCCCATCAGGATGTCAGCATGACGCGGCGCTATTTCAAGATGGTTTGGCGCGTAACCAACCCAGGTCAGGCCCAGCGCGCCCAGCGCCCCGCACATCAGCGCAACTGCTCCGGTGGGCGAACTCGGCAAGGTGATCAGCAGCATGAAGGCAGAGGCGCCGATCAACCCGCTGACCTGCATGATCTTGCGCACGGTGCTCACAGCGGTGCCGCGCGCGATCATGCCGTCAGCCAGCCATGCACCGAGATTGGACATCACGAACATGCTCAGCCAGGGAGCGGCAGAGGCAAGCCCCGCGCTGGAAAGACTCATCCCCTGTGCGTCTCTGAAGTAACTGGGCAGCCAGGCCAGCAAAACGTAGAGGATCCAGTTGCTGCAAAAATGGTTGAAAAGCAGCGCCCAGAAAGGAGCAGCTTTCAGTAGCCTGGCGACTGGCAGGGGTGAGCGCTCCAACTGCGTAGGATTCAGGCCCGCCGAGATGTGTGCTCGTTCGGCTTCGCTGGTTTTGCTGTCCTGTGCCGGCGAATCCTTGATCACGGCAAACCAGAACACGGCGTACACGATGCCCACCGCACCGAACACGTAGAAGATGCTCTCCCAGCCAAACCGTGCAACCAGGATGCCTGAAACCGCCAGGCCCAGAACCATGCCGACCGGGATGCCGCCCAGAGCCAGGGTGACCGAACGGGAGCGCTCCTGGCGCGGAACCCATCTGCTGAAAAGATTGTAGATCGCTGGAAAAGTGGCTGCTTCGCCCAGGCCCATCGCAATGCGCGCGAGAATCAGTGCCGAAAAGCTGACCGCAGCGGCAATGGGGGTGAGGATGGTGAAAGCCGACCACATCAACAGCGCAACGCCTAGCGCCAGTCGGCCTCCAAAGCGATTTGACATCCAGCCAGATGGAACTTGTCCCAGCAGGTAGCCGATGAAAAAGGATGAAAGTACAAAGCCTTTCTCAGTGCCGGACCAGCCAAAATGCTCTGCCATCGGAATGATGGCAACAGAAATGTTGACCCTGTCGATGTAGCAAACAAAAACTGCTGCAAAACACATGAGCACCAGAATGTGGCGCTTGGCCATGACAGTCTCTGAGCTGATATATGTTCTGGTCTGCGAGCGCTACTCTCAATAGAAGGGCAGTACGCGTCGTGTGCGTTGCTGATAGTCGATGTAATCCTGCCCTAGCTCAGCGCGCAGGCCACGCTCTTCGAAGTAGATGCCCACGACGATGTACAGGGTCATGCCAAGGCTGAACAGCAGGTGGCTCATCGTCATCACCGGAATGGCCCAAAAAGCAATCAGCAGGCCCAGCATCATGGGGTGACGAATCCATCGATACAGCAGAATCTCGCGAAAACCCACAGGGGTATAGGTCTTCTTTGCGGCGTTCAGGTAAACCTGTCGAAGTCCAAACAGATCAAAGTGATTGGTCAGGAATGTGGAAATCAGGACGATGACCCAGCCCAGTCCCGCGACTGCGTGTATCGACAGTGCCGCTGACTCGGACTCAATGCTCCAGACCGTGCCTGGCAGGGGCTGCCAGAACATCATGATCAGAATCAGAACAATGTTGGTGGCCATTACATAAGTGCTGCGCTCCATGGGCACAGGCAGCCACTGGGTGAGCGCCCGCTTGAAGCCAGGGCGAGCCATGACCGTGTGCTGCACGCCAAACAGCAAGATCAGGCCCACGTTGGTCAGGATGGCAGGCATGACAGGCCCCGGCGTTCCTGAACTGACAGACTTTGGAACCAGCATGTCGGCATTGAAGCCGATCAAATATAGAAACACGGCAAAGAAGATGCCGTAGCAGATGACGCCGTAGGCGAGGATCAGTAGTCGGTTCATTTTTTTATATCTCCCAAGGCTTAAAGATACCGATGTTTGCCGTATTTGGCAGTACGGGTCAGCACTGCCTCTTCGGACAAATTGCGATCGTGATTGATCCTGAGATTGCTTCTCTGATGTGGTGCGTTCAGCAAGTTGTGACAGCTTGCGACAAACAAGAACGCCGAATTCAGAATTGATTCACCGCCCGGACGTAGTTTGATTCTCGTGACATTCGTCATCTATCTGGAGTCAAACATCATGAACAGATCAAGCCTACTCATGCTTGGCGCCCTGCTGACGGGCTTGGCGACACCGGGTTTAGCCAGTGATCGTGGTGATGCGGCGCTCGGCAGCCTGATTGGCGGTGTGCTCGGGTCAGTGATTGGCAACAGCTACAACGGACAGAACGGAGCGGTGGTTGGCGCGGTCATTGGCGCCACGGCTGGCGCTTATGTTGCAAGCGATCGCGACGATGATCGCCATCGAACGCGGTACAGCGCTCCACAGTATGGCGGGCATGGCAAACCGCATCACAATCATGGCCATCACCGCGGACACTACCGACAACAGCAGGTTCGCTACGACCAATGGGGCCGCAGCTATCGCCAGGATCATCATCGGGGTCACGCGCACAATCGCTATTGCCGACACTAGGCGAGACTGAAGCAATAAAGAAGCAGGCTCCGGCCTGCTTTTTTTATCGTCCGTTTCCACGCAGGCTTTCTGGCGTCCTTTGTTTCGATCCTGGAGATATCGTCGTTAGTGAACGGTCAGGCTGTATGCGCTCATCAACGCTGGGATTCTTTCGGCGCAGAGACTCCGGCGCAATGATGGCGTCCTTGCAAGACGAATCCGTAAGTGACCCTGTATGGCCGTAACAGGTGACAGGCGTGCGAGTGAAGGGAGTGGTCACAGGTTCAGTGCAGCTTCACTGGCCAGTGGTGGAATGGACGCTCTTGATGGTCCAAAGACAAACACAATCCAAACATGAAAAAAATGACTGCTTTTGCGTTGCTGCTTTGCCTGCCCGCGATGAGCCAGGCAGCAGATAGCGGGGCCGTGATCGGCGGGGCCATTGGTGGTGCGGCAGGTGCTGCAATTGGTTCCGAGGTTGGCGGCCGTAATGGGGCCATCATCGGTGGCGCGGTAGGCGGAGCCACCGGAGCGGCGATCGGCTCTGGTGATTCTCACGATGATCATGATTACGGCGGCCACGACCATCACAATCATGGCAAACACAAGGGTCATCATAAGAAGTACAAGAAGCATCATCACTAGATCGGAGGCGGCTCTGGAAGCCGTTTGTCGGGCGCCAGTTCGCCCATTGATGTCTGAGTCTTTGATGCCCAGTCTGAACGGCTTCGCTTGATTGGCCCGCTGATATAGGGGGCTTCGCAGGCCTTAATGGCTTTTCGTATACGGGCATGTGCCCCGGAATCGTAGCCCTGTCTTTTCCATGTGCGCCCCATCACAGAGTGGCGTCGGAATGCCCTGCGCATCGCTTCAAATTGTTGATGGATCGGAACATGCTCCTGACGCGATACAGGCGCTCAGGAGGCACCGTATGTAATGGGATGCGACCGCGCCTGGTCGTAGCGCGCTCCCATCAGCATTTGCTCAATCAGCTTGATCCGGAGTGCGTTGATTTTTCCTGTCAACGCAATGCACGGAGAGAGCCATGGCAAGCAAGAAGCCCATCATCAAGCGAAAAATTGTCCGCCCCACCAGTAAGGTCGGCGCGGTTCCGGCCGCCCAGCCTGCGAGTTCAGCGAGCCGGGCGAAACCCAGAATCGCAGTGAGCAAGGCCAGTGCAGTAACTAGGCGCTCCTTGCGGATCAAGAGAAAGCTGCGCGTCCACGCCATTCCCTTGTCAGATGACGACGGGAAAAGGGCCTATACCTTCACCGCGGACAATCTTGCCAAAGGACTGGCTAGGGCAAACCTCGCCTTGGCCAGCGCAGGAATTGAATTGGTGTTTGATGCCAGCAAGGACTGGCACCCTCGCAAGAGTACAGTGCTCAATAACTTGCAGAACGGCGGCTCCAAATGGTGGGTTGAGGGCAATAAGGTGGCAGACCGGCTGCCCGGGAAAATTGTCATCTTCTTTCGCCATGGTGTCGGATCAACCCCGGTGGGTTGGGGGCATGCGTATCCGCCCAACACCGGGCAAACCGTTCCTTCGTCGGTGAGCCTGCCCACGGATAACGTCAACTACGTCGCGATGCCCAATGCCCTGGACTGGGATACTCCGGACCGCGGAAATTTTCTGGCACACGAGGTGGGGCACTATCTGGGTCTGTTCCACACCCATCCGGGCTGGGGAACCAGCGAGATCTACAAGGGCAATGCCGATACGGCGGCCAAGGCGGAGCAGCGGGTCATCGAGTTTGCTGCAGCCAATGGCGGTACGGTCAGCGCCTTCAACGGCGATCTTCTCTCCGATACCAATCCGGACTGTTGTCGTGACCTGTATTCCCAGCGCGGGCTCAGTCACACCAGCGCCGGCCCGGCCTCGGTGAGTGTCAGTGGAAAAGTTGGAAACAAATCCTACTCGTTTACGCTGACGCCTCCGCGCGACAACGTGATGAGTTATTTTTTCTGGGGTGCGCCGCAACGATTGACCGCATCCCAGGCGCAGACCATTCATCAAACGCTGCAGCATGAACACAGGCGTGTCCTGATCGAGCCGCCGTGCAATCCGGATTTTCATAATCTGGATTACGCCAAATGGCAGCGCTGCTTCGACTACTGGAACCTGAAGGACTTGTCGCCCAGCACGCTGAGCGTGAATCGGGTGGGCAGCAAGACGCTTGTTTCGGGGTCTTTCCAGCCGGGACCTTCTGATCCGGTCTGGACCCTGATGACAGGCGCCAAGTATCAGGAACGATTCGACGAGTACGTGGCCAAGTCGTATCGGCCGGACCGGGTGATCGCGACGCAGACTGCCAGCGGCGTGCGCTACTCGGCGATCTGGAAGAAGGCGGAGGCGGCATTCGAGGCTTCGCACGGCATGACCCCGGCCAGCTTCGAGAAGCGATGGGCGGAGTTGCACGCCAATGGATGGCTGCACACAGACCTGTTCCTGTACAAGGCCGGCAGCAAGCTTCTGGTGTCATCAACCTGGGTCAAAAGCGGCAGTGCGGGCAATGCCTGCTACTTTGACATGACAGCAGATGCTTACCAGAAGCGCTTCGACGACTTCTGGAAGAAGGGGCTCCGGGTGACAACATTCTGCGCCTATCCGCATGGGTCGGGTTACCGATACGCGGCAATCTGGCAAAAGCAGCCTGGCCGCTGGGGTCACTGGTTCGGCCTGACTTCCACCCAATATCAGGCCAAGTACGACGAGATGGCCAAGGCCGGTCTCAAGCTGCATCAGGTGCAGGCTTATGGGACCCGTTTTTCAGGGATATGGAAGGGCTGAGATTCTGGCAAAAAAAATCCCGCGGAGGCCTGGGCCTCCGCGGGATTTTCAAAGCTTCAAGACAGCTTTCAGGCAGCCATCTGGCGCAGCATGTACTGCAACACACCGCCGTGGGCGTAGTAGTCCCATTCCTTCGGCGTGTTGATGCGCACCTTGGCCTTGAAGGTCTTGGTGGTGCCATCAGCCTTCTTCGCATGAACCGTGACTTCCTTGGCGCCCTTGTCGAGGCCGTCGAAGTCGAAGGTTTCGGTTCCGTCCAGGCCCAGCGACGCGGCGGAATCACCTTCTGCGAAGTTCAGCGGCAGTACGCCCATGCCGACGAGATTGGAGCGGTGAATACGCTCGAAGCTCTCGGAGATCACGGCCTTCACTCCCAGCAGGATCGTGCCTTTGGCGGCCCAGTCCCGGCTGGAGCCAGTGCCGTATTCCTTGCCAGCGAGAACCACCAGCGGCGTTTTCTGCGCCTGGTACTTCATGGCCACGTCGTAGATCGGCTCAACCGGACCTTCGGCACCGTTAATGTACTTGGACACGCCGCCTTCGACGCCCGGAGTCATCTGGTTCTTGATGCGCGTGTTGGCAAAGGTGCCGCGCATCATGATCTCGTGGTTGCCGCGACGTGAACCGAAGCTGTTGAAGTCGGCATCCTGCACGCCGTGCTCCATCAGGAACTTGCCAGCCGGGCCATCCTTCTTGATCACGCCAGCAGGGCTGATGTGGTCGGTGGTGATGGAGTCGCCCAAAACGGCCAGGCAGCGGGCACCCTTGATCGGCTGTACGCCGGGCGGGGTCATGGTCATGCCGTCAAAGTACGGCGGGTTGGCCACGTAGGTGCTCTTGGAATCCCAGGGGTAGGTTTCCGACTTGGCGATCTTGATTGACTGCCAACGAGCGTCGCCCTTGAGGACGTCTGCGTAGGTGGCGTCGAACAGATCGCGCGTTACGGCAGCGCCTACGGCGTCCTGAATCTCCTTGTTGGACGGCCAGATGTCCTTGAGGAACACGTCCTTGCCATCCTTGTCCTGCGCGATGGGCTCGGAGCTCAGGTCGATGTCCGTGGTGCCTGCAAGCGCGAATGCCACGACCAGCGGGGGGCTGGCCAGATAATTCATGCGCACGTCCTGATGCACGCGGCCTTCGAAGTTGCGGTTACCGGACAGCACGGCAGAAACGCTGAGCTTGTTGTCCTGAATCGCCTTGCCAATAGGGGCGTTGAGCGGGCCGGAGTTGCCGATGCAAGTGGTGCAGCCATAGGCGACCACATGGAAGCCCATGTGCTCGAGATCCTCGGTCAAGCCGGCTTTCTCGAGATATTCGGTGACAACCTTGGAGCCAGGGGCCAGCGAAGTCTTGACCCAGGGCTTGGTCTTCAGGCCCAGCGCGCGGGCCTTGCGGGCCAGCAGGCCGGCACCGATCAGCACGCCCGGATTGGAGGTGTTGGTGCAGCTGGTGATGGCCGCAATGACAACGGCGCCGTCCTTCAGCTCATAGGTCTGACCCATGTCGGTGACTTCTGCCGGGCCGGCAGAAGGACGCATCTTCTGCTCAGACTCGAAGGCCTTGCGGAAGTTGTTCTTGATGTCGGACAGGAGCACGCGATCCTGAGGGCGCTTGGGGCCCGCCAGCGAAGGCTGGATGCTGCCCAGATCCAGCGTCAGCACGTCGGTGTATTCGGCCTCGGGGGCGTCGGGGCTCCACCACATGCCCTGCTGCTTGGCATAGGCTTCGACAGCGGCAACCTGTTCGTCAGTTCGGCCGGTCAGGCGCAGATAATTCAGGGTTTCTTCGTCGATCGGGAAGATGCCGCAGGTGGCGCCGTATTCCGGTGCCATATTGGCAATGGTGTTGCGCTCACTGGCGGCGAGATTGCCGACGCCAGGGCCGAAGAACTCGACAAACTTTTCAACCACGCCACGCTTGCGCAGCATTTCGGTCACGGTGAGCACCAGATCCGTAGCGGTGGCGCCTTCGGCCAGCTTGCCGGTCAGACGAACGCCGATGACTTCCGGAATGAGCATCGAAGAAGGCTGGCCAAGCATGGCGGCTTCAGCCTCGATACCGCCAACACCCCATCCCAGCACACCGATGCCGTTGACCATGGTGGTGTGGCTGTCCGTGCCGAAGCAGGAGTCGGGGTAGAGCATGCCGTTGTCGTTTTCAAACACGACGCGGGCAAGGTACTCAATGTTGACCTGATGCACGATGCCGGTATCCGGCGGCACGGCCTTGAAGTTCTTCAGGGCTTCCTGGCCCCAGCGCAGGAAGGTGTAGCGCTCTTCGTTGCGTTTGAATTCGACCTGGGCATTGAGGTCCAGCGCTTCCTTGCTGCCGTAGTGATCGATCATCACGGAGTGGTCAATGACCAGCTCAACCGGGCAAAGCGGATTGACCTTGCCCATGTCGCCGCCCAGATTCTTCATGGCGTCGCGCATGGCGGCCAGATCGACCACACAGGGCACACCGGTGAAATCCTGCAGGATGACGCGGGCGGGGGTGAAGTCGATGTCCTGATTCGGGACGTTCTTGAAGTCCGCGCCGGCCAGGGCTTCGATATCGGCCTTGGTGGTGTTCTCGCCATCTTCGTGGCGGAGCAGGTTTTCCAGCAGGACCTTGATCGAGTACGGCAGTCGATCAAGCTTGAATTGCGGCTCCAGGGCCTTGAGGTTGTAGTACGAGTAGGTCTTTGACCCGACCTTGAGGCTGGCTTTGGACTTGAAGCTGTCCGTCATGGCTGGAACTCCGTGGACGTAATGAGTAAATGGGTGCCGCATCAAAGCGGGGGCGCGATTATAGCGGCTGAGCGCCTGCTTGAATCGACCCGCCGTATGGATCAGATCATCCAAGCGGACCATTTTGGCCGTCTGGCAACCCGTGTGGGCCTTCGCGCTGCCGCTTCTTCGCGCCCGACTCAGGCTGCTTCAGCGATATCCAGGTGGTTCGCGAGAATGATCGACAGCGCGGGCAGGGCTGCGCGCACCTCGTTTTCCGCCGTCGGGCGCAATCGCGCGTAGACCTTGCTGACCGCCGCGTGGCCAAAGCTTTCTGCGCGTTCATCGGTGACTGAAATGAGCGCATTCACCGTTTCTTCAGGATGCTGACGCAGGAAGTCGCTAAAATCACGACCGCTCGAGCGGTGGAATTCCTGGAACAAGGGGTCCAGAGCGTCAGCAAATTTTGGAAGGAGGTCGCTGACCACGTGCCGTACCGCATTGGACTGAATGGCATTCAGGACAGCAATCGCGGCTTTCAAGCCCAGCCGACGGAGTCCAGTTTGATTCTCGACCTGGAAATGCACCAGATCAGAAACTTCATCAATCAGTTGTTCGCGGCGATGATTCTGAATCAGACGCTGGGCAAGGCTGGGCATACGCGCCAATCAAATCTTTTCGGGAGGGTGGGAACAGGGTGGATCAAGACGACGAAAAAGTCAGCCGGAAAAAAAGCCTGATGAGCCTGCGTACCCGGCCGTTCGAACGCAATCTGGCGCTGACGCGCCTCGGCGTCGGCGCTGGCGGCCGGATTGTTGCGCATTCGGTGGCCAATCTCTTCCGAGGCGAAATCTCTCGTGACAAGTCGGATCGCGAGTTCTACCAGAAGCAGGCTGAAGTACTGCGCGATGAGCTGGGTCAGCTCAAGGGCAGTGTGATGAAGGCCGGGCAGATGCTCTCGCTCTACGGGCAGTATTTCCTGCCGGAAGAGGCGGTCACGGTGCTCTCCCAGCTTCAGGACGATACGCCTGCTGTGGACTGGTCGGTGGTCGGCCCGGTTCTGGAGCGCGCTCTGGGTGCGAAGAAGCTGGCGGAGCTGGATGTCGATGAAACTCCGCTGGCGGCGGCGTCGCTGGGTCAGGCCCATCGTGCCAGGCGCAAGAGTGACGGCCTTGAGCTGGTCATCAAGATTCAGTATCCCGGAGTGGCCGACGCGATCGAAAGCGACATCAAGACGCTTTCCCGGCTCATCATGATGACGCGCATGGCGCCCAAGGGGCTTGACCTGAACCCGATCTTTTCCGAGCTGCGGGAAATGCTGCATCGGGAAGTGGACTACGCCGCTGAAAGGGGCTTTACCGAAGCTTTCAGCAAACGTCTTGCGCATGACTCGCGCTTTGTGGTCCCGCAAGTGATTGAGGAGTACTGCAGCGATACGGTTATCACCACCACGTATGAAAGCGGGGTGCACGTCAAACACGCGAGCGTTAAAAATCTGTCTCAGGCGCGACGCAACGCTCTGGGCGATGCCTTTATCGAGCTGTTCGTGACCGAACTGTTTGACTGGAACATGGTTCAGACCGATCCACATTTCGACAATTACCGGATTCGTGTGGGTGAGGACGGTAATGACCGCATTGTCCTGCTCGATTTCGGTGCAACGCGCATCTTCGGCAACGGATTCGTCGGCCATTACGCGGATGTCGTCCGCGGTGGCGTGGAGGCCAAGGCTGAGCAGATCATCAGCGGCGCCTGTGGTATCGGCTTGATGAGCAGGGGCTTTCCAGACTCTGTACTGGATGCTTTCTGCAAAATGTGCGTGATGATCACCGAGCCTTTTGTCGGCAATGATCCGGAACGTGTCTCGCCAGAACTGCTCACGGAAGCCGGTGCCTATCGTTGGGGCGCGAGTGATCTGCCCATGCGGGCAGGCCAGCTCGCAGCGAAGAACGCCTTTTCAAAGCATTTCAGGGTGCCGCCCAGAGAGATCGTGTTCCTGCACCGGCGACTCTCCGGCGTTTTCATCATGCTGGCCACACTCGATGCCCAGGTTGATGCGCGCCCGCACCTGATGAAAGCGCTACAGGCTTTCGAGGCGCAAAGCTAGAACAGCAGACGGCGGTCCAATTTGGGCTATCCTGACTCGGAGAGATATTCCGACTGGGATGGCAGGGCACGACAGAGTGTCTGCGCGATCCCTGAGATTGTTTGCAGCAGGGGAGAATGAAATGGCGGCTGTCCGACTGACACAGTTGCTCCGGGAGGAGTACGAGAACCTATTCAATCAATGCCGGATTCTTCCGGAGCGTGCGCGAGAGGTTGATGCAACGGTCGCCAAGCTGATGGCCAGCCAGTCGCGGTACGAGGAGGTGGCCTCACGGATCGGTATTCCCTGGTACTTCGTGGCAGTCATTCACAACATGGAAGCCAGCCTGAATTTCAGCAAGCATCTCCACAATGGAGACACGCTGAGCAAGCGAACCACGCATGTCCCGGCCGGTCGCCCAAAGAAGGGTTCACCACCCTTCACCTGGGAGGAAAGTGCCGCCGATGCCCTTCAGCTGAGAGGCCTGGATGGCAGCACGGACTGGAGCCTGGGGAGCTTGTTGTACGAGTTGGAAGGCTATAACGGGTGGGGCTATCGCAAGTATCACTCGCATGTGCTTTCGCCTTACCTGTGGTGTTTTTCCGAGCACTACACCAGTGGCAAGTATGTTGCCGACGGTCGCTGGTCCGACAGTGCCAAATCCCGGCAAGTCGGCGCGGCTGTACTTCTGCGCCGCATGTCGGAGAACCGGCAGATCGAATTCGCGGGTCAGCCTGCTCCGGTGGAGAACGATGATCCCTTGCTGGTGCGGCACTCCAACAAGAAGCCACGCAGCGCAGAACAGGTACGTCGCGCCGAGGCACTGCAGGTCTGGCTGAATACCTTCCCGGGAATTTTCGTCAAGGTCGACGGCGTGCCTGGTAATCGGACCTCCCATGCTTTCCGCCAGATCACTGGCCACTATCTGCCCGGCGATCCGCGCGCTGCTTAGTCGCAGCTTCGGCCGGCCTTAGTCCTCGGTCGATGTCAGGCCGGAGTCCGGCGTTTCGCGCCGGAGTCCGTCGAGCTTTCGCGCAGCATCCTCTGCCAATTTCTGGTCCCGGGCTTTCTGGAGTTTTGTCCTGCCAAAGCGTTGGCGGTTGACCGCCGCCTGATCAGCTTGTGCCTTACGCGCAGCCTGCTTGCGCCGCTTGTTGAAATTGATGATGTCTGCCATGTCAGTCTGCAAATCGTGGCCCTGATGATGTCCGGGCAAGGCCAGCGTTGTTCCGAGTCCGTACCATACCTGCAATTCTGCCTGTTCAACATAACGCCCAACTTGCTATCGCCGCGATGACTTCCTTATCACCAGCCGCAAATTTCAGCGATTCTCAACGCAACCTGATGGGCGGGCTGGGTTTCATCCTGATCTGGAGCACCGGATATATAGCCGCAGCGTTTGCACTGGAAGGTAGTGGCGGCTTCACCCTGGCTTCAATGCGATTCGTGGGAACCGCATTGCTGGTGGGCCTATGGCTGATGATTCGTGCACCGGCGCGTCCTGCGCGCAGCGAACTCGCACATGCCTGCATTGCAGGTTTATTGCTGCATGCCGGCTTTTTCGGATTCATCTATGCAGGCATGCGCGCGGGAGTGCCGCCGTCTGCTGCGGGGCTGATCGCGGGCCTGATGCCTTTGACCACCAGCCTGTTTGCCGTTCTTCTACTGGGTGAGCGCATGCGTCTTGCTGGCGTGATGGGGCTGGGGCTGGGCGTCATCGGGGTGCTGATCGTGGTGGTGCCCGACCTTCAGTCTTTTGGCAGTGGAGTGGCCTATGTTCTGGCGCTCTGCGCACTCTTGTCGCTCAGTATCGGAACCGTTTACCAGAAGCGCCACGGAGGTCAGCTTGACGCCAGGCTGGGGCTGGTCGTGCAGGTGGGGGTGTCCTCACTGGTGGTCCTGCCGTTTGCCGCATTGCTTGAAGGATTCGAACTGCATCTGGGCGCCAAGGCGATTGGTGGGGTGATCTGGGTCACCTTGGTGAATTCATGCCTGGGGTTGCTACTGTACCTGTGGCTGATTCGTCGCGGCGCAGCGGGCAAGGTGGCGAGCCTGTTTTTCCTGGTCCCGCCGGTGACGGCACTGATGTGCGCCGTTGTTCTGGGAACACGTTTCACCGCAATGGATACCCTGGGCTTCGGGCTGGCTGCCGCAGGTGTGTGGTTGGGGCAGCGCGGCAACTGATCGCCCTGCTGGGCTTCTGAAGAGCGTTTGGCTCTTTTGCAAACGCAGGAAGATGGCCCGGCGTCTTGCAGTTCTGCAATCTCTTGCTTGACAAAGTCCTCGATCAGGCAGATTCTGGACCGATCAGTCCAGAATAATTTCTCATGGCAAGAACCCGCGAATTCGACGAAGAGCTGGCCCTGGAAAAAGCGATGCTGCTTTTCTGGGAGCGAGGCTATGAGTCGGCATCTCTGAGTGAGCTGCTCAAGGCAACCGAGCTGAGTCGCAGCAGCTTTTATGAAGCATTTGGGACCAAGCGAGATTTGTTGCTGGCCACGCTTGCCCGATACGTGAACAGCGACATGTGCGGTTTGGCGGAGCCTTTGTTCAGGGAGCGGGCATCGCGTCCGGAAATTGAGGCGTTTGTCGGCAACATGATTGCGCATGGTCTCTGTGAGCACGGGCAACGCGGCTGCTTTGTCAACAATTGCATGGCCGAACTCGCGCCGCACGATGAGGAAGTGCTGGCAGCGGTACGCATGGCGCGTCAGGGATTGGAACGGTGTCTGGTTGAGGTCATTGGCCGTGGGCAGAAGGACGGCAGCGTCCCCAATCGCGGCTCCGCTTTGGCTCTTGCCCGGTTCATCGGTAGCAGCGTTGCGGGCCTGAATTTGATGGCCAAATCACGGCCGGGCAAGGCGGTTCTGGAAGACATTGCACGCGTCACACTCAGCGTGCTCGACAACACATCAAATTGAGTGCACATGCTGTCGATAATGGAGAGATCATCATGATCAAGTCGATCTACGTCACAACATTCATCATGGCCGCTAATGTCGGCCTGATCACTGCCCTGGTGATGATGTATCAGGGCGGCTGGCAGTCTCCCTGGCTGGGTACGGCCATTGCCTGCGGCGCTTCGGCTCTGTTTTTCACGCACCTGATCCTGATGCCGCGTGCCCGCACCTCGCAAAACCTGGCGTTCATGATCGTCGCGGGTGTGCTCGGCACAGGTGTGAGCGTGTATCTGGGTGGTGCTTTGGCGTCGGCACCTGTGCTCATTGCGGCGCTTGTCGGCATCGCAGGATCGCTCGCTTACGTGTTCTGGTATTCCAAATTTGGCCGCCCAGACAATGATGCGTTGGCAGAGGGAAAGACATTGCCGGACTTTGAACTGATGGAAAACGGCAGTGTGTTGAAATCCTCCGAACTGACGAGCAAGCCGGCGCTGTGGATTTTCTATCGTGGTAACTGGTGCCCCTTGTGCACGGCGCAGATCAAGGAAATTGCAGGGCAGTATCGCGAGCTGGCGCGTCGTGGGGTGGAAGTTTTTCTAGTGAGTCCACAGGCGGAGGAGAACAGCGTGGCGCTTTCCAAGAAAATGGGTGCGCCCATGCGTTACATGACGGACAAGAATAATGTTGTCGCGGAGAAGCTGGGCATTCTCGTCAAGGGTGGGTTGCCAGCAGGTTTTCAGGCGCTGGGCTATGACTCGGATGTGCCGCGACCAACCGTCTTCATCACCGCCACCGGCGGCAAGCTGCTTCATGTAGACATGACCGACAACTACCGTGTGCGTCCGGAGCCAGCGACGTTTTTCTCGGTGCTGGATCGTCACGCAATTGTCTGAACTATCCGGAATAACAAACAGGAGAATATTGAATGATTGATCTTTATACCGCTTCAACACCCAACGGCTGGAAAGCGTCCATCCTTCTGGAGGAACTTGCCGTGCCCTACAAGGTGCACAGGATTTCCCTGTCGGATGGGGACCAGAAAAAGCCGGATTATCTGAAGATCAATCCAAATGGTCGAATTCCCACCATCGTGGACCCCGAGGCCGGAAATTTCGCTGTGTTCGAGTCTGGCGCGATCATGATTTATCTCGCAGAGAAATACGGAAAATTCCTGCCAGCCGATGCCAAGGGCCGGTCGCAGGTCATCCAGTGGCTGATGTTCCAGATGGGAGGTATAGGCCCGATGCAGGGGCAGGCCAATGTTTTCTTCCGTTATGCGCCGGAGAAGATCCCCTTCGCCATTGATCGCTACCAGAACGAGACGCGGCGCCTCTACGAGGTGCTCAATACCCGGCTCGCCGATCATCAGTATCTGGCAGGCGACTATTCCATTGCGGACATGGCGAACTGGGCCTGGGTGTCGCTGTATTACTGGGCCGGTGTTTCCGTGGACGGTCTCGAGCATTTGCAGCGATGGATGAAAGAGATCGAAGCTCGCCCCGCCGTCATCAAGGGAATTGCCGTCCCAGAGCCCATTGACCTTGGAGGAGATGGTGAAGAGGTCAAGAAGATGGCGCGCTCGATGCTCATGAAATAGCGCGTCAGATGCCTCGCATGACCGATGCAGAAAGGCGGTTGCCCTCTGCATTGGTCATTGCGAGTTGTTACAGACACAATTAGCCGATGAGCACGGCTGTCGAAATCCCGATCTTCCCACTCGACACAGTGCTGTTTCCGGGCGGACGCCTGCCTCTGCGGATATTCGAAGCCCGCTACGTCGACATGACCAAGGCCTGCATAGCCAACGACTCGGTCTTTGGTGTTTGCCAGATTCTCGAAGGCCAGGAAATGGGTGCGCCCGCCGCTTGTGCGCCTGTGGGATGTACGGCGCGCATCTTTGAGTGGGACGTGCCATCGCCCGGCCTGTTCTCTCTGGTTGCTCACGGGGAGCAAGTGCTGCGCATTCTCGATCAGCGGGTTCAGGCCGATGGACTGATCGTGGCGCATGCCATCGTCGAAGACGTTCCCGAGCCCCAGCCGCTGTCGGCCAGGCGCCTGATTCTGGGTCGCATGGTCAGCGAGATCATCGGAAAAGTCGGAACGCAACATTTCGCGCAACCTCTGCGCGCCGAGGATGCATTGTGGGTGGGGCACCGGCTGGCGGAGGTCCTGCCAGTTTCCACGGATCAGAAATTGCGCCTGTTGCAGGAGCGCGATGCTGATCGTGTACTCGAACAGATCGAACACGTCCTTGAGGCCATGCGCCGGGAGACTGATTCACAATGAAAGCCTTGAGCATTCTGCTGGCACCGCTGTCGCTGGCCCTGATCGGTTTGCTGCCAGTTGCAGTGAGCGCCGGTAGCCCGGTAACTCATGCGGCTGCGTTTGAACTTCAGACGCCCGAAGGAAACACGGTGCGTTATCCGCAGGATGCGCAGGGCCAGCCCAGTGTGCTGTTCTTCTGGCCCTCCTGGTGTCCGTTCAGCCGGGCAATGCAGCCCTATGTGCAGGACATCTGGGAGGACTACCGCGATGCTGGGGTGAAGTTGTGGACCATCAATATTCGTGAGGATGGCGACCCGGTGCAGACCATGCGTGACCGCAAGCTGAGCTTCCCCTTGCTGATCAACGGCGATGCGCTGATGCAGCCATATCAGATCACGCGTACGCCTTGGCTGGTGGTGATGGATGCGAAGCAGAACATCGTTTATACCCGGCCTGCCGATCCGCCTACGCCGATTGCGGTGGCCATCGACGTGCGAAAGGCGCTGAACAAAATGCTCGGCGACAAGGCCGTGTCGGTGCCGACGACCTTTCCCAAACCTTACGATCTGCACCTCAAGAAGAAGAGCGATCTGGTGGACCGGACAGCGCCCAATTCGATTCCGACATCCGAGTGGGTCGCCTGGATAGATCGGTATATCGGCAAGCTGAGCCCCGGCGAGAAACGCGATGACATTGCACCGCGCGGCGCCATTCAATCGGGTAAGGAGGCGCTGGCACTGGCGAAAGCCCTGTGGGAGCAAGCCTACGGAATGGAGACCTTGCGTGCTCAGGCGCCCTATCGGGCATTCAGGCGAAATAATTACTGGGTTGTAATGGGGCAGGGCCTGGATCGCAAACTGGGACAAGGGCTGGTTCTGGTCCTGGAGGCTGACAGCGGTCAGGTGATTCGCATGCAAGCCAGTACGCAAGCAGAATCGATGGGTCAGCCGTGAGCAGAGACCGTTCAGCAGACATGTGTCGAGCACGCGAAACGAGCCAGGCTTTTAATGGGCTCAGCCTGGCGGTTGAATTCGGCCTGTTGGGTGCAGATTGACGATTGTCGAGTGGTGCCGCCGGGACCCGGTTCCAGTGATCCCATGAATGATCAGGAGAAAAGCACATGCCACAAGCTTGGAGCGTAGAAGACATGCCCGACCAGAGTGGTCGAGTCGCCATAGTCACGGGAGCCAGCAGCGGTCTCGGGCTGGAGACCAGCGTGGCGCTGGCAGGGGCAGGTGCCAGGGTCATCATGGCCTGTCGAAATCCGGCCAAGGCTGATGCGGCGTTGCAGACGGTAAGGAGCCGGATTGCTGACGCAGATGTAGGCCTGATGCGTCTGGATTTGGCCAGCCTGACATCGATCCGTGACTTCGCACATCAGTTCCTGTCGGAGAATGATCAGCTAGACCTGCTCATCAACAATGCGGGCGTCATGGCCATACCGCTTGGCCGTACTGAAGATGGCTTCGAGATGCAGATCGGGACCAATCACCTGGGGCATTTCGCGCTCACCGGATTGCTGATGAATACGCTGCAAGAAACGACGGGCGCCCGCGTGGTCAATGTCGCGAGCCTGGCGCATCGATGGACTCGCGGTCTTGATATGAATGATCTGAATTTTGAGAGGCGTGGATACAACAAGTGGGATGCCTACGGGAAGTCGAAATTGGCGAACCTGCTTTTCACCCTTGAATTGCAGCGGCGTCTGGACGAGGCGCAGAGCGACTTGCTCGCGGCAGCAGCGCATCCCGGATACGCTGCTACGAATCTGCAGTTTGTCGGACCTGAGCAGGAAGGGTCGAAAATTGCAGCAGGAGTCATGAAGATTGGCAACGCCCTGATGGGGCAGCCTGCTTCTTCGGGCGCCTTGCCGTCCCTGTACGCCGCCACAGCCGGCGACATCTGCAACGGCGATTACGTCGGGCCAGGCGGCTTTCAGCAGCTGCGTGGTTCGCCCCGCAAAGTAGGCCGCAGCAGGGCCGCCCGGGATGAGCTGGCCGCTGGACAACTCTGGGCCTTGTCCGAACAGTTGACCGGCGTCAGCTATCTTTGAGCAATTCCATCATCGACCAGAAACAACATGACCATTTTCGACCACATCATTGCCGGGAATATTCCGGCTAGCTTTGTTCACCAGGATGATATTTGCGTTGCCTTTCTGGACATCCGGCCCATCTCAGAGGGACATGTTCTGGTTGTTCCTCGCCAGTCCGTGGCAACCATGGCAGAGCTGGAACATGATGTTCAGATGCATCTGTGGGACGTGGCACAACGAATCGCACGGGCCCAGCAGCAGAGCCTGGGTAGCGGCGCACAGCATTTCCTAATGAATGACGGACCCGTGGCCAACCAGAGTGTTCCTCATGTCCACCTGCACGTGATTCCGCGATACAGGGCCGATGGATGGAGAACCCTGCGACTGCTCGCGCGGAACGTGGCCATGCTCAAGATCAGGCCGAAAGAAGATGCCGCAGCCAGACGCAAACTTGAACAGATCGCGCAGAAGATTTCCGCAGCAATGCCTGAAGATTCAGTCTGAGCTTTTCAGGCCCGGATTCAGGCTCTCCGGGGGCTAGAGTCGGCGGCGTGCTGTAACCAGCTTTCTGTGCCAGGCGCCGTTTAGCTTGCTCTTCATTACCTTGCGCTGGCTGGTTGAGGCGTGCAGTACTTCTCCGTCGTCAACGTAGACGGCAACGTGCAAGCCCGACGGGCCGAAGCGGTAGAACAGAAGGTCTCCTGGCTCCAACTCGTCCATGGACACTGATTGGCCGATCCGGATTTGCTCGCGTGTCGTTCGCGGAACCTCGACACCGGCCGACTGGAACATCTGCTGCACCAGCGAAGAACAGTCCACCGCGTTCTCATCGTTGGCACCATAGATGTACTGGGTGCCGATCATTTCCTCGCCCTTGTAGAGCACGAGCTCGCGAATCAGGCTGCTGCCAATGTCCTGATCGCTTTTGAGTTGTATGCCGTACTGCGCCACAGCCTGATGTCTGACCTGTGCCCAGGGTGCCTGAATCGAATGACTCAGTTGGAGGGCAGGGGCATCGTGGGCAGATGATGACTGTGCAAGGGCGATGGGGCTGCCCAGCGTCATCAGCATACCCATCGCGATGACCCTAGATACTTTTGTTCTTGTTTTTCGCATGTTCTGTTACGGCGTCTTGTTTGCAGAGCCAGCAATGCTCTGAATCTGAAGTTCAGCTTAATGATGAGCGAGCGGTTTGAGGCCTAGACCCTGCTGGCCGGTTTGCAAACAAGGACAGGCGGCAGGCGTGCACAACCTGTCGCAGGTGATGATCGATGTCTGTAAAGGCGGCCAGAGGCTGCTTGATTCAAGCGATGTGAAGCCGCGAGCTGAAGATTCGGCGCGGTGCACGGCTGCGTCGTGGGCGATAATACGCGCTCATGAATACGCCGAGCGCTTCCACTGACCTGACAAGCACCACACTAGTTCCGTCTCAGTGGTTGGGCCTGAGTCTTTCGATGGTCGGCGCGATCATGCTGTCGGCCAAGGCGGTCATCGCCAAGATGCTCTATGCAGAAGGCATCGACCCCGTGACGCTGATTGCGTTGCGCATGCTGTTGTCCGTTCCCGCATTTCTGCTGGTCGCGTTACTGACATGGCGCGATGCGCCCCGGCTGCAGCCGATGGACTTGCTCAAGATTGCCTTTCTCGGGCTGCTTGGTTACTACGCGTCCAGCATGCTCGACTTCCTGGGGCTGCAATACATTACGGCGGGACTGGAGCGACTCATCCTGTATCTGATGCCGACCTTCGTGCTGCTGATTGGCATTTTTGTATTTGGTCATTCCGTCAGCAGGCGGCAGTGGTACTCGCTGGCATTCGCTTACGCTGGGGTCCTGCTTGTGTTCTGGCACGACGTCGGGCTGGGCGGTGCCACGGTTTTTCTGGGCGGCGCTTTGGTGCTGGGCGCGGCGGTGTTGTATGCCGTGTATCTGTTGTTCTCGGCCGAGCTGCTCAAGCGCGTGGGCACCATGCGGCTGACCTCACTGGCAATGACGGTGTGTGCCGCGGCCTGCCTTGGACAATACGCGCTGCTCCATCCGTTCGGCACCTTGTTTGAGCAAAGCTCAGAGGTCTGGAAGCTGTCCTTGATCAATGCCAGCCTGTGTACGGTGTTGCCGGTGTTTCTGACCATGATCGCGGTATCACGCATTGGCGCGGGCCTGGCGTCGCAAGCCTCTATGGTAGGTCCGGTTTCGACTCTGTTCCTGGCCTGGTGGCTGATTGGCGAGCCGATTACCGGCTTGCAGCTTGCGGGTACTGCCTTGGTGCTGACAGGCGTATTGCTGTTGTCAGGGCGAAGGAATTCAGCAGCCGTAGTCACACCTTAGCTATTTCGAATCTGCTTCCTACGAAAGGATCTTGAAAGTGAGTACATCAGGCGACAAATCCAGAAGGGCGGATGAGGCTATCGCAAAGGCGCGACGGGATGCGGACCAGCGCGCGCTGGGCTACCGAGAGCGTGCCATGAAGATGTATCCATGGGTGTGCGGCCGCTGTGCGCGCACCTTCACGCATGCCAATCGCCATGAACTCACCGTGCATCATCGTGACCACGATCACGACAATAATCCGGATGACGGCAGCAACTGGGAATTGCTGTGCCTGTATTGCCACGACAATGAACACCAGCGTCGTCTGGATGCCAATCTGAGTTCAACGAATTCGGGTCGTGACAGTGAGGTTGCCACAGGCAACCCGTTTGCTGACCTCAAGTCACAGCTTCGCCTGAAAAAGTAGGGCGGGCAGGGCTCAGGCTAGACCGCGTGCTTCCTTGATCGCGTCGTAAGCGGCCGTGATGTTGCGCGTCTTCTCTTCGGCCATTTGGCGCATGCTTTCGGGCAGACCGCGTGCGGCAAGCTTGTCCGGATGGTTTTCGCTCATGAGTTTGCGATAAACCTTCTTGAGTTCCGCGTCGCTGATGTTGGAATCCACGCCGAAGACAGCGTAGGCATCATCCAGCTTGTTCTGGTTGGCTTGTCCGGGGGCGCGCAGGCTGGCCTCTATGCGAAGCACTTCGGCCTCACTCAGTCCCAGGCCGCGAGCAATGCGTACCATGATGCGGTGCTCGGCCTCATGGATGTCGCCATCAGCCGTGGCAGCTGCCAGCTGCACTTGCAGGAACATCATGATGATCGGCTGCTGTCCCCGGCAGGCCTTGGCAAAGTCAGCGACTTCACCGTCCAGATCGAACCCCGCTTGCTTGCCTCGATTGAAGGCGTCCCTGGCGGAACGTCTTGCATCGGGTGAGAGGCGCAGTCGCTCGAACAGCGCTTCGGCGACACGAATCTCCTGGCCTGTGACCTGACCGTCGGCCTTGCAGACAGCGCCCATGACGGCAAAAGTTGCATCCAGAAAGCGGGTCTGCACGGTTTTGACCATGACATTGCGCAGCGCCCGGCTGATCCAGTGGCCGATGAAGCCGCCAATGATGAGCCCGGTCCAGCGGCCGGTCGCAAACCCGATGATGCATCCAACAATGACAAATACGTTCATAAGTAAATTCTAACGTGGCGCGTGGGGCCGACGAGCGATAGTCTGTCGGCCTGTCCATCCGCCCTTGCTAATGGAATGAGTATGAATGACCCGAACAAGCCTGCTGAATTCGATCGACTTGAAAAGACCGATGCGGAGTGGCGGCAGCTGCTGACACCGGCGCAGTATCGAATCCTTCGTTCAGAGGGAACCGAAGTCTGTGGGACGCATCCGTTCAATTTCGAGAAGGCGCCCGGTACTTTTGTGTGCGCAGGGTGCTTTTTGCCGTTGTTCAAATCCGACACGAAGTTCGAAAGCGGAACCGGCTGGCCCAGCTTCTGGGAGCCACTTCCGGGCAGTCTCGAGACGTCGGTGGATCATCACGTGGGATATCCAAGAACGGAATACCACTGTGCTCGCTGTGGCGGGCATCACGGTCACGTCTTTGATGATGGCCCCAAGCCGACCGGGAAGCGCTATTGCAGCAACGGAGAAGCTTTGTTGTTTGTCCCTGAAGGGGCTGAACTGCCGCCGTTGCGAACCTGAGAAATCTGCCCGACGTGTATCGGGAAGATTTTGCAATCAGTCTCAGACGCCCAACAGTTCCACTTCAAACAGCAGGGTGGCGTTCGGCGGAATCACGCCACCAGCACCGGCTGCGCCGTAGCCAAGCTGCGGAGGAATGACGAGCTTGCGTGTGCCGCCGACCTTCATGCCCTGTACGCCTTCATCCCAGCCCCCGATGACCTGACCCGCTCCCAGTGCGAAGGTGAAGGGTTGGCCGCGATCCTTGCTGGAATCAAACTTGTTGCCGATCTCGCCATTCTTGAACAGCCAGCCGGTGTAGTGGACGTTGACCCTCTGGCCAGCTTCGGCAGTAGCGCCCTCGCCAAGTACGGTGTCTTCGTACTGCAGGCCGGAATCGGTTTGGGTCAAATTCATAACGGTATGCGCTCTGTTTGATTGAGAGGCGGCATTGTAAAGACTTCTAGAAAGTCACTGTTGCGATGACGGTATCCAGATAATTGCCTGGCGGCGGGGTTGCCTGCGCAGGTACCAGACCAAAAACCGTGTGGGATTGCGCCTGGCCAGTCCCGACGTCGCTGACCGTGTTGTTGTTAAGGGTAGTGCCCCAGACCTGTGTACGGGCGTTGTTTCGATAGAGCTGATAGCTCGCCCGCTCGTTGCCACCGACCCGGGTCATCGCCCGGTTGCTGACTGTGCTGCCGGCGCTCGTGCCTGCAGAAAGTCCAATCTGGTAGGGCGCGCCATCAGCACATGTGACGTTCACCGAAGAATTGGCCTGCCGTGATGATGCGAGGCTGGTCGCGGTACCGAAATCCATGTCGCTGGCATTGACGGTGCATTGAATCTGAACCTGCGCCTGTGCCACGAAGCTGGCGGTGGTATCTCCATTGCCGTTGAACCTGCGATTGCAGTTGGGAATCTGGTTGCTGTATCCGTAATCGACGGGCACTTCGCCGGTCGAGAACTGATTGAGGTAGGTTCCGGCATCAATGCCCGTTTGCCCGAATGCGCGACCATAGAGTGGGCGACTGCCGCTGGCGGTGGTGCCGAACAGGCTGCCGGGTATGAACAATGTGATGGTGGGCGGGAATTCTCCGATATTGTTCTGGTGGCTGGATCCCCAGACCACACTGCGCCCGGAGTCGGAGTACAGGTTGAAGGGAATGACATCACCGCCATTTCGCATCTTGCGAAAGCCGCCCGGATTCGCGTTGTAATTGCCGCCGCTACCGGAGCCAATGCTGGCGCACAGGGTGACATTGGTACCGCTCAGCAATTCCAGAAGACCTGTTCGGCAAGTGTAGGTGACAGTCGCCTGTGTATCTGCAAACGTGCCGTCCTGCGCGTTGACCAATCCGAAGTTGACGTCAGTGATGTTCAGGGCGCAGGTCAGAGCTTTCGCTTTGGGTGTAATCGCCAGCGCACTAAGACAGAACAGCGCGAGCATCAATCGCCTGAGCGTCGCGCGGGGCTGTACGTTGGCCAGATCTGACGGACTATTCACAAGTAACAGGACCGATTGTGGGAAGAGCGCCGGGAATCTGCTGATAGGCAACTTCGGCCACGCAGCTACCCTCCATCCAGCTGACGTCGAGCGTGTTCATTGCTTCGAGCTTGCGCAGGTAGACCAGACCGTCGTAGCCCACCACAGCGTCGACGACCTCGCCATTCAAATTCACTTCGGCGCCCACGGGCAGGAAGCTGCCATCCGCCCGTACCAGCTGAATATTGGCCGCTTGTACCCGAGCGACAGGGAAGCGCACGATAACCCCGGATTTTTCAATCGGCAGGGCGATCGACTCGATGTCGCCAACCTCCACGTCGACAGGGAGATCCGTGGGATCAATCTGCAGCCGGTTGTCATTGAAAGCGCTCAGATTGGTGATAAGCAGATTGCCATTCCGGTTGCTGCGCCCCACCGGGCGGTTTTCATGCAGCACTTCCACGCCAGGAATCTGAGTGTCGACCACCGCAAAACTGTCGTAGATGCTGTTGGAGGCGAACAAGCTTTCGCCCATCATCACCAGCGCGCCACGTGCCGCAAATGAGCTGAGCGCGTAATCGTCATAGTGATCGGTGGTGGCCTCGAGCCGAGCATAGGGCGTGCGATAGCTCGCCTCGGCGCCGACTCTTTCTTGCTGTCCACTGGCCGCGCGAAGTCGCCAGCCGGGCCCGGTACCTTCCACCGGCGTTGATTTTCCGATGTTGGCTCGCGTTGTGGTTCCATCGGAGCCGCTGTCCGTGCCCACGAAAGCATTGGTGCGATCGCCCAGATAATAGGAAAGGCCGGCTGTTACGCCATCGCCGCCGTCATCGGAAAAATCCTTGAATCCGGTTACGAATACATTCCAGTTGCGTCGGAACTGGTGTGAATACGAAATGGTCCCAACTTCGGAGCCAAAGCCTGTTCTCAGGTCCACGCCCTGAATGCACCCGGAAATCGTGGATTGGCATCGTGCGGCGTCGGCACTCGCCGGCAGCCCGTCACTGTCGATGTGTACGTAGCCCAGCGACATGAAGCCGGCATTGAGAATCGGGAAGGACACCCCCACCTGATCGAAGCGGCGAATCGTGGCCGCGCCCGTAACACTGGCCAGCTCGACAAATTCTTCGTCCGTATGTTCCGTGCTGAGGAAAACGCCCAGCGAGCGGCGCTGATAGCGATAGCCAACGCGATAGCGAAATCCATCCTGATTATTCTCACCGGTGCCGGACAGCACAGACGTCGACAGGACTCCAACGCGACCCAGGCCGATCACAGTGCCGAGCCCCAGGCTGTACAAATCGTGAGTGCCGGCAAAGTGAGATTCGATGGTGACATTGGGGTTCAACCCGTAGCGCAGGCTGGAGCTTGCCGCCAGGCTGGTGTCGTATTCGTTGGAGCGAAGGCCAAAATCATTGCGCAGATAACCCACGTCCAGGGAGTAGTCGAACAATCCCTCGCGCAACAGGTTCGAAGAAGCGTAGAAAGACTGGGTCGTAACCTGCTCGCGCCCCAGGGCATCGCGAACTACCACACGCACTGCGCCTTCCCCGGTCACCACCGGCACATCCTCAATCCGATAGGGGCCGGCGTCCACGTCCTGCGAGAGTCGGCGAATATTGTTGACGTAGATATCCACGGTAGACGGCACTGCCGCCGAGCCACTGATCAGCGGAACCGGGAAGGTCACCATATCGGGTTGGAGACTGAAATTACGCTGTACCTGCGTGCCCGCCATTCGCACGGTGCGTGTCCAGCTCAGGCCGCCGCTGATGAAATCACCGAGACGGTAGCTGATGAGGCGTTCGTCGTCTGAATACAGCCAGGTGGAATCCAGACGAATCCATTCCGATGGCGTGTCTGTACCAGAGCGGGTCAGACTGGTCTGGTTGAAGGTGCCGGCACGGCCGAACAAGCGGTAATCCAGAAAGCTGGAGAATTGGTCGGAGCTGTCCCGGCCTCCAGCAAAGTCCTGCTCACCATGCAGGGCATAAAGATCGTAGTTGAGCGTGCTTCCAAACGCGGCCCTCGGACGTTTGTGTCGTTGCCCCTGTGCGCGATAGGTTCCGCCGCTCAGGCTGCTGGCCGGAACCGACAGATGCAGGGCCTGGCGGTCATTGTAGAGCCGGTACTGCAGGCCCGGAATGTCGGCCAGAGCCACCATGCCATCCGTGCCCTGCGCGGCATCGGGTACCGCAATACCGATTTCCTGCAGGGTGCTTCCAGCGGCATAAAGGGCGCCGTCGCGCAGCACAAACCGTACGGTCTGTCGCGTTGGATACTCGTTGAGCTCAACGGTGAGATACAGCTCCTGATTGGCCAGAACGGTCGCCATGGGAATGCCGGAAGCCGCCATGTCATCCTCTGGCGCGGCGAGCGGTGAATAGATGAGTGGCGTGTCGGTAGGTACCTCGAAAGGTGCCTCAAATGGAGGATCAAATGGCGCTTCAAAGCTCGACGCATTTGCAGCCGTGGTCAACACCATGGCCGCTAGCGCGGCTGCTGGCTTAGCGGGGCGTACCAAGCGCCACCGGAGCATTCCGGGTCTCCGTTCCGTCGAAAGCGCTCACGTTTAATTGCGCGCCCAGTGCCGAACGTTGCGTTTCATTCAGGTCGATCTGCCAGGAACGGGTCTGTCCCGCCAATACATAACCCGCCAGACCCTGACCAAATGGCTCAAGGTTTAGTTCGCCGCTTTCGATTTTCAAATGAGTGAGTTTCACGCGTCTGTTGCCGCCGTTGCTCGCAGAAAGCGCGAGTCCTGTTTCATTGACCTGGGCGGACCACGTAAGCGTTGCTCTTGGTGCCGGCCCCTGATTGAAGAAAACCGGAACGGAGTAACGAAGCAGCATTTTCAATGCAGGTCCTGTCGACCCGCTACCGCGGTTGGAAGGCAGTTCATCAATCAGTAATCGATAACTTTCTTCGTTCTCGACGGGTGTCTGGATGGTCCGAATAATGCGAATGACTTGCTGCTTGTCTGGATGGACGGTCCCTACCGGAGGGCTGGCTGCAACAGCGGTTGTCGGGGTCAGTACATCTTCACCATCGACCTGAGTCCAGGCATAGGTGCGAACCTGGATGGCCACCGGCAAGCCACCGGTATTGTCGATCCGCAGCAGGCTCGCCGTGGCAGGAGCGGCAATCTCAATGTTGACCGGCGCCAGACGCAGACTGGCGGAGTGGGCGGTTCCCAAAAAAAGACTGGCGACCCCGCAGGTCGCCAGTCTCAGCATCCAGGCACGACACGAGCGCGTCGTTGTCATGATTCGTAAAGCATTAACGCGGGCTTTGATCTCGGCGGGTTCAGAACTCGACTGTCGCGGTGATGGTGTCTACATAGACGCCCGGAGTGACCGGCTGACTCGGGTCGACGCGACCGTAGGCGGTGAACTGCTGAACCTGAGAACTCAGATCTGAAGCCTGCGTGACGGTAGCGCCACTGCCATCGCCCCAGACGTTGGTGCGCGCGGCTTCGGTATACAGATTGTAGTTAACTACCAGGACAGGACTTTGGCGCAGCTCTCGTGCCGCATAGTTACCTGAGGCACCGGTGCTCAGTGAAACGGTATAAGGCGTGGTGGCAGACGCACAGCTGACTTCTACATCACCCTGCATGTCGTACTGACCGGTGACGCCGACCGAGTAAGTACCAAAATCAATATCTTCTGCGGTGATCTGGCAATTGGCCAGAATCGTGAGGCGAACTTCGAAATCTGCGGATTCAGTTGCAGAGTTGACTGCGCCCGGTACGGCAAATGCGGCTGCGACGACAGCGCTGCTGCAAATCTTGAAAAGCTTTTTCATGTCTGGATGCTCCGGCTTTGGAGGATTGATGACTTCTGATTCAGCACGTTCCAAGAAGTTTATACACATTGGAACTGAGCCTGACAACAAATTTCCCGCGTTTGTAACTTGTAGAAAAAATGAAATATTTACGATTCTGACAATGGCCAGCGCTTTGAACCGACTACTGAGTCGAATAGCGGGGCTGTCGTCACTGGAGTCTGTTCACCTCCATTGCGCCACCACCGGGCGTTTCGATCATCACGGCGTCATCTGCGTCCAGTTCAAGCTGAACAGTCGGATCAAGTTGTCGGCGCTGGCCGTTCGCAAACTCCAGCCAGTTTTTTCCTATCGCTCCGGGCTCGCCGCCTTCGAGACCGTGCGGGGCAACGCGTCGCCGGTTGGACAGGATGGCGGCGCTCATGGGCTCAAGAAACCGGATCTTTCGAACTACGCCATCACCACCCTTGAATTGCCCGCTGCCACCGGAATTTCTGCGGATTGAAAACTGCTCAACCCGGACCGGGAAGCGGGATTCCAGGACCTCAGCGTCCGTCAGCCGGCTATTGGTCATATGGCTGTGCACAGCGCTGCAGCCATCGAAGTCCGGGCCGGCGCCGGTGCCGCCGCATATCGTTTCGTAATACTGATGCTCTGAATTTCCAAACGTGAAATTGTTCATGCTGCCCTGTGATGCGGCGAGCAGGCCCAGTGCGCCATAGAGCGTGTCCACGATGATCTGGCTGGTTTCCACATTGCCGGCAACCACAGCGGCCGGGGTAACCGGGTTGAGCATGCAGCCCTGCGGAATGATCAGATCAACCGGTCTCAGGCATCCATCATTGAGCGGAATGTCGTCATCGACCAGTGTGCGAATGACGTAGAGCACCGCGGCGCGCGTAACCGAGAGCGGCGCGTTGAAATTATTGTGCTGTTGTTCGCTGGTGCCGTGAAAGTCGATGCTGATCCTTTCCTGACTTTCATCGGGTTTGATCGTCACTTCAATGCTGGCACCGTTGTCCATGACGCAGGCAAAGTGTCCGGGCTTGATGTCTTGCAGCACGCGCTTGACCGCTGCTTCGGCGTTGTCCATGGAATGACGCATGTAGGCGCACACCACATCGCTTCCATAGCGCTCGCTCAGTTTGGAGAGTTCCTCGATGCCGCGCGCGCAGGCGGCAAGTTGGGCACGCAGGTCGGCCAGGTTCTTGTCGGGATTGCGGGCAGGCCAGGGCGGTGAAGCGAGCAGGTCTCGCGTTTGTTCTTCGCAAAGCTCACCGGCTTTCATCAATTGGAAATCGTGGATGCAGATGCCTTCTTCATCAATGCGCTTGCTCTGCGGCGGCATGGAACCCGGTGTCATGCCGCCAATGTCGGCGTGGTGGCCGCGCGCGGCAACGTAGGCGAAGCAGTTCTGCTGCGCATCGAACACCGGTGCAATGACCGTGATGTCCGGCAGATGAGTGCCGCCGTTGTAGGGTGAGTTGAGCATCCAGGCGTCGCCGGGCCGGACGGTAATATTTTCTTTTATCCGGCCTTCAATGACGGCTCGGACGCTGTCGCCCATGGAGCCCAGATGCACTGGAATGTGCGGTGCATTGGCGATCAGGGCGCCCTGCGCATCAAAGACCGCGCAGGAGAAATCCAGACGTTCCTTGATGTTCACCGAATGCGCTGTCTGCTGGAGTGCCTCGCCCATCTGCTCGGCGACCGCCATGAAAAGCGTGTTGAAAATTTCACGCATGATCGGGTCTGCGCTGGCGTCCGCAGCAACCGGCCTCTCATCGGCGACGCGATCCAGTATCAGGTTGCCCTGCGTGTCCAGACGGCCGTGCCAACCCGGTTCGATCAGGGTGGTGGCATTGTCTTCGCTGACGATGGCGGGACCGATCAAGACGCTGGACGTCTGTAGATGCTTTCTGTGGTGAACAGGCACGCTCTGCAGTTCACCGCGCAGGTAGCAGTTAACTCGTTCGGATGCTGATGGGGCGGTGTCGCACGCTGCGCTCCCGACAGCTTGTGGCTGCGCTGCCGCGTGGCTGGATTCAAGCGCCTCCACAGAGATCATCTCGATTTCGATGGGCTTGTCGCTGGCAATGAAGCCGAATCTGGCGCGGTGCTTTTGCTCAAAAGCGGCGCGCATTTCATTGATGCTTGCGGCTTCAATCGCAAGGCTACTGTCTGTACCTGCATAGCGAAGGAATATCCGGGTACGCGTGACCGGGGACAGCGCTGCTTGCGGCGACAGTTTGAGCGCGGCGACGGCCTGTTTCTCAAGACTTGATCGCGTCAGCGTGAGCACATCGCTGGCCTTTTCGTCGAGGGGGATTCCCAGTGTTTTTTGCTGGATGTTGCTGCGCTGGGCCATGCCCATGCCGCAGGCAGACAGCACGCCGGAAAAAGGATGAATCATCACCTTGCGCATGCCCAGTGCTTCGGCCACCAGACAGGCGTGCTGTCCGGCAGCGCCACCAAAACTGACCAGGCAATAGTCACGAACATCATGTCCGCGCTGGATGGAGATCTGCTTGATGGCTTGCGCCATGTGCTCTACAGCAATGCGGATGAATCCTTCTGCGAGCTGTTGTTCACTGAGGTCTTCGCCGCCCGCTTCCAGAATGGCGTCGCGGATTTCCCGTAAGCGTCTTGTTGAAGCATTTGCATCAATGGCCTGATCTGCGCCGCTGCCAAAAGCCTTGGGAAACAGCGATGCCTGAATCTTGCCCAGCACAACATTGCAGTCCGTGATGGTCATTGGGCCGCCAGCGCGGTAACAGGCTGGCCCCGGACTGGCCCCGGCAGATTGCGGACCCACCCGCAGTCGCATGCCGTCAAACCAGCAGACAGAGCCGCCACCCGCAGCCACGGTGTGGATGTCCATCATCGGAGTGCGCAGTTTGACCCCGTCAATTTCAGTTTCCAGCCGGCGTTCGAATTCGCCGGCGTAGTGCGATACGTCGGTGGAAGTGCCGCCCATGTCGAAGCCAATAACCCGATCAAGCCCGGCGATTTCTGCGGTGCGGGCCATGCCGACGATGCCGCCTGCAGGGCCGGACAGAACCGCGTCGCGGCCTCTGAAATGTTCAGCATCGACCAGTCCGCCATTGGACTGCATGAACTGCAAGGGGGTGTTGCCCAGCTCTTTCTGTACCCCCTGCACATAGCGGCGCAGCAGCGGCGACAGATAGGCGTCGGCAACGGTGGTGTCACCGCGCCCGACCAGTTTGATCAGGGCGCTGACTTCGTGGCTGACAGAAATCTGGCTGAAGCCGATCTCCTTGGCAATGCGGGCAAGGCGCAGTTCGTGCGCCGGATACCGATAAGCGTGCAGCAGGACAATGGCAACGCTACGCAGACCATCATCGTAGGCCGCCTGCAATGAGCCACGTGCTTCGGCTTCATCCAGCGGCGTGCTGATGTTGCCGTCGGCATCGATGCGTTCACGAATCTCGGCGACCTCGGCGTACAGCGGCGGCGGCAGCTGGATGTTGCGGTCGAACAGGCGAGGGCGGGTCTGGTAGCCGATGCGCAGTGCGTCAGCGTGACCTTGCGTGATGGCCAGCAAGGTCGGTTCGCCGCGACGTTCCAGCAGCGCATTGGTGGCAACCGTCGTACCCATGCGGACTTGCTGGATGTTTGCGCTGTGCAGTGTTTCGCCGTGGGCTTCCAGGACCGCACGAATGCCTGCCGTAGCGGCGTCTGCGTAGTGCGCGGGGTTTTCCGACAGCAGCTTGCGCGTTTCGCAAAGGCCGTCGGGGCGGCGGGCGACGATGTCAGTGAAGGTGCCTCCGCGGTCTATCCAGAAGGCCCAGGCAGCCTCTTTTTCGTTCGAAATACTCATGCGTGCATCAATAAAACGCCAAATAAGGCGCAATAATTGCAAATAGGGGCGGTAAGGAGCCAGATATGGCGCTCATAAGCGTACTTTGTTGTGTTTATAATGTGCCGAATGCGGCGCCTTGAACGATCTCAAAGGTCATAAAAAGTCAGTAATGGCACATAACATTGATTTTAATCTCGCAAGCAGTGTGCAGATTGAGCAGGCGCTCTGCCTGCGTTTGGAAGAAATTCGGCTGGCTCGCAACATCACTCAGCGCCAGCTGGCCGAGGCCGCTGGTGTCTCTTTGCGCACCATCAGCCGAATCGCCAAGGGAGAAGGCTCGTCTTTTGACACCATTATCCGGGTCATGAGGGCATTGGGCATCCAGCAAAATCTGGAGACCCTGCTGCCAGACCCCACGGTACGCCCGATTGAGCGCGCACGATTGCGGGGGCAGCAACGCCAACGCGCACGGCCGGTCCAGAATGACACTGCTGGCGAGCCCTGGCAGTGGGGCGATTCCGAAGCCGATGCGGACGGAGCCTCAGACCGTGAGCCATGACGCATGGGTGCGCTTGTGGGGGCGCACGATCGGTGCGGTCAGCTGGCTGGAAGATCGCGAAATCGGCGTGTTCCAGTACGTGCCGGAGTTTCTGGGCAGCGGTATCCAGATTGCGCCTCTGACGATGCCGCTGTCGGAGTTCCCGTACGAATTTCCTGCCTTGCCGCGCAACACCTTCAAGGGCCTGCCCGGGCTGCTGGCTGATTCGCTGCCGGACAAATTCGGTAACGCCGTGATCGACGCATGGCTGGCGGAGCAGGGAAGGGAGGCATCGAGTTTTCACCCGGTGGAGCGGCTGTGCTACATCGGCACACGCGGCATGGGTGCGCTGGAATTCGAACCAGCGCTGCCGGCGTCACCAAGCAAATCCAGCCAGATCGACATTGCGAGATTGGTGGGTCTGGCGTCGCAGGTGCTGGCGCAACGCGCCAACCTGGCCGGACATTTCAATCAGGCGGATGATCACGAAGCCATTGAGGACATTCTTCGTGTTGGCACATCTGCGGGCGGCGCGCGTGCCAAGGCCATCCTGGCCTGGAATCCGCAGACCAACGAGTTTCGCTCCGGCCAGGTCAAAAGCGCTCAGGGTTTCGAACCCTGGCTGATGAAGTTTGATGGTGTCAGCAACAATCGCGACAAGGAGCTGGCGGACCCGCAGGGTTATGGGCGCATCGAATACGCCTATTACCTGATGGCGCGTGAAGCCGGAATCGAGATGAGCCCCTGCCGCTTGCATCACGAGGGCGGACGCAGTCACTTCATGACGCGCCGCTTTGATCGCACTGCTTCCGGTCAGAAGCTGCACATGCAGTCGCTGGGTGCCATGGCGCACTACGACTACAACCAGGCCGGAAGCTACAGCTACGAGCAGGCCGTACAGGTGGCCCGACGCCTGCAGCTGGGTGCCAGTGATATCGCTCAACTGGTGCTGCGCGCAATGTTCAACATCCTGTCGCGCAATCAGGATGACCACGTCAAGAATATTGCGTTTCTCATGGATCGCACCGGGAGCTGGAAGCTTTCACCCGCCTTTGACGTCAGCTACGCCTACGCACCTCAGGGCGCCTGGACGCAGCAACATCAGATGAGCCTCAACGCAAAGCGAGACGGGTTTGAAACCGACGACCTGATGAGTTTCGCAAACAATGCCGGCCTTAAACCCGCGCAAGCCAGGGCACTACTGGAGCAGGCCCGTACCGCCATCTCGAATTGGCCGCAATGGGCTGAAAGCGCGGGCGTCCCAGCCGATCAGGCCGTCAGCATCGGCAAAGCACATCGACTGATCTGATGCCGAAGGAACATCACTGGATGGATTGCTATTGGATAGCCGCACTGTGCTGAAACTCCCCAACCGCGGCTCCTGCGCCATTGCTGCGGATACGGGATGGCCGCTATGCCGGAAGCTGCCAAGGGAACGCCATGCCCGGAAGGGGCGGATAGCGGCCAAAAGAATTGTCTAATTCGGCGTTAGAAAGCGGCGATAAGCGACTCGGCCCCTCGGAAAACCATGCTGCCCCTGAGCGGCCCCAAATTCGGTGATTCTGGTTTCCAAAACCTGCCCTTCTGTCAGTCTCAACGGCTTCTCAGCTTACGGATTCGAATAGCGCGGCCGGAAGACTTTCACTCCAGATTCGGAGCTGATCGAGAACGCCCAGGGCGGTTCGGCCCAGGTCCGTGATCTCGTATTCAACGCTAACGGGTGCGCTGTCGATCACCTCGCGAGAGATGAGCCCCTGAGATTCGAGCTGTCGCAGGCGTTCGGTCAGCATCTTCTTGCTCGCCCCGCCGATCATGCGAGACAAGTCATTGAAGCGAACCGGCCCATCTTTCAGGTGCCACAAGACAGAGCCGGTCCACTTGCCTCCCACGATACGCATACCGCGCTCGATCGCGCAGGGCTGCATGCATGCGTCCTGCGCTTTTCGTCGGCCTTTGCTGTCCGCGACCACTCTTGCTTTCACTGGTAAGCCTCCTGAGGGAGAATGGTTACTAAAAGGATACTGGTTGTAATTAGTAACCTGCAACCCTAAGGTTCCTTGCATCGGCCATTTACACCACCGCAGGCGGATTTCCAGGAGGTAGCCATGAGCAAGATTCTCATCATCAACGGACATCAACCTTATCCGTTCGCAAAAGGAGAGTTGAACGCGACATTTGTTTCGAGGGCTGAAAGCTTGCTGCGCGCCCAGGGGCACGAGCTTCAGTTGACGCGCGTGGCTGAAGACTACGACGTCGATGCAGAGGTCGAGAAACATGTCTGGGCTGACGTGATCCTGATGCAGTTTCCGGTCAACTGGATGGGCGTGCCGTGGTCATTCAAGAAGTACATGGACGAGGTGTACACCGCAGGCATGGATCGTCGCTTGTGCAATGGCGATGGCCGGCAGGCGTCCGCCCCCAAAGCCAACTACGGATTGGGTGGGACGCGCACAGATACGCAATACCTATTGTCTGTGACATTCAACGCGCCCAAAGAAGCCTTCGATGACCCGAACGAGACTTTCTTTGGCGGCGGAAGTGTCGATGACCTGCTTCGCCCAATGCATCTGAATGCGAAGTTTTTCGGCATGCAGGCGCTGCCGACATTTTCATCACACGACGTGATGAAGAACCCGGATATCGAATCGGACCTCGCGCGTTTTGATGATCACTTGCGTCGCGTATTCGACCCCGCCGCAATTAGCAGAGCTGCATGAATTGATCGCAAGACCTGCGCGTAACCCATCGGAGATTCAAATGAGAGACGAGCCCCTTTTCGAAACTGGCCAAGTGCCTCCGCTGGCGGATGAAGCGTCCCCCGACTTCTACCGCGAATTGATCAACACGGGGCAAACCCGCCTGGTCCGCATGGTGCTACCACCCGGGGCAAAGGATCGGCCGCATCGTCATCCGGAAGAAATCGTCTATTTCACCTCTGCCGGGACCTTGTCCATCACGCTGGAGAGCGGCGAGGTTGTGGTGAAGGACGTCAATGCAGCCGATGTCATGCACAACGGCCCTTGGGCTCACCAGGTGAGCAACACCGGCGATACGCCGGTAGAGGCGATCATCTTCGAGCGCCTTGATAACGACGCGTTAGCAGGTCCGTGAATCTTGTGCAGGTGACCTGCCCACGGGCACGCACCTGACCCAGACAGAAACGCCGCCGATGAGATGGAGTTCTTGAAAGACAAGATGACGCGTATCGCGCCGGATGTGAACCAGACAGGAGTTGTAAGGATGAATGCAGCAATTCAGAGCGAAACATTTCAATACCACACCAAGGCAACAGCACCAGCCGAATCACAGCCATTTGTTGAAAAGACGGTTGCCACGTTTGGCGGTCTGCTGAACCTGCATGCGCTGTTTGCGGAAGCGCCGATCACTTACGAGACCTATATGACCGCGTTCGACGGCATTCTGAAGAACAGCAGCTTTTCGCCATTGGAAGCGCAGGTCATTTTCATGACGGCCAACTTTCACAATCGCTGTCACTACTGCATGGCGGGTCATACCATGATGATGAAAACGGCGAAGATGCCGGACGACATCATCGAAGATCTGCGTGAAGGCAGGGTCTTGAAGGACAAAAAGCTGGCTGCATTGCAGGGTTTCTCGCGCGAGCTATTGATGCGTCGTGGCCACATTGGGAACGAGCGACTCCAGGCCTTTCTGGACGCAGGCTATGACCAAAAAGCCGCGCTTGAAGTGCTGACTGGCCTGGCCGCCAAGCTCGTGTCGAACTTCACCAATGCGCTCGCGCACACCCGGCTTGATCGTGGAATGGACAAGTACGCCTGGATTCACCCGGACGAGCGCTGATCCAATCTAGCTGTTGGCACACCAACCGGTTTTTCCAAAAGCAGTCATCCTTAGATGACCGTTCTGCGCACGGCGCAGTCTTTTATAAACAGCATCCAGCAGGCCTGAACGGGCCGAGTCGGCGTTGGCAAAGCAGCCATAACTTTTCCACAGCAATGACGCGAGAATCAGCCGTAAGCTTAGGGCAGCTTTCAGGCGGTGAGATCGAAAATCTTGGGGGGCCCTTAGAGCCCATACCAGCTACTCGCCAAATCAAACAGCGACTCGCTTCGCCCAGCGTTCTTCTTCGAGACCGTTGGCATCCTGACTGCCTTTTGGTTCTTGCCCAAAAATTCTCCAGAAGTCCGGATGCACCGTGGCTTACCCGAAGCTGAGTCGGCTGAGGTTCACAAGGGATTCGTAAACTGGCGTAGCTCACAGGGTTGCGCGTGTCTTCTGTTGTGTCGCGTGTCTTGTCTCGCCTAACTCGTAGAAACTGGAGTCGCTCTTGAGTCGTCTAATTTTTGCCGTCGCTGCTGTGGGAGCGGCCTTGTCGATCTATGCCTGTAGTCGCGCCTACATTCAGCCAGAAGCACTGACGCCGCCAGTGGCCGCGGCCCAGACCGTGCATTACCGCCAGGATGTGCAGCCCATCTTTGAACAGAAGTGTGCCGCCTGCCACGCCTGCAACGATGCGCCCTGTCAGCTCAAGCTGACCAATTGGGAAGGCACCGAACGTGGCGCCTCAAAGCTGCCGGTTTACAACGGCACGAGGAAGGATGATCAGGCGCCGACCCGACTGGGAATCGATGCCATCCGGACATCAGACTGGCGAAAGATGGGATTCTTCTCTGCGCTCTACGCACCGGAGAATGACGAAGCCTCATTGATGCAGTCTTCGCTGATCAGTCGCATGATTGAGCTGGGTCACACCCATCCCTGGGAGCCCAATAGCAAGATTCCGGAACAAATCGAGTTGGACCGCGGGCGAGAGAACGTTTGCCCCACAATTGCGGAGTTTGATGACTACGCCGAGGAGCGTCCGCTGCAAGGCATGCCGCTGGCCGTCACGGGTTTGACTGAGCAGGAGTACCAGACACTCAGCGCCTGGACGGCGGAGGGCAGCGTTGTGGAGCCGTCCCTGTTGTCGCCTTCACCTTCGGAGGCCAAAGCGATCCAGACCTGGGAGGCGTTTCTGAATCGCGATAGCAAACGAGAGCAGTTGGTGGCGCGCTATCTGTTTGAGCATCTGTTCATTGCGCATCTGCATTTCGCCAGCGAAGACAAACCCAATTTCTATGAGTTGGTGCGCTCTCGCACGCCGCCGGGGCAGGCGGTGGTGCCGGTGGCTACAACAAGACCCAATGGACAGGCCGATGGACCGGTGTTTTATCGTTTCCGCCTGATTACTGAAACGCTGGTCCAGAAGACGCACATTACCTATGCCCTCAGTGAGGAGAAGCTGCGTCGTTTTGAATCCCTGTTCTTTGCAGACGACTGGGAAGTGGATCAGCTGCCCGGATATTCCAAGGCTGATCGGGCGAACGCCTTCGCCACATTTGCGGCAATTCCAGCCAAGGCGCGTTACCAGTTCATGCTGGATGACGCCGAATATTTTGTGCGCACCTTTATTCGCGGACCGGTGTGCGCTGGCCAGATCGCAACCGATGTGATCCGTGATCAGTTCTGGGTGAGTTTCGAAAATCCGGATACCGAACGTTACGTCAACAGCGCCGATTACCGACAGAAAGTGACCCCACTGATTGGCGTGCCGGGGCAGGACTCTGACCTGATCGATGTTGCTGAGCAGTGGGAGCAGTATCGCGATCAACGCAATCGATACATGGAAAGCCGGCAGGCGGAGTACGCCCGATCACAGCCTGAAGGTCCTGACCTTGCCGATCTGTGGGATGGCGACGGGAGCAATCGCGATGCCCTGCTCACGGTATTTCGGCATCACGACAGTGCGGCCGTGCGGCGCGGCCTGCATGGCACCTTGCCAGAATCCTTGTGGGTCATGGATTACCCGCTGCTTGAACGCACGTATTACAACCTGGTCGTCAATTTCAACGTGTTCGGCAGTGTTTCCCATCAGCTTCAGACCCGGCTTTATTTTGATCTGATCCGCAATGAGGGCGAGTACAACTTTCTTCGTTTCATGCCCCGCAGCGCTCGCGAGAAAATTCGGAAGTCCTGGTATCGCGGGATGGGCGAGGTCAAGTTGTTCACCACCTATGCCAAGGCGGATGACGCCACGCCGACCCGCATCGACTATCAAACGGACGATCCCAAGGCCGAGTTTGCAAACAAGCTTTTCTCGCACATGAGCAAGATCACCGGCCCGGATGATGTGCTCAATCGTTGCGTGGATGGTGCCTGCGACGAGTCCGGCACACCTGAAGCGCTGCGGCCAATCCACGCGGCCCTGCGTGAACTGACAGGCAAGACCGGCGCGCAGTTGCCCGTCATACCGCTTCTTCCTGAATTGGTTTATCTGAGGATCAAGCCTTCCGGAGAAGCGCCCCTGATCTACGCGCTGGTTCATAACCGTGCTCACACCAACGTCGCATTTCTGCTCGGTGAGGAGCTGCGTTTTGAGCCGGAGAAGGACACGTTGACCGTGATGGAAGGCGCCATTGGCAGCTATCCGAACTTCATGTTCGATGTTCCGTCGACCGAAGTAGCGGACTTCGTCAAAGCCTTGTCATCCGCAGAAGACGCAAAAGCGCTTGAAGCTGTAGTAGAGCAGTGGGGCGTGCGCCGCACTCACCCCAATTTCTGGGCGCTCTTTCACGATCTGTCTCGCTACGTGGATCGGACCCAGCCCATCGAGACCGGAATTTTCGACATGAGCCGATACGAGAATCTCTGAGCGAGCGCCCAGAAGGATTCGACCATTGACGGCGTCGCCGGCAGTGGCGGGGAGCGCTAGCGACCCAAGCTCCACGGAGGTTCGTCTGAACTCTGAGACAGCGCCGAGCTGAATCGGTACTCACTGTCGTGAGAGGGAATTGGCGCGCCCGGAAGGATTCGAACCTCCGACCCCTTGGTTCGAAGCCAAGTGCTCTATCCAGCTGAGCTACGGGCGCCCTGTAGACGCGCGCATTGTAGCCGGGGTGCGGCTTACGTGCGCGGCATCGGGTCGTGGATTTGCCTCTGGATTCGCGTATCGTTGCCGACTTTCCTCGCTTTTCTATCCCTGCAGCCATGCTTTTCGAGCGGATCAATCCCGAATGCGTCTGAATAAATTTGTCAGTCAAAGCGGCGTCTGCTCGCGCAGGGAAGCGGATCAGTGGATCGACGCAGGACGAGTATCGGTCAACGGTACCGTGGCTGTGCTGGGTACGCAGGTAGAGGAGGGTGACGTCGTCACCGTCGATGGCAAGGAAGTGGGAGAAAAGCGAAGAGCCGTCTATATCGCCCTGAACAAGCCGGTAGGCATTACCTGCACCACAGAGAAGCACATCAAGGGAAATATCATCGACTTTGTGGGGCACCGCGAACGCATTTTTCCCATCGGTCGCTTGGACAAGGATTCGGAGGGCCTGATCCTGCTGACCAACCAGGGTGATATCGTCAATCAGATCCTGCGCGTGGAGAACGCGCACGAGAAGGAATACGTGGTCACTGTGGACCGGCCGATCGACGGCGCCTTTCTTGCAGCCATGTCCGCAGGCGTTGAGCTGCCTGAACTCAGCGCCACGACCTTGCCGTGTCGCTTGCGCCGCACGGGTCCAAAGACCTTCCACATCATTCTCACGCAGGGCCTTAACCGCCAGATTCGGCGAATGTGCGCCGCGTGCGGCTACAAGGTACGCCGTCTGCAGCGGATTCGAATCATCAACGTTGATCTGGCCGGGCTTGCCGTTGGCAAATGGCGTGACCTGAGTGCCGAAGAATTGAAGGGGCTGGTTCCCGGTCTGGACATGTCCTCAGCAGGGTGATTGGCCGGTTTTTACCCTGAAACCGGCCCTGTCAAAGGTATGGTTCGTGGCTATTTCCATCTGGGCGATAATGGCGGACTGAAATTTTGATCCAAGCAAAGGAGATACCATGGCTGAGGCCTATATCGTAGATGCGCTGCGCACCCCCACTGGCAAGCGAAAAGGCTCGCTCGCCAATGTTCATCCGGCTGATCTGGGGGCACATGTCCTCAAGAATCTGGTTGAGCGCAACAACATTCCTGCAGAGGAATATGACGACGTGATCTGGGGCGCGCTCGACGCCATCGGTCCTCTGGCCGGCAACATCGGTCGTTCGTCCTGGTTGGCTGCTGGTCTGCCGGAAACCGTGCCGGGTGTTGTCATTGATCGTCAGTGTGGTTCGTCGCAGCAGGCCGTTCACTTTGCCGCGCAGGCCATCATGTCGGGTGTCAATGATGTGGTTGTTGCGGGTGGCGTGCAGAACATGACTGCCATTCCCATCATGTCCGCCGCCATGGCCGGCAAGGCTTTGGGTTTTGATGATCCGTATTCCGGTTCCACCGGCTGGACGGCCCGTTACGGCAAGACCGAGATTTCGCAGTTCAACGGCGCCGAGCTGATGGCCGACAAGTGGGGCTTCTCGCGTGAAGACCTGGAAGTCTTTTCGCTCGAATCGCACCGTCGTGCACGCGCTGCTATTGCAGCCGGTCACTTTGATCGCGAGATTGTCCCGCTCAATGGCCTGAGCAATGACGAGACCACGCGCGAAACCACGCTGGAAAAAATGGCCGAACTCAAGACCCTTCGCGAGGGCGGCAAGATCACTGCTGCTGTGTCCAGCCAGACCTGCGACGGTTCCTCCGGCATCCTGCTGGTGTCCGAAAAGGCCCTGAAGAAATATAACCTGAAGCCGCGTGCCCGTATTCACCACATGAGCGTGCTGGGTGATGATCCGGTGATGATGTTGTCCGCCCCGATTCCCGCCACCGCAATGGCGCTGAAGAAGGCAGGCATGAAGATCGAAGACATCGACCTGGTCGAAATCAACGAAGCCTTCGCCCCTGTGCCAATGGCATGGCTCAAGGAAACCGGTTTCCCGGCTGAACGCACCAACGTAAACGGCGGTGCTATCGCCTTGGGTCACCCGCTGGGCGCCACCGGCACCAAACTGATGACCACGTTGCTGCATGAACTGGAGCGCACCAACAAGCGTTACGGTCTGCAGACAATGTGTGAGGGCGGCGGCCTGGCCAATGTGACCATCATCGAGCGCTTGAGCTAAGCGCAGGACCGGTAGTCGCAGCACATCAGCCCGGCTTCGCAATGACGAAGCCGGGCTTTTTTTATGCTTAAGCAAGCGACTGCCGCTCAATCAGCGATTAGCCTGTCTCCGGTGATAAACAACAGAGTTCAGTGCATCGCGTCCTGGCGATACCTCTCGGGCGGCTTTCCATACCAGCGCTTGAACGCGCGACGAAAATTGGCGCTGTCGTGGTAGTTCAGCAGCGCCGCCACGGCTTCGACGGAGAGTCGGTTCTGGCATAGATAATCAACTGCCTGTTGCGCAAGAAGCTCGTCGCGAATGCGTCGAAAGCCGGTGCTCTCCTGGGCCAGTTTTCGAGCTAGCGTTCGCTTGTTGATGAACAGAGCGGCCGCGGCTTCGTCCTCACTCAGCGTTCCGGGGGGATGGGACAGCATTAGTTTCTTGATGCGTGTGGAGTAGCGCTCACTGTGTCCGGGAAGTTGCGCCAGCATGGCCTCGCACTGCTGCATGGCAAGAAGATAGTTTTCGTGGTTGGCCGATGCATTGGGCTCACGACAGAGCGCCATAGGCAGGCGGATGAGCAGCCGCTCGCTGTCGAAGATGATTTTTCCCGGTAGGGATCTGGCATAGGCGTTCCGATATTCGGGGGGCGCGTGCGCGAACCGGATTTCGGCTTCATCGGGGGCACGTCCCACCAGAAATTCGGCGATCTCAAAGTAGGAGCGGATCAAGGTTTCCGACAGGCAACGCTGAATGTCAGGTGCCATGGGAAACTTGAACAAGATCGCACACTCAAGCCAATCTCGATGCTCCTCAATGGCGAAATGCGCGAAGTTGATCCGCGTGGGCAGGAAATGCTGGATCGCGTGGGTCGCTGTGAGCAGGTTGGGGCTACTGTTGGCGACAAAACTCATGGCACCGTGAGTCGCAGGGGTGAGTCGCTTGCCCAGGCGCAGGCCAAAGTCCGCATGCGGTGAGATTCGAATCGCATTGCGAAGAATCTGAATTTGTTGTGCGGCCGTCAGGCGTTGATCGTCACGCAGAAATTGCTCAGGGCTCAGGCCGGTGGCGAGCAACAAACCCGACAAGCTCTTAGGCGTCAGGCCCAATTCGCGAGCGATCAGGCGTGAATAGTTCGAGGGCATATCGGCGCCGGCGTCCTTCTGCGATTCCGCGCTGTCCAATACGTTCTCCAGAATAGTCGGTCGAAGCCGAATGTCAGTGTCGTTAAATGACCCTAATTTGTCAAAAAATGACCTCATGGCTTTGGCAGTCGCGGTTTACTCTGGGTTCATCAGGCAAGGACCAGGGGTGCTCCCTTTGGCTAGCCAGAATTAATGAAAAAAATAGGAGAACGTCGCAATGACGACCGAAACTCGCGTCATGGACAGCCTGCAAACTCGGGCAGTCAACACCGCCAGCAACCTGGTTCCGATGCACTGGCAGATTCGCGCGCTTCAGGCATTGGTGAAGGCCAAGAAAACGGTGCTCGGTGCGCGGCCGGTGCCCAAGTTTGTTGAGCAGCCGGTTCCTGATGTCAGCACCCTGACGCTGGAAGACATTGACGTCAGCAATCCCTTTCTATTCCGTCAGGATCAGTGGCGCGCCTACTACAAGCGGCTGCGTGATGAGGCTCCGGTGCACTATCAGAAGAACAGCCCCTTTGGTCCGTTCTGGGCGGTGACCCGCTATGAGGACATCGTGTACGTGGATAAGCACCACGATCTGTTTTCATCCGAACCGGTGATCATTCTTGGTGATACCCCGGAAGGTTTGCCGCTGACGATGTTCATTGCGATGGATCCGCCAAAGCACGACGTGCAGCGCAAGGCGGTGCAGGGTGTGGTGGCACCGCAGAACCTTAAAGAGATGGAAGGCCTGATCCGCCAGCGCACGCAGGAGGTGCTGGATAGTCTCCCCTTGGGCACGCCGTTTGACTGGGTCTCCACGGTGTCCATTGAGCTGACCGGGCGCATGCTTGCCACCTTGCTGGATTTTCCCTACGACAAGCGAGACAAGTTGGTGTACTGGTCTGATCTGGTCACCGGGTCACCCGAAACCACCGGTGGCTCCTATGCCGACCCGGACGAAATATTTGTCGGGGCGGCCGATATGGCTCGGCATTTTTCCGAGCTGTGGCATGACAAAGCAGCGCGCCATGCCGCAGGTGAGGCGCGCAGCTTTGACCTGATCAGCCTGATGCAAAGCAGCGATGACACGCGCGACTTGATCAAACGACCGATGGAGTTTCTGGGCAATCTGGTTCTGCTGATCGTCGGCGGCAACGACACCACTCGCAACTCCATGAGCGGGGGTGTGCTGGCCCTGAATGAGTTCCCGGAAGAGTTCGCCAAGCTGAAAGCGAATCCGGAACTGATTCCGAACATGGTGTCGGAAATCATCCGTTGGCAGACCCCACTGGCCTACATGCGCAGGGTTGCCAAGCAGGACGTGGAACTCGGAGGTCAGACCATCAAGAAGGGTGATCGCGTGATGATGTGCTATGCCTCCGGTAATCGTGATGAGCGAAAGATTGAAAACCCCGATCAGTTCATCATCGACCGCAAGGGCGCGCGAAGTCATTTGTCATTCGGATTTGGTATCCATCGTTGCATGGGCAACCGGCTGGCGGAAATGCAATTGCAGATCCTGTGGGAAGAATTGCTGGCACGGTTCGACAACATCGAGGTTCTGGAAGCGCCTGAGCGCGTGCAGTCGAACTTTGTGCGCGGCTATTCCAAGATGATGGTGAAGCTCACGGCGAAGGGGTAATAGCGTGTGGGGCGTCTGTAGCGGAATCGCAACGCGAGTTGCTCGCGAGATTGCGGGCAGATCCTGGCAGGGCGAAGGCCTGTTTTTCGCGCGCTGCAGGCTCTCCCCATGAAGCTACAGGCGGTCGCGTCTGGCCAGGCCTGCGGCGCGACGGTAACAGGCCTCGATCTCTCGCAGCCGCTCGACACAGCCACCATTGCCGAAATTCGATCTGCCTGGCTTGAGCATCATGTGTTGTCGTTCCTGGACCAGACGCTGAGCGATGACGATCTGGAACGTTTCACGCTCTACTTCGGTGGCTACGGCGAGGATCCTTTCATCGCACCGATTCCCGGTCGCAAACACGTGATCGCGGTGCAGCGTCGCGCCACGGAGACTTCGCCGCTATTTGCGGAGAACTGGCACAGCGACTGGAGCTTTCAGGCGCAGCCGCCTGCCGGGACCTGTCTCTATGGAATTACGATTCCGCCAGTGGGCGGCGACACCTTGTTTGCCAACCAGCATGCCGCTCTCGATGCGATGCCTGACAAGTTGCGCGCGCGCATTGAAGGACGCAATGCCATCCATTCTGCAAAGCGCGCTTATGCGCCCGACGGCATGTACGGCATGGGCGATGCCAAAAGCCGATCCATGGTGATCCTGCCGTCCAGGGACGCCGAGAAAACACAGCTGCATCCGCTGATCCGCAAACATCCCGAAACAGGCAGGAAAGGCCTGTTCAGCTGTTTTGGCTACATCGTTGGCATAGAAGACATGGATGACAACGCGGCCATGGAATTGATGATGGATGTGTACCAGTGGCAGACCCGCGAGGAATTCCAGTACCGGCATCGCTGGCAGCCGAAGATGCTGGTGATGTGGGATAACCGTTCTCTTTTGCACGCGGCAACCGGCGGCTATGCGGGACATGATCGTCTGCTGCACCGGACGACCATCGCAGCCGCCCGAAGCTGATTCCGCCTTTTGTTCGGTTGCCGTGCGGGTGTGCTCGCTCAACTGGAGCCAGGCCCCAACTCGCAACAGTGTGCGAGCAAGATCTCAATCTGCGGAGGGTCAGGGAGCCTGAGGGGCGCCTGCTTCGAGGCTTGATCCACAAGCCGAAGGGCGGTGCTTTTGTCAGCCTCAGGCTGCTTTTCGATTCTTGCTCTTGGCGGCGAGCTTGGCCGGCGGGCGCACAACCGTGGCCTTCACCGCATTCAGGCGGGTGTCTGTGATCTCGAACTGATAGCCCTCGATTTCAACTTTCTTTCCGGGTTGCGGAATGTTTTCCAGCTTCTCCAACAACAGGCCGTTAATGGTTTTCGGCCCGTCTGTTGGCAGCTTCCAGCCCAGCGAACGATTCAGGCTGCGTAGGGTGACAGAACCCGAAATCCTGAAACTCCCGTCCGGATCGGCGTAGACGTTCTTGATGCGCGTGGCTGGATCGGAGGTGAACTCTCCGACAACCTCTTCGAGGATATCCTCCAAGGTCACCAGCCCCTGAATATCACCGTACTCATCCACGACGAAGCCAATGCGGCGCTTCTGGTTCTGAAAGTTGAGGAGTTGCTGATTGAGCGGTGTGCCTTCCGGAACAAAGTAGGGTTCCTTGGCGATATCAATCAGTGAACGCGTATCCAGTGTGTCATTGGCCAATGCGGTCATCAGGCGGCGCACATGTACCACGCCACAGAGTTCATCAATGGAGCCGCTGAACAGGGGCAGGCGCGTGTGCTGCGTGGCGAGGATCTGTTCGCGGATCTCTTCCCATGGCTCGGACACATCAACCCCTACGATCTCGTTGCGCGGCACCATGATGTCTTCGACGGTGCCGTGTTCAAGGTCCAGGATGGACAACAGCATTTTCTGGTGTCGCTGCGGGATCATGGCGCCAGCCTCAGCCACCACCGTACGCAACTCTTCTGTTGAAAGGCTGTGTTGCGCGGCTTCTTCAGGGCTGACTCCGAGAATGCGCAGCAGCCCGTTGCTGATCAGGTTGACCACCCAGACCAGCGGAAACATCAGACGCTGGAGCGGCCAGAAGACATAGGCCGCCGGAATGCCGATTCTTTCCGGGTGCAGTGCAGCCAATGTCTTGGGCGTGACTTCGCTGAAGATCAGCAGGGTGATCGTCAGCGAGCCGGTGGCGATGGCAATGCCGGTATCGCCTGGAAAAATGCGCAGGGCAATAACGGTGGCGACCGCGGCGGCCAGGCTGTTGACGAAATTGTTGCCCAGCAGAATGGTGCCGATCAGGCGATCGGGCCGCTCCAGCAGCTCATGTGCCAGCTTCGATCCGCGATGACCAGCCTTCGCCCGGGTCTTGAGGCGGTATCGGTTCAGAGTCATCAGGCCGGTTTCCGAGCCTGAAAAAAATGCTGAGAGCGCGAGCAGAACTACCAGGAGTCCGAATAGCGCAGGTAAGGGTATGTCGTTCAAGTAGGTGGCAAAAGCCTATGGCCGCTGAGCTTGTTTGTTACTGAATGAAGGGCTTGGGTGTCAAGCCATGCGACTTGAAGTATGTGGTCAAACCCAATGTTTTCCAAAGATTTGTTCAAGAATTATCTTGCTGCCGAAGTACGCGAGAATCAGGGTCGCATAGCCCGAGAGCGCCCAGCGAGTCGCGGTTTTTCCGCGCCAGCCATAGCGCCACCGGCCCCACAGCAGGATGCCGAAGATCAGCCATGCAGAGATGGATAGAACCGTCTTGTGGGCCAGATGCTGGGCCAGCCAGTCGTGTACAAACCAAAGGCCGGTCAGCAGGGTCAGGCTGAGCATCACAAAGCCGAGGGCGATGAGCTGGAACAGCACGTTTTCCATGGTCTGAAGTGGCGGCATGCGGCCATCGGACGGGCTCACCCTGTGTCGATGCAGCAGCCTTTCCTGAATGGCCAGGGCGACCGACTGGACAGCAGCCAGGGTCAGCAGCCCGGCGCTCAGCAGCGATATCAGAATGTGCGAGCTCACCTGCCATTGCTCAACCTGAATCTGACTGAGCGGCGAGGGGGCCAGCGCGGCCCACAATGCGAACAGTCCGGCGAGCGGATACACCACCACGCCATTGATGCTGACCGGTTCTCTGAACGAGAACACCCAGAGCAGAAGTGAGGACTGCCAGGCAAACAGGGAGGCGGCTTCGGTGGTGCCGATGCGCAGGCTGCCTTCGTGGACCAGCCCCAGCAGTAGGGCAAGCAGATGTGCGCTCAGAGCAAAAGGCGCCAGCCAGCGAATGCGTTCGGGCCTGTTCCAGGCGAACAGGCCACAGGCGCTGTAGCACGCCAGAGCGATTAGGGAAGCAGTCAGGGCATTCATCCGAGCCCCGGAGAATAGCATTGCCAAGCGAGGGCTAAGGGCAGGAACTGCATGCTAGGATCACTTTGAACTTTGCGAGAACGTGATGCGAATCAAGGTGCTGGGATGTAGTGGAGGCGTCGGGCCCGACTTGCGCACTACCGCTCTGCTGGTTGATGACGAGATTCTGATTGATGCCGGGACCGGCGTCTGCGACCTCGATCTTGTGCAAATGCGCAAAATTGGGCGCGTCTTCCTGACCCACTCCCACCTTGACCACGTATGTGGTCTGGCGTTCATGGCTGACAATCTGTTCGATGAAATCCAGCGCCCGGTCGAGATCATGGGCATCAGCGATACCTTGCGGATCCTGCGGCGCAATCTGTTCAACTGGAAGCTGTGGCCGGATTTCACCAAGCTGCCGAGTCGCGAGGCACCCGTGATCAAGTTTCGATCCATTCGCAGCGAACGGCGTGTGGATCTGGGGGAGGGCCGCAGCCTTTGTGCCTTTGCCGTCCGGCATACGGTTCCAGCGGTTGGCTACGTGCTGGAAACGCCCAATGGCGTATTCGCATTTACGGGTGATACCGGCTCCTGCCCACAGATGTGGGACTTCCTGAATCGGCTGGAACGGCTCGACTATCTAATGATCGATGTGGCGTTCCCTGATCAGGAAGCCTGCCTGGGCGAAATTGCCAAGCACTACACGCCGGCGCTGCTTGGCGACGAGCTGTCCGCGCTCCGCCACCGGCCAGAGCTGTTGCTGACCCACCATAAGCCCGGCTGTGGCCCGACCCTGGATGCCCAATGCGGGCGCGCAATGAAAGGCTGGAAGCATCGCCACCTCAAGAGGGGCGATGTCATCGAGATCTGAACGAGAATTGCTCGGGCGAATCGGTTAGCCTTTCGCCTCGATTTTCAGCGCACCACCCTACATGTTTGATTCACTGACTCAACGCCTGACCCAGACGCTCGACAGCATCCGTGGTCAGGGACGCCTCACAGAAGACCAGATCAATGCAGCGGCGCGCGAATTGCGCATGGGCTTGCTGGAAGCCGATGTGGCGCTGCCGGTGGTCAAGGGTTTCATCGACAAGGTCAAAGAACGTGCGCTTGGCGCAGAAATAACGGCCTCGCTGAAGCCGGGGCAGGCGTTTCTCCAAGTTGTGCAGCAGGAGCTGACCAGTGCGCTGGGCGGCAAGGCCGAGCCACTCAACCTGCGGGCGCAGCCGCCGGTGGTCATTCTCATGGCGGGCCTGCAGGGCTCGGGTAAGACCACCACCACGGCCAAGCTCGCACGCCGGCTCAAAGAGGACGACAAGAAAAGCGTGATGGTGGTGTCCTGCGACGTCTACCGACCCGCTGCCATCGAGCAGCTGCGCATTGTCGCCGGGCAGGTGGGCGTTGAAGTCTTCCCGTCTGAAGTGGGCCAGGAGCCGGTCAAGATCGCGACCGATGCGCTGGCACAGGCTAAGAAGCAGTACGCCGACGTCCTGATTGTGGATACAGCAGGTCGCACGACGGTTGACGCCGAAATGATGGCCGAGATCAGCGCCCTGCACGCGGCGCTGTCGCCTACCGAAACCCTGTTCGTTGTGGACAGCATGACCGGTCAGGACGCAGCCAATACCGCGAAGGCATTTGGTGACGCGTTGCCGCTGACGGGTGTTGTGCTGACCAAGGTCGATGGCGACTCACGCGGTGGTGCGGCGCTGTCGGTGAGTCAGGTGACCGGCAAGCCGATCAAGTTCCTGGGCGTTGGCGAAAAGACCGACAAACTCGAAGTTTTTCATCCCGATCGAATTGCGACCCGCATCATCGGCCAGGGTGACGTCCTGAGCCTGATCGAGGAAACAACCAAGAAGGTTGATGCCGAGAAAGCGCAGAAGCTGGCCAAGAAGATCTCGTCCAAGCGAGGTTTTGACCTCGCAGATTTTCGCGAACAGATGCAGCAGATGCAGAACATGGGCAGCTTTGAATCCATTCTGGAAAAGCTGCCTGGCGGTGCGCAGATGCAGGCTCAGATGAAGAACGTCAATGCCACCAAGGAAATGGGTCGCGCGGTGGCCATCATCAATTCAATGACGCCGCAGGAGCGCAAGTTTCCAAACCTGCTCAAGGCCTCGCGTAAACGCCGGATTGCCGCTGGCAGCGGCGTACAGGTTCAGGACGTCAATAAATTGCTGCGCCAGTTCGACTCCACCCGCGACATGATGAAGAAGGTGGCCAGCGGTGGTATGGGCAAGCTCATGCGTCGCATGGGCGGCAAGTTGCCGCCTGGCATGCTGCCGCCCCGCTAGATCCCAACCCTCCGGCTCGCAACCTGCGAGCCATGCGGCTTATTTCGAGGGCTCAAGCTCCAGGCTGATGGCGTCATCGTCGGCGCGGATGATGAGCACGCCATTGGTTCCCGGCCAGATGTCGGTGCTGGCCCGCCACTTTGCCTGTCCTACCTCGCGAAAAGCGGCCAGTACACCTACAAATCGCATCTCCGGCGGAAATTCCCGGTCGAGCGTCAGCGTCTGACCGGGCTCGATGATGATTTCATCACGCTTGATCAGATCCTGAGCCAGAACCTGTTCGTCGCGGTCATACAGGGCAAAGTAGTCGGCAAGATTGAACTCGGTGAGATCACGCAGAGCGTAGATCCGGATCACGAGTGGTGAGGCATTGCCGGAAGAGTCGGGGTTCAGGTTTGGGGCGCCTACGGCGCTGAAGGTCAGGCGTGAGGCCTTGGGCTCACGCGACATGGTCGTTCCGCAGCCGCTCAACACAACTGCCGCACAAAGGCTCAGATAGACAATGCTGCGGGACAGGGGTAGGGAGCGAAAGAGCGGCATGATGAGTTGGGTCATGTGATGGCTTGCGCAAATGGACCGGTCAGTCATGCAGTCGGGTCGCGTCAAGCGATGATGGCGAGATGAGAGGTTTGGACATCCATGCCCAGATGCAGTTCAGCACTGCAATGCTGGCAAACAGGATGGCGTAACGGGAAAAGATATCACTGGCCTTGCATCTGCCACAAACCAGCAGCGAGGTCAGCGCGCGGCTATCACTCGAAGTAATAGGCGAATTCGGCATCAGATACGCCGACCCGAACGGATTTGACCGCCAGGCCCTCCATCATGCGACGAAGAAATTCGCCGGAGACTTCCGGCAGCATCGAGTTGGTCAGAATGGCGTCGATCATGCGGCCTCCCGAGTCACTCTCCGTACAGCGAGAGACCACCAGATCAACCACGTCATCGCCATACTGGAAGGGAATCTTGTAGCGCGACTCGATGCGTTTCTTGACGCGTTCTAGCTGCAACACCACTATCTGGCCGAGCATCTCATCCGAAAGCGGGTAGTACGGGATGCTGACCAGCCGACCCAGCAATGGCGCCGGAAAAATGCGCAAGAGCGGTTCGCGCAAAGCCAGCGCAATCTCATCGGCCGGCGAGGGCTGGGCGGTATTGCGCATCGAGCCGATCAGTTCGGTACCGGCGTTGGTGGTCAGGAGAATCAAGGTGTTCTTGAAGTCGATGACCCGGCCTTCGCCATCTTCCATGAAGCCCTTGTCAAAGACCTGGAAGAACAGCTCGTGTACGTCGGAATGGGCCTTTTCGACTTCGTCCAGCAGGATCACGGAATACGGTTTGCGGCGAACCGCCTCGGTGAGCACACCGCCTTCGCCGTATCCCACGTAGCCCGGCGGGGCGCCCTTGAGCGAGGAGACGGTATGGGCCTCCTGATACTCGCTCATGTTGATGACGATCATGTTCTGCTCGCCGCCGTACAGGGCTTCGGCCAGGGCGATGGCGGTCTCGGTTTTGCCGACGCCGGAGGCGCCCGCTAGCAGGAACACGCCGATGGGTTTCTCGGGGTTGTCCAGGCCAGCGCGTGAAGTCTGAATGCGCCGCGCAATCATCTGCATCGCGTGATCCTGCCCGACGATGCGTTTGCCCAGCAGCTCTGGCAGATGAAGAATGGTGTCCAACTCATTGCGCGCGATGCGACCTACCGGGATGCCGGTCCAGTCGCAGATCACGCTGGCAATGGCCTGGTAGTCAACGATGGGCAGCATGAGCGGCGCATCGCCCTGCAGGGTACTGAGCGCCTGTTGCACTTCAGTGAGCCGCGCGAGTGATTGCACGCGTGCCTGTGCGCTGAGCGGGGGAGAATCCAGGCGAGTGTTTGCTTCGTCTGCATCGTCAGCCGCCGGGCTGCCCATGGCAACCGGCCGCCGGCTGGTCTGGCCAGGAACGTTGCCATCGATGCGCAATTGCTTTCGCAAATCCAAAAGCTCATTGACCAGCGAAAGCTCCTCCTCCCAGCGAGATTCCAGGCTGGTGAGAGCATCGCTCTGAGTCGCCAGACGCTCACGTGCCAGCTGCTCGCGCTCACCGACATCAATGCCGATATTTTTCTCGCGGCTGATGATGTCCAGCTCGGTATTCAGGGCATCAATCTTCCGGCGGGCCTGATCGACCTCGGCAGGTGTCGCGTGCAGACTGACCGCGACGCGGGCGCAGGCGGTGTCGAGCAGGCTCACCGCCTTGTCCGGCAACTGCCGGGCTGGGATGTAGCGATGAGACAACCTGACGGCAGCTTCCAGTGCCTCGTCGAGAATCTGCACTTTGTGGTGCCGTTCCATGGCACTTGCCGCGCCGCGCATCATCAGGATGGCCTGTTGTTCATCTGGCTGACTGACCAGAACGGTCTGGAACCGGCGGGTCAGTGCGGGATCTTTCTCGATGTGCTTCTTGTACTCGGCCCAGGTTGTTGCACCCACAGTGCGAAGCGTGCCGCGGGCGAGGGCAGGCTTGAGCAGGTTGGCAGCATCGCCGGTTCCGGCCGGACCGCCCGCACCTACCAGAGTATGCGTCTCGTCTACAAACAGGATGATTGGGCGTGAACTTGAATGTACTTCTTCGATGACAGAGCGAAGGCGCTGTTCAAACTCACCCTTGATCGTCGCACCCGCTTGCAGCAGACCAACGTCGAGCGCCAGCAGGCTGACATCCTTTAGCGCAGGTGGGACATCACCTCGCGCGATTCGCTGAGCGAATCCTTCGACGATGGCGGTTTTGCCTACGCCGGCTTCGCCTACCAGCATGGGATTGTTCTGTCGGCGACGCATCAGAATATCGATGAGACGTCGAATCTCCTCATCACGTCCTACGATCGGGTCCATGCTCCCGCTTCGCGCCTGTTCGGTCAGGTCGGTGGTGTAACGTCGCAGGGCTTCCTTTCGGCCCAGCGCAGCGGGGGCAACGTGTTCTCCTTGCTTCGCGATATTGCTGCCCGATGCAAGATCAATCCCGTCATTCGTGGATTGTCCCGCTTCAGCCGAGCCTTCCACGATCTCGTGAAAGGCCTCAGCCAGCTCATCGACTTTTATCTTTTCGAACTGCCTGGATATTGCGAACAGGCTGTTTCGCAGCGGCTTGGTCTTGAGCATGGCGAACAGCAGGTGCCCGGTACGAACCGCAGGATCGCTGAACATCAGTGTGGCGTAGACCCAGCCCCGCTCGGCAGCCAGCAGCAATTGGTCCGAAAGGTCCGATATTGCGTCTGAGCCTCTGGGCAGGCGATCCACGCTGGCAGTGATGTCCTTGGCCAGGCTGGAACTGTCGATCTCAAAGTGGTCCAGAATCTTGGGCCAGTCACCGTTCTCTGTCTGCACAATCTGTGCGATCCAGTGTTCAAGTTCGACATACGGATTGCCTCGCAATTTGCACAGCACCGTAGCGCCTTCCACCGCCTTGTAGCTCGCGGTGTTGAGTTTTCCGAATAGGGCAACGCGGCTGATTTCCGTCATTGAACGGCGTCCTGCATCGGGAGCAACTGCACTGGGAAAAGCTTGCAGAAGCACAGCATCGCCTCGCGTGCAGGAGACGCACCGGCGAACAGCTTCTGCGCGAGGCTGGGGCGAACGGTGAAAAAAATGTCTCTCAAGCGATCATGTCCCGGATAAATGTGCGGCGGCAAGATAATTTCTCGGCTCGCTTGCGGATGAAGGAATACTGACGTTGTTCTTGCCAGGTATCGACGGCCCAGGGCTCATCAGAAGCCAGATGAGTATGGCTATTGTGGCGGCAATGCCAAGCCATAGCAGCACACGCAGGATCAATTCGCTGTCATGCGAGTTTGGTCGCAAGCCCTCAATAAAGGCGTCCGCACTGCGGATGCGTTCTTCCCGGCGAAATGCCAGACCGCGTTTGAGCGTACGCCATTGACGATTGCTGAGGCCCTTGATTCTGGGCGCCTGCAGCTGTTCTGCCTGCGCCTTCCTGGCGTTGCTCTTGTTGAAAGGGTGACGGCCGCCGAGCAGCTCATAGCTGATGCAGGCCAGGGCGTAGACATCATCCGCAGGGTCTGCGGCCTGCCCCTGCAGCATTTCCAGACTCGCGTAGGCAGGGGTCAGTGCGCCAAGGCTGCCGGCGTCGAATCGGGTTGTATCGCCGCTAGCATGTGCTTCAGTGTCATGTGCGGCGCGTGCAATGCCGAAATCAAAGACCCGGGGCTGCATGAACTCATCGAGAATCACGTTGCCCGGCTTCAGATCCGAGTGAACCACGGCACGCCGATGTGCACAGCTCAGGGCACTGCCAATACCACGGAGGATTGGATAGGCAGAGCGCAAGGGCATCGGTGCCCCGCGCAGGCGACGAATCAGCTGCTTGAGGTCGTCGCCGCGCACGTACTCCATGGTCATGAAGACAACACTGCCGTCCTTGTCGAAATCGTAGACGCGGACGATGTTCTCGTGTGCCAGTTCTTGTGTGCGTCGCGCTTCGCGCTGCAGCGCTACGAGAGAATCAGGGTGATGCCGGAAAGCATCATTAAGGACCTTGATGGCAATGTGGGGGTCGCGATCACGTGCTTCCACCTTGCGTTCGTCGGTGGCCAGATAAACCACGCCCATGCCGCCACTGCCCAGTTTCTTTTCAAGGACGAAGCGATCCTTGAGGCGAGTGCCGACTCCGATTTCCTGGGCGGGCAAATTGCGCTTCGCCAACTTGTGCCAGGTGCCGGAGGTGTTTGTGGTGGTATTGGGCTGGGCGATTGCCGATGGCATTAATTGCGTGGCGTCGTCGTCGGTTTCCGCGCGCACCTGTTTCGCGGGGTCGCTGACTTTGGCCGGGCCCGCCTGTGCCTGCAATTCCAGCAACTTTCTGCGGACAGCGCCGTGCAGGCGGGGATTGATGCCTTTGCGTTTGAGCAGGGCATCCAGCATCGCGAGTTCGGACTGGTGGCGCGAGGCTTCGATGGCCCCCCGCTGGTTAAGGCGTCTGGCCAGTTCAGCCAGCGGCATGTCGCCACTCTGAACTTGTGCCAGCCACTGGCCGATCCCGGTGCTCAATTCATTCCTCGATGCGGACAACCAGAACCGTCAGGTTCTCGGGCGCGCCCTTTTCAAGACAGGATTCCAGAAGTTGGTGGGCCATTTCGCGCGCCGTTGTCTTGCCCGACAGCACGGACAGTAGCTCGGCATCGGACATTTGCTGATGAAAGCCAGCGGTGCTGAGCAGGAAGCTGTCGCCTGGATGCACGGCACATTGATTCCATCTTACGATTGGCTCAGGTGTTGACCCTGCTTCAGGGAGGGGCGTGCCGAGGTCGACGCTGGCGTTGTCCAGCGTCAATGGCTGCAGCTGAGCGCCGGCACAGCGATAGACGCGGCAACTGCCTGAGGCCCCGAGTATCAGCGTGTCATCCAGCTCCGCCAAAACCGCGATATCCGCGCCAATAGCGTCGAGTCGGTTGGTTCGTGCGTACTGATGCAGCTTGAAATATGCGGCCTCCAGCGAGTCCTTCAAGTTTCGCTCGGAGAATCTGCCGTCCTGATCCCGAGGCAGGGTTTGCAGACTTCGAATCAGCCCCTGACTCGCGAGCGAGGCGGCAGCCTGTGCGCCGCGACCATCGGCCACGGCCCAGATTTTCTTCTCAGGCAAGTCCAGAAATGCATCTGCATTGAGCGGCTGCACGCGGCCGCGGTCCGTTAATCCCCGTGAGCTGATCAGCAAACTGTTTCTGCCTGTCGTTGTCCTTATCCAGACCGGACGCTACCACCCGACGACGCCGAGTTCCACGATAGATAGGTGCAGTTGGAGCAGCACAGCGGTTGGCCTTGTACGCTTCAGGCGTTCGAGATTAATCGCTCTCTGGCAAAAAACAGGGCTGTCTGCTGGCAGGGGGCCGCTGAGAGGGCACTAGCCTTCGGCACCATTAATGATGCCGCACGCGACTCTGGGGCCGGCAGCACCGGACGGCTGAGAGGACAGATCATCCGCATCGCCGTGCACAATGACGGCCCGACCCACGATGGAATCCGTGCCGTCCAGACGCAGCAGGGAATCTGTCAGGTCAATCTGCGCGTTGCCCTGCGCATCGGCAACGATATTGCCCAAGTCTCCATTGTGTCGTTGCCCGATTTCAGAATCTGGCGCGCCGTGCACATGTCCATGCGGATTGAAATGGCCGCCCGCCGAGGACGCATCATCAGCAGAGCAGTCACCGGTTTCGTGAATATGAAAACCGTGTTTGCCGGGTGTCAATCCGGAAATGGTTCCGCGCAGACTCACGCCGCCAGCACCATCTTCAAAGATCAAGGTGCCATTGGCCTCGTTGCCTTTGGTGGGGGACAGGATAGCCGTGGCGCTGAACACAGACTGGGCCACAGGCCCGTCCGTGGATAAGGGCGCTGCTTCTGACGCTGTGGCAGGCGGGTCGGATTCGGTTGATTGTCCGCAGGCCGTGATCATGCCGGTGCACAGCAGAAGTGGGAGTAGTGGAATGCGGTGTGCCATGTGATTGTTCATCCGATCAAGGTGTCCATGGCCGTCGCGGTCAGGCAATCGGCCTTGCAGAAGTTAATGGTGCCGCCGAAGAATCGGCCGACCAAGGTGGCTTTAGCTTAAGCAGCCGACGTGAATTGGAACTTTCTGCCTCGTGATCCGCGGCGCAAATGAAGCGCCAATGAAAAAGGCCAGCGTGGGCACGCTGGCCTTTTCGTCCACCGATTGGTGGAGCTGGCGGGAATCGAACCCGCGTCCGACAACCTTCCGTCTTCCGCTCTACATGCTTAGTCTGTCTTTAAGTTTCGACGCAGACTCCCCGACAGACAGGGATCGCCAACGCTTATTCCCTTACTTTTTAGCCGATCAGCTAAGGACGAGCCGAACTAGCGAGTTGATGAGAGTCGACGACTGAGTCAGGGGCATCAACACCACCTGGTCAATCGCTCACCGGATTTAAGCGGCGAGGGCGTAGTTGGAGTCGTTCGCAACTAAGCTTGTTTGCACGGCGTTTAACGAGTGGCTATGCAACTCGGCATGCACGTAGGATTTCCAATCACCGTCGAGCCCAGATCAGCCCCATGTGCGGTTATAAGACTAGCACAGGCGCCGGGAGTTCCATCAGCCTCTGTCGCGAAGCAGCCGTCCCTTCTGACGGGCCCAGTCTTTCTCTTTGCTGTCGGCGCGTTTGTCGTGCTGCTTCTTGCCCTTGGCCAGACCAATGTCAGCCTTGGCACGGCCACGTGTCCAGTGCAGGTCCAGCGGCACAACCGTGTAGCCTGCACGCTCAACCTTGCCGACCAACTGCGAGAGTTCGCGCTCGTGCAAGAGCAGTTTGCGCGTGCGGGTAGGGTCGGCGTGCACGTGCGTTGAGGCCTGTTTCAGCGGGGTGAAGTGGGCGCCAATGAGAAAGGCCTCGCGATTCTTGAGCACCACGTAGGCTTCGGTAATCTGCGCGCGGCCCGCACGCAGGCTCTTGACCTCCCAGCCTTCCAGGATGAGGCCGGCCTCGAAATTTTCTTCGATGAAGTATTCGTGGCGCGCACGGCGATTAGCCGCAATCTGACGCGGCTGTTCGCCGGATTTCTTGTTGGCCGAAGGGTTCTGCTTGCTCATCCGCGCAAGTATACGGCGCGGCCGTCAACAGACCGAACATCCTGTTGTATCCAGCATCGCGTTAAAGTTGCATCTGATGAATAGAAACAGGGAGTGTGGAGTGGCAAGGGGAACGGTAGGGTGACGACGAGCGCGCTGGTTGCCGATATCGGCGGTACCAATTGCCGCCTTGCCATTGCGAGCCCTGGCGCTCGTGCGCCGCGCCTTCAGAACCTGAAGGTTGTGCCCACGCCCAGGGGCGATCTGCAGGAAACCCTGAAGCAGTATCTGCTCGAAAGTCAGTGTGGACGCCCGGACGTGATCGCGGTTGCGGCCGCTGGCAGGGTTCATCACGGAGAGAGTGGCGCGTCAGTTGCGCTGACCAACGCCGGCCTGATGATCGAGCAGACTTCCTTGGATCACTTCGCCTGCACGCGATCTTTTTTGATCAATGATCTGGCTGCGGTCGCGGCCTGTATTCCCATGTTGCAAGCCGCTGACATGATGCCGCTGGGGCAGGCCATCGCGCAGATCAATGGTCCAAAGCTGGTTCTGGGGCTTGGCACCGGCATGGGCGCGTCAATGCTGACCCAGGCGGGTGAAGTGATCGAAACCGAAGCCGGGCACATTGATCTGGCTGCCGTAAACGCCGAAGAGCGCGATCTGATTGACGCGATTTCCAGCGGCAATCGGCTGTCTGCTGAGCAGGTGCTTTCGGGCCCGGGCCTGGTTCGTCTGCACGCCGCCATCTCGGGTCATGCGGATATCCAGATTGAAGCTCTGCTGGATGCCTGCATGGCCCAGGACCCCGCAGCGGTGCGCAGCCTGCAGGTGTTCTCACGATGGCTGGGCCGCGTGGCCGGAAACCTGGTGCTGAGCCTGGGGGCCTGGGGCGGGGTTTATTTCACTGGCGGCGTGGCACGCGGTATATCTGAATTGCTGGATCGCAAGGCAATGCGAGAGGGCTTCGAGGACAAGGCGCCATTTGGCGCGGATATGCGTAAAGTCGCGACCAGAATCATCGTGCACGACCAGCCTGCGCTGCTGGGGCTGGCGGGCCTGGCTTTTCCCGCCGGACCTGCGCAAATGTCTGAAACCAACTAGAGACGCCATGCAGATTCGCGAGAGCAGCTACGGGTACTGGTCGCACCATGGTGCTTTTCTGGCTGTGGCCTGCGGGGCTGCCTTGGGTATTGGCAACAGCATGCGCCTGCCATACCTGATGAGTGAGTACGGCGGATATCTGTTTTTGATCTGCTACATCCTGTGTCTGCTGGTCGTGGCGTTGCCCATTCTGGTTGCCGAATGGGCCATGGGCCGCTGGATGCGCGACGAACTGGGCGCCGGCTTTGCGCGTTTGTCTCAGCAAGCAGGCGCCATGCGGGTCTGGAAATGGCTGGGCCGTCTGGCGGTTGTGGGCGCGGTGATGATCCTTTCCTATTACAGCGTCATCGCCGGCTGGAGTTTGGGTTACCTATTTCGGGGGGCGGGCGGGGCTTTGTCGCAGGGCGACGAAGGCCGGGCTCTGGGAACCTTCCTGCGTCTGGCGCAGGACCCAGAGCGCAGTCTGGCCTGGCACACCTTGTTCATGGTGGTTGTGACCGTGATCGTGTCCTACGGCTTCCGCGATGGCATTGAACGCGCGGCAAACAGACTGTTGCCCGCCATCGTCCTGTTGACCATTGCCTTCGTCGTGCTCGCGTTTCAGGTTGGTGATGGCCCGGCCGCAATTGGCATCGTGACGCAGATCGACTTTCGCGAGCTGGGTTGGCGGGGCATGGTAGAGGCGCTGTATCTGGCCTTTTTCACGCTGGGCCTGGGTCTGGGCGTGATGATGACCCTCGGCGCTTACCTGCCGGCAGATGTGCCGCTGGTGAGATTGGGCTTGATCGTCATTGTGGTGGACTGCCTTTTTGGCCTCGCCATCGGAACCGGTCTGGTTTCTGTTCTCGGCAATGCCGGACTTGATCCGGCCAATGGCCTGGCGCTGATTTTCCAGAGTTTGCCGCAGGCCTTGCCGGGTGATGGCAATGGCATCGCCCTAGCCATCCTGTTCTACCTGATCCTGTTCCTGGTCACGATGCTCGCGGGAGCGACGCTGCTGGAGCCGGTGACGCGCTACATGATGGAGCGCTATCGTCAGACGCGCGTCTTTGCGGCAACCAGCGCTGCGGTGGTGGTGTGGTTTCTCGGCATTGGCAGCTTGCTGTCGTTCAGCGTGGCGGCCGACCTGCGTGTCTGGGGTTTCAATTTCTTTGAATGTCTGCAGTTCATCACGAGCTTCGTACTGGTGCCCTTGAGTGGTCTGATGATCTGTATCTACGCCTCGCGCATCCTTCCAACGCCTCTGAGTCTGGCGGTCTGGGGAGAGCGCGAACAGCATCTGCATGGTCTATGGCGGTTTGCGCTGCGATATCCGGCAAGAATTGGGCTGGTGATCATCCTGCTCTATGGTCTGGGCATTCTCGACTTGTTCGCCAGCCTGTGGTCTTAGGCACAGAACCGGTCCGGCTGGTCTATGCGCTGGCAGATGATCAGCGGATATTGGAATTGCCCTGGATCGAGGGCGAGTCTGTAGGCGAGTTGCTGACGCGCAGCCAAATCACGAAGCGCTTTCCTGAGCTGACAGAGATTCCGCCAAGTCAGCTGCGACTGGGCATCTTCGGGCAGCTCGCCCAGCTTGATGCGCTACTGCAGGCGGGGGATCGGCTGGAAATCTATCGACCTCTGCTGGCCGACCCGAAGGAAGCGCGTCGGCAGCGGGCAAAGAAAAAGCGCGCCGAAGCGCGCTGATTCAATCTGATGCGGTTGAAGGCCAGAGACTAATTGGGTGCGCGCTGATCCGGGTTGAAGATAACGCCCGGGTCATTCTCGCGAGCGCCACGTTCGGCAGCGCGACGATCCTGTTCGTCGGCCTTCATGATGGTGCCCACATCGGGTTTGGAGTTGGCTTCCTTGTCTGCAGGGGCTTCCGCGCCTTCAATGCGGCTCAGCTCCTCGCCATCAAAGTACATGGTGACGGTGCGTTGCGCGACCTGGCCCTGCGGGGACTCGTAGTAACCGTAGTAATCCCAGCGATCAGAGCGGAATGGGGTGGTAGCCAGCGGCGTGCCCATGACGAATTCGACCTGCTCGCGGGTCATGCCCGGTTTGAGCTTGTCCAGATCGCGCTGTTCTATGACATTTCCCTGACGGGTGGGCAGTTTGTAGACGATATTGCAGGCACTCAGGCTGAGCACGACGAGAGAGAGCAGAAATGGGCGCATGAGGTGCCTGTTGAAAGTCAATTGGTTTGCCGAGGTCGAAGAGTCGCCCATAATACCTGCTCGCTCGCTTACTTTTTTGGAGTTTTACCGTGGAATCAGCAGATTTGCGCAGTGCCGGCCTCAAGGTGACCTTGCCGCGCCTGAAGATTCTTGAACTGCTCGAAACCAGTGCGACCCGACATCTGTCCGCCGAAGATATCTACAAGGAGCTTCTGACCCAGGAAGAAGATATCGGTCTGGCGACGGTTTATCGCGTCCTGACCCAGTTTGAGCAGGCCGGGTTGGTCAAGCGGCACAACTTTGAAGACGGGCATGCTGTATTCGAGATTGAAAGCGGTGAGCATCACGACCATATGGTCGATGTGGATTCCGGCAAGGTGATCGAGTTTGTCAGTGACAAGATTGAGCAGCTACAGAACCAGATTGCCGAAGAGCACGGTTATGACATCGTCGGGCACAGCCTGGTTCTCTATGTTCGTGCCAAGGGCGCCCCGAACACGCGCAAAAACTCAAACATGAAGTTCTAGCAGCTGACAGGTCTGGCGCTCGGCCCAGCTGTCCATGCGCCAGTTCTCGATGAATCCGCAGTGACCGCCGAGCGCGGTTTTCTGATAGCTCACAACTGAGCCGCGCGCCTCCAGCGAGCGGAAATCGACTATCGGAATCACGGAGTCGTCTTCGGCTGTGATGATGGCCAGCGGAGACGGCGCCTGCATCAGCATCTCGGGGCTCAGCGTGTACTGGGCCAAATATTCTTCGTAGCTCGGGTAATCCGTGTAATCCGCGACAAACTGTTTTGTTGTCTCAACAAAGCTTTTCAAGCCATTGAAAACAGAAAAGTCGTAGTGTGGCCAGGCGCGGTGCTTTGCAGCCAGGGTGGCGCGCCAACGCCCCAGAAAATAGCGTCGGAAAATAAGGGGGCCATCGTCAATGGCAGTCAGCGTTGCACCGGGATTGATGGCCGGTGAGACAGCCACGGTCAAATCCGGCGAGATGCCATGGGCGGGGCCGAGCAAGGCGACGCGCAGCGCGAAATTGCCGCCTAAGGAAAAACCGACCACCGCTAGCTTGGGTGAATCGTCGATCTTCCGGATGGCTTGCACCGCACCCAGGACCTCTGCCATGCGAGCGGAATGGAAAATTTCCTCATTCAAATCATGGGTCAAGCCATGATCTCTAAGGTTTAATCTGAATACGTTGTAGCCCGCCGAGTACAGGCTGGCAGCCATGGAATACAGATAGCTCGAATCATGGCAGCCCTCCCAGCCGTGAATCAGGATGACCAGGCCGCGAGACAACTCGACCGCGTGCCGAGCGTGCCTTCCGGTGAGCCGAATACCGTCGCCGCAGTCAAGTACGTGCGAGGTGGAGACTGCATTCAGATCCAGGCCACGCCGCTGCCAGTACTTGCGAGCGTTGCGCTTGCTGGCCAGCGTGGATTGAACGGTGGAGGTTCGCAGCCCGATGGCGGGCGCGAACTCTGATTCGAGGCCGGATGCCTCAACCAGCTTGTCCCTGACGGGACTCAAGCCGAGATCAGGCGCTGCAGCACCCCTTCGTAAATTCTGGAGAGCGGCATCAGGTCGTCCACCCGGACACATTCATTGATCTTGTGAATGCTGTCGTTGATAGGGCCAATCTCGACCACTTCGGCGCCCCAGGGAGCGATGAACCGCGCATCGGAGGTGCCGCCACCGGTGAAAAGCTCAGGGTCAAGGCCGGTTACTTCATGCACAGAGGCCTTTGCCGCTTCCACCAGCTTTGCCTCCCGTGTCAGAAAGGGCTCGCCACTGAGCCACCAGTCAGCCTCATAGTCCGGGCACCACCGGTCCAGCACCGCATGCACGCGGGCCTTGAGTGCGTCTGCGTGCGACTCGGTGCTGTAGCGAAAATTGAATATCACTTCGGCGCTGCCCGGAATGACATTGGTGGCGCCGGTTCCGGAGTGGATATTGGAAACCTGGAAGGAGGTGGGGGGAAAGTGTGCATTTCCCAAATCCCACTGTGTTGCCACCAGCTCCGCCAGGGCGGGGGCCAGACGATGCACCGGATTGTCGCCTTTGTGCGGGTAGGCCACATGACCCTGTTTGCCCAGAACCTTCAGATTGCAGCCCAGCGATCCGCGCCGGCCGACCACGATCCGATCTCCCAGCTGCTCGTTCGAAGATGCCTCTCCGACGATGGCGTAGTCGGGTTTGATCCCGCGACCCTGGAGCTGCTGGACGACATGACGCGTGCCATGTGTCGCCTTGCCTTCTTCATCGCTGGTAATCAGAAACGCCAGCGTGCCCCTGATATTGCCTTGCGCAAGCAGGCGCTCGACGGCGCAGACCATGGCTGCAAGCCCGGATTTCATGTCTGCCGCACCGCGACCGTAGAGAACACCATCACGAATCTCAGGCTCAAAAGGGTCGCTGGTCCATTGATCCAGCGGCCCGCTGGGCACGATATCGGTGTGTCCGGCCAGAATGGTCAGCGGTGCGCCTGAACCGAACGTTGCCCAAAGGTTGGTCACGCCCTCAGCATTCAGATACTCCGCAGTGAACCCCAGCTTTGCCAGCCGATCGGCAATCAGCGCGCAGCAGCCCGCATCGTCAGGCGTGTTCGAGGCACGCGAAATCAGCTGACGGCTCAGCTCCAGGACAGGGTTGTCGCTCTGGCTCATGTACTTATTGATTTACAGGTCACGCAGCAGTTCGTTCAGGCCAACCTTGCCCCGTGTCTTTTCATCGACGCGCTTCACGATCACGGCGCAGGCCAGGTTGTAGCGGCCGCCATCCTTGGGCAGAGAGCCTGAAACCACGACGCTGCCCGCCGGAACGCGACCGTAGATGATCTCGCCGCTCTCCCGATCCAGAATCGGCGTGGAATTGGTGATGAAGACGCCCATGGAGATGACCGAGCCACGCTCCACCACCACGCCCTCGACGATCTCGGAACGCGCGCCAATGAAGCAGTCGTCCTCGATGATTGTCGGCGCAGCCTGTAGCGGCTCCAGCACGCCGCCAATTCCAGCGCCCGCAGAAACGTGCACATTGGCGCCGATCTGGGCACAGGAGCCGACGCTCGCCCAGGTGTCGACCATGGTGCCGGGACCAACCCAGGCCCCGATGTTCACAAACGATGGCATCAGGATCGCGCCTGATGAAATGAAGGCACCCTTGCGGACTGTGGCGGGCGGAACGATTCGCGCACCTTGCGCAACAAAATCGGCGTCGCTGTAGTCGCTGAACTTCAGGGGCACCTTGTCGTAGCCGCGCAGGGCGCCCATTTCGATCGGTGCATTGTCGTGAAAACGGAAGTACAGCAGTACGGCCTTCTTGAGCCATTCATTGATCTTCCAGCCATCGGCTGTGGGTTCTGCAACGCGAGCCTTGCCCTTGTCGAGCATCTCGACCGCTTCGATCACGGCGGCGCGAAGGGCGGTGTCGCTGGTGTCGAGATTGGCGCGGTTTTCCCACGCGGCGTCAATAGTTTGTTCGATTGTGCTCATGCTTTCTTTCAAGTGGTTTTAGAAGAAGATTGGCGCAGCACCGAAGCTGCGGTTTTGGCGTGGAAGCTTACTTTTTCTCGCCGCCGTCAAAAGTGCGGATCAGCATTTCCCTGAGACGCGCCAGTTTTGCCGGGTCCGTAATCGGCTGGCGATCACGGTCAGTGATGAAGAAGACGTCCTCGGCGCGCTCACCGATGGTGGCAATTTTTGCCGCGTCGATCAGCAGGCGGAATTTGTTGAAAACGCGACCGACCATCGACAGCAAACCGGGCTGGTCGGCCGTGACCAGTTCCAGGATCGTCCGCCCGCGCTGCTTGTCCTGTGAAAAATACACCGTAGTCGGCGTATTGAAATGCTGCAGGCGCCGCGGAATGCGCCGATTGACGGTGACGTAAGAAAACTCCGGGTCGGACAGCACGGCGTGCAGGCGCTCCTGGATTTCCTCGAGTCGATGGCTGGCTTCGATGGCGCTGCCATCGCTCTCCATGACCATGAAGGAGTCCAGCACGTAACCGTCGTCGGTGGTGTTGATGCGGGCATCAAGGACCGTCAGCCCGAGCTTGGCCAGGGTTCCGCTGCACATGCCAAACAGATGATCGCGATCCCGCATGTACACGAACACGCCGGTGCCACGGCCGGCAACATTCTCGACCTTGACCACCGGCAGGTCCGCGTCGGTCACAGACTCGATGGCGGGCAGGTGATGGGCCAGTTCCTCTGGAGAATGGCGCAGAAAATACTCGCTGCCAAAACGCGACCAGACATCTTCCACGGACTCCGCTTCGATGCCCTTCTGGGCCAGCAAGCCCACCGCAGCGCGCTGTGTTTCGTCGACCATCTCATTTTCGTTGAGCGGATTCTCGACGCCGCGTTCCAGCGAGCGGGACGTTGATTTGAACAGTTCCTTGAGCAGGGCATCGCGCCAGGAATTCCACAGCGCCGGATTGGTGGCACGTATGTCGGCCACTGTGAGCAGGAACAGATGTACGAGCCGGGTGCGGTTGCCGACCTTGGCGGTGAAATCGGCAATCACCTGCGGGTCGCTGATATCGGCGCGCTGCGCGGTCAGGGACATGGTCAGGTGATTCTTGACCAACCAGCCGACCAGATCCGCGTCTGACTGTGAACACCCATGGGCCAGGCAGAATTCGGTGGCCTCAGAGGCGCCCAACTCGGAGTGGTCGCCACCCCGACCCTTGGCAATGTCGTGGAAGAATCCGGCGAGATAAAGCAGGGACGGCTTTTCCACTTCGGCCATCAGCTTGTTGCAGAACGGGAGTTCGTCCTTGAACCGTGGCATCGCAAACCGGCGCAGGTTTCGCACCACATAGAGCGTGTGCTCGTCCACCGTCAGCGTGTGGAACAGATCGTACTGCATCAATCCGACGACCTTGCCGAACATCGGCAGATAGTGACCCAGTACGCCGTAACGGTTCATCCGGCGCAGGTTGCGGGTCAGGCCACGGCCTTCGCGGAACATGCGGATGAATAGGGCGCGGGTGCGACCGTCGTTGCGCACGTTTTCGTCCAGCAGCTTGACGTCGCGCATGATCATTCGCAGCGTCTGAGCGCGCGCGCCCTCGATGCCCGGATTCTGCTGGATCAGCAGAAACAGCTCGATCAGCGCGCGTGGCTGCTGCTGGAAAACGTCATCGGCGCGCGCTTCGATGTAGCCGTTGCGGATCTGGAAGCGCGAATTGATGACTTTGACCTCTGCCTCGGTCTGCGGGTGCAGGATCGCTTCTTCAAACAGCTGAAGCAGCATGTCGTTGAGGCAGGACAGCGATTTGATGGTGCGGTAGTAGAGCTGCATGAACTGCTCGACGGCCTGGTTGCGCTGGCCCTCGTCGTCCACATACCCAAACAGACCCGCGACCTTGACCTGATGATCAAACAGCAGACGATCTTCGTGTCGGCCGGTGAGCATATGCAGTGCAAACCGGACCCGCCAAAGGAAGTCCTGTCCAGCGAACAGCTCGTCGCACTCGTGCTTGGTCAGAAAACCGTGATCGCGAAGCTCACTGAGCGTGCTGGCGCCGAAATGGCGCTTTGCGACCCAGCCGACGGTGTGGATATCGCGCAGCCCGCCCGGTGATTCCTTGACGTTGGGTTCGAGCTTGTAGCCGGTATCGTCGTATTTCTTGTAGCGCGCGGCCTGTTCTTCGCGCTTGGCCTTGAAGAAATCGGCCACCGGCCAGATTTTGTCCGGGGTCAGGCTTTCCAGCATGGCCTCGTACTGGGTCTGGTCGCCGGTCAGGAAGCGCGCTTCCATCAGGTTGGTGACGATGGTGATGTCGCGCGCGGCTTCGCGCGAACAATCTTCGAGCGAGCGCACACTGCTGCCCAGTTCCAGGCCGATGTCCCAGAAGAAAGCGGTCAGATTTTCCAGTGCTTTCTGATGGGGGCCCAGGCCCTCATTTGAATGCAGGAACAGGATGTCGATATCCGAGGCAGGCAGTAGCTCTCCTCGGCCGTATCCGCCTACGGCAGCAAGGGTCAGGCCCTCCACCGGAGTGGGAAAATGCTGGCGCCAGGCAGCGCGCAGGACTTCATCGACAAGATCGGTATAGGCGCGTACCAGCGATCCGGCCGGTTGGCCTTCCTCAAACATGCCCTTGAGCCGCTCGCGGCCCCATTCAAGCGTCGAGCGGAAGCTGGCGATCAGCTTGTCAGGATTCTCATTGAGACGAGCCTGGATCTTGCGAGCGGAAAAAACGCTCTCGGACTCATCTTCGTGGGCAGATTGGTGATCAGCGGCGATATTCAATACGGACTCGGTCGTGTTGGGTTGTGATCCGGCCTGTACGGCGAATCAAGTCTGCGGTGCTCAATCAGACGACTTCGTCCTGGCGCAGCGTCAGAATTTCGTGGCCGTCCTTGGTCACGAGGATAGTGTGTTCCCATTGTGCGGACAGGGAATGGTCCTTGGTCACCACCGTCCAGGCGTCAGGCAACAGCCTGACATCCGGGCGCCCGGCGTTGAGCATGGGCTCCACGGTAAAGCACATGCCCTCTTCAAGCACGACACCGGTGCCGGGCTTGCCGTAGTGCAGGACCTGGGGTTCCTCATGAAAAACCTCGCCAATGCCGTGACCGCAGTACTCGCGAACAATCGAGTAGCCCCGGGATTCGGCCAGCTTCTGTATGACATTGCCCAAATCGCCCAAGTGAACGCCCGGGCGGATACAGCGAATCGCGGCCATCATCGATTCGCGCGTGGTCTCCACCAGGCGTTTGGCCAGGATGGTGGGCTGGCCAATAAAGAAGGTCTGGCTAGTATCTCCGTGCCAGCCATCCTTGATGACGGTGATATCAATATTGATGATGTCACCGCGCTTGAGCTTTTTCTCCCCCGGGATGCCGTGGCAGACCACGTGATTGACCGAGGTACAGATGGATTTGGGAAATCCCTTGTAATTCAGCGGGGCGGGGATGCAGTCCAGCTCGTCAACAATATATTGGTGACAAATCTGGTTCAGGTGATCGGTGGTGACGCCAGCCTCAACATGCGGCGCGATCATTTCCAGGACTTGTGCAGCGGCCCGGCCGGCCTTGCGCATTTTGTCCTGCTGTTCAGCGGTTTTTATCGTGATGCCCATGGATATGTGAGGTTTGGAATCCGTGCATCCGGGCTCCGGGTCAATTGCCCCGACCGCGACGCGGTTGAGGGAGGAAGGCGGCGCATGCTATAAAGCCGCGCTTTTTTTGGCAACGAACCGAGGATGCGGGTCCTTCCGTATTCTCTAACTTCATCCCTTGTCGGCCTTGGGTGCTGTTGTACATCACTACCGACAGGGTTTGTCTCAACCCAAGGAGTTGTATACCAATGTCGAATATCAATATGCGCCAGTTGCTGGAGGCGGGGGCACACTTTGGCCACCGCACACGTTACTGGAATCCGAAAATGGACGAATACATTTTCGGTAGCCGCAACAAGATCCACATCATCAACCTCGAGCACACGCTGCCCCTGCTCAAGGATGCCTGCAATTACGCCGGCAAGATTGCCGCGAGCGGCGGCAAGGTCCTTTTTGTTGGCACCAAGCGTGCTGCGCGAGAAGCGATCGAAACCGAAGCCAAGCGCTGCGGTATGCCCTATGTCAGCCAGCGCTGGCTCGGCGGCACGCTGACCAACTTCAAGACCATCAAGGGCTCGATCAAACGCCTGACCGAGATGGAAAAGCAGATCGAAAGTGGTCACCTTGAGCGTCTGAATAAGAAAGAACAGCTCATGTTCACCCGCGAACTCGAGAAGCTGCAGCGCTCTTTGGGTGGTATCAAGGACATGGGCAGCCTGCCTGATTGCTTGTTTGTCATCGACACCGGCTACGAAAAGATTGCCGTGGCCGAAGCCCGCAAGCTCGGTATTCCGGTGGTGGCAGTGGTCGATTCAAATAATGACCCTGAAGCGATTGACGTCGTGATTCCGGGCAATGACGACGCTACCCGCGCAATCAAGGTTTATGCGCAGGTACTTGCCGACGCCATGATCGATGCGCGCAATGCTGACTCGGTTGGCGCAGGCGCCAAGAATGAGGCAGACGCCGCGCAGGCTGAGCCAGCGGCTGCAGAGGCCGAAACCCCGGCAGCAGAAGCCGGCCCCAGCAACGAAACGACCGGAGCCTGAAACATGGGAATTTCTGTCAGCTTGATCAAGGAATTGCGCGAGCGCACCAGCGCTGGCATGGGTGACTGCAAGAAGGCACTTGAAGCCGTCGGCGGTGATCTCGAGAAGGCGGCTGAGAAGCTGCGTATGGATGGTTCGGCCAAGGCCGACAAGAAGGCCGGCCGCACCGCTGCGGAAGGCATCATTGCTGTAGCTTCCAATGACCAGGCCATTGCACTGGTTGAAGTGAACTGCGAAACCGACTTCGTGGCAAAGGGTGAGGATTTCCGCGCTCTGGCCAACGACGCCGCGAAAATCGCTCTGGAAGCGCGTCCGGCCGATGTCGAGGCACTCAAGGCGCTCAAGTCTGGAGATCAGACGCTTGATGAGCGCCGCCGTGAGCTGGTGGGCCGTATCGGCGAGAACCTGACCATTCGCCGTGTCGAGATCGTCGCAGCGCAGGGCGGGGCGATGGTGACCTACATCCATCCGGGCGACAAAATCGCCGTTGCAGTGGCCATGAAAGAAGGCAGCGCCGAACTGGCGCAGGATCTGGCCATGCACGCCGCCGCCATGGCACCACGGGCAATCGACCCGGCCAGCATTTCTCCTGAAGTGGTGGCCGCTGAGCGCCGAATCATCGAAGCGCAGGTTGCACAGGAGCAGGAAGAAGCCGCTGCCGAAGGCAAGAAGCCGAAGCCGGCAGAGATCGTGGCCAAGATGCTGGAAGGCAAAGTGGCCAAGTTCCTCGACGAGCAGACGCTGGTGGGTCAGGTATTCGTCAAGAACGATGCCTACGGCCTGAAGAGCGATGCCAAGGTCAAGGACGTGCTGAGCAAGGAAAAGGCCGTCATTGCCGGATTCGCACGCCTTGCGGTGGGCGAGGGCATCGAGAAGAAGCAGGAAGATTTTGCTGCTGAGGTCGCTGCTGCATCCCAGGGATAAATCCCTGGCTGATGCGCTAAGCTTCATCGTTCAAAAGAGGCCCCGGAAACGGGGCTTCTTTCTATTCAAGGTTGGTGCGCATGAGTGGACAAGTGACCTACAAGCGAATTCTTTTGAAGCTTTCCGGGGAGGCCCTGATGGGCGACCTCGAATTTGGCATCTGCCCCAAGGTCATGAGCTTTGTCGCCGGTGAGCTCAAAGCTGTTGTTTCAGCCGGTGTGCAGGTGGCTCTGGTGGTTGGCGGCGGGAATATCTTCCGCGGTGAAGGACTGGCCAATGCCGGAATGGACCGGGTCACGGGTGACCAGATGGGCATGTTGTCCACGGTGATCAATGCGCTGGCTATTCAGGACGCCATTGAACGGGTAGGCCTGGAGGCTCGGGTGCAGTCGGCTATTCGTATCAATGAGGTCTGCGAGGACTTCATTCGCCGAAAGGCGGTGCGTCACCTTGAAAAGGGTCGCGTGCTGATCTTTGCAGCGGGCACGGGCAATCCATTCTTCACAACTGATTCCGCCGCCGCCCTGCGAGCGGTCGAGATTGGCGCCGACCTGATGCTCAAGGCGACCAAGGTTGACGGCATCTACACCGCCGACCCGAAGAAGGACCCGTCTGCAAGCAAATACGATTCACTGAGCTACGACGAGGCACTGGACCGGCGTCTGGCCGTGATGGATCAGACGGCAATGGTCTTGTGTCGCGATCACAAGATGAAATTGCGGGTGTATGACATGGATCGTCCCGATGCTTTGATGCAGATTGTCAAAGGCGACACCACGATCGGTACGCACGTGCAGGCCTGAATAAATTAGAAACGGGGTTTGAGGATTAGCAACATGATTAACGACATCAAGAAAGACGCTGGCGAGCGCATGCAGAAGTGCGTGGATTCCCTGCGTACCGGCCTGAGCAAGCTTCGCACCGGGCGAGCCAACGCGGGTCTGCTCGATCACGTCACAGTGGATTACTACGGTTCGGAAGTGCCGCTGTCGCAGGCGGCCAATGTCGTGGTCGAAGATGCTCGAACTATTTCCATCACGGCATGGGAAAAGAACATGGTGGCCGTGATTGAAAAGGCGATCATGAAATCAGACCTCGGCCTGAACCCGAATACGGCCGGCGCCATTATCCGCATCATCATGCCGCCGCTCACAGAAGAGCGGCGTCGCGACCTCGGAAAGGTCGTGCGCGGCGAAGCCGAATCAGCGAGAGTGGCGGTGCGCTCGGTTCGTCGTGATGCCAACCAGGACATCAAGGAACTGGCAAAGGAAAAGATGATTGGTGAGGACGACGAAAAGCGCGGTGAGGCCGAAATTCAGAAGCTGACCGATCAATTCGTTGCCAAGATCGACGATATCGCGACCGCGAAGGAAAAGGAGCTGATGGCCATCTAGGCCGGATTGCACGTGAAGGCCACAAATTTTCCTCATTCGCCTGTGCAGCCTGAATTAAGCTCTCTTAAAGATAGTGCGCATCCGGAGATGGCCGGGATTTTCCGTCATCAAGACGACATCAAGCCAACGTGATCCAAAGCCTGCCAGACACCGCTGATCCCAAGGTTCCAGTCCATGTTGCCATCATCATGGATGGTAACGGCCGCTGGGCGAATCAGCGCGGAGAGCCGCGCACGTTCGGCCACCGGGCTGGCGTGCGTGCGGCGCGCCGAGCGGTGCGCTGTGCACATCGAAATGGCATCGAATTCCTCACCGTCTTTGCATTCAGCCAGGAAAACTGGCGTCGGCCACAGACCGAGGTGACCTTGCTGATGCAGTTGTTCATCCGCACCTTGAGCCGTGAGATGAACACCCTGCATCGCAACGGCGTGCGCCTGCGCTTCATCGGAGATCACAACGACTTTCCGGACACCCTGCGCGCTGAGATGCGTCGCGCCGTGTCCCTGACAGCCGGGAACACCGGGCTCAAGCTGAATGTGGCGGTGGGATATGGCGGGCAGTGGGACATTGCCCGGGCGGCGCAACGCGTTGCGGATCGCGGAGAAGCTATCACCGAGGAAAGCCTTGAGCTTGAGCTTGATACCGCTGGAGTACCGCCGCCGGATCTGCTCATCCGTACAGGTGGCGAGAAACGCATCAGCAATTTTCTGCTCTGGCAGCTGGCTTATACGGAGCTGTATTTCTGCGACACGCTGTGGCCAGATTTTGGCGACACCGCCTTGGAGGAATCGCTCACCTGGTATGCCGCGCGACACCGTCGTTTTGGCCGTGTCCCGGAAGGCGCCTGACTTGAAGCCGCCAGTTGTGATGAGCCAGAGATGCTGATCAAGCGAGTCATCACTGCTTTGGTGTTATTGCCGCTGCTGATCGGCGCCATCTGGTATCTGCCGCCGGCACAGCTTTACCTAGTGTTCTGTCTGGCCGGTCTGATTGCGGCCTGGGAGTGGGCTGGGCTGATGCCCCAGGCAAACCGCGCGAGTTCACAACGCCTTTTGTTTGTGGCCGTCGCGGCGATGAGCATGGCAGTCGTCTGGTTGGCCCGTGACTTTGCGGTGTTGGCATGTTTGGGCGCGAGCGCCTGGTGGCTGTTTTCGCTGCATCTGCTGCGCGGCTATCCGGAGAATTTTGAACGGCACCGGCCGGGTGTTCCGGCAATGTATCTGATCGGACTGTTGCTATTGGTGCCGACGATGCTCGCTTTGTGGATGCTGCGTGACATGCCCAATGGCGCGTGGCGCGTATTTTTTCTGTTCTTCCTGATTTTTGCCGCCGATACCGGCGCTTATCTTGCTGGCAAAAACTTTGGTCGACGCAAGCTCGCGCCTGCCGTGTCGCCCGGCAAGACCATCGAGGGCATGCTTGGCGGCATGCTGCTTTGCGCACTATGGGGCGCTTGTGCAGGCCCGCTGATCTTCTGGCTGTCCACGCCCGGTGAGATCGTCATGCTGGTCATGCTTTGCCTGATCGTGGCCGCGTTTTCGGTTGCAGGCGACCTGATAGAAAGCCTGTTCAAGCGCACAGCGGGTGTGAAGGACAGCGGCAGCATCCTGCCCGGTCACGGGGGCATGCTGGACCGGGTCGACAGCATTCTCGCTGGTGCACCGATTCTGGCCCTGGGTTTGAGCGTCCTTCAGGTCTGATGCTCAGGCTCCTGATTCTGGGCGCGACGGGTAGCGTCGGCCGCAGTACTTTGCAGGTTGCGGCGTTGCACCCGGACAAGATCAGTGTGGTGGCCCTGGCCGCGCGTCGTGATGTCGAAGGTATGTTTGAGCTGGTTGCGCAATTCTGTCCGGCTGTGGTGGCCATGGAGGAATCTGCCGCCGCCCAGGCGTTGCGGGACAAGATCAAGAAGGCCGGTCATGCCACTGAAGTGGTTCAGGGTGCCCAGGCTATTTGCGATCTGGCGGCTGACGGGCAAAGCGACACGGTCATGTCAGCCATTGTGGGAGCGGTGGGCTTGGCGCCGACCCTGTCGGCTATTGAGGCCGGCAAGCGCGTGCTGGTGGCCAACAAGGAGCCGCTGGTCATGGCAGGTGATCTGATGATGGCGCGTGCTCGCGAGAAGGGCGCCGTGATCATGCCCATCGACAGCGAGCACAACGCCATCTTCCAGTGCCTGCCCGGCGGATATCGCTGCGGAGATGTCCCCGAAGGTGTCAGTCGAATCACCTTGACCGCCTCGGGCGGGCCGTTCAGGGAAATGCAGGCGGACGAGTTGAGGTCCGTGACCCCGGAGCAGGCGGTGCGCCACCCTAACTGGGAGATGGGCAAGAAGATCTCGGTGGATTCTGCCACCATGATGAACAAGGGGCTGGAGCGCATCGAAGCCGCGGTGCTTTACGGCCTGCCGCGTGAGCAGATCGACATCGTTGTGCATCCCGAAAGCGTGATTCACTCCATGGTCGAGTATGTGGATGGCTCTACGCTCGCCCAGCTTGGCCAGCCGGATATGCGCGTTCCCATCGCCCATGCTCTGGCATGGCCAGAAAGATGGGAATCCGGAGTGGGCGGGCTGAATCTGGCCGCGCAGGCCCGGCTGACGTTCTCTGAACCAGACCCGAAACGCTTCCCTTGTCTGCGGCTTGCCGCATCGGCGCTGCAGGCGGGAGGAAATCTTCCGAATGTATTGAACGCAGCCAATGAAATTGCGGTCGAAGCGTTTCTTCAGGGGCAGCTAGGGTTCATGGCAATTTCGGAAATGGTCGAACGCGTGTGCGATGAGGGTTTGGGGCGGCTGTCCATAGAGACTCAGATCGAGGCCGTAATGGCTTCGGACGCCTGGGCGCGCGAGCAATGCCGCAGACATATTCGGGAACACCTCGATGATTGATCTCATCTGGTCGATTGCGGGCTTCATCGTCGCCCTCAGCATTCTGGTGTGCTTCCATGAGTACGGCCATTACTGGGTAGCGCGCAAATGCGGGGTCAAAGTCCTGCGCTTCTGTCTGGGCTGGGGAAAGCCCTGGAAGAGTTTTTACTCACGCGACGGCGTGGAATGGGCCATCGCTCCGTATCCCATCGGTGGCTACGTGAAGATGCTCGATGAGCGCGAAGGACCGGTCGCCGATCATGAAAAGCATCTGGCATTCAATAATCAGAGCATCCCCAAGCGCATGGCGATTCTGGTCGCCGGACCAGCAGCGAACTTCCTGCTAGCCATTGTTCTGTACTGGCTGATTTACCTGGTTGGTGTGCAGGGCCTGAAGCCGGTGATCGCCGAGCCACGGGCGGGTACCGCCGCCGAACAGGCAGGTTTGCGCGCGGGTGACGAAGTGATCTCGGTTGGAGATCAGGCCATCAGCACTTGGACTGACCTGCGCCTGGCCCTGATTGACGAAAAGCTGGGCGAAGACAGCATGCTGCTGCGCGTGCGCAGCGAAGATGGTGTGTCCAGACCGGTCAGCCTGTCGTTGGCGCAGGTGCGCAGCGACCCTGAATTCCTGTTTGATGATCTCGGCGTGGATGTTTTTCAGCCCATGATTAAACCGGTTCTGGGCAAAATTGTTCCTGACAGCGCGGCTGAAGCGGCCGGTTTGCAGGTAGGCGATGAAATCCGGCGAGTCGATGACACAGTCATTGCCGACTGGAGCCAGCTGGTCAGCGAAATCAGTCAGCGTCCTAGTCAGGCGGTAACGCTGGAAGTGATCCGATCCGGGCAGACTCTGAACATCGATTCAGTTGTAGGCACGGCGGATCAGGACGGCAAGCAGATCGGCAGACTCGGAGCGCTTCCGGCCATCGACGAACAGTTGTGGCAAAATCTGCGCGCTGTTCGTCGGCTCGGGCCTCTGGATGCGGTTCCGGTGGCGGTCGGGCAGACATGGCAGATGACTCAACTGACGCTCCGCGTGCTCTGGCACATGGTGCTTGGCGAGGTATCCGTCAAGAACGTCAGCGGTCCAATTCAGATCGCGCAGGTAGCAGGAGATTCGGCCCGTATCGGCCTGGTTTCCTTTTTGAGTTTCATGGCGGTAATCAGCGTGAGTCTGGGCGTGTTGAACCTGCTTCCAGTGCCGTTACTGGATGGTGGTCACATGCTGATGTATGCAATCGAAGGTGTTAAGGGCAGGCCCTTGTCCGAGCGCGCGCAAATCGCAGCGCAGTACATGGGGCTCGCATTTATTGGCGTATTGATGGTGTTGGCTTTGTTCAACGACATCATGCGGTTGGTGTAGAGCAACAAGGTCTGGAAAAACAAACCCACATGGGTCGAACAAAGATGAGCTTCAAATCAAGACTCCTCGCAGGGCTGGCGATGTTGCTGTGGTTGCCTGCTGTCTTGGCTTTTCAGCCCTTTACCATCAAGGAAATTCGCGCAACGGGCCTTGAGCGGCTCGATGTCGGAACCGTGCTGACCTATCTGCCCCTGTCGGTGGGCGACACCATGGACGGCCATGCTGCACAGCAGGCCTTGCGCGGACTCTACTCATCCGGCCTGTTTGACGACATCCAGCTCGAAGGCAAGGGCGAGACTCTGATCATCCACGTGCGCGAGCGGCCAGCCATCTCTTCGTTTGAGATCGAAGGCAACAAGAAGGTCGGTGGTGACGAGCTCAAGGAATCGCTGATCAGCCTGGGCTTGTCGGAAGGTGAACTGTTCAAGCGCGAGACGCTCAATGGCGTTGAGCAGGAACTGCAACGCCAGTACTACGCAAATGGGTTCTACGACGTCGAGATCGATACGCAGGTAACTGAGCAGCCGAACAACCGTGTCGACATCAAGATTGATGTGATCGAGGGCAAGGCCACCAAGATTCGCGACATCAACATCATCGGCAACAACATCTACTCGCGCGAAGAGTTGTTGGACGTATTCGAGCTGGAAAAAACCAATTCCTGGGACCCGCTTCAGAAAACGGACGCTTACTCCAAGCAGCAGTTGGGCGGCGATCTGGAGTCGTTGAGTGCCTACTACCACGACACCGGTTATTTGCGGTTCGATGTGTCGTCCGTGCAGGTGCAGCTGTCTCCGACCAAGGAAGACATCTACATCACTGTCAATGTGGAAGAGGGCGAGCGCTACAAGATCAGCGAGACGCGCTTCTCCGGCGAGACCATTCTCCAGCCTGAATTCCTCGAGTTGTTTCTGTCGACCAAGTCCGGCGATTGGTTTTCTCGCAAGCAATCTACCGAGAGCGCCAATCGAATCGAGGCCGCCCTGTCTGACGTGGGATACGCGTTTGCCAAGGTCACCCCCGTTCCAGAAGTTGATGAAGACGCCAAGGAAGTGGCCATCAACTATGTGGTCGAATCCGGCAAGCGAGCCTATGTTCGCCGCATCACCTTCTCCGGTCATGGTCGCACCAACGACGAGACGCTGCGCCGCGAAATGCGCCAACTCGAAGCAGCGCCGTTTTCAAAGAGCTCAGTCGAGCGATCGCGGGTTCGCCTGGCACGTCTTCCGTTTGTTGAAGAAGCCGAAGTCGAGACGCGGCCTGTTCCTGGTACGGAGGATCTGATTGACGTCAGCTTCACCATCAAGGAGCGACCTCCCGGTTCGGTGCAGTTTGGCGTCGGCTTTTCAGGATCGCAGGGCTTCCTGATCAACAGCAGTCTGACTCACACCAATTTCCTGGGTACTGGCAATCGCGTCAGCATCGAAGCCAATACGAATTCCGTGCAGCGCGCCTTCAGCGTGAGCTGGACGGACCCATACTTCACCCAGGACGGCGTGAGCCAGACGGTGAGCGGTTTCTTCCGCAAGACTGAATCCATTATTCGTCAGAGCTCCGGTTTCAACTTCAATACCGTGGGCGCTTCGCTGACTTATGGCATTCCCTTGTCAGAATATTCGGCCTTGCGAGCTGGTATCGGTATCGACCATACGGCGATTGATACGTTTGCCTTCTCGACCTCCGACCAGATTCTGGCGTTTGTCATCGACAGCGGAACCGAGTTCACCAACTATGAGGTGCGCACCGGTTTCACCCGAGATACACGTAATCGCACATTCTTCGCATCACGTGGCACGTTGCATCAGCTGGGTGTGGACATCAAGATTCCAGGCAGTGACCTTGAGTACTACGCTGCAAACTATCGGCTACAGCACTACGTCAATCTGCCGGGCAAGTTCTTTATCGAGATGAATGCCAATCTCAGCCTGGCGGATAATTACAAGAGCGATTCAGTGGTGCCGCCCTACGAGCATTATTTTGCAGGCGGATCGCGAACGGTTCGCGGTTATGACGATGGATCTCTGGGCCCCCGTGATACCCCCTTTGACAATCCGTTTGGCGGACGCCTGAGGACAACCTCGCAGAATGAGCTGATCATTCCTCTGCCCATTGAGAGTGACCAGCGGACCACCCGCATGAGTATTTTCTATGACGTCGGGCAGGTGTACCCGGAAGCAGAGGATTTCTCCAGTGGCGAACTTCGCTCCTCATACGGCATCGCCTTCAAATGGTTCACTCCGTTCCTGGGCTTGCTCGATCTTTCATATGCCTTCCCGATCAATGACCGGCCTGGTGATGAAACCGATGGTTTCCAGATTCGATTTGGTGGCGGGTTCTAAGCACCCGGACCAGATTCTTTCATCCCTGTAATTTGACCTGAAAAGAGAGTTTCAAATGCGTTCAATTTCCAAACTGCTGGCCTGCTGCATCCTCTTTGTCGTGAGCGTCGGAACGGCAAGTGCCGAGATCAAGATCGTGACTATTCGCGCCGGTGCATTGGTACAGGCATCGCCTCTGTTCAAGACTGGTCAGGAGAAGATCAAGACCGAATTTGAGAAGCGCAAATCCGATCTTGAATCTGAAGCCAAATCGCTGGCCGAAGACGCCAAGAAGTTTCAGCGCGAAGCGGACGTAATGAGCAGTGAGGCGCGTGCCAAGACTGAAAAAGAGCTTCAGGCACGAAAGATCGATTTCGATTACAACCAGCGCAAGTTCCAGGAAGACTTCCAGGAGCGTGATCGCGAGCTGAGCGAGAAGCTCACCGAGAACATCAAGAAGTATGTTGTTGAAGTGGCCAAGGAGCGTGGTGCGGATCTGGTCATTCAGGATCCGGTCTATGCCGCAGCTGGAATTGATGTCACTGATGAAGTCATCAAGCGCATGCAGTCTGGCAAGTAAGGGCGAGGCTTGCTCTGATCACCTGCTGGCGTGAAAGCGCATCGCCTAGGTGATATCGCCACGCAGTTCGAACTCGAACTGCGTGGCGACGCTGATACCCGGATTTCTGGCGCATGCAGCCTGAACCCCGGAAAGGCGGGCTGCATCAGCTATATGGGCAGCTCGCGGCTGGCTGAGCAGTTGCCGGGTAGTCTGGCCTCCGCCATCGTTGTTACACAGAAATTTGCCGACACAGTGACCGGCGCGGCGCTCATCGCGCGCGACCCCGGATTGGCATTTGCACGTATCGCACGGCTGTTTGATCGGGACCGCGTCTTTGAGCCCGGGGTCCATGCGAGTGCCTGTGTTGCCCCAGACGCTGTTATTGGCGAAGGCGTGCATCTCGGCGCAGGTGCGGTAGTCGGTAGTGGCGCGAAGATTGGCGCGCATAGTTTTGTAGGGCCGAACTGCGTTATCGGTGACGAAGCCGTTCTCGGAGCGCACTGCAGGCTGGTCGCCAGCGTCACCATTGGCAATCGGGTGATATTGGGTTCCAGATGCCAGGTGCAACCCGGTGCCGTAATCGGATCGAGAGGTTTCGGGAACGTCATGGGGCCCGAGGGGTGGGAAGAAATTCCTCAGCTGGGTAGCGTCATCGTCGGTGACGATGTGGAGATCGGCGCTCACACCTGTATCGATCGCGGCGCACTGGAAGACACCATAATTTCGAAAGGCGTGCGTCTGGATAATCTGATTCAGATCGCCCACAACTGCTACATCGGCGAGCATACGGCCATCGCAGCCTGCGTTGGTGTTGCGGGCAGTACCCGCATCGGAGCCAGATGTATGATCGGCGGGCAGGCCGGATTCAATGGTCATTTGCAGATTGGCGACGATGTCGTTGTCCTGGGCAGTGCCATGGTGACCAAATCCCTGCCCGACAAAGGCATATATGGCTCAGGGATTCCTGTTGAGTCAGTGCGGGAATGGCGTCGTATGGTGGCCCGGGTCAGACGCCTGCAAACAACAGAAGATCGAGTGCGGGAATTGGAGAAAAAATTGGGGATCAAGACCGGAGATACGGCTTTGGGAGATGCAGGAGATGAGTGAGAACACCGAATTTGATGTGCGTCAGATCATGCGTCTGTTGCCCCATCGCTATCCGTTCTTGCTGGTTGATCGGGTGCTGAGTGTCGACCCCGGAAAGAGCGTGGTCTGCCTCAAGAACGTGACCATGAATGAGGCCCATTTTGTCGGGCACTTTCCAGACCTGCCAACCATGCCCGGGGTACTCATCCTGGAGGCGCTTGCACAGGCCAGCGGCATTCTCGCCGTAATGATGTCGGGCGAATCTGCGGATTCTGGTCTAATTCTCTACTTTGCCGGCATCGACAATTGCCGGTTCAAGCGCCCCGTCGTGCCCGGTGATCAGCTTACGCTTCATGCAGAACTGCAGAAGCACAAGCGTGATGTGTGGAAGTTTCGCGCCTATGCGAAAGTCGGCGAGGAACTCGCGTGTGAAGCCGACATGATCTGCGTGGTCAAGCACCGGGAGCAGGGTGAGTCAGCGTCGTGAGTGGAAGCATTCACCCGACGGCTATCGTTGATCCGGCAGCAGAGCTGGATAAGGACGTTGTCGTTGGCCCCTACGCAATTATCGGGGCCAAGGTGCAGATCGGGCGGGGTACCCAAGTGGGTGCTCATGCCGTTCTCAATGGCCCCATGCGCATTGGGGCTGACAACAAGATTTTTCCGCATGTCGCCTTGGGCGCTGTTTCCCAGGACAAGACCGCGCGAGAAGATGATCCAACTTCGGTGGTGATTGGTGACGGGAACGTCATTCGCGAGTTCGTCACCATCCAGCGCGGCACCATGAAGGAGTTTGAATCCAAGAACGGTGAAACCCGCGTCGGTGATCGCAACTGGATCATGAATTATTGCCACATCGCGCACGATTGCTGGATTGGCAATGACACCATCTTTGCCAATAACGCGAGCCTTGCCGGTCACGTCGACATCGGCAATTCGGTTGTGCTGGGAGGCTATACGCTGGTCTACCAGTTCTGCCGCATCGGGACTCATGCGTTTACCGCTTTTTCAGCCGGAGTGACCGGAGATATCCCCCCGTTCGTGATGGTGCAGGGGAACCCGGCGCAACCGCGCACGATCAACAAGGAAGGCATGCGTCGCTGGAAGTTCGACCGTGCTGATATCGATGCGGTCGATGAGGCCTATAAGCTGATTTACCGCTCTGGCAAGTTGATGAGTGATGTGCGAACCGAATTGGCGGAACTCGCCAAGAGCAACGCTCAGGTGCGTCTGATGAACGATTTTATTCTCAGCGCGAAACGCCCGCTGGCGCGCTAGGCACCTTCTCTACTTATTTCGGTACCAGGTGAGGTGCGTTCCCTCAGGGAACGCGAACCGACCCGCCGAGTGAACGCGGCAGTTTTTTGCCTTGAGCATCCTGCAGGCCCGACGTCAGGGCGACCTTGTAGTAGCCGGGGCTGACCGGCAGGATCAGGCTCGTCGCATTCGGGCCGATCTCCCATCCGGAATTGATGCGTTCGCCATTGCTCGCGGTAACGGTGATGTGGCGGTTCGCACTCTCTATGGAGCCGAAAACGCCATCAAAAGCCAGGACGATGGCGGGTCGTCCTGCAAGGTGACCTGCAAACCGCAGGTTCAAGACGCCGGCCTGGGGCTCGTCCGGCCACCAGCGACTCAGCCGCGTCGGTGATGAAGAAGGAGTTCGATTCTGCGGTGCCCGTGTTGGGGGGCTGGGCGCATCAGTCGCGGCGGTTCTGGGCGGCTTCGCGGGCGAGGGGGGCTCAGGACGCGATTCGACTTCTGCTTTCTTGCTCGCAACGGCGGGTGCCGCGGGCTCAGGAGTCGATTCCTTGCTGTCGCCGGATGTGGCGGGCGTGCCGACGTTGCTTGACGCGTTCTGTTGCGCAGGTTTGGCGTCAGTAGCGGCGTCATCCTTTGGCGCTGGCTGCTCCGTTGCCGGTTCTTTTGTGTCGGCCCTCAAATCTTCGGCGAGGACGATTTCCGTCGATGTTTCTCCAACAGGAAAGCTTGTGTTCTGGTCATCGCTATCGATCGGCACGATCTCCACTTCAGAAACCTCAGCGACGGCGGTGCGTTCGGGCTCTACCGAATCGGTGGCGATCTCAGCTTGCCTTTGTTCCGGATCATCAGCGGCCTCGTTGCTATTGGTGCTCTGCGAGCTCTCAACGGCCTCTGCAATTGAGGACTCTGGATTCAGGAACGCTATATCCGTATCCGGTGCGTAGACAAAGTACCCAGCAAGTGCAGCCAGTGTTGCCAGAGCCAATGCCGGTACCAGCCAAGAACGCGATCCTGCGTCGGACGGTGCCGGTCCTCCTGAGCCACTGGCAGGCCTGGGTGCGGTAGTGGTCTGCTGCGCTTCAGGTGCAGGTTTTGCTGCCGACTCTGCGAGCTTGTTTTGACTGAGTTCCGGTGTCGCCGCGGCAAGCCCATCAGACACCAATGCAATCTTTACCGCGGTATTGGCTTGTGGCGTGAACAGCACGCTCTGGCCAATTTCGGGCATTTTGCTGCCCAGAAGATCAGCGGTGTTGAAGCTGTAGAGTTTGGACTTCTCGCTTTGAATCCAGCCGCTGCGGTTCTTCTTATCGTGGCTGACAACCCTTCCGCGCTCCGAACTGGGCATGGCGGCCTTTGGCTGAGGAGGAAGCTCTGGCTCTGATTCCGGGCCGGGATCCGGCACCGCGTCTTGCTGCTGAGTCTGAGCGGCATCCTGTGTCGCTTCTCTTGTGTCTTGTAACGGAGCGTTTTGGGAAGCCGGCACCGGCTCTGCAGTGGCCGGGACATCCGCTTTCGGACTCGAGCCGGCAGTTGAAGATGCTTCGTCGCTGATTTCAGTGGCCAGACCGTCGGCGCCGGAGAATCGAACGGTATCGCCAATGCTGATGATCCCGTCGCTGACAACATCGGCGGCAGAGAAAAAATAGAGCTCGCCGTCCGCGCCTTCGATCCAGCCAGATCGTTCCTCGGCACTGAAACTGACCAATTTTCCCAACTGAGAGCGGGCGCTGGCCAGAGCCTGTACTGCATCTTTCTGCGCTGGATGTTTTTCCGTCACCGCTCAAAATCTCCATGGGTCTAGGGCCCGCCTGATTCGATATCGGAACAGGCCGCCGGTCATTATTGACCTATTATTGACCACGCTCCGGTCAATGTCAGGAAGCACGTCTGAGCAGGACGTAGATCGCACCGGTGCCGCCGTCGCGCGGCTGCGCCGAACAGAACGCAATCACGTTTTTTACTTTGCGCAGCCAACCGTCGAGCAGCTGCTTGAGGACTGGTCCGGAGTTGGGTGAGCCCTTGCCTTTCCCATGAATGATGCGAACACAGCGCAAGTCCATTTTTTCGCAGTTCAATAGAAATTCGGCGACCTCTCGACGCGCCTTCTCTCTGTTTAGCCCATGCAGGTCAAGTTCTGCCTCTCGGCGATAAGCTCCACGGCGCAATTGACGGAGAATCCGATCCTGGACCCCGTCGGCCCTGTAGCTGAGGGTTTCTCCGCTCTCCATGATTTCCGGGTCCGGCCCGGACAGTAATTCGGAAAGCACTGCGGCCTCATCAGCTTCGCTTTGCCGGGCGCGCGGCGGAGGTCGCGGCCGATTTCGTGCGACCCGTTCAACCGGCGCGTGCGGCTTGACGCCCAGCATGGCCTTTCGGAATTGTTCTATGTCGTCGTCGCCGTTCACGTTGTTTGCTGTCATCAAGCTGGCGAATAAGTGGGCGCAGAATGACTTCATTGTCCCGCATTACAGAACTCAGCACGAAATTCTGGACGCAGACAGATAAACTATGGCACTCCCATGCGAATCCTCCTTTCAAACGACGACGGCTGCCTTGCGCCGGGCTTGGTGTGTCTGCGTGAGCAGCTGCGCCAGGACCATGAAGTGCATGTAGTGGCTCCGGATCGAAATCGCAGCGGCGCGAGCAATTCGCTGACGCTTCATTCACCTGTGCGGGTTCATTCGCATGACGATGGCACGCATTGTGTAGATGGCACGCCAACGGATTGCGTGCATCTGGCGCTGACCGGAATGCTGGAAGAGGATTTCGATATTGTGGTGTCTGGCATCAATGCCGGCGCCAATTTGGGAGATGACACCCTGTATTCCGGAACGGTGGCTGCGGCCATGGAAGGGCGCTTCCTGGGTTACGCGGCGGTGGCGGTTTCAAGCTGCGCCGTGGCGCCTAAACACTACGAGACTGCTGCGCGCGTGGCCGCACGCGTGATTGCTCGGCTCAAGGACGACCCCTTGCCCGGCAATACCATCCTGAATATCAATGTCCCTGATATTCCCTACGAGGCGCTGCAGGGCCTGGAAGTCACACGCCTGGGAAATCGACACCGCGCGGAAAGTGCCATTGCCGCACAGGATCCTCGTGGCCGGCCGATCTGGTGGGTAGGGGCGGCCGGAGGCGAGGGCGACGCCGGACCCGGAACGGATTTTCATGCAGTCAATCATGGTCGCGCGTCCATAACGCCACTCCTGGTTGATCTGACACGCCATACATCGCTGGAACAATTGTCTCAATGGGTACGCGAAGTTTGATCACCAAGGCATCCACACATCACCACAGTCGCGGACTGGGGATGACGTCCGCGCGCGTGCGCGCATCTCTCATTGAAGAACTGCGAAAACTGGGAATTCGCGACGAGCGCGTTCTGGATGTGATGAGCCAGGTGCCGCGCCATGAATTTGTCGAAGAAGCCTTTCGGGGTGATGCCTACAAGAATCGTTCGCTGCCAATAGGACATTCCCAGACCATCTCGCAGCCTTACATCGTTGCGCTGATGACACAGGCCATTCTTGGTGCCAAATCGCCCAAGCGCATTCTGGAAGTCGGCACAGGATGCGGCTATCAGACTGCGGTTCTCGCGCCTCTGGTTGAAACGGTGTTCAGTGTCGAAAGGATTCGAGCGCTGACAGAATCCGCCCGCACTCGCCTTGGCTCTCTGGGAATTCGCAATGTGCACTTCGGCTATTCCGACGGCACGATGGGCTGGACGCCCTATGCGCCGTACGACGGCATTGTCGTGACCGCTGGTGGTGAGGAAATTCCTGCTCCGCTGATCAAGCAATTGGCACCGGGCGGGCGACTGGTGATTCCCGTGGGACCCAATGGCGCGCAACGACTCAAGCTTGTCGAAAAGCAGGAGCATGGCATCACGGAAACGGATCTGGGTGCGGTGACGTTCGTGCCTCTATTGCCGGGCAAGGTCTGAGGCGCGCGCCGTGGAAGCATTCTCCCTGTGGTTAGCCGATATCGTGTCGCAGCTTGGATACACGGAGATCGTGTTCCTGATGGCCTTGGAATCCAGCCTGTTCCCCGTTCCGTCGGAACTGGTCATGATTCCGGCTGGCTATCGAGCCGCGCAGGGCGAGCTCGACCCTTTTCTCGCCACGCTGGCCGGTGGCGGAGGTTCGATGATTGGTGCATCCGCCAACTATGTTCTGGGCAAGTATCTGGGCCGTGCGTTCCTGCTGCGCTACGGCAAGTATTTCTTGATCAGCCAGAAGACCTTCGACGATGCTGAAGCCATGTTTCTGCGCAATGCCAACCGCGCAACGTTCATTGGCAGATTCATTCCCGGGGTTCGCCACCTCATTTCGATTCCCCCGGGCATGTTCGGCATGGCGATTCTGCCTTTTGTTGTGCTGACAACGCTTGGGGCCACGATCTGGTGCGGCGTCCTTGTCGCGCTCGGCTATTATTTTGGCGAGCCTGTGATCAAGGCGGTGGCGGCATATACGCACGAAGCGGGCGTAATTGCTCTGGCCGGCCTGCTGGTCTTCGTGATCTGGTTCGTGATCAAGCACCGTTCACGTGAGGCACGCCGATGAAACTGGGATACACACTGCTGATATTGGCCCCCCTGCTGCCTGCCTGCGCCAGCTTTGTCACCTGGGACCCGCCGCCGAAGACCGAGTCCTACAACCAGAAGGCGGCTTTGGTTCGGCCCGAGCGCCCGGTAGGAAAGGGTGAGTACATGGTCCGAGAGTCAGACACGGTGTACTCCATCGCTTTTCGCAACAATCTGGACTACCGCGAGTTCGCGCGCTGGAACAATATCGGTCCCGACTATCTGATTTATCCGGGGCAGGTCCTTCATCTCAGCAGGCCTCCGAAAGTGGCACTGGTTGAAGGCGATATTGTTTCTCACCCGGTCATCGATACGCCGTCTTCGGTCGGTACCCCCATCGCATTACCAGATGAAAGCACCGGGCCGACCCCAGTGGATGGCACTGATTCACCGCGACCTGTACCGGTGGTCGCGGCACCGCCGGTAAGCGTCCCAGCGAAGCCTGCGGTGACCAGTGAATCCGGTGGGCCTTACAAATGGCAATGGCCGACACAAGGTGTTGTCGTGCGCGGCTTCGATCTGAAAAACGGTTCAAAGGGCCTTGATTTCAAGGGCGAGCTGGGCCAAAAGGTGGTCGCGGCGGCACCCGGGAAAGTGGTCTACAGCGGCTCAGCCTTGCGTGGCTATGGAGAGCTGGTCATCGTCAAGCATGACGATCTGCGGCTTTCTGCCTACGGCTATAACCGCAAACGGCTGGTGAGCGAAGGCCAGTCGGTCAAGGGCGGGCAGGCGATTGCGGAACTCGGATTGGGACCGCAAAACCAGCCAATCCTGCATTTCGAGATTCGAGAGCGCGGCCAGCCGGTTAACCCGGTGCCTTACCTGCCCGCGAAGTAGGCGACAGATCGCGGCTTGCGGCATGGCCCGGCGCGGAGCAGGCCGGCGCCGGGCTCAAGCTCTGAAGCGTTAACCGCTTACTTGGGTTTGCGCATCATCAAGGCGCTGCGCTTGCAGCTGGCAACCAGTTCATTGCGCTGGTTGAAGGCGGTATGCAGGAAAATCACGATTCCGTTGTCCGGCCGGCTTTTGCTGCTACGCACCTCAACAACTTCCGATTCGCTGCGCAGCGTGTCGCCGTGAAAGACCGGTCGGGGGAAACGCACCTCGTCCCAGCCCAGATTGCCCACCGTCGTGCCCAGGGTCGTGTCCTGCACGGTCACACCGACCATCAGCCCCAAGGTGAAGGCGCTATTGACAAGGCGCTGGCCGAACTCGGAATTCTCTTCGCAATATTGCTGATCTATATGCAGCGCTGCCGGGTTATGCGTCAGGGCCGAAAAAAACACGTTGTCAGCCTCTGTCACGGTCCTGCGAACCTCGTGAACAAATTTCTGGCCCACTGAAAATTCTTCGAAATACAATCCAGCCACACGGATTCTCCTGATGTTGGAAAGGGTAGATATGAGCGCCTCTGTCAGGCGTCAACCTGCAATGCTACCTTTGGCGCAGGAAAATTGTGTCGGAATCAAATCTATGGAAGAGCAGCCGCTGTACGCCCCCAAACGGATGGGCAAGGAAGATCATCGTGACACCTCTGAGTCGGATGCCTCCACGATCTGGATATTGGTGGGGCTGGCCTTGCTGATGCTTGGCGGCATCTTCTACAGCCATACCTTCATGGACAGGGAAGGTGGCCCGGAAGGCGAAGGTATTGGCCAGAATCTGTCTGAGCTCATTGCAGGCGGGTCTGGATCGTCTGCGCCAGAGCGCCAGATGAAGGAGGCCGGGCTGCAGAAGGCCGAAGCCCTGCCAGGCGAGAAGTTTGCCGGGGCGGTGACGCTTTCCAGCGACTCCGGTGCCTGCCATTCCCTGCGCAATGCCCGCGAACTGGTGCAGTCCAAGATGAAGCAACCGCACTCCTCCTGGCAGGCAAACGAGTACCGAAAGGACCTGGCCAGCATCCGTAGCAGGGGTAGCGAGCTGGGCTGTTGGAGCGGTGGCGTCGAGTAGGCTCGGAGCCTTAAAAAAATGCTGCGCTGCGCAATCTTGACCCCGGGGCAGGGGGGCTGACAGAAGCACCGTTAGACAAACCGGCACAGGTCCGCTAACGTGCCCTCCGCAGTCGTTTCAAGCAGTGATTTTTCCGCGATACTTTCAGTGCCCCGCTACACCAAGTCTGGGGACGCTTCAGCTTCCCGGCGAACGTTTCTTGAACGGATGCAGCAAGTGAGCCGTCGGCTCACACATCATCAATTGTTCAGAGGAATGTTTCATGTCGAATGCATCGACCGGTGTAGTTAAGTGGTTCAATGACGCCAAGGGTTTTGGCTTCATCACCCCAGAAGGCGGCGGCGAAGATCTCTTCGCTCATTTCAAGGAGATCCAGGGCACGGGCTTCAAGACCCTCAAAGAAGGCCAGCGCGTAGAGTACGTTGCAGCGCGCGGTCAGAAGGGCATGCAGGCCACCCAAATCAAGGCGCTCTAATCAGCCCTAAATTACGATTTGCGTTAATCGGAAGCCGCGACTCGTTGGTCGCGGCTTTCTTTTTGTCTTAACTTTGACAGGCCAGAATGTGACGACGATGAACGCCGTTACCCAAACAACCGATACCCCCAGCAAGGCACCCGTCAATGTGCCCGCCGCGGTCCTGTTTTCCGTCAGCACATTGCTGCTTTTGACGGTTTTCCCGCTGTATGCGTGGCATTACGACTTTTCCTCTGCAGCCTGGATTCTGTTCTTCGTCTTTCTGTATGCGAGCGGAATCTCCATCACTGGCGGCTATCACCGCTTGTGGTCGCACCGCGCATATGAAGCGCGCTTGCCACTCAAAATTTTCTACATGCTGTTCGGTGCCCAGGCACTGCAGAACAGCATTCTGATCTGGTCATCAATGCACCGGGTCCATCACAAGAACGTGGATCACCCGCAGGCCGATCCGTATTCCATCAAGCGTGGCTTCTGGTATGCCCACATGGGCTGGATGCTGCGCGATCAGCCCTGTCACGTGCTCGATTTTTCCAACGTGAAGGATCTGCAACGTGACCCGGTCGTGATGTTCCAGCATCGCCATTATCTGGGACTCGCCCTGGGCACCAATATTGGGTTGCCGCTGCTGTGCGGCATTGCGGTGGGGGATCCTTGGGGCGTGTTGCTGGTCGCGGGATTGCTGCGCCTGGTGGTCAACCACCACTTCACTTTCCTGATCAATTCGGCTGCGCACAAGTGGGGTCGCCGGCCTTACACCGAAGAAAATTCTGCGCGCGACAACGACCTGATTGCCCTGTTTACCTATGGCGAGGGCTATCACAACTATCACCACCTGTTTTCCTGGGACTACCGGAATGGCATCCGTTGGTGGCACATCGACCTGACCAAGTGGTGGATTGCCTCCTGGGCATTTCTTGGGCAGGCAAGTGGCTTGAGAAGAGTGCCCGAGTTCAGAATTCGACGCGCCATGGTGGAACGTCAGTTTGCGCGGGCGCAGGCCCGGTTGGCCCAGGCTGCGCCAACCAAGCGCCTTGATACGGTGAAGAAGCTGCTCGAGCAGGAAATGGAAGCTTTCAAGGTGACCATCGGTGAGTGGACGACCTTGCAGACCGAGAAGATCGAAGCCGCGCGTCAGCAGATGGTTGAAAGTGTCGCTGACCATTGGGAGCACAGTGAGGCACGCCGGCGGCTGCAACATCTGGAGCGCACACTCCAGGAGCAGTACGCGCGCGTACGTTTGCTGCATCTGCAGGCCGTCTGAGTCAGCCCGCGGTCCGGCACTCCGTCAATTGTCGGTGAACAGCCTGGAAGTGAATCGCGCCTGAGCATTGCTCGACCGTTGATGCTGGCCTGATACGCCGCCCATCTTCACAGCCGCTAATTCGTACCGTTGGCCGAATGGTCTGATGGTGTCGCGGCCATCTCTCCTAATCTGATGTTCAAGAGCCCGATACTGGTTCGGTCTCAGAAGCAGGAGATGGAGAACAGACATGATCAACTGGATCATTTCAGGCGCGCTGGCAGCAGTGTTGATGGCGGAGGTGTTTGATGCCTGGGCGCTGCGCAGATTGTTCTTCCGTTGCCGGAGTATTGGTCGAAAGTGCGAATCAGACCAGCGGCTTCTCCGTTGGTATGCAGAGGGCTTTGATCACTCCAGGATCATGACGCACTGGCTGAGCGTCGCCGCTCTGTTGCTCGCAGTACTGTCTTTCCTGGCGAGTGCTCATCCGGCGGTAATAGTGGCTTGCCTGGGACTGATGTTGATCGCGATGGTCGAACGCCGACTCAGTGACGATCTGCATCGCAAGGTGTTGATTCCGACGGCCTGAGGTGAGCCTAGGCAAGGCGCAAGGTTTCAGGCAGGCGCACCTTCGATCTCGTCATCAGGTGTTGCCCTGCCAAAGGCTTGCACCAGAAGCCGACTGATGTGGTGCTCAGACCAGCAATAGGGCAAACCAGCAGCGTTGGCCGCGATGAAGCCGACATGCCCCCCACGCTCAGCCAGTTCCAGGTCAACAAATGGTGACAGGGCGGCCTCTGAGGGAACGATTCCCGGGGCCATGAACGGGTCATCCAGAGCATGAAGGATCAGGGTAGGCGTGCGGATGTCCGACAGATACTCGCCACAGGCCGCGCGCGCGTAATAGTCCTGCGAGTCGAGGTATTCGTTGAGCGGGGCGGTGAAGGCATCGTCAAACTCGGAAAAATTCTTCGCTGCGAGGATGGCGTCCACGTCGACATGCTCGGCCAGAGACGCCTGCCCATGTTTGCGGCGAACCATGTCCTTGCAGGCCGACAGCAGACGATGCTGGTATACGCGGGCAAAACCGTTGCGCAGATGCAGCTCGCAAGTGCTCAGATTGAATGGGACGCTCACTGCACAGGCCAGCGAAATCGGCGCTGCGCTACCTTCTTCTGCAAGTGCCTTGAGCAAGACGTTTCCACCGAGTGACCAGCCCACGCAGGTCAGAAAGGAATCGGGTTCGCGCTGTCTGAGGACACTCCAGACGTGGCGCAAGTCGCTGCTCAAGCCGTGATTGTAGACACGGGGCAGGCGATTCGGCTCTGGCCCGGCGCCGCGTTGCTGCAGGGCGCAGACGCGCCAGCCCTGTTTGGTAAGAAGTCGACCCAAACCAAGCATGTAGCCCGAATCCAGTCCGCCGCCTAGGCCGTGCAGCAGAATGGCGATCGGCCTGTCTGCTCCCGGTGGTCCAGACCAGGCTACATCCACGAAATCCCCATCCGGCAGTTCAATGCGTTCAACGCGCCGATCCAGGGTGGGCAGGGGGCGCAGCAGTGCCGGCGCAATGGTCTGTACATGCGCATTGCGCAACAGAGGGTGGGGCCTGAACGTGGACGCGATAATTCGGCCGTGTGTGGCAGGGCCAGATGGACTCATCAGGTCTTGATCCGATAAATGGGTTTCTCTGCGCTATTGTGGCTTTTTATGCACTCGTGATCAGTGGCAGAGATGACCCGCCTGCTGAGTTTGAACCCATCTTCAGCTTTGACTACCCGGATTTTCACAGATTCATTGGAAACGGGTGATGAGCTGAATAGACGCACTTGCCTGAGTCTGCTTTTCTTGCTTGAACGTATCTGTTGATCGCCACTGCACAGGATCGCTCATGTTCTCGAACTTCAAAGTCACGCTATTCACGCTCCTGTTGTCCGGAATGTTGGGTGGATGCTCGACCTGGGGATTGGAGCCACGCCCACCGGCACCGAATTCGGAAAAGTGTCTGGCGCTGTATGAACAGGTAGACAAGCAGATCGCGCAGGCAGGTGTGGCTGACGCTGGCCATGCGCGAATTCCCGGGTTCCCCTATCTGCGGGTTGATCGCTATTCCGCGTCGTTTGCTGAGGAAATTCCGAGTCTGGATGCGTTCTGGCAATGGGTGGGATACCTGCGCGCCAATGAGGATGAGGCGCGCGACGTAGAGCTGAGAAACCTTGGCCTGGGCAAGCAAGCCGCATTCTCTCTGCTTCTGGACCTTCGAGGCTGTGGTGCCTGGCTGCGCAGCTGGGAGCTGGAAAACCCGGAGTTTCGCGAGAAACTGCTGGATCGCGTCAAGCCGGCCGATCATTACTCAACTGTTGCTCGTGCGCTTGGCCTGTATCCCGTCGCGGCCCCGTTTCTGGATGCCGGCGTCGATAAGTTCAACGCCTCGGTTCTGGACGAGTACGCCAGGCCGCTTGATGAGCTTGAAGTGACAGGCGAGCTGAAGCACTGGCGCGTCGCGCCCTCGGATCAGTACAAGTTTGAGAGCATGAGCCTGGCCGACAAGCCGCGCGATCTTCTCGGCCGCATTGGCATGCTGTGGTCGGATGTCGTGCAGCTCGCGCGATTTCATGCCCCGGAATTACTGATTGAGACGGCGGGCGACTACGACCTTCCGGGTGCACCGCGCCTGAGTGAATCCGGCCCCGGTGTGGATACCCGTCAGCCTGTTGTGTACTTCCTGCCGGGACTGACCCGGTTCGGGGGGCGCAGCCTGCTGCAGATCAACTACTTCATCTGGTTTGACGAACGCCCGGCCTCTGCCGGAGAAGCCTACGCTGCGGGCGCGCTCGATGGCGTGATATGGCGCGTGACGCTGGACGATAACGGTGATCCACTCCTGCACGACACCATTCACGCCTGTGGCTGCTATCACTACGGCTTTCCTGCCCAGGCGCTGCAGCGCCGCAACAATGATCATCCGCAGCACGCCATGTTGCTGCCGCAGGAAGAGGTACCCTCTGGACGCGTCGCGGTGCGTCTGCAATCGGGCACCCACGCTGTCCGGCGTGTACTCGAGGCGGAAGCCGACAGCGCGCAAGCGCCTCAACATTACGAGCTGCGCAGCTACGAGGAATTGCTGACCTTGCCAGCGCCGGAAGGCGGCACGCGCAGCCTGTTCGGAGAAGATGGCCTGGTGGCGGGCAGCGAACGTTCAGAGCGGTTCTGGCTGTGGCCGAGCGGTGTGCGTAGTGCAGGTGCCATGCGCCAGTGGGGCCACCACGCCACTGCTTTCACCGGCAAAGCCTATTTTGATGACCCCTTCCTGCTCGAAGAAGTCTTTGTTCCGGAGATGGGAGGGTCAGCAACGCCGCCGCTGGCCAGGGGCGAGTGAGCCGCTCTGCACTAAAGGATCAGGACGAACAGCTCACGCTGAGTTGAGCAGCCCAATCGGGTGCCGGGCCTGCGTAGGACTCTGACTCCGGTTGCTCGTCGAAAGGCCGACTCATGATGTCAAACAAACGAGTGACCTCGTCGAAGTGGCCGGCCTCAGCTTTTTCAATGGCCGTCTGCAGCAAATGATTACGCAGGATGAATTTGGGATTGACAGCATTCATTCTGGCGGCGCGCTCAACATCATCGCCGCCGTCAGCAGCGAGTCGTGCGCGATACTTCTCCAGCCAGGCATCAAGTGCAGCCACATCCTTGACCTCATCGCGCAACGCAGACTTTTCCGCCTTGTTACCAGTCACGCCGGATAGCAGACGGAAACTGCGCGTGAAGTCATCCTTGCCGCGATCCAGGATGTTGAGGAATTCGTTGCAGAGCTCACGGTCGCCGTCTTTAACCTCCCGCAGCCCCAGTTTTCTGCACCACTGCGCCAACACTGTTTGGGCATGGCGATCGGGATATCGGCCCAGGATGCCCTGCGCGATTTCAACTGCTTTTTCGGGCACGGGGTCCAGCAGGGGAAGCGTGGCCTGCAACAAGCGCGAACAGTTCCAGTAACCCATGCGAGGCTGTTGATCGTAAGCGTAGCGCCCGCCTTCATCCGTGTGATTGCAGATGTGGCTGCTGTCGAAGCCGTCGAGAAAACCGAAAGGGCCGTAGTCGAGCGTCAAGCCCAGGATGGAGAAGTTGTCAGTATTCATGACCCCGTGGCAGAAGCCGACGGTCTGCCAGTGGGCCATCAGATCAGCAGTGCGATCCACAATCTCGCTTAGCCAGGCCGCGTACTTGTTGGGGAACTCGGCCAGATGTGGAAAGTGATCTTCGATGACGTGATCGGCAAGAGGCAGTAGATGCTCGAATCGCTGCCCGTAGTAAAAGTACTCAAAGGATCCGAACCGAACGAAACTGGGTGCAACGCGACAGACCACCGCTGCGGTTTCCATGTGCTCGCGTTGCACCGGGTCTGGAGAACTAACCAGACTCAGCGCTCTGGTCGTCGGAACGCCCAGTGCGTGCATGGCCTCGGAGCATAAATACTCGCGAATGCTCGAGCGCAGCACTGCGCGGCCATCTGCAAAGCGTGAGTAGGGCGTCATGCCGGCGCCCTTGAGCTGTAGCTCGAACAATGCGCCAGAATCGCTCTCTACCTGCGCGAGCATGGTCGCGCGGCCATCCCCCAGTTGCGGAACATAGACGCCAAACTGATGACCCGCGTAGACCATGGCAATGGGGTCCGCGCCGTCCCATGAGGAATTGCCCGCCAGAGTCGACAGTACTTCCGGCTTGTCAGCGCTGTCCGGCGGCAATCCGACTTCGCTTGCCAGTGCTCTGTTGAAGTGAACCATTGACGGCGAGCTGAGCGGGTCCGTCTGAACGCGTGAGTAGTACACCTCTGCCAGATTGGCGAAGTGATTGACACTCTTGAGTGAGGCAAATGGATTCATCTGGCCTTGGCTACCCTGGAATCATTCATCAGCAGCGCATGGTCAGCCATCGTTTGGACTTTTCATCAACGTAGCTGATGGTGGCCTTCTTGAAGTTGAGATCCACAAACAGCTGACAGCGGAACTCGCCGTCGCGCCAGCACATGGCAACACTGGTGTCATTCGAATAGACCAGATGGAAGACGCCCGCAAAGGCCGGATATGAGTTCCGGAAACGCATCAGTTTCAGCAGGCGCTTGACCACAGGTTTCTCTACGGCTTCGGCGACATCCTGATTGGTGAAACTGGCGCGGTTGATGTCGCGCAGTTCTCCGGTCTGTTCCATCAGTTCCAGATCATTCATTCCGGCAAGCAGGCCCACGTAATAAATTTGCGGAATGCCAGGTGCGAAAAACTGGATGGCGCGAGCGCAGATATAGGCATCGTCATTGCGTTTGAGCGCGTCGTAATACGTGCAGGTGAGCTGATAAATCGCCCCAACGCTGTGCACATTGGCAGCAGAGCGCCGCAATATCGGATCTGCCGATCGAGCGCTGACGTTGTCAATCACGGCCTGGATTTGCGCAGCGGGCAAGACGCCTTCGACATCCGGGATGCAAATGCCGTCGTGAGTATCCAGCACGGTGATCTGATGGCGCGGGCACATGCGCAGCCACTCCTTCAGATACTTGCTGTTGGCGTCCAGCAATGAATAAAGCAGCAAGGGCGCGAGCGCAAAACCGTAGGCGTGCATGCCATGCAGGGCAATTGCGTATTGAAAACTCGCATGGTCGTGGACCTCTGGCAGCGTTTCAGCGCCATTTTCCTGAGCGATCTCATCAATCCATTTGAGGATGTCGTAGACGTCGGGTTCGACGAGAAAACAACTCGTGCCAATTTTCTTGGTGGTGTAGCCAAAGGCATCGAGCCTGAACAACTTGCAGCCCTTGCCGGCGAGGAACTTGATGTAGTCCTCCATCAGCGCATAAGTCTTGGGCGAGTTGTAGTTCAGATCGATCTGATGTTCGGTGAAGGTGCACCAGACGCGCGTCTGGGTGCCGTCTGCGCAGGTCACCTCGCGAAACGGTTCCTTCTCTTTGCGGATATGAATTCTGGCCAGGTCATCGGGTGTGATTTCACCCATCTGATCCACATGAACAAAAAGGTCTGCGTGCTCGGATTCAAAGCCGTTCTTCAGAAAGTCCTGGAACTCCACGGATTCGTCTGAAATATGGTTCAGGGTGAGATCCAGGCATAGGTCAAATTTGCTGGAGATGCGCTCCACATCCTCCCAGGTGCCGTACTTGGGATCGATCTCCTTGTGCGTCAGCGGCGAGAAGCCGCCGTCCGCATTGGACGGGTAGGGCGGCAGGATGTGCACGCCTCCAATCGCCTTGGAGAAATAGGTGTCCATGATTTCGTAGAGTCCCGCCAGATTGCCGCCCATGCGGTCTGGATAGGCAATCAGTTGAATCTGGTTGCGAAGGGGCATGAGGGATAGGTCTCCTGATCGATCCTGGTGAGCGAACAAATGTCCGGCAATGTTGGGCGGGTCACGGCAGGTTAACGGTCTGCGCCGTGCATTTCGAGGGTGGCGCCTTGGGAATTTGCAGTAAGCACCTGAATTTTCTTGCGCAAAGACATACGCACATTGCACGCCAAGTGCGACAATACGGCTTGATTCAATACGCCGTCGTCCCGTGATTCATCGCTGTTTGTCCCGCCCGAAACTGTGTGTCACATGTACCTGATTTCAGCCCAGGGACTGGATGTCATGCGCGGCGACCGCGTGCTGCTCGAGCAGTTGAGCTTTGCGGTTGCGCCCGGTGACGTCCTGCACATCAAGGGGCGCAATGGCGCTGGAAAGTCTTCACTGATCGAGGTGCTCGTGGGTCTTCGACCTGCGGCAAATGGCGTGGTTCAACGTCCGGAAAGTGATCAGTTTCATTGGGTCGGGCATCGCAACGCGCTGCACCCGGACCTGAGCGTGCTGGACAATCTGCAGAGTTGGTGTCGCCTGAACAACGTCAAAGCGGACTCGATGGAACCTGCGCTCGACAGGCTCGGTGTACGACGTTTCCGATCAAGGCTGGCGCGCAGTCTGTCCATGGGGCAGAAGCGCCGAGCAAGCCTGGCGCGCCTGCTACTCAGTCCGCGCCCCTTGTGGATTCTGGACGAGCCCTTCAGCGGTCTGGACGCACAGGCCACGATTCTTGTCGGCCGGATGATGAAAGATCATCTGGGCACCGGTGGTGGCATCATCGTGACCAGTCATCAGGCTTTGCCCGGTCGTATCGACCGCGTGACGATTCTCGATCTGGCATGAGTGCGCTTCTACTGAGCCTGAGCAGAGAGTTGCGGATTGCCGCCCGCCACAAGTCCGAGTGGGTGCTGCCGCCTCTGTTCTTCGCCATGATCGCGGTCCTGTTTGCCTTGGGATCGAAACCCGGGGCACCTCAGTTGGCACAGATGGCCCCTGCGGTGATGTGGGTGGGGGCGCTGTTGGCCGCGCTGCTGACACTGGACCGACTTTTCCGCGGCGACCTCGAAGAAGGCTGGCTTGAGCAGATTCTGGTAGGGCCAAGTCCCACCTATCAGTACGTTCTGGGCAAGTTGCTGGCGCATTGGGTCCTCAGCGGCCTGCCGCTGGTGCTGCTGTCGGCGCCGCTTTGCCTCTTGCTGGGCATGGCGCCTGGCGCGGGCCTGCAGGCTCTGCTGTTGGGATTATTGCTGGGTACGCCCATTCTCAGCCTGGTCGGCGGATTCGCAGCCGCGCTGACGGTCGGCCTGCCTCGAGCCGGGCTGCTGCTGCCAGTGCTGGTCCTGCCCATTCTGGCGCCGGTGGTGATCTTTGGCAGCGGTGCGGTGCGCGCGGCGCAGGCAGGGCTTGATGCGTCCGGTCCGATATACTTTCTGGCTGCACTGCTGGCCCTGGCCCTGACATTGCTGCCCTGGGCCTGCAGCGTTGCGCTCAGAAACGCGTTTGACTGACTACCACCCTGATTCGATCCCGCCTGAATATCCATGTGGACCTGGTTTCACCGTCTGGCTTCGCCGCCAAGCTTCTTCCGCTTCAGCGACGTGATCGCTCCGTGGTTGTTGCTGGTTTCCGTGGGCCTGTTGGCCTATGGACTCTACGCGGGCCTGTGGCTGGCGCCGCCGGACTATCAGCAGGGCGATGCTTTTCGCATTATCTATGTTCATGTGCCCGCCGCAGCGCTGTCCCTGTCGCTCTATAGCGGGATGGCGATTGCCGGCATCGTGGCGCTGATCTGGCGCATCAAGCTGGCAGAATGTGCCATCGCTGCGTTGGCTCCGGTCGGAGCCAGTTTCACCGCGCTGGCACTGCTTACCGGCATGCTCTGGGGCAAGCCGATGTGGGGGGCCTGGTGGAAATGGGATGCCCGCCTGACCTCTGAACTGGTGTTGCTGTTTCTGTATCTGGGCGTCATCGGGCTGAACAGTGCCTTCGCTGATCGTCGTTCCGCGGCTAGGGCCTGTGCGTTGCTGGCCATCGTGGGCGCGGTGAACGTGCCCATCGTCAAATACTCGGTTGACTGGTGGAACAGCCTGCACCAGAGCTCCACCATCCTGAAATTCGGCAAGCCCACCATCACGCCGGAAATGGGCATCCCTTTGTATATCAGCCTGCTGGGCAGCTATTTGCTGGCGGTCTGGGCCGTGCTGCGCCGTATGCAGAACGAATTACTGGATCGCGAATCTAGGGCGAACTGGGTGCGATCGCTGCTGTCGGAGAAGGCAGCGCCATGAGCAGCCTGAACGAATTTCTCGAAATGGGGGGCTATGCGTTCTACGTCTGGAGCAGCGTCGGGCTGGCTTTGGCGGTGCTGGGCTGGAATGTACTGGCGCCTGTGCTGAGACGCCGCAGCCTGCTGAATGAATTACGCAGGAAGACTGAAGAAGACGACATGGACGATTCGCAATGACGCGCCGACAAAATCGGATGCTGGCAGTGAGTGGGTTGGTGCTGGGAGTGGCTGTTGCCGCCTACCTGGGCTTTACCGCCTTCAGCAAGAACCTGATGTATTTCTACACCCCCAGTGACATTGCCAGCGGCAATGCGCCTGAGAATGCCCGTCTGCGTCTGGGAGGGCTGGTTGAAACCGGCAGCGTCAAGCGCGGTGAAGGGCTGGAAGTGAGTTTCACCCTGGCGGACTGCGATCAGAAAGTGCCGGTTGTGTTCGAAGGCATTCTGCCGGACCTGTTTCGCGAGGGGCAGGGCATCGTTGCCACCGGTCACGTCGAGCAGGGCCGCTTCCGCGCCGAGGAAGTGCTGGCCAAGCACGATGAGAACTACATGCCGCCGGAACTGGCAGAGTCGCTGAAATCAGAGAACGGTCATTCCTGTGCGCCGTTCAAGCCGGTGACGCCGGGGACCACGGCGCTGGGCGTCGAACCCATCACATCGTGAACGCTGAACTCGGACACTTTGCCTTATGGCTGGCACTGGCTGTGACCCTGACGCAGGCGACGGTACCGCTGGCCGGCTATCTGCGCGGTCAGACGCGCTGGATGGGGCTGGCGGCGAGTGCGGCTCAGGCGCAGTTCGTACTGGTGCTACTGGCCTATGTCTGTCTGTCATACGGCTTCTGGCAGAACGATTTCTCCATCGCCTATGTCGCAGCCAATTCACACAGCGCCTTGCCGTGGGTTTATCGCTTGTCTGCTGTCTGGGGCGCGCACGAGGGCTCCCTGCTGCTGTGGATGCTGATGCTGGCGGGTTGGAGCTTTGCAGTCTCGATCTTCAACCGGCGATTGCCGCCCGAGGTTTCCAGTCTGGTGCTGGCAACGCTTGGCGCGATCAGCGTGGGCTTCTTGCTGTTCACTCTGCTGACGTCCAATCCGTTTGATCGCAGTTTCCCCGTGCCTTTTGAAGGGCGAGACCTCAACCCGCTGCTGCAGGACCCCGGTCTGATCATTCATCCGCCCATGCTGTACATGGGCTATGTCGGCTTCTCTGTTGCCTTTGCATTCGCCATCGCGGCGCTGATTACCGGCAAGCTCGATGCCGCCTGGGCACGCTGGGCCAGACCCTGGACCACCACAGCATGGCTGTTTCTGACCATGGGCATTACCTTGGGATCGTGGTGGGCTTATAACGAACTGGGCTGGGGCGGCTGGTGGTTCTGGGACCCGGTTGAAAACGCGTCCTTCATGCCCTGGCTGGTGGGCACGGCGCTGATTCATTCTCTGGCGGTCACCGAGAAGCGGGGCCTATTGCAGTCCTGGACCATTCTGTTGGCCATCATTGCCTTTTCGCTTTCCCTGCTCGGAACCTTCCTGGTTCGATCCGGTGTGCTCGTATCCGTGCACGCTTTTGCGACCGATCCGGCGCGCGGCGTTTTCATTCTGGCTTTTCTCGGAGTTGTGGTTGGGGGCGCACTGAGCCTGTACGCCGTTCGTGCGCCGCGCATCGTCCAGGACGGTCATATGCAACTGGCCTCCCGCGAAGGCTTGCTGCTGTTCAATAACGTTTTCCTGGTCTGTGCTGCGGCTGCGGTGCTGCTGGGCACGCTCTACCCGCTGGCGATTGATGCGCTCAATCTGGGCAAGATTTCAGTGGGTCCGCCGTACTTCAATGCTGTGTTCCTGCCGCTGATGGCACCGCTCGCAGTACTGGTCGGTCTGGCCGGTGTGGTGTCGTGGAAGCGGGCCAAGTTTGGTGCCGCAATCAGGCCGCTATACAAGCTCGCAGCGCTGGCTGTCGTTGCCGGTATCGCGCTGCCATTCATCACGCAGGGGCGCGGATCATTGGCTGCAAGCGCGGGTGCAATTCTGGCCATTTGGGTACTGACCACGTCCGTGCAGGAAGTCTGGAGGCGCATTCGCGCAAAGCGCAATTTCTGGCAGGGCCTGCGCAGTGTGCCGCGCGGCTGCTGGGGCATGAGCATGGCTCACTTCGGACTCGGCGTCTGGACGCTGGGGGTTGCCTTTGCATCAACATTTGCGGTGGAGCGCGATGTGCGCCTGGGCCCGGGACAGGCGGCAGATATTGGTCGTTACGAGTTTCGGTTTGATGGCGTTGAACGACATCAGGGGCCGAATTATCAATCTGACATGGGATCGGTGTCTGTCCTGCGCAGCGGCAAGGCCATTGCGACGCTTCATCCTGAGAAGCGGCTCTATCCTTCGCAGGGCAGCGTCATGACCGAAGCAGCGGTAGATTACAACCCGATGCGTGATCTCTATGTGGCGCTGGGCGAACCTATCGACCGGCAGAACATTGGTGGTGACTGGGCGCTGCGTCTGTACTACAAGCCGATGATGCGGCTGGTCTGGCTCGGCGGGGTGTTCATGTTTTTCGGCGGCATTCTTGCAGCCAGTGACCGGCGCTATCGTCTGGCGCAGCGGCAGGCCCAGGCACCGCTGGCACAGCAGGCTGCGGCTGCCTGATGCGCTTTGCCATTCCCGTCTTTGTGCTGATCGGCATGATGCTGATGCTGGCGGTCGGTCTGAAACTGGACCCTCGAGAAGTCCCCAGCCCCTTCATTGGCAAGGCTGCACCGCAATTTGAATTGCCCTTGCTGGACGCACCCGAAAAGATGTTCAGCCCGGCGGACATGGCTGGACGACCCGTGCTGGTCAATTTCTTTGCAAGCTGGTGCGCCGGGTGCAAAGTCGAGCATCCCTTGCTCATGCAAGTTGCAGAGAATGAAGGGATCGAGATCATCGGCATCGATTACAAGGACGCGCCCGAGGATGCGCGCAACTGGCTGGCGCGAAACGGCAATCCCTATCGGACCGTGGTACTGGACCGAGAAGGGGCGGCGGGTCTGGACTGGGGTGTGTATGGCGTGCCCGAAAGCTACGTTGTCGGCGCTGATGGAACCATCCTTTTCAAGCAGGTCGGGCCGGTGACTCCGCAGGCCTGGGAACGTGATATCCGGCCTCTTCTGACACCAACACAATGAATCGATTCGCCGTCATATTTTCACTGCTTCTCGGATGGGGTCTGATGTTTCCGGCGCTGGCCCTGAGTCCGCCCGAAACACCGCTTTCCGGCGAGCAGCAGCAGCGCTACCGAGCGTTGATACAGGAACTGCGCTGTCTGGTCTGTCAGAACCAGAGCATTGCTGACTCAAACGCGGATTTGGCGCTGGATCTGCGCGCACAGGTTCACCAACGCGTTGTCGCGGGTGAGAGTGATGCCGAGATTCGCCGCTACGTGACCGATCGTTACGGGGAATTCGTGTTGTACAAGCCGCCGATGAACATGCGCAACTTGCTGCTCTGGGCCGGTCCCTTCTTGTTGCTGATCATCGGCGCAATTCTGGTTTTCCGTCGCTTGTCCAGACCTGCCAATTATGGCGAGACCAAGCCAGTTGTGAACCGTGAACAGCTGCGCAAGTTGCTGGAGGAAGACCAGCCGTGATGCTTGCACTGATGGGCCTGATGGCCATTAGCGCGCTGGCCTGGATGACAAGGCCGCTGTGGCGGTCAGGGATCGCGTCCGCACAGTTGCGGCGCAGCGCTAATGTGGCTGCTTATCGGCAGCGCCTGCGCGAACTCGAGGCAGACCACGAAGCGGGTCTGGTCGATGACGACAATCTTCAAAGCCTGCGTCAGGAACTGGATCAGCGACTGTTGCTGGACTCCGACGACGCAGAGCAGAAGCCAGCCGCAGGCAGCAAAAGAAGTGTGTGGCTGGTGGCGGCGCTGTCGCTGCTGGTGCTGGCGTTGAGTCTGTTTGGCTATGTCGATGCCGATACTTGGTCTTTGCAGCAGAAAATTGCGCAGGCGCAGGTTGCAGGTGCACAGGGTGCTGATCCGGCGGAGATTGAAGCCATGGTCGGCGGGCTTGAAGAACGACTCGCACAGGAACCCGACAACATCGAAGGATGGGTGATGTTGGGCCGATCGCACTTCGCGCTGCAGAATTACGAGAAAGCGGCCGATGCCTACAAGCGCGCCAACGAACTGACCCATGCTTCCGCACCCAGTTTGCTGGTGGGAGAGGCTGAGGCCATTGCGATGAGCAAGAACCAGGACCTGCGCGGGCGCCCCGCGGAACTGTTTCAGGCCGCCCTCAAGCTGGACCCTCAGAATCCACGTGCCCTGTGGTACGCAGGCATGGCAGCGGAACAGGCCGGAACGCCTGCTCAGGCGCGGCAGTACTGGACTACGCTGAGTCAGATGGATGTGCCGGAAGCACTTCAAAAGATACTTCAGGCACGGCTGGCGGAGTCTCTCCCCGAGGAAAATGCCGCGCCACCAGCAGCTGCCGATTTTGCCCTGCAAGTGAATGTGAGCGTGGCGCCCGCATTACAGGAATCACTGCCAGCAGATGCGACTCTGTTTGTATTTGCCAAGGCGCTTGAAGGGCCGCCCATGCCACTCGCCGTGCATCGCGGTGTGGCTGCGGATTTGCCGCTTTCAATCCAACTGGATGACAGTATGGCGATGGTGCCTTCGGCAAAAATCTCACACTTCGACGCGTGGACACTGACAGCGCGCGTCAGCCGTTCCGGCGAACCTCAGGCGCAATCGGGCGATCTGCAGGGCAGTCTGACCGTGGCGCGAGATGAACTGGGCACTTCGGCGCTTCACCTGCTTGTGGATCAGGTCGTACCGTGAGCGACTCCCGTAATTTCTGGCAAATCCCATGAGTCACACACTTCCTTCCATGCCCGCGACCGGAGGCATGTATCTCAAGGCATTGGGCACCGCCCGTCGTAAACCCGGCAAGAATCTGCAGATGCCGAAGATGGAGGTCAGTGTCTCGGCGGTACATGCAGACACGACGCGCCTGGCCAGTTATCGCAAAGTGTGTGGCTTTGACAATACCGGTGAGCTGCCCATTACCTATCCTCAGGTGTTGGCTGCGCCGCTGCATATGTGGTTGATGCTCCGTCCGGAATTTCCCTTGCCGTTGATGGGGCTGGTCCATGTTCGCAACACCTTCAATGTTCGCGCGCCACTTCCAGAGGACGGCATCTTCAATGTCCGCGTCTCCATCGGGGAGGGTCGGCGCACGCATCAAGGTTTCGAGGCGGACTTTCTGACCGTCTTTGAGGATGCTGATGGCAAGCCGCTCTATGATTCGCTGATGACAGTGCTGTACCGGATGAAGTCCGGCAATATTCCGAAGCCGCCTCGCCCGGAGGTGCCCGCTGCGAGTCTGGCCCAGTACTGCAGCTTTGATGTGCCCGCAGATGCAGGGCGTCGCTACGCTGCAGTGTCAGGTGATTACAACCCGATTCACATGAGTGCTCTGAGTGCCAAGGCTTTCGGTTTCCCTCGCGCGATTGCTCATGGCATGTGGAGCCTGGCCCGTACAGCAGCCTTGTTGGAATCGGCCCAGACCATGGCGGCGCACTCGCTGGATGTGCAGTTTCGTCAGCCGCTTTTTCTTCCGGGAAAAGTGTCTGTGAAATATCAGGTCCAGGGCGATGGGCTGAGCTTCGAGCTGTTGTCACGTACGTCGGACAAGGTGCATTTCAGCGGCACCATTGTCTGAGGCAGAACAGCTTAAGGTTGTCAGGCCCGGTCAGTTTCGGCTACGCATGTGGATAAGATAGCGCTCACCATTACAGGGGAGTCAGCATGCGCAGGATCATTCGCGGGACCGTTGCAGCAAGCTTTCTTGGCTTATTCGCAAGCCTGAGCCTTGCTCAGGGGGATCTGTCCAAGGTTCAGATCAAGGCTGAGAAAGTTGCCGGGGGTATTCACGTTCTGACCGGCCAGGGCGGCAATATTGGCGTGCTCTCTGGTGCCGACGGCGTGATCATGATTGATGATCAGTATGCGCCGCTCAGCGAGCGCATCCGGGAAGCCGTCAGGCAGATCAGTGATCAGGACATTCGCTTCCTGATCAACACACACTGGCATGGCGATCACACCGGTGGTAACGAAGCTTTCGGAAAGTCCGGCAGCGTCATCGTCGCGCATGACAATGTCCGCAAGCGCATGAGTACAGAACAGTTCATCAAGCTGTTCAACAGCAAGGTGCCAGCGTCACCCGCAGCTGCCTTGCCTGTTGTGACGTTTTCAGACCGCGCTAGCTTTCACCTGAATGGCGAGAATATTCGCTTGATTCATGTGGCGCATGCACATACTGATGGCGATACCTTGATCCATTTCGAGAATGCCAATGTGATCCACATGGGCGACACATTCTTCAATGGACTGTACCCCTTCATTGATCGGGGTAGCGGTGGCTCGGTTCAGGGCATGATCGCCGCAGCCGAATTTGTCTTGGACATGATCGACGAAAAGACCCGAATCATTCCCGGCCACGGTGCCGTGACGGATCGCGAAGGTCTGCAGGCTTATCTGGCGATGCTGAAACATCTGCGCGACGGTGTGGCCCAGGGCATAGAGCAGGGCCAATCACTGGAACAGATTCTTGCCGCCAGGCCGGGCGCCAGGTATGACGAAAAACTTGGCGGTGCCTTCATCAACCCGGAGCAGATTATCGGGTTCGTTTATGACAGCCTGCAGCATCCGCCATCGCACGTAGGGCCAGCGAAGCGCCCTGAAAACTAAAAAAAACCTTCCGGCCGCATCTTGGGTGCGGCCGGAAGGTCAGAGGCTCGGTTGAATTGATTCGCTGCCGAGGACGAGCCTCGCTCAGCTCATCTCAAAGCCTTTGAAGCCGGTTTCTCTGACTTCGTCCAGCCGTCGGTGGTACTCGTTCACACCCCCGGTGTAGGAGAGCATCCGGCGCTGCTTGCCCTTCACGTTACTGCCCATGTACCAAGAATCGGTCTTGGTCAGCAGCGTGGCGTTGGAGGATTCTTCGTGGTGTGCAATCCAGGCCTCTTCAGCGGCTTCGGTGGCTTCCATGACCGTCTTGCCGGAGCTGCGCAGAGCGTCGATGGCATGCACGATCCAGTCAACCTGTTCCTGCAGGCAAGTTGCCATATTGCACAGGGCCGCAGAGGGTGAGAGCGGCGTCGCGGTGGCGAACAGATTCGGGTAGCCGTGAATCTGCATGCCCATGGTGGTGCGGATGTCTTTCTTCCACTCCTCCGTCAGCGAGCGCCCACCGCGTCCGCGGATGTTCATGCGAGACAAGGCACCGGAACCTGCATCAAAGCCGGTGGCAAGAATCAGGATGTCCAAATCGTGCACCGAGCCGTCAGCAAGACGCAGACCTTCCGGCTCCACAGCTTCGATCGGATTGTTCTTCACGGGAACAATTTTTACCTGCGGAAGCAGGAAGGCTTCGAGGAACTTGCTTTCCAGCGGAACTCGATGCGTACCGAACCCGTAAGTGGTGGGAATCAGGTGTTCACACAGCTCAGGATCCTTGATGCGCTCGCGCATCTTCTCGCGCACCCACTCTGAGATTTCTTCGTTGATTTTCTCGTCGAAGAACAGTTCCGAATAACCTGCCAGCCAGAAGCTCAGCGAGCCATCTGCCCAGAGTTCTTCGAGCTGTGCCTTGCGCTCTTCCGGCGTGCACTCGCTGTAGGGGCGGCCGTGGAAATCGTAGTCGAAGCCACCAAATGTCGAGCGCACACGCTTGCGCATTGCATCAAAGTCTTCAATGAACGCGTCATTGTCGGCCTTGGTGTACTTGGGATTGCGCATCGGCGTGATGTACTGCGGTGTCCGCATGAACACCTTCAGGCTTTCACATTCGGAGGCGATGGTCTGGATGACCTGGATGCCGGTGGCTCCGGTGCCGACGATGCCAACTTTCTTACCCTTGAAGTCGATCTTCTCGTTGGGCCAGCGCGCGGTATACAGCAGCTGTCCCTTGAAGCTTTCCTGGCCCTTGAACAGATCGGTCAGGGCTGCAGAGAGCATTCCGCCGCAGGACACAAAATACTGGGTATCGAAGGTTTCGCCGGTATCGGTTTCGATCAGCCAGCGCTGGCGTGATTCATCGTAATTTGCAGCAATGACCGATGTATTGAACGCAATGTCCTTGCGCAGATCGCAGCGATCGGCAATGAAATTGAAATAGCGTTCTGTCTCTGGCTGGGCGGGGAATCGCTCGCTCCACTGCCACTCGGATTCCAGCGCCTTGTCGAACCAGAAATGGTAGATGTAGGCCTGCGAGTCCACGCGCGCACCCGGGTAGCGGTTCCAGTACCAAGTGCCGCCAACATTGCTGCCTTTTTCGATGGCCTTGACCTTGAGGCCATTTTCTCGCAAGCGATGAAGTGCATACATGCCGGACATGCCTGCACCCACCACAATGGCGTCGTACTGCTGGCTGGAAGGTGGTTGAGCGGAAGCAGAATTCACCGTGGTTCTCCTGAAATAGTTATGGAATCATGAATGGCATGCCCGCATCCATTCACAAAAGCGGTATACCACGAGATCAATTCTGGGATGAAGGCGAGTGGGTTAGAACCTCCCCATGCGGGTGGGGTGACTGACCGGCTTGTCAGGACAGCAAGGCAGGACGGTAAAGTCCTAACGGTTGAACAACTGCAGGCGACGCGTCTCATTGATAGCCTGTGTGCGCGTTCCTACGCCGAGCTTGATGAACACATTTTTAAGGTGCCATTTGACCGTATCGGCACTCACATCCAGGGCCCGCGCGATTTCCTTGTTGGCCATGCCCTGATTGAGCAAGCGCAAGACTTCTGTCTCGCGACTGGTGAAGTCGGTGGCTCGCAGCCGCCACCCTCCCGCCAGTGGGAGACCATCCACAGGATGCTTGCTGGCGGCGATCAACTGATCTGCGCTGGCGGAGAATGTGATGGCATTCTGATCGGCTGACGGAGTGCGCGGCTGGTGTCGCTGACGATCGCGTATGCGTTCAAGAATGCTGATAAGCCGGGAGCCTTCGTCAAGGAAAGGCCGGATCATTTTGTTGGGAACCGCGGCATTCACTACATCCAGCAAAGTGCGTTCCGCCTGAGCCTCATTCCCCTGCTGGTCAAAGATCAGGGCGAGCTGAATCTGCGCCAGATAAGCTAGGTGATTCCAGCCCGCATCGGCGGCTGCACTGGCACGCGCCGTCATGATGCCTTCTGCTCTGGGAAATGCCTTGCGCGCGCACAGCAGGCGTACGCGCGCGAAGTCCAGGTAGATGGCGACCTCTTCGCTGTCGTACGCTGGAATGGTCCCTGTCTGGTAGCGCCGGGCATCTGCGTCAGCCAGAGACTGCTCTGCGCCGCGCAGGTCCCCCAGTTCGAGGCGCACGCGTGCCCGTTCGCAGGCAATGGCAACCCCGAAGCGGTACAGCGAAAGAGCGCGAGCAATATCTTCGCCCTCCTGCAGCAGATCCAGGGCGGTCTGATGCTCGCCGCGCTGGACCCACAGGCGGCAACTTGCAAGATAGGTTGCAAGATAGATGTCCGCAACACCGCCTTCCTGACCGAGGCTGCGACAGGCTTCGAGCAGGCGCTCGGCTTCATTGAGTTGATTGGCCTCGTAGCAGAGCTGGCCCATCAGGCCACTGGCCAGTCGGATGGCGCAGGACTGCGGACCAGAACTGATGCGAGCAATCTTGATGGCATCGCTGAAGCAAGTGCGCGCCTGCTCAAAGCGGCCCGCCCGATGCAGTGCAATACCTTGGAAGCAACGGCCGTAGACACCACTGAACAGGCCTTGTGCACTGTCCTGATAATCGCGAGCCCAGAGCAGAATCGGACTGACTTTGTCCAGGGCACCGGAGTGCAGATGATGATAGGCCAGAACATTGGCCGCTACACCGATCGTCCAATTTGAATAGACCTCTGGCTCATCAAGGCAGGGCTGCGCCAGATCTGGTACGGAATCAATCTCGTCGCCGTACACCGCGGTGCAGGCGGTCAGAACATTCGCTTCGCCCAACAAGCGCTTGCGTACATCCGGACTGGACTGCTGGGCAATGCGTTTCACATGCCATAGCGCAACTTCCGATTCATCGGGTCGGTGCGTGAGTGTGTAGGCCCAGGCAATGGCCAGCTGCAGACGCGCGTCCTCCAGCAATGCGGTACGCGGCAGATCGCGCAGCAGGCCAAGCAGGGTGGACATATGTCCACGCTCAACCATGGGCATGGCGCCGCGCTCGACCAGTTCCACCGCTCGCGTGGCGTCGCCGCTGGCAATAGCATGTTGCACCGCTTCTTCCGTGTGCCCGTGCTCAGAGAACCAGTCGGACGCGCTGCGATGCAGGCGTGACACTTCGTCGGGATACTGCTTCTTCAGTCGCTGCTGCAGATAGCGCGCAAACAGGTGGTGGTAGCGGAACCACTGTCGCTCCTCGTCGAGTGGAAGCAGGAACAGTTCCTGTGACTCGAGTTCGTCCAGCCGGGCCCGACTGCTGCGTTCTCCAGTGACCGCAACGCAGAGGTCACCACACATGCGATCCAGGATCGACGTTCGCACCAGGAAGGCAGTTTGTTCGGCGGGCAGATTGTCCAGGACATTCTCCGCAAGATACTCGCCGATGTCGTTTGCAGTTCCGGACGTCCAGTGACGCAAATCCACCTGTCTGCCCGAGCCGCGCAAGGACAGGGACGCCAGTTGCAGCGCCGCGGCCCAACCCTCCGTGCTTTGCCACAGTGCGTTGATGCCGTCTTCATCCAACTTGGAAGGCCCGGCGATGTCCAGATATTGACGTGACTCGCTGAGGTCAAAGCGCAGCTTGGAAGCGTCGATTTCCACCAGCTCATTGCGGACCCGCAAGTTCGCGAGCGGCAGCCCTGTGCGCGCGCGGCTGGTAATCACGATATGCAGGTTCGGTGGCTGATGGCTGATCAGGCGATGTAAGGCCGTAATCACCGCAGCGTCGAGAATCAGATGCCAGTCATCGATGAACAGAACGAATTCTGAATCCTGAATCGAGATGTCGCTGACCAAGGTGTCCAGCACAAAATCGGATTCAGTTGAAGGGCTGGATTCGATTAGATCCCACAGACCCGGTCCGATCTCAGGTTCGACCACGCGCAGGGCCTCGACCAGATAGGTCAGAAAACGGTTGCGATTGTTGTCAGCGGCATCAATCGCGAGCCATGCCGCGCCAACGCCGTTGGTCTTCAGTTCTTCAAACCACTGCGCAACCAGTGTTGTCTTGCCAAAACCCGCGGGCCCGTGAACCAGAGCGAGCTTGCGATCCATGGTGGCGCGCAGGCTCTCGATGAGCTGAGGGCGCTCGATCAAGCGGCCTCGGTTGTTCGGTGGCCTGAACTTGGTCGTGACCAGAGGCTTGGGCGCTTCCGCCATTTTTCTCAGTTTCTTGTCAGGCATCTCGGTGGCCTCGGGAATCTGACACAACTCTAGCAAGGCTGACCCGGAAGCTCTTGGCGGGCGCAAACCAGGTCATGAAGATTCTGTCTTGGTCGAGAGAGTTTGGTATCACGGGGCTGGTTGCTTGAAGAACTGTTGCCGCCATTGTTCAAACTTCGGGAACACCCGTCGCTCGAGGCGGTCCAGGAGCGCGAAGGGCAGCCCGGGGAGCGGATTGAAAGGATTGGTACGGCTCAGCGCCCAGATCTCGACGCGGTGTACCGTTTTGCCGTTGGAAGCGCCGCGGCAATGAAACCCGCGGGTGTCGGCCACGATGAGCGTATTGGCTTCGCATCTGAGTTCTCGCGGTTGCGGCAGGCCAAGTTGCGCCAATTCCTCATGCTTGATGCGCAATGAGCCCCGTGCGGAGTAACGGGAGTCCAGATCGCGACCGACAATGCTCTGCCTGTATTCCCATTTGAGGCGCGCCAGACTCAATCGGTGAGAGCCGGGCACGTAAGAAAACGCGCCGTTGCTCTCATTCGCTTCTGTAAGGAATAGCCAAGCCTTCATTGCCGGCTGGAAAGTATCGGAATGCGGGGTTCGCTGCGGGTCAGCCTCGTCGCTGGGCAGCTGACCGTTGTAGATCACTTGTACCCAGCGAAACGGGACCCGAAGGCGGCCCGCGACGTAGCCCAGAAGCGATTGATATTGGGGGTTCTGCATGGCGGTATGCAGATGAGGGTAGCGCGCCAGACGGTCGTCGGTAATCGGGTATTGGCGGGTCAGGGTGTCGCCCTGAATCGAATCTTGCGGTGCCTCATCCGTCGCGATCTTGATGACATCCTGACCCAGATTCAGGAACTGGCTGTGCTCCAGGAAATTCGGCTTAATCAGGAAGCCGTCGCGTGCGAAGGCTTTGCGATCTTCCGGCGGAAGTTTCCACGCCATGAGGGTTCGGCGAATGGCCATGGCGGTGTGTGCCAGAACCACGCGCAATACATGCAGGCCCAGTCGATTGAGCAGGCGATTGCCGATGAAGGCATTGTCCTCGAATGACTTCGCTTGCGTAAAAAGTGCCAGCGCGTCGATCGGTAGTCGCAGCAGTGACTTCAGCGCGGACAAGATGCCGTGGCGTTCTCGTTGCTGACCAGCGCCTGCAGCAGAAGGCTCATCTGCTCGGCGAGATCGGAAATGGCTTGCTGATGGGCTTCTGCCAATGCGAGATAGCCGCCTTTTGCGTCCTGCTCAAGCAGGGAACTACAGGTGATGGCTTCGGCATCACGCCCCGGCGGCTCAATGGTCCAAAGCGCCTTCAACTGTGCGCGGCCGGACAAGACGGATTCAAAGCGCTGGACCCGCGTGCGAATGCGAAAGGTGTCCAGCCGACTGTTCTTGGGCACACGGTAGACATCCATGGCACCGGTTCTGGCACTGAGCTCCGAGGACAGGGCGCTACGCATCTCATCGGCGAGCGGGGCGACCCAGAGATGCAGTTCCGCCAGTGCCAGTTCGCCGTCACTGCGTCGAATCACCAGCTGCGGCTGATCCACCTGGCTCGGGATGGAGACCGGAAGAACCTCAATGGCATAGCTCGCGCGAGCGGGTTCGCTATCCGGAAGCGGTTTCACCAGCGTGTAGAAGTGGGTGGGAACGGGGGCACAGGAGGCCAGCAATAAGATGCTGACCGCAGCCAGAATGCCGGGCCTCGATACTTTGCGGGTCATTCTTCTACGTCCTCCGGTAAGAGTTCCTGGGATTCTCGCTTGCCCCGGAGCAGCGAATCAGGATGGCGCTGCAGATAATCGGAGAGATTTCTCAGGGAGCGCGCCGCGCGATCAACCTGCTCCAGTGCCTGTCCGGCATTGAGCTGCAAGGGCGAATCCGGAGAGGCGAGACCCTTGTTGATATCACCGATGGTGTCCTTGGTCTGTTCAAGCGTCTTGCGGACTTCCTCGAGTGTCTTGCGTGCCTCAGGCGCGAGTTCGCCACGGACCTGCTTGAGGAAAGCATCTGCGCCATCCAGTGTCTTGCGCAGATTAGTGCCGATTTCCTCGAAGGGAACACTGTCGATCTTGGCCACGATATCCGCAATCTGGGTCTGGATCTGATCGAGGCTGCCGACCTGTGTGGGGATTTCCAGCGGTCGTGCATCCGGGTCAGTTTCAATCTTCTTGGCCCTGGGCAGGAAATCCAGCGCGACGTAGAGCTGGCCCGTGATCAGATTGCCCGTGCGCAGCTGCGCGCGCAGGCCACGCTGGATCATGTGATGAAACACGGTCTCTGGTGACGGCGGCTCGCTCCCCTCAGGAATACGCAACTGCTCATACGCGCGCCCGAGCCGTTCCGGGAACAAGTCTGCCGTGACCACAGCGGCAAAGCGTTTCTGCTCGCGCTCGTAGTTGATCTCGATACTCTTGACCTTGCCCAGTTCCAGGCCGCGGAAATCGATCGGAGCACCGACAGACAGGCCGCGCATGGACTGGAAAAATCGCATCCGGACCGGCAGACCGAAGCCATCCGCCGCAGCCAGGGCAGTCTGCTTGTCGGAGTGAAGACGGAAGACGTCGTCCATCTTGGCCTTGTCGCCCGGGTTTTCATCATTCTGTGGCTGAAAGGCAATGCCGCCGGCCAGCAGCGATACGAGTGATTCGGAATCGACCTTCAGACCTGATGCGCTCACATCAACATTCACGCCGCTGGCGTTCCAGAAACGCGTGCGGCTGGTGACGAAGCGGTCATAGGGCTCATCAATGAAAGCCTGCAAGGTCAGCGAATTGCCGTCTGGGTTGAGGTCATAGCCCACTACGCGCCCGACCGGAATGCGGCGGTAGTAGATGGGAGAGCCGATATTGAGCGATCCCAGATCCTCGCTGCTCAGCAGGAATCGCGTGCCTTTCTGATCATTGGTTACCGCTGGCGGTATTTCCAGTCCGGTGAACTGGTCGCGGTGATTCTCGGACGTGCCGACGTCGACGCCGATATAGGCACCCGACAGCAAGGTGCCAAGCCCGGAGATGCCGCCCAGGTCTGCGCGCGGCCGCACAACCCAGAAACGTGAATCCTCCAGCGCAATCTCTTCTGCGTCCTTGCGCAATTCCACTTCCACGATCACATGTTCGCGAGACGGGCTCAGGCGGATGGACTGCACTTTTCCAACCACCACGTTCTTGTAGCGAACTTCCGTCTTGCCGGCTTCCAGACCCTCTGCCGTGAGAAACGTCACGTTAATGCTGGGACCGGCCGCGTTGAGGCTGCGCACCATCAGGATGATGCCGGCAACGGCAGCAACCAGCGGTACCAGCCAGATCAGCGACGGCGCAAAACGGCGTGGCGTACGAATGTGTGGCGTGGGCAGATCGTCTGCACGAGCGTCCGTTTCATTCATGATGAAGTTTCGCGTTTGTCATTGGGGGTTGGCCGATCCGGAGCATCCCAGATCAGACGCGGATCAAAACTCTTTGCGGCCAGCATGGTCACGACGACCACGGCACCAAAGGCCACAATAGCCGGTCCTGCTTCTACTGTTGCGTAACTCTTGAATTTCACCAGCGCAACCAGCAGGGCCACGACGAAAACATCGAGCATCGACCAGTGACCCACTTTCTCGATGATCTGGAACAGCCGCGCGCGGTCCAGCGGTCGCCAGTTGGACGAACGTTGCACGCTGATCAGCAGGAAGCCGAGGATGAGAATTTTCAGAACCGGAACGACCACACTGGCGACGAAGACGATCAGGGCGATATCCCAGGAGCCTTCTTCCCACAGCACGATGACCCCGCTGACGATGGTGTCTTCCCGGGGTGCATCAAGGATCGTGCTGGTCACCATGATCGGCAACAGATTGGCAGGAATATAGAGAATGGCTGCGGTGATCAGCAGCGCCCACGACCGTGCAAGGCTGGCGGGCTTGCGTCGCTTGAGCCCAGCGTCGCAGCGGGGGCAGTGAGCGCCTTCGGGAACATCGGGTGCGCGGCAGACCAGGCCGCAGTGGTTGCAGCGGATGACGCCTAGCTCGGTCGCGGTTTGATAACTCATTACTTGCGTCGCCCGCGGATTTCCCAAAGTTCCTGCATGTCGACGCCATTGAGCAGGGTCATGAGCAAGGTCAGGAACGCAAAGCCCCACAAGCCGGGCGCAAGGTGAACTTCGGTATCGCCGCTGAGCTTCACCAGCGAAACGAGTACCCCCATCATGAACACCTCGACCATGGACCAAGGGCGTACCGCTTCCAGGGCGCGCATGGCGCGGCTCAAGCCGGGTACTTCGGTGCGCAAGTGCAGCGGCGCAAAAACGTAAAGACTCAGCAGGATGAGTAACAGCGGGAATAAAAAGACCAGAGCTGCGGCCAACCCGGCGATGGCGGCCATGCCAGATTGATAACTTGTTGCCACCGCACCCAGCAGCGTGGTCTGGGTGTGTTCGCCGCCCAATTCAACGACCACGATCGGAAACGCATTGGCGATGACGAACACGATCAGTGCGGAGAGCGAAAATGCCAGCAGTGCAGTGACATCGGTCGTTCTGTTGGAGTAGAGCTCCCCCCCGCAGCGATGGCAATGCGCCCGTGTCCCACGCGGAATCTGCGTGCGCTGATGCACGGTGTCGCAGTGATCGCAGATGGCAAGACTTGGATGCACGCGTCGTCAGACAGTTTCAGTGATGTGGCAATGATGGGCAGTTTATCGCCGCTGCATGCTTCGGTCAGAGCAAACCGGACAGCAGGGTGGCGATACCCAGAAAGGCAGAAAAGCCCGCAATATCGGTGACCGTGGTCAGAATGATGGATGACGACTGCGCGGGATCCTGCCCCAGTCGGGTCAGCACCATCGGCACTGCGGCGCCCGCAAAGCCCGCTGCAATCATCGCCAGGACCATGGAACTGGTAATCACCAGCACCAGGCCGATGGATTGGCTCCATACCCAGACAGCCAGCCCGCAAGTCGCAGCCACCGCGATGCCATTGAGCAGGCCGACGCCGACTTCTTTCATGGCCACGACCAGCCATTGCCGCGTCGTGACTTCGCGCAGGGCCAGACCCCGCATGGTTACCGCCAATGCCTGCGCCCCGGCGTTACCGGATTGCCCGGCGACCACCGGTAACAGTACCGCCAAGGCCGTGAACTGGGCGATGGTGGACTCGAAAACGCCGACCACAGCCGCAGCGAGAAAAGCCGTCAGCAGATTGATCTGCAGCCAGGGCAGGCGCTTCTTCACCGCAAACCATGGCGCGGACAGTGCGCGTTCCTGCGGGCTGACACCAACCATGGTGCCGATATCGGCCGCCGCTTCCTGCTGCAAGGCCTGAACCAGACGATCCTGCGCGATCAGGCCGATCATTCGGCCGTCCAGATCCACCACCGGCAGCTCGCTGAGCTGGTGCTTCTCGGCAATTTCGACCACTTCATCCCGCGGGTCCGTGGCATGCACCGCCGCGACAACTCCCCTGGCCAGATCGCGCAAGCGCGTGTCGGGCTGCGCGAGCGCCAGTTGCTGCAGGCGCAGCTGGCCAATCAGGTGACCTTCGTTGTCCAGCAGGAACAAGGTATTCAGCGATCGGCGTCGCGAACCGCGAACCCGTTCAAGCGCGGTGGCGGCGGTCATGTCGGGGCGAAAGCTGAGCAAGCGCGTGTCCATCAAACGACCTGCTGTTTCCTCCGGGTAGCTCATCAGGGTGCGCAGCTGCGGCCCCAGTGAGGGCCCGAGCGAGTTCAGGGTCTGCTCGCGTTGCTCATCTTCCATCGCACCGAGGATGCGAGCTGCTTCGGTTGGCAGCAGCAGGCCCAGAATCTCGCGCGACAGTGACTCGGGCATGGCGCCCAGCAGGTCGGCCGCGCGATCGGTGCTCAGGCGAGGCAGTACCTTGATCAGGCTCGTGGCCGGTTGATCGCGCAACTGCGCCGCCGCCGTGGCCACGGACATCTCTTCAAGGCTTTGCGCGGCCGAGACAGGGCTGTCGCTGAGGTAGCGAAGATTAATTTTCTGCAGGACGGCTGAAAGCTCAGTGCTCATGGCCATCTTCCAGCGGTGGTGGAGGCGTGGGGTTGCCGAGCAGCAGGCGGATCAGTTCAGAGCCCGTGCGCAGGTAAGCCACGAACAGATGCGCGATCAGGGAATCAGGTTCTTCGTGCGCGAGTTCGGGAAATGCCGTGCTCAGCGCGCGGCGTAAACCCGCGCGCGACAATCCGCCGAGCAGGCTGCCATCCGGGCCGGTCACGGGCAGCAGGTTGCAGTGATCCCAGTCATCTAGATTGCCGATGTCGTCCACATCCACGGAGTCAGACAGCGCACGCACGCTGCGGTCTGCAATGTCGTTGAGCGGTGTGTCCGCATTGGCCTGAAGCAGGGCATTGATGCTAACGATGCCGGCGTAACTGCGGCCGCTTCGCAGGGCGAACACCTGGCTGTCTTTTGCGTTGCCGCGGCGTTGCAGCAGTTCCAGCGCGTCGCCAGCGGTCTGGGTGGCGGGCAGGGCGGCTACGTCGTAGTCGATCCATGCGCCAACGGTGTCTAGGGTGTAGGCCAGTGAGCGTTTGAAGTGACGAACCCGTCGGATCGGCATCTTGCGCAGGATTGCGCGCCGCGTTTCCGCATTACAGATGCGCAGAATCGCGCCGCTCTCACGGCCGTCCAGTTCCGTCAGGATCGCCGCCGATTTGGCGGGTTCCATGGCTGAAAGACGCCGCGCCGCCGCGCCGGGAGACATGTGCGTGATCACTGGTGCGACCTGCCGTGCAGTCAGTTGCGTGAGCAACAGGGCGGCTTCGGCGGAAGGCGTTTCTTCCAACGCCCGCGCTGCGGCCTCGGGCTGGCGCAGCAAGAATTCGGTTGCCAGTTCCAGCGACTCAGTCATCGTCGCGTTCCTGAGTGACCAGTACTGACACCTGCTCGCCAAACAGCCTGGACGGAACGTGCGCCCGGCCCTCGTCAGTTTCGATGATGACCGAAGTTGGCGTGATATCCAGAATTTCGCCCTGTACCTCTCCCAGGCGTACCCGCGCACCAGCCTGGAACTGCCGCCTCAGGTAGTGGGTGCCAATGAGATTGGCCACTAGCCCACGTGCGCCCAGTCCGAAGGCCAGCGAAAAGCCCACCAGCACCACGCCCAGGGCAACCGCGATGATCTGGGTAACAAAGCTGACATTGAGCCCGACCTGATGCATGCCGATGATGACGGCGGTGAGAAAGGTGCCGGCCTGTGCAAGGCGCGCGACAAGCTCGCGCTGCTCGACCTGGGCACTCGCCAGCCCTTCCAGCAAGAGGTCGCGGACCAGCAGGCTGATGAGATGGCCCGCCACGATGATCGCCACGCCGAACATCAAGGTCGGCAGATAGGCCAGCACACTGCGCAGCCACTCGGTCACTCCGGCCATGCCGGCCATATCGGTGGCAAAGCTGATGAAGATGGCCAGAATGATCCAGAAGCTCGCGGTGCCGATAAGACGCAGCATGGCGGGCGATATGCTCAGGCGCTGCGCCCGGTCGGGTCGCATCACGCGTTGCATGCCGCGGTTGAAGCGCTGACCCAGGCCGCGTATCGCACCGCGTACGAACCTGGCAATCAACCACCCGAGGATGACCAGCAGCAGCGCGCCCAGGAAGTCCGGAACGCGCTCGATCAGCAACTGGGTCAATACGGAAAAGCGCTGATTCAAGGCTTCAAGTGAAGATTGGAGCAGATCCATAATGGGCAGCGATGTCGTGGTTATTGAGTCCGTGCGTCCAGCATAGCGGGTCGGGCATTGAGCCATGAAACAGCTGAACCGGCAGCGACCGCGCCGCTGGCCAGACAGGCAGTGAGCAGGTACCCACCAGTGGGCGCTTCCCAGTCCAGCATTTCGCCCGCAAAGAAGATTCCGGGGTTGCTGATGCTCATCAGCCCGTCACTGAGACCCGATAGCGACACCCCGCCAGCGCTACTGATGGCTTCGACCAGCGGGCGGGTTCGTTCCAGTACCAGCGGCAGGCCTTTGATATGCGCGGCGAGGCGCGCCGGCTCATTGCGCAACCCGGTGCCACTGGTCTCGAAAATCAGGGCTGCGCGTGCGCCATCCAGCCGGAATTGTCGGCGCAGCACTTCAGACAGGGAGCGGCCTTTACGATCTGCGTGCAACACATTGCTGATGGCCTCCACTTCGTGCTCGGGCAGCAGGTCCAACGTGATCTCTGCCTGGCCGGCGATCGAGATCTGTTCGCGAAGATCAGCAGATGCTGCGTAAATGAGGCCGCCTTCCACACCGTGAGCGGTGAGGATGAACTCGCCGCGTTGCTGGTGGGTTTGACCATGTCTGTCACGCCAGCTCATGGACACCGGCTTGATTGCCGCTCCGGAGAAGCGCTCAGATAGGTGCGAACTCCAGTTGATCTCAAAACCGCAGTTGGCCGCCTGCAGCGGCGCAACAGCGACCCCTTGCTGCGCAATCCACTGCTCCCATTTTCCGTCCGAGCCCAGTTGCGGCCAGCTTCCGCCGCCCAGCGCCAGAATCAGGCAATCGGTTCGCACATCTTTGGATCCCGCAGAGTGATCGATTTGCAATGTGAATGCGCCGTCGGTCGTTTGCCGCCACTGTTTCAGGCAATGTCCAACGTGAAAGCGCACGCCCTGGCTTCGCAGGCGGCGGACCCAGCCACGCAGCAGCGGCGCTGCCTTCAGATCCCGCGGGAAAATCCGGCCCGAACTGCCGATGATGGTTTCAACGCCAAGGCCGGCTGCCCATGCGCGAAGGTCCACCACGCTGAAATCCTTAAGCCAACGCGAAACGATTTCGGCGCGGTCGCGGTAGCGCGAAACGAACGCAGCGTGATCCTCGCTGTGCGACAGATTCAGGCCTCCTTTGCCTGCCAGCAGGAACTTGCGACCCACCGAACCCTTCTGTTCGAACAGGTCAACCGAGAGTCCGGCGTCACAGAGCTTCTGTGCAGCCATCAGGCCGGCAGGCCCGCCACCGACCACGGCCACCGTGATGGGCCGTTCTCTGTCGCTGATTCTCATGTGTGGTGGTGTGGTGCGGCCAGCAGGCTAGGGCAGGCTCGTCTTGGTTGCTGATTCACTGGCATGGTTGGTTTTTGCGATCTTCTTCTCGCGGTCCATTTCGCCGTCATCGGCCTCTTCTTTTCGCGGTGCGTCTGCCGGCGGCCAGAAGAAGTCCTGCGGCCGGGCACGCATGCGATGCCAGAGCATGCCCAGCAGCTCTCCGCTATCGCTGAATTCAATCTGCTGGGATTTGAGAGCCACCACCATGGCCAGGCCAAAGCTGACCAGCAAGTTCATGGTGCCGATGGCAAGCACGCCAACCACCAAGCTGGCCAGAATAGGGCCGGGCTGCAGGTTCAGGGCGATCCACGCAAACGTGGTGTTGGCGCTGACGAATGTGACGTGCAGGGTGTCGAGCGGCAGGCCCAGAATCTTGCCCAGTGCCGCCGTGCTCCCCAATAGCAGGCCGAACACGATGCTTCCCGCGAGACCGCCCATGTGCTGCTCAAGATAGTCGGCGACCCGGATGCTGCGCCTGACGCCCAGGACTTTTTTCAGCCAGCGCAGCTGCTTGATGCGTTGCGGAATGCGCGAGTACACCGCCTTGTTGTCGTAGTAGCCCGACACCAACCCGGATACGAACAACCAGACGCCGGTCAGGGCGCCCCACAACCAGGTGCGTAGGCGCAGCGGGTCTGCCTCTTCGAGCACGTGCTCTGCCTTGACCACATCAATATTGGGCGCACCGGTCTGCGAAATGATGACCAGGGCAATGACGATCGACAGCGGCACCGCCACGCTGATGTTGCCGACCACGGCAATGAACTGACTGCGGATGGTGCGCACGATCAGGTCTGCGAGCCCTCCCAATGAGCGCTTGCCCTTGGTGTCGGTATCCATACTGTGGGCGATGCGATTTGCCGTCATGGCCGGCTGTTTGGTGGCCAGGGTGAAGTGGAACATGTACATCAGCACAAAGCCGATGACGTAGTTCAGGCTGTATTCGAAAGCCTCCACGATGGGCGCGTGGTGTTCCTTTGATAACCACAGTTTGACCGCTGCCATGATGGCAACCAGCAGGCCGGCGCCAGCCGCAGAGCGGAACAGCGAGAAATATTCGCTTCGGTTGCTGGTGATGTACTGCTCGCCCGCACGACCGGCATTGCTGGTGATGCGCTGTGACAGCAACTCCAGGTGTTGGGACCAGTGTTCGCGAACACTGAACCTCTTGTTTTCTGCATGCACCAGAATATTGAACAAGCGCACCCGTTCCACATTGCGCTCGTGTGCCGGCCGCGGTTCAAGCAGGCGCAGCAGCACGCGCATGCGCTCGATGTTCTGTTCCAGCCGGACCAGCAGCGCGGTCAGGCTCACACTGGCGCCGTTCTTTTCAACTTTTCGGCGCACCGTATCGGTGACTTCATCGCATTGGTCGAGCAGGACCAGCAGATGCTTGTCGTCACCTTCGGGCTCGCGCTTTTCTCCGGCGGCATCACGGCGCTCGTGAATGAATTGGCGCAACTCAGCGCTTTGCGAAAGAAAGGGAGACTCGTAGCGCTCGATGCTGGGGTGATTGCGCACCAGCTCCGGCTCCAGGCCAATGGCGGCAATGCGATAGGAGATCACCTGCAAGGCATCGAGCGTGCGCAGATGCATGGTCTGGTCTGCGGTCTCGGATTCCGCCGCATCAAATTCCAGCGCATCGAGGAAGGCGACCCAGTTCTCATTGGGGATCGCAACCAGCCATTCGTGATCCGTCTTGCGGAAGAACAGCAGGTTGAGCACATCCTTGAGCTGTTCCGGATCCTTTTCTTCGGGCAGCAGACGGTGGGTCAGCCGGCGCCACAGTCCAGAGACAAAGCCCTCATTGGCCAGGATGCCGGAATCGCTGAGCAGGCGAACCGGTTGCTTGTGCGCCAGCAGCCACAGGATGGCCTCGCGCAGCGAACGACGATAGCCATCCTCGGCCTCGATCATCAGCGTCAGCGCTCGCAGGTTCTGGATGGTCTGGCCCAGCTGTCGGGCGTCCGACGGACGCAGCACGTTGACCACCTTGACCAGGGATTTCAGGCGTTGATCGGCTGGGGCCGTCTCCAGATCCAGCAGGGCTTCCGAAAATTTGCGGCGGGCCACCTCGCCAGCAGTGCTGGGCTTGGACTCTGGCTTTGTTTTCGATTCGGCCTTGGAAGCAGCGGGGGACGGGTTTGGGGATTGTGGGTCGCTCATCGCAGAATGGTCGCATAAGCTGGACCGGGGTTTACGTAATTCGACGGCTGCGGGATTCCATTTCGGAGAGGCGCAATGCATCGCGGAATCCTGGCTTGCGAGGGCGATTTCACCTCCGGTCGCGGCGCCCATTGGAGCGCGGCTGAGTAGCGCAAGCGCCTGCACGGCGGCGCAGGACGGGGTGAGCCGGAATTATCCGGTCGTAATCAGCAGCTTCGCGCCTTGATACAGGTGCGACTCAGGCTGGAATTATCCGGGCAAGTCGCTACAATACGCGCCCCTTTCGGGCCGCCCGGCTCCGAACTATCGAGATTTTCAAGCATGGTCAAGATTCGTCTGGCGCGTTCCGGCGCCAAGAAACGCCCGTTTTATCACGTAGTTGCCACCGATCGACGCAGTGCGCGCGACGGTCGCTTCATCGAACGACTGGGTTATTACAACCCCAGCGCCAGAGGCCAGGAGCAGAAGCTGGTTCTTGACGTGGAAAAGGTCAAGGAATGGCAGGGCAAGGGCGCGCAGGTTTCTGATCGCGTGGCTTACCTGGTTTCCACCGTCGCCACGGCCAACGCAGCGGCCTAAGACGATGGAACGTCGCGTGACGCTCGGTCGCGTCGCCGGCGTGTTTGGGGTTCGAGGTTGGGTGAAGTTGCGGTCCTATACGCGACCCATCGAGAACCTTCTGGATTACGAGTCGTGCTGGATTGTGACCAAGCAGGGCTCGGAATTCGCCTCTAAGTTGGTGGAAGCCAAGATGCAGAGTTCGATCCCGGTCTGTCGTTTGCTGGGCTCGGACGGGCAGGTGATCGAAGACCGTGATGTAGCAGCATCGCTGATCGGTTCAGAAGTGCAGGTCAATAGAAGTCAGATGCCCGAGACCGAAGAGGGCGAGCACTACTGGATTGATCTGGTCGGTCTGGAAGTGAGAAACAAGGAGTCGCTTGTACTGGGAAGCGTGGATTCACTCACCAGCAACGGCGCTCAGGACATTTTGGTGGTCAAGCAGGGTAAGACGCAGCGGCTGATCCCCTTTGTGATGGGGCCGATCATTGAATCGGTTGATATCGAAAAGGGCGTGATCGTCGCAGACTGGCAACCCGATTATTGAAGTCAGCCTGTTCGCCTCAGTATTGCAAGACAGACGTTGTAGGCCTCGGAGCACAGATGATGAAAATCAATGTCATCACCTTGTTCCCCGAGATGATTGAAGTGGTAACGCGGCACGGAATGCCGCGCGTAGCAGCCGAGCAGAGTGCGCTGGCGTTGAGTTCGATCAACCCGCGTGATCACGCTCAGAACAAGTGGCGGAAGGTGGATGACAGGCCTTTCGCAGGTGGTCCCGGCATGGTGATGCAAGCCGAACCACTGGCGCGTTCGATCGAATCCGCCCGGGCGGAAATCGGGAACGACGCCAAGGTCGTGATGATGTCGCCTCAAGGCGAGCGCATGAGCCAGGCTTGGTTCGAGCGCTTGAGTCGGGAACCGGCATTGATTGTGTTGTGTGGACGTTACGAAGGTATTGATGAGCGCCTCGTGACTTCAGAAGTAGATGTAGAGCTGTCTCTGGGCGACTTTGTCCTTTCAGGCGGCGAGCTGGCGGCGATGGCCCTGATTGATGGCATCGCGAGGCTCCTGCCGGGGGTACTGGGTCATGCGGAATCGGCACAGCAGGATTCGTTTTCCTCGGAAAGCGGTCTGCTCGACCACCCGCATTACTCGCGACCGGAGCAGTGGCGGGATCAGGTAGTCCCCGAAGTGTTGATGGGCGGCAATCACGCGGAAATCGCGCGGTGGCAACTCAGGCAGGCATTGCGGCGCACCTGGCTACGCCGACCGGATTTGTTGGACAATATGGAATTGGACGCGCAGGGCGAAAAACTCTTGCGTGAAGTTATCGCGGAAATAATTGCTGAACATCAGAAGGTATAAGCGTCATGAGCAACGTCAACAAGATCATTGCCTCCATCGAGGCCGAGCAGATGAACCGGGAAGTACCGGTTTTCAACCCGGGCGATACGGTCATCGTGCAGGTCAAGGTCAAGGAAGGCGACCGCGAGCGTCTGCAGGCTTTTGAGGGCGTGGTCATTGCCAAGCGCAATCGCGGCCTGAACTCAGCCTTCACGGTGCGCAAGGTCTCTCATGGCGAAGGCGTGGAGCGCGTGTTCCAGGTCTACAGTCCTTCCATCGCCGAAATCACGGTCAAGCGCCGCGGCGATGTGGCTCGCGCCAAGCTGTATTACTTGCGCGATCGTGCAGGCAAGAGCGCCCGCATCAAGGAAAAGCTCAAGTAAGCGAGAGCACCGACGGCGCCTCCGGGCGCAAGTCAAAGCTACGCGTTTATGTGCAAAGGCCCGGTTCTCCGGGCTTTTGTCGTTTTCCAATCCAAGGCTCGGCCCAATTTTGAGCCTGATTGATCAGTAATACATGACCCACTGGAGCATGGCGGCCTCGATTCTCAGGTCATGGTTGATGGAGCGGTTTCGATTCAATTCGTAGGTCAGTCTCACCCCCATGTTCTGCTGCCAGGACCACTGTGCGCCGGCGACAATCCCCCGTTGATCGCGTTGATCGTGCAACAGCCCCCCGAGCGCTTCTCCGCTCAGATCAAGGCTCAGCCCCGCACCCGCCTGCACCGCAATGCCACTGCGTACACCCGCTAACAGCTCGTGGCCGCTGACAAGCTCCCGATTGATCGAAAGTCGGGCAGCTGGCATCAGGTAGATTTGGGATCGGCTGAATGGGCTCCAGGCCATGCCTGCGCCAGCTTCGACCACGCCTCCAAGGCTGCCACTGGTTTTCTCTGATCGTACGGCGCGCTGGGCGCCCAGGCGCGCGTACCAGGACCAGGGCTTGAAGAGTTCGTCACGCGGCGCGATGGCTTCCACGCCAAGAAGCTGGACATGATCCAGCTGTAGCCGTTCGCGGTCTGCAGAAAGCTGTACCTCCAGGAATTCGAGTTCGCCACCAGGCAGATAGCCATCGGCGGGGTCAAGCCTGTCGTGGTAGGCAGGCCGCCAATTCAGAATCAGGGAGCCATCGTCTATGGAGTGCTGGCGCAATCCGAAGCTGGCGCGCCCGCTGCGGTGGCCCTGATCCGGTGTTACTTGCGGGGTTGGTACGGCCGCAAATTCTGCAGGCGCGTCGAGTTTGGCGCGCGCGACCAAGAGTTGGTGCGCACGTGGCAGCGACGGTTGTCGCGCGACGGCTCCGCTACGGTAGTTGAAGTAGAGCGCCGCATGAGTCACTTCCAGAAGTTGCGCCTGTGTTTGTGACCCCAGGCTCTCAAAATATGCATCACCGATCTCCGCACGTCCTGCGACGTAGGCGCTTACCCAGGCCTGGTCCGCCGCGCGAAGTGACTTGAATCGATGCGCCAGAGTCTTGGCCTCGGCAGGTCGGTAAGCCGGTGCCCCCAATAGTCCTTTATTGCCGAGCGCACGAACGGCGTCGATTGGAATGGTGTAGTCCGGACCTTCTCTGAACGGGCGTGTGAGAACCAGGTCCGGCCGTGCGGCCTCAATCAGGCTCAATAGCTGGTAGGAGCAATTTTCTCCAAAGAAGAAGTAGTCGCTGCCCATTCCCCGCAGCTCCCACAAATGCCATAGCAATTTCTGGATGGTCTCGTCATCAAGCTTGAGGGGGTACTCCCAAAGGTCCCGATGCTCGAAGCCCTCGTACTCGCGCACTTTTTCGTAATAGGGCATTACCGCGTAATGCCCCTGATAAAAGCCTCCAAGCCCCTTGATTGCATAAAGAAGGCCCGCATCCCGAGTGGTCTGCGCGGCATAGTTGACGGCATAGGCAAGCAGCCGTTGATCACCGCTCGAGCCCTTGGCGTCTATGCGCAGCAGGGTGTGACCGAACATTGACGAAGGGCTGTTCAGATCATTGGAGGCGAACACCAGATGAATCTTGTCCGCGTCGATAGCCGAAGCCCATGCCTGATAACGATCACACAGCGTCTCGGGCAACTGCTGTGAGTTGAAGCCGAGCATGACCTTGAGCCATTCGTACCGTGCCTTGAAGCGGCATTGGGGGGGCTCTTCCTGAATCAGGCGCTGATCAAAAAACGCTTCCAGCGTGGCATCGAGTTCCGCTTGTGCATCAGATTTCCCGCTTGGAGAGAGGAAGAAACCGGGAAAATCTATGGTGCTTTGCAGTTTGCCGCCCAAACCAGTGGGCACCATGTGCAGCAGTTTCAGCCATTGCTCGTGCGCAGCCAGACCGGCATTTTCGGCGCGTGCCTGCAACTGCTCAATGTATTCTGATTCAGCAAGCGCGGGCGTACTGCACCATGACCCCAACAACATCAGGGCAAGTGCAGGGCTCCGCCAAACCCGCACAAAAAAAAGAGCGACAGCCCGCCAAGGCTGCCGCTCAGGCATGGTTTCCAACTAGCTCAGGTACGCCGCCAGCCGTGCGTCAGATTTCATCAAATCCTGAACGGTCGATACAACCTGGTCTGATGTCGTGCTCTCGGAACTGAAAATTTCCGAATAGTGAGCCTTGGTCAGCGCAAAGAAGGCGCCACGATCTTCACCCTGAACACCGTAGATGGATGCATAGGCTTCGAGCGATTCGCCCTGTCCTGCAGCCATTTCCACGGCGAGCTGGTCGAGGTTTGCTGCGACAAAGGCGGGTGCCCGGTTCTGCGCGGTGACCACACCGTCAGTTGAGCAACCCAGGGTTCCGGAGCTGATTCCAAAAGTCTGGTTGCCAAAAGTACCGTTGGTTGTCGATGCGAGAATTTTCGGCAAGAGGCCGGATTGACCATTCCAGATCTGCGTGCCGATTCCGCAACCAACGTCCTTGTCGGCCTGAGCCATCATGGGAATGCTGGCCAGCATTGCTACCGCAATCATTTTTTTCACGAAATAGTGCCTCCCTAGTATCCGGCCGAAGACCGGCCAACCCGAAGATAACTCATGACTGGCTTCTCAGGTAAATCCGCACTTGAAAATTTGAGATGTGGACCTATGTTCCTTGCCAAGTTGATCCCCATCCCTTTCTGATTCCGAGATTCCAGTCCCGATGAGTACAGATACCCACACCTTTCAGGCCGAAACCAAGTCGCTGCTGCGGCTGATGATTCACTCGCTGTACTCCAATCGCGAGATATTTCTTCGAGAGCTGATTTCCAATGCCTCAGATGCCTGCGACAAGCTGCGCTTCGAGGCCATCTCCAATCCCGCCCTGCTCAGCGACAAGGAACTGGCGGTAGAGATTATTCCGGACAAGGACGCCGGGACGCTGACCATCCGCGATAACGGCATCGGCATGACGCGCGAGGACATGATTGCCAACCTGGGCACTATCGCGCGCTCCGGCACCCGCGAATTCATGTCCAACCTCTCAGGCGATCAGGCAAAAGATGCCCAGATGATCGGCCAGTTCGGTGTCGGCTTTTATGCCTCCTTCATCGTTGCGGACAAGGTGGTGGTGAAGAGCTTGCGTGCAGGTGCTTCTGAAGCCGCGCAATGGACGTCCGAGGGTGAGGGCGAGTTCGAGCTTGCGGATTGTGACAAGACCGAAGTGGGAACCGAGATCACCTTGCATCTGCGTGAGGACGACAAGGAGTTCCTCGATCCGCAGCGCCTCTCATTCATCGCCCGCAAGTACTCCGATCACATTGGCCTGCCCATCCGCCTGAAGAAGGACGATGAAGAAAGCGAGGTCATCAATCAGGCCAGCGCCTTCTGGACGCGGCCCAAGAGCGAGCTGAAGGACGAGGATTACCAGAATTTCTACAAGCATCTGACCCACGACTTCGAGGAGCCGGCGAGCTGGGCGCATCACAAGGTGGAAGGCAACATGGAGTACACCTCGCTGGTGTATCTCCCCAAGCGTGCATCCTTTGAGCTGTGGAACCGCGAGGCCAACCACGGCCTTCACCTGTACGTGAAGCGCGTTTTCATCATGGACAAGGCAGCCGAGCTGCTGCCCACCTATCTGCGCTTTGTCCGCGGCCTGGTGGACACCGCAGATCTTCCGCTGAACGTTTCCCGCGAGATTCTTCAGAACAGCCGCGTTACCGACAAGATCAAGGCGGCGCTGGTCAAGCGTGTTCTCGACATGCTCGATGATATGGCCGCCAACAAGCCGGACGACTACAAGCATTTCTGGGAAACCTTCGGTAGTGTCCTGAAAGAAGGCATGGTCGAAGATGCGGGCAACAAGGACCGCATTGCCAAGTTGCTGCGCATGAGTTCCACCAAGGATCCGGACGGCGAACTGACCTCGCTGGAAGCCTATGTGAAGACCATGCCGGAAGATCAGAAGTCGATCTACTTCATTACCGCCGAAACCCTCAGCGCGGCCCGTCACAGCCCGCATCTGGAAGGCTTCAAGAAGAAGGGTTATGAAGTTCTGTTGCTGACTGATCGTATCGACGAATGGGTGGTCAGCCACCTCACCGAATTCGATGGCAAGCCGCTCAAATCGGTTGCACAGGGTGGTGCTGAGCTGGAGGAATCTGTAGAGACGCCCGAGCGAGCTGAAACTGAAGTCCAGTTCAAGGATGTCTTCGAGAAGGTCAAGAAGGCGCTTGGCGAGCGGGTACAGGATGTGGTGCTGTCCAAGCGCCTCACCGATTCACCGTCCTGTCTGGTGGCACCCGACCATGGCATGAGCCGGCGTCTGGAAAAAATGCTCAAGCAGGGCGGCGAGAATATTGCCATGGCCAAGCCAATCCTGGAGCTCAATGGCGATCACCCGCTGGTTGCCAGACTCAAGCAGACCAGCGATGACGTCGCCTTTGCCGATTTGTCAGAGGTTCTGTTTGGTCAGGCGCAACTGGCAGAGGGCGGCACTCTGGAAGACCCGGCGGCCTTCGTGAAGCGACTCAACAACATGATCCTGGGGCAGGATTCGGGTGGCCGCATCATCGTCAACTAGTGCGCAGCAAAGTGACGCCTATTGAATGATGCGTACGGCGTCCACGAATCGTTTGGACCACCACTTGTTGCTGGTGGGCTTGACGATCACATGCTTGCCGCTGGAAGGCGCGTGTACGGCCTGTCCGTCGCCGAGGTAGATCGAAACATGATCGACCCGGCGGCCGGAGATGCTGTAGAACAGCAGATCGCCGGGTAGCGCATCGTCCAGGTCAATCACCTCGCCAGCCTTGAACTGCGCACGAGATGTGCGAGGTAGCTGAACGCCATTGAGGCCAAAGACGTAGTAGACCAGTCCACTGCAGTCGAAGCCGCCCTCTGGGGTTTTGCCGCCGTAGCGATAGGGGCGGCCGATCTGGCCAAGTGCGTCAAGTACGACGCCGCGACGGATGGCTTCCTTCTCCGGCGTTGGTTTGTAGCTGGAGCCCGCGCATGCGGCCAGCAGAGCGGCCAGCAGGATGATCCAACAGGCGCCTGCGCGCGGAATCATTTGCTCGTCAGCGGAGGCGCCGTCGCCAGCATGGAATCTCGCTGGGAGAAAACATCGAACCAGCGCTCTAGCACTTCATGGCCCTTTCGCCATTCAATGTACGGCATGCGCAGGTCCAGATATGCGAGTGCAATGCCGGTGGTAATTTCCACGATGCTTGGTGCTTCCGTGGACAGCTCCGCGGCTTCCAGGTCCAGCACTGCAATGGCTCTGCGGATCACGTCGGCCTGACGATCCATGAAGGACACATGGCGGATGCCTTCAGGCCGTCGCTGCTCGACCACGGTTGCCACGGCAGCAGCAATGGCACCATCGGCAAGATATGCACGCCGCAGGGATGACCATCGTTTTGAGCCACGCGGCAAAGCCGTCAAGCCACGGCCGCGGGTCTGAAGGTATTCAATGATCAGGGCAGAGTCGGGCAGTGACTCGCCTTTCTCGGTGATCAGTGTCGGTACGCGCGACAGGGGGTTGGCCGCAAGCAACTCCGGCGGTGCGGAAAATGGGTCGCAGTGGACTTCCTCAATCAGATCGCTGAGGCCGAGCTCAATCGCCACGACGCGCACCTTGCGCGCATAGGGTGATGTCTCGTTGCAATACAACTTCATTTTCAAGTGCGGACCCCTCTGGTTCTTGTAGTGGGAGCCTGACTTGAGACGTATCTCCGCGCAATACGTCTGTTCCCTCAGGTGTGCGCCATGTCCGCTTTCATGGCGGACATGGCGTACTTCTCTTGCTTTGACTCAGCTCTTTCCCGACGCCATTTCGTCGAGGAATCGCTCTGCGTCCAGCGCAGCCTGACAGCCCGTTCCGGCACTGGTGATGGCCTGGCGATAGACGTGATCCATGACATCGCCTGCCGCGAAGACACCTGGGACGCTGGTTTGCGTCGCATTACCGGCAGAGCCACTTTGCACATGAAGGTAGCCGCCGGACATTTCGAGCTGACCTTCGAAGATGCCGGTGTTGGGGGTGTGACCAATCGCAATGAATACGCCCTTGAGATCAATCTCCCGGGTCTCGCCGCTCTTCACGTTCTTGACGCGCATGCCGCTGACGCCCATCGGATCGCCGAGCACTTCGTCCAGGGTGGAATCCCAGATGATCTCGACCTTGCCTTCGGCTTCGCGCTTGAACAGCTTGTCCTGCAGGATTTTCTCGCCACGGAATTTGTCGCGACGATGCACCACCGTCACCTTGTTGGCGATGTTTGACAGGTACAGCGCTTCTTCGACCGCGGTATTGCCGCCGCCGATCACGGCGACGTCCTGGCCCTTGTAGAAGAAGCCGTCGCAGGTTGCGCAGGCGGACACGCCTTTGCCCTTGAAAGCTTCTTCGGATGGCAGACCGAGATAGCGCGCAGAAGCACCGGTGCAGATGATCAGCGCATCGCAGCTGTACTCGCCCTGGTCGCTCTTGAGCGTGAACGGGCGAGACTTCAGATCCACCGAGTGAATGTAGTCAAAGATGATTTCAGTCTCAAAGCGTTCGGCATGCTTCTGCATGCGCTCCATCAACGCCGGACCCATGAGGCCTTCAACGTCACCGGGCCAGTTATCCACTTCCGTGGTGGTCATCAGCTGGCCGCCCTGTTCCAGGCCGGTGATGAGAACCGGCTTGAGGTTGGCGCGCGCGGCGTACACCGCAGCGGTGTAACCCGCGGGCCCGGAGCCGAGAATGATGAGGGGGTGGTGTTTCATTTTATTGGTCTGCTATTCGTCTGAAAATCTTGCCGAAGGGCGGTGGGAGGCGAGTGTACGCCTCCCACCGCCACGGTCTCTTTACCGCGTCTTACAGCTTGCTTGCATTGGCGCTGAGGTACTCAGCAACGCCTTCGGCGGTGGCCTTCATGCCGCTCTGGCCCTTGCGCCAGCCAGCCGGGCAGACTTCGCCGTGCTCTTCGTGGAACTGCAGGGCGTCAACAACGCGCAGCATCTCGTCCACTTCACGTCCCAGCGGAAGATTGTTCACAACCTGGTGCTGGACCACGCCTTCCTTGTCGATCAGGAAGGAGCCGCGGAAGGCCACGCCGTTGTCGTGCTCAATGCCGTAGGCGCGGACGATCTCGTGATTGACGTCAGCCACCATCGGGAAGCCGACTTCGCCGATGCCGCCTTTTTCAACCGGGGTGCTGCGCCACGCGAAATGGGTGAACTGGCTGTCGATTGAGACGCCGACCAGCTGCACGCCGCGCTCTTCGAATGCCTTGCGGCGGTTCTCATGCGCAATGATTTCGGAAGGGCAGACAAAGGTGAAGTCCAGCGGCCAGAAGAACAGCACGACGTACTGTCCCCGCAGGTCCGACAGCTTGAAAGTGTCTGTAATCGTGCCGTCGCCGAGGACTGCCGGGGCGGAAAAATCGGGGGCGGGGCGATTGACAAGAACGCTCATTTGAAACTCCTTTTCAATTGAAATGTGAGGGTGAGTGAAGGGGTGAAGAGGCTTGGTGAGGGATAGTCTAGGAGCCGCTCGTCAATAGGTCCAACAATCATTTGTTATTCATCATATAGCGCGAGACTATTGAAGCCCTGAACCTGAGGCGCGCGCCAGTCGTGGCCTGCCTTTGGGCTATGCACTTGGTCAGCCAAGGCTTTTAGATGGCATTTGCATTGCGGGGCGCGGCGCAGGCGTGTCTAATACGCGCCCCGGAAATTCCCCCTATTTTCTCCGCCCGAGCGGTATCCCAAGTGAAAAATAAATTCCCGCGCATTGAGCGCCTGCCTCCTTATGTCTTCAACATCGTTGGCGAGTTGAAGAAGGCAGCCCGGGCGCGCGGGGATGACGTAATTGATTTCAGCATGGGCAACCCGGACCAGCCCACGCCCAAGCACATCGTGGACAAACTGGTTGAAGCCACCGTGCGTGGCACCGAGAGCGACTACGTGCGCCCGGAAGTCCACGACGAAGAGGGCACGCACACCCATCGTTACTCGGTTTCAAAGGGTATTCCGCGTCTGCGGCGCGCCATGAGCCGCTGGTACAAGCGCCACTACAACATTGATCTGGACCCGGAAACCGAGGTCATTGCCACTATTGGTTCCAAGGAAGGCCTTGCGCATCTGGCCTTTGCGACCCTGGCTCCCGGTGACATGGTGCTGGTGCCCAACCCCGCGTATCCGATTCATCCTTACGGCGTAATCCTGGCCGGTGCCGATGTGCGCCACGTACGCCTGACCCCGGATGTGGATTTCTTTGAGGAACTGCAACGGGCGGTAGTGGAAAGCTGGCCCAAGCCCAAGATGCTGATCCTCAATTTCCCGGGCAATCCCACCACGCAATGTGTGGATCTGGACTTCTTCCGCAAGTGCGTCGATATCTGCAAGGAAAACGACATGTGGCTGGTCAACGACCTAGCCTATGCCGACCTTGTTTTTGACGGGTACAAAGCGCCCTCGGTGCTGGAAATTGAAGGCGCGCGGGACGTCGCCGTCGAGTTCTACACCCTGTCCAAGAGCTACAACATGCCGGGCTGGCGCGTCGGTTTCATGGTGGGCAATCCCACGCTCGTGGGCGCACTGGCGCGCATCAAGTCCTATCTGGACTACGGCATGTTCACGCCGATCCAGGTGGCTGCCATTGCCGCACTGGAAGGACCGCAGGATTGTGTCGAAGAAATTCGACAGATGTACAAGCTGCGTCGTGACGTATTGTGCGAAGGCCTCAACGCAGCTGGCTGGAAAGTGGAAAAACCCAAGGCGACGATGTTTGTCTGGGCCGAAATTCCCGAAGCTTTTCGTGACATGGGCTCGCTGGAATTTTCCAAGCTTCTGCTCAGCGAGGCCAAGGTGGCAGTCTCGCCAGGCGTCGGTTTTGGCGAGTACGGCGACACCCACGTGCGCTTCGCGCTGATCGAGAACGAACATCGCACCCGCCAGGCGGTGCGCGGCATCAAGAAGATGCTCAAGCAAGGGCCGCCTGCCAAATCGGTCTGACACTTAAACCAACGGATTCAAACCAAGAACTTCATGTCTTCAAAACCCATCAAGATCGGACTGCTCGGCCTCGGCAACGTGGGGCAGGGTGTGGTCAATGTATTGCGCACCAACGCTGATGAGATTTCGCGACGGGTGGGCCGACCCTTGCAGGTGACCCATGCCAGCGCACGCGACCTGAATCGCAAGCGCGCGGTTTCCACCGACGGCATTGAGCTGGTTGCGGACCCGATGCACATTGCACGCGACGCCGATGTGGACATCGTGATCGAGGCCATTGGCGGCATGGAGCCTGCTCGGGCCCTGTTACTCGCGGCGCTGGAGCGCGGCAAGCCGGTGGTCACCGCCAACAAGGCGCTGGTGGCTGTGCACGGCAACGAGATTTTTGCGGCCGGTGCCAAATCTGGCGTGCCGGTGTCTTTTGAAGCGGCCGTTGCCGGCGGTATTCCCATCATCAAGGCGCTGCGCGAAGGCCTGAGCGGTAACCGCATTTCCGGTCTGGCCGGCATCATCAACGGCACCTGCAACTACATCCTGACGCAGATGTCGGTGAAGGGGCAGTCTTTCGCCGATGCGCTGGCCGATGCCCAAAAGCTGGGCTATGCAGAGGCAGACCCCACCTTTGATATCCAGGGCGTGGACGCTGCCCACAAGCTGACCATCATGGCCAGCATCGCTTTCGGCATTCCCCTGTCGTTTGACGCCGTGCATTGCGAAGGCGTGCCCTCGGTCAGCACCCAGGACATGCAGATTGCGCAGAGTCTGGGTTATCGCATCAAGCTGCTCGGCATTGCGCAGCATCTGGAATCTGGCGTGTCCTTGCGCGTGCATCCCACGCTGGTGCCTGATGACCAACTGATTGCCCGCGTCGATGGCGTGCTCAACGCGGTGGTGGTGCAGGGCAATGCCGTGGGTCCGGTCGGTTTCTACGGCGCGGGCGCGGGCGGAGATGCAACGGCCTCGGCCATGGTCGCGGACCTGATTGATGTGGCACGCGGCTTGGGTGCGCCATCACAGCATCAGGTGCCGGCGCTCGGTTTCGGCGTTCAGGGCGTCAAGCCTTTGCCACTGCTGCCGATCTCCGAGATCGAATCCAGCTACTACCTGCGGGTGCAGGTGGCAGACCAGCCCGGCGTGCTCAAGGCCATGACCAGCGTGCTGGCGGAATCCGACATCAGCATCGAAGCCATCCTGCAGAAGGAGCCGCGTGAGCATGAAGATGCCACCGTTGCCCTGATCACGAATGTGGTCCAGGAAGCCAAGTTCGACAGCGCCCTGAAAAGCCTGACAGCATTGCCCTTCGTCCGGGCCGATGCCACCCGCATCCGGGTGGAGCACTTCAAGGCCTGAGCTGGGCCTGACATCAATTCATCAGAATTCTCTCGCTTATGACTCGTTATACCGGCCTCGTCGATCATTACCGCCACCGTTTGCCCATCGCCAGGGAGGCGCGGGCAATTGCGCTGGGCGAGGGCAATACGCCGCTGATCAAGCTGGAAAACCTGCCGCGTCAGCTCGGTTTCGAAAACGAGCTGTACGTGAAGTTTGAAGGTCTCAACCCGACCGGCTCCTTCAAGGATCGCGGCATGACCGTGGCCGTGACCCAGGCCGTGCATGAAGGGGCCCGCGCCATCATTTGTGCCTCGACCGGCAATACTTCTGCTGCTGCGGCCGCCTATGCGGTGCGCGCCGGAATCACTGCTTTTGTACTGATCCCTGACGGCAAGATTGCCATGGGCAAGCTGGCGCAGGCCGTGGTCCATGGCGCGGTGGTGGTACAGATTCAGGGCAATTTTGATGACGGTATGCGCCTGGTCAAGGAAGTGGCGCAGACCTCGCCGGTCAGCATCGTCAACTCCATCAATCCTTACCGCCTGCAGGGACAGAAAACCGCGGCGTTCGAGATTGTTGAAGCCTTGGGTCGCGCACCGGACTATCACTGTCTGCCGGTAGGCAATGCGGGCAATATCACTGCGCACTGGATTGGTTACTGCGAGTGCGCCGGGCAGGAAACCGCCGCGTGCACCTACTGCGAGGGTGCCTGTGAACTCAAAGCACCCGAGCCCATCAAGTCACGTCCGAAGATGGTGGGCTATCAGGCGTCCGGCAGCGCGCCGTTCTTGCGTGGTGGTCCGGTCAAGAACCCTGAAACCGTCGCCACTGCCATTCGTATTGGCGACCCGCAGAGCTGGGGTCCGGCCTGGAAAGTGCAGAACGAGTCAGGCGGCTGGTTCGACGAGTGTTCCGACGAGGAAATCCTTGCCACGCAGAAGCTGCTTGCCGCGAGCGAGGGCGTGTTCTGCGAACCTGCATCAGCGGCCTCGCTTTGCGGTGCGCTGCGCGATATCAAGTCCGGCAAGATCGAGGCGGGAAAGACTGTGGTCTGCACACTGACCGGCAACGGCCTGAAGGACCCGGATATCGTGATGAAAGACGGCTTGAGCGGACTGATCAAGGTTCCGGCATCACGCGCCGATGTCGAGAAAATTCTGCTGTCGAAGATGGCCTGAGCAGACGCTCACTTGAATTCGACTGGCGGATGCTAAAATTGCCGCAGACGCGTCGCTCTCCACTTTCCCCGGAAATCCAATGAACTGGGTGGACTACGGCATCATTGCCATTATCTTGCTGTCTGCCCTGATCGGCGTGATGCGCGGCTTTGTCCGCGAAGTCTTTGGTCTGGGAACCTGGGCATTGGCCTTCATTCTGGCAATCGCGTTTGGTCCGCATTTTGCTGACTCACTGAGCGGCTCCATCGCGACCCCTTTGCTGCGCACCGGCATTGCCTATGGCGGCCTGTTTCTCGGCGGCCTCCTGATTGGCGGCATCCTGACGGCGGTGCTGGTGGCCCGAATCAGGGAAAGCCGTTTCTCATCCGTTGATCGCACCACTGGCGCGGGCATTGGCTTGCTGCGCGGGGTTCTGCTGGTGGGTCTGGCCGTGTTGCTGGGTAGCACCGCTGGCATGAGTGCGGAAAACTGGTGGAGCAAATCAAAACTGATTGAGCCCGCCACCGTGGTGGCCGACGGATTCAAAGTTGTGATTCCGGAGTCCTGGCTCGATCCGCTCAAACCCGACAGCGTGCCCAGGAAAGACGCCGAGGCCGCTGCCGAACTGCTGCCGCATCTGGCACCGCGATTGCAAAGTCTGGAGTCGACCCCAAATCCTGAAGAGCAGCAGAGAAAGATGCAGTCAGTTCCACAGGCTTACCCTGAATCATCCACGCTTCCCGACGCGACAAGCGCCGGTGTTGAGCACAAAAAGGAAATCTGAAAAATGTGCGGCATTGTTGGCATTCAGTCGCACTCGGTCGTCAATCAGGATCTGTATGACGCCCTGAACATGCTGCAGCATCGCGGTCAGGACGCAGCAGGCATCATCACGACCGAGGGTTCTCGCCTGCACCTGCGCAAAGACAACGGTCTGGTGCGCGATGTGTTTCACGCGGCAGAGCACATGGTGCGGCTGCGCGGAAACATGGGCATTGGTCACGTGCGCTACCCCACGGCGGGTGTGACCACTTCAGCCGAAGCACAGCCTTTTTACACGAACATGCCGTTCGGCATTTCACTGGCGCACAACGGCAATCTGACCAACTCGGAAGAATTGAAGCTGGAGTTGTTTGCCGAAGATCGCCGGCACCTCAACACGGACTCAGACTCCGAGGTCCTGCTCAATATTTTTGCGCACGAGTTGCTGTGCCAGAACAAGTTGCGCCTGCAGGCCGATGACATCTTTGCTGCTGTGGGCGGCGTGCATCGCCGCTGTCGCGGGGCCTATGCCGCCGTCGCCCTGATCAGTGGTTACGGCATCCTGGGCTTTCGTGACCCCTTCGGCATCCGTCCCATGGTCTACGGTCGGCGCAAGAGCGCGCAGGGCTATGAATACATGATTGCCTCGGAATCCGTGGCGTTCAATGCACTGGGTTTTGAGTTGGTGGCTGACGTGGCCCCGGGCGAGGCGGTGTTTATCGACATGGATGGCCGCCTGCACAAGCGTCAGTGCGCGGTGAACCCTTCGTACTCGCCGTGCATTTTTGAGTATGTGTATCTGGCCCGCCCTGACTCGCTCATGGACAACATCTACGTGCACAAGGCGCGCTTGCGCATGGGCGAGAAACTGGCCCAGCGCATCATGCGCGAATGGCCGGATCATGATATCGACGTGGTGATTCCCATCCCCGACACCTCTCGTGTACCTGCCTCGGAGCTGGCCTCCAATCTGGGCGTGCCGTATCGCGAAGGCTATGTGAAAAACCGCTATATCGGGCGCACCTTCATCATGCCGGGGCAGAGCCAGCGCAAGAAAAGTGTGCGCCAGAAGCTCAACCCCATTGAGGTGGAGTTTCGCGGCAAGAACGTCATGCTGGTGGATGACTCCATCGTGCGCGGCACCACCATGCAGGAAATCATCGACATGGCCCGTGAAGCCGGAGCGCGCAAGGTGTATATCGCCTCAGCCTCGCCGCCGGTGCGTTTCCCCAATGTCTACGGCATCGACATGCCCAGCAGCAATGAGCTGATTGCGCACGGCCGGTCGGAGAAGGAACTTGAAAAGCTGCTCGGCGCGGACCGCCTGATCTACCAGAGCCTGGAAGACCTGATTGACGCTGTGCGGCATCGTCATGCCCAGATTCAGGAATTTGAATGCTCGGTCTTTACCGGCAAGTACATCACCCAGGACGTCACCAGCGAGTACCTGAGCCAGCTGGAACTGTTCCGGTCTGATGCCGCCAAGGCAGCCCGCAAGAATATGGTTTCGACCGTGATTGAAATGGAGAATGCCGGCGCTGGCTGAGGCGGGGCTCAATCTGGTTGGTGCAATGAGGCCTGTGTGCCAGCCAGCGAACCCATCAGCAAGCGGCGGCGGTTTGACCCTTGTGCAGCTCACTCACTACACTGCGCGCCACGCCGATTTCCACGCTTGCGGGCTTTTGACTACTGCTAAGCGTTACCCGCAAGTGTTGTTCATCGGCCCGTATTTGATGCGGGTTTTTTTGTGCCCGCGCTGGATGAATGACCATGAAAGACAACAAGCCTGCTGACGACGACCCGAGCCTGCACTGGGGCCCGGCAACACTGGGAATTCGCGCTGCACAATCGCGCAGCCCGGAGATGGAGCATTCGCCTGCCATCTATCCCACCTCCAGCTTTGTGTTCAACAACGCAGCGGAAGCCGCGCGTGTTTTCGCAGGCGAGCAGGCAGGCAATGTCTACGGCCGATTCACCAATCCCACGGTCAAGATGTTTGAGCAGCGCCTGGCCATCATGGAAGGCGGCGATGCCTGCGTGGCGACGGCCAGCGGCATGGTGGCCATACTGAGTCTGATTATGGCCACCATGAAGGCAGGCGATCACCTGCTTTCATCGAGTGGCCTGTTTGGCTCCACCATCAACCTGTTCAACAACTATCTGGTCAAGTTTGGCGTAGAGGTCAGCTACGTTGACCCGACGCGGCCCGAGCTGTGGGAAAAAGCCATCCGACCCAACACGCGGATGCTGTTTGTGGAAACGCCGTCCAACCCGCTTACAGAGATCGCAGACATCAGGGCGCTGGCCGATATTGCTCACGCACATGGCGCGAAGCTGGCCGTGGACAATTGCTTTCTGACGCCGGTGTTCCAGAAGCCGCTGGAGCTGGGCGCAGACTTTGTGATTCATTCTGCAACCAAGTTTCTGGACGGGCAGGGGCGCTGCATTGGCGGTGCCGTAGTGGGCGACGCCGAATCCGTAGGCAAGGATGTGTTTGGGTTCATGCGCACCGCGGGTCCGTGCCTGTCGCCCTTCAATGCCTGGGTATTCCTGAAAGGTATGGAAACCCTTGCCCTGCGCATGAATGCGCACGAGCAAAGTGCACGGCGCCTGGCCACCTGGCTTAATGAGCAGATCAACGTGAGCCGCGTGTATTACCCGGGGCTGAGCAGCCACCCGCAGCACGAACTCGCTCGCCGGCAGAGCAGTGGTTACGGCGCCATCGTCTCGTTTGAAGTGGAAGGCGGACGCGAGGCTGCATGGAAGCTCATTGATGCCTGCAAGCTGTGCTCCATCACCGCCAATCTGGGTGATACGCGAACCACCATTACCCATCCTGCAACCACCACGCACGGGCGTATTACGGCCGAAGCACGCGCGGCGGCGGGTATCAATGAAGGCCTGTTGCGTATTTCAGTGGGGCTTGAAGACATTGAGGACATCGAAGCCGATCTTGCACGCGGCCTGAGCTGATAGCACCCGATGCAGTCTGAACTTCTTGAAGCAGCGTGGCGGTGTTGCGACGCCGATGAAAAATGCGAACGCGTTGCTGCCGTTGAGCAGACCACCGAACTGCATCAAATGCTGCAGCAAGCAGCCCCACTGGATCAGCATCAGCTTGAAGCGGGCAGGCCGGCAGCGCCGCAACTGATTTCGCCGCGCGATGTGCCGCGCAGAGGGCTGGGTTCGGAGGTGGGCCGCGCCGCCATGATTCACGCCATTGCCCATATTGAATTCAATGCCATCAATCTGGCGCTGGATGCCGCGCTGCGCTTTGCGGGCATGCCACTGGACTACTACGAAGACTGGATCAGCGTGGCAAAGGACGAGGCGCGCCACTTTGGAATGTTGCGCGGTCGGCTGACAGACATGGGTCGCAGCTACGGTGAATTTCCAGCGCACAACGGGCTGTGGGAAGCAGCGGTCAAGACCGCAGACCATGGCCTGGCGCGAATGGCGCTGGTGCCTCGCGTGCTTGAAGCCCGTGGCCTGGACGTGACGCCGCAGATGATCGTGCGACTCAAGGAAGTAGGGGACCAGGCCAGCGCGGACATTCTCACCGTCATCCTTGAAGAAGAGGTGCGGCACGTTGCCATTGGTACCCGCTGGTACCGCTACCTCTGTGAGCGTGAGGGGTGCGAGCCCATCAGCACCTTCCGTGCCCTGCTGGACCAGCACCGCGTGCGCCGCCAGAAACCATTCAACGAAGCTGCCCGCAAAGCCGCCGGGTTTGAAGCCGAAGAACTGATCGAGCCCGGTCAATAGACAGCGGCTTGTCGGCAGCAGGGCAGGCGGGTAGCGACGAAAGCGTCAGTTCAAGCTGTCTTGATGCACTGGCTCAAGAAAGCTGAGTGCAAACCTTCTCAGTGCAACGCGTCCAAAGGGCTGCGCACACCGCGTCCGCCCCGGTTGAGTACATGCGTATAAATCATGGTGGTGCTCACATCACTGTGGCCCAGCAATTCTTGCACCGTGCGGATGTCATAACCGGCTTCCAGCAGATGCGTGGCAAAGCAATGCCGGAAGGTATGCGGAGAAGCAGGTTTGCTCAGATTGGCATTACGGACCGCGTCCTTCACCGCACGCTGGATGATCTTCTCGCTCAAATGATGCCGCCGCACCTGACCGCTGACCGGGTCCGCTGAAAAAGAGCGCGCTACAAAAACATACTGCCAACCCCACTCGCGGCTCGCGTTCGGGTACTTCACGGACAGCGCATCCGGCAGCCAGACGTCTGCCTTGCCAACAGCCAGGTCTTCATCAAAAAGATTGCGGCGCGCCGCCAGATGGACGCGAAGCGGATCGACCAGCGCATCGGGCAGTACCGTGACCCTGTCCTTTGCGCCTTTGCCGTCGCGAACGATGATTTCGCGCCGCTCCAGATCCAGATCTTTTACCCGCAAGCGCAGCGCCTCCAGCAGGCGAGTACCGGTTCCGTACAAGAACCGGGCGACCAGCGCCGATGTGCCGTTCAATTGCCGCAGCACCGCCTGAACCTCCTGCTGCGTGAGCACGGTGGGAAGGCGTGCAGGTTTCTTGGCACGGGTGACGTTGTCCAGCCAAGGCAATTCCACCTCCAGAATCTCGCGGTAGAGAAAGAGCAGGGCAGCCAAAGCCTGGTTCTGCGTACTCGCCGCAACTTTGCGGTCCACCGCCAGATGGGATAAAAACGCCTCTACCTCGACGCGACCCATTTCCTTGGGGTGACGCTTACCGTGAAACAGAATGAAGCGCCGTATCCAGTCCACGTATGCAATTTCGGTGCGACGGCTATAGTGCTTCGCACGGATCAGAAAACGGACCTGATCGAGCAACTTGGGAGGCTGGGCAACGCCAGATGTTGAGTCTGAATCCACGGATCACCCCCATGAAAATCAAAAAAACAACAAAATCAGTCAAGTACAGATTTGGCGTCCAGATTATAAGACATCAAGCTGGGTTATCAGACATTTTGTCGTCCATTAGGCGTTGAACAACAGCCAATCGAAGGATGGCGGTGACTCTGGTGAAACTCTGGATATTAGGTGAAGAAGTCGGGGTGTATACATGGTCGCATGGCATGCTATTTCAGAACCCAGATTTCCGTGTCGCGAAACGAGTTAAGCG